>NZ_CANLNH010000012.1 GCF_947492535.1 uncultured Dokdonia sp. | reverse complement strand
ACAATGATATCATTGTTCAGCTTTAATTAATAAATTTAATCCGTTAATAATCTGTATCGATTAGTTAGGACTAGACAAAGATATTTAATTAATGTAATTACTCCTTAATAAATGTTCTGTGGAAACTAGTTCCTGTGGTAGTTTTTAATGTAAGTATATATACACCTTTACTTAAGTTAGCAATATTAATACTATTATTAAGTACTGCTGTATTTGCTAATTTTTGACCTTGTAGATTATATAAAGAAGCGGCTTCTATAGTAATACTTTGTGGTAGTTCTATATTAAGAATGTCTTTGGCTGGATTAGGGTAAAGCGTAAGTCTATCTTCTAGAAGATTATCTTTAATAGCAAGCAGCGTGTCGCAATTATTAATAAGATCTATCATACTATTATTGACATTAAGCCTCCCTCCAGTTACAGTAATTCCTTCAAGTGAAGTATTTGGGTCTACGTTATTAAGAATTAAATCTCTTACTATTTCTGTAGCTAGCTGAGGATCGCTCAATGCTAAATCTGCAAGTGTTTGACATGGAGCACTGTAAAGTAGGGCAATAGTACCTGTTACATGTGGTGTTGCTGCAGAAGTTCCTCCAAAACCACCATAGCTATTTGAACTAGTCGTAAAGGTTCCTTGTCCTGGAGCTCCTAAATCTATGGTTTCAAGTCCAAAACCTGCATTATTAATTTTTACATCATTGATATTTGTGTTTGTAACAGCAATTAAATACTCACTTGGACATGCAGTAGGGACATCACCCACTACATCTACATTTTGATTACCATTAATAGTTGCTCCACAACTTAAAATACCATTTTGACCTAGCGTATCATACATTGCACACCATAAAGGAGAATTTTCTGGTTGTCCAAAATCAATGCCAAAAGAAGCATTCGTCGTAACGACAAAAGCACCACTTTCTCCATTAGTTTCATTGTATAACATCCTACTTTCTAAAATGTAAGAATAGGCTTCTAAAACAATTGATTCATTTCCACTTGAGCCACTTATAGTCATCACTTTAACATCCCAGTTTACACCAGCGACTCCTATGTCGTTATTACCTTTAGCTCCAACAATACCCTGTACAGCAGTTCCATGACCATCATCAAAGTTTGCACCAAATAGTACTCCAGAACTATTAAAGGCATTCCAACCATTAACATCATCTACATATCCGTTTTCGTCGTCGTCTATATCATTGTCAGGTATTTCTGCAGTATTTGTATATAAATTTTCAATCAAATCTGGATGATTTATATTAAAACCTCCGTCTATTACACCAGCTACAATAACATCACCATTCATAGTACTACCTCCTGTTGTTACATCCCATGCTTCATCAGCATCAATATCTCTATCGTTCTCTTGAAAATATTGCCATTGCTGCCCAAAAAGAGCATCATTTGGTGTTGTTGCTCTAGAAGACGTATAATGATTAAGTTGAACAGTTAAGACATCAAGACTTCGATTAAAATCTGAAATGTGTTCTTGTTCATTTTTTATAGCAGTATCAACATGAAGTTTGTAGATATTTAAAGGTTTAGAAATTAGTTTTGAAGAGATAATAGTAATATTGCTATTATCATTAGTTAAATCAGCTACTGTGTAATCCTTTCTGAGTTGGATAAGAATATCTCCTTGTACAAAATTGGTTTCTTGTGCTGTTATGTGTATTCCAATAAATAATAAAAGTAAAGTAATTGTGTTTTTCATAGGATTAATTTTCAGTGGTTAATTTCTTGTGTTTGTTTTTTTGTTTGATTGTGCATTTTCAACATGATCAGATTTCTTTAATTTTACGATTAAAGAATCGATATCAATTTGATTAGCGTCAAAAGAAAAAAGGTATATATTAAGTGCGTTACTTAGTTTTTTTATTTCGCTTAAAGAGATAGTATTGAATTCAGATATGATCTGATTCGGAGTAGCAGTTTTTTTTAAGTCAACAATGACAGTGTTATTTTGAGGAGGAACTAATTCTTTGCTTTTTGTCTTACAAGAATAGGTGAGTAAAATAATCACACACATAGGAATAGAGTATATGTATGAAATTAACAGAGGTTTTTTTGTGGTCATTTTGGTTGGTTTCTGTATATAGAACAACACTAAAGCTAAAATCCCTAAGTCTATTTTCTAAATTTACCTTATTAATTTACTGTGTCATAAGCTTATTCATACAAAAGCTAACGTTTTAAGCTTTTAGTAATTTCTTCTAGTGCTTCTTTTTCATCACCCCAGCCCTTACTAATTAATGTGTCACCTCCGATGTCATAATGTAAAAACCAAGATTCTATAATGTCTTTTGCATGCGTATATTTTTCTGAAAAAACATCAAAATGTGTTGCGTCTATAATACGTTTTTTAGGATCGCTTGGAATACAAATAATTTTGTAATCATATTCTCCATTGTCAAACAATTTGAGCATTGCTATAGGAATGACTTCCACAATTGAACCGGTAGGCATTGATTCTGAAATGAGAAGAATGTCTAGTGCATCTCCATCGCCTCCTTGGGACTTATCTGAAACTGTAGAAGGGATAAATCCATAATTGGCTGGGTATGGTAAGAATAAAATAACACGATCAACTCCATTTCTCTGATCTATTTCAAAAGAGTTAGTTTTAGAGTTAAATTCTATTTTTTTATTAGTCCCTCCAGGGATTTCTATAACACAGTGTAGCGTTCCATTCTTGGAAAATGCAGGCGTGGTATAAATGTCTTTTTCAGAAGTACAGTGTGTAAAAAGTATTGCTACAAATAAGATGCAAAATATGCGTAGAATCATGATTGAAAATTAAGAGCTTTTAAGACATTCGCCTTATAGGTTTGACCAATGGGTATTGTATGGGAATCTAATAGTATTTGATTTCCCGAAAGGTGATTTAACCTTTTTAAGTTTATGCTAAATGATTTATGTGTACGGATAAAATAGTCAGGTAGACTTTCTATAAATCTAGAGAATGTACTATGAGTGACAATAACTTTTTCTTCTAAAATCACTTTCACATAATCTCCATAAGCTTCTATATATTGAATATCCTTAAAGAAAACTTTGTGCAATGCTTTGTTCTCTTTTAGTACAATAAAATCATTACTATTTTCTGAGCGAGATGTGCTATTTAGAATTTTGTTTATTGCTTTTAGAAAACGATCATAAGCAATGGGTTTCAATAGATAGTCAATAGCGTTTACTTCAAAACCTTCTACTGCATATTGCGGATAAGCAGTAGTGAAAATAACAGCAGGAGGATGCTGTAATCCTTTGTAGAAATCTAAGCCTGATTGTTGCGGCATATTAATATCTAAAAATAAAAGATCTATATCGCCGTGTAATTGCAAATATTTAAATGCTTCTGAGGTATTAGTAAATGTTTGCTTTAATTCTAAAACTTCAGTGTCTTTAATAAAGTGTTGCAATACACGTTGAGAAGAGATCTCATCATCAATAATAAGGCAACGTATATTTTTGTCTTTATAAATCTTCATCAGTAATTTCAATAGTTACCTTAAATGTATCAAGGGTATTTTCTACAATAAATTGATGTTGTTCTGGGTATACCAAAAGTAAGTTATTCTTAAGATTTTCTATGCCTACACCTGAATAGGCATCATCTAAGTTGTTTTTTATAGAAGTGTTTATTGTATTCTGTATTATAAATTTAAACTGATTACCAGATTGAAATAATACTATTTGTATTGATCCGCTCGTATTGGTGTCAAGAATTCCGTATTTATAACTATTCTCTAATAATGGCAATAATAGCATGGGGTATATCTTAAAGGATTCATCTTGAACATCTACTTTTAAATTAACGATATGGGCAGTGTGAGTGCGATACTCTTGAAAAGCAATGTAATTTTGTAAGAGATGTATTTCCTCTTTTAAAGTCACACGCTCTGTATTAGCATCATAAATTACATAACGTAATACGTCAGAAAGTTCTACAATGGCTTTTGTGATATTTTCTTCTTTTTCAAGAGCCATGGCATAGATCACATTTAAAGAATTGAATAAAAAATGCGGATTTATTTGTGATCGTAATGAAGATAATTGTGTCTGTATATGTTGATTTTCAAGCTTTAAAATTCTGTTTTCATTTGTATTAAAATAAAACCAATCTTCTGCCAATTTTAAAAGCGTGGTTGTGATTAGAAAAATACTGAATATCGTATAGCCATTTGTTATAGATACGTAAGAGACAAAGAAGAAATCAGAAAATAGATAATCTAATAACGATTGAAAAAAGAAGATGCAGATTGTAGAGAAAAAAAGTAGATTACAAATAAACACAATGAAATACGTGCTGTATTTTTCAAGTTGCAAAAATCGAGGAATTAGGATGTAAAAATTGATAGTAACTGGAATTACCATAAAAAGTAGAAACACAAAAGTATAGAGATAATCTACTTTTATTGGAGTTTTCCCTTTGGAAAAAATAAATAGTAAAATAACAAAAGCAAGTAACCACAGTACACCATTAAAAAGAAGTGGTCTGTGGTAATTATTTTTCTTAATGAATGTTTTAAAATTAAATGGTTGCATTCAGAATAGAGTATTGGCTTAAAGCGTGTTTTTAGTTAATGTCATTGTATCTGAAGATTTCCATTTGTCTTTAATAGAAGAGGTATTGTATTTTTTTAAAAATGCAGACAACTCTTGTGATGATGCAGTTAAAAGAAGTGCTTCGTCGGGTCCTATGATTTCATGTTTTAAACGTAGCTTATCCGTCTTAAATAAATTTTTTAGATGTTCTTCAGTAAGCCATAAAAATGAAGCATTTTTGTTGTTGTCAAGTTCTATTTTTGCAACTGAATGCGTTTTTATAAGATGGCTTGCCGCTAAATTGTTAATGCTTTCAGTGTCAAAGTCAAAAAGAATGAAATCTAAGAAATACTGCCCTTCTATTTTAAATGGCATGGCAATAAAAACGGCTTTTTTATTTTTTCTTGTGTAAGTGATCAGGTATCCATCTTTATAGGTTTCAAAAGCTTTTCTATCCTCTTCAGATAATTTCACCCCTTCTTTCTGGTCTTTAGTGAATTCTTCTCTTAAAGAAGTTACAACCCATGTATTGTTCTTTTGATCTGTCCATTTTCCTATAAGTGATTCAATATATGAGATGTCTCCTTTTGTATAAAAAGGTTGAAGTGATTTTACAATACAAGAATTTAAAAGTAAAACGGATGCTAATAAAATAAGTGCCTTAGACTTCATAGTGTATGAATTTTAAAAGTTTTGACCAAACTCATCATTCTTAGCCTGATCAACAATAAATTTCGACAAACACAAGGCAACTAATGTCAAACAATTTTCTAATTAGTTATTTTGCTGGTGATGTATAAGATGTATACCTCTTACATATTTTGAATTTTTAGATAATCGTGCTGTAAATTGTTGCGTAAGTTTTCGGCTCTCTTTATCGTGAGGAACTTTATATTTTAATTCTAAAACAACATCAGGTAATTGTGCTTTAGATACTTCGTAATTAGCAAAATGAGGATTATAAAAAGTCATATTATAATCAATGGTGATTCTAAACGTATCACAATCTGATAAGAAATACCTTCGTTCATATGAGTTATATAAAGAAGGAGCTAAATTAGCTAGTTTTAATGCTAGTTCTGGGGTATGCTTTTCTTCAATAGCTTGAACTATGTTTTCTTGAATCTCTTTAGTTGAAAGCGTTTTTAGGTTAAAGGTTTTTTCGCTTAAAGCGAAAGAAAACTTATCTCCAACACTACCATATTTCTTTTTAATTTCAAGAACAGGGTTCTCAATAGATTCAAAGGCATCCCCATACCATCGGAGTCGGTATTTATCGCGAAGTTCATCTCCAGAAACATTTTGATGATAAAAGCTCATGGCTTGATCATCATAGTAGATATTATTGACTGTACGACGGTGAAAAATTTCGCGAAAGCAAAAAGAATTAGAAAGCACAAATGCATCTATAATATCTTCAGGAGATCCTGTGTCATATACAAACTTACGTTCGTATCGAAGATTTTCTGAAGCAATTGCTTGTGTAGATTTAACGACTACTTTTCCCATATTCCTTTCCGTACATTTGATCAATTACGTTATTGTCTACTGTTTCGACAGCAACATTATCTATCATGAGGATTGATTTATTTTCAATCAAATAATTACGCTTATAGCCTTTTAACGTAAGATTGTTAATCGCGATAGATGCAACGCCATATTCTGATTTTTTTTGGAAAGCAGAAATACCCAATCGCGTGTCTATGATACTTACATTAGTAAGTGCCACCTTAGAGAGATCTTTGCTTACCACACCTATTTCTCCGCCAGAGACCTTAATGTCTTGTCCAGTAATGGTACTGTTTTCACCAGCACTTATGGCTTTGTCTGATGGATTTTTTACCGTAATATCTTTTATATAAAGTTCAGATCCAGATACATCAATACCGTCATTTCCTGCATTTATAAAAGTACATCGTTCTAATGTACCTGTTACAAAATCACCATCAAATGCATCAGACTGGGTGCCTTCAAACCTGGTATCTGTCATCGTAAATGAAGAACGTATAATATTCAGTCCGTCTTCGCATCTATTATTGCTAAATACAGCGTTTGTAATGATAACTTCACTTTCGTGAAAATTGACTGCGCCAGACACTTCCCAGATATCTGATTTTGGATTTGAAAGATTGTCAAACGTGCTATAATGTACTTGAGATTGCTGTGCGGCATTCGAAATAAAAATTCCTCTGCCAGTACCATCTGATGAATAAAACTTGATAGGCTTTTCTTTAGTTCCATTACTTATGAATGTTGCATATGAAAGTAAAGAAGCCTCATTCTTAAAATCTAACATGCATCCAGGAGATACTTGTATTGTATATCCTGCAGGAATGATAAGGTCTTTTGTGATCTCGTGCGATCCTTCTTTAAATACAAGAATATTCTCTTCTAATTCTTCTATAAAAGAAAACTCTTGGAAGTTTTCTGTTTTCTGTTTCTTATAATAGGCTACACTTTTATCTAATTCTTGATTAATTCCATAAGGCTGCACTTCAGAATGTCTATTTGTATTAATGCCAGGTGTATGATGTATAACTTTTAGTTTCTTGACATCTTTTGGGAATTGAAAGCTTCCTTTTTTATTTTTTTTTGAAACAAAAGCATTGACAAAATTTTCATCTAATTCAAAACGAATTAATTGTGTTGAATCAGTTAGTAGTGGTTTAATAGTTTGATTCGTACTAAGTTTTTGACCATCTTTATGCTGAAGTTCAGAAACGACTACAGGATATTCACTCAGATTATGAACTAAGATATCCATAGTGTTTTCACTATAATCAATAAGACTAGAGGTGATTAATAACGACGGATCAATTTTTTTTTTGATAAAGTTGCTATTATATTCTAGGGTCTCTTCCTCAATAAATTGATCATATTCGGTAAATAATGAAGTGTTTAGTTTGGTAAGTTCTGTTTTATGTCTAGCCAGGAAATTGTTTATATACTCAGTGCTACTAACTAGTAAGAGTTTCTCTCTTACCATTTCATGATACACAGAATCTCCCTCTGTAAAAGGATAATGTGTAATCTCTTTCATTTTTTTCCCACTTGTAGAGTCAAAAGAGATCGGTTCTAGCTTTCCTGTAATGGGATTGTAGTAGATGCGTAAATTATGCCATATTAAAGCGTGGTATCCATTAAAAAGGTTATTGATAGCAACAAAAGTAGTTAGCTTGTCTAAGTCAAAAACCTCAGAAGCTTTATATTTTCCTAGCCTTAAACCATCTAATAGGTCTTTTGCAGTTTCAAATTGTTTTAAAAGCTTCGGATCAGCAAGCACTTTATTTTCATTAAAGACTCTAATAGGAGCACTTTTAATATTTCGAATTTTTTTAGAGTAAGAATCGCGATCTAAATTGAGTTCTCTTTCTTTCTTAACATCAGACCAATAAACAGATTCATCAAAAGCAACGATGATTCCTTCCCTTTTCTTGTTATTTTCTATAAGTATTTTATCAAAAGATTCTTCTACTGCCATAACACCCATATCTATGGTGTCTGTTTTTTGATCGTCTTTTACATTCATAGTTACTTCTGCAAAGTCATAACGTAAGCCTATGATACCTTCATCTCTTATAACTTTGTTTATTAGCCATTCCCATAGATAATTACGAACATTAGGATGTTGTACAGAAAATTTGCGCATTCCATTATAGGTTTCGCCATTTTTTAGAATGATACGGTAAGACCATTTTTTCTTGTGTCTTAAATGGTCAGGCCAATCTCCTTTTAATCGTAACTCTATATCTTTTTGAACACCATCATTAGAAGCTATTTTTCCTTTAATAAGATCATCATCTTGAGTTGATAGTACTCCAATAGCAAGTGCTTCGTCTCTTTTTGCAAGGATCTTATTAAAATCTTTTTTCTTAGTGGTGATCTGTATTTTCATTAAATCACTTTCAAGTTCTATCGCAGGGATATCTTTTATAGGTATTTGTCCAAGATCTAAAGACCTATCAAATTTAGGCTTATTTCGTCCTGTACGTATATGGTCTATTTCAATTAAAGGCACTTCCTTTCCTAAATAATTTGAGCTAATCAAATCTTTATGATACACGTAATATTCTTTATTATTACTCATTACCATTTTAGGCATCTTAAAAAAATCAACGTTTACAAATCGAGCATTCCCCATAAGTTTGGTAGAATCTTTAAGATATAGATGTAAGAAAAAATTATCTGTAATTTCTCGACCTTCAGGCTTATGCTTATACGCATAAATAACTTTTGCTATTCCGGATTTATTTACCGCATAAATCTTAAGATCTCTATTCTCGAAAATCTTTCCTTTATCTTCCTTAAGTAAATTTTCATAATTTAACTTCAATCCATAAATAGAAGTACGTTTTCCTAATAAATCAGAGGTTGTCGTATTTTTTTCTTTAGTATCGTTATTGGTTGTAGTAAGCGCAAAAAAACTCAAAAGGAATACCCCTATAATGGCAACGACCGTAAAGGGTTTTACTTTTGCAGAAGTATTTTTTTTGATTTTCATTGGTACTATTTAAAGCGTATTATCTATAAAGGTCACTTGTACATTAGGATCTATAGCAATTAGTTTTTCATTGATGTTATTTAGATCTTCTAGTGACTTTACTTTCACTAAAAAATTAATAGCAACAGATCGCGCTTCGTGTTTTATTCGCTTTACCTCAATTTGCGATGTATTTGCGCTTACAGTATCACTTATATCTTTAATAATAGCTGTTTTTTTGTCAGTATCACATTCAAGGCTAACCAATAAATTTTGAGTAATAGAAGAAGATTGCCCTTTGTGTTGAAGTATAATAATAAGGAGTAAAACCACAAATCCTATTAATGTAGGCAGTAATTGATTTGCTCCCATGCCTAAACCTATGGCAATAGCCATAAAGAAATACCCTAGCTCTTCGGGTTCTTTAATAGCGGTTCTAAAACGTACAATAGATAATGCACCCACAAGACCTAATGAAAGTGCTAAAGATGATTTTACGATAGAGATAATAATAAAAGTAGTAAGACCTACTATCATAAGTACTTTAGATAACTGAGCTCTATTTGAAATAGATTGACCATATTTATTATACACTACTGCTAGCAAATAGAGAAGTGTTGCACATAGTAAAATATATGCGATATAGGCTTTAGGGGAAAACGAATCTTCAACAACTAAAGAAATTTGTTCTAAAAATTTATCCATAAAACAATTGTAATATTAATGTGAAGCTAATGTAAATTTATTTCTTTAGACCAGCTAAAATTATTATCAATTTTTCTATGTTTTATGAACATACTGTGATGATAGGCAGTAGATTTTGTGTCTAAAAAATCAGATTGTTTTTGGAGGGTTTTAATACGCTTTCGCGAAAGCAAAAACTTCCCCATAAAAATTAAATACAATAGGCTTTTTTATAAAGAAGAAAACAGTATCTTTGCGCGGTGAAAAACGAAGTATTTTTTCATCATATATTTTGCTAAACATTAAATAGTTAATAATGTCAAAAGTTACAGGTAAAGTTGCACAAATCATTGGCCCAGTAGTAGATGTAGCATTCGAAAGCGGCGCTGAATTACCGAAAATTTACGATTCACTAGAAGTGACAAACTCAGATGGAACACTATTAGTTCTAGAAGTACAATCACATATCGGTGAGAACACAGTACGTACAATATCAATGGATTCTACAGACGGATTAAGCCGTGGTGTAGATGCAGTAGCTACTGGAGCACCAATCCAGATGCCTATTGGAGATGATGTATACGGACGTCTATTCAACGTAATTGGAGATGCCATTGATGGTATCGGTAACTTACCAAAAGCAGGCGAAGACGGATTACCAATTCACCGTCAAGCACCAAAATTTGAAGATTTATCAACTTCTACAGAGGTACTTTTTACAGGTATTAAAGTAATCGACCTTATCGAGCCTTATGCAAAAGGAGGTAAGATTGGATTATTTGGAGGAGCTGGAGTAGGAAAGACAGTACTTATTCAGGAGTTGATTAACAATATTGCAAAAGGTCACGGTGGACTTTCTGTATTTGCAGGAGTAGGAGAACGTACACGTGAAGGAAATGACCTTTTGAGAGAGATGCTTGAATCTGGTATTATCAAATACGGAGATGATTTTATGCACTCTATGGAAGAAGGAGGATGGGACCTTTCTAAAGTTGATAAAACAGCGATGAAAGAATCTAAAGCAACCTTCGTATTCGGACAGATGAATGAGCCTCCTGGAGCACGTGCTCGTGTAGCACTTTCAGGACTTACTATTGCTGAGTATTTCCGTGATGGAGCAGGAGAAGGACAAGGAAAAGATGTACTTTTCTTCGTAGATAACATTTTCCGTTTTACACAAGCAGGTTCTGAGGTATCTGCACTTCTTGGACGTATGCCATCTGCCGTAGGATACCAACCTACATTAGCAACAGAGATGGGAGCGATGCAAGAGCGTATTACATCAACAAAAAGAGGATCTATTACATCTGTACAAGCGGTTTACGTACCTGCAGATGACCTTACCGATCCAGCACCAGCAACAACGTTTGCTCACCTTGATGCAACCACAGTACTTTCTCGTAAGATTGCAGAGCTTGGTATTTACCCAGCGGTAGATCCATTAGATTCTACATCTCGTATTCTTACAGCTGATATCTTAGGAAATGAGCACTACGATTGTGCACAAAATGTAAAAGAGCTTTTACAGCGTTATAAAGAACTTCAAGATATTATCGCCATCCTTGGTATGGAAGAACTTTCTGAAGAAGATAAAATGGCCGTAGGACGTGCACGTCGTGTACAGCGTTTCCTTTCTCAGCCATTCCACGTAGCAGAGCAGTTTACAGGTATCCCAGGAGTATTAGTAGATATTAAAGAAACAATCAAAGGATTTAATATGATTATGGATGGAGAGTTAGATCACCTTCCAGAAGCAGCATTTAACCTTAAAGGAACGATTGAAGAAGCTATCGAAGCTGGAGAAAAAATGCTTGCAGAAGTATAATTTAAGTATACAGTAAAGAAACAATATAACACTGTTTTGCTGAAAAACTAAAAAGTATGCACTTAGAAATTGTAACACCAGAAGCATCACTAGTAAAAGGAGAAGTAACATCTGTTACAGTACCTGGCGTAAATGGAGAATTCCAAATGCTAAATAATCACGCCGCTGTCGTATCATTACTTGCAGAAGGAAAAGTGAAATTTGCTGGAAGCCCTGAGATAGCAGAAGGTTTTGAAGATAAATTTGTAAAAGAAAGTGACGGAAGATGGTCTCTAGCGATTACAAGTGGAACTATTGAAATGAATAATAATAAAGTGATTGTACTAGCAGATTAAGTATATTCCTTTAATTAGATATAAAAAAATGCGAAGCTTTTAAGCTTCGCATTTTTTGTTTTAACTTACTTAGCATTCAACCACATATCACGTCTCTTCAATATTTTCTTATCAGATACCGTTGTGTCTAACTCAATAGTATAGGAAGGATCTTGTTGAAGGGTTACAGATGTTTCTCTAGCAACCCCATGACGCTCATAGGTAATGTTCAAGACGTTATTAGGAGAAAGTGACGCTATGATATCACCGAGTGTGGTATCCTTTGTTACAACCTCATTATTTACTTTGATAATCGTATCTCCTTTTTCTAATCCTGCTTTATAGGCAGCGGTTCCAATAGTTGTATTTCGAGTAATGGCTCCATTTACAATAGGAACACCAAATGAAGCTTTGCTTTCGTCTTGTGACAAAGACACACCTACACTTTCAAAAAGGCGTTTCATATCAGGCATATTGCTTTTGTAGATATAGTTTTGGAAAAAGAAATCTCCAAATGAATCTCCGGCATATTTCTTTAATAATGTGTGTAAGTCTTCTACTGTATATGGTTTTTCTTTTTTACCGTGCTTTTGCCAAACAAGCTTCATATAATCATCTAGGTTGAGTCCTTTTTCTCTAAGTGATAAATCTAAAGCAAGACCTAATGCACTTCCATACGAATAATAGGATATAAAGGTATTGTTTCTATTTACAGGATCTACAGCAGTAGCAGCATCTACAAAAGGAGCTTGGTAGCTCATCTCTATAGGATTAAAAAATGCACGAGCTGGAGAATTCCATACGTAGTTAAATGTGCCTGTTAATCCTTTAATATATTCTTCCTTAGAACGTAATCCAGCTCTACACATCATCAAACTAGTGTAGTAGCTTGTAAAGCCTTCGGCAAACCAGAGTTCTCCACTCATATTGGCGGCTTCAAAATCAAATGGTTCTAAACTCTGCGGCCTGATACGCTCTACATTCCAGCCATGAAAAAATTCATGAGATACAGTGCCCATGTTTCTAGTTAAGCCTCCGTCAGCGAGGCTTCGTGTACTTGTAAGAATGGTAGAGTTTCTATGTTCCATCCCATCACCAGAAGCATTTGGAATGTAACAGGCTAAGAAGTAATAGTTGTCATAATCATACGAAGGGAGTTTTCCGAAGACTTCTTTTTGTTGCAACACGACCTTTTTTACATCTTCAAAATAGGTGTCAAGCTCAGCTTCTGTGCCGTTGTGATGTAGTACAAAATTGACAGTTTGCTTATCTACAGTAAAAGAACGTATACTATGGTTACTAATCTCTGTGGGACTATCCATAAAATACTGTAAATCTTTCGCATAAAACGTATTGTTATCTATACGCTTAAGTTGAGTGGCTACTTTCCAATTAAAATCCTTTCGAGGTTTAAAAGTCACCTGAATGGGTTTGTTAGCAAGGCTAGGCATATACATAAAAGTGGCAGGCATATTAAGATGTGCATGCGTTTCATCTATTTGAGCATACGTTCCATCTCCGCGATTGGCAAATAATGTGTAGGATACCTGAATAGTACCATCATGACCTTTTACGTTCCAAGAATATGGATCTGGACGTGTCGCATTGAGTGTATTTCCTTTCCCATCGGTTACATTCACATTGTATACATTTTTTGCAAACTCATGTATGGCATATCTTCCAGGAGATGTTCTGCTCATTCTGAAAGTAACTTCTTTACCTTTTATCCCTGAAAATAAAGCTGTTACTTGAGCTTCATGATGCACAGCGTTTTCAAATGAAATAGTATATGAGGTAGCGGTTTTGTCTTTTTGAGCGTGTGTTGCTACTGTGACAAAAGCAGTGAGAAGTATAAAGAGATATTTCATGATATGTGATTTTAATATAATGTACAATGGGGTGTATTCTTTTTTTGCTTTCGCGAAAGCGTATTTAGTATAAATCCCAATTACCTTGTTTATAATATAAATACAATGTAGGTTCAAAAATAGTATTGATTTTTATTCCTGAAGTATCTATGAGTGGTTTTCCAAAAGAAGTAATGGCAGGTAATACATCTTTATTGAGCCATTTGAGCTGAAGGTTTTCTAAATCAATAGCTTCTAAATCTTTTTTATGTATAGGTTCTTTTTTTGCTAGAATCCAACCCCATTCTCCTAATGTTAGGATTTGATTATGAATAGGTAATGTATGAAAGTTAGCTTTTTTAAGGGTTTTGTCAATACAATAAAATGCCTTGGTGGCATAATAGGGACTTCCTGATTGTGTAATAAACGTGCCTTCTTCTGTTAGATGATTATAGCATATAGTGTAAAACTCTTTCGTGTATAGTTTATTAAGATCTACATTATTTGGGTCTGGTAAATCAACAAGAATAACATCATATGTCTTGTTAGATTGTTCTAAAAAAGTAAAAGCATCTGCGGTGATAGTAGTCACTTTAGTGTTGTTAAGCGAATTCTTATTGATCGCCGCAAAAATGGGATGCGTTTTTCCAATAGCAATCATTTTAGGGTCTAAATCTACAAGTGTAATGGTATTTATATCATCATACTGTAATAATTCTCTAGCGATACACCCGTCTCCTCCGCCTAATACGAGAATGTCTTTTTTGGTATCGGTGAGCCCAAGTGCAGTATGTACCATAGGCTCGTGATACAGATATTCATCAAATGTAGAAAGCTGTTGGTTTCCGTTGATATATAAAGAATGCCAGTCACTCCATTTTGTAATGACTATTTTTTGATATTTAGTTTGTTCACTGTAGACAATTTTATCCTTATACTTTGCCTGCTCTCCAAATAAAACGAGTGGTTTTGCAAAGAAAAAACCGACGAGAATAATTGTAAAAACGGAAGTATAACAAATCCAAAGTATTTTCTGTAGTCGTTTTGAGATATGTGATTTCAGTACATAAAATAGCCAAAAAGAGACAATGAGATTAACAAGTCCTAGTACAAATGGGGTATATGTTAATCCCAAATAGGGGAGTCCTACAAAGGCAAAAAATAACCCTCCTAAAAGACTGCCATAATAGTCTTTTTCTAAAATATTAGAGATATTAAGACGTAGTTCTTCATACGAATCATTAATACGAGTAGCAAACGGAATTTCCAATCCTATAAGGAGTCCTATGGCAATGGATAATAGATAAATAATGATCCACGAATTATTAGAATAGCCATACACCATATAAGAAGCAATGGCAGAAAAAGATACTAATAAGGATAAGAGTAATTCTGCGATAACAAAATAGAAAACAATATTGGAGTTAAAGGTTTTACTGATTCTACTTCCCAACCCCATTGAAAATAGCATAATAGATACTATTAAGGTAAATTGTAGAATAGCATTCCCTATGAAATAACTTGCTAATGTAGATAGCACATATTCTGCAACAATGCCGCTAAAGCCTGTTGCAAACAGGGCTATTTTTAATACGAGAGATTTCTTTTTATTTGATATACTCAATATAGAATATCTTTATTAGTGAAACTCGATTTTGAGAAGTTTGTAAAACGTACTCAAAATAGGAAGCTGAACTAATCCCGCTTAATAGCGGGACTTTGATGTTGAAATTTAATATTTGGATTCGATTTCTTTTATCAATTTTAAAACCTGACTGCCGTCTTCTATATTTTATTTCCCAAACCCTCCAGAACGAGAACGTGTAGAAGAAGAGCTTTTATAACGAGAGCTGCTACGACTTGTTTTCTTTGACGAAGAAGTGTATGATTTCCAAGAATTACTAGACCTTCTTCTATTAAAAAATGAAGGACGTTTTGCTTTTTGATACGTACTATTAGTCCCGTATTTTGATGTTCCATTAGACTGCGATCCGTAGTAAGATCTTCCTGCAGCGCTTGCGGTTCTATACCCAGCATAATCTCTCTGGTACGTGGGCCTGCGTAACATCCAGTACCAAAATAATAAACTTGGTCCATGAGAGCGCCATCTTCTTTCAGATCTTGTATTAGTATTTGTAGTCGTACTTGCTGTACTCGTACTGTCTTGTGTTTTAGAAACTTCTTCCCACTCGCCATACTTTGGATTCCCAATAGCCCATCCAAATCCTACAGGTTGTGCTGTTTTTGAAAGTTTTCCGTTGTGATTTGAAACAATTTCCATTCCTAAATCCCCTTGGTGCTTTTCAAAGAAAGATTGATTTACAGTTTTCCAAGACAAAGAATCTACAACAAGAGAGTCTTTTATTACTTTAAGAATGTGGTATTTATGCTCAAAAAGACGTTTGTTGTCCTTTTCTGAAATGTTCATATCATTTAATACAATAGAGAAGTCCTTTCCTTGTAATTGCTGTATAATTTCTTCTGAAGGTTCTACAGGGACTTTAATGCTTTCTAAAGTAGACGTCTGTCCACAAGAAATAATCAAGGTCGAAAATAACACGATAAAGGTGTAATAAAATGTAGACTTCATGAGTGTGTGTATTATTGAGTTATATGAATTGCTAATGTACTATTTTTTGGGTTCCCTAAAAGAATCGATAGTAACGTAGCATTTTTACTATTTTGATTTTATGCTTTTTAATGCTTTCTCCTTTACCTCAACGCCATAATAAACAGCAAGTTTTTCATCTTTTGATTTTTCTATAGTGATGATACTGTCATCACTTGCATAAAACATGAAAACTTCTGTTTTTTCCCAACTTCCTCCTAAGGTTTGATTTTTATAGCTACCTCGATAATGCTCTTCCTGCTCATATTCTTGCCCATCATAGATAATAAATTTAGTGGCAATACCATCTTTTAATGTCTCTTCGGGAATTATAACACTTTCGCTATAATATATTTCATAACCTCCTTGATGACGCTCTACTTCTAAAAATGCTTCCGTAGTATTTTTTGAACGTATTTTATATTCTATGCTCTTACCATCTACACCCCAGTCGTAATCAGATATTTCTACAACTTCCCAAGAAGTGTTTTTATATTTAAATGTTGTACCAACTCTAAGGTTAGTAAGTTGTACATCATTATTGTTACCAAACATATGCTATTTTTTTAGATCCTTTCCACAATGCGGACATTGTTCTAATGGATTATTTTTACTTTTTTCTCTGTTGTATTGTATTTCTTCAATATAGGCAGAGCTTATAATTCCTGTAGGTAAAGCCACGATACCAATACCTAATAAAGCAATAACACCACTTAAAATTTTACCTATTCCCGTAACGGGATAAATATCACCATATCCTACGGTTGTTAATGTTGCTACTGCCCACCATAAGGCCTCGCCAATATTTGCAAATGCTTCTGGCTGTGCAGCATTTTCTATATTATACATTAACGTAGCAGACAGAATAAGTAATAACGAAACTATAAAAACAGTAATTAAAATATCACTCTTTGTTCGCCTAAAAACATTTATGATAAGTCGCAAAGAATTAGAGTGTCTATTTAACTTTAAAAGTCGTAATAGACGGAATAATCTAAGAACTCGTATAACACGTAGATCTATCTTTATAAAATACGGTAAGTAAAAGGGAACCACAGAAAGAAGATCAATAATCCCCATAAATGAAAAGATATATTTTAATCCTGCTTTAAAGGGAGTTACATCTTTGTATTCTAGATCGGCTGTCCAAATGCGTATGAGGTATTCAATAGAAAATATAATAATAGAAAAAATCTCAATGTACCAGAAGAGTGTTTTATAAGCTGCATTAATGTTTTCATAGGACTCTAAAAACAATGCAATGACATTAATGATAATGAGAGCAGAAATAAAATAATGAACAAAGGCATCTGCTTTACTGGTGCTTTTATCCTCGTCAATTAAGTTATATATCTGCTGTCTAATTTTCATTTTTCATGGCATTAAGCGCTTCTATTCTTTTTAACCCTCCTCTTTTGATATCTTCTTCTTCATAATGGGTAGCTTCAAAAGCTTGTTTAAGCCATAAAATCCCAGACTCAAGAGCATATGAGTCGTTACAGGTAAAAATGTCCAAAGCAACGTACTTATGTTCTGGCCATGTATGAATCGCAATATGACTTTCTTGTATCACAATCACACCACTTATCCCAATAGGAGAAAATTCATGAATCGTTGTGTTAATTACGGTAAGCTCCATCATTGCTGCAGCCTTAAGTAATGTATGTTCAATAAAGTCTCTGGTATTTATTTTTTCAGGATCACAACCATAAAAATCAATAGTTTTCTGATATCCGAGGTGTGTTTTATTCATATTCCAAATATAAAGCAATATGTAACAACAGGAAACCTTTCCCTACTTATACCATAGTTATATAGTATTAGGGTTAAGTACGCTTTCGCGAAAGCGTATATATCATGAGTTATCTGTGTGTGATACTAATCCCGTATAACTATCTATGTATTTTATGGAAGAAAAGGAAGTATATATATCATCTGGTTCGAGACCTTTTACATTATTAGTAATTGCAGCTGTTTACTTTACTATGAGTGGTGTTTTTATGTATACATTTATTAAGGGTTTTATGGATGAAGACTTATCAATTATATGGCTTTTTGCAAGTTTTTTTACATTTATGTTAGGAGTATCGTTTTCTAGGACAAAAAACTTTCACTTTGATATAAAAAACAAACGGTTTAAAAAGAAGTATCGTATTGGGCCTTTTACGTACGGATTTTGGAAACCTTTACCAGAATTAGAATATATTTCTGTTTTTAATTTTAAAGGAAGGCTATATCAAATTAATTTATGGATTAAAGGAAATGATTTTTATACAATAACAACCTTGAATGATTTGCAAATAGCTTTAGAAGAAGGAAAATCAATAGCCGAAAAGTTAGATATAGACCTCCTAGATGCAGCGACAGATCCTAGAAACTCTATTTGGGTGGCATTAAATAAGTAATTTATTCATTCCAATCCCAATTTACAATTTCCCAAGAGGTACCATCGGTGATTTGGGTTTCTAGAATTTTGAATCCAACACGCTTATGAGCTTCTAAAGAACGAATATTTGAAGTAGCTACTTCCGTAAAAAGGCAGTCAAAAGAATCACTTAACGCTACTTTGTAAAAAGTATACATGCCCTTAAAAACATCTTGACCTCGATAGGGTTTGTCAATGCATACTTGGCCCATTGCAACATAATTTTTTCCTTTAAGTAATCTATCTGCAGTCTCAAACATAGGAATTAGAATAGGCATTTCGTATTTAAAACTCCGTAGCATGACTAAGGCATATCCTGCAACACGATCGCCATCCATAGCGAGAATATGAGGGCAAGCATCATTCATTTTCTTAAGAATCTCAAACGTATGAGGAATTGTAATGTATCCTTGTTCTTCTCGTTCTTGAAGTGAAATAACGGCTTTTAAGTTACGCTTTTGAATCGCTAATATTTCTTGTAATTCTTGATCTGAAGTTGCTCTCTTGTAAGTAATCATGGTGTTTTTAAACCGTTAAATCATTTTCTATTTGTAACTCAATGCCTCTCTGGAATACTTTTGCAATAATAAAAAGAATAGCTGCAAGAAATAAAAATTCTTTACCACTCAAAGTAAAATCAATCTCAAATGTTTCTACGATGCGTTGACCGCCTAAAGTTAAATCGGCCTCAAATCCTTTTTTTATCAAACGTTTGCAGTATCGGTCTGCAATAATTGAAATGACCCCACAGCCTAACGCTAATTGACTAATTTTTGAGATAAGAACCGCTGTAGCTTCTGTGAAAGGATGTTTTAAATTTCCTGTAGTTGCTATTTTTATAGCAAGGTATGCGATGTAAGCATGTAAGCTCAATATAGTGATTGATAGAGAACCTACCCCCCAAAATGCTCTTATGTCTGTTGTACGAAGTTTAAAAAGATCAAGATCTAGGTATATGATTCTAGCATTTTCAGGATATATAGAACCCAAGCCAAAATTGAATACTAATACCCCTATTGTAATTAAAAGAGTAATAAAGACGATCCAAAATATAAATTTCAGGATACTTATGAGTTGTTGTGTTTTCATACGATGTAGATGTAATGATTGATTGTAATGATGCTATTCTTCTTCTATGTATTCTAAAATATCGCCTGGTTGGCAGTCCAATGCTTTACAGATTGCTTCTAGTGTGGTAAACCGTACCGCTTTTGCCTTTCCAGATTTGAGAATGGATAAGTTTGCTGTGGTTATACCAACAATCTCAGCAAGGTCTTTGCTTTTCATCTTGCGCTTAGCAAGCATGATATCTAAGTTGATGATTATTGGCATAGGTTATATTATCGTTTTACGATAACAAATATATAAAAATTATTGAAAAACAATAATAAATTGTTCTTTTTTGATAATTAATGTAATTTCTTTCAATCATATTTTCGAGTATATTTGAATAATGGGAACTGAAAAAATAATAATAGCAGATACGATAAGACCCTTGTGGCAGACTATTTTGGCTGCTGTATGTTTTACAGCGTGTACATGTGTATTTTGGTTGTATTTTTCTCAATCCCCAGAAGTTACCGATATCGAAACACATAGAGATTATATGGAAATGGGTGTCTTTTTTTTGATTACAGGAATTGGACTTTGTTATAAAAGAGGGATACAAATAAAACCATTGTCAAAAGAATTTAAAGCTACTTTTGAAATTGGACCTTTAGTATTGGGAGAATGGAAAAAGATACCAAACCCAGAATATGTATCCGTATTTCAACAAGCGGTAAAACAAGGAAATAGTATTTTTGAAGTCAATCTATGGTACGATACCAACAAGCATTGGGAATTATATACAAATACTGACTATAGGGAATCCTTTATAATAGGTTTTGATCTTTCAGAAGAATTAGATATTGATTTGCTAGATGCAACAACACCTAATGATTATAAATGGATAGATAAGGATAAATGGAGAAAAGAACTTAATGAAACTTCCTAACAAACTTCAAAAAAAATTAAATACGCGTGAAGCTGCTGGAACACTACGAGTATTAAAAGAACCAGAGGACCTGGTTGACTTTTCATCGAATGATTATTTGGGGTTATCTCGAAAACAATCTATTTCTAGAAGAGCCATAGAAATTTTAGAAGAACATGATATATTGACAAATGGAGCTACAGGAAGTCGTCTCCTATCAGGAAATCATAAACTATACCCACTCACAGAAGAAATTATTGCTAGTTTTCATGAAAGCGAAACCGCACTCATATTTAATAGTGGTTATGATGCAAATATTGGTTTTTTTCAGGCAGTTCCTCAGCGAGGAGATATCATTTTATATGATGAATATATACATGCTAGTATACGTGATGGAATCGTAATGAGTCATGCAAAGGCCTATAAGTTTAAGCATAATGACATAAAAGATTTGATTGATAACCTTGAACGTATACGCGAATTGTCATTAGAAACCAACACCTATGTGATTACAGAATCTGTATTTTCTATGGATGGTGATCATCCAGATCTAGTCACTATGGCACAAATGTGTAAAGCGTATAAGAGCTATCTTGTAGTAGATGAAGCACACGCAACTGGTGTTGTAGGCACTCTCGGACAAGGACTAGTACAAAAAATGGAGTTGCAGAATGAAGTATTTGCATCTATTATAACATTTGGGAAAGCATTAGGAGCGCATGGTGCTGCGGTGCTGGGTTCGGATTTATTAAAGCAGTACTTGGTTAATTTTGCAAGATCATTTATCTATACTACGGGACTTCCGCCACATTCAATAGCTACAATATTAGCAAGCTATGAATATCTGAGTGCTCCAAGCTCCATAGAGAAGCCTTTTTTTGAAATAGAAACCCTAAAGTCTCATATTGATTTTTTTAACGAACAAATAGTTATACATGATCTGCAATCTATTTTTATTCCAAGTACCTCTGCAATACACTGTGCAGTATTACCAGGAAATGAGAGGGTAAAGACAATTTCTCAAAAATTAAAAAAAGAAGGCTATGATGTAAAACCTATTTTATCTCCCACTGTTCCAGAAGGACAAGAACGCTTACGCATATGTTTGCATAGTTATAATACTCAGCAGGAAATAAAAAGCGTATTATCTTTACTGAAAAATTTTACACATGAGTCTATCACTTAATCGTCCGATACCCTATACGCAAAGTTGGAAAAAAACAATAGCTATTGGTAGTATTGTTGGTGCAGGATTAAGTATGCTTTTAATTTTTTTACAGCCTTTTGATACCGATGAGGTTCAGTTTAGTTATAAAGTAGTAAAACTTGCTGGGTATGGCTTATGTTTTTTGATTCCTATTTTGATGATGCATCCTATTGAAAATGCACTTTTTAAAAAACAGCAGTATCGCTGGTATGTTTTAAATGAATTAGGATATATCATTGTATGCTTACTGCTAGTATATACAGTGTGTTATTTTTATAACACATATATTGTAAATGATAGTGTAAATACCTCGTTAAAAGGATGGTACTATTTTATGATTTATTATGGTTTACCTTTTATGCCTTTTTTGGGACCTCTATGGTTATATTTTAGAAACCGATTTGGAAAAATTACCTTACCTGAATCTACGACACAAAAAGATATACAGACGACCATTACAGGAGAAAATAAAAAAGAAAGTTTGATGATTGTTGTGTCAGATTTTGTGTATGCACAAGCACAACAAAATTATGTAGCGATCTACTATATAGAACAAGAAGAATTACAAAAAAAGATGATTCGAAGTACACTTTCTAATGTTCAAAAACAACTGCCTGATGCCTGGCAAGTACATCGATCTTATTTAGTGAATTTATCATATGTAAAAACAATTTCTGGAAATAGTAGAAAGCGAGAATTATTCTTAACAGAAACTTCAGAAGCGATTCCCGTATCCCAAAAATACTACGAAGCACTACAAAAACGAAGTTCAAATTCGTCCCAGAAATAACAATTAGAGCCCTGAAATAGCAAACTCAGCACAAAAAAGGCATACTCATCACTATCATTTTTTTAGGGTGTTTTAACTTCTTCTATTTGTAGAGAATTTAAAACAAACAAACATGAAAACAATACTTATAGCCATTAGTTTCTTATGCATATCTATACAATCATATGCGCAATTTGATCCATTACAAGAACGAAGAGAATTAGTTGGTAAAATTATAAATCTAGCAGATACTCATATATGCAACCCTGCTTTTCTAAAAACCAAGGAATGGGATGTATTTGTAGAGTATATCCAAAGTGAAGAGGTACTTTCTCTAGAGGAAGCTGAATTTAGAAAAGCATTTAATAACGCCAGTCAAAAACTAACATTCTCTCATTTTTACTTAACGTATTCTGCTGAAGAAAAACATGGTAAAGCTAATGAAAGAAAGAAGACAACAGTGACAGAAAAAGCATTTGAATTATCAGAAATAGATTCAGAAACGGTTGTGCTTACGATACGACAGTTTATATCCAATGCACCTCTTATGAAATCATTAGTAACTGAAGTGTCAGAAAAGAACTATAAAAACCTCATTGTAGATGTACGAGGGAATAGAGGAGGAACATTAGACGCAGCAGTTATATTAGGGCAGTTTATAACTCCTAATATGATAGACGCGGGTTCGTATTTAAGTCGCTCTTGGTTTGAGCAAAATGATCACTATCCTACACAAGAGGAAATTACTAGCTTTCCATTTCTTCAAGATATGACCTATGCTGGATTTAGAGAAGCAGCTAAAAAACCAGCTTTTAGAATGGTAGTGCCTCCGCATAATAATCCTACATTTAAAGGAAAAGTGTATGTGCTTACGGATAAGTATACCGCCAGTACTTGTGAGCCTTTTGTATACCTTATAAAAGAACAAGGTATTGCAGAAATAGTAGGAGAACACACTGCTGGAGCAATGTTGAGTGGGGTAAACTTTAAACTGACTAAAAGACTAAACCTCTTTATGCCTGTGCAAGATTATATTACTGCAGATGGTAGTAGATTAGATAAAGTAGGAGTAGCACCAACAATGAAGACAACGTCTGAAGAAGCATTAGATACAGTCTTAGAACTTCTTTAATTTTTTAATCAACGTTTAAGACATTTTTAATACCAAATGCCTCTGTAAGATAGGGGCATTTGGTATTTTTGTAAGATGTCTAATACATTTATTACAGTTGCGAGGTATCAATACTCTAGTGAAGCTCAAATTATCAAAGGACGATTAGAAGCAGATGGAATAGAAGTTTTTATTGCAGATAATCATACCGTAGATACAGATCCTTTAGTGAGTAACGCTATAGGAGGAGTAAAACTTAAAGTGCATGCGCAAGATGAAGTCAAAGCCAAAGAAATTCTCAATAGTATAAAAGAATATTCTCTAGATGATGAAGGCATTCCTTTAGTCTGTCCCAATTGCCAAAGTACTAAAATACATTATATGACAAATGTGACAGATATCAAATCACTCATGTCTTTTATAGTGAGCATTATAGCGGGTGTATTGCCACTATATACCAAATATGAACATCGCTGCGAAAATTGTAAATACACCTTTTAAATACTATGAGCACCTATTTTATAACAGGAATTTCTACCGAAGTAGGAAAAACAATAGCATCGGCTATCGTAACAGAAGCACTTGAAGCCGATTATTGGAAACCTGTTCAGGCTGGAGAACTCGATTATAGTGATACGCATAAAATTAAATATTTAGTATCTAATGGTATATCGCAATATCACGATAATTCATTTGCTTTACATACACCCATGAGTCCTCATGCGGCAGCCGAAATAGATGGAGTGAAGATCACAATGCCAAAAATTAAACGACCTAAAACATCAAATAACCTTGTTATAGAAGGTGCAGGAGGGTTGTTAGTACCCCTTAATGATATAGATACGATCATTGATTTAATACAGCCTACAGATAAGGTTATTGTAGTTTCAAGGCATTATTTAGGAAGTATTAATCATACGTTATTGACTATTGAAGCCTTAAAGAGTAGAAATCTTACCATAGCAGGTATTATTTTTTCTGGAGAAGAACACCCTACTACAGAAGCAATCATTACAAAAATGACTAAAGTTCCTATCATAGGTCGTATAGAAGAAGAACCTTACTTTGATGAACGTGTTGTAAGTGAATATGCTTCTTTATTTAAAGAAAAACTTAAGGCATTATAAATCTTTAGATAGATATAATGTATATAGCGATTCGTTACATTTGTATCGCTGGTAATTAAAGGTAGTTTATGAGTATTTCAGAAATAGATCAAGCACATATTTGGCATCCATTAACACAGCACAAAACCAGTAGTGCTCCCATGCCTATCGTGAAAGCAGAAGGCGCTATGCTTTATGCTGAAGATGGTACTACATATATAGATGGGATTGCTTCTTGGTATACGGCAATGTATGGACATTGCAATCCGTATATCATTGAGCAAGTAACTGCTCAAATGAAAACGCTAGATCAAATTGTATTTACAGGATTTACACATCAACCCGCTACCACACTTGCTCAAAAAGTACTTGATATCCTTCCAGAGAATCAGCAAAAGATATTTTTTAATGATAATGGATCCACGGCAGTAGAAGCAGGGATTAAAATGGCATTGCAATACCATCATAACAAAGGAAGTAAACGAAATACACTTATTGCTTTTGAAAATGGATTTCATGGAGATACATTTGGCGCTATGTCTGTAAGCGATCTTTCAGTGTATAATGGTCCTTTTGAAGACTATTTTTTAAACGTTAAACGTATTCCGGCACCCACAGAAGAGAATCTTGCTGGAGTAATGCAATTACTTCAAAGCATTATAGAAAAGCATGCATGTGCTGGTTTTGTGTATGAACCTTTGGTGCAAGGAGCTGCCGGTATGCACATGTATGATGCTTCAGGACTTGAATCTATTTTAAAACTTTGTAAAGCAAATGATATTGTCACAGTTGCTGATGAGGTAATGACTGGTTTTGGAAAAACAGGAAAACATTTTGCGTCTCTATATTTAGAAACCTACCCAGATATTATATGTTTAAGTAAGGCACTTACAGCAGGCTTAGTTCCTATGAGTTTGACCACGTGTACACAAGAAATTTACGATGCTTTCCTTGATGACACAGTAGCAAAAGGCTTTTTTCATGCACATACCTATAGTGCAAACCCTATAGCCTGTGCCGCAGCTATTGCAGGTATTGATTTATTAACGAGTGAAGATATTCAGAGCCAAATACAGCATATCCATAAACGTCATTCCGCTTTCGCGAAAGCAATAAAAACCCACCCAAAAGCTATTAATATACGTGTAAAAGGTGTCATTTTTGCCTTAGAATTGCATACCGAAATGGAACGCTATGGAAGTTTGCGTAATGCGCTTTTTAAACACTTTATGGACCGTGGTATATGTCTAAGGCCTCTTGGGAATACTATTTATATATTACCCCCTTTTGTAATTACGGATGTACAATTAGATCAAATATATAAAGCGATTAAAGAAGCGTTGGAGACTTTTTAAAAAGAAAACGCTATGTAATTTACACAGCGTTTTTAAATTAAAATATGTTCAGGAATTTAAAAATCTTCCTCTTCCTCAGGTTTATCTAGCCCTTCATTTAATAGATTAATGACTTCATTATTTTGGTCAATACGTACCTCCATTTCGCTATAAGTCCATTCATCGTTTCGCTTTTCCCCCACAATGTATAGCCTTCCTTCTCCTTTAGGGCCTTTGATTGGTATGTTAAAATCAGCCTCTCCATCACCATTATTAAAATTAATACTGCCTTGCATTATCCCATCTTTTTCAATAGGTGTTCCTAGGAGTTCTACTACTTGCTCATTACTATTTACTTTTTCTAAACCTTCTTGGTAAGGAGTTGAACTCGTAAACATTGTTGTTACACCCGCAAAAACGCCTCCTATAAATAGAATAACAATAATCAAACATCCACCACATCCGCCTACAGGAAGGGCCCATTTCCAATTACGTTTCCACCATGATTTTTCTTGAATAAGTTCGTTTTGATCAGTCATTTATATTATAGTTTTAGTCGTTTAATGCATCTTTAATATCGATTACTTGATTTGTGCCTTCTACAGTAATTGTGCACATCGAATATACCCATTTTCCATCTATTTTATCCGCTTTCACAATAAGAGTGCCATCTGCCTTTTGTCCATCCAGTTGCATTTGAACATCTAAATGATCTTTAGATACTTCTGGATCATATCCTTCTTCTAGAATTTCTATAGGTTTTCCAAGTGCTTGCGCTACCTCTGTATTTCCTTGAAGCTCTGTGACCACATTAATATACGCAACAATAGAGGTGCTTTTAGCAAGAGAATTAAACGTAACGCCTATTATAATAGCTATAATAATTAAAATAGTTAAACATCCGCCAGATGGGAGTGCCCATTTCCAATTGCGTTTCCACCAACTTTGTCGTATTTCTTCTTCCATAAAAGTATGTGATTTGCTAATAAGTAGATCAAAATCTAGTTATGTTACGAAATACAATAAACAAACTTTGTATTTTAGTTTTTCCTGCATTTTTGAACTCGTATTTTTGCATAAAATATTTCTTCTTGAAAACACCTATTGCTATTACAGGACTCGCATCACTTTCTCCACTTGGAGTGACAGATACTCAAGAATGGGATGCATATCTGACTTCAAAGACTGCTATTTCTTGGGATGATACATTACAGGCGCCTGTATCTAGATTAACAGAGGAAGCTTACGCAACTATTGATGCTTTACGAGAAGAAAATACACACTATAAAAGGTTAGATAACTCTGTTTTATATGCTATTGCAGTAGCTCGTAAAGCAATAACGCAATCTGGATGGAAGCAAGGTGATTTTGGAATTAATATTGGCTCGTCAAGAGGTGCTACGCAATTATTTGAATCGTATTATGACGCTTTCGTAAACCTGCCTGCCGACAGGCAGGAGCACAAAACAACATCAACTCACGCCTCTCCTTCAACAACTTTAGGGAATATAGCCTCTTGGGTCGCACAAGATTTGCAAAGTAAAGGTCCTGATATATCACATTCTATCACATGTAGTACAGCATTGCATGCAGTATTGAATGGAGTAGCATGGCTAGAATCAGGCATGGCTTCTAAATTTTTAGTAGGGGGTAGTGAAGCCGCACTTACACCCTTTACAATCGCGCAAATGCGCGCTATGAAGCTCATCCCCTTGAAGAAGGGGACCTCTCCCAACAATACTGGAGCTTCCAATAACTTAAATAACAAATCACCATACTACTGTAAAGCTTTAGATTTGAATAAGACTTCAAACGGGATGGTGTTAGGAGAAGGAGCTGGTATTGCATGTTTAGAAAGAGGAAGGAAAGAAAATGCATTGGCGTATATCACAGGAATTGGGTATGCTACAGAATCACTTACGCATGCCGTATCACTCTCTGCAAATGGTTCCTGTTTTCAAGACGCAATGCGTATGGCAATAGGATGTAAAAATCTTTCCGAAATCGATGCTATTGTGATGCATGCACCGGGTACTGTAAAAGGAGATCAATCAGAAATTGAGGCAATTCATAAGATTTTTTGTAACAAAATACCTTTATTGACTACCAATAAGTGGAAGATAGGTCACACTTTTGGTGCTAGTGGGCTGTTAAGTCTCAAACTTGCCGTACAGATGTTACAACATCAAATCTATGTAGGCATTCCTTACTTGGAAGAGAAAACAAGATCCCAAAAGCTCAATAATATTCTCGTAAACGCAGTTGGTTTTGGAGGTAATGCAGTAAGCATATTAATCTCAAAATAAACTCAAAACTATATGTCCTTAGTATAGTACTTTGCTGCTGCAGATAAAGTCGCTATCTTTTCAAAGTATTTTTTAGTAATCTTTTAAATGTTTTCTTATGCAAGAATGGTATAGTGCGCTCTCTAGTTTTGAACAGGTCTTTTGGGGTATTGCTTTAATCGCTTCTGTGTTTTTTGTTTTTGTTCTGGTTACCACCCTTCTGGGAGGTGATGCAGAAATAGAAGGAGATGTAGATGCAGAAATAGAAGGAGATACAGGTATCGGGTTTCAGTTTTTTAGCTTTAAAAATATTGTTGCCTTTTTCACCATTTTTGGATGGAGTGGCATCTCTTTTTTAGAGGCAGGAATGTCAAAAGGAATTGTAGTGCTTCTCGCTGCAGTCTGTGGACTGGCTATGATGTTTGTGATGGCTTTCTTACTCTATCAAATGCGTAAAATGGCCAGTAGCGGTACATTACAAATGAAAAATGCTATAGGTCAAATAGGATCTGTATACCTTACGATAGGAGCAAATCGCTCTCGTATAGGAAAAGTACAAATTACGGTACAAGGAGCGTTACGGGAACTCGAAGCGCTTACCGATGAAAATGAGGCAATTACAACAAACACTGTCGTACAAGTAAAAGAAGTGACGGCAAACGGAATTCTAATCGTATCACCAACCAAATAATTTAAATCTATGTCAAAACTATTGTTATTACAAACAGATGGGATAGCAGGGGTTGCAGCCATTGGCGCAGCTATCGTATTCATCTTTATTATTATTATTTTTATTATACGTCGTTATAAGCGATGTCCTTCAGATCGTATCCTTGTCGTATATGGTAAAGTAGGAGGAGGGCAATCAGCCAAATGTATTCATGGTGGAGCCGCCTTCATCATTCCTGTATTTCAAGATTATGAGTTTCTTGATTTAACACCGATGTCTATTGAGGTAAATCTTATCAACGCCTTAAGTAAGCAAAACATACGTGTGAATGTACCATCTCGATTTACGATTGGTATTTCTACAGAGCCAGGTGTGATGCAAAATGCAGCTGAGCGTTTATTAGGACTTCGTATGGAAGATGTAAAAGAACTTGCAATGGAAATTATTTTCGGGCAATTACGTCTTGTAGTAGCTTCTATGGATATTGAGGAAATTAACTCAGATAGAGATAAATTCTTGACAAATATCTCACAAAGTGTTGAAGGAGAATTAAAGAAAGTAGGTCTGAAATTAATCAACGTAAATATTACAGATATTGTAGATGAATCTGGATATATAGAAGCATTAGGAAAAGAAGCAGCAGCACATGCTATTAATGCAGCACGTAAGTCGGTGGCAGAAAAAACACGTGATGGATCTATTGGAGAAGCAAATGCGGTGCAAGATGAACGTACACAAGTAGCTGCTGCAAATGCACAAGCAGTAGAAGGAGAAAACCAAGCGAAAATTGCCGTAGCAAATTCAGATTCGTTACGTCGTCAGCGAGAAGCAGAAGCAGAGCGTGTGGCAATTGCTGCAGAAAAAGTACAAAGCGCAAAAGCATTAGAAGAGTCATATGCAGCAGAAAAAGATGCTGAACTTGCTCGTGCAGATAGAGAACGTTCTTCTCAAGAAGCAGATGTTATTGTTCCTGCAGAAATCGATAAGCGTAAAGTAGAAATTGATGCAGAGGCTGAAGCAGAAAAAATAAGACGTCGTGCAAAAGGAGAGGCAGATGCGATCTTATTCAAAGCGCAAGCTGAAGCACAAGGACTATATGAAGTATTAACTAAGCAAGCAGCGGGTCTTGATCAGATTGTAAAAGCAGCGGGTAATAATTCTAAAGATGCGGTACTGTTATTAATTGCCGATAAACTTCCTGAGTTAGTAGCCACACAAGCAGAGGCTATTAAGAATATCAAGATAGATAAAGTAACCGTTTGGGAAAATGGTGGTGGAAAAGACGGAAAAACGTCTACTTCAAACTTTATTTCTGGAATGTATGGTGCTGTGCCGCCATTACAAGAAATGTTTAATATGGCAGGAATGGAATTGCCTGAGTATTTAAAAGGGAAAGATATTTCAAAACCTGAAACGGCTATCGAAGATGCTGAGATAGCAGATGAAGAGACTGAATAATGAACTCTTTTTTAAAAAGTATAAAAATCCGCTTATCTAGGCGGGTTTTTTTATTTTTGAAGTAAACGGATAAGATTCTTTATACGCTTTCGCGAAAGCGTATCCAACCCAACTCCATTATGAAAAATAGATTAGTATTCCTCGTTACTATATATGCGTTTATAACAACACAAGCACAAGTAGATCCGAATATTTATGAAAAATTTACAGAGCAAACGATCACCATAGATGGATATAATATTCATCTGGAAGTAAAAGGGAAAGGAGATGCTATTTTTTTCTTACCAGGCGGACCCGGAAACTCGCATGACTATATGCAAGGGAATTTTGGACAGTATTATAAAACCCATAAAGTCGTCTTCTTTGACTGGTTAGGAAGAGGAAAATCTGACGATGCAAAAGATGTCTCTGAATATTCTGTAGAAGCAGATGTGGAGATGATCGAAAAAATACGCAAACATTTAGGCTTGGAAAAAATATCGGTAGTTGGTCATTCTTATGGAACCGTTCCTGCCCAAGGATATGCAATCGCCTATCCAGATCGTGTAAAGCATATGGTGCTCATTAATGGATTTCATAGTGGCGCCATGTGGCAAGCAAACTGTGACAGCTATAACCATTATGCAAAAACACATTTTCCTGAGCGTTGGGTAAAAGTAGATTCATTAAGACAATTAGGATACCTCTCTACAGATAAACCTTTACAAGATGTATATGGTGCTTTCCCTACAAAATATATTTATTATCACAATACGAGTTTAAAGCAGAACGTACCTTCTACAAAACATAGGGGATGGGCAGGTGATGTATATGCGCAAATTATAGGTCCAGATGGAGATTTTGATGTAAGTGGGAGTATGATTCGTCAGGATTATAGAAGAAAGTTAAAAGATATCCCTGCAAGAACATTGATTATAGCAGGAAGATATGATGGAGTTTCTACCCCAGAATTTGCCGTGCAGTATAAACTATTTATGCCGCAAGCACGTTTTGAAATGTTTGAAAACAGTGCGCATAATCCTTATCTTGAAGAACCAGAAAAATTCTATAGTATTTTTGATGATTTTTTTGGAATTAAAAAGTAAGCATACAACATAATTTTTACAGCATATTTATGAAAACTAGCGGAGTCATAACCGCCCTTTTTCTTATTTTTGACATATGAGTGAGATCAGACATAACTGGACCAAAGAAGAAATACTTTCTATTTATAATAAACCTATGATGGAGTTGCTTTATGAAGCAGCGACGGTGCATAGAATACATCACGATCCTAATACGGTACAAGTATCTACATTACTTTCTATAAAAACTGGAGGTTGTCCTGAAGATTGTGGCTATTGTCCACAAGCAGCAAGATACCATACAGATATAGAAGGAAATGATTTGATGTCTGTACAACAAGTAAAAGCACAAGCATTACGTGCAAAAGCTTCTGGAAGCTCTAGAGTGTGTATGGGAGCAGCATGGCGTAATGTAAAAGATGGACCTGAGTTTGATAATGTGTTAGAAATGGTGCGTACCATCAACAAGCTCGATATGGAAGTTTGCTGTACGTTAGGAATGGTTACTGAAAATCAAGCGCAACGTCTTGCAGAAGCAGGATTGTATGCATACAATCATAACCTTGATACTTCTGAAGATTATTATAAAGATGTGATCTCTACGCGTGCTTTTGAAGATCGTCTAGATACGATTTCAAATGTACGTAAGACCAATGTAACGGTATGTAGTGGAGGGATTATTGGAATGGGAGAAGCGGTAGAAGATCGCGCAGGAATGTTAGTTGCATTGGCAACATTAGATCCACAGCCAGAATCAGTACCTATTAATGCATTAGTTGCCGTACCAGGGACTCCTATGGAAGATATAGAGCCTATTTCTATTTGGGAAATGATTCGTATGGTTGCTACTACGCGTATTGTAATGCCGCAAACACAAGTAAGACTTTCGGCAGGTCGTACAGAGATGAGTAGAGAAGGACAAGCAATGTGTTTCTTTGCGGGAGCAAACTCAATATTTGCAGGCGATAAATTATTGACTACACCTAATCCAGATGTAGGAGAAGACATGAAAATGTTTGAATTACTTGGATTAAATCCTCAGAAACCATTTGTTAAAAAAGTACAGCCAGAAACGGTAGAAGCAGCAGATTCTCAATATGAATCACTAGGTGAAAAACCAAAATGGACACGTCCAGAACATAAAATAGAGCGTAATGAAGCAGCAAAATTAGTTGCTAAAGACAAATAATTACATTCTATACCGTATTTTGAAAGCCCATTTTGTAACAAAAATGGGCTTTTCTTATCTTTAATGTTATAATAATAACTTCATAAAGTCAAATATGCAGTTACAACCTATAGAGAGAGTACATACTATTACAAAAACAGTGTTTTTAAAAAATTATGTAAAATTACAAAGGCCTGTAGTTATTGAACATCTTATAGATGATTGGCCGGCATATAAAAAATGGTCGTTATCGTATGTGCAAGATATTGCTGGAGAAAAAGAAGTCCCTTTGTATGATGATCGTCCTGTTAAACATGATGAAGGCTTTAATGAAGCGCATGCTACAATGAAGATGGGAGATTATATCAAACTTCTTAAAAAGGAACCTACCAATTATCGTATTTTCTTATATAATCTTATGAAAGAGGTGCCTTCTTTAAAACATGACTTTAAATTCCCTAAGATTGGATTGCAATTATTAAAACAAATCCCAATGCTCTTTTTTGGAGGAGAAAATAGTAAAGTATTTATGCATCATGACATAGATTGGGCAAACATCTTACATTTTCACTTTGAAGGGAAGAAACAATGCATTTTATTTCCACCTAGTGAAACCAAAAATCTTTATAAAGTACCCTATAGTCTGATTACAAGGGAAGATATAGATTTTGATAATCCTGACTACGAAAAATTTCCAATACTTAAAAAAGCAAAAGGATATATCTGTCATCTCAATCATGGAGAAACACTATATATGCCAGAAGGATATTGGCACTTTATGAAGTATGAAACGCCTGGATTTAGTATGAGTTTACGTGCGCTTCCGCGAAAAGCAAAACACTTTCGATATGCACTTTATAATGTCTTTATTATGCGTTTTTATGATAATTTTATGCGTCGTCGTAAAGGGCAAGCTTGGATAGATCAAAAAAACGAACAAGCCATTGCAGATACACACAAATTACATGGCTTGATGTGATGTTTCCAATGTATATATACTCCTAGATAATACCTCAGCATGTCATTTCGCGCCTGCCTGTCGGTAGGCAGGAAAGTGTCTGAAAATTTAATAGTAATTACACATACGATTAATTAAGGAGTCGCTGTTGTAAATTTTCTTCAAGATCAACTACTTTGCTTTCTAATTCATGCAAACGATGGTAAATATCTACGGGTTCTGGCATCTGTTTTGATGCATACATAGTAACGTACCATACTTCCATGATATCTTCGGCATTCATTGTATAGGTTGGGTAATTACCATCGGTATTATCACTTTTTAGAATAAGTTTCCCACGCTCTGCTATTCTGTTTATAGTACGTTTTAAGACGATACCATCATTTTTACTTACAATCACATATACGCGACCGTCTTTAATGTCGCTAAGGTCTTCTACGTATTTTCCAAAGACAAGGTCTCCGTCAAAAAAAGTACGCACCATAGAATTGCCATGTACTTCAAAGCAACGATAGGTGCCATTCGTAAGATGAGGCATGTGAAACGTAGGTAAGGTTTCTATATAATCAGTATCTCCATAACCATCCAAGTATCCTGCTCTTGCTTTGATAGGCACATAAATCACATTTTCTTCTCCTGTTTTATTAACAGCAACCACTTGTGGTATTCCTGAATATGTTTGAATTTGTGACGTGTTTTCTTTTAGCATGATATCACTTTGCCCAAAGAGATAATCAGGGTTAATTTTAAAGGTTTCTATGATAGATAATAAGACATCATATCCAGGTTTAGTTTTCTTCCGAGTCCCGTCTTTCTGAGGCCTACCGTTTATAATGCTGTCTATGGTTGTGCCGGTGACACCTATCTGTTTTGAAAACGAAAAATTATTGAATCCAAAATGCCTGATAATGTTTTTTATCTTATCATTTATAGTCTCCATAAGGGGTGTAATTTTATTTTGCTTTTTGTGAAAAAAATAACACAATTGTTTGTTTTAAATTGCAAAATGTTTTATATTTGTACTGTGGTTAAGCGCTAACTTACAAAAAAAAGCTAAATAATTAAACATTTGTGCAGAAATTTAACTTTTTTACGAGTATTCTAGAATACTGCCTTTCCTAAATACGTAGACGTATTCTAACATTTTTGGGAATTTTTATACCATCTTTTCAAGCACCACTTTAAGAAAAGAGTAGTACGTGTCCTTTTTACAAGGATGAATATGAATTTTTTAATTTTAAAGTTTTGAAAAAACCAATTGTATTTTTTTAATCTGTATTAGGGGATAATATGCGAGGCATATTATGAATGCATAACTGAACAATCTAACCCTAAATTAAGGATTGTTTTCATTTCAGAAATATATTTTCAACTTAGTTTCTGAAGTGTTCAAATACTAGTAATTTACTAAAATGATGTAATAGTTTTTGACATCTTTAACTGACATTTTGTATAAGTCGGTAAGGGAATCCTATGCTCACTTATAAATGTAAAATCATACATTTTGTAAATCTATTATGCTGATATATTAGAATTTACTAGTCATTTCTAAATCGCTTTTCTTTTTGAAAGCTACTTGACCTTTACACGATTCTTAGGCTTAAGAATCGTGATTACAATGTACGCACCACTTTTTAAAAATGAGGTATAGACCTCACAGGGATATGTATGCCCTAAATGTAACACAAATTAAATTTTAAAACATGAAGAAGAAACCTTCAAAATCAAATCTATTCAGATTTGTAACACTTAGAAATCCACAATTAATTGCTGAAGAAAAGAAAGATCAAGGCTTTGTATTTTTCCCAGATACTTTATACAGTCAGTTTATGACTGCTCTTGATGGTAAAGATCAAGCAACACAAAAAGTGGTAATGGATTTATCTGTGGCTGAAGCGCCACCCTTATCAACAAAAAAAGAAGTGCGTGATCAAAATGAAAACTTATACCGCTTTTCATCTTGGTTAATGCGTAATAAAAATCAACTTACGTATGTTGAGATTAAAACAGCTATTGCTGGGGTAGCTCCTTTAACGGATGAAAAAGAGATAAAAATTTGGGATAATTTGGTATACCAAACCATTGAGCGTACATCAACGTATGTGAGAGAGGCAACCATTCAAATGCTTATTGCTAATAAGTTTGTAAAAGCTTTTTTAGAATTTTCTAAAGATCTTGTAGGAGATATTGTCTTTACAGAAGATCAAGAAAAAGAATTTACGCGCAGAGCACACGCTAGTGTTGTGATTTCTAAAAGCATGTATAATGTAGATGTTAAAGAAACAAGTAAAAAGAAACGAGTTTCAAAACGTGTTCAAGAAGCTACAGAAAATGAAGTAAAAACTGTATTGGCAAAAGAGCGCATTGCTTCTTACGAAAAAGTAATAAAAGAACTTGATGCCGCAGAACTTGTTATCAAGAAAGAGAATCAAGAAGCGTATGATGCGGCTTTAAGTACATACAATAAGGGAGTTGATACGCTTATTAAAAATGCAACAGCAGTAGTTAAAGAAGAAGTGAACACCGTAACTGGAAGAACAGAAACTAAAACAACATATCCAGATTTAGTAATTCCAGAATTTGAATTTGATAGAAAACCTGAGACAGAAGAATCTGTTATTTCAAGTAAAATATCAGGTACTTCTTTTGATGTATTAAAATCTGATGGTTTATTAGAACATGGGACAATTGCGAAAGTAAAAGAAGTATTAGTAGATACAATTGCTAGAGAAAATGAATTTGTAATAATGCAAACTCCTAAAAAAGCGAAACAAGTAAAAATAGGAGGGTCTGTAGTCACAGTATCAAATAAAATAAATGTGCCTGATGCAGATTATAGTATGCCGCCATTACATCAAACAAACTCATCAGGTGAGCGAGATATCAATATGCATATTTATCGTCAGCTAGATGGAGTTCAGATTATATATGTGGAGTATGAAGTCCTGATCAATAATATTACGACACTTTCAGGAACTGAGTTTACAGTTTCAGATACACCTTCGGGAAAATTACTTAAATTTTTCCCAAGTTTAGTTGCTTTTCCTCCAAATACCACATCATTTATGCTTGAAGGAGAAATCGTATTAAGCGATGGTCGATCCTTAACTTTTAATCAACAAGTGTTTAGTACAAGTTTAAACCTAGGTGATTTTCATGAGACGACAAATACTGGAACTGTACCTGTTTCAGATAGAAAAGTATATGGTGTAACAAATCTTGGTATTGCCGATTTTAGACGCGTAGAACAAGAAGTTTGTTGTTATGTGCCAGGTGAAGTATCTCACATAGAAAACATTCTAGCAAGAGAATATAAAGAACGTTCTACACGAAATTTAACGAGTGTAGAAACAACAACAGAAGAAACCACCGAGCGTGAAGTAGAAAACTTAAGAGATACCTCTACAACAGAACGTTTTGAAATTCAAAGTGAAGCCTCTTCTATTGTAAATGAAGATAGTGCACAAGATGCTGGAGCAAATGCAGGAGTAAGCGGTATGTTTGGAGGAACTAGATTTAATGCCAATGCGTTTTTCAATACCTCTTCATCAAGCTCAACGTCAAATTCAAATTCTGAAGCACAAACCTATGCAGAAGAAGTAACAGAAAGAGCCTTAGAGCGTGTTGTTGAAAAAGTGACCCGTAAACGTACATCCCGTATTCTTAAAGAGTTTGAAGAAAATAACAAACACGGGTTTGATAATACACAAGGGACTGAACACGTGACAGGTGTGTACCGTTGGGTAGATAAAATTTATACCAATAAACTTGTGAATTATGGAAAACGACTCATGTATGAATTTGCAATTCCAGAACCTTCAAGATTCTTTAAAGAAGCTATTGCATTACAAGCAACATCTGGAACGGTAAATCCAAATACAACCGTATTACCAGAAGAGCCACAACATCCAAGTGAGATTGGAATGATTGCACCTACAGTGGTTTTAGCTGGAAATTATAAAGCATTTGCTGGCGCATATAATGCTGAGGTTAATGCTATGCCACAACAATTTATGAGTGTGTCAGACTCATTTAGTGTAAAAGGAACTGAATATCTGGCAGAACATTACTATCCTGGCGCGAGTAATTTTAAAATGGAAATCCCAGATGGATATGAAGTAATTAGTGCACAAGCAACATTAGGATTTACTTTTGTTCCACATGGTAAAGAAAGTACATATGGAGCTATGACAGTTGGCCACCATTATACAAGCTTACCTAATGCTTCTAATGATAAAATTGTGAGAAATTATAGTTTTTCTTCCAATCCAATTCAAAAAGAATTAGGAGTAGCTTTTCATGGAGCAGATGTAGGGGGAGCTTCTATAGGAGTGGTCGCTAATTGTCGAAGAACTTCAGAGATCTTTGAGCAATGGCAACTAGAAACATTTAATGCAATTATGGATGTGTACGAAAACCAACTTCAGGCATATAATGATGCATTAGCAGCTGTAGTGACACCAGTAGAAGAAGATCCAGGAAACGTTTCTTTTAATCCATTATTTAATCGTAGTGTTGAGAAAAAAGAAATCAAACGTATTGCTATAGAGTTATTGGCAGATCAACTAGGTCAAACAATAGCCAAGGAGAATTATGAAGATGTAGATGGTCTAACAGGTATTTCTAAAGTAGTTAAAAATAACGCCTTTGATACACATGCAAGCACGGTAAAATTCTTTGAGCAAGCCTTTGATTGGGATATTATGGCCTATTTATTCTACCCATATTTTTATGGAGAAGAAGAAAACTGGAAATCTTTATTTCAAGAAAACGACGCAGCAGATCCTATCTTTCAAGCTTTTTTACAGTCAGGAATGGCACGTGCAGTAGTACCCGTACGTCCAGGATTTGAAGAAGCCGTAAACTGGTATATGGAAACAGGAGAATTATGGGAAGGACAAGGTCTTGTGATTGCTGAAGATAACGACCTATATCTTTCTATTTCAGAAGAGATGCAAATTATAGAGGGCGAAGTAGAAAAAGAATGGGAAACTCGTGTGCCTACATCATTAACGATTGTTCAAGCAGACGCTGCGGTACTTCAGGAAGAAGGATTGCCATGCTATTGTGAAAATGAAGAAAGAGATAGTACTATAGAGCGCGGTACAGCAATTCTTACCGGAACTCAGAATACACCAGAACCTACAACACTTACAGAGATTGAACCAGTATCACAATCTGATATAATATTAAATCCAATTCCTTTCCCTGAAAGAGAGGGAGGAGATCAGATCACTTTTTAAGAAGTAGTTTTTAAAAAACCTTATCCCTTTTGCGAGAGTTAGTAGTGGTTACGCTCCTGCCTGCCAGCAAAGTCAGGTTCGCGAAAGTTAATACAGCCCATATTCACGATGGATATGGGCTGCGATAAGGGAGTATAAGTATCTATGTCTGCACATATAGATACGATGTCTAATTAAATAAAATAAAAACAATGAGCATATTTGAATTTGCAGACCAATTGGGGTTTAATCCTCCTATTGTGTTTGAAGATAATGCTGTTTCTGAGGAAGGGGTTTATAATGATGTAATTGATTTTGATAAACTGGCTAAAACTATTGGGAAGTATAGAAGTTTTGAGTTTGATTATAGTGAGTATATTTCAAATAAAACAACTACACTTACAATCAATGCATTAGATGGAACAGAACCTCAATCTTATGAAATTCACATTCCTTTAATTGTAAATGACCCAGAAAAGGGAGAAAGAACTTTACAGTTATCGGGCGTGCTAAATAAGAAAAAAGGAAAAGTAAATAGAAATGAAGGAAGTGCTTTATTTAGTTTTAAACTAGATGCAAGTAAGAGAATAATTAGTTACATAAAAAAGATTAAATATGAAACAAGCAATGAAATTGCAATACGAATAGAAACTCCTATTTATGAAGACTATATTTCATTATCAGAGATCGTTAAGACTAGAAGGAACAAAGAAGTAGATGCATTAATTATTAGAGAGTTTAATGATGCTTTTAGAAATGTTTCTGATGACGCGACTTTAAAATGGTTGTATGAAAAAGCACCTCTGTTTGTATTAAAACAACGAGGCAATGAAACTCTTATTAAAGATTTAAAAACACTGCTTACGTATGATCTAGAGGGTGCTTTAAGTTGGTTTAAGGATAGTGGTACTGCTATTATGAAATTACTTTTTGGGTTTACAGATCCAAAAGTTTTGTATGATTATTTTAATACAAAACCAGAAGAAGCTATACGAATATATGACGCACTTCAAGGAACAGCAGAAGTACAGTTTACAACATTATTAACCACGTTAGCTCAGTTATATACTCGAGAGGTTAAAAATGATGAAACGATACAAGAAGCCTCAAGACGAGATGTGACTTTCAATATAGGTAAAGGGTATAGATTGAATAGTGATATTCTTATAAAAGATGATCAAAAGAATATTAAACTTGAGCGATTTGGACCAAGAGAATTTGAATTTGATATACAACTTAATAATACAGAAGGAGAAACTGTTGATATTCCATTAAAAGTACCTATTAATGCTCTATTAGATGGACCTACTATTTTTCACCCGTTAGATCTTGTAATTTTAAAAGATGCAAATGGGAATGGTGAAGTGCCAGTTTGTGCATTAGAAGTAAAGTATCTTTCTGATGAAGCTGAGTGGGAAACTGTAATCAATACAACTTTGATTATTGTGAATATTGTAGGTATACTAGTATCTGCAGGAGCCTTATCTGCAGGAGCTACAGGATTTACAGCAGTTATTGCAGCAGCAGATATTGTGATAAGCACCATTGATATCGCTGTAATTCTAAGAAGACCAGAATTAAAAGGAACTCAAGAAGGAGCATGGCTTGATAGAAATTGGGAAGCGATAAGTGGCTCTTTTGCGATTGTTAGTGTATCATCTGCTGTAAGACAAGGTCTTATTAAAAATGGTCCTGGTATTGTAGGAAAGCTTAGCAAAGTAAAAGATGCCAGCGCTATTGTAATTAGAGAACGTATACAAAGATTACTCTTTCAAGCAATCATAAATGTTGAAATTTCTAATTTTGGGAATGTAGCGTTTAAAATAGTACCTATAAACCAAGTTCGCTCAGTATTAAAAACTAAAATAGTACAATCTAATATAGATCGTTTATGGAGATTAGGAGTTTCAGTATTAGAAGGTCAAGTAGATGGAAAAGCAATTTATGGTTTGATGCATCAAGGAGAAGTAATACTCTCTGGAGCAACTAAAGAAATTGATAATTTCCTTAAAACTAAGATTTTTACTCATGGAGCAAAAGATGCAGAGATATTAAAAATTTTAGATAATATAGCAGAACGAGTTAGAAACGTTGGATTTCATCATATTCCTACTTCAGGAGTGATTATTAACTCACAAACAAAGAAAGGTTCATATCTTGTTGGTAGTTTTGCTTCGGATTTGCAATTTATATTAAAACAATTGGATTATCCTGAAATAAATAAAATAGATGATCTATTTCCTTTGTTAGATGGACAGAGGTTTAATTTATTAAATGTTTCTGATGATCTTTATGAGTTTTTTGTTGAAACTGGAGGTTTTTTTAAACAAGTAAATGCAAAATGGGTAGACTCTGCAGTAGCAAAAAAAGTAGATGTTGTTATAATGTCTGATTTTAAAGCTCTAAGAAATCCAATTTTTAGAGATGGAATAATAGTAGGAGAAAAACTTTCTGGTTTTGGAAAAGAAATTCATAGATTTGAATGGAAGCATGGGTATCGTTTTGACCCTAAAACAAAAATGATGGTTCCTCCTGAAAAAGCAAAAGGTCTTCCTAGTATCACGGAGTTTAAAGAAAATAAATTATAAAATAAGAATATTATGACTATAACAGAATATATTCCATTTATACAGGATCAGTTCCAAAATATTAAACAACAATATAGAATGAATTGGGGTGGTGAGAATAATGATTATATATACGATTTAAGCAGTGATAGTGTATCACTTAGTTTTATGACTGAACGTAGGGAAGAAGGAATGAGAATTGTGATAAAAAATTTAAAAGCAAATGAATATTATACGATTTTTGGATTAATTAAAATTAAAAATCCAGATAATAATTATTTAACAGAACAAGAACTAAACATAAGTAAAGGATATAAAGATCAAATTAAAGGAATTACTTACGTAAGTGCTATCTTTCTAGAAAGATTCTGTCAAGATGTCCTTTCTGGAGATTTTTTACAAGTTGGTCCAGGATTACCTAGTTAGATTTATATTCAACTCTTGCTTGCCTCGCTAGCGCTCGTCTATGACAGGTGCCGTCAAGAGTGCATAGAAAGTAATAATTTGCAAAAGCTATGACCATGTGTTATAGCTTTTTGTATTTTGAAGTAAATAGGAAAGAGGTTTTTGTGTTCTTAAATTCTGGAGACACTCATCACAGACTAGCGCTAGCGGGGGTGATCCTAAAACAAAAATGATGATTCCGCCAGAACTAGCAAAATAAAAAAATCTACGCGCATTAACGAAAATAAATTATAATACGAAAGATTATGTTAATAACAGAATATATACCTTTTATTAGGTCACAATTTCAAAGTATAAAAGAAGAATATAAAATGGATTGGGATACTGATAGTAATCAATATCTTATTACGTTAAGTAATGAAAAGGTATTGATAAAATTTTTTACTGAAAGAAGAGAAGAAGATATAGGTATTATTTTGAGAAACAAAAAGATAAATGAATTTTATTATGATCTTCCTTCATTAAAAGGTTTTGATAATTTTAATGAGGGATTAACGGATATTGAAATTTCAGAAGTAGAAACATTTACTGATGATATAAAGGCTACAGTATTTTTATTTAGAACTTTTTTTGAAAAATATTGCCAAGACATGCTTTCTGGAGATTTTTCACAAGTAGGTCCAGGGCTTCCTAATTAGATCTATATCCTTTTTACCTGCTACCTCCAGTTTGTAACTAATAGAGATAGGAGGTCATTAAAACAACAATAATTTGTAAAAGCTATGATCATACGTCATAGCTTTTGTGTTTTAGGAAGATAAGTAGGGCTTAGTTGTCTAAATAATATTTATAAGAAGTTCTATTAGTTAAGTTTCCTTATTTATTAAAGCATCCGTCACAGACGGGTGCTAGCGGTGAATTAAGTAGTGATGATGGTTTTAGAATTCTAATTGAATTTGATAATCTTGGAAATTTAACAAGTGCATACCCGAAAATTAATTAAAATATAGTTACAATGGAATATAAGTTTACAACGAAAGTCTTTGGTCAAGAAGAGATATATGGTATAGAGTTTGATTCTTTGTCTGGAGAAGAACAAGCTTTATTTGAAATAAATTCACATGCTTGGAATTCAAATAAAATTCAAGATATATTAGGTGAAATTCAAGCGCTGAAAGGAGAAGAAAATTATGATTATCAAGTTGAAGATGGGAATTTAGGTATTTCTATTTATACAGATGAAGTGTATTTTTTTAACCTAACAAATAGAAAAGAGGAAGAAGAGTTTATTTGGACTACAGAAAAGTTTGTTTTCTTTTTAAAAGAATTTCAGCAATTTCTAAAAGACAATAGGAGATAAGTTTTATACTGTAAAAATATTTCCTTCGCTTCCGCCACGCTTTAGCATGGTGACGATAAGAGTAATCTAAAATACAAAAAGCTATGACGTATATTCATGGCTTTTTGTATTTTAGGTAAATCCCTAAGAGTCATACAGTATAAAAAGCAACCTTACTCAAAAAGGCGTAGCGTACGGCTTATAGTCATAAAGCGCTCTAAAAGGATTCTGAACATTATTTCGATCTCTAGGTAAATCTGTTGTTGCATTTGAGATAGTGATCTCTCCTCCCATAAGTGTATGAGGATTACGAATCATGTGTTTTTTTAAGTTTTTCATTGTTTTTTGTTTTTCTATTAAATTACTACATATACATATAATATCATCTTAATCAAATGCTAAATGTGAGCTATCTCAATAAAAAATATAGATTCTTATAAGTATACAACCGCTATAAATCTTAGTTGCTTGCCTTGGGTTTTAATGCCTTTTATTTAAAATAATTTAGAGCGTAAATTTTCACCTTTTCGCGAAAGCGAAAAAACATTTCTACATATACACTAATAGTAGAAAAATGTCTCAATTTTAATAACAAAGACGTTACTTGTCGATTAAGAGCAACAGTACGTCGATTTTAATTGAGAATTAAATTTGCTGATTCTTTTGTGTCAAAAGAATTTGTAACTTAAAAATTAATGAATAAAGTCCATACATTAAAATAGATCGTATAAATAGAAAACACTAACATAATGAATACACTAATTAAATTTTCTTTGGTTTTTATGCTGGTTTTTGTGTCTTGTGGCACTTCTAAAACCGTCATTCAATCGAAAAAAGTCATGAAAGGAAATTGGGAATTAAATTCCGTCACTCATGACCAAGCAGGTACATATACTATCAAATTACTTCAAGATGCCAGTGAGGCATGTTTTGAAGGAAGTACTTGGCGATTTATTCCTAATAACAATTCAGGATTGTATACGATAAACGATAATAGTTGTGTCACCGGAGATCGCAATTTTATCTTTACCATTCAAGAAATAAATAAAGAATCGGGGCTCTATGACTTTTTACTCAAGCCTACATCAAAATTGGGAAAAGCAGATAAGGATCAAACGAGGGGATACCGATTTTCACTTACGCACTTAGATGTAGGAGTTATGCAATGGCAACAAACAGTTAATGTAGAAGGGACTCCCGTAACCATATCATTAAATTTCAATAAAGTAGAATAAAAATATAGTAGTAAACAAAATCGTTGAAGATGAAAATAAGTACAAAAAAAATAGGAGGCGTAGCATTGGCATTAATGATTAGTGTTTCGCTAATCAATTGTGGAGCTGTTCAAAATGCTAATAATAAACAAAAAGGAGCTGTAATCGGTGCAGCAGGAGGTGCTGTATTAGGTGCCATACTAGGAAATAATATAGGAAAAGGGGGGAATGGAGAGATTGGTGCTGTTATAGGAGGTGTTGTAGGAGGCGCTGCGGGTGTAATTATCGGAAATAAAATGGATAAAAATGCACAGCGTATTGAAGAAGAAATTCCTGGGGTAGAAGTAGAGCGTGTAGATGATGATATCATTGTTACTTTTGACGAAAACAGCGGAATTAATTTTGATACCAATAAACACAATGTTACAGAGCGTTCTAAAGTAACCTTAGATAAAATGGCAGGCTTACTACGTGAATTTCCAGACACTAATGTCTTAGTGATAGGCCATACAGATAGTACAGGTCCTGCAGAGTATAATATGACATTGTCAAAAAAACGTGCAGAAGCAGTTACAGGATATTTTACTAATGGACAGAGCATAAGCCCAGGACGTTTTACAACAAATTGGTTTGGAGAAACAAGCCCTATTTCATCTAACGATACTCCAGAAGGACGCGCACATAACCGTCGTGTAAATATTGTTTTAATTCCAAATGAAAAGATGAAACGCGATGCTCAAAATGCAGCGAATGGAGGGTAATAAAAGCTATTAAACTCTTTGGCGATGCCAACACATAGAGACTAACTGTCTGATAAGTAATTTTAATTTTTGTTTGTAAAGGTTTTGAGGAACTGAAACAAATTAAGGTTGATGATAAAATTACTTTTCAGACAGTTTTTTTGTGCATTATTCTGATGGTTTCTTGTATACGCTTTCGCGAAAGCATAATTAAACATAATACATATTAAAATATAACAAATTACATAAATAAATATATTTATTTGTAATATGTGTATGTTTTTGATTAATCTTACGACTAAGAAATCAAAACAGGTATAATGAACAATTCTTGATGTTTCTAATCTTACCAATAAACAATCGAGAACACAGTGAAACGTACTACTAACTAGTAGTTCTGTATAACAACTCCCCCAAACATGATAATTAAACTTTTAAAAACAATTGCTATGGAAACAGAAAAAATAACAAAAATCCTATTTTGGCTATGTGCAATACTAGCACCTGTACAAGGGATGATCGTTACTATGATCTTCCTGATTATCGTAGATTTTATAACAGGCTCTTATGCTTCTTTTAAAAATGGCGTGGCGATATGTTGTTACCGTATTATGCATACTATATCAAAGTTTTTTATCTATAACCTAGTGATTTTAGCAGCTTACTTTATGGAAATGCACATTTTGCAAGAAATCCCATTATTAAAAATTATTGCAGGGTTTATTGCTATTGCAGAGATCAAATCTATTCTAGAGAACTTTAGTAAAATTTATGGTGTAAACCCTCTTAAAGCGTTTACTAATCTTTTAAGAAATACCGCTTTTAAAGATAGCATAGAACAACTCAGGGACAAGCCCTCAAAAAAGAAGAAAAAGGAGGTGTAAAATGAATTTGTGAATAATGACCTATCAAAAAGTTGTCGTGAAATTTGAAGTGAATATTCCGTAGAATTTCATACTGTTTGAGCAAAGCGAGTTTAGGAAATTCAGGAATCGAGCAATAAATTTAGACAAGGTTTTGTAAGTCTAGACTTTTTTGATTCTTTTTTTTGGTGATGAAAAAAAGAATAGCTAATAAAAACACAAAAGGTGACTGAGTGATTTGCCGAAGGTAAATTGTATCGAAGTCACCTTTTGTGTTTTTAAATTTAAATTACTGCTTTATAATTTTTACCGTTTGTGATGTGTTTTGTAGATTATCTATAATTGCTAAAAAGTAGATCCCAGTCGTTAATTTTTCTACATCTAGTGTTGTACTATTTGCGGTCATTTGTTTTGTTTCTGAAAGCACTTTTTTTCCATTGATGCTATATACTGTAAGCGTAACATCGCTTTGGGATGCTCCAGAGATTTGGAGTAAATTGTTTACAGGGTTTGGAAATACCGTTACAGGAGTAATCACAGCATCTTCTGTACTTAATGCAACACCAGAAAAATAATCAAGCCCTCTATCATATACATCATTTCCTATTTGTTCTCCTAAAAAACGCCCAGGAATATCATCTATAGGTGGATGAATACCTCCCCAGATTCTGGATAAACTCGTTTGGTCTGATGCATCTTTATAAGTAGCCCATTGTAAGATCATATTTACAGAAGGTCCTTCTTCAAAAACTAAAAACTCATTTTGAGGAATTTCAAAGGTCCCCATCCCACCTGGAAAAAATGGATCACCCGTTACTAGCGTAAGAATTTGAGCAGCAGCGCTGGAAAATGTAGAATGACCAGAAATGTAACCTGCAAAAGGCGGAGTTACAAAAGTAGGTCGTTGGTACGGCCACCATCTATTGGCATAAATCCAATCAACACCAGCAATATCGGTATCTGGATCTGCTATAAAATCAGGCCCTCTCCAAACATTCATTTTGAGTTGTCCAACAAACTCATTGTTATCACCTGCTAGTGGGTCTCCTTCTTCAATTACTTCAATAAGGCCATCAATAAGTGGAAGTCCATGTGGGTCATAATTTGCTAAAGAGCTATCATCACTCTGCCCTCTTCCAGCCATATAGCGTATAGCAGAAATAGGACGTACATAATCATAATATCCTTTTAATCCCCATGTGTTTACAGCACTGTCATGCATCGCTGCACCTAATAAGAAATAGGTTTTGATATCCCATTCAAGATCACTTAATATTTCTCCTTCACCGCCTATTTTCTTTTCTAAAAGTGGGTTGTCATTTACATAATTCAAAATGGTGAACCAGTGTCCTGGAGGGGTTTCAGAATCAGGCCCATCTGCCCAGAACTCAGCAAGTACTCTAGCATAATCTGCTCTAGGTACCATTTGTGTTTCATACGGTTGTCCTGTTGCTGGATTTACAGCATGGCCAATACTTGCATCACCCCCATTTTCAAAATCATAAAAGTCTTGATACTCTTCAAACGTAGTAGGGTAACTTTGTATATTTCCAATACTTGCAGGTGAAATATCAATCATGACTCCATCAGCTGGATCTAACTGTTTCGACCAAGAAGCGACTAAACCAAATCCCCATTTATAAGGATCTTCTAGTGCATTTCCATCAGAATCTTGAATAAGAGAAGGACTTCCAGGGTCATTATATACATAATAGTCAAATCCATTTATAGGGAAGATTTCTAAATCCTCTTCACTTAGCGCAAAAGGCGTTACAATTCCCCATTCTGGACTTAAAAAATCAGGAACTTGTGTAGGAATCTGATTTCCAGATTGATCTATAAATGTTTCAAAAGCAAGAGGTTGCCATCTATTTGGATCTATTTCATTTGTCTCCTCATACATGTCGAGTAATAAGGGTTCGTTTACAGGAAGGTATGAAGTGTTTCCATAATCAAAATCTTCATTAGAACCATCTTGTAAACCAAAGGCAATCATCTGCTCTGCCATATAATTTCCTAATGCCGCAAATGATCCGCCTGAATAATCAGTATCTGTAAAAGAAGCATCATACGATAATTCAGAAAATTTAGCTTCTAGAGCTGGTAATGTCTCTTCTTCTCCCGGAGAGCTTGCAAATCGATGCATTAATAACCTAAAAACAGCATAGCTTATAACCTCATCTCGCGCCGCTTCTGTATCGGATTCATTGTCAGGAAGTGTAATTTCTTCAAAAGGTACTTGAAAACCGCCAAAAGATTTTCCTAAAAACAAAGGAACAGACGTCTCGTCAAAAATTGCCCAAGCATCATACATTAATACAGAGGTGTGAAAAAGATTTCGGGCATGTACCGTGGGACGAGCAAAATCATTACGGATGGCTTCTAGAAGTTCTTCATTCCATTCTCTCGCAATAGATTCCTGTGAATGTACAGTAATAGTACTTAAACAAATAAAAAGTACACAGAGTAATGTTCGCATCATAATTTCAAAGTTTATAGATTGGTTATAGTGAGTCTGTAGTCAATACTACATTTATGTGATTATCGTAAAAATAGGAATTCTTAGGAATCTATCATTTATAATGCTTGTTAAAAAGACTATTTATTGGTCTATGTATCTTAAAATGAGGATAAAAATATACATTTTTAATGCTTTTTAACACAAAACGCCAAGAGGAAAATCTTGGCGTTTATTCTAGTATATGGATTACTTTGTTGTAAATAATTCCTTTAATTGAGTGACCATGCCACTATTTCCAGATAGCGTAATCTCCCCGATTTTGTCGGCAATTTTTTCAACATACTCCATTTCTTTCAGCTTGTAAAGCATTTCGTTTTCTTCCATAAGTTTTGCTGTATTCAGCAAACTACGAGTGCTTGCGGTTTCTTCTCTACGTGTAATGACATTTGCTTGTGCTGTTTTTTGTGCAATTAACACACGATTCATAATGTCTTTCATTTCTCCGGTAAGGATAATATCACGTACGCCACAATTCAGTACCGTAACACCAAGCTTTTTTGCAATGTCTTTACTATCTTCAAAAACAGATTGCGCTAATGCTTCTTTACTTTCTAATAGTTCATCTAATGTGTAACTCCCTACAAAAGCACGAAGCGCTAGTTGTAATGATACATATAATTGCTTTTCGAAATCTTTTGCTTCTAGTAAAGCCTTCTCTACCTGAGTCACTTTATAGTGTGCGTAAAAGTTTAAACGAATCGTCGCTTTATCTTTAGTGAGTAACTCTTGACCCGCTATTTCTAGTTGTAATTGACGTAAATCTACTTTTGCAATTTTAATGGTAGTGTCATTCTTCCAGAAACGGTATGTACCTCCAGATAATGTCTTTACATATTCATCATTCACTAGCATGACAGCTTTTTCATGCGCTGCTACTTCAAACACACGGATATGGTTATATAGATCATACTTAGAAAATACAGCCCTGTCAATCTCTTCTGTGATGTCAATCTTGCTAAGATCGGCGCGTGTAAATTCGTATGTTACAAGACCTTTCCAAAAAACATAACGCCCAGCGGTAAGGGTTTGACTATATTTTCCGTTTTTGTATACAATCACAATCTCATGGTCTAATACATCAATAATATGCCATAATTTAACGAGTTCTTCATCTCGTAAGAACACTTCTAAATCGAGAGTATTTGATGTAAAAGAAAGTGCGGTATTGTATACGTTTACGCTTTCGCGAAAGCGTACCCAGTGTACACCCTCTATAAGGACGCGTTTGTAATCTCCATTCTTAAAAACTAAGCCGACTTTACCGGCGTTGATACGTATTTTTTTCATAATTCTCATGCCCGTGAAGGCGGGTATCTTTTGTTTTTAATCCCATCTATCTGGGAAATAGTTAAACTTCAGTTTTTGAGTATAGTACTCAGGATAACTTCTATGACCGGTATACAAAGAAGTTATGTTTTATTAGTAAAACGCTATTATGAAAAGTCTGAAGGACGAATTCAGAATAGTGAATTGATCTAGATGCTACCTAAAAGGTGTAATTTTCGTCAAACTGAACTTGTTTCAGTTTCTCATTACACGAGTAACGAATTTGATAAGATTCTGAAACAAGTTCAGAATGACGTATTAAGTTACTTTTTAATAGCTTCTTCATATATTATTTTTCATTTCGCTAGTGCTATTGTTTCTGGCATAGCTTTCGCGAAAGCATAATTCTTTTAAAAAACAATACAATAGCTATCATCCTTTATGAACGGAATAAGAGATTTTATAGACTAACCTATTATTGGTTTTTTAGAGATTGTAAACAAGAAAGAAACGTTTAGAAACAGCTCTTTGTCGAAAACAGGTGCTATAAAAAAGCAACAACTTTGTAGTATCTAAAATCAATGATTCAAAGTACATTCAAGATTTATTGTGACCTCCCTAAAGAGATAAACAACCGATAGCTCTTGTATTGTTTAAATTTATACAGATTAACAGTCTGTTGATCATTTTTTATAAGTTGATCATCTTGGTGGTGGGAAGTTTTTTAGAAGCTCTTCCCTTAACTTCACTAGAAATGGATTTTCAGTCCATTGTAGTACTCTGCCCATTGAGTTACAATTCTCATTAAGAATTGACGGGACTCGAACCCGCAACATCTACTACTGTTATTCTATCCGTTGAACTATCTCATAAATGAGAGTGGGACTCGAACCCACAACCTACAGTGTATGATTATTTTTGGAGAATAATCAAACCTCTATGTCAAATTGGATATGCGGTCGTCATACAAAAACTGTAATACCACATACAATAGTGCTATACAGAAACACCCAACAAGACTTGCATAGTGTGAAACAGATACGAGTCGAACGTATATCTACCCGTCTTCAGCGGGTCGCTTATACCACATAAGCTACTGTTTCAGTATTGCACGCTCACAAGGATTTGAACCTCAACCCTAAGTTTTGGAGACTTAGATGCTACCGTTACACCATAAGCGTGTGTCATATTTGAGATATGTATTCTCAATATATAGTGAAACAGATACGAGTCGAACGTATATCTTCAGGGCTTCAACCTGACGCTTATACCACATAAGCTACTGTTTCAAGTGTACATCAAGAGTATTGATGTACGTGCCTTCCGAGAATCGAACTTCAGACTTGTAGGATCTACCCACCGTGCTAGCCATTACACTACAGACACTTTATAACTCGATATAACGAGTACATTGTTTATGCAGAGCACAGTAATGAAGTTTATGTATAAACAACATTTTTAGTAGCTATAAATGTGTACTACTAAACTGACCACCACAATCAGACTGCACTCTTTTTTTGAATATGAACATGAATTCATATAAGTTAATTTTTAAATCCCGCCATACGCCGTGTTATGACGGGATATCCATTTTGAATGCCTCACTGATTCCAAAAGATGAAGTCACTCAATCAGTATTTACAGTGCAAATGTGAAATACTACTACGCAGTCTTTTTGCGTAGTGATTAAAAACTTATTTTTTTATTATAAATGAGTGGTTTTATGTTTTAAGGGTGTCTGTTTTGTATCCCTTTTCCAGAGCCGTATTACGGCTTTTCCATAGAAATAAGGGGTATTGTGTTTTTTAAGAGAATACTTGTCAATAATTCCTTAGTTTTTTTATAACTTAACTGATAACTAACTTATTTTTAACACCTTATACTCATCAAAAATGAAGAAAATTACACTTTTTATTTTATGTCTTTTGAGCGCCTTTATAGGATACGCCCAAGACGGATCAATGTCACCTACCTCATATGGTCAAGCAGAATATATGAGAGAGATACCAGCACTATCTTCTATGGATAATATTATAGCTGCTGCTGGATTTGAACATGTAGCTCCTCCTAAACGAAGAGGATCAAATACATTTATTCCAGGAAAAGGACTTCCTGCAGGACCCGATCCTTTACTTCAAAAACAAACTCAAGTACAACCTATTCAAGGAAGAGCTCCTGTGGCTTCTTTTGGTGCTCATCAAGGAACGGTATTAAATGATCCAACAGGAGCTATAGGCCCAAATCATTATGTATATGCCTTTAACTCAGGTTTTGGAATCTTAGATCGCTCAGGAAATGTATTACTTCCTGAAGCATCTTTAGGAACTATATTTCCGGGAGAAACCCTAGGAGATCCTGTTGTGGTATATGATCGTTATGCAGATCGTTTTATTATTATGCAATTTAGTAACACCCCAAATGGTTTTTTAATTGCAGTAGGACAAGGACCAGATCCAGTAAATGATGGTTGGTTTACCTATCGTTTTAATACAGGGTCATTTCCAGATTATGAAAAATTATCTATTTGGAGTGATGGCTATTATATTACAGCAAATAAAGATCAAGGTTCTATTACAACAAGCGAGGTTGTATTTGCTGTAGAGCGTGATGAAATGCTAGTAGGAAATCCAAATGCTCAATTAATAGGTTTTCCATTACCAGGGGCTTCAAATAATGGATTCTATAGCCCAGGTGGGTTTAATGCTACTGGACCTTCATTGCCACCTGTAGGAGTACCACATCCTATTGTGTATATGCAAGATGATAGTTGGAGTGGTGTATCACAAGACCGATTAAATATTTGGGATATTAGTGTTAATTGGAATAACCCTGCAAGTTCTTCTATCTCAAGTCCACAACAAATTAATACAGCCTCTTTTGATGCAGTATTTAATGGAGGTTCATTTAATAATCTTGACGAACCAGGCAATGGTCCTAATATTGATGCGATTCAAGCAACCATGATGTATATGACCAATTATAGACGTTTTGGAACGCATAACTCTGCAGTGATGAACTTTGTAGTTGATGTAAGTGGAAATGATACTAGAGCAGGAATACGTTGGTATGAATTACGTCAAACAGGTGATAATCAACCTTGGACTATTTATCAAGAAGGTACGTATTCACAACCTAATTATAGTGTGTTTTGTGGAAGTATAGGAATGGACTTCCAAGGCAATATAGGGTTAGGGTATACCATTGTAAGTAACTCTATATTTACTTCATTACGATACACAGGGCGATTGGCATCAGATCCGTTGGGAACTATGACTGTTGCAGAGCAAACTATTGTAGACGGAAATGCACAAACAAACAGACCAGATGGTCGTTATGGAGATTATTCACAGCTTACGATAGATCCAACAGATGATTTGACGTTCTGGCATATTGGAGAATATATGAATGGAAGTGCAGCAACTGTTAGAAAGAGTCATGTGGCTGCTTTCCAAATTGGAAATGCAATACCAGATTCAGACCCTCCTTCTACACCTACAAGTTTAGCGGCTACAAATACAACAGCAACAAGTACAGATTTATCTTGGAATGCTTCTACAGATAATATTGGAGTTACTGGATACGATGTGTATCAAGACGGTGTTGTTGTAGGAACCGCATCTGGAACTAGTTTTACAGTAACAGGATTAAGCTCAACAACGACCTATAGTTTCTTTGTGATCGCTAAAGATGCTGCAGGGAATCAATCGGGACAGAGTAATTCAGTAAGTGTAACCACAGGAGCTATTACTGCCTGTACAGGTGGAATTTCTTCTTTCCCATACTCAGAGAGTTTCGAAAGCTCTTTTGGAGATTGGACACAAGCAACAGGAGATGATTTAAACTGGACGCGCGATTCTGGAGGAACACCTTCTAATAATACAGGACCTTCTACAGGAGCAGATGGCGCATTTTATATCTATGTAGAAGCTTCTGGAAATGGAACAGGATTCCCAAATAAGCAAGCGATTTTAAATTCCCCATGTTATGATTTGAGCAATGAGACAGAAGCAACCTTCTCATTCCAATATCATATGTTTGGATCTAATGATGCAGGTAGTATAGCACTAGAAGCTAGTAATGATAATGGACTTTCATGGACTTCTATCTGGAGTCAAACTGGAAATCAAGGAAATCAATGGAATACGATAAACCTAAACCTAGCGGCTTATATTGGAAGTGGTGTTCAGCTACGTTTCAATAGAATTACAGGCGGTACTTGGCAAGCAGATGTAGCGATAGATGCTATTGCTCTTACTACTTCAGGGGGAGAACCAGGATCAGGATGTTCTGGAGGTATCACTGCATTCCCATACTCAGAGAGTTTTGAAAGTTCTTTTGGTGCTTGGGGACAAGCTACAGGAGACGACTTAAATTGGACGCGTGACTCAGGAGGAACGCCTTCTAATAACACAGGACCTTCTACTGGAGCAGATGGTGCATTCTATGTGTATGTAGAAGCTTCTGGAAACGGGACAGGCTTCCCAAATAAACAAGCGATTTTAAATTCTCCTTGTTTTGATTTAAATAGTGCTTCTCAAGCAACCTTCTCATTCCAATACCACATGTTTGGATCTACAGATGCAGGAAGTATTGATTTGGAAGCAAGTAATGATGATGGAAATACATGGGCATCAATCTGGAATCAAACCGGAAATCAAGGAAATCAATGGAATACGGTAACACTTGATCTTGCGGCTTATGTAGGAGGAGGACTTCAATTACGTTTTAATAGAGTAACAGGCGGTACTTGGCAAGCAGATGTTGCCATAGATGATATTTCGCTTACTACAGATGGAGGAACAGGTAATAATTGTGCTGCGGGAGATTTAACACTTACCATTAATTTTGATGATTATCCTGAAGAAACCGCTTGGACATTAACATCTGGAGGAACAACCGTAGCAAGCAATAGTTATTCTACCGCAAATCCTGATGGATCTACAGTGGTTGAAAATATTAATGGATTAAGTTCAGGAGATTATACATTTACAATTACAGATGCTTTCGGAGATGGTATTTGTTGCGGCTTTGGTAATGGATCATATACCTTAGAAAGTTCTGAAGGAGTGATCGCTTCTGGAGGAGATTTTGGAGCTTCTGATGTGACAGATTTTTGTGTAGATGCTACGAGGTCGCAATCCTTGAGTACACAGTTACTTGCTAGAGAGGATAATACGCTATTTAGAATCTATCCTAACCCAGCAGAAAGAGTATTGAATATTGATGTGCAGGACAGAACTATAGACAATATCAAGGTATTCTCCATGCTAGGAATGCTCGTAAGTGAAATGAATGATGGAGATATTCGAAGTATTAATGTGTCTGATTATAAATCAGGTACATACTTTATTAGAATTACGTCGGGTGATACTACCATCACAAGACGATTTATTAAGAAGTAAATCTATTTAAATTAGCATAACAAAAAAGGCTTCCATATTTGGAAGCCTTTTTCATTTGAGCTATAGATACATAGTTTTCACTAATGTAGCTGATGCTATATTTAGACGCTTTGTAATTACTTTACGTCTCTCTTTTTCTATAGTATCCCACAGTGTAGGATGTTCTTTTATAAAATCCTCTAGGGCATCTTTAGCAAAGAATCCAATGGTTTTTCCAATAGTTTTCACTTGAAATTCACCTAGTTTACTTTGTACATTTATGAGTCTGTTTTCTGTAAGATAACTATGTAGAATATCCCATAGTGTAGTTTCTTCCTCTGTAAATTCAATAGGTTTTACTACTTTTTTGACTTTAGATTTTTCAGACCATTTCTCATTTTTATTTTTTAAAATAACACGAGATCCATTACGAAAAATACTGTTTTTAGAAGGACGTATTACCACTCCTTCACAAAAATTAGATTCCATTTCAGGAAAACCTAACCATAGTGGAATATAAGTGCTAAATAGATTAGGATATTCTAAACAACTTTGTAAATCTCCTTCAAAAAGTGTTTTTGCATAAAAGAAACCTGTTTTTTTAAAATAAGAATTTGTTTGATGTACATCAAGATAGTATTCTTGATTTATACAGATATCAAAAGCATAAAAATCATTTTTTGGAGAGTAACTAATTCCTTTTTGTACTTTGACCATAGTAGGAATCTTTTCTACATCGGGATGTCCATAAGAACCTCCAAACAGCTCTCCATATACATGAATAGTAGTTACGTCTGGAATGTCTTTTGTAATGAGAGAGAATAACTCAACAATACAATTTCGATATGTATCTAGAACAAATTGATAGTTGTTAAATTGTTCGCCTTCTTCAATAAGCGTTGTTCTCTTGGCCACTTGTATGTTTTTTCCATCACAAATAAATGAGAAGTTTGCACCATGTACTTTTTCTTGTACTACAAAGGTGTCGTTTCCATATCCGTGAAGGTGTATTTGTTCTATTACCTTCTCTCGATATGTATTTTCTATAGCGTTGTATTTTTTGAACATGAGTATTTTTTTAAATGTTAAACAATAGAAATAATGCAATTAATGACTGCACGTCAGTGATGATCTTTGTATTGTTTAATTACTCAAAAGATATCTTTAGGGGTGTTTTCGGGATTCGAACCCTGTTATCTAGATTCACAGTCTAGCACTTTACCACATAAGTTAAAAACACCATTTTTGCTCATATAAATAAGCTTTTTAGATAACCTGATAGGATTCGAACCTATACTGCCAGAGTCAAAGTCTAGTATGCTGCCGTTACATCACAGGTTAATACAATACCTAAGAAGGTATGATTTTGCAGATCTAAAAGGAGTTGAACCCTTACCTCAAGGTTCGTAGCCTTGTGTGCTATCCATTACACCATAGATCTAAATGGTACGCCACGTTACATAGAGATCAAGAAATTAAAAGGGAACCTATACCCAAATATTCTATGCGAGATTCGTAGCGTACGCCCCAACTAAAGTTTTGTTAGGCTAACGAACGTATGTGGTATTACGCTTATTAAACTAAAGATCCCGCTGAAAAAGCGGGATTAGTTCAACTATCTATCTTGAATACCTTGCTTTGCAATTTTTCAAAATAGTGTTTTACTAATAAAAACGATTTGAGAATACTGTCGTTTTGAATATGCTTTCCAAGGATTATAGCAATGCTTTCTCTTGTTTTCCACGTTTTTCCTCTTCGCATTGAGGAAGCACGTACATACCCGATGCCTGATTACATTGTAACTGTTCGGCAACTTAGACTAGGCTTGCATAGCGGCTTTGTAATATCCGCACTTTGCAACTACAGGGGTTGGCTCCCCCACCATTAACAGGCGTCTCCTTTACGAGCGGCCTGCGAGAATGTTTACCATAGAAATATAGATGTAAAATAATATATATAAAGTGAGATATATCGAACTTTTTTAAAGAAGATATAGATTTAGTATTATGACAAAAAACGGAAGTAACTGTAAAGTCAATTCCGTTTAAAATAAATTTTCTTTTAATAACTTATTAATAGAATAAAGAATAATCTATATAAATAGACTACCCTATACCAACACCTCCTCCATTATCAGAGCAAGTACTCACTTCAAAAACACATAGGTTTTGTCCGTTAATATTAGTAAGACAAGCCGAGCGGCAGTTTGGAAAACCTGGTACTCTACAATCATCATCTGACGAACAAAATGTTAGAAATCCACCACCACTTATGAGCTGTTGCTCTTTAGTACTTAATCTTTCAACCCCTTTTACATTTAAAATTTTTTTTAACATAATATTTTATAGTTTAATATGAATAACCCCTTGAACATTTAAGTCAGGCAATCAAGGGTTTTACCTGTTTTTTTTAAAGTTTTAACTATCATTTTTGGCATATTCACCTTGTAACTTTATAATTCTAATTTACTTTTTAATAACCTTGTAAATTCTTTTTTGTCGATTAGAAATGATTTGTAATAAATAAACACCTTTTGACAATTCAGAAATATCAATTTGTCGATTTATATTTCCTTCCTTTTGATTATAAACAACTTGTCCATTCAAGTTAAATAAAGATATTTTTTGAATTTCTACTTGTGTTTCAATAGTTAATATATCTTGTACTGGATTTGGATATAGAGAAATAATATCTTCAATCGTATTCTCATCTACACTTAATACTTCCTCACCAACTAAGTTTAATACAATATTATTATCTGGAAAACCATCTCCAATATCATTAAAGTCTGTAATATCAAAAATACCACATGGTGCACTAGAAAGGTAGGAAGGTGCTGTTTGTCCTAGATTATTAGCCCCTATTCCATTCTGTACAAAATCTACAACATCAGTATTAGTGATTTCAAATTGTATAGCTATTTCTTGATCTGCATCTACTAAAATTGGTGTAGAAAAATTAACTTGTAATAAAAATGTAGAAGTATCTGGGGTTAATGTTATAGATTCTGATGCAATCTCTGTTAAATTACCGGTAGGGAATGGATTATCAGTTGTATGTAATCTAACTGTAGCATCGGTATTCTCTGTAGTATTCGTAGCACTAAGACTAATAAATTGAATACCTGATATCAAAAATTGATTTGATATTCCAAATTCTGGAGCTGAGGGAGTATATGACCTCCACCATGAGTTTTCTGCTACGGTGTCTAAAGTACCATCTCCGTCTTCATCAGTTCTACACACAACTGCAAAATCAGTAAGGGTTGTATCATCTATGCTATGACTTAATACTAATGTTTGGGCATTAAAATTTATAAAATTAAAAAATGCAAGAATTAATATTATTTTTTTCATTGTTATTTATTCTTTAATAATTTTATAAATTCCTTTTTGCCCATTAGAAACAATTTCTATTATATGTACCCCTCTGGATATTTCAGAAAAATCTATTTGTGAGTTTTTCTCATTATTTATCTCTTTCCTTAATACAACTTGACCTTCTAAGTTTATTAATGATATATTTTGAATACCTCTTTGCGCAGTAATAGTTAATATATCTTGTACTGGATTTGGATATATGGAAATAGTACCTTCAATCGTATTCTCATCTATACTTAATACTTCCTCACCAACTAAGTTTAATACATAATGCACATCTGGAAATCCTAAATCTGCAAGGTCTGTAATTCCGCATGGCTCTGCTGCTGTAGTAAGATATGAAGGAGCTGTTTGTCCAAAACTATTTGCTCCAATTCCGTTTTCTGCAAAATCTACAAGATCTTGCGATGCTATTTCAAATTGTATGACTATTTCCTGATCTGCAGAAACTATAATTGGAGTAGTAGTAGCTAAATTTACATTTATAAGGTCAAAAACATTAGATGGATCTAAGACTATACTTTCAGAGGCAATTTCAGTAAGACTACCATTTGGAAATGGGCCATCACTAATATGAAGCCTTATAGTGGCTGTACTATTTACTTCACTAGTTGATGAAGATATACTAACAAATTGAACGCCGGTAATCATAAATTGTCCTGAAATTCCAAACTCAGGAGCAGATGGTGTGTAAGACCTCCACCAAGAGTTTTCAAGAATTGTGTCATTTTCATTATCTCCATCTAAATCTTGAAAACAAGCTGTAGCTAAAACGGTGCCTGTATCATTATCAACACTATGACTTAATATAATACTCTGAGAATGTATACATGTGTAATTAATAAATAGGAATAAAAGGATAAGTAGTATTTTGTTCATTCTTGTTTTGAATTTTAATAATTATTTATTCAAAATTATCTTTGAGTATCGACTATTTTGATTAATCCCAGAATAATGTCATAAATTGATATAAGAGAAGTACAGGCTTGTTAATCCATACAATTGGTAACGAGTTTTTGGGACGAATCATATCATTCTTGGGACAAATGAATCTGGCAATAAATTATTAGTACAGAATAAATGATAATATGCCTGCTAAAATGTTGGATCTAAATTTTGTAAATGAAATTTATTTCATGCTATTTCATTAAACTGTTTATAGTTATTTCTATATTTAGCATGCTATAAAAAGAAAAAGACCCCTTGATGCTTTTTGAAAAATTCAATTATTACGTATTATTTATTGTATTTTTTTGTAGCTATACTAGTTTAGCTCAAGATCATCCATACTTTGAAAATTTTACGGCTATAGATGGAATTTCTAGTAATGAGATATATGATATTACTCAGGATACTAAAGGATATATTTGGTTTGCTACCGACAGAGGATTGACTAGGTATGATGGAATTACTTTTGAACGTTTTACAACTTCTGAAGGACTTCCAGATAATGTTATATATAATTTCTTTGAACAAGAAGATGGTGCCATATGGTGTTCAACATTAAGTAATAGCATTTTTTATTTCAAAAATGCTACAGATGGTTTTCATTTATATTCTCACAAAGATATTATTGAAAATTCTTGGGAAGAAAATCTTATCATAAACAATATTACCCTAAAAAATAACGAATTATTAGTTGATTTTTTGCAGGTAAATGGATATATAAAATTAAACCCTTCAAAAATAATTACTAATGAATTAAGTCATCTTAGGATTAAGCCCCAGAAAGAGAATCTTCAACTTAATATTAGTAAAGAACATCCTAGTTTTAGTTTTGTTACTAAAACTAAAAAAGATATATCTAAAGAGTTATATTGGAGTAAAACTATAGAAAGACAATCTGGAAAATCTGTTTTTTCTAGAGTTATTGAGTTTCCTAATCATAATAAAAGAGTTTGTTTCTTTGGAAGAAATTCTTTTATTATTGATAGCATTCTTGATCAGATTAATGAAATAGAGATTATAGAAAATAATAATGACACTCCTATTATGGCAGGTAAATATGATAACAATCATTTTTGGGTAGGATATCAGTATGGAGGTGTTAAAATTATCAATTTAGAAGGCGTTGTTCAACATCATTTCTTAAAAAATAAATCAGTAACTAAAATTTTTAGAGATCATGAAAATGGATTATGGATTTCCACTTTAAATGCGGGGGTTTTTTATTCAAAACAACCTGATATAAGTTATTACAAATTTGATAGTTATCCTATTGATTTAGCTAAAGATGATAATGATCAATTATATATTTCATTACATGATGGAAAAATTTTAAGAAAAGAAAAAGATATCTTTTCAACATTTTCAACGCTTATAAATAGTTACCCAGCTTATGTCAAGTATGATAAACAAAAGGATAAAATAATAGATAGTAAATATTTAAATGAAAAAGGAATTTTAACAGTTTTAGGGATTAATGATGACAAATTTTTTACGATACCCTATGAAAGATCTAATTTATTTATCTTTAAAAATGAGTCATATAGAAGAGTAAATATGGCTCGTCGTATTTTTGATGTTACACAAAAAGATTCTACTATTATTATTGGCACTTTAGATGGGTTATTTAAATTTGAAAATGGTAGTATTTATTCTTTACAAAATCAACACCCCAATTTCAGTTATCGTATTTCTGACGTAGATTATAAAGATCAAAATTTATATATTTCTACAATGGGTGCTGGTATACTCATTAATAAAAAAGATACCATTATCTCTATTTCTAAAAAAAATGGATTATCAAGTGATTTATGTACTGAGTTATTTGTAGAAGACAAATACACCATTTGGGCAGGAACTAACCAAGGACTTAATCGGATTACATTATTTGCTAATGATTCCTATGAAGTTGAAACATTAGCTACTAATGAAGGGCTCATTTCATCTGAAATTAATGATATAGAAGTTATAAAGGATACCATTTGGATTTCTTCTAAAGAAGGATTGTTTAGTATTCCTAAAAAAGTAGTTAATCAACTTACAGTTAATTATAAGAAATGGTTTCAATTAAATAATATCATTGTAGACGAAAAAGCAGTAGATATTTCAGAAAAATTGACTTTTCCATACACTACAAAATCGATAAGACTAGAATATAAATCGATTTCTTTTAAAGAAGGGAAAGAAACATTTTATAGATATAAAATAAAAAAGTCAGATACGGTATGGAAGTATAGCAAAAGACAAGCATTAGACATCTTAAATATAGCTACTGGGAAATATGATATTTCAATTCAAGTCAAAAATGACGATGGTACATGGGGAGATACTATACAAACTATTTTTACTATAACCCCTCCTTTTTGGAAATCTATATGGTTTTTAATAAGTAGCATAATTTTTTTATTCATTTTAGTATACTTAGCATTTTTTTACCGTGTTTTAATTTTTGACGCAAAGTATTTAAAAAAGGTAATTAAAATAGCACTTTATAGTATTAAGAAAAAAGATAATAAGACTACTGTCGTAACGATTAAACATGATGGGAAATCTATCAAAGTAAAATCTTCTGATATAGGCTATTTTAAATCTTCTAGAAATTACATAGAAGTCTATACCAAGTCAAAAAAATATCTCATTCGAAAAAAAATAGACGATTTTTATGATGAATTACCTGATACCATAGAATATATAAAAGTACATCGTTCTTATTATGTTCGTATAGATAAGGTAAATCAAAAGAATGGCCAGAAAGAAGTTACTGTATTTAATACAACTATTCCTGTAAGTAAAACTTATAATGAAAATTTGAAATTCTTAAAACTATAAGTAATTTATTCTTAAACAGTAAAATTCAAAAAAACGAACTTTGTTTTTATTGACGTCTCCATCTCAAACCTATTTTGAAGTCGGCTATATTTCCCTAAGTCTTCTCAGCGGTCGCCCCTGAATTCTCGTGAAAATATGTTAGTTGCTTGCTTACGTGTACTCCTTTCTTTTCAGAAAAAAGCCTCTATATACTGTGTCAGCATACAGATTTATACTTGTTACCAAGTTTATCTAAGGACTATAAGCAGCCCACCTTTTCACAAAGTGATTAGGATTTTGTACTCCACCTTGGATTCGAACCAAGAAATCGCAGGGCTTAAACCTGATGCCTTTTCCATTTGGCCAGCGGAGCATTATAGTTATACACGATTATTATGAATATAACTATGTAAAATAGTACAGGAAGAGAGATTCCCTTCGACTTCGCTCAGGATAAACTTCTCATCTCTCTGTTTAATTTATTATAGCATTGCTATTAAAAACAGATATAAGTAGTACAGGAAGAGAGATTCGAACTCTCAAAAGCTTGATTCTAAATCAAGTGCGTATGCCGGTTCCGCCATTCCTGCAATTTGTTGTATTCCGTAGGGGAATCGAACCTCTAATTCCACATAGAAATGAGTTTACGAATTCAACGAATCCGATATATCAAATCTGCGATCAATGAGTTAACGTGTGGCGTCTTCACCATTTGACCAACGGAACTATTTGTTGGAGCATCAGGACTCGAATACTGAAACACGTTCAGCACAGGCTCTAAAACCTCTGGTTAATGAGACCAGCACACTAGCCAATTGCGTCATACCCCAATTTTATAGTAAATGCATTATTATAATATGTAACATAAAGCACTCGTCTGAACCTTCTACCATATAGGGGTAGCGCTCAGACGTAAGTGTGCTCTTGTTGTTATATAATTGTTGAGGTATTGGGACTCGAATACTGAAAAAAGTTCAGCACTGGCTCCAAAACCACCTTGGCATCAGCACGGTGCGCTAACCGTGCGCCATACCTCATTGAAAATCATTCAAGAATACTTTATTTGATTCTTTCGTCTGAGAGGCAGGGTTGACCTTGTCTTTCCTGCCACGTCTCATTGGAAATCATATTCAAGTAAACTTGATATGATTCTTTCGTCTGAGAGGCAGGATTCGAACCTGCAACCTCCCGCGTCCAAGGCGGGTAAACTAACCGTCGTTATCCTCCCAGAAATACAGTACTTGTATAAATACTGTGTTTGGTATCTAGAGCTTGTATATTGCGATTACAAACCCCAGATAGAAGTCCTTTCTAGACTTTATATGATGCAGTACCGATGGGATTTGAACCCACAACCTTCCGAGAGACAGTCGGGTGCACTAGCCGTTGTGCTACGATACTATATTATTATTTTTTTAAGAGCAGTTACTGAGATTCGAACCTGCCTATGCCGGCAGGCAGGCTCAGACCTAAAGAGTGGAAGTCTATTATGCTACCATTAACACCATAACTGCTTATTGTGGAAGTAGTAGGACTCGAACCTACATGCTCTCGCGAGACCTGATTTACAGTCAGGCGAGCCAACCAATTGCTCAATACTTCCAGGTGTTTGAGACAAGGATGAGATTGTTACGCTTTCTCATAAAGTCACAAAATGGATTTCCACAGTATTCAAACAAGTTTGATGCTGTTTCAATCATTGAGACAAGGATGAGATTCGAACTCATATGAAACGGGTTTGCAATCCGTTGCCTAAACCATTCAGCCACCTTGTCTTTTGCGATACTGATAGGATTTGAACCTATACTTTGAGAGTTAACAGCTCCCGGCTCTACCAGTTAAGCTACAGTATCAAAATGCGGAGAACAAAGGGATCGAACCTTCATCACGCTAACGTGAACTTGTTTAGCAGACAAGTGCAACAAAGCCAATATTTGCCTATTCTCCAAAGCGGAAGGAGTGGGAGTCGAACCCACACGAGTCGTTAGCTCCTAACTGTTTTCAAAACAGCGACCACCGCCCATTGGCTTGCCCTTCCATATACTAAAATTTTCTACTACAAAATTTGAGATAAAGTTGACACGATGAGATTTGAACCTGCCTATGCCGGCAGGCAGGCTCATAACCTCCCAGTTAAAAGCTGGGTACTCTGCCAGTTGAGTTACATGTCAATGTATATATTTGTTAGTTCATAAAAGTGTATTCTAGATATATGATTTATAGAGATTCTTCTGCGTTCGATTTCGCGAAAGCGTAATTTTTTAAGATCAACGTTCTATAATCATGTAGTAGCACTTTACTAAGTAACTTATATATGTTAGTTTTTCAATCCGAATTATGCATTAGAGATTTGTCATGAGGGCTGAAAGCTCAATAAAATCAAGTGCTTTCTTAATTTTAGCATAGCATAGCTATGGTTACATTAAAAAGTGCAACGAAGTGTTTGATTTTGCAGAGATTTAAATACGCAATAGATTTTCTAATGCATAATTCGGGTTCAATATGTCAATGATCGTAGTGCATAAAAAAAGACGCCTTGTCTGGGCGTCTTTTTTATAGTGTAAGAAATCGATATATGCCTATATGCGTTTCCGTTTTTGTTCTATAAAAAAGACGTATGTGTCCGAGTCTATATATAAGCCGAGCACTCTTTGCTCGACGCTACATCCTCGATGTAGACTAAAACTCGGTATCATAGTATTTGCTTTCATGTATTACGTTTTTATTTCTATGTAGAAACAACATTAGATTGTTTCTGATTGCGATGCAAAGATCGAATTAATTTTTAATTTTCCAAATAAAAATTAAATTTATTTTACTGATAATCAATTAGTTATGTTTGTTTTTAGACATAGATATCCTTGTCCGTCTTATGACAGATATTGGATTTTTATGCAGTAGACTGTCTCTCTGTTGCTTAGCTTCCAAATGGATTTTTTATTATGTGATTATACTCTTTTCAATAGATGAACTATTTTTTTAATTTTTTTCTGTTTTTGTTTTGTTCATAAGGTTTTTAAACATTTTGGACATAAAAAAAGCGCCCAATTCCTTGGACGCTTGCTTTATATATGTTTGATTTTTCTTAGTTATACTATCATTGTGTAAAATCTTTAGAATACATACAAGCGTCCTTATCCATAACAATAAATTCATTTATCCCACGGTAATCGCACCACTGGCTTAACAGTGATTTCGGTGCTGTATGTTGTATTCTTTGTATCATTTACGGGGCAAATATGTTATAATTTTTTGGTTTTTGAAAAATATAGACCTAGTTTTTTATTGAAAAGACTGTCAAAACTTTTAAATACTTACTGTTTTTCCTTGTTTTATATACTCACCAAGTATAGATGTTATTGTATAGATTTAATATAAAAATGAGAAGTTTTCTGACAATTAATTCAAGAGAGAGACTATAGGAAATTAGGCTTTAAGAAAGTTAAATATAAGTGCTACAGATGTTGTGTTAGTCATGTTATTTATTAGTACCTCCAAAGGGTTTAATACCTAGAGGTAGTTTACTTCTATCATAGTTCATTACATTGATAGTTACTAATGTTAGTAATACATTTAGTTTAATGTATTGGATTTAGAGTTATTTACTTCATTAATTACTCTATTGATATACTCATTGCTATCAAGCATACGCTTCATATATTTATAACTACTTTCTCCCATATGTCTAGATAAAGTAGGTTCGTAATACTCCCATTTATCAAAGAAGCCTATTGTATCAGTGCCTGTCATAGTAAGAATTTTCTCATTGTGATTTAATAAGAGATTCTTTAATTGTTGTTTTTTACTTTTATCGTATTTACCAGACATATGCTTTTCAATATCCTTTACCGTAATTTTATGAGGTAAATAAATAGGATAGTAGGTTACTTTACCTTGTAAAGCATTTGATGTTGTATTTGGAGAGTTTCCCCAATTTGTAAAGAAGTCACTTAAGTATTTAGGAATTTTATTATAGTTTAAAGCTGTCGATAGATTTACAACGATATTATCTTTTTCTGACTCATCTATAGATCGCACATCAAATCCATCTTCTATGAATTCTTCCATCAAATGATCTAAATACAATGTTTTACTATTTATAATATCTACAAAAACTACTTTTTTGTTACTGAATAAAGAGTCTTTCGTTTGATTTCTTAGGTAATTGAAAACATCAAGATTGCCTAATAAGCCACTATTGTCTATTACACCAGCATCCATATAATGTCCATATCCTTTGATCTTTGCTGCAGGACTTAAACCGGGAAATCTATTGGTCATAGATACAGCTTGGTAATACGGAAGGGTTTTGTTTTTCTCTAAATACAAGTCGGCTAAATTATCTGCATTTGAGAATATTCTATTGAATGACTCATTATCTTTGACAGACCATAAAATTCCTCTGTTTGCTCTTGCACCAGCTGTGTTCATAATCAAAGAAGGGAAGTATCCTTTGGCGCCATCATTTTTGTTTTTAAAAGCATTAGCCCAATATTGTCTATACGCAACCTCACTTAATATATTTTTATCTGGTGTGTCTTCTATAAAATTTTGATATTTAATCATAGAATAATACGATCTATCTTGTAATCCCAAGCCATTGGTGAGTGGCCAAAGTTTTCTATATAAATCAAGACCTAAGGTAAATGTAAGATCTGCAGAAGCATAATCTTCTCTGGAAATCGTATCTATTTTTTGTCTTAATCGCACATCATTGGTGCCGTATTGTGCATATAATCCTGTATAAACGGCAAGTCCTAGTGACCCTCCTGAAGCCCCAGATAATGATATGGTTTGATTTAAAAAGTTATGATCTGTTTCTTCTTGAATTTTTTGAAGAACATTGATCGTCCATGCATTTGCTTTAAGGCCTCCTCCATAAGAAGAAATAAAAAACACCCGATCTTCTTTTATGTTTTTCACAGCCTTTATAAATGTAGCTTCATCAATTACTTTTGAAGGATCAGTTACATTAGCAACGGTTTCTATTTCATGCGTTTTTTGCTCAGCAAACATGAATGATATAACAGCAAGTACAGTAAGAATAGTAATACCTAAAAAGGTTAATTTATAGGTTTTTGTATCACAGTATTTTATTTGTTTACCACTACGGGATGTCTTGGTCAAAGGACTATTTGCTACAAATAGATATTTCCCCACATTAGCTATAATCCAATAATAGGCAAATAAATACACGAGTAAGATAGGAATCACATTATTTCCTAGTCCATCTCCCATTAAAGCTCTAATACTCCAATAACTTATTAATAGGACAGCGATTATAAATAAGGTGACAAATGTTTGTAAATATCGCAATGGATTTTCAAATAAAATAAGAGCTTTAATAAAAATGCGAAGTTTATTTTTAGGATGTAAACTATTATATACATCAGATGTTTTAGATCTTACTAACCTAAAAAACACATAACAAAACATCATGCAATAAGTACACAGCATTACCAAGATAAAACCGTATCTACTAAATATTGTATCACTTACTAAAATATATATGAGAAGTAATGCAGAAAGTAATGATGCTAAAAAATAATACCGTGTTATTCTAGTATATAATGCTGTTTTATTAACGATCTTATTTTTTACTATTCTAAATTTGATAATAGCATATGTGATAATGGGAAATGTAAAGAAAATACCAATGATCCATGCAATTGCTTGTAGTGGTAAACCAAGCTGATCATTAAAAAGTAAATTAGGGCGTACACTTTTATAAATAAAAATCACCCAAACAGCATAAATCACAATACCTATACAATAACGTAAGACATTTGCTGTGACACTCATTTCATAGTTCTTGGCATCTAGACGATAGATAAAGTAAGGATATGAAAATTTGAATTTTTTAAAGAGTGTAAATTCTATTTTTTTATCTTCCCAGGTAATAGCATTTTTACTTTTGTTAAATCCTTGTGAGTAATAGGTGTAGATAGGATAGTGTGATAAGGTAAGCGCTAATGCATTTACAAAAAAGAAGCACAAGAATAAAGAGAATTTATCTTCTTCAAGCATAAATACCATCATTGTATAGGCTTGATCCATTTTGAATAAGATCAATAAAATTAGTCCTAAAACAAGAATGCTCAGAAATGAAGATTTTGTAAAATCTTTCATAGATCTTCGCAATACTCTAATACTTGATACTAGATCTTTTGTCATTATATACTTTTTATGATTAGTGGTTTGTATAAGATGCTTACTGTGAAGATATTAATTTTTCTTTATTCGCTTTCGCGAAAGCGTATTTATTAAAAAATATAACAGCACACGTTTAAGAACGATAACATTTGAAAATGTTAAAAAGCATACCCCTAGATTCTTTAAAATAGTGTTCTATATGTTGCGGTTAGAAAATATACTTTATAACTATGAGTATCTAATTTTAAAAACCAATGTATTATGTTAAAAAAGATTTCAAACATTAACGGAGCTGAAACGTTAAGTAACAAAGAACAAAAAACGATTAAAGGAGGATTTAATTTTCCGCCTTTCCCTGGTGGAGGTTGCTGTGTATGTACCTTCTTTCCAGCTGGGAGTCCTTATATGGTCCTTATTACACAATCATGTGATGATCCTTGTCCGCAAAATGGAGCAACAGATTATCAAGATACAGGTTGTTAATTACACATAAAAAAAGGGAGCAAATCTACTATAGATTTGCTCCCTTTTATAAACGAGTATATATTCTTTTTTATACCTGTGCTACAATTTTTGAAAGTACGGTATCGACAATCTTATTTTTAAAATGACCAATACTGATACTACTCACGCCTATATTCTGTAAAGACTTTAATAAAAGCAATTCTTTCTGACTTTTAAGTAACCATACGAGTTCGTCTTTATCGATACTTTGTGCTTTAAACAACGTTGCCCATCGCTGTAATTTCTCTTTAGAATGTGCTAAGTATTCCTGCATATCTTGAGCAATAGCAATGCCTTGTTCATTAAACTTGTCTTTAGCAAGCTCGGTAATTTCTTCTTTTAGCTCTTTAAATAATAAATCAAAATCCATGGTATTACTCTTTTAAGGTGTCAATAAAATCAGTGATTGTTTCTTTTGTTTTTTTATCCTTTTTCTCTTCATAAGCAATCAGAATATCAAAAGCTTCTTCTATTTGAGGCTTTGCTTCCCCTATAAATACAGGACTTAGTGTTCCTTTTTCTTCCCATAAGGACAAATAACTTTTTATAAGTTTCTCATCATTATTAAGAACCCTCCACATACGAACCGTAATATCATTTTTGGCTTTACCTTCTTCATAGGCAAGCATTATTTGCAACTGATTTTTGAGTGCAGTCACTTCTGATGCATGTAACGCATACGATTCGTCACTTTGTTCTATCAGGCTTATTGCTTGTACTTTTGTAGCAATTGTTTCGGTGTAAGTGTAGTGATCATAGAGACTTGCACAACTACTTACAACAAGGGCGATGATTCCTATCATCACCAATATTTTAGGTGTTTTCATAACGTAGGTTTTTATACTATTTATGTGTCAAATCTAGGTTATTTTATCACTAATAAAGAAGACAAAAGACTTGGTGTTCAGTAGTTTCAGTCGATTTTCAAGAAGACTAACGAGCGAAGAGAATTGTGTTGGTTTCTTGTGTTTTGAAATTTTCTATAATCGCTCCAGAAAGATTAAACCACCGTTGTGCTCGATCTAGAATCCAAGCATCAGAACTGGCTACGATATAATCACTTTGCGCTAAGACTTTATCAGGATTGTAATCAAGAATACATTGCCATTTATACGTACGCTTTCGCGAAAGCTCCCCCAGCAACATTTTCATTCGGCCGCTATTACTCACAGGCTGATCAAACACCCAAATCACTTCTTTGACCTGTGCCTCCTTTAAAAAATCGCCTATTGCAATCAGGACATTTTGTGTTTGCTGTACCCGTTTATAGGTGCCGTGTACACTAGAGACATCACGGTAACAATCATCTAGCCCTTTAAAAATATAGGCACCAGAAAAGAAACTCTCAAGAATAATTAGGATATTAAATGCATCTATGATGAGGGTTTGATCTTTCAATTGATTTATGGAAACTTTGGTGGTTTTACGATGTGCTACTTGCTCAGCTGTCGCACTCATCCCTTGTACTGCTTTTTGTTGACGCGTATTAAGTCTATATCGATGCCCTACCAGTTGTACTGATGATTTTTCAGAAAACCCTCTTGATAGTAAATAAGAAATATCAGTCACAGCTTCTTTTATTTTGTGCTGCATTTTGGGATCTCCAAATAAGAGATCATCACGTCCTTCTTTTCCTCGGTTTCTAGTGGTCATTTTTTATGTTAGAACAGGTTTTCTGATGTTAATTAAATTTTAAACTATTTTGACACCTATGTTTTTAAGTTGTTCTTTCTTTTGTCATAAAGGATGCTTGTTTTTATTAATTTTCTGGAATCCATTCATTTTCAAAACGATGAATATATTTTTTTAATTCGTGTGTTCTGTTCATTCCATCTAGATCCAGACATACTATTTTTAGATGAGTATAATCTGTAGCATCGGGCAAACAAGTAGCAAAAAAGCATTGCCAAAATGCACTAGCGTACGACTCATTATCATGCCAGGTAGTCATTACATCTACTTCAGAATTATTTTCCATGACTTCCATAATGTTGATAGTTTCATCAAACCAATCATGTAAAAGTTCTCCATAAACTCCATGTCCTTTAAATTCGAGAATGCCATTCTGAATAGCATTTCTAGTGAAAGTCTCAAATGCATCAAGACTAGGTTTCTTTTTGGAACAGGTTATGAAACAGATCCAATCATTTTTTGGCATTTTATTACATAGTATGTCATCATAACTTGCCCAAAAGACGGTTCTATTATGATACGTTCCAATTTGGTTCATTTTTAATACGTGATTGTTGTTTTATATACGCTTTCGCGAAAGCGTATCAAGTAACATTTTTATTTAGTTGCTGGTGCTCATAAACCACTAAAATACTCAAGTGACTTCTTTGACTTATGTCTAATTATTTTTTTGAAAAAATACTTAGATCATTTTCTCTAAGCCATTTTAAACTAATATTAAATTCTTTAAGTCTGTTTTTTAAATTTGACAGAATATAGTTTTTTTCTACAGGGAAAAGATCAGCTATATTTTTATAATGAACTAAAAGACTTTTATTTTTGATACCAGATAATGCCTGTAATGATGAATGAATCACTTTTTGTGAAGTATCATTTAATCCAATGATGAATATATCTAGGTAATCTTCTTTATTACTTAATTTTCCTAAAGAATATATTGTTGTTGATCTAATTTCCTCATTTTGATGTTTAATAAAGTTTTTAATAAGAGAACCATAATCAAACTGACATTCTTGTAGTATATAAGTACAGAATCTAAAGATTTCATAATCAGTTATATGAGATATATTCGCGTTAATAAATTCCTTCCAGTCAGAGTAATTCGGCTTATCATACCAAAAGATGTATTTAAATACCGTTAGAAGATCATTCTTTCCTAATTCGATAACATATTCTTTCCACGTATCATGTTGATGCTTTGCTAATATTTGAAGTAATAATTGAGAATTCCCATTATTAGAATCAGTATATGCTTGATTAATTAAATGTAGAGTTATGGGTGTTATTTTCCTTTTTTTTAATAAACCGATGAGTGCATCTTTCCCTGTCGTATTATTTGAATTAGAATGAAAAGATTCTAATAATTGCTTTTCCGTTCCTCCCATTGAATATCCAAACCAAGTAGGCGAATCAATTAATAAATCTCCAGAAATAACTTCATCTAGCCATCTTTCATACCAATCAAGAAAATTATTTTCAAATGTGAAAATTGGTTTATAATGATCTAAACTTAAGTTTACAACCTTACCTTTATGTTCTCCATTTAATACCAATCCATGTAAGTAGGTACAGCCTTGAGAACCAATAGGTAAAATACCTCCATAAATTCTTCCAAGTTCTTTTGTGTAATCATCATCTGAAATAGCATCATCTTCTATTTTCAGTGTAATATTTTTCCAATCTTGGTCTGTCATTTTTGGATAAAGGATACAATTGTTCTTCAGGTATTTTTCAGTGTTTTCATCAATTAATTCATCTACATATTCACCTAGAGGATAAATTCCATAAAAAGGTCCAGCTCCAGAATTAGCATATGCTGTTCCTCCGTTTCCGAATTGTAAAACAAATGCTTTATAACAATCAGGAAGGTGTATTGCATATTTCTTTTCAATAACTAATACATCATCAATAGTTGCAGGTTTATTAATACTATATTGATGGCTACTAGCCCCAAAAACCTTAAGACTTTTATCTACTTTTTTTGCTAATAAAAGTTTGGATTTTATCTTTTCTATTTGATCTGAATAATTTTTCATGCTCAGTCTTAATGTATCATAATAATTGATCTCTTTCTTGCTTTATCAATATTGATTTCGTTTTTGATTCACAAAAAAGGTTCTAAAAACCCAATGAGTTGTGTGCCATCTTTAGTCCATCGGATGCCGTGACCACTGGGCACTCTGATTTCGTAGACAAGCTCATGTTTGTAATGATAAAAGATATTCCACCAGGTTTGGGTTTGGATCATTTTGGTAATTTGTTTTTTTATCGTTTCTTCTTTTTGGGTAGGATTTCCCTTTGCAATTCCCCAAAACGCATCTGAAGAGCGTCCCATATGTTTTTCCCAAGCTCTAGTCACCGTAGTAATCTGATCATTATACGGTGCAAAACAACTTTCTAATAACGTCTGTTCTGTAGGAGGAAGGGCGCGTATGTCTTTGATACTTGCTGAGGTCCATCGTTGTCCCAGGATCACTAACAAATACTCAAAAGGTGTAGCTTCGATAGCTTTTGCCCATTCTTCAGGGGTTGTATCTGACGCTTTAAAAAGAGGCATAAAATGTGCTAGCACCTTTTCAGGAGTTGGTGTTACTTCCTCTTTAAAATACGGCAATCCATAATCTTGTGAAATTCCCTGTTGTGAATAGGTTTGTAACGCTTTCGCGAAAGCGTATAAAGCATCCTCCTCCAAAAAAGGAGCATACTGTTCCTTCCATGTTTCAGAAAGGAACGGAATGCTTTTTTGTATGATTTTAATTATATTCATTGATATATTGCTATTTAACAATATTAGAATTATTCATTGCTTCTTGTTTCATTCTTCTTTTTACTTTCCAAGGCGCATTTTTATCATGATCACCAGCCATGATACATCCGTATGGCATCACTTCGTCAATGACAGTACCTAGACCAAATTCATCCATTTGTGCTCTCACAGCTTTGGCGTTTTTATAGGCACTTGGTAGTTCTGAAACGTCAATCTCTTTAGAGAAGAAACGTACATCTAGACCTGCTGTTTCTTGGGCAAAAACCGCTTCATTAGTCATACCGGCTTTTGTCTTTTTATGATAGGTACGACTCACATTTCTTCCCGCACCATGTGGCGCAAAACCAAGGTTGTTTGTCGTCGTTTTCCCAGATACAATCAATACAGGTTCAGCCATGTTTAACGGAATTAAACGAGGTCCTGTAATATCAGGCATAAATTTCGCGTCAAGCGGTGTCGCACCTTTTGCATGGTAAAACAAATCCCCATCTTTAAAAACAAAGTTATGTTCGTTCCAAAATCGGTTTTCGGCTTTTAAACCTAATTTTTCTAGGGTTGCATCATGAATACATTCGTGGTTTTGCTTGGTCCACGCACGCATTACTTGTAAGGCTTCCCAATACGTTTGACCTTCTTCGGTATCAAACGGAATCCATGCATTTTGACGTAAGGTATCTGGTGATATGATCTTTCTGAAACGCTCTGCAAGTTGCATTCCTTTTTTATACAATTTGGCACCAGGCGCTCTAGATCCGTGATGGGTAATCATCATGGTGTTTCCTGTTTGTTCAGAAATTCCAACAAATAAGAAGTGATTTCCATCACCTTGTGTTCCTAAATGCGCACGAGCGGCTTTGATGATATTTTTATCATTCAATATAAAGTTGCCTTCAAAAGCGTCTAGTAACTCCTTAGGAATTCTATATTGATCGTTACGATCTCTTCCTCCTGGACCAAAATGTGTACTCGCATGCGCAGCATCTAATACTTCTTTCGGATCTGCTTTCCCAAAATCAGTAAGCATGACGGAACAACAGATATCTGCACTATGCATTCCTGGATGGATGGCATTTTTGGTCACCACCACAGCACCTACCGGAATGGTTCCTGTAGGTCCCGACGGACATGCATCTGGCATCACGGCACCATCTACGACCGTTGGGGTTTTCATAAGCGTATTCATCGTATTGATCACAGAAGCGACATTATCTTCTTCCAGTTCATTTTCTGCTTTGATATTGACTTTATAATCGATGGCAGTTTTATGTAATTCTTGGATAGGAGGGAGTTTATATTGTTCTAAATACGCAAGCATGGCTTCTCCTTCTAATCCATTTTCATTGATATGTGTAATCGCTTCTGGAAACCATTTTCCAGATCTAAATCCTAAGTCGATTAATGTTTTTCCTGTAATCATTTTTTTATGCTTTGTGTTTACTGGAGCAAATATTACATCATATTGCGCAATGATTTTGCGTAATTAAATTAATTTAAATTTTTTGTATAAAACTCACTTCTAATATTCACCAATAATTCATCCACTTGTGCTATATCTGGTTTTTCTATCAGCTCAGAAGTATCATATAATATATCTAATTCCACTTTTAAAACTTCCGCTTTCGCAACCAAGTCATCATATTCAAAGACCCCTTGTTTAATCCCTAACAAAAAATCACGATCGGGTCTTCGTACATGGATCATTCCATCTTGTGCAATCTCTTTGGCCATATGTAATAACCGAAAGGTATGCATCATGTTTTTGGTATCATAATTCTTTCCATGTGCTATATTATTTTCATAACGTGCTTCATTTCTTTTGGCGACCCAATCCCAGTATTCTTTATACTTCTTACAATACGCAGCATATCCATCTATATTACAATAGAGTAAGGCGATAGGGACTTCTTCTTTTTCTACAGAACTCAGACATACGTCATTGGCATTTGCTCTTGCAACACCTTGATAGCCTTTGTTTGCTCCATAAAAGAGATTGTAACAATCTTTCATATGTGGAATCTTCACCAAACCACAATACGTCTCTAGTAATTTATTTTCCTCCAAATATTCATTTAGAGGAATGGAAGTTTTGGTATCTCTTACATAACAAAAATCCAATACAGTTTTACGCTCTTTAGCCATGGGATTGACTATTTTTTTATGGAGTCCGCGTGCTTTTTTGATTTGTGTATAGGCATAGTTTGCAAAAGAGTTTTTACACAATTTTGACAAGAAATAGTCCATTTTGATACGATCAAACAAGGGATCTTTTAGCAAAACACAATCTTCAGGCACGTTGAGTAACTCCAAAATATTTGGATTATTTTTTGAGAGTAAAGAGATGAACTTTCGCAATTCATAATATACCACATCATTGGTTGCATCATTGATTTGCTCCAGATACTCCATACTATAAAATAGTTCCTTAGGAAGTATGAAAACCCCTCGGATATCGGTATCCGAGGTAGCTGTATCCAGTCCGTAGGCTTTACTGCCACTAATGCATTCAAATAGGATGCAATCGGATGCTTTAAGGTCTGCTATTGTTTTCATGCTATTACTTTTTGATGTGTTACTGTATTTCTAAAGGTAGTAAGATCGGTTATACATTTCTGTAACCCTTTACTGAATCTTCCTCTAGATAAATATAAAGAGGTAATACGTGTATATTCAGAAGCATTCATATCTGAGATCGTTACTTCTGAAAATTGGTATTGCCATGTTTTATTAAAACTAAAATATAAACTGATTTCTGGGTTATGAACTGTTGTTACGATCCAGTATTCTGACTCCCAGATATTAGCATTACAAATAGTTGCTTCAATAATTTTCCAATTGTTTTTTATAAGGGCTTGTTCTATATGATATTTATACCCTGTTTGTGTTTTCATTTTTCTTGTAATTACACCTCCCTCAATCCCTTACTTCGACAAGCTCAGCACAAGCCTTATTAGGAGGGAAGAAAAGAGTGATTTAGACTAAGCTTGTGGAAGGAGGTGTAATTTTCTCACTGTAATAGCAATAAGCGTAATGAGATTCTGAAATAAATTCAGAATGACATACTTAAATTGTTATTTAAACAATGGTAATTTCTTTATGTCTTCCAACAAGCCTCGTCTAAGATTTTAGCTTTCAGTGATGCACTTGTATAGAAAGCGGTTGATACGTTCTGTATCTGGTTTTCCGTTAGCAAGTGTTTTTGCATATCGATCATTGGTTGCGATGACTTCTGAAACGAAGTTGCATACAATTTCAGGTCGTTTATGCACATAACTTTCGGCATTTTTAGATTTTATGTCCATGAGATGTTCTATCTCATCTGCGATATTGGTAGTGACTAAGGGTAGCATTTCGCGAAAGCGTACAGGAGGCATAGTCCCGTATTCCAAAATCCATTTTCCTGCCATGGCAGTGCGCAAGGCATAAAAAAGATTCTTCAACTTCACTGTGTCTGCTGTTATTTTTTCTTCATATTTCTTACTCATACTGAGGTAATGAAACATGGAAGCAATAGGAGAGAAACAGTCTGTTGCGATGCCACGTAGTTCTGTCAATAGTTCTTCATTGCCTTTATAAATAATAGGAGAGAAGAGGTGTTCTACTGCAGGAACATTGGATTTTTTAAGTAGGAGTAAACTCTTGCGAAGTTCCCATCCTACGGCATCAAAGTCACCATCCATGATGTCTATCGTATCTCGTTTGTCTGAGATAGAGAGATACCAAGGGAGTGGTTTTGTGTATAAGAATCGTACGTCATAGTCACTGTCTGGAGAAGCAAATCCCCAGGCTCTACTGCCTGATTCGCATGCGAATAGTATCTTGACATTGCGATCTTTTTCTATATGTGTAAGTCTTGTTTTCATTGTTATTTCTTTTTAGTCCCTCTTCCCAGATTCGAACTGGGACTTTCGCGATTTGCGAACAGATTGGCTCTAAATGCGCTTCCCTACTTTGAATCCTGTTCATTTCGGTGCTTCTGCAAAATCTATTCATTAGCGAGCGTATCACTAACGACATCATCCAATCACTCCGTGGTTACGAATCAAAATCTTTTACCACAGCACTTCCCTTTATGCTAAAGAGGGTTTGTTATTTATAGTACAAATATGAAATAGTAGTACGCAATGGTTTTGCGTACTATAAATAAAGACAGAAAAAAAGCGCTATTGAGCGCTACACTTATGACACAGGTAATATCTCTATTACTTTGCCATATACATTTTTGGTCCATCCGTTAATATGACCTCGGTTGTTACCGATCTGTAATCCTCGTTTTACATTCTTTCCTTTGACAAGGTGTGTAAAACAGTTGCCTCTTACTTTACAAAACACAATATCTCCTGGTTCGCAATCTTCCCATGTGACGGGTTGAAGAACAACGGGTTGTTTTGATTTTAAGATAGGTAACATAGAATTACCGGGTTCTTTGGAGACAATGGTCTCCCCATTCAATAGCTCTTGAATTTTCCAATTCATTTTTTATAGTATTTAAATTAAACTTGAATACCTATTTAGGTATAATTCAAAAACTATGGAGTATGGTTTTTCAAAGAACAATTATAGCAACAAATATAAGTTATATCTCAGATATCTTTACTAAATAATGTCCTATGATATCATAAGAGTCAGTGTCTTCAATATAAATATCTTCTAAAGAATTTTTACGTGGATCTTTTAACGCTATTAATTTGTATGGATTTCCTTTCCTAAAAGAGAGATATATAGGATTCCAATCCCCCATGACCAAACATTCATTTATTTGAACATCACGTCCAATTTCTTTGTAAATGGCTACTAATTTTTGTGCCACTTTCGGATGATGTTTTATAGCTATAAATGCTCTGATGACACTCCATATTTCAAAGCCATTATCTCTAAACCTTATTACAAGCCCTTCTGGTAAACTAAGCTCAGCATGAAGATTAGGTAGCTGAGGTCTTTGAGTTACTTTTTCGTCATTTAGATACCATTGAGGTTTATGATTTCCTAAATCAGGAAAACCTTCTTCAAGTGTTGTTTGATAATATGCCTGTATAGATGGATATTCTTGATTTTCAATTTTATCAATGATTTTATCAAATCGTTTGCCAAATTGAGATATAGGAAAAATAGCCGTGATGTTAATGCCCATTTAATTACATGAATTTAAAATAAAGGTAATAATAAATGAATTTAAATGAGGTTTTATACGCTTTCGCGAAAGCGAACTTATGAGATCTGACTGCTGGGAGGCAGGTTCACTACCGTAGGGAGAATGAAGCGTTAAAGCATATATAGAAAAAACAGTAAGCAAAAATTGTAATAAAAGTAAATTGGGCTTGTCCTGCTGGGAATCGAACCCAGTTTAGTTTCTAAGAACTAATCCTCCCATCGTTTTTGGTGACGAAGTATTTTATAACTACGGCATTACTGTTTTTTTATAATATTAAGAATGGTAACGATCATATAATCCTTATGCGGGATTCGAACCCGAACAAAATCAGCCTATGAACGAAGTATGATTATACTAACGACACATTCTTTTAGAAAAGAGGTAACAAATTGAAAAGTGAATTTTTGTTTTGAATACGAAGTAACACTTTTCTACGACACTCTTTTTTGAGTATATTTTAAATATAAGTAAGGCAATGAGCAATAAAAGAAATTATAATCGTGCTCTACCTCTTTGAGCTACACTCCTTTTCTTGTTATCTGTTTTTTAGAAGGAGTGGTAGGACTCGAACCTACAACCACGGCATCCTGAGTGCGAAGTAACTTTTATCTACGGCGCTTACTTTTTTATTATTTTAGAATTAAAAGAGGTAATAATACAAAGAATGGCTTTTCTCTGGCGTCCTATGTTATCCTAGACGACCTCATTTCTAAGGACAGGAGTCACACCTGTGTTTCCAGTATTCATACGAAGTATCATTCTTTTACGACACTCTTTTTTTAATTTTATAGTAATAAACAAGGCAAAAGGCAATCAAAGTAGTTTTACGTGCTCTATCCATCTTGAGCTACACTCTCATTTGTATATTAATCTTTATAGTGAGAGTGATGGGACTCGAACCTGCCTTTGCCGGCAGGCAGGCCCACAACCACGGTATTAGAAGTGCGAAGTATCTTTAATTTACGGCACTTATTTGTACTATTATTTGTTTTACTATTTAGAACCTAAAGGAAAAAGGCAACTAGTGAATCTTGCTCACCAAATTGAGCATAATATCCCCATGGTATTGTTGTGTTGAAACTAGTGGAGAGATTAGGAGTCGAACCTGCGAAGTATCACGTAATTTACGTCACTTTAGTTTCCTAATAGTAAATATATGTTTTTAATAAAGTAAGGTTACTGGCGAGAAGTGTGTTAGGTATCATGCTCTAACCAACTGAGCTACTTCCCCAAAAATAGTATGTTTTTTAGTGAGGAAGGTAGGAATCGAACCTACGACCCTGATATTAGATGAAACGAAGTAATACTTATCTACGACACTTACTTTATAGATTTTAAAATAAACAAGGCGAAAAGCAAAAAAGGCGATGCTCATACATGAGCGTCGTTCTTATCCCATAGGACAGTGAACCGGTGATTTGACATCTCAGAGAGACTTACGTATGTATAAAACATACTTTTCACCCTGTCGGTTTTTAATCCGACTTCGCTAGCACAGTCACCTGTGTTACTCTACCTTAGGATCGTTATAGTTACGAAGTAACCTTTTTTACGGCACTTGTTTTTAATATTTTTGTCAAAGAACTTTTGTGAAAGCTCACACCCATTTTAGATGTGAGCTTATCATTATTATAAGGATTGCTCCTGTATATGCTGGATTGCTGAAGCTCCATTTTCGATAGCATCTAGTACTTCAAAAGTTTTATCACTCCAACCACCAATTAAGTGTACATCATCATGTGTGATGTTAAGTGGTGCGTTTTTGTATCCCATTAGATCAAAAATGTATAGTTTGGCATTAGGAGCGATACGTTTGTATTGCTTCCATTCAGTGGCAATATGTGCATCTGAATTGTAATGACCGCTATTCCATAATTGACAATCGGTAAAAATCATCACCTTATCTACAATTCGTTTTCTTGAATTCAAATCTTGAATTACTTTATAACCATTTGTAGAGTAGCCAACTTCACCTTCAATCTTTTTAAGCTTCATCACATTGGATAATACATCCCCTTTTGGTAAAATGTATCGCTTCCATCGATCTCCAAAAAGACCTGTAATGATATTATCACTTTTGTGTTGTAATAGCATTCCCAATACAAGACCAATATCATAGGCTTGAATCTTGCTATTTTTAGAAATAGATTGCATCATCGATCCTGATACATCACAAGCAATCACAACTTTAGTATCTAGTTCAAATCCTTTTATATTTTCTACACTTAATTTAATGGCTGTTTCTAGCGCATCTAATACGTAAGGTGTATATGAGGATTTAATACTCATTAATTCTTGATATGCCGCCATAAAACGAAAAGGAAATTGTTTTGACCTTTTTACATGATATGGATCTGTAAGTGTATCTGCTATTTTACTAATATGCACTGCACTTACATCTGCTTGTAAAATATTTCTTAGGTTACGCATTAATGCCATATACCCTAACTTCTTACTATCAATTAAAGCTTCCCATTGCGTTGTAAATGCTTTTTGCTTTTCTTTTGCATTTTTAAAGGATTGTTGCCCTAGTTTTGATAGTTCTACTTCCCATGTATACGGTGCTTCTAGTGTACCTTGAATAACATGATTAAAAATTGCTTGTTGTGCATCGTCTTTTGCCTTTGGGTGTGTTAAGAAGATAGCATCTTTAAATGTCACTTCCGTTTGTCTATTATACTTTGCAAACTGGTAGGCATCAAACTTATTTAATGCCATCACAATCCCTTTTTGAACTTGCTTAGAAAGTTTATTCAACTTTTTAGTGCCTGTTCTTTGATTAGCTACTTGGTAGTAGGCTAGTAACTCAGTGATTTCGTCAGCACGTTGGATCACTCCATTTACTGTTCTACTCACTAGATTATCTCCACTATGTATTTTAGATAATTCTACTGCTAATACAATAGGAATAGATCGTAAATACATTTTTTGACGTGCATAAACAGCCAGTTGTGCTACAAAGTAAGGATCATTCTTCTGAACTAAATCAATGATTCTTTGTAATCTGTCCTGTCCTTTTTCATAGCTTGTCTTTTCTAAGGTAGAATTAACAACAGCTGTGTACAGTTCCATTTTAGGAGTAAGTCTATATGCTTTTGCTCCTTCGTAGTTTTTTACTTGTTTCTTTGTCTTTGTAAATACATTAAATTTCATTGTTTCTTGTATTTTGTTGTTAATTACAGGGCAAATATTTCAATGTATTGCGCAATCTTTTTGCGTAGTTAAAATTATTTCTTATTTTTTCAAAAAAATACATCATGGCTGCCAATAAAAATGCTCTTATTAGATATAAAACCATTGATCAATGTTTACGTAATAAATACAGACAATGGACCCTTGATGATTTGATTGATGCCTGTTCTGATGCATTATATGAATATGAAGGCAAAGATGTGTACGTGAGTAAACGTACTGTACAACTGGATATCCAAACCATGCGAAGTGATAAGTTGGGTTATAATGCACCTATCGAAGTCTATAAACGTAAATACTATCGCTATACCGAAGAAGATTATAGCATCATGAATATTCCCGTCACCGACAAGGATGTCAAAGTCATGAATGAAGCGATCCAGATTTTGCGTGAGTTTAAAGACTTTTCCCTTTTTAAAGAAATGGATGGTGTGTTACAGCGACTGGAAGACTCTGTCTATTCTTCTCAAGAAAATAGGCGATCTATTATTCATTTAGATAAAAACGAACAGCTCAAAGGATTGGAATATATTGATGTGATTTATGAAGCCATTCAACATAAAAAAGTAATTGAGGTCTCATATAAATCCTTTAAAGCACGTAGTGAAAGTACCATGATTGTGCATCCTCAATTATTGAAAGAATTCAATAATCGCTGGTTTGTCTTAGCGCTTTCAAAAAGCAAGTATACCACACTGGCCTTAGACCGTATGCTAGGTATCACCATCAAAGATGACATTACGTATGAAGACAATGAAGTGCAAGGCGATAGCTATTATAAAGATGTAGTTGGGGTGACGGTATCTGAAAATGTACGAGCACAAAAAGTAACCTTTAGAGTAGATCGTAAAAATGCACCGTATGTTTCTACAAAACCTTTTCATGCTTCTCAAAGAGAAATCAAAAAAACTGAAGACGGGACTATTTTTGAAATTCAGGTACAACACAATTTTGAATTGGAACGCCTCATTTTAGGATTTGGAGATAGTATTGAAGTCCTTAAACCAAACCATCTTCGAAAGCGTATTTATCATAAACTTAGAATCGCTTTATCTCAATATGAGGATAAGGAATAGTATGCTTTCGCGAAAATTTATAATGAGTCATTTGAAATAGGTTATATTTTTATTAAAAATTAAATTGATTTAGGTATAAGTTAATAGATTATATCTTCTTTTTCTCCAGTATAACAAGGAGTTTCCGTTAAAAATTTTTGAAGCCTTGGAAAAAATTTAGGAAACTCTTTGTGGTTTTTCGCTTCAAGCGAAAAAATACCTAAGAAAAAGTGTCTTTTCTTTTGGTTCTGTTTTCTTTGGACAAGCAAAGAAAATGAACAAAATGTATGATTATGAGTTAATTAGGCATTTTTTTAATAAATCACTCAAAAGAATTAAATTGTTATTTAAGTAAAACACGTGTTAATTATTTATTATAGTTATTTCGTTGATAGTTAGTTATGTCCATTTTTATCTTTATTTTTAAGAACCCCCTAAAGCCAATATATAATGATTTGTTTTTATGATAGAAAAAATAAAGGAAGCAATTGCAGATGATAGTTTAATTCTTTTTGTTGGGGCGGGGATGTCTATTCCATTAGGGATACCTAATTGGAATAACTTAATTATAAAAATACTAGAGGAGCTTTATAAGGAATATGGGGACAAGTCTTTAGTGAATTTTAAACACAATATAGATTTATTGGAATCTAACTCAATAAGTGTATTTGATGTCTTACAACAAATTGAAGATAGGGGACATAGACCAGAAGCAGAAAAAATATTGTATTCAGTTATAAATAAAGTAGAATACCCCGAAGACAAACTTGAAAGACATAAGAAGCTATGGCAGATAAGTGATAAAATAATAACTACAAATTACGATACAGCTTTAGAAGCAGTACTTCCTAAAGGTATTAAGCCATATACACACGATAATCAATTTCAACAGAAACTAGGAATCAAAGGAAATCCATTTTTGTATAAAATGCATGGTGACATTTCTGATCCTACAAAATGTATTTTATTCGAAAGTGATTACAGAAAATCATATGTTGAAGAAAATGCAGCTACACAGAGTTTAAGAAGTTTTCTACAAACTAAAACGATCCTTTTTCTTGGTTTTAGTATGGAAGACCCTTTTATAAAAGATCAATTAGATTTCTTAAATAAAATATATAAAGGTCATAATAATACTCATTATATTGTTACTAATCGTACTACAAATTTAGATGGTGTGAAAGATGTTCCCGTTGAAGATTGGGAAGAATCTTTTGATACTTTATTAGATGAATTAATAGAAGCCAAAAAAGAACATTCAAAAGGAAATCTAGTAAAAACTACAAATGAAAAAGAAGATGTAGATATTTCTAAAATAGAAGACATTGTTCTCTTAGAGAAAATGTTTGATGAAAAAAAAGAAGAATTTGATGAAGAAGAAGATCATCTTAAAAAGAAAGTCGATAAAGAGCTACGTGTAATCAAAGATCGAATGATAGAATTGCGCACCCAGCAGTTTAATCTTGACTTTAAAATACCAGATCATGACCAAAACGAACTTGAACATTTGTTTGATACCATTTATAATTCAGAGATAATAAGTGATCTAACTAAACAGAAAATTAGTAAAATAAAAGATGTCAACGAAAAGGCATACCAATGGTATCATCGTAGTGTTATTGTAAGTGCATTAGCATGTAGTCTTGTAAATCACAGGAAAATAGATATTACAAAAATTGATTTGCTAATTGATTTTGTAAATGAAAGTGAACCAAAAGTATGGCAGAAAGCTATTACCTACTTGTTTATAGTCTTAAATTTTTTAGGTAATAGATGGATTCGACATAAGAAAAAATTAGAATCAAAAATAGAACGTTTAAAATTAAACCCTGAAATACAAGAATCATTAAAAAAAATAATCTATTTCATGCAAATAGGATTGCAAAGAAAAAGTGTTTTAGGAAAATATATTTTTGAAAATGATTATTTTATTGATAATCCTTTTAATTACTTTCTTCCATTCTTTAAAGAAAACCCTTCTGTAGATAAACTATACGATAATGAAAACATAGAAGATATTGAAGGTTTTATTGAATTTTTGTATGATATACCTTTGCCTGACTCTTTTAAATATTTAGTTTGCAATGAGGAAAATATTATAGTAGAAAAAAAATCGCATAATCAGATAAATGAAGGGAAACTTCAAGACTCTTTATCTGTATTTACCATGCATATCGCTTTTGAACCTTATTTAAATTATGCTAGTGAATTTTTAAATTTTTATGAGAATCATCCTGACATTAATCAATCAATCAATGAAAAAGGAGCAATAGTGGAGGTTAAAAATTTAAAAAATTATTTACTAAACGCAATAGAACATCACCGTGCATTGGCAAGACAATTCATGATGGAAGAACTTTGGGGCAGGGCAATTACCCATTATGAACAATTACTAACAATCGAAGAAAATGATATTTCTGCTCTTTTAGATTTGGTTTTATGTTATGAAAAAAATGATAAGAATATTGATAAAAGTTTAAAAAAACGCTTAAGTATAGAAAGTTTAAACCCAGAAGACCATAATAATTTATTTAAAATAGGAATATTATACCATAAAAAAAAGAAATACAAAACATCTATAAAATATTTAGATAAATCAATAAAACTGAACAACCAAATAGGAAGATATTTTCACCAAAGAGGAGTAGTAAAAGGTGATTTGAAATATTATGTAGAATCTATAAAAGATTTTGATATAGCAATACAATTAGAAAATGATATTGCAGGGTATTATTATAACAGATCTATTTCAAAACATAGATTAAAAAAATATTCTGAAGCACTTTTAGATAATAATAAAGCTATAGAGTTAGATGATAAAGAAGCAATGTTTTTTGATCGAAGGGCAGAAATTAAATTTGATTCAAAAAAATATTCTGAAGCGCTCTTAGACAATGATAAAGCTATAGATTTAGATAATAATAATATTAGTTATTATCTAAATCGAGCTATGACTAAGAGTGGGTTAGAAGATTATGAAGGAGTGGTAGGAGATTGTGATAGAGCACTAGGCATAGATAATGAACGAATAGATATATACTCAAACAAAGCTAATGCTCTAAGAAGATTAAATAAGATTGATGAGGCATTCAAGGTTATAGATATAGCTCTAAAATTAAATGATACAGATGGCTTTCTGTATGGTACAAAATCTACTATTTATGAATCTCTAGGGAATACCGAAAAATTTTATGAATTATTAGAAAAATCTTTCCACTTAAAAGCAAAAGCAAGTTGGTTAGATGATGATATTAAAGAAAAGTATAAAAATGAAAAACGTTTTCAAGATTTACTTGAAAAATATGATCAAGCTTTAGAAGAAGAGTAGATAAACTTATTGAAAGTTCATAAAAACAAAACCGTCATTTACAAGTTGTAAACGACGGTTTCTTAATTATAAAAAATAGTTTCTAAATTGTTTCGTCAAACTGAATCCGTTTCAGTTTCTCATTAGGTTAATAATTTTTATGATGAGATTCAGAATGACGTACTAAGTGACTTTAAGAAAATAGAAAGGGGACTATCCCAAACACCAATCCATGATTTTGGCAATATTCTTGGCATCATCCACACCTCTGTGATGGGTGCCTTCCAAAGGAATATTAAGGATGTTTAAAGCGCCTTTCATACCTACTTTCTTTCGGAGATCTTTAATCTCATAAAAAAGTTGCTTTACATTGATATGATCATGAGACAATGGGTAATCGATATTTCGAATCTTGCATTGTCGTTGCATCATGTTGCGATCATAATCACCATAACTCACCCACGTATTATAATGTCCTTCGTATTCATCACGTATGATATCACAGGCATCTTCAAAAGAGATACCCTCCTGATCTAACATGTCTTGTGTGATGGTGGTAAGCTCGGTACAAAACGGACTCACCTTTGAGCGTTCTGGCTTAATGAGAATACCTCTAGGGTCTGAGATTTCACCCGTTTGGGCATTTAAAACGCAAATACCGATCTCTATGATCTCATTTACTTGCCCTTGTGGTATGGGACCATTCCAGCAGGTAGCCTCTAGGTCTATTACTAATATATTATCTGTTGTATTCATTGTTTTATTAGTGAAACACTATTTTGAAAAGCCCGAAGGGTGAATTCAAAATAGTTGGTTGAACTAATCCCGCTTTTTCAGCGGGATCTATTTTTTTAATTAATCTATAGGTGATTGAGTGATTTTCGGAGAAAACTGTATCGAAATCACCTATAGATTTTGTTGTATTATTTACTATTATCTAGGCATTTGGATTAACTCTTCACGATCCAACGGGTCGATATCGTATTTGAGTAAATGTAATGCAGCTTGTACGGCCCAACATTTATCACTTGAGTGTATGTTACTGTATAGACTTAATAAAAAAGAAGGCTCTACAATGTTCCACCCTTTTACGGTACGTTGAGGTACATTTTTATTGACAAAAAAGTCAATCGTAATTCGAAAGAGTTTTCCTGCATGTTCTTCTGTTTTTTCATACCGTCTAAATTGTTCGTCACTAGGTAAATGATCATAGCGTGTCCATACTTTTTTAAAGCCACGTTCTTGTAAAATATACATGACTTCGGCAATGTTTTGTGGCGCTATAAACAAATCTATATCCTTATGATCGTGTGCATGTTTAAACTCTTTGTGTCCTTCTGGAGACAAAAAATGCCAAGCCCATCCTCCAGACAAAACCACAAGCTCTCTTAAAAAGTGAAGTTCTGTAAGTGCATAGGTTATTTTATAGTCAGGCCATAATTCGCCATATCGTTTTTTGTTATGTGGTGCTCCCATATCTTTTATTTTTACATCTGTTTTTCATTCCACGTATTTCAAGTGAAATAACTATTTATATACGTACTGTAATTCGTTTCGTCAACCTGAACTCGTTTCAGGTTCTCACTCTGAAAAATCGTTTTCACTTGATGAGATTCCGAAATAAACTCGGAATGATATGAAATGATAATGCGTATAAATAATTACAGATATGATTATTTCTTTTTCTTCTTTTTAGAAGAATCTTTCTTTTTCTTTTTGGATTTCTTCTTTTTTGGCATTTTTTCTTTGATTCGATTCTTTTCGGAATCTAGATCGTTCATAAAATGCGTGTTATAGGTATGAACCTTTGCTGTTTTGAGACAAGACAATGCATCTTTATATGCTTTCTTTTTCTCAAATAAAACGGCTTTTTTAAAGTACAATACGGCTTTATCAGTTCCTTTTACGGTAAGTGCAAAATCGATTACTTTTTCTGCAATGGCATAGTCTTCATTCCAAAGCAATACATTAATGTATTTTGGATAGATATTTACTGCATGCATATCTTCGGCTAAAGCACGTTCGTAGTATGTTTTTGCCATTTCATAATTACCCAATTGTTCTGCATATAGTCTACCCATTAGACACAAAGCGACAGCATTCTTCTCATCATATGACAGTGCATAGTTTAAAGATTCTATTGTTTCTTCAAGGTTGTATGGGTATGCATCCAAAGCTTGAAATATATATTTGTCTATTGTTACTCCCATGATTTCTTTTTTAATTCGTTTTTAAGTGACTGCCTTTTTGAGGCGTAACTTTTGTTCTTTTTTTGGTGTTTAAAATCACTTCCTTTAAAGACTTGTATTGGGTTTCCTCGTTCTATATTGAGGTGTTGTTCCCAAGTAGTAGCGGCTTGCTCTTTCAATTGTTCCAAATGGTGTATCTGAAACTGATCTTTAAGACGTTGTAACGCCAGTTTTTTGTTCTGGTGTTGTGATCTGCTGTCCATAGCAACACATTGTATTCCTGTAGGAATATGTGTAGCACGCACTGCCGAGTTTACTTTATTTACGTTTTGTCCTCCAGGACCTGTACTACGCATCGCTTGATACTTGACATCTTTCTCATGAAATGATGTGGTTTCTAGCTGTGGTACTTCTTGTAATTTTATAAACCAATTTTTACGCTTGTGATTTTTTCGATACGGGGATTTTCCAATCCATTGTATCGTGCCTATCCATTCGGAAAGAAAGGTGTCTAAATTCTTTCCTGAGATACGTAGTATCACTGATTGTACAGCGGTGATGCCTGCTTGTTGTTTTTGTAATACAACATGATTGCCATTATGTTCTTTGAGTGCTGCGATAAAGGCTTTTAATACTTTTGCAACCACCCAATTACATTCGGCAGGGCCTCTTCCTGCTGTGATTTGTATAAGTGTGTCCATTGTTTCTAATTTTTTCTAACGATTCTTAAGAATGCGTTAGGGATTGCCGTGTAAATCCCACAGACACACTTTATGTGTGGCGAGGAATTGAAACAGAAAGCCCGACACTATGTTGCTTTTTGGGCAACATAGTGTAACGCCCTAAATGATATATGTTTAAAATTCATAGTACTAAAACCGACTACGAAAAAGACTTTTACCCCATCCCTAGAGGGAGGTCTTTTTCTTATCATCTGATTAATCTAATTTTCGCACCCTTTAGGGATGGGGAAACGAAAATGAGTACTACTTTTTTCTTGATATATCTTTCTAAAAATCTACTTGTCCATACGAACAATTTTTGGTGTAAAAGTGCCTACCACTTCTACGAGTTCTTGTTGATTTGCCATCACTTTTTTGATGTCTTTATACGCCATAGGTGCTTCATCTACACCTCCGCCTATAAGGGTGACATCATGTGCGGCTAGCTCTTTTTTAATAGCACTTTGGGTAAATTTTTCTTTGCATTTACGACGTGAGTGCAAACGACCTGCTCCGTGTGAAGCCGATTGTAAACTGTTTGGATTTCCAAGACCTCTTACAATGTATCCTGGCGCCGTCATTGATCCTGGGATGATGCCCAGTTCTCCTTTGGCAGCAGGCGTGGCTCCTTTACGATGCACAATACATTCCTTTCCATCTATCTGCTCTTTCCAAGCAAAATTGTGATGGTTGGCAATATTGGCTAACGGACGCGCACCTAACAGTTTGCTTATTCGAGCATGAATATTATCATGACATGCTTGTGCATAATCACCAGCAAGATTCATTGCGATCCAATATTCTTGTCCATCATGTGTATTTAAATCCAGCCAAGCTAGATGTTGTACGTGTTTTGGTAACGGACATTGCTTTGTGGCGAGGTAGGTGTAATGCTTTGCAATATTAGCTCCTAACCCTCGTGAACCGCTATGTGATAATAAACTTAAGTACTCACCTGGTGCTAAATCCCACTCATTATTTGGATCTGTAATTTGTACACTTCCAAATTCTACAAAGTGATTTCCGCCTCCAGACGTTCCTAGTTGTTTAAAAGCTTTGTCTTTAAGCCTTTTTGCTAAAGGAATATCTTTAAATGCATGATGACTAAATATCTCATGGTCATGCTTGTTTTTATGAGTCTCATACATGCCAAATTTGGTATGTTCTGAGAGCATATTGACCAATTGATGTTTCTTCCCTTTGAGATATGATATTTTAATAGGATAGAGTGTTAAGCTCATACGACATCCTATGTCTACACCTACTCCATAAGGAATCACTGCATTATCTGTGGCAAGCACACCGCCTATAGGCAAACCATATCCGCTATGTGCGTCTGGCATTAAAGCGCCAGCGACGGCTACAGGTAATTTTAAGGCATCGTATAATTGGTATTTTGCTTGATCATCTATCTCGTTTTCTCCATAAACCATATGAGGAACTCGTGTAGATCGTAGTGTTTGTTTTTTGACTACTACAGGATCTGTAAGACTCTCTGCTATTTTACCCCATACACCATCACCTATATATTCCTTTGGATTTGCTAGTACCAAAGCTGCTTGTTGTAATACTTGTTCTTTTTTAAGCCGTTTGTGATATCTGTTAATCTGACCTAAAGTGATATTGATGCTATTATTTTTTGGAAAGCCTAATTTGATTAGGTCTTTTCCACTTAGTTTTTTTCCCATGATAATTCTTCATTAATAATGTCTTGGATTTCGCGATGAGTCAACCCTTTTAATTTTGAGTTGATATAATTCCTGCCTCTTCTATCATAGCAGTCCCATTTTGATCTCCATCTGCTTAATTTTTCGACAGCCTCATAGTATCCATTGCGCATGAGGAGTCCATCCAAGAAGGCATCTTCTTGCTCTAATAATGGATCTATGTTACGTCTGTGTGTGATGTACGCTCTAGTGTATTTGACACGATAGGTTCCTTTTGGAAGCCGAACATAAAAGCGAGTTCTAAGTGTATGTTTTCGGATATAATACCGAAAAGGAACACAAAGACATTTAGCTTTATCACTTAGTTTTCTGAATTGTTTTTTACTAATGGTAGGGACTTCTTTTACGATGAGGTGGTCTGTTACTCTTTTAGACCATGCTGCATTTGCCTCTTCTTTTGTTTTTCCCCAAACATGCTTGTCAAGTTTTGCTATGATTTCTAGCATAGCGTCTTGATTTTTATAGCGTGCTATTCGTTTAGTAATAACAAGTTCTTTGTACCAGCCATCACGTATAGGAATATCTAATTTTGTGTATCCTAATGCTTGTTGTGCTTTCCAAACCTCTCGTTGTCTTTTATAAATACGGCGTACTTCTTTTAATCGCTGGCATTTGATATGTGCCGGTTTCATAAATCAGTGTATTTCGTTGATACTTTTTTGATTTTCGATTCCGGAATATGCCTGGCAATCCTAGAATCTTATGGAATAAGGTTTTTAAGTTTCATAAGAGTTAATTTTAAATTAGTAATAGTTTCTGGGAAATGTTACTCTGTTATGCTTAAAGTGATCTTTGAATTTAGATCCCGCTCTTCAGCGGGATTAGCCTGCCTGCCGGCAAAGGCAGGTTCAACTTACAATATTGCTCGTCTTACAGACTTCTCACTATTGAGTTTCACTAAAAAGGCATAAAAAAAGCCCGAAACGTTTTTTGTACTTCGGACCTCAGAGTATTGCTTTGTGATAAAGCTATACGGTGTAGAAGTCTCGAAGGGGATATCCTGTAGCGTCTACGTTTTTTAGGATATCGTATGTGTTTTTGTTTTTAAACATATATACTTCGATTATGATACTATTTATAAATTGAAATGGTTGTATTAAAATGCCCTTCTTTACTTTCTGTTTCATTATAAAAAGAAACCGTAGCTATGGCTATGCTTGATTTTTCTAATTCACATAAAGGAAAAGAATCATCATTTTAATTTTACATCAATCTCAACTCATAAATAGTAATTGATTAAACAATTCGTTTTTGTTACAATTGCGATGCAAAGATGAAATGCTTTTTTGAATTGTGCAAATAAAATTTCAATTTATTTTTCTGAATATCAATGACTTATGATAATTTTTAAGCAAAGAATTCCCTGTCCGCTTTCGCGAAAATACATACAGGACTACAACTTTTTGATTTCCTTTGTTTTAACTCTTTAGAGAAGTTATTTGAACTTTTTTCAATTGGCTAAAAAAATATTTCTTTTCATCCCTTTTTTATCTTTTTATTACTCCGTAGGCGATGCTATGCAGTTCAAAAAAGCTTTCAAAATGAATAAAAATCAATGATTTTTCGCTTCAATCAAAAAAGCACAAATGACTTCTTAGAAAAACAGCGGAAGCAGAAACTTTTTTGAGATAGGTTATTATTTTTTTAGAATGTTGTTTAAAAAACAATGCATTTACCATTTAAACCAAAAAAAGCGTCCATTGTGATGGACGCTTTGTTGTGATATCTCTTAAAGTTTTCTACCTAAAAATTGGTTTCCTAACCCCAAAAATGGCGTCCGTGATATGTACGTGAAATAAACTCATAGGTTACTTTATATTTTAAATTTTCAGGTGCAAATATGAGGAATAATTTTTAAATATAATTTTGATGCTTTTAAATAAGTAGTTTTTTGAAGTCTATAAGTATACGAAACACCTCTTTTTTTGCTAGGTAATTTTATGATACAAAGCATATTAGAAAGTTTTGTTCTTTTTTAAGTACATTTATGTAACTAACCATCAAAATATAGGGGTATGTTTTTACGTAGTACATTGTTCATCATTATTTTAATTTTTCAATTACACGCAAATGCACAAGAACAAGTTTCTTTAGATGATTTTGGCGTCTCATTTACTGTACCCGCGGGTTGGACGGGAGATATTCAAGGAGAGTATGTAGTATTAGGTCATACCACCATTCCTGGGATGATGATTTTATCAGATAATCCTATTCGAACGATTGAAACTGTTGTCTCCAATGCACAACAAGGAATCCAAGAAGATGGATTTAATCTTACGGCAGATGGGGCTTTTAAAAAAGTAAATACTAAAAGAGCCGAAGGGTATTATAAAGGCACCTATGATTATAGTACAAAAGTAAAAGCCTATGCGATTGGCCTTATAGATGGTCAAGGAAAAGGAATGAGTATCTTGATTCTTACGGAGACCAACGCTTTTTCTCAAGATCATGTGAGTGCTGCCAATCAATTAGCCACTTCTGTAAACTTTTTTAAACCGAAAGCATCTAAAGTTACTAAAGAATGGGAACAACGATTGGTAGGGCAAAAACTTACGTATCAAAAAACGGGTGATGGGCCAGACGGGGGAAGCGTAAAGCGTGTTATTAACTTATGTACTAATGGTACCTTTACGTTCTACTTTAATGCACATGCTTCTTTTGATGTCGCCGAAGGATTTGGCTATGCCAATAGTAATGAAGATAGTCGTGGTCGTTATACAATCTATTCTGTACATAATGATTCTTATCTCACCTTACAGTTTGATAACGGCAAAGAACTAGAATATAAACTCACCTTAGATCCAAAAGAATACCCTGTCCTGAATAATACAAAGTTTATTCCTCTGGATGCTGAAGGTTGTGAGTAATATGTTAACTTATTTTATCATCTTCCAGAATGGTAAGTTCCAAATTGGACGTGTTAGTAACAGGTACTTGAATAAGTGTTTTTAAGTTCTTATCTGAGAAGGGATACCCATACGAGTCAGAGCCCTCATGAATGAGTTTTGCATATACATTTCCATGTCCGTTTTTAAAGGGAGTCATCTTAGGAAATAATGAACTGTCATTTGGACCTTTAGCTGAGAAATATCCTTCATTTATTCCGACCATAATATCTCTATATACAGCAGCGCAGACATCATTAGGAAACATGGCATTTCTTGGTTTCCCATTATACACACAATTTCCATTACTTAAATAGATGGTTTTATTATTCAAATCAGTAGCGGGAATTTCAAAAGTAAGTTTTGGAGAAGTAGATGTTAAAGATATACCTCCTTTATTGGTGAATGATCCTGTAAAATCATAAGTTATAGGGCTACTTGGGACGTTTTTTATAGTGAGTGGTTTTCCTTGCAATGTTTTTAAATAGGCATCATACGGCGGTTGATTTGCAAAAAGTACGTTAGCGCCTACTACTTTTGTATTCCCTTTTCCATTTTTACGTTGTACCGCAGCCCCATTTGTTCCTCCTAAAGCAGTCGCTATATTCTTAACAATCGTATTGTGTGATTTTGAATACCCTAATTTATGAGATCCTATTGTCATTGCGATAGGTACTCCAAATACATCTACAGATGATAAATCTGTCCATAGTACATTATTTGTTCCTAAAGTAAGTTCTATATACCCATAATAATTGTTTGAAGTAGGCGCTGGGTTTTTAGGTAATTTAGTATAATATGAGATATATAAACGGCCACTATCAATACGTGTAACATCAAAAGAATTATTTGTTAATGAAGATAAAGGTGTTGGTGTTCCAATAGTGATTCCAGATCCTGTAAAATTATCTCCAGTTAGCATAAGGAAGATATCGGCAGGATTTGCAACTGCAGATTTGTTTGTAATTGTGATTTTCATAAAAGTAGATTTTTGAATTGGTTAAAAATATACTTCTGATAGTGAAAAAAGTAGCGTACTTCTACGGGATTTTAATCATTATATATTGATACTTAATGAATCATTAATGATGCGATTTCATATACAATTTCTTGTCTGAAGTCTTCATTATAATCGCAATTTGCAAGAAGAACAATCCCAATCCTTTGTTCTGGAATCATCATTAAAAAACTTCTAAACCCCTTATCGCCTCCATAGTGACCTATTGCTTTTTTTGAATGAACATCATATAATTGAAAACCAAGACCTATGTATGGATACGGTTCAAATGATGGTAAGATCATATTTTGATATTTTGTATTTGAAGAATCTTTTAAGTCTCTCAAAAAAGAAATCATCCATAGACTTAAATCAGTTACAGAAGAATTTAATGTGCTACTAGGTGCATGTTCTCTCGTATACGGGTAGTTTTTTCTAATATATGTTTTGTTAAACCAACTTCTAGAATGAGGAGAAGTACGTACATGATCAGGAATATTAAAATATCTAAAATCACTATGAGACATTCCAATCATATTCAAGATCTCGTTTTGCATATAGTCTTCAAAAGATTGATTTGTTACCTTTTCAATGACATACCCTAGAATGTTATATCCCAAATTGCTGTATGCGTATGTGGTAGAAGGACTCTGTTCACCCTCTAAATCTAATGATAGTAGATACTTCTTAAGACTATCATCCGATTGGTTATCATTACCCCAATTGTAATTAGAAATATCACCTAAACCAGAGGTGTGATTTAATAACTGTCGTATAGTAATTGTATTCACATTTTTATTCTGAGATCTCAATTCAGGAACAATGCTTATAAGTCTATCATCTAGAGATAAGCATCCTTTTTGTTCAAGATCTATAATAGCCATGGCCGTAAATAGCTTACTGATTGAAGCTGTATGGAATACTGAGTTTTCTGTAATTGGATTTCTAGTATAGATACTTCGTACACCATAGCCTTTTGTATACGCGATCGTATCTTGAGAAACAATTCCAATAGCAAGCCCAGGAATGTCATATTGCTTCATTTTTTTAGATATTATAGCATCTATAGTGGTCTGTAATTGTTGTACATGAGAAGTTTGACTACAAAGTCTTTCATTAATTAATAAGAAACATGAGATATATAGCAAGTGTAAGAAAGTATGAGTTTTCATAGTATAGCGTGTTATATACGTTCTTTTATTTCTCTATAGAGCAACTTTTCATCTTTCTCAATGGTCTTCAAGAAAGCGTCTGCAATTTTATACACCTCATTAGAGAATGTCCAAAAGTCATCTACATTGGTATTGATAGACGCATCAATGACAAGATCATAATTAGGGAATAGCACTAAAAAATTCTGAGACCCTTTGCTCACGCCACCGTGATGTACCATCCATACCGGAGTTTCGCCGTCTAAAAAATCAGGGTTTTCAAACTCTAAATACGATCGCCATCCTAATGCATATAATTGTTCATTAACCTCACCGTTGTCTAACTTCATAGGCGTCCAAAATGTACGCTTTGTTTCATGGCTTAAGAATGTATCATCGGTGAGATAGGCATTCCCCATTTTGACAAGATCTGTAGGCGTTGAGATAAAACCACCACCGGCCCATTTATAACTTAAATTAATATCATATACCTGCTCAAAATTTCGATACTCTCGATAGTACCCATCTCCTGTTTCATAAAACGTAGCAAAATGCTCGGTTTTCGGTCTATTATGATCCCCGTAGGTATCTTTCATTCCTAAAGGTTGAAAAACGTTTGTATCCATATAGTCTAAAAATGGCGTGCTCACCGCTTGTTCTAAGACAACACTTGCTAGGTTAATATCAAAGGTTGAATACGCAAAGGCAGTACCTGGTTCAAAAATGAGATCATATGGGTCAAATACTTTAAGGCCTTCAGAAGCAGTTTTAAATTCATGGCAATTACAGACGGTATATTTGCCAGAAGCAATACCAAAATCTGTATAATGTCCAACGCCAGCGGTATGACTGAGAAGTTGTTGCATGCTAAAATCCCATTTCTTTTTTGTCCAATTTGTAATTGTATCTCCAAGTATGGCATCTAGTTGGATTTTATGAGCATCTACCGCACGAGCAACACCTGTGGTAGTGACGGCTTTTGAAGTACTACCAATTCGATATTGTGTTTTAGGAGTGGCGGCAATTCCGGCATCTATATCTTGATACCCTACCGCAGCAGACCAAACCACTTCGCCTTTATGACCTACGGCGACAGAAAAAGAAGGGAGTTCTTTACGTTTTCCTATGGTATCGAGATGCTTCGTAGCTTCTTCGATTTGAAGTTTGTATAGAGGATTATTAATGGTGGTGGTGATGGGTGCGCTTTCGCGAAAGCGTGTAAACGTAGAAAAATAATAGATATTCCAGAAAACTACTAACGCAAATAAAACGCATACGGTTCTCCAAAAACGACGCCCTAGTTTATTGAGTTTAAATTTTTTCATTGCTGTTTGTTATTTAAATTGATAGGTCAAAGATGCGCTACGAAAGCAGGCGTATTTTAGAAAATAGACCAATCGGGCGTTGGAAGAAATAGAAACCCTTTAAGCGTAGATAAATAAATTAGTCTTCGGCAATCGCTTTTTAGTCGACGATAGATCTGATCTGGTCGAATAGCTGTAATTTTATACCGAATAAAAAATACTTTTGAAGCAATGATTGTACAATTAGCCGAAGGAACCATAAAAACTAAGTATGGAACGTATAGAGAAATCCTTTTTTATGATGGTATTAAAGAGTCGCATGCATTAGTAATGGGAGATGTAAAAGATGGAGAAGAGGTATTGTGTCGCGTACATTCTTCTTGCATTTTTGCACACCATTTTAACAGTATAGAATGTGATTGTAGGGAGCAAATGGAAATCTCACAACAACTGATAGAACGCGCAGGAAAAGGGATTGTGATTTGGCTAGAACAAGAAGGAAAAGGCAACGGACATTATGCGTTACTTAATACCTTACCGTTTAAGAAAGAAGGAATGCCACAAGCCGAAGCTTATGAGGCAGTCGGTTTTCAAAAAGACAATCGTGATTTTTCAGCGGCAGCAAAAATTTTAAAACATTTGGAAGTAAAATCCATTACCATGATTACAGGAAATCAAAAGAAAACAGAAACCCTCACACGTCATGGAATTACGGTTTCTGGTATACAACCTACGGTATTGGATTGATAGTTTGAATTGGATGTAAAAATAAGTAGAGTAATATTTAGTATAAATAATTAAGTATATAGTGATTGTTCATTTTCTTTGCTTGTCCAAAGAAAACGAACCAAAAGAAAAGACACTTTTTCTTAGGTATTTTTCGCTTTTAGCGAAAAGCGTAAAAAGTTCTCTAAATTTTTTCCAAGGCTTCAAAAATTTTTAACGAGAACTTTTTACTATACTGGAGAAAAAGAAAGCTGAAAAAGACAAAAATAGTTATAGTGCGATGATTCTATGGCTCTCGAAAATTTGTCGTAAAATGTGAAGTGAATAACCCGCAGAATTTCAGACTGTCTGAGCGTAGCGAGTTTCGGAAATTCAGGGATAGAGCGATACATTTAGATAAGGTTTCATAAGCCTAGCCTTTTTTGTTTCTTTTTTTTGGTAATGAAAAAAAGAAAAGATTTAAGATACAGTATAAAAAATATACTACGTAAGTATGCTGTGATTCTGAAATAAATTCAGAATGACGAAAAGAATACATTTATTTTGAAAACTAAAAAACCATTTATAGACCACATTATATTCTGGGGAGTATTACTCTTCAGTTTTGCGTTTATTCAGTTTTTTCAAGACGGAAATAAGCAAGGGTTACACATTATTTTCCTTCAAAACTTAAAGCATTTACCTGGCTATTTACTCACAGCGTATATATTTAATTATGTATTATTGCAATATTACTATAAAAATAAGAAATATATAATTTTTTTCGTGCTTTCTGTGCTGCTTTTTTATATAGCAAGTGCTTTAGATCGGGTGTTTACCGTCTATGTATATGAGACACTTTTTAGAGAGCCTCCTTTTGTAAGAGAATCCATTGTACAGATTTTTAGTGACTGGGAATTTTTAATAGACGGATATTTACTTCCTTTATTAATGGCCACATTTGCCATGACCATCGATCGTATTATTGTCCAGAAGAATAAAAATGAAAAAGCATTACTGCAATTAGAACGAGATAAGAATAAAGCAGAACTTGGTGCTTTAAAAGCACAGATTCATCCGCATTTTTTATTCAATACACTTAATAATTTATATGCACTTACGCTTCAGAAATCGGATAAAGCACCAGAAACAGTAGCAACCCTTTCGGCGATGCTCGATTATATGTTGTATCAATGTAATGATAAATTAGTGCCTCTTGAGAAGGAAGTTACCTTATTAGAAAATTATATAGCATTAGAACGCTTGCGGTATGGGGATGATATTAAAATTGTTTTCTTGCCGGCCGGACAGGCGGGCGTGAATTCTATAGCTCCTGAAGTAAAAATAGTACCCCTTATTTTATTATCGATTGTAGAAAATGCGTTTAAACATGGAGCGAGTGGAAGTACAGGCATTCCAGGAATTCATATTGATTTAAAACAAAAAGGACCGTACATACACTTCATCGTTAAAAACACAAAAGAGATCACGCAACAAACGGATGAAACAGCGTATACAAAAGGTATTGGTGTCTCTAATGTCAAGAAGCAATTAGGATTAGTCTATGAAGAGTATTCCTATGAAGTGACTGATGAAAATGGATGGTATTGTGTAGCTTTACAAATAAATACAGAACACATACGATGATTAGGTGTATAGTAGTAGATGACGAACCTTTAGCGCGCTCTTTATTAGAGCAGCATATTGCTGATGTTCCTTTTTTAGAACATAAAGGGTCATTTAAAAACGCCTTGCTGGCGTCTCAATTTTTGGCAACAAACCAAGTGGATGTCTTATTTTTAGATATCCAAATGCCGAAATTGACAGGTATTGATTTTTTAAAATCAGTATCTCATCCGCCTACAGTTATTTTTACGACTGCGTATCGAGAATATGCTGTTGAGAGTTATGAATTACAAGCACACGATTATTTATTAAAACCGATCACATTTGAACGTTTTTTCACGGCCGTAAGTCGGTTGAAGGTCTCACCTTCAACCACAATAGAAACCACACCTCAAGTAGCACATATATCGCCTGCACATATCTTTGTTCAAGTGAATAAAAAGCATGTAAAAGTGATATTACAATATGTCAAATACATAGAAAGTATTAAAGATTACTTGAAAATTCATACTACGACAGAAACGCTGGTGATTAAAGAACGAATTAGTCATTTTATAGAGCAACTTCCGGAGGACCAGTTTTTACGCGTACACCGATCGTATATTGTAAATAAAGATCATGTCACAGCGTTTACACAACAAGATATTGAAATTGGACGACTAGAAATCCCCATAGGAGGGAAGTATAAGGAGCATGTGATTTCCGTTTTAAAAGGCTAGGGTAATGAATGATTCTTTACTCCATATCATACAGACAATTCCTGAAGGATATAGTACCGTACTTTTTGAAAACAAAAAATACGGCCTCACTAAAACTACATTTACCAATGGGAAATCCTATAAAATCTATGCCGAAGAATTACAAGGGACTGACTTTATAAGTTTGAATTATTATCTCACTAGCACTTCTGAACTTCTAAAACCTTGCGAAATGCCTGCGGAGAAAGTAACTCGGTTTTTAAGGGGGATGGTAATTTGAACTCGGTGACTTCGATACAATTTCTCATACTACGAAATCACTCAGTCACCTGACTGTAGTATTTCTATTCTTAGGTCATTGAGTGATTCGCCGAAAGCGAATTGTATCGAAATGACCGGCTCTATCATTTTCAAATAGAGTGTTACTCTATTTTTTAAAATTATAGCCTTTCTCCCTCTGGAAGAAACTGGAATGAGGTTCATAAAACACATGTAGGTTTTCATAAACTGTAACACTTTTCCACAAAGAGACTCTTTAGTGAAAACAAATTACCATGCGTCTATTACTTATTTTCTTTTTTACAATTATTACATTTCAGATACAAGCACAGTCTAAACCAGACTATTTAAAAATACATCGTTATGATGTGCGAGATGCTTCGTTTTCATTCCCAGAAACCGATTTTAAAATTATAGGCTTTGGTGCCTACCATGGAAGTGTCAAAACAGAAGAAGCCTCTTTGAACTTACTGAAAGCACTAACCAAAGAAGGAAAAATAAAGTACTATTTCCCAGAAACCGATTATAGTACCGCACATTATTACAATACTTATCTTAAAACAGGTAATGAAGCCTTATTGAAAGACCTTGTTTATCATTCTGGGGTAACCGTTCCGCAAGAACGTACCATAGAAGTCTATGAAAAATGGAAGCAATTAAAAGCATTGAATGATGCCTTACCCAAAGAAAAGCAACTTACCGTTGTAGGTGTTGATATTATTATGACCTATAAATATTCTATACAACATATCTTATCCTTATTGAAGGAAGAAGGGCATACATTTCCTGCAGTGAAGGAATTAAAAAAAACACTCAAAAACCCTGATACTGATTTTGTTTCTTATTATGATAGTTCTGGAAAATTAGCCGTAAAAACATTTGTTACTGATGTAGATACAAGACCAGAAACGTATCGTAAGGTTATTAATGATCATAAGATTTTTGACCATATTCTTAAAAATATACGAACCACATTAGGGGTATTTTCTGGGAAAAGAGAAGCGACTATTTTTAATAATTATTTAGCATTAAATGAGGTGTATGACTTTGAAGAAAACCCTCAGTTTATGCGTATTGGTTTTGCACATTTAGAAAAAGAAAGAGAAGGTAAGAGTGCTTCGTTTTTCACACAATTGATAGAGAAAGGTGTCTATAAAAGAGAAGAAGTGATTTCGGTGATAGGGTATCTAACCCAAAGCGAAGTATTATGGGATCAGGTGTATGATGAGGAAGGAAATTATACAGGATACACCAAAGAAGCAGGGTTTGGAATAGGGGATTATGAAGATGAGTATTTTAGAGGAATTCAACATTTGAAGGACACAAAAATTTCTGATATGACCTTGTTTCAACTGAATGGAGCCAATACTCCGTACAGTAATAACGAACCTGATTTAATTGAAGTCATTATGAAATCAGAACCGTCTAATGGAAAATTAGTCGCAGGAAAATCAACAACGGCTTTTTTAGATTATGCCATTCTGATTTCTGATTCAGAAGCGAGTGTGCCTATAGAAGAAATGGAATGATAGTGTATACGCTTTCGCGAAAGCGTATAGTCAACCCTTATTGTTTTAGTTAAGCCTACAATTACTATATTTATAGAGTAATCAATTGTTTATCTCGTGAAACATGTACCTTGTACTTTTTGTCTACTCTTTCTATTCGTATTTTCTGTTTCTAATGCACAAGTTTTTTTTAGTGAACAGAGTCAAGAGCTAGGACTTACAGGAAGTTCTTGGGGAGAAGATGGAAATGAAAATTTTGGAGGAGGGATTTCTTTCTTCGATTTTGATAATGATGGTTGGGATGACTTGACGGTATCTTCTAATGAGGGATTACCCATACGTTTTTATAAAAATAATGAGGGCACTTTTGAACTTTTAAATATGCCAGGGATCAATGATGATCTTTTTCAAACCAAATCGGTACTATGGGTAGATATTGATAATGATGGGGATTATGACTTTTTTTCGAGTAGTAATCAAACGGATGGGGATAATAGACTTTATGAAAATCAGGGCGATCTTACGTTTGTAAATATTACTAATACTGCGGGTTTATCAAATCCAGGGCATCAATCTTTTGGAGCTTCATGGGGTGATTATAACAAAGATGGTTTTTTAGATTTGTTTCTGGTTTCGCGATTTTTTGATAGTGATACAGCGTTTAATACGCTGTATAAAAATAATGGCGACAATACCTTTACAGATGTGTCTATAGAAGCCAATCTTATCCAAGAAAACAGTTTGTCATTTTGTAGTGCATGGATTGATTATGACAAGGACGGTTGGCAAGATATTTATATCTCAAATGACAAAATCCAGAATAAAAACATACTCTATCATAATAATCAGGATGGTACGTTTACCAATGTAGCAGAAGCTGCTGGCGCCGATGTCGCTATAGATGCTATGTCTACAACCGTAGGAGATTATAATAATGATGGGTGGCTTGATATTTATATAGCCAATACACAATTAGGAAATGCATTTCTGAAGAATAATGGGGATGGCACTTTTACGGATGTTGCTCCCAATAATGGGACTTTATTTGAATCTGTAGCATGGAGTTCTGTTTTTTTAGATGCCGATCATGATAAAGATTTGGATTTATATGTGAGTGCGAGTGTGACAAATGTTGAATCAGGACAACTTAGTGCCGCATATTATCAAAATAATGGCAATGGATTATATACTATACCACAATCTGCAGGTTTTGAAGATGATATTTCTATCAGTTATGGAAATGCTATTGGTGATGTAGATAATGACGGAAAGTATGACATTGCTGTATTGAATTGCTTGCCTGAAGATGTTTTTTTATGGAAAAATGAATCTGAAAATAATAATAATTGGATCAAGGTTAAATTGGAAGGCACCGAAAGTAATAGACAGGGGATAGGAGCGCTTATTGAATTGTCTTATAATGATGAAAAACAATATAATTATACGCTTTGTGGCGAAGGGTACTTAGGACAAAACTCATCATATGAATTTTTTGGAATAGGGGAAGATACCCAAATAGATTTTATAACGATATATTGGCCTAGTGGGATTGAAGATGTAGTTACAAATCCGCAAATTAATGCCACGCTTACTGTCATAGAAGGAGACCCTCAACTTGGACTTGAAGAGATACACCAAGAAAAAATCTCTGTATATCCTAACCCAAGTACGGAAACACTACAGATTTCAGGGATGAATAATTATGTAAGTGGCGCTTTAGAGATTATAGATATGTCAGGTAGAGTGATACAAACAATCCAAATTATTGATGTAAGTATGACGTTAGATATTACTTCACTTACTAAAGGAATGTATATGCTGCAAATGCGTTCTGGAGAAGTAACAACGCACAAGAAAATACTTAAGATGTAATCTTTTCTTGTAATCGATCATAAAGCATTTTTTCATCAATATCTAATAGGTGTATATTCTTTTTTACAAACGCACTGTATTTTTTTGATTTCTTATATTCCCCTAGTTTTAAAAATGCAACTTCTAAATACATGGCTGCAGAAAGTGTATGATTATTAGGGTATTTAAAATCTACTTCTTCTATAAGAAACTCTTTTCCTTTTTTAAAATTACCTTTTTCTATAAGTACAGATCCTCTAGTTGCTTTTATATTTTTTTCTTGGTAATTAGATTTATGTGCGATATCTGAATATGTGTCAGCTTCTTCTATTTTATTAAGAAGCAGGTAATTCCAAGCAAGACCATTATAAATATAGCTTTTATAATGACTAGATGCATTCTCATCTATAGGAAGAAATGTTTCCATAATAGATGTTGACTTTTCAAAATCACCTAACTTGAGATATGCGATACTTAGATTAATATTTATGAGATCTATATCATCTACTTTATGTTTATAATTTTCATAAAGAGTGATCGCTTTTTTATATTTTTTTTCTTCCATGCAGTCATATGCATCTAAAAGTTCATTAATATAAATAAGATTGAGTAAGTCTTCTTTTTTATAAGATGGAATTTTTAGTATTGAAAGACCATCTGAAGTTATTTTTAATCCATTGTATGTAGATCTGTATGGGATAAGTGCTATAACTCCTACAAAAAGATTAGCAATTCCAAATGCAGATATAGGATAGATAGCGTTTGATAGATCAATATGAAAACCAAATAAGAAATAGAGACAACCAGCTATAATAAAATTTACTATGAATCCTCCTGAATAAAAGAGCAGTAATTTTAAACGAATATGCTTAAGGTTGTCGAAAGCAGTATAGGCAAGTCCAGAATTAAAGTCTGAGTGTAACACTATTTTGATTCCTGCGATTGTAGTTTGGACTATTTTATGTTTTTTACCAAGGACCATTCTTCTAGGTGTACCTCCAACGAGTTTGGCGAAAAGTAAATGTCCTATTTCATGTAAAAGAATAGCAAACTTTACACTAATGATTATTAGTAAAACATTTCCTATGATTTTTGCAAGATGAATATATTCTCCTCCTACACTTATTAATATGATAGCAAAAATTAATGCAATCCAATATCTAATGGGAATAAATGCTAAGAGTACCTGTCTAATCATTTTCTTATTTTTAAAACAATAACGGTACAATCCAATACGCAATCGCAAAGAGTAATCCTACAGAAATTAGATTCAGTACAATCCCAATACGTGCCATTTGACTCACACGCACATGACCGCTTGCAAAAACAATGGCATTGGGTGGTGTCGCCATAGGAAGCATAAAGGCACAACTTGAAGCTAAGGTCACAGGAATGACCATTTGTAAAATGGGAACATCCATACCAAGTGCAATCCCAACAACCAAAGGAATAAGTATCGTTACCAAGGCGACATTACTCATTAATTCTGTCATAAATAACATTAAAAAGATCAGTACCGCAGTCACGACCCACATGCTCCAATCGGTTTGACCTGAGATATAATCACCTATCATCGCAATAAACCCAGCATCTTTTAAACCAGATGCTAGGGCAAGACCACCACCAAATAGAATTAAAATTCCCCATGGTAAACGCGAAGTGTCTTTCCAATCTAAAGGGAATTCACCTTTTTTTAGATCTAAAGGAATAATAAACATGGCAAGTGCTGCAATCACACTTATCGTCGTGTCGGTAAGTGTGATGCTTGGGAGTAATGTGTTGAGGTAACTACGTAACATCCATGCAACGGCAGTACATAAGAAAATGATTAATACAATCTTTTCTCCACGACTCATTTTTCCAAGCTTATTGAGTTCTGTTTGAATAATAGCACCCGAACCACCTATATTCCCAAGTCGATTGGGGAAGAAAATACGCGTAATACAGAAATAGGTAATGGCTAACATCAAAATAGCAAAAGGAACGCCCATTTGCATCCATTGAAAAAACCCGATATCAATATTATAACTATCATTTAAAAAGGCAAGCATTACAGAGTTAGGCGGTGTTCCAATTAAAGTAGACATCCCTCCAATATTCGCAGCAAAAGCAATCCCTAACATGATAGAAAGGGCAAAATTCTTGTCGTTTTTAGTAAAGCCATCTGCATCATTCATGAGTAATTGGATGACAGAAACGGCGATAGGAAGCATGACGACAGTACTTGCTGTGTTAGAGATCCACATACTCATTAAAGCAGTAGCAATCATAAATCCTAAGACAATTCCATTAGCCTTGGTACCCGTAATCTTAAGAATAGAAAGCGCAATGCGTTTATGTAGTTGTACTTTTTCTAAGGCAAGCGCGATCACAAAACCTCCAAAAAATAAATACACAATAGGATTTGCATAATTGCTCGCAACACTTTTAATATCTCCAATGCCTAACAATGGGAATAGCGCCAGTGGAATGAGTGCCGTTACAGAAATAGATACTGCTTCAGTAATCCACCATACAACCATCCAAATGGCGATAGCAATCACACGATCTATGGCGGGATTTACAATATCAAAGGGTAAGAGTAATATTAGAATGCACAATAATGGTCCTGCTAGAAACCCTATTTTCTTAGAAAGTGGAAATGTATTCATTGGGAATAAAGCTACGGAAAAAGATCCCGTATGTCAACTATTCTATAAAACAGTTCTTATCCAAAATAGCCTCCAAATAGCAAGTGACATAATAAGAATGCAATGACAGACAGAATAATTCCAATAAGAAAGATGGTAAAGGAAGATCGTAGGAGCTTAAACTTCTTATTAATTGTTTTTCCTAAGTAATACGTGTCTTTGGCAATCGTCTTATAAAGTTCGTCACCTTGATTCATTAAATCTGAAATCTGATTGACGTAGGCTTCTTCTTCCATATCATGGAAGTTACCATAAAACATAAGATTGTTGGTACTTCTGCTTCCATGTTTCTTTTCGGGTCTGGTTGCAATTACTGCATATCCTATAGATACAAGATTGGTCATTAAGATTAAGATGGCAGGATAAATCAAATGCGGATCTCTATCTAATTGATCTAGTACAGTTCCTAAAACAATAGATAAAATAAGGGCATTGATAGAAATCAAGATATTTGATTTTCGATCAATCATAGCATTCAACGTATATTGATTTTTTGAGAGCAACCTAAATAATGTTTCCACTCCTTTTTCAGGTCTAGGTTCAATTTTGGAGAGTTTTTTCTTAAGAGATTTTAGCTCCTCTTTGTTGATATTAAGATCAGACATTAAGAATTTGTCTTTTTCTTTTTCGATTTCTTTTTTTGATGCTTCCATAAGACTATAGCTTAAATCGGATACCTGTTTTTAAATAAAAAATATTGTCTTCAGGTAATTCTAAGAGGGTATTTCTACTACGATCTCTAAACTCTAAAGAATTATCAATTACATAACTCACATTCATATAATATTCTAGATTTTTTGTAAACTTATATTCATAACGAAGTCCTCCTAAAACTAATCGTTGTCTTAAAAAATCTACTTTTTGTGGTCCACTTTCTCCCTCTACAAAAACATCTCTTTGTAAATTAGTTCTAAAACCATCAAGTCTCACTACAAATTTTAATCTATTTTTTGTAGATATATGGTATTGAATATTCATTTTTGGAACCCCTACCTTATAAGACCATTTTGGATGAAACTTACGATAGTAACTTATAAATGGTAACACTGGAAAACCTCCAGTACCAGAAACTGAAATTCCTAAAATGAGTTGGTGAGGTATTTTTTCTTTTTTCTTATCATTTAAAAAAAATAGACCTCCAGAGATAAGTCCATTATCTCTCAATGATAGCTCTTTTACGGTTGCATTGGTGCTAAAACCAGGTTGTATCTGAACTGCAATACGCCAATCTTTATTAATTTTGGTTGTATATCCTAAGTTAATGTCTAATAATTGAAACCTATCTAATCTGTCCGAATTAAATCCAACAAGATCTTGATCTACATTAAAATCTATATAACTATAATCAGCTCCAATAACAAAATAGGTATCCTCTTTAAGTTTTATAGGGTAATTTGCAGCTCCTCTAAACCTATTGAAAGAGGTGCCGGTATTTTCTGCTCTTTCAGGTAGCCCTACGTATTCTAAACGTGCTAATTCTGAAATTTGAGCTTGTGAGACACCTGTAATTATAAGGAGTAAGCATGTTATTATTCTTATTTTTTTTAGCATATGCATCTAACTATATAATTTTTTTGCAAGTGTACCAATACTCAATCCTTGACCAATGATAGAAAATAAAACAACGACATAGGTGATGTATACAATTAATTCACTAGATAAAGACTCATGAAGGCTTAACGCAAGCGCAATCGAAATTCCGCCTCGTAAACCACCCCATGTTAAAATAGCAATTGTCTTTATCGGTTTTTCTTCTTCATGTTTTAATAAAGAGTACGGGACAAATACAGAAATAAATCTTGCTAATAATACGATAATAATTGTAATTATACCAAGGATTAAATAGTTGATATTAAATGCTAACAAATGTATAGCTAATCCTATCAATACAAATAAAATCCCGTTAAAGACATCATCCAGAATTTCCCAGAACTCATTAAGAGACATTTGTAACTTATTTTTATTTTCATTGATGTGTATCTTGTTTCCTATAAGTAATCCTGCTACGACCATAGCAAGAGGTCCTGAAACATGAATCATAGACGCTATGGTATATCCTCCCATCACTACGGCTAGGCTAATCATAACAGCTAAGTTTGAATTGTCTTTTAAACTCTGTATTAGCTTTAAGCCTATAAACCCTATGAGTAAGCCAAAGAAGAGACCACCCACAGCTTCTTCAAGGAATAATGTCCCGATTTCTGCACCAATTTCAGATTGACTATGCTCGCCTGTAGCGGTCGCAATTAATAAAATTCCAGAAAATACAACCACACCAATACCATCATTAAATAAAGATTCTCCTTCTATTTTGATCCCTAAACTCTCGGCAATATTCGCTTTTTTTAAGATCGCCATCACCGCAATAGGATCTGTAGGAGAGATCAAAGCACCAAATAATAAGGCATGAATAAATGGAAGCTCTAATCCTATTAACATAGCAACTCCAAAAACAAGTCCTCCAACAATAAACGTAGAGATAAGGACACCAATAGTTGCAAACAAGAGCACCGATTTTTTTTGCTCAGCCAGAGCACCAAAATCCACGTGTAATGCTCCCGCAAATAACATAAAACTCAAGATCCCATCTAGTAGCAATGTTTTAAAATCTGCATTAACAATAATATCACAGAAAAATTTATAGAAAGTAGGAACGACAGACTCACTTATCGTGATTATAATTACTAACACTAAACTCAACAGTAATAACCCTATAGTGGATGGGAGCTTTATCCATTTACTGTTTATATAATTAAATAAAACGGCAATGGTAAAGATGATACTAAAAGATTCGAACATGGCTTTGCTGTTTTTGTGCCGTAGTACGCTTTCGCGAAAGCGTACTAAGCATTAATATATTTTTGAAGGCAAATCAAGGTCATGTATATCTTCTGTCTTGATACGCAGTTGATACCAATCTTGCATTTTTACTACGTTTCCTGTGAGTATAGATGGTTTGCCTATATAAGGTAATATTTGCTCGTTTATGGGATTGCCATCTGTATCTGTGAGTAAATAATATTCAGCGATATTGTTTTTATCTGTAGTTGCCAATACAGGTGGAATTCCTCCTGAAATACATAAGGTAGCACAACTTCTATGTATCTTTCCTTTACCAGGTTTCATCACGCCAAAATAACATTTTGGATCAATAATTTCTCCTTGTAGCTCCATTCCTGAAATAAGTTGTTCTGTTTTAGGAAGTCGATTTGGATTTGCTTTTTCTACCAATGTGATTTTTTCGTCACTTGTAATTTGTATAAGTGTTTTTCCATTGTAGTAGATGAGGTTTCCTTCGATACTTAATACGCTACCTGATAATGGACCAGCTTCGTTTCTTATTTTTTGTAAAAAAGGATTAGCACTTGATTTCCCAAACCCTAATAATAAGATGTTCTTGTATACATTTTCATCAGTTTGCACACGTAACATAGGGTAGGGCATTTCATGATAAACCCCTGTTATTTTTGTGCTTGTTGTTAGTTCAAAGGTGCTATTTTTAAAAGTGTTTTGAGTAAAGGCAAATAGGAGCGCACCGCCTACTAATAACAATATTCCAAAGAGCACAAATGATTTGATTCCTTTTTTTGTTTTGGGAGATACCGTATCTAGATACCCAATATAAAAATCGTCTTCTTCTTTCATAATGTTTGATTAAAATGTGACAGGTTCTATTTCGGTTCCTTCGGCCATTGCTTCTGGAAGTATATAGATGCTATTATTCTTATTTTTTATACGATAGGTAGCTACTTTCTCTGTAAACGGAGGAGGGGATTGCCCGTTATGAGGTAAATACTGATATCCATGCCAGGGGCACGTAATACAACCGTCTACAATTTTGCCTTCTCCTAAAGGGCCTCCTTGGTGTTTACATACATTTGAAATTGCAGATAGTTTATGATCGTATTTAAAAATAGCAACACGCTCACTTCCTACTACAAAAATCTTTGCTCTGTTTTCAGATATTTCATCTATTTCACATACATATTCCCAACCTTCTTCTTTTTGTGTTGTTTTGATATTATCTGTCTTAGCTTCTTTAAAAGCAGTGGTGATGTGTAAAGAGGAGATTGTTAAGAACCCTACTCCTAAAAAGGCAATCACAGCGATAGATGGTTGTTGTTGAAATGCGCCTAAAAATACGTGAAGAATAATTAAGATGTATGCTACATACACGAGCATATGTAATCGCTTCCATGTTTTTGGAGAGAGGTTTTTAAGCCAAAAATCATGACTAGTCGCAGCCATTAGAAATAAAATAACCAGCGCAAAAAAGCCTAATACTTGAAAAGGAAAATTAGCCAAAGAGGTATACTCCATATTTGACGTAAATAAGGCATATATAGGATTTACATTCCCTAGCGCATGAAATTGAAAGAGCGAGAATCCGCCATGAATTAGTGCGGCAATAAACATGCTTACGCCTAAATGCCTTCTGTTGTATAAGATAGGTAATAATCTAGGGTTTAACCTAACCAAAGGGCCAATGCATAATATGATATGTAATAAAATAATAGCTAAGGTTCCAAAAGCTCTAATGATAAGTGTTTCAGGGCTTGTTTCTCCATTGGTGATAATGGTGATTCCTATAAAACTGATGAGGTATAGAAGCATCCCTATTGCAATCCATTTGTCATATGTTTTCTTATGCTTATTCCAAAGCACAGGTTGATAATTTACTCCCATGATAGATCGATATTACGGATGACACTCTTTTTTATTCCATCGTACAATTGAATTTTTTTTGCTGTTTTTTCAATAGTAAACGTATACAACCCTTTGTTGTCTATGCTTCCTAAAAAAGCACCTCTTTCTTGATCATTCGTTAGTACATAGACGCCCGTCGCAGCACTTTTTAGAGGTTTTTTTATGACAATATGTAGTTTGTTGATATTCGCTAGTTCTTCTACATTTACAGACAACTGCGCATTTTCCTCAATAGTACGAACGTTCTTTTTTGTTGAAGAAATAGAGGTGTCACTATCGATGCCTAATGGTTCTTTTACACTGTTGATGGATGCTATAATGAGCACAACTCCTAAGATGCCTAACACCATCCAAATCACCTTATGGGCTTTTCGTAATCCTGAAGTCATAGGTTTGTTTTTGAAGGGTTTAATATTTTTAATAGCAAAAGAGGCCAAAGCCCTATAGCACCAGGTATGAGTAAAAGGCGTACGATCCATTTACTGTCCTTAATAAGCTCGTCTATCTGTGCAGCTCCGCGTATAAAAAAGTAAATTCCAAATACGAGGCCTATGGCTAGATAGATCAGAATGATGGTTGGAATAATCTGAACGAATGTCTCCATATTTTTATATTAAACTTGGATCTGTAATGATTTCTAATAAAGCAGGTCCCTTATGTGCTTTCAGTTTTTCTAGTGCAGGAAGTAGTTCTTCTCTTTTGGTCACTCTAATTCCTAAAGCACCACAGTTTTCAGCATATTTGGCAAAGCTCACATTGTGTAGTGATGTTTTCCAAACATCTAATTCTGCTGCTTTCTGCTCTTTAGAAATTTTACCTAATTCTGAGTTGTTAAGGAGTACGTGTTTGATATTCATATTGTACTTAACAAGGGTCATCATCTCACCAAGATATTGACCAAAACCTCCATCTCCAGAGATAGACCAAATAGGTCTTTCTTTTCCTTGTGCTGCCCATGCACCCATAGCTGCAGGTAGAGAGAATCCTATAGACCCTAGATATCCAGACATTAAAACAGATTGATTTGTAGGTTCAAAATAACGTCCAAAAGAATAGGTGTTGTTTCCTACATCTACGGCAATGACAGCGTCATCAGGAACGACTTGGTTCATCGCATCAAATACGGCAATAGAACTTAGTCCTATTTCGCTTTCATCTTTTAATCGACTTGTTTTTTCTTCTCTCCAGATTGCCCAACGTTCGGCGATTTCTGGACGTCTGTCTAGAGTATTTAATTTTCCTTTAGTTTCTTCTTCAAGTATGGTAAGTGTTTCAGAGATTTCTCCCCAAAGGGCCGCATCTACCTTATGGAATTTACTTAAGGCAGTTGGGTCATAATCTACTTGAATGATTGGTTTTTTAGGAGTGATTCCTGTATGGTTAGAGAATGAAGCTCCAAATACGAGTAATAAATCACTTTCATTCATAAACCAAGAAGCAATCGGAGTCCCACTTCTTCCTAATACCCCACATCCTAATTCGTGTGAGTCGGCAATAAGACCTTTTCCTTTAAATGTAGTAATGACTGGGCAGTGTAACGCTTTCGCGAAAGCGGTAATGGCTTCCATATGAAAACGCGCTCCATGACCTACAATGATCGCAGGTTTTTTTGAAGCAGCGAGCATGGTTACAGCCTTTGCTACCATTTGCCTTGGCGGCGAAATATTCATAGGTGTGATTCTACCCTCTGGAGTTTGTGCTTCTTCACCTTCGGGTTTTGGCATAAAAGCTACTTCATCTGGGAAGGTGATATGTGATACATCTCTATTTAGCAAGGCGCTTTTTATAGCAAGACTCATTAACTCGCTATGTTGAGAGTTTTGTTGTACACTATGGTTGAAATGCGCTACGGTTTGGAAAGCACCTACAAGGTCTACTTCCTGAAAAGCGCCTGTGCCTAACACTTGTGTGTTAATTTGTCCAGAAATGGCAAATAGGGGAGCGCGGTCTACTTTGGCATCCCACATTCCGGTAAACATATTAGTAGCACCAGGACCTGCAATTCCGAAACAAACAGCAGGTTTGCCCATTAGTTTTCCATAAGCAGAGGCTGCAAAAGCAGCGGCACCTTCATGACGAATTCCAAAGAATTGAAATTTCCCTTTTTCTTCTTGTCGCATCATGGCATCGGCTACACCAAGATTAGAATGACCTACCATACCAAAACCAGTATCTACACCCCAATTGATCATAGTTTCTATCATCACATCAGAGATGGTGTCTTGGTGTGTGTCTTCTTCTTCAACGGCTACAAAAATGACATCACCTTCTTCTTTTACTTCAAATGTTTTTATCCCATCGTCATAACCTCCTGGAGGTAATCCTGTACAAGGATGAAAATCCCAACCATGCCATGGACAACGTAACATCCCATTTTCAATAGATCCTTCTCCAAGCGGTCCTCCTTGATGGGGGCATTTATTATCTAAAGCAGAAAACTTCCCGTCATAATGTGTCAAACAAACTCCCTGATGACCAGCGGTTACTGTTTGGACACGCCCTTCGGGTAATACGTTTTTGTTTTCGAGAACTTTATACCATTTTTTAGTTGTAGCCATGCGTGTTATTTTTTATTGAATTTTATTTTGAATTGATCTTGTCGTATGCTTACTGCTCTATAGGAATATTTAATAAGCCAGAAGAGTCCGAAAAGTAGCATGATAATACCTAGAATAATAACATATAATGCGAGTGTTGTTTCTATAGCTAGTTTTAAACTAATCCCTCCAATAAGTGCTGCGGTTACGAGGCAAGAAATAGCAATATAAAAGAGCACCATCGCTCTATTTAATAGTTTTAATTGAATTAGCTTTCTATTAATAATCACATCATTTTCGTCGGTGTTATGGATAAGGGTGTTGATCTCTGTAGATAATGTGACCATTAAATTGGAGGTCGATAGGATTAATAATCCTATCCCAGGAATAATTGTGATAGGGATATACCAGTTGTCCATGATGTGTGTATATTTTAGTTCTTATACTGATCTATAGTTTCTTGAAAAAACTGAATCGCTTCAGATTCTACTAGATTTGTAACTGGGAGTATAGCACCCGTAAAACCTTCTTGCATCCATTTTCCAAGACGCAAATCACTTTGAGAAGAAGGAAGAATTGCTTTCCCATCTTTATACCCGCTGATATAAAAATAATGCACATCAGAAAGTGTATCTGGGATGGCCATTCCTATGCCAACAGAAATGCCTGTATCTCCTAATGGAGCATAGGCTCCTGTATCAAAATGATGTGGCCATATACGTATAGGTGAATCCAAATGATTTGTTTCAACAATACTTTCTAAGGTGTATTCTGCAAGAATTCTTAAGTTGCATAAATGCTCTAGTTGACTAATGTCTGTACGTTTAAATTGATAGTCGCTAGCTATAGTATATGGTAACTCATAATGAAATTCATAACTATATTTTTTAGCAAGATGTGTTTGGGATTGTTCTTGTAACCATTTAAGCACTTCTCCATGTGTTTTTCCATCAAGCGAAAGCGAATCGATATTATTTTGAGATACCCATTCTAAAGAAAATGTTCTATAATTTAATGATAATCGATCTCCAGAAGGCGATAAGTCATAAGTTTCCATGCGCTTGGTTTTTAAATCAAAACCAACATTGGTATGACTATCATCTGCTTTTTTCTCTAAAAAACTCATGTTTGCGGCAGCTAAATACTGCGACGCAAGATGTAATTGATCTTTCATTGATTTATATTCCGGCATAGTTGATTCCTGTTAGTTTGTGCATATCTTTGTTAAATGTGGATAGATCGTCGTGATTAAATTTGCTGATATCATCATATCCGCATGCTCTTGCGACTACTTTGATCAAGTTGTTTGTAGCATCAAAGTAATTATGTAGTTGTTTGGCAGAACTATCAATAATTAAACGACTCCGTAAGGACTCTTTTTGAGTGGCAATTCCAACAGGACAGTTATTACTCCCACAGGCACGCATTCCTAAGCATCCTATGGCTTGTAATGCCGAGTTGGATACGGCTATTGCATCTGCTCCTAACATTAACGCTTTCGCGAAATCTTCGGCAACGCGCAATCCTCCTGTAATGATTAATGTCACATCGGTAGCACCTACTTTATCTAAGTATTTTCGGGCTCTAGCCAAAGCAGGTATCGTAGGGACATTGATATGATCTCTTAAGATAGTTGGTGCAGATCCTGTCCCGCCACCGCGACCATCAAGTATGATATAATCTACCCCTACATCAAGTGCAAACTGAATGTCTTTTTCTATATGACTGGCAGCGAGTTTAAAACCAATAGGAATTCCCCCTGTACGTTCTCTTACTTCGGCAGCAAAGGCTTTAAAATCTTCTACGCCATGAAAATCTGGAAAAGTTGCTGGAGAAATAGCTGTTTCGCCTTCATTAAGACCACGTACTTCTGCAATTTCTTTACTTACTTTGGCGCCTGGAAGATGACCTCCTGTTCCTGTTTTTGCTCCTTGACCACCTTTAAAGTGAAATGCCTGGACGTTATCTAGCTTGTCCCAGGTAAATCCAAATTTCGCGGAAGCGAGTTCATAAAAATATTTAGAATTATTGGCTTGCTCTTCAGGAAGCATACCTCCTTCTCCAGAACAAATTCCTGTGCCTGCAAGTTCAGCCCCTTTGGATAACGCAATTTTTGCTTCACGTGATAAAGCGCCAAAACTCATATCACTTACAAACAATGGGATGTCTAAATGCAGTGGTTTTTTTGCTTTTTTACCAATCACGACTTTGGTCGCAACCGCATCTTCATCCAGCAAAGGACGTGATGCCAATTGCGCTGGTAAAAACTGAATGTCATTCCATTTTGGAAGGGTATTTCTATCGACACCCATGGATGCAGAAAACCCGTGATGCCCAATATTTTTCAATCCATTTTGAGCCAGTTCTTTTATATAGTTGGTATACGGTTCGGTTTCTTCAGGATGCGTGTCTGCATAAGCGCCTAAGTATTGATCACGGTTAAAAGGTTGCGGATGATTTACTAGGTAGGTATCTATTTCAAATTCATCTACAAGTAAATCATCTCCTTCAATTTTTGTGGAGAATTTATGTAAAACCTCTTTGTTATTATATTCTGACACTCCCGAATCTACACGATAATCCCAGCCATGAACACCGCAGATGAGGTTATGTCCATCTACATATCCATCAGACATTAAGGCGCCTCTGTGTAGACAACGACCGTATAGTACTGAAATATCATCATCAAATTTTACAATCACTAAATCGAGTCCGTTTACGAGCGCATGCTCAGGCTCTTTATTTTTTAATTGGGATACTTTTGCAATTGAAATTGGTTTTTTCATAGGTCTTACTACTATTGTTATTCGTTAAATATGTTTTTAAAATGCAAATCCGAGTACGAATACCGCACGTCCGCCATCATTACTTCCATAATAGCCTACATTTGCTGTAAATGCGTCAAGTCCACTGATCCAGAAAGATCCTCCAACACTTGTATTTAGGGTGTTAGATTCATTAATGATAGCAGAGGCTTCGTTACCTTCCCATACTCTTCCGTAATCAAATCCACCTGTAATACCGTAGTTTAAAGGAATGAAGCTGCTTTTGAATTTTCCTAGTTTTAATCGTAGATCTGTGTTTTGATAAAAAGCATACTTTCCAATAAAGCGCTCATTTCTAAATCCTCGTAAACTATGATTACCTCCTAAAGTAGCTCCGTGGAAGAATTCAAAATTATCACCAAGAATGGCTTCGCCTCCTATTTTTGTAGCAAAGACTAAGTTGCCACTTTTAGAAATCTTATAATCAAACGCAAAATGAGATTCTACATACCCAAATTTATTGTCACTATTTCCTCCGTCAATATTTGCTTTATACCCAGCAGTGATTTCTGTGTCTAGACCATAGGTAGGGAAAGCAACATTGTCTTTATTTTTAAAACCATAAGAGACTTCACCTCCTGCATAGGTTTGATTTTCAAAAGTAAGAGCGTTTACACCTCCTATATTTTCTGTAACAATAAAACGCTCTGCGGTGTTTTCTACTTCAAAAGATTCTATGAGGGGTTTGATTTCGAAGTATCCTCCATTGTTTCCTCTTCTTATTAAAGATACAGCACCTCGTAATTGACGTATACGTACCCGGTTAAAATCTAACTCTACTTCGTCTCTATCATATGTTGTGTCATTACCAAATCCAAAGAAATTTTGAGCAAAATTAGGACTGTTGTATTTAAATTGGATACCAAAGTTCCAATTGTGAAATATGTTTGCAAATTCTCCTTGATAACTCACGTCATACCCTGAGTTTCCTGAATAAAAAGAAGCAGCTATAATGTGTTTTGTTGTAAACGGATTGCTTTGTAAACCATGCGTGGTAAATGTATTTGTAAACCCTATTCTAAGACCGTCATCAGGATTAGCTCCAATAATAGGCAGGAATTGATTTACGTTTTCTTTTCTTTTTTTGTAATCATAATTATTGATTTCATAATCATCTACTAGCCATTTTTTTGATCGTTTATTAACGATAGTATTCTCTTTATTTTTATAATCGTATATCTTAACCTTTTTAGTGTTTTTAAAATCATAGGTGTCATTTTTCTTACCACCGATTACTTTAATCTTAATAAGATCATTTCCTTCTCCTGTAACATTAAATGTGTCTTTCCCTTCGAGACCGTATATCCAAATTTCTTTTGTTTCTGATGCATTATAGGTTCGTTCAAAAAGACCGTTGTCTTTACGCATAATCTCCACGCGTGTTTGCCCATTAGGAAGTCTTTCTATATTAAAAACATCACTTTTTTGAGTTCCAATTAATACAGCATGCTTATTTACATAGTCAAAATATGATTTTGCAATAGTTAAGATATTGCCACGTCTTCCTTTTAATTTTGATTTGATTTCTTCTATAGTTTCTCCCTTCATTTCTTCAGGTAGATTTTCAAAGGCTTTTGCAATGACATCGTCTGTAACGTTATCTTGAATATATTTAGCTTCTTTTTCCCAAGCTGCCCAATCTGATGTATTAATAAATGATTCGTCTAAAGGGTAGGGTTCAAAGCTAAACCATCTTGGACTTTTGAGTTCGTCGTCAAAAGATTGCATCATTCGTAAAGCAGGTACTGCTACACGTAAAAATCCAAAAATACTTCCATCAAATACAGAGAAGGCTTGATCTCTATCTCTAGGAATAGGTTTGTATATTTTTTTGCCATTTTCTTTATATACGGCCCATCTCCATTGATCTTCATGTCGATCCCAATCTCCAATAAGCATATCAAATAAACGGGCTCTGATATAAGAAGGCTCATCTACAGCAGATTTGCCATTTTTATGAATTTCTTGAAGTACGTCTGCCGTACTTACAATATCTTCAGGATATCCAAAGCTTTTGGCATCTTTATGTCCAGATTCTACACGTTCTTCTAGTAAATATAATTCGTCACCATATTCATCATTGTATTCTCCTAAAGCTTCTTGTTTAGGAATGTAATATAAATTAGGATTGGTATGATATACCTTTGCAGCATCTGCCAAATCTCCTATTGTTGTAGCAGTGTACGGGTGTGCTGCGGTATAAAAATCTAACACAAAACGATCTGCAAAACTGCCTTCAAGCTCTTCTTCTACATAGGTTTCTTTAAAAGCAGTTGCTTGTAAGAACTTGGTGGCACTTTTACGTAAGGCACGCATCACATATTGCTTACCATCCTTGTCTTCTAGTCGTAGTGATTTAGATTGGTGTCCACCACCGCGTCTTACAGGAGTAAGTCCTCCTAGTAGGGTGTCTATAAATGCAACGGGAGCTTCAACTTCTTTACTATAAAATTCGCGATAGCGTTTTCCCCAAAGCCCTTTGTAGAGTTTGCTTTTCTCAGTTTCTTCACTAGCATACACAGCAGATTTTTTGGTTTCTGGGTAGGAGTCTTTAGGTTCGAAAGAGATAGTGTTTGTCTGTTTTGTATCTTCAAAAAGTGTTGTCGTAAATAGTACGCTATTTTTATTTTTGAAATGTACAGATAAGCTACCATCCGAATGTATATCAAGACGTGCGTATCCTTTTTCACTTGAAGTGAAATCATTACTTCCTTTAGCTGCTTTTTGTACTCCTTTCGTATCACCAGCTGCTCCACTTATAATTTGTGGAACTCCAAAATCATTTATGTATTGTAGATTCTTGTCACTACCTGATACAAATACTATTTTTTCGTTTTCTTGTGCTATGGTGAGAAGTCTATTACGTAAGCTTCTATATTGTGTATGTTGAAAATCTTCCTGAGAAAACCCTCCCGTTCTTGCAAAAAAACTCGTTTTAGATAAGGATAACATAGGGTGATGAATGGCAATGATTTTTGTCTTAGTTTGCGCTTTTTTTAAGATGCTTTCAAACTCTAAAAAGAAATCATTTCTATTTTTGATATCGCAATCTTCATTGAGATAGGTCTGTTTGTCCCAATCTTCAAGATACCATTGAGAGTCTATAGTGATAAGGATTGCATTATCAGTAAGGTTTGTTTTTTTGATAGGGCATCCTTTGTCTGGATAAAATTTAGCATCGCTGTTTTTTTGGATGTACTTTTCAAAAGCCTTTACTCCTTTGTAACCATTATATTCCCATTCATTATGTCCAGATGTAAAGATGACATTCTTTTTTAAAGAAGAAACAATATTAAGTTGATCATCTACTATAGAAGTTGCATTGTCATTAAATCCAGTTTCGGGAGTTGCATTTCCTAATAAAAGTAGTTTAGAATCTTCAGGTGCATCTTCAATAATAGTGCGTAACGTATTTATTCCTTCTGTTGTATTTGTGTTTCCGGTAATGTATATAGAGACTTCTTTTTCTTGTCCATACGAATACGATGTTATACAAAGTATAAGAACAAAGAATACTTTGTAAATATGGTTTTTAGAGTTCATTAGTAGTGAGTTTATGTTTGATGTTGGTTGATTTTAAAAACTAGCTTTCCTTCGAAAGTATAATAGGACTACTTTCGATACGGAATTTGTAATAATGTTATATTAATTATTGATGATGCTAGGGGTAAAATATCATCAACAAAATGTATTTTTTATATATAGTTTTACATCTAGGGCCTTTTCGGCCAATAATGGTACTTTATATTTTATTCTATTAAGATACTATAATTTGTTTTGATGCTTCTTTTTAAGGTGTTATATACTAACTAATAGCTTATTTGGTGTATGTGCTTTATAGAGGAGATTGTGTCTAATAAAATAAAATAAAAAACTACTGATAGTAAATAAAATGACACTTTGTAAGTGATCTAAAGATGCAAGTCTAAAGAATTCATAATTGTCAGTACTTCCTAAAGTATATAATAAATGCTGTGTTATATATTCACTTAAGAGTACGAGAATATATCCAAAAAAGCACATATGTGCTAGTGTTTTTAGTGATTTCATGATGTGATCGGTTGTTGTTGCATCTGTCGAAGTGTTCTAAAATTCCTTTCATGAAAATTTAAAAATATCCCAAAATCATCATAAGGTACTGTGTTACTTATGTGTTTCTGAATGATTTATTTTTCAAGTTTAGTAATAAATTTTGTGTCATATTGAATATCTCCATCTTTACGCATTGAACTCAATACATTACTTACCGTTTGTCGTGATGTATTGGTAAGTCCAGCAATATCTTTATGGGTGAGTAGGTTTTTTGCCACTAGATTTCCTTCTTCATTTGGAGTCCCGAACTCACTTACATAGTCTGCTATAAACTCTTTAATTCTTACATGACTATCCTTATATAAAAGATCGTGTAATTTGCGTTCTAAGCGTTTTATACGTGTGCCATATATCTTCAAAACACCATTTTTAAGTGATTTGTGTTTTTGCATTAGTGCTTCCATTCGTTCTGATTCTATATAACAAATCACACAGTCTTCAAGTGCATATGCAACTTCTTCAGACGCCATTTCTTCATCATATAAGGAAAGTTCTCCAAATATATTACCGCGTTTTGCCACATATTTTACCGTATGTGTATTCTTGTCTACAATTTTTACAACCCCTTTTTTTAGGAAGAAAATACATTTTTTGTCTACACTTTGGAGGTTAATAACTGAACCTTTATTAATATAATCCATTTCCAGAATTTCACAAATGGACATCATCGTGACAATGCCTAATTTTCTGAAGAGATTAAATTCTTCTAAAAACCAATACTTAGTTAGCGTTTTCAATAATTAAAAAATTATGATTACTCAAAAATAAATAAATGTGTCTTTAGGATATAGTTTTAAAAAAATAGAAGTTACTACAGACGACAATTATGATATATTTTTTATTTATTTTTTTGAGATAATTGATTTTAATATAGTTATTGCTCTTTTTCTATAAGATACAATCCCATTTTTATTTTCCAATATGGCACTTGCTCTTCAAAGTAGGTAAAGTACGATTTTAAACTAGAAGCATCTTCAACCTCATGTTGTGCTTTCTTGATTTGTGCTATTTCTTGTGTCGTTATAAACTGATCAAAATCGATATGCATACCACCTTCATGTAATTTGAGAACATGATTAAATATAGACCCTAGGGTAAGATTTCTGGCTTCTGCGATTTCTTCTATAGAGAGTCCTTCTTCAATATAGGAGCGAGTTTCCTCATGTGTTTTGCCAACTTTGGTTTTTTTTGGTTTTTTAATATGTGATTTAATTACATGGAGGAAATCGGCGGCATATCGTTCTAATTTTGCTTGTCCAACACCACTTATTTGAAGGAATTCAGCCTCCGTTGTTGGCTCTTGATCTTCCATATCTTTAAGACTGGCATCACTAAAAATGATATACGCAGGTACATTCTCGTCACGTGCTAACTCATTGCGTAATTCACGAAGTTTTTCAAATAAAGTGCCTTTTGGTTTTTTCGGTTTTCGTTCTTTAACAATTTCAACAATGGGTTGGATGAGGTTTGCTAGTTGTACCTTCTCTCCTTCAAATAATACCTTTTTAGCTAATGGTGTGAGAAGGAGTCGTCCGCTTTCGCGAAAGCGTATTTCTAATAACCCCTGATTGATGATTTGAATAATGTATTGTTGTAAATCTTTCCAAGCGATATTTTTAGCAGCACCAAATGTTTTGATATGTTGATATCCTTTGTCGTAGACGGAAGCATTTTGAGCACCTCTAAGCACATCTATCACCATTCCTAAAGCTTCTTGTTCTTTTAATCGAACGACGCCAGAAAGTACTTTTTGCGCAATGATAGTGCCGTCAAAGTATTCAGGGTTGTTTTTGCAGATATCACAATTGCCACAGTCTTCTGCTAGAAATTCACCAAAGTAATTTAGCAGCACTTTACGACGACAGCTCAAGGCTTCTGCATACTGTTGCATGCGATCTAGTTTTGCGGTTTGGTATTCAATATTGGCACTGTTTTCTATAAACTTACGTAGTTGTATCGTGTCTGCATAACTGTAAAAAAGCAAGGTGTGCGATGGAAGGCTATCTCTACCTGCACGGCCTATTTCTTGATAATAGCCTTCGATGTTTTTAGGCATATTATAATGAATCACCCAGCGAACATTACTTTTGTCAATACCCATTCCAAAAGCAATAGTTGCAACAATAATTGGAGTTTTGTCATTGATGAAATCTTCTTGGATTTTTGCACGTTCTTGTGCGTCAAGTCCAGCATGGTATGCTTTTGCAGTATGATTTGCATCTTGTAGTTTTTGTGCAAGCTGCTCTGTACTTTTTCTGCTCAAGCAATAAATGATACCACTTTCAAAAGGATGACTATCTAAAAAAGTAAGGATTTGTTGTATTCTTTTTTGCCCAGGTCTTACATCCAAAAATAGATTGGGTCTATCAAAAGAGGCTACATAACGCTTTGCTTGTGGTATTGAGAGTTGTTCTGCAATATCGTCTTGTGTTGAAACATCTGCGGTAGCTGTAAGTGCTACTAAAGGGGTTTTTGGAAATCTATTTTTAAGATACCCTAATTGTGTGTAGGCGGGTCTAAAATCATGTCCCCAAGATGAAATACAATGGGCTTCATCTATGGCAATTAAACTGATCTGAACTTCTTGTAATAATGCATCTAGTAATGATAAACTTTCTGGAGCTACATAAATAAGATCGAGTTGATCTTGTTTTAAGTCTTGCGTTACTTTTTCAATTTCTTCTGGTGCTTGTGTGCTGTTATAGTATGCGGCTTTGATGCCATTTGCTCTCAAGGCATCCACCTGATCTTTCATAAGGGCGATAAGTGGTGAAATGACAAGAGCTGTTCCAGATAATGCAAGCGCAGGAAGTTGAAAACACATGGATTTTCCTCCACCCGTTGGCATGATGACTAGTGTGTCTTTTCCTGCAATGATATCTTGAATGATGTCGAGTTGGTTTTCACGAAAGTGATCATACCCAAAATGGGTTTTAAGAAGCGTATGTAGTTTGTCTTTTTCTGTAGTCATAGTCAAAGTGCAAGCTACTAAATATGTAATGTAATTAGAATAATTCTATAGATAAATATAGGGTCTTTATAAAATGACAATTTTTTTGATAACAGTTTTTTGTGTATCGTCTATGGATATAAAGTAAATGCCGCTAGCGATGTCAGAGATGTTGATGGTTTGTTCCTGAATTGTGCTGTCAAAATGTTGTTTTTTAATCACTTTTCCTTGTATATCTATAATAGAAATAGCTATTTCTTGTTGGTTTTCTGGATGTGTAAAATGAATAGCATTTGTTGCTGGGTTTGGATAGAGTGTAATGTCATTAATCGTAAATTCATCAAGACGTAAAGGGTGAGACCCTTCAATAATATTGATTGTTTGATTGCTATCGATGTTTTCAATATGATCTATCATGCCGCTTAACCAAGTGACTTCGATATAATCGACGGTTGTTGCGTCACCCAGACCGAAAAACTCTGCATTGCTATTCTGATTCATATATCCTTCTCCACATAATGTATACCCATAATATACATGGTCTCCTACACCTACTTTTATTTTTGAACCAATCCCCATTTTATTACTTGTGGTGCCTTCTAATGTTACTTTAAGCCAATTATTATCTGTAGTAGATGTATTATTCCATAAAGATATAGGTTCATTGTTTGCATTGATGACTACAATGTCTTGTAATCCATCGTTCTGAATATCTCCTATTGCATTTGAATAGCTAATAAACTGATCATCTTCGATACCTGTATTTGTAGATATACTATAAATTCCTTGACCATCATTTAAGTATAGAGCAGAAGATAAAATTCCTGTTTCTCCTGAAGCACTAGCACTTACATATAAATCTTTGTGACTATTGTTTAATGCATCTAGAAAAACAGCTCCCCACCCTATGCTCTCGAAACGAGTTCCGTTTTCTAAGGCGATATTAGTAAATGTACCATCGCCGTTATTTACTAAAAATGCATTCCCAGCAGTAGCATCCTCAAAAAATGGAGGAAAAAGATTAGTTACATAAATATCTAACCAGCCATCATTATTGTAGTCGTCTATTGTAGTAGACATTGCGCTCATAATCAGATTTGTGCCAGATACAAGACTAACATCGGTGAATGTTCCATTACCATTATTCCTGTAGAGGGAATTGGGGCTTATCTCCTTGTCATTTGCAATATAAATATCTTGATGTCCATCGTTGTTATAATCAAAAAATGCTGAACAAAAAGATATTTGTCCTTGAAGTGGTATCCCTGCACTTTCTGTAACGTCTATAAACGTTCCGTTTCCATTATTGCGAAAAAGAAGGTTTCCATATTCTTGATCAAAATCTCGCACACTAATAAAAAGATCTAAAAAACCATCATTATTATAATCTCCCCATGACGATCCCCAATAAGGAATATTTGTATCTGTATCTGGTAATCCTGAAGAACTTGTCACATTGGTAAATATATTGTTCCCTTCATTTCTATAAAGCCATAAGTACCCAAGATCGCTCGTAGCAAAAAAATCGTTATCTCCATCGTTATCTATATCTACCCAAATGGCATTTCTGGCTTGAATATTATTGCTTGTTATCCCTAAATCTATAGCTTGAAAATTGCCATTTACATTTTTAAAAAACTGAAAATCATTAATCGCTGATGCAGGCATTGTGATATCGTCCCATCCATCTTTGTCGAAATCAAAGAAAGAAATACTTGGTCCTAGTACACTTGTGCCATAGATAGTCTCTTGGTCAAAGAGTACAGATTCATCATTTCTAAATTCAACCTGCCCAAATAGGTATTGTACACTAAGAATAAGAAAGAGTAATAATCTCTTCATAGTAAAGCAATTTAGTATCTCAAAGTACTAAATTTTTTTTAAATCTGAGATGATACTTTGTATAATATCAAGTTGATTATCTCTAAATGAATCGTACCTAAAATGAGTTTTGAGTACTATATGTATAGTGTCATTTTTACAACCATAAATAGCCATTAAGGTTACTAAGTATAAAGTTTATTGAACTACTATTTTTCTAACAGTTTTTTTGTCTCCTTCAAAAACGGACATGAAATAAATGCCAGGGACGACATCAGAAACGTCAATATACTTTTCTTGACTGGTGGTCTCAAATCTTTTTTCTTTTATAATTTTGCCTTGTATATCAATAATGTAGATGTTTATTGATTGTTCACTACCACTGTAAGTGATGTTAAAAGTATCTGATGTAGGATTGGGGTAGATATCAAAATTAGAGATATTAAAAGATTCAGTATCTAAAGGATTGGAGCCTTCTATAATATTGATTGTTTGATTAGCATCTATATCTTCAATACGGTCTATCATGCCGCTTAACCAAGTAACTTCAATATAATCGACGGTTGTTGCGTCACCCAGACCAAAAAATTCTGCATTGCTATTCTGATTCATATATCCTTCTCCACATAATGTATATCCATAATATACATTGTCTTCTATACCTACCTTTATTTTTGAACCAATCCCCATTTTATTACTTGTGGTGCCTTCTAATGTTATTTTTAACCAATTATTATCTGTAGTAGACGTGTTATTCCATAGTGAAATGGGGTCGTTATCTGCATTAATGACTACAATGTCCTGTAGACCATCGTTCTGAATATCTCCTATTGCATTTGAATAACTTATAAAACTATCTTCTTCAATGCCTGTATTTGTAGATATAGTGTAATTGCCTAGACCATCGTTAAGATAGAGTGCTGAAGAAAGTCTCCCGTCTGCACCATTTACACTACCACTTACATATACATCTTTATACGTATTATTTAACGCATCTATACATACCGCACCCCATCCTATACTGTCAAAGCGAGTTCCGTTTTCTAAAGCTATATTGGTGAATGTACCATCACCATTATTAAGCAAATAGGCATTGCCTACAGTAACATCTTCTTCAAAAGGCGGGTAAAAATTAGTTATATAAATATCTAACCAACCATCATTATTAAAGTCATCGATGGTCGTAGACATTGCACTCATATATAAATCTGTACCACTTTCGATACTTACGTCTGTAAATGTGCCATCACCATTATTCATATACAGCGTATTAGGCGTGATACATTTATCATTAGCGGTGTAAATATCTTGATCTCCATCATTATCATAATCAAAAAAAGAGGAGCAAAATGTAATATATCCTGCTGGATCTATTCCGGCACTTGTTGTGGTGTCTATAAATGTGCCATCTCCATTCCCTTGATACAATAAATTACCTTGTAATAGATCAGCATCACGTATGCTTATAAAGACATCTAAAATACCATCATTGTTGTAGTCTCCCCAAGAAGAGCCCCAGTATGGAATATCAATATCAGGTAATCCCGATGTGTCAGTTATATTAACAAATGTATTATCTCCATCGTTTCTATAAAGCCATAAATATCCAAGGTCACTCGTGGCAAAAAAATCATGATCTCCGTCATTATCTATATCTACCCATATAGCATGTCTCGCTTGAATAGCATTGCTTGTTATTCCTAGATCTATAGCTTGAAAATTACCATTTACATTTTTGAAAAATTGAAAGTCATGTAAATTTGATGCAGGTATCGTGATATCATCCCATCCATCTTGATCAAAATCAAAGAAAGAAATACTAGGACCTAATACGCTTACACCATATACAGTTTCTTGGTTGAAGAGTGCAGACTCATCATTTCTAAATTCAACCTGTCCAAATAGGTATTGTGCGCTAAGAATAAAAAAGAGTAATAGTCTCTTCATAGTAAAGCAATTTTAGTATCTCAAAGTACTAAAACTTTTTGAAAAACCTGAACTGCTTATTTTTAGAGAAAATGGTTAAGATATTTATCCACCTACATTATTTGGGTTATATCCTAGATATGGAACTTGATATTCTTTAAACGTAATTCCGTATTCTTCGAGTTCTTTAAGGATAGGCGTATAGACTTCTTTCTTGATAGGAAGTTGCACTCCTGGTGTTTTGATTTCTCCATTTAAGATGCGAAGAGTTGCCATGGCAACAGGAAGACCGACCGTTCTCGCCATAGCGGTTTCAACCTGATCATTTCCTATGCTTACCATAGTAGCATCTATTTGTTTGCGTTTTCCATCAAGTTCGTATCCAAATTTATGGTACATCACAATCATATCTTTGTCATCAGGAGCAAGTGTCCACTTGTCTTCTAGAATACGTTGTAAGCATTTTGCAGGAGTGGCATTTTTAAGGCCTAATTTTTTATCAGGATTGAAAATATCTAATTCAACCAATTTGTCCCAGAGTAAATCATCCTGATCTATTTTGAGATAGTGACGTAATTTTAATTCAACAGAATCAGTAGGCGAGTAGGGTAAGAAAAGATTTAGGAAATCTCTATAGCTCATAGTCTCTGTTTCTTGAAGTGTATAACTATCATCTGTCATACCCATCATCACAAAAATATGCCATGCTTTAGAAAACCCTACACGTCGTATCGTACCACGATATAGTGTGTCTATATCATCTAGGCCATATACAGATCTATATTTTAATGAATTTCTATTTGCATAGCCTTCAAAGCGACCATATCCTTCTATTTCTAAAAACTCAGTACGTCTAAAAAGGCGTTGATATGGGATGTACTTGTAGGCTCCTTCTTGTATAAACTCTGCAGCGCCTCCTTGTCCAGCAAGTACGACATTACGAGGATTCCAAGTAAATTTATAGTTCCACAGGTTGGTGTCACTTTCTGGAGCGACAAGACCTCCTGTAAAACTTTCAAACAGCATCATTTTACCTCCATTGTCACGTATACGGTCTATGACTTGCATCGCACTCATATGATCAATACCAGGATCAAGGCCTATTTCATTCATAAAAATGAGCCCTTTTTCTTTGGCAGCTTCATCTAGTGCTTGCATCTCTTTAGAAATGTAAGAAGCGGTAACCATCGATTTATTATAGGTAATGCAATCGCGAGCTACCTCTATATGAAAACGAGCTGGAAGCATAGAAACAACAATAGTTGCTTCTTGAATTGCTTTTGCACGTTGAGATTGATTAAATACATCAAGCGCTATCGCTTTTCCTTTAGGGTGATTGCCTACAAGTTTTTGTGCGTTTTCTATCGAAATATCACCCACAATAATTTCTAGATTCTCTGCGGTAGCTTTGTTAAGAAAATAATTTACTAGTTGAGAGGTGGATTTTCCGGCTCCTATAACTAAGATTGTTCTTGTAGACATATTGGTTGTAAATTTGTGGAGTACGAATGTAGTTATTTGATTAATTATATAACAAGTTATTTTTATGAATAAACGACTTTTAGTTACGGGTAGTATTTTAGGGTTTTTAGCTGTAGTGATTGGAGCATTTGGAGCACATGGATTGGAAAAGTCTTTAGATGCTGATGCACTTGCTACTTTTGAGACAGGTGTGAAGTATCAAATGTACCATGCATTATTAATGCTTTTAGTGTCTATTTTCGCTTTAAGCGAAAAAACAAAAAAAATAATTCATGTATTGATTCTTACTGGAGTTATATTGTTTTCAGGATCTATCTATGGACTTGCTACAAATGTGCTTACAGGCTTTGATTTTACAACGATAGGGATCGTGACTCCTATAGGGGGAACACTCTTAATTGTAGCTTGGGGACTCCTTATTGTTAAATTCTTCCAAATGAAGAAAGAGAAATAACATAAAAATACTGCTCCAACGATAAGGTTTTTTTTACCTTTGCGCTTTAAAAACAACACAACAAATACCATTTTTATGGCTTCTGACACTTCAGTTACGAAAACGATTTCGTTAAAATCTTATGGAATTGATAACGCAAACGCCCATTATCAATTAGAACCTCAAGACTTACACGCTATTTCTGTAAAGAATGATATGGGTAAGACAGCTTCTAGTGGGGCTCTTGCAGTTAACACAGGAAAGTTTACGGGACGATCACCATTAGATCGTTTTATTGTAAAAGATGCAAAAACCGAAGACTTAGTATGGTGGGGATCTATTAATATCCCTTTTGAGGCTGACGCTTTCGCGAAATTAAAAAACAAAATCACAGATTATCTTTCTAATAAAGAATTATATGTAAGAGATAGTTATGCATGTGCAGACGATAATTACAGATTGAATATTCGTGTGATTAATGAATACCCTTGGTCAAACATGTTTGCGTATAATATGTTTTTAAGACCTACATCTGACGAGCTTGAAAACTTTGACCCAGAATGGACGATTCTTAATGCTCCTGGGTTTTTAGCAGACCCTGAAGTAGATGGGACTCGCCAGAGTAACTTTGCTATTTTGAGTTTTACAGAAAAAACAATTATCATTGGAGGAACTGGATATACAGGAGAAATTAAAAAAGGAATTTTTTCTGCATTAAATTTTATTTTACCTGTAGAAAAAAATACGTTACCAATGCACTGTTCTGCTAATGTAGGAGACAATGGAGAAACTGCTATATTTTTCGGACTTTCTGGAACTGGAAAGACAACTCTTTCTGCAGATCCAAACCGTAAATTAATAGGTGATGATGAGCATGGATGGACCGCAGAGAACACAATTTTCAATTTTGAAGGCGGATGTTATGCAAAAGTAATCAACCTATCTGCCGAAAATGAGCCTGATATTTATAATGCTATAAAACCAGGTGCTATTTTAGAAAATATCATCATGGATGCTGAAGGGAATGTAGATTTTGAAAATACGTCTATTACCCAAAATACACGTGTAAGTTATCCAATTGATCATATCAATAATATCCAAGTGCCTTCATTGGCAAACAATCCTAAAAACATATTTTTCTTAACAGCAGATGCTTTTGGGGTACTGCCTCCTATTTCAAAATTAACACCTGGTCAAGCGGCATATCACTTTATAAGTGGGTATACAGCAAAAGTTGCAGGAACTGAAGCTGGAGTTACAGAACCGCAACCTTCTTTTTCTGCTTGTTTTGGGGCGCCATTTATGCCGTTGCATCCTACAAAATATGCAGAGATGCTAAGTAAGAAAATGCAAGAAGCTGGTGTAAATGTATGGCTAGTGAATACGGGTTGGACTGGAGGACCTTATGGGGTTGGGTCTCGTATGAAATTAAAGTATACAAGAGCGATGATCTCTGCAGCAATGAATGGAGAATTGCCATCTGAAGTTACACATGATGATTATCATGTACATTCAGTATTTGGAGTAGCGCAACCTAGAACATGTCCAGGGGTTCCTACAGAAGTATTATCTCCACGCGCAACGTGGAATAATGATAAAGGATATTATGAAACTGCGCATAAACTAGCGAAGTCGTTCAAAGAAAACTTTAAAAAGTTTGAAGCATATGCTAATGAAGAAATTATGAATGGTCAACCACCGTTAGGTTAGAAATATAATATAAGGAGATTTATTAAAATCTCTTTTTTCAAAAACTATTAAGATCTCTTGATAGTTTGTTTAGGGATGAAAGGCGATTGTTTTTACAATCGCTTTTTGTTTGTAGTAAATTCAATTAATAATACGTTAAATTGATGTGATTTTCAGCAATACAATTTGTATTCTTAAGTTTATAATAAAAACTGCAGCATGCGCAAAAAAATAAAAGCTCTAATACTTTTAATAGTTATTACTTTATTGGTTATCGTTATTTCTAATTATTCCATAGAGTCTTATGCGAGTGACAAAACGTTTAGTGAGGTTTCTGAGATTCAAAAAAATAAAGTAGGACTCGTTTTAGGAACTTCCAAGCTTTTACAGAATGGGCACGTAAACTTATATTTTACATATAGAGTAGAAGCAACGGTCGCTTTATATAAAGAAGGTAAAATTGAATTTGTTTTAGTAAGTGGTGATAATAGTACGAAGGCATATGATGAACCTACAGATTTTAAAGAAGAACTTATAAAAAGAGGAATTCCCGAGGATCGAATATTTTTGGATTATGCAGGATTTAGAACATTGGATTCTGTAATACGAGCTAAAGAAATATTTGGGCAAGATAACATCACTATTATTTCTCAAGAGTTTCATAATGAACGTGCCGTGTATCTCGCGGGTAAAAATGATATCAATGCTGTTGGTTTTAATGCCCAAGATGTATCTAGACGTTATGGATTGAAAGTACAATTAAGAGAATATTTAGCAAGAACAAAAGTATTTTTAGATATACTATTTGGAGTAGAGCCTAAATTTTTAGGAGAGAAAATTGAGATAAAGTGATAATTATTTTTTGCTTGTAACTTCTCATAATTTTAGAATACTAATATGTATGAGCGAAGCATTTATTTTTTCTATTCTCCTTCTTGCAATTTGTATATATGGAGTTTTAAGTACGTTTCTAAATTGGGAATCATCTAAAAAAAGTTGGGCTAAAAAAAAGCCATATACTGTCTTTGATAGAGTTCTTGTACTTGTATTATTATTAATATCTATATGCTTTGTTATTTTTGTTTTAATTAAAGGGTATTAAGTACGTTGCTTATTTTCTTATTGATAAATGAGGTTCGAAAACTGCCAAATTGTAAATTTTCTATGAGTATGTTACGGAAAGTATATTCTTATTTTGAATTTGAAAAATATCCAAAATAAAATATACAACCACCCCTTCCATAGTTATGATGTTTTCGTTTTCTTGTTGACAAGGTATACACCAAGAATAATAATAATAGAGGCAAAGAGTTGCCAAATTGTAAATTTCTCATTGTCTAATAATCCCCACATGACGGAGATGATAGGCATCAAATAAGTGACTGAAGAGGCAAATACAGGATTGCTTATTTGCACTAGTTTATTGAACATCACCTTTGCCATGGCGGTTCCAAATAATGCTAGTATGACAATATATCCTAGTGATATTTGTACTTCTTGAGAGCGTAATACTTCTTGATTAAAGAAATCAGAATAGGCCAATAAAATCAATGCAGGAGGAATTAAAAATATAAAATTTCCGGTAGCAATAGCAATGGCAGAAATGTCCTGCATATACCGCTTAATAATATTGACATTAAGTGCATACATGACGCCTGCAATAATAACTAATAATGCATACCAATAGTTCTGACTAGGGTTGATACTGGCGCCTATAAGAATCAAAGCAGTTGCTCCACTTAAACCTACTAAAACACCGACTAATTGACGTTTTAAGAATGTAGCGCCAAATAGGACTAAACCTAATAAAAGGGTCAATAAAGGTACGCTGGAGTTTAATATGGCGGCAATAGCACTGTCTATTTCTGTTTCGGCATAGGCAAATAGAAATACGGGAAGACCTGTACCTAACACTCCAGAAACGATAATCCATTTCCATTCGTCTTTTTTAATGGTACGCAGGCTTTTCCAGCCAATGAGTAATAAGAAAAATGCAGTAAATAAAATACGTAAAGCCCCGAGTTGGATAGGTGTGAGACCTACGAGTCCTTTTTTGATGAGTATAAAAGAACTTCCCCAAATAATGGATAATATCACAAGATATATCCATTTTAATGTGCTGTTTTGCATTGCAAAATTTTAGATATGCAAAGTTCGGGAATTCCTTGGTGAGTTTATCAATTTATGCCTTTAAAAATAAATTACTTTCTATAAATTAGGTGGTAGTAACTTCTGTTTATAAAGAGAGTGGTAGGGAAATGATATGATTATTATAAGTTATTTTGTTGCTGGGTACGCTTTACCGTTTCACTCTCCCTTTGGTCGTGAATCTCGTGAGCTCGATTTCGCGAAAGCGTACTAATCTTTAGTTGACCATGTAATAGTTTCCATAAGGTGGCGAATATCATTTTTAAGATATACTGCCGCAGGGTATATGCTGTCGTAATTTGGTTTTACATTAAAATAAATAGAACCCGTAATGAAATGTGTTGTACTATCAGTTACATAAAACTGAGATTGAGATGCCGCATTTCCTCTCACATCGTAAAACATACCATATACATTTTGTGATTCATTCACATACTTCTCTTCAATTATATCGTCTGCTTTTATGACATGCTCATAGGTGAGTTTTTGAGCATCTCTTAATAAGGCGTTTATGTTATTATCTACTTTTCGATAGGTTAAGAATAAAGTGCCATCAAGACCAGGATATTTAATAGTGGCCGAGCAATTATCCTTAAAACTAGTCGTGCTTATATGATTATTTTCAAAGCTGTAATTACACTCAGAAGGAGCTACAACATAAGCAGCATTAGGATATTCAAGACTTAAAAATGCTTCTGGTTTTGGCAATACGTCATCTCCACAAGAAATGAATAGGATGCAACCCATTATGCTATATATGTAAGTACGTAAAGTCAAGGTCGTATTGTGAATTTAATTTGTTTTATGCGTTTTTTGTCTATGGCTTCCACTGTAAACGTATATTGCTCATAGTTTATTACTTCATTCTTTCTAGGAAATCCTCCAGATATCTCTAATATAAAACCAGCAATTGTTTCTGCTTCTCCTTTTTGATTTTCAAAGATACTATCATCTTCTAGATGTATGATACGGTAAAAATCTTTTAAGGAGGTTTTTCCGTCAAATACGTAATTGTTGTCATCTATCTTAGAGTAGATGATATCCTCATCATCAAATTCATCACTGATATCACCTACAATCTCTTCAATAATATCTTCTAAAGTAATGATCCCACTGGTACCTCCATACTCGTCTACTACAATAGCAAGATGGTTTTTCTTCTCTTTAAACTCAGCAAGTAAATCGTCTAATTTTTTATTTTCTGGCACAAAATTAGGTTCACGTAATAAAGTAGTCCATTCAAATTTCTTATCAGAAAGATGAGGTAGTAAATCTTTTACGTATAAAATACCTACAATGGTATCTATACTATCTTCAAATACTGGAATACGAGAATATCCCTTATCTGTTATTTGTGCTAAGATATCTGTATAAGAATCTTCTTTATTTAATGCAAATACATCCATGCGAGGACGCATGACTTGTTTTGTGTCAGTATTTCCAAAAGCAACAATGCCTTGTAGTATTTTTTGTTCTTCTTTAGTGGTGTCTCCTTCACTGGTAAGCTCTAATGCTTGTGATAATTGATCTACATTAAAGTTTGATTTTTGGTCTCCTAGTTTCTTATGTATCTGTAATGTAATGTAACGCATTGGACCACTTAATGGTGTGAAAATGACATCTAATACACGAAGGGGGGTTGCCATGAAACTTGCAAACTTAATATTATTACGACTCGCATAGATTTTAGGTAAAATCTCACCAAATAATAAAATCAAGAATGTAATAATGATGATTTCGACAATAAATCTCACTGAGATACCCAGAAATGTAGTGTTAATGTCATTAAACAAAACATCGCCTACGCTTGCAAAAAGGAGCACAATAGCAATATTGATCGTATTATTTGCTACTAATATAGTTGCTAGGAGTTTTTTGGGCGTCTGTAATAGTCTTGCAACTATTTTTAATCTAGGATTTTGTTGGTCTGTTGCTTCAGGTTCTTCTAAATCTGTTGGCGTTAATGAAAAGAAAGCAACTTCAGCACCACTTATAAGAGCTGAGCATATAAATAATACTACTAGCAGAATACTACTAATAAGAATGGTACTATCAAATGCTAATACTATAAATAAGGGTTCAGGGTCAGGATCCAATCGTCTTTAAGTTCGTTATACGTAGTTTTAAAATGGGAGGTCATCTACATCTTCTGCAGGACTCGTCTGTGAAGGTGTTGATGGTGGTTGTTGAGCTGGTTGCGATGACTGAATAGGTTGTGATGATTGTGTAGGCGTATTACTTTGTTGTTGTCCCTCTCCTTTAGGAGTAAGAAATGTAAAATCTACACATTGTATTTCAGTGCTATAACGCTCTAGACCTTTGTCATCCGTCCATTTACGAGTTTTTAAACGACCTTCTATATATACTTTATCTCCTTTTTTGAGATACTTTTCGCAAATTTCAGCAGCTTTATTTCGTACAACAATGTTATGCCATTCAGTATTGCTTACACGTTCTCCTGTTGTTCGATTGGTATATTCTTCATTAGTTGCTAATGGGAAACGTCCTATGCTATTACCTCCTTCAAAGTAGTGCATTTTTACTTCGTCTCCTGTGTGACCAATGAGAATTACTTTATTAATAGTTCCTGCCATATTGTTAAATGTACAAAATTATACGTTGCGATAAAAGCGCTTTATTTAGAAGTCAAAGGTATCAATAAAGTTAGAGATAAGTACGGGTACTGGATAAGATCTTATTCGTAAAAATTAATTTAGAGAAGTCTGTAAAATGTACTCAAGATGTCTAGTTGAACCTATCTTCTAATCCCGCTTTTTCAGCGAAATCTTGGTTTAATTCTTCGACACTTAGGTCGATTCTGTATATTCGGATTTAGAGCTTCTTCTAGGATTTAATCCCTTTTGTCGTATTAATTTCTGTAGTATTATCTGTTAGTTTTTCTATATTGACAAACCAGAATAGGACTATGACTTTTATAGAAAAACTGAAGAAAGGCCTCTATTAGAATTTTCTAAAAGAGACCTCGCTAAGCAAACTAAACGTTGTGAGTAAAAGAAATAACTATTTAGATAATTTCTATTTCTTTACTATAAGTGGTTAAACCATTTTTTACTTTAATGCTGTAACTTCCTTTATAAGCTTTCTTAAAATTAAAAGACTTATGAATAGTCTTGTTATCATTAATTGTTTCAGAAAAAACAATGCGTCCAAAACCATCTCTGATAGTAATTTTTACAGGATTTAAATCCAAATTTAAAAGGATTACAGAAACTTTTTCATCTTTTTCTCTAATGACTAAATCATCTGCAATGGTTGTGGGATTTGATTTTTCAGTAGCTACAAATGTTTTTAATGTTGTAGCGTGTATGTTTACACTAGTGATTAAAAGTGCAAGGAGCAGTGATAATTTTAATGTGTTTTTCATAATATTCGATTTAAATAATTGATGACTAATTTATTATGATACAAACTTACATCAGGATTCTGCTCCCTGCTATTACATTATTTCCACATTAATGTTCTAAATTACCCGTTATTAAATTTAGGTTTTATCATTATGTTAATTTAGAACATATTTAGGATAATTTTCTAACGATTTAACTTCAAAAGCGTTTTTAACTTTAGCCATAAAAGCTTGATATGATTTTACAGAAACCTACTTTAGAAGCGATTACTCCCAATTTTGGAAATTCTTTTCTGTATCAGAAATTTGATAAGGAAAATAGAAATGATAATACCGTATGGCATTACCATCCTGAGTTAGAACTTGTATATGTAAATGGAGGTACAGGAAGAAGGTTAGTAGGTAGTAATCTTTCTTATTATACATGGGGGACATTAATTTTAGTAGGCAGTAATTTGCCTCATTGCGGATTTACCGATCATCAAACAGGCAATAAGTATGAAACTGTCATCCAAATGAAAGCTGATTTTCTTGGGGACGATTTTTTTAATATCCCAGAAATGGCCAATATTAAAAGACTTTTACAAGTATCAAAACGAGGTGTTGTTTTTTCAGGAGCTACGAAGGTAGAAGTAGGAGCTCTTATAGAAGAAATGGAAGATCAGTCTGATTTTGAACGCTTAGTATCGTATCTAAAAATTCTAAATAGACTAGCAATTACAAAAGAATTTAGAATTCTTAATGCCGATGGGTTTACCTTATTATCTAATGTAAATGATAATGATAGGATTAATTTAGTGTTCAATCACGTAAAAACTCACTTTAAGGAAGAAATTCCTCTAGAGCAGATTGCAGGATTAACGCATATGACGGTTCCGTCTTTTTGTCGTTATTTTAAAAAAATAACCAATAAAACATTTACTCAGTTTGTAAATGAGTATCGCTTAGTACACGCTTCTAAATTGCTCTCTGAACATGCTATGACAATCACAGACGTGTGTTTTGAAAGCGGGTTTAATAATTTCTCACACTTTAATAAAAGATTTAAAGCTTTTACAGGCCAAAGCCCTTCGGCATATAGAAAACAAATTAAGACGATCCTAGATTAGGAAAAATAGGCTTCTATAAATTTATCAATAAGCACAGGTACAGGATACGAATTTATGAATTGAATTTCTATAGCATCATCTGTTAGTTTTTCAACATCTATAATCCAAAAAGTAGTATGTAAATGCTGATGTGATAATTTATGAATGATAGGCGTTGTATTATATGGATATACGTTTTTTATGATATATGAAGCCGTTTCTTTCAGGAAGGGTTCGCTTTCGCGAAAGCGGTTAATATCAAACTCCCCTTCAATCATTGGAAATTGATATAAACCTTGCCAAATCCCCTTTCCAGTGCGTTGTTCAATGATTGTTTTGTGATCTGGAGATCTAAACACTAAATAGTGTAGATGACGATTTTTTACTTTTGCCTTTTTGAGCTTTACAGGTAAGGAAGCGATGCTATTCTTTTGTAAGGCAACACACGAATCATTAAAAATACAATGCAAACAATATGGGTTTTGAGGTTTGCATTGTATCGCACCAAATTCCATAATTGCTTGATTGAAATTTGCAGGTTGCTCTTTGTCTATAAGTTCTTGAGCAAGTGCTTTAAACTCTTTAATGCCTTGTGTGCTATTAATAGGAGTACTAATGCCAAAAACGCGCGAAAGCACTCTATATACATTTCCATCGACGACTGCAGTAGGTTCATGAAAACTAATGCTTGCAATAGCACTAGCGGTATAATCGCCAACCCCTTTTAATTTTAATAATTCCTTATAGGTATTAGGAAAAATACCATCACATTCTTCTATGATATATTTTGCAGCGGCATGTAAGTTTCTTCCGCGAGAATAATACCCTAAACCTTGCCATAATTTTAATACTTCTTCTTCAGAGGCGTTAGCTAAATCTTTTACCGTTGGAAAAGCTTTTGTAAACTTCAAATAATAGGGGAGTCCTTGTGCAACTCTAGTTTGCTGAAGGATGATTTCAGATAGCCAAATCCGATACGGATCAGTGGTCTCTCTCCAAGGCATTTCGCGCTTGTTTTCTAAATACCACGGGATAAGTTTTTTAGAGAATTTCAATAGGAAATAAAGGTTTTTTGTTGAAATATATACTTATCTTCTTATAATTTAAAAGATTATGCTTGAAAGTTTGAGTTTTTAATGCTTATATTTGCGAACTTGAAATTTTAACCCCTAAACAATAATTAAAATGACAAAAGCTGATATTGTAGCAAAGGTATCTGAAAAATTAGGTATCGAGAAGAATGACGTACAAGCAACTATCGAATCATTCATGAGTGAAGTAAAAACTTCTTTAGAAGGTGGTGATAATGTTTACTTAAGAGGATTTGGTAGCTTTATTATTAAAACAAGAGCTGAAAAGACTGGTAGAAACATTTCTAAGAATACTACCATCAAAATTCCAGCGCACAACATACCTGCGTTCAAACCTGCAAAAGTATTTGTAGAAGGTGTAAAGACGAACGTTGCAGTATAATTTAAGTAACCTAATAAAAGAATCATTTTATGCCAAGTGGTAAAAAAAGAAAAAGACACAAGGTAGCAACGCACAAACGTAAAAAAAGACGTAGAGCAAACCGTCACAAGAAGAAAAAGTAGTCTTAGACTACTTTTTCTTTTGAATTATATATAATGCCAATAATCTAAGGTACTTAGATTTCTAAATATATGTGCATAAAATGACTTCACTTAGTTTTGTATAGGTATACCTATGTGGTTACTATAACCAAAAAGTGATTGTTTTTTATTAGGTACATCTTTTTTAGATGTTATTATTGGTATATATTATTCATAGTTCTTTGACATCGTAACATAAAATGCCTTACACCTTGAGGCCTTCAAGTTACACCGTATTTATTACATTTTGTATACATAGTTATACGTTATGATACCTGTGATAAATTATTGTATAATCCATTTGTGATGCCTAGCATCATTAATGAAAATTACTAAAGAGTGAATAAAGAATTAATTATAAGATCTAGTTCCTCGGCAGTTGATTTTGCCTTATTAAAAGATGGAAGACTTATAGAACTTCACAAAGAAGAAGATGGAAATAAATTTAATGTAGGTGATATTTATATTGCAAACATTAGAAAAACAGTTTCTGGATTAAATGCTGCATTTGTTAATGTAGGTTATGAAAAAGATGCCTTTTTGCATTATCATGATTTAGGTCCAAAACTTCCAACTCTTCTAAGTTACATAAAACGTGTAAGCACAGGTAAATTAAAAGACTATTCTTTAAACAACTTTCCTTTTGAAAAGGATATAGACAAAAACGGTAAAATCGTTGATGTTTTAAAACAAAAACAAAGTGTACTGGTACAAATCGCCAAAGAACCTATTTCTACAAAAGGCCCTAGAATAAGCAGTGAGCTTTCTATAGCTGGTAGATATATTGTTCTCGTGCCTTTTTCTGATAGAATTTCTATTTCACAAAAGATAGAAAGCAAAGAAGAAAAAGCGCGTCTTAAACGATTAGTACAAAGCATCCGTCCTAAAGGATTTGGTGTGATAGTACGCACAGTTGCACAAGGAGTAAAGGTCGCCGAACTAGATAAAGACCTGCAAAATTTGGTAGACAAATGGGCTACCATGAGTAAAAAAATTCAAGGCGCACATCATCCTAGTAAAGTGCTTGGTGAAATGAATCGAGCATCCTCAATATTAAGAGATATCTTTAATGATACTTTTACAGGAATTACTGTAGATGATGAAACGCTCTATTATCAAATCAAAGAATACCTAAGCGAGATTGCTCCAAAAAAAGAGAGCATTGTAAAACTATATAAGAATTCAACTCCAATTTTTGAGAAATTTGGGATAGAACGACAGATTAAAACATCTTTCGGAAAAACAGTCTCAATGAGTAAAGGAGCGTATCTTGTTATAGAACATACAGAAGCACTGCATGTAGTTGATGTAAATAGTGGTAACAGATCAAATAAAGCAAAGAGTCAAGAAGACACCGCGCTAGAAGTAAATATGATCGCCGCTTCAGAAATGGCACGTCAACTTAGCTTAAGAGATATGGGAGGAATTATTGTTGTCGATTTTATAGACATGAACAATGCAGATAACCGTAGAAAACTCTTTAATCATCTTAAGGATGAAATGAAAGAAGATCGCGCAAAACACAAAATATTACCGCCTAGTAAATTTGGATTGATTCAAATTACTAGACAGCGAGTACGACCAGAAATGAATATTAAAACCCGTGAAGAAGATCCTAATGGATCTAAGGGAGAAATAGAAGCACCTATTGTAATGGTGCAAAAAATGGAAGGTAAACTCGATAAAATTCTTAAAAACGGTAACAATAAGGTGACGCTACATGCACACCCTTTTGTTGCAGCTTTTCTAACCAAAGGATTTCCATCTATTCGTTCTAAATGGTTTTTAGAACACAAAAAATGGGTAAAAATAATGCCCAGAGACGCTTACACGTATCTTGAATATCGCTTTACAGATAAAAGCGGTAAGGAAATTAAAATATAGAATTTAAACCCTGTTCCTGTAAAGGAATGGGGTTTTTTTATGCCCAAAAATAAAAGGAAATAGTATTTTTAACATTGTGATGCAACCTATAAAAACCTATACAGTAGAAGAGGCAAAACGAAGCTTAGAGCGCTATTGTGCTTATCAAGATCGTTGCCATCAAGAGGTGCGTAAAAAACTCTTAGAAATGCGTATGATACCTGATGCTATTGATGTTGTAGTGGGGCATCTTATCGAACATGAATTTTTAAATGAAGAGCGATTTGCAAAAGCATTTGTAAGAGGGAAGTTCAATCATAAATCCTGGGGAAAACAACGTATCATTAGAGAATTAAAACAAAGAAAACTCTCAGAATATACTATCAAAACAGGGTTGTTAGAAATTTCAGATGAAGACTATGAAAAGGTGTTTGATACGCTTTCGCGAAAGCGTATACAGCAATTATCTTCAGAAAAAGAGAAATACAAGAAAAGAAAAAAACTTGCTGATTATCTGCTGTATAGAGGATGGGAAGGAAACCTAGTATATGAAAAAGTGCGAGAATTAGTTCCTTAAAGACATTTAAAACTGTATCAATATAATTTAATCATTCGGCTTTTCTTTTCCTATTTTTTTTATGTGTACGCCCGGAATTCCATTTGTTGATAATCCTTCTATAACGATTTGTATTTGATTTGTTATATCAGAATTAAAAAAAGATATTGACGCTTCTCCTTCAGTATTAGTTGTGATATTAGGATTCCATAGGAGCGTTGTGCGATAATCTGTTTTATTTTGTTCACTATTCTTGACATCATATTTAGGATTATAAAACTCTTTAGAAACGTTATATCCCATAACAGAGTGTGTCCATAAGGGTTTATTTTCTTCAGAAGCACTATTAAATAAAATGTTTTTACCTCGCCTTGTTTCTATTGAAATAACACCTTCTGATCCTCTAGATCCATAAACAGCTGCTTTAGCTGGTTTTAAAACATCAATTCTGTAGATATCTAACAGCGATAATTGAGAAATAATACTAGGTATTTTTACGACACCTTGAGGATAGGGTAAAAATTTTCGAGAAGGACCATCACTTGAAACTACATTTTTATTAAAAATAGGTACGCCATCTAAAACCCATAGTGGTGCTTGAGATCTATTAATACTTACTTTTGCATCAATTCCACTTCCAAGTACAGAAACTCCTGGCAATTTGGCAATTTGTAAAATAAGGCTACCTATGTTATTTTTTTCAGTTATAAATAATGTAGCATCTGGTTCTACTCCATAAAAATTAGGTGTTTCTTTAAGTTTTTTCACCTTCTTTTTTCCTCTAAGGAAAACCTCATTTAACGCTATAGTTTTGCTTAAATCCAATAATGAATCTTCTCTTTTTCTATATTTTATTGTGTTTATATACTTTGAATTCTGTTCATTATCAATAAATGTTTCTAAGATGTTACTTCTGAAATTAGATACAGGAGGTTTTATTTCATTTTTATCGAGATAAACATTAGCCTTTACGATAGCTCCTTTTTCATTATACACTTTAAACATGAGTTTTGTAGAATCAATATTATTGAAATTTAAAATGTCAAATCGTCCTTTATAATCTGTTTTGGATGAATATAACCTAAAACTGTTATTAGATTTTGCAATCATATCTAATTTAGTATTGTTCAAAGTTTTATTTTTTCTATCCTTAATAATTCCAGAGATATGTAATCCTTTTGTAAATGAGAATTTCTTTTTTTCATTTTGCATACTTCCCCAATTAAATCTACGCCATCCATTAGTAAGCATCAATAAATCTAATTTTGCGTGTGTATTTTTATGTGTGTCTTGGAAATAAAATGCAGGGTTTTCTATATGTCCTTTTATGTCAGATTCTAATAGAAGTTGAGTTAAAATATTAGAACTATATTTATTTTTGTTGATTTTATCTGCATCAGTTACTGATATGGATAGATCTGTAGAAATAGGATTTCCATAAGGGTCTGTAACTTTGATATCTACTGTTAACTCACCTCTTGGCTTTAAATTTGCTTCATCTACTTGCGTAGTAATGACTAACTCTTCTTGATTATTTATAAATATAGCACGTTCACACCAAGGCTTCATATCTTGGTCCAAGAGGGTTAATGTCATAACGCCACTAGGGATACGTTTTTTTTGAATTTCGAAGTCAACTATGTTAGTATTTCCAAATTCTAATTGTGCTTGATAATACTTTTGATTTCGTACATGTCCAATAATATAAAATGCATTACTTCTTAATGCTTCGGTTGCCTGAACTTTCACACGAATAGTACGCTCATTTTTATTGTCTATAGAAAATGCATAACCTTGATCTTGTATTTTAGGAAGAGATACTTCAGAGTTATCTTCTAATATAGCCTTGTATTGTTCTCCTTTTTGAGGATTTAAGTTAAATATTCCAGCACCTTTATGGAGGGAATTTATATGAGCTATGGTTGTTCCGTTTGAATCGACTATTCTTCCTTTAATATTAACACCTAATCCGTCTGATCCTATTGCTTTAAAAGCAATAGTATTGTTTATTCCAGCAATGGCATTGCCTCCTTCTGGGAAGAACTGTAAATCAATGGAGTCTTTTTTTGAAATGGGATGAGACTCGATATTTTTATTATCTACTATTTTTATTGTCTTAGTAAAAAAGAACGCACTATTTTCATTACGCATCCAATTAGTATATGATCGTAATTGATAGATACCTACTTCAAGGTTTTTAGGGATCGATATAGTGCCATAACCTCTTCCTTCTATTAGTTCTTGTTTCTGTGTGCTTATAATTTCTCCATTTGGATCTATAAGATCAATATGAAGGACATTACTAGCTAGAGAATAGTTATGATAAGAACCTAAAGTAACATAAGCGCTGTACCATAAGTTTTCCCCAGAAATACATATGTCTTTATTTGTATGTAGATATACCTTCTCTATTTTAGTATGATCATTATGTATTTGGAATTGTTTATTAAGTTTTTCTATAAATGTATAATTAGAGATGTCTGATTGTTCTATAGCAATCTGATTTCTACTATTTAAAAAGATAGACTCAAAAGCATTGTTTTTTTCAAATGAGGTAATTACCTCTTCTTCAACAGGAGTACGTTTTATAATAGGGTTATCCTCCCAAAACTTCTTATTATAACCTATTTCATCTAAACGCTGCCAATCACTTATATTTTTTTCAAACTGTCGTCCTAATTTTTTTTTATTAGTAGGAATGTAATATTCAAAGAAATTAAGACTTGATTTTGAAGATATATGAGTTTGAAAAATATTGTCTTGGTAATAATCAAATTCTTGCTTAACATCTATATAATCTATGACAAGACCTAAAATGGAATCAACTTTAAATGTCATTTCATATGATAAGTTGTAATTTCTTTTTGTAGTATTTTTTTTAGTTAATCGTATTAATTCAAGATCATCTCTTGAAATTTCCCCAGTTACTTTTAATACATCATGAGTTTTTGTGTCTATATATACTTCTCCTTCAAATGAAGGAATAGATGGGTTTTTTTCTTTAGGTTCAAACCAAAGTACAGCGACGGTATTATCTTTAGATTTGATTTTTTGTAGTGTTTTTATAGTATATAATTTATCTAAGTGCTTGTTTAAGGGAAATAAAATTTCTTCAGTATTTGGTTGAATTGATTTTAATAATTTAGAAAGTAATGTGTAATTTTTATTATTTATTTTTTCTTCTTTTATAGCGTAACGACCTTCAATAATATCCCATTTTTCGATACCTGCGGTAGAGTACTGGGCATCATAAATGATTTCAGAGAATTCGGAATAATCTTCATCATTTTTAATAGTTTGACGATAGAATGCTGTCCCAAATTTGTTAGTAGTAGATGATTTTATTGTTTTTTTGAATGCCTTTTTTGCAAGGTCAATAGCATAATTATCTGTTCCTGATATAATAACTTCATTTAAAGTATTAATACGCGGAATTAATTGGACTTGTGCTGTTTTTGTGTCTGAAAGTGTTATAACTTGTGATTCGTAATTTAAATGAGAAAAAACAAGTTGAACAGGAAAAGAGTTGATCTGAATGACAAACTCTCCAAGCTCATTAGTTGCCGTTCCAGTATATGTATTTGCTAATTTAATATTACAATTGTAAATAGGGTTGCCTGTACTGATATCTATAACTTTACCTTTTACTTTGTGATTTTTCTGTAGTAATACATTTGAAACATTTTTTTTAAGAATAATTTGATGGTTGATTATTTTAAAATTTATATCATCTTTCTTAAAAAGTTTTAATAACACATAATTTAATGATTTGTTAGTTGCTTTAACAGTTACCTTTTGAGCTAGGTTAATATCTTCATTTCTATAAAAGAATTTGTATTCAGTTATGCCTTCTATGGTCGCTAATGCTTTTTCAAGTGTAACTGATTCTAAATCTACAGTTACTATATCTTGATCAGATTTTAAGGTGCTTGCATTTCCAATTTTGGAAATAAAAAATAGACTGATAAGTAATCCGAAAGATGTTTTATAGATTATAGTTCTCTTATATTTAGTTATTTTCATGTATTGTAAAATTTAATTTTACTTAGCATCCATTATGATTTTCTGTCCAAGTATTTGATATTCAAATTCAGATAGCTCATTAAATGTATCTAGTACTTCGATGATAGTTTCTGTTGTAAAAGTTCCTGTATATCTTGTGTTATTTAGTTTTGTTGATTTGTTTTGGATACGAATATTATAATGACGTTCCAGTTTTTTAATAATATCTTCAAATCGATCATTTTCGAAATATAATTTCCCAAAATTCCAAGCAATATCCTTTTCAATATTGGTTTCTTTAACATTAAAGACCTCTCCTTTTACAGAAACTTGTTCTCCAGGTTCTATAATAATATTTTGCATTTCGTAACTGTTAATAGAAGGTCTCTTTACTGCTAAACTTCCTTCTTCTAAACTTACAAATGACGTCTCATTATTGGGGTAATTTGATACGTTAAATCTTGTTCCTAATACTTTTATATCCATCTGTTTCGTAGATACAATGAAAGGGAATTCTTTATTTTTACGAACATCAAAAAAAGCTTCGCCATCTAAGATTATCTTCCTTCCGTCAAATAAACTAGGAAATTTTATCATACTACCTGAATTAATATTAATTAAAGTTCCATCAGGTAATTTCGTTTTTAATTGTTTCCCGTTAGGTACAATAAGTTGACTAACCGAGTTAAATGGATGTTTCTCTTGTATTCTAGCTTCAAAGAATAAGGTATCCTCTTTTAAAGTGGCGATAAGATCTCCTTCATTATTAAAAATTTTCTTTTTTAAAGAGTCATTAATTATTGCTATGTTTTCGTCCCCTAGTCTTAATATAATTTCATTTTGAGCTATAGTATTGTTCGTTTTGAAAATAAAATAAGAACTAATAGATATTGCTATACATAATACTATTGATGCTGCATAGTGTAATATTTTTTTTTGTGTATTATATTTTGCAGTATTATTTATTGAATCTAACTTTTTTGACACTATATCAAAGGCATTGTCTGTGTCGATTGTCAAATAAGTATCGTTTAATTCTTGATTGGTTTTAATTAATTTTTCAAATTCTTTTTTATTCTCTGGATCTAGCATCCAATTTTCTAGTAATTTCAACTCTTCTGATGAAATGTTACTCGTTAAGTACTTTATAATAATTTTTTCCAAAATAATTTTAATTATGTATTCTATATGACGACAAAACAATAAATTACCCTTAACTTTTTTATATTTATTTTTAATGCACTTAACTTTTTTATTTCTTTTAGAAATTTATGAACGATAAATTATTATGGCAACTAATACAAAAAGATGATCATTTAGCTTTGAAAAAAGTGTTTGAATTATATTATAAAATAATGTGCTCTTATATTTTACAGTTTACAAATGATGTGAATGATACTGAAGATATAGTTCAAACGGCATTCATTAAACTTTGGGAAAAACGACATAAAATACATATTACAACATCTCTAAAATCATACTTATTTCAGACAGCTTATCATTTGTTTATAGATGAGACTAAAAAACAAAATCGTAAAGTATCTATGCTAGAAAAGATGAAATATGAAATTATTACTTCATATATAGAAGAAGATAAAGAAGTGAGTATAGAGCGATCAAAAAAAATTAGAAAACTTATAAATGACTTGCCAGATAAATGTAAAGAGATTCTTTTGTTAAGTAAAGAGAAGGGTTTGAAGAATAAAGAAATTGCTGTCGAATTAAATATCTCCATAAAAACAGTCGAATCTCAAATAAGAATTGCTTTCCAGAAAATCAGAAATAACTTCTAATAGATTTTAAATAATTGTTTTATAAAACTTTATGTGTTCTTATAGTAAGAAATTATATAATTAGCCCCGCAAGAGTATATTTTTAGTCTAATCTAAAATAAGTTTTTTATTACCCAACATAATTAATTTACTTTTGCCGTATATGTATACGAGAGCAGAAGAAAATTATTTGAAATGTATCTTTCATTTAGAACAAGAGCACAAAGGAGCTGTTGCAACAAATGCCATTGCTCAAATGATGAGTACAAAAGCATCGTCTGCAACAGACATGATACAACGTCTTGCAGATAAAGAACTCGTTTCCTATCGAAGGTACAAGGGAACTACGCTGACAAAAGAAGGTATTGCTGTTGCTGTTGCTGTGATACGAAAACACAGACTTTGGGAGGTGTTTTTAGTAGAAAAACTCAACTTTCAATGGGACGAAGTTCATGAAATAGCTGAGCAATTAGAACACATCCAATCGGAAGAATTAATCACACGACTTGATAAGTTTTTAGATCATCCAGATTATGATCCGCATGGAGATCCTATACCCGATAAAGATGGAAATATTAAGAAAACCGAAAAGAAAGTACTTTCAGAAATGAGTAAAAGTCAACATGGTATTTTAGTGGGGGTACGTGAAACTAGCGGCGAGTTTTTACAATATCTTGATAAGCGTAACATCGCTATAGGGACCAAAATAAAAGTGCTAGGGAAAGAATTTTTTGATGGTTCAATGATTATTCAAGTTAAAAAAGAACAATTTTTCATCTCAAAAAAGATAGCCGAAAATTTATATATCCAAGTATAATACACAATGTTAAAACTAAATTTTTTGAAAAAATCAATAATCATATTATTCCTCTTGGCACATAGTTTACAAGCAATAGCCCAAGAAACAGAAACAACCCCAGGGCTTGTTACAGATCGTCCTGATGCTACAGAAGCACCCACAGTGGTACCTGTAGGAAGTTTACAAGTAGAAACAGGTGCATTTACAACCTCGTTTGAAGATAACGGCATCAAAGAAGAAGTTTTCACCTACAATACAACCTTATTACGTTATGGGATTTTAGATAATCTAGAGTTGAGAATAGGTTGGAATTTTGAAGAAGTGAAGACCACAATTAATGGAATGGAATCTGGTGATGTCGCTAGTGGTTTATCTCCTTTGTTATTTGGGGCTAAAGTAGCTATAAGTGAAGAAAAGAGGTGGTTTCCAGAAATAGGATTAATTGGCCATATATTCTTGCCTTTTACAGCAAGTTCTGACTTTAAATCAGAATTTACAGCCGCCGATTTTAGATTTGCGTTTAATCATACGTTAAGTGAACGTTCTGGTATAGCTTATAATGTAGGAGGTCAATTAGGAGGTGAATCTGCTGAGTTTGCCTATATATATACACTTGCGTACGGGTATTCAATTACAGATAAATTAGGAGCTTACGTAGAAGTATATGGGGATTTGCCAGAAGATAGTAGTGCTAATCACTTTTGGGATGCAGGTCTTACCTACGCTATTGCACCACTTATCCAATTAGATGCTACCGTAGGGAAGAGCATTACAGAAGGTCAAGACATACTGCTTAGTGTAGGTGTTAGTTTTAGAATTGATAAAAAATAAACAATGAACAGTAAAAATATACTCGTATTTCTTTTCGCTTTAAGCGTACTAAGCTGTAAAAACGATACGACAACCAAAAGCGATCGATTAAATGTAGTCGCAACAACATCTATGATTACAGATCTTGTAAAGAATGTAGGTGGTGATATGATAGATTTACAAGGACTTATGGGTGCAGGTGTAGATCCGCATCTTTACAAAGCAAGTGCAGGAGATGTAACAAAACTTTCTGGTGCAGATATCATATTTTATAATGGGTTGCATCTAGAAGGGAAACTGGTAGAGGTTTTTGAAAAGATGGGGTCGTCTTCAAAAACACAAATAGCATTAGGAGAACGTTTAGATAAATCAACCCTTATAGGATCTGATTATTTTGCTTCAAATTATGATCCACATGTATGGTTTAATATTCAATATTTTAAACAATTTGTAAATGCTGTCGTAGAAGTCCTTTCTGAAAAAGACCCTAAGAATAGTGATCGTTATGCAGCTAATGCTAAAATATATCTTGAAAAATTAGATGTACTTGAAAGTGAAGTAAAAGGAATTATAGAAACGCTTCCTAAAGAAAAGCGAATTTTAGTAACGGCACATGACGCGTTTAATTACTTTGGAAAGAGTTATGATTTTAATGTAGTTGGATTACAAGGATTATCTACAGCAACAGAAGCAGGGGTACAAGATGTACAACGTTTGTCTCAATTTATTATAGATAACGATGTGAAAGCAATTTTTATAGAGAGTTCAGTGCCTAGACGTACTATAGAAGCATTAGAAGCGGCTGTAAAAGCAAAAGATCATGAAGTAGTTATTGGAGGGTCTTTATACAGCGATGCTTTAGGGGATGCAGGAACCATTGAAGGAACCTACATAGGAATGTTTACCTATAATGTAAAAACCATTGTAAACTCGCTAAAGTAAATTGTATACGCTTTCGCGAAATCGAACTTGCAAGACCTGCCTGCTGGCAAGCAGGTTCACAACCATAGAGAGAGCGAAGCGTTAAAGCAAAAACAACATAAAAATGAGTTCAAAAAAAATAGCCATTCGTGTAGATGACTTAACGGTAGCTTATAATTATAAGCCTGTATTGTGGGATATTGATTTAACCATTCCAGAAGGTGTGTTAATGGCTATTGTAGGTCCTAATGGTGCCGGTAAGTCTACGCTAATTAAATCAATTTTAGGGATTATAGATCCTATTGCGGGCAGTGTTACCATTTATGATAAACCTTATGCAAAACAACGTAAGCTAGTTGCTTATGTGCCTCAGAAAGGAAGTGTAGATTGGGATTTCCCTACCACAGCACTTGATGTTGTGATGATGGGTACCTATGGGAAACTAGGTTGGATAAAACGACCTGGTCAAAAAGAGAAAAAAGCATCACTCGAAGCATTAGAAAAAGTAGGAATGCTTCCTTTTAAAAACAGACAAATTAGTCAATTAAGTGGAGGGCAACAGCAACGTGTGTTTTTAGCAAGAGCCTTAGTGCAAAATGCAGCTATTTACTTTATGGATGAGCCCTTCCAAGGAGTAGATGCGACAACAGAAATAGCAATTATTAATATTTTAAAAGAATTACGTAAAGCAGGAAAAACAGTAGTAGTTGTTCATCATGATTTACAAACTGTACCTGAATATTTTGATTGGGTGACTTTTTTAAATGTCAAGAAAATAGCAACAGGTCCTGTGAAAGATATTTTTAATGACGATAATTTGACCAAGACGTATGGAATTAACTATAAAGTAGCGGTTAATCAATAGCTTTTCAGCTTTTAGTGCTTAGCTATTAGATAAAATAGTAAAACATAGTAGATGGAGATAATTTTTAATTTTGAAAAACTTAATGTATATCAAAAATCACTAGATTTTGTAGATGAGATATATGTTTTAGTAAAAAAATTTCCAAAAGAAGAGTTATATGGTCTTAGTTCACAATATAAAAGAGCAGCTTTGTCGATATCTTTAAATATTGGAGAAGGTCAAGGTAGCTCCGATGCTCAATTTAATAGATATTTAAATATAACGTTAGATTCTTTAAAAGAATGCGTTGTGTGTTCGACAGTTGCAAGAAGACAAAATTATATTTCAGAACAAGAAGATTATCAATCTAGAGAAAAACTTCAAGAGCTGGCAAAAATGATTCAAGGAATTAAAAAATTCATTAAGAACAATAGCTAAAGGCTAATAGCCAAAAGCTAAAGACTATGGACATCAAAGAGTATTTTAGTTTAGTATTTTCAGATTATACCTTGCGTACTATTACGTTAGGCACCGCTATTCTTGGTGCTATTTGTGGTATGTTAGGAAGTTTTGCAGTACTTCGGAAGCAAAGCCTTTTAGGAGATGCTATTTCACATGCTGCATTGCCTGGTATTGCATTGGCGTTTATTATTACAGGTACAAAAGACACAAACTTGCTATTATTAGGAGCGTTAGTAAGTGGATTAATAGGGACGTTTTGGATACGAGGTATGATTACAAAAACACACCTCAAAAGTGATACAGCTTTAGGGCTGATTTTATCATTGTTTTTTGGATTTGGTATGTTGCTACTCACTTTTATCCAAAAACAACCCAATGCAAATCAAGCAGGGCTAGATAAATATTTGTTTGGACAAGCAGCTACTTTAGTTGAGAAAGATGTCACCCTTATGGCAATAGTAACTGGAGTGTGTCTTGTCGTGCTATTGCTATTTTGGAAAGAGTTTAAAATATTACTTTTTGATGCAGATTATACCAAGACACTAGGATTTAATACACGATTTATAGATGTACTGATTACCTTTTTTATTGTATTAGCTATTGTGTTAGGGTTACAAACAGTAGGAGTGGTATTAATGAGTGCGATGTTATTGGCACCTGCTGCTGCAGCTAGACAATGGACAAATAAACTGAGTGTTATGATTGTACTCGCAGCAATTTTTGGTGCTTTTTCTGGAGTGTTCGGAACAGCCATCAGTGCAAGTCAAAATAATCTATCCACAGGTCCTGTTATTGTATTAGTAGCAGCTGTATTTGTGTTATTCTCATTTATCTTTTCTCCCGGAAGAGGGATTCTTTTTAAACAAATTCGGTTCTGGCAAAATAGAAGAGATTTAAAACTTCAAAAAACATTACAATTCATGTTTGATATTGCAAAAACACATGAAGATATATCGCATCCACATGCCATTAAAATATTGAATAACTTCCAAGGATTTACTAGAGGATCGTTAAAAGAAATGGAAGAAAAAAAATGGGTAGAAGTGCAAGGACAAAAATGGTCACTCACACAAGACGGTTATAACGCTGCCGAAAACTTATATAAACAATAATGTCATTACCTCAAATAGAAATACAATTAATAGCCGCTATCGTTGCCATTGCTTGTGCCATACCAGGCGTGTTTTTGGTATTGCGTAAAATGGCACTTATTAGCGATGCGATAAGCCATTCTATACTTCCAGGTATTGTAATAGGTTTTTTCCTGACAGAAGATTTGAATTCTCCTTGGCTTATTTTGCTAGCCGCTGTTACAGGTGTAATTACAGTAGTTTTAGTAGAGGCTATTCAAAAAACAGGCTTAGTCAAAGAAGATACGGCTATAGGGCTTGTGTTTCCAGCATTATTTAGTATTGGCGTTATTTTAATCGCTAAAAATGCAAACGATGTTCATTTAGATGTAGATGCTGTATTACTTGGGGAATTAGCATTTGCCCCTTTTGATCGTCTTATGGTTGCTGGAACAGATATAGGTCCTAAATCATTATGGGTAATGGGAATTATTTTAAGCATCACGATAGGATTATTAATTGCCTTTTTTAAAGAACTTAAAGTAAGCACGTTTGATGCAGGATTATCTTCTGCCTTAGGGTTTTCTCCAGTGGTATTACATTATGGATTAATGTCTGTATCATCAGTTACTGTGGTAGGTGCTTTTGATGCGGTAGGAGCCGTTCTTGTAGTTGCACTGATGATTGCACCAGCTGCTACGGCGTATCTACTCACTTCAGATCTTAAAAAGATGCTAGGACTATCGATTCTGTTTGGTGTGAGTTCTGCCATTGCAGGATATTGGGTAGCTCATTTACTTGATGCCTCTATTTCGGGATCTATGACTACGGTATTAGGTGTTGTGTTTTTAATGGTATATCTATTTGCTCCTAATAAAGGATTGATTGCTGTTATGTATAGACAAAAGCAACAACGCACAGAGGTGTCATTACTTACCTTCTTGTTGCATTTGAATAATCACACAGAAGAAAGTGAACGTCATATCAATCACCTTAACGAGCATATTAATTGGCAAAGAGTACGATCACAAACGGTATTAGATCTCGCTCAGAAGAATAATATGATTACGATTACAGATAGTATCGTCACATTAACTTCCAAAGGAAAAGAGTTTACTGATCTTGCGCTGGAGTATATCATTACCAATAAAGATGAAAAAATTGAGCACATGAAAGACAATTTTTTCCTTTTTAGAGGATAAATATGCAACATGGCATTATTCTTGTCGTTAATATATAGTAAATCAGACTTTATGAAAACCATACGTATATTCCTAGTTCTTATTTCTTTTTGCGCTTTCGCGAAAGCACAAAACGCACCAACCACAAGTTCTGTAGATCATCTCGCATTTGAACTTGGCATCGGAGAACATCAGCAAATCAATGCTGTAGAAGTTACTTTTTTAGAAGTGATGGAAGATTCTAGATGTCCAAAAGATGTAGACTGTGTATGGGCTGGACGAGCAAAAGTTAAAGTACGTATTGAAGAAAAAGGACTGAACCCTGTAGAAAAAGAGGTGGTTTTTGATGCATCAGGAAAAGATAATATCTTACATATTTCTGATGATTTAGTTATAAAAGCAGTTCGCTTATCTCCATATCCTGAAACAAGTACAGCTAAAAATAATCGTGTGTATTATTTAGAATTACAAGTGTAATTTTAGCTGTTTTTATGAAGCTTCTTTAGTTTGTATATATGCTTTGGCAGAAAAAAGCAATACGATTTCTATGGCAAAAGCAAAAATGCATAAGAGATAATGAATGCCAAATATGTAATAGAGAATAAGCGCTAGAATAAAATTTCCAACAAAATAGTCGAAACCTACAGCCAGTTCCTTAATGAAATTGTCTTTATCATTTTTGTAATCAAAAATATAGCCTATAATGACAAAGAGTAGACCCATCTAGTGACATCCGCAATTACCATCACCACATCCATCTTTCGATTTTTTCTTTAGAAAAGAAGGTGTCCATACAAATTTAGAGACTAAATAGCCTATAGCAATTAGAAAGACTGAAAAGACAATGATGTTTTGAAATTGATCCATAAAACAAACTATTTAATAAATTCTCTACGATAAGTCGTACTGAAAAAGATTTCTTTACTACTTAAAAGTTTGATAAGCTATTAAAGCTACAAGATACGCAAAAGCACTCATGACTCCTAATTGAAGCATGGGCCATTTCCAGCCGTTGGTTTCCCGTTTTACAATAGCTAATGTGCTCATACACTGCATGGCAAATGCATAAAATAACAGTAGAGAAAGACCGCTAGCAAAATTAAATCGAAGTTTTCCAGAAACAGGATTTAACTCTTGAGCCATACGATTTTTAATAGTTTCTTCTTCATCATCTCCAACACTATATATAGTAGCAAGCGTACCTACAAAAACCTCTCTCGCAGCAAATGAGGTAATCAATGCAATACCTATTTTCCAATCATATCCTAAAGGCTCAACAGCAGGTTCTATAAACTTTCCGAGATATCCTATGTAACTTTTTTCTAATTTATAGGAAGCAATTTTTTGTTCTAAATCCGCTTTCGCGAAAGCGCCCTCTTCCATTTGAGCAGTGACGATAGCTTCTGCATTTGAAAAATCTTTCGTAGGTCCGTAAGAAGCCAATACCCATAAAACAATAGAAATCGCAAGGATAATTTTACCTGCATCAACCACAAATGATTTCGTTTTTTCTAAAACGTTAATAGCAACATTTTTAAATAACGGAAGCTTATAATTAGGCATTTCAATCACAAAGAAAGACTTGCTTTTTATCTTGAGTATTTTATTGAGTAACCATGCAGACCCAATAGCTGTTCCAAATCCTATAAGATATAATAGCATAAGGGTAAGTCCTTGTAGGTTGAAAAATAAAAACTTCTCGTCTGGAATGACTAATGAAATAATAATAAGATATACAGGTAATCTTGCCGAGCAGGTTGTGAAAGGAGTAACTAAAATCGTGATAAGGCGTTCTTTCCAACTCTCAATATTACGTGTTGCCATAATCGCTGGAATTGCACAGGCAGTCCCTGAAACTAACGGAACAACACTTTTTCCACTCAAACCAAAACGACGCATCACTCGATCCATGAGAAATACCACACGACTCATATAGCCGCTTTCTTCCAAAATAGAAATGAATAAAAACAAAAAGGCTATTTGTGGTATAAAAATGACAATCCCTCCTAATCCAGCAATAATACCTTCAGCTAAGAGATTGGTGAGTGCGCCAGAGGGAAGCGTATTTTTAACCCACTCACTTAAAGAAGCAAAACTAGCATCAATAAAATCCATTGGATATTGAGACCAATTGTAAATTACTTGAAAAATGAGCATTAATATGGCAAAGAAAATTACATACCCCCATACTTTATGAGTCAACGTTCTATCTAAACGCGTGCGTAAATCTTTTGCATTAGCACTATCTATCGTTAATGTTTCTTTTAAAACATCATTGATAAACTTATAGCGGATAATGGTTTCCTTTTGTTGTAAGCGTTTAAGATTACTTACCGATTCTGTTTTAAAAGAAGCAATGGTATTCATCTCATTACGTTCTACTTTTCCAAAATTTACGTCTTGTGTAATGACAAGCCATAATTTGTATAAGTCTTGATTAGGAAATGCCTTTCGTAACCTGTCAAAATAATCAGGTGCAATAACAGAAGCATTTACACAAGGTTTTGTAGAGATATTTTTATATTCAGAAATAAGTTGCTTGAGATAATCTATTCCTTGATTTTTTCGGCTACTTATTAAAGCAATTTTTGTGTTTAGATGCTCTTCCATTTTTGGAATGTCTAAACTGATGGCTTTGCGTTTCATGCGATCAGCCATATTGATCGCTAAAATAGTAGGGATACCAAGGTCTTTTATCTGCGTAAAAAGGAGTAGATTTCTTTTTAAATTTTCAACATCAGATATAACAACAGCGACATCGGGAAAATCTTTGTCTTTTTTATTGAGTAATAGTTCAATAACGACATTTTCATCAAGAGAAGAAGCATTAAGACTATAGGTGCCTGGTAGATCGAGAATATGAGCTTTTACACCTCTGGCGAGTTTGCAAATTCCTTCTTTTTTTTCTACTGTAATACCTGGGTAGTTTCCTACTTGCTGGTTAAGCCCTGTAAGATGATTAAATACAGAAGTCTTTCCTGTATTAGGATTTCCTATAAGTGCTACATTGAGTTGTTTTGCCATAAAATTAAGATGGCGTTTCTATTAATATATGTAAAGCAGTCTCTTTACGTATGGCAAGATGACTCCCATTTACATTAATATACATTGGATCAGAAAAAGGGGCTAGTTGCAAAAGTTGCACTTCATTGCCAGGAAGACAGCCCATCTCAAGTAACTTAAGAGGAACTTTATCTGTTGCTATATCTTTAATAATAGCTTTTTCTCCTTTCTGTAAGTGAGCAACTGTTTTCTTCAATGCTTATTTAGATTAAATTTAAACAAGGCAAAAATACTGTATTTCTAGGAAAGGAGAAAGGGAATTTTTTGTTAAAAAGATGAATTGACTTTCAATAAGATTAATTTAATAATTTCTCTAACCATCCCTTTTTTGGTTCATACTCCATTTTCAAAATTTCAATGTCTTCTAATAAGTTTAGAATAGCTTCATCCTTAGTTCCATCATAATATCCTCGGATATATCCTTTTTTATCTACGAGCATAAAGTTTTCTGTATGCACCATGTCAAGATCGTCTTCAGTTCCAGGGATATCTTGAACAGCTAAATAATGTTTTCGCGCAAGCGTAAATATTTCCTTTTGAGAGCCTGTTACTAAATTCCAACGAGTATCATCAACGCCTTTTTGGATAGCATATTTTTTGAGGATATCAGGAGTATCATATGCGGGTATAACAGAATGTGATAATAATTTTATTTCAGGATCATTCTTGAGTTCTTGTTGAATCTCCACCATGTGTTCTGTCATAATAGGACAGATTGTTTGACACGTAGTAAAGAAAAAGTCTGCTATGTAAATCTTTCCTTTATAATTATCTTGGGTGATGGTGTCATTATTTTGATTAATTAAAGAAAAATCTCCTATACGTTGCTTTCTTTTACTGTCTTGTAACGTAGAATCTACTAAAGCGCGATTTATATCTTTTGCTTTAATATAGCCTAATCTCTTTTGAGGTTTAAGTTGACTATATATTAATATCATAATAATAACGGACAAAGTAGTCATTGTGATGATAAAAATTTTATACCGCTTAAAAAAGTGTAACATACAACTCATTTTTTGCAAAATTACGACTGGAATTCGAGTTGATATGCTTTTTTACCTTAAAAAAAAGTGAAAAGGCATGTACAAAGTAGTAATTGCTTTCTTAAACCATGTGAAAAGGTTACTTTTGTGCGTTTTAAATTTTGACTTACAACAGCCATGGAGCTATTTATACAGATATCACAATTTGTCCTTGCCATTTCTATTTTAGTGATCTTACACGAGTTTGGTCATTTCTTACCAGCACGCTGGTTTGGAATTAAAGTAGAAAAGTTTTTCTTGTTTTTTGATGTGAAGTTTGCCCTTTTTAAAAAGAAAATAGGAGAAACTGTATATGGAGTTGGTTGGTTACCATTAGGAGGATATGTGAAGATTGCGGGTATGATAGATGAGAGTATGGACAAGGAGCAAATGAAAAAAGATCCTGAGCCATGGGAATTTAGATCAAAACCAGCTTGGCAACGCCTTATTGTAATGGTAGGAGGAGTAACAGTAAATGTGATACTCGCTTGGGTTATTTATAGTACAATGCTTGTTGTAAATGGAGATACTTATATACCTGCAAATAATTTAAAATATGGAATTGATGTCAGTGAAGCGGGTGAAGGCTTAGGTTTTAAAAATGGAGATCAAATTCTTGCAATAGATGGAAAACCAGTAAAGCGATTTGATAAGTTTTTACCTATGGATGTGCTGTTAGGAGACGAGGTGACAGTCCTAAGAGGGGATCAAGAAATGACGTTTCCTATTAAAGACTCTGGAAAAAAACTGGTACTTAATGCTGAGAGAGGACGATTTATTACTCCTGCATTTGCTCCTAAAGTTGGTGATATAGATGAAGGTAGTATTGCAGAAGCCCTTGGTTTAGAAGTTGGCTCAGAGATTTTGAGTATGAATAATAAGAAAGTTAATTTCTGGAGTGATGTGCATACCGCTATACAAGATAGTAAAGGAGATGTTCTAGAAATTAAGTATGCTCTTAATGGAAATTTCTCTCATAAATTTGTTCACTTACCAATGAATGGAACATTTGGAGTTTTTGCAGATACCAAAGGATATTCTAAAACAGATGAGTATAGTATCTTATCATCCATTCCTGAAGGATGGAACCAAACCATTGGAGTGTTAAAAAATCAGATAAAACAATTCAAACTTATATTTAATAAAGAAGTCCAAGGATATAAAAATGTAAAAGGGCCTATTGGAATTGTTGAGATGATGGAACCTACTTGGGATTGGACTGCATTTTGGTCTTTTACGGCTATGTTTTCTGTTTGGTTAGCATTTGTAAATATATTACCTATACCTGCACTTGATGGAGGTCATGTAATGTTTTTATTATATGAGATGATTTCTGGAAAAGCACCTTCAGAAAAAACACTAGAACGTGGTCAAATAATTGGGTTCATTATAGTAATGGGGTTAATGGTCGTAATTTTTGGAAATGATATCTGGAATTTGTTTAAATAAATTCTTTTGCTTTCGCGAAAGCGTATAATAGTAAAATCTTATTATTTAATTAATATCAATAGCCATTTGTTATAGTTTTGAGTTTTCTTAACTTTTTTAAGACGTCTTAAATCTCTTTTTTGTATTTTATCTACCCTAGATAGTATTTTCATCTTTACAGTCCTTAAAATGCTTTATTTTAAGTTTTGTAGTTTTTCTTAAAAAAAGATAGTTTCTATATATAACTTGAAAAGGTTTTTTGATTAGCCATCTATATTATCACCCCCTTATAGTGTGGTTAAATTAATTTTTTATGGTTTTTCCGTAAAAAACACATATTGTTAATAACTATGTGAATAAAATTATGTATCTTGTCGATTTTTTTAAGCACTTTATCGATTATTTGGAATATTGATAGCCTTAAAAATGAGTTAAAACAGTAATTTTTATTTTAGCATAATGATTAGAATGTTCAATCTTTTATATGGTTCCCTACTATATAAAAGGTTCCTAATTTTTTTGAATAAATAATAATCAAACCAAAAAAACCCTATGAATAATAAGGTAGCCCTCGCCTTGTTGTCAGAAACATGTGTAATCCTAAAAAGCATATCAAATTTGATAATGCTATTATGGTATGTGTTTCTAATTTTTCTTCAACAACACAGTGATTTCTTTGCTGTGACTACACTTGGCTCTCTAATTGTTTTTAGTGAATTGATTAAAATGAATGCGTTAAAAAGGCTATTGAGTTCTTTTTCACGTACATACAATATAGATACACTAACTCAACATCAAAATAATATGCATCTGATATATTCAGGTGTTAAAAGAAGAAGCGTATGAAAATCAATACTCGATTCTCAATCATTTTAAACAAAATTCATACTATATTTATATATGGTGTGCTTTGTGTTTTAACATTGTTTGCTACTATACCTGTTTATAGTCAAGAAACACCTGTTTTTCCTAATAATCAAGTGTTGGTATCTGGTACTATAAACCAACCAGGATCTGTTTATAGATTTTCAGATGTTTCATTAAATGTTAATGGAGGAACATTGAATGTAGATGCGCTAGTGACACTAGTGAGTTTTACTGGAACTCCAGTAGTAAATACGGTAGATGGAACCACAGCTGTTGTAAACAGATTTGAGCCTTCCATTACTTATGGAACTCCTGGTGATGCGGTAACTTGGAATATTCAATTTATTATTGCAGATTCTTCGGAACCAAACCTAGCAGACGCAGTTTCAATCCCTCTAGATTCCTATAGTATGGAAATCATAGACATGGATGCTCAAGAATTTGCAATAGTTACGATACCAGCTAGTTATGAATTAGAAGGTCAAACACCTCCTGGAACTATAATTACTGCGGGAGCTCCTATGGGAGGTACCATACGATTTGATAGTGCAAATATCACAGATCCAGGAGTTGATGCTGCAAATACAAGATCTGTAGTTCGACTCAATTATGTGAATACAAGTAATATTAATTTTACATTAGGAAGAGCAAATAATGATCCAGTTACAACACGGCAGATTTCTATAGGCTTTTTAGGAGAAGTTGTTTTTGGGAATCCTACAAGTGTAGCAACCAATGACCCTCCTACAATTGTCAATAATCTAGATAATACAGTTCAAGCAAATTCAACAGGAAATACTCCAATAAATGTGTTAGCAGGATCTTCAGATCCTGATGGTAATTTAGACTCTTCTGCAGTTACATTAATAGACCCTAATAATCCTACAAATATTGGCACTGTGGGGAGTCCTTTAGTAATTCCCGGAGTGGGTACCTATGTAGTAGATGCAACAGGTAATGTAACCTATACACCTGCAGCTAACTATACGGGCCCGGCTAATATAACATTTAGAGTAGAAGATGACTTAGGGACATCTTCTAATACAGCCATCTTAGAGATTACAGTAGTAGCAGACCCTTCAGATCCAACAGGTTCTGGGAATCCTGATTTTGATGGAGATGACGTGTCTGATATTGTAGATGTAGATGATGATAACGATGGTATTTTAGATACCAATGAAGGGTTTAGTTGTGCAACATCCATTAATGTAGGTACTGCTCCTTCTGGAAATCAAAATGGGGTAGGTTTTATTAATGATATTTATGATTTTGACGGTGTAGATGTAGATGTAACAACGTCTATCGTAAATGTAAATGCACCAACCACTTTATCACAATTATTAGTTGAAGATGCAACGACATTAAGAGTACAAGGACAAGCCGTAGATGATGGTATTGGTGAAAGTTTGACTTATATATTTACGTTTAGCGAGCCTGTTTTGAATCCTCAATTTGTATTCTCAGGAATTGATGGAGGAGATAGAGTTACTATAAGTGCAGTAGGACCAAATACTCCAATTGTTCAACTAGGACCGTTAGAAAATAAAACAGCCTTAGATGGTGGTTATGATGGGACCCCGCTTCCATCTCAAAATCCAAGTGGAGCATTGTTGTTTGATCTAGAAAATAACAATACAAACGCTGCTACCATTACTTCTTTTACACAAGGTTCTGGAAATACCTCTTTAAATAGCTCTGATGTCCAAATTACAGGAATAGTTTCTAGTTTTAGTATTTCAACTCGAAAAGCAAGACAAGATGGAGATAATGTCAATACTGGAAATGTAACCTTTCTATTTTCAGATTTTGGATATTGTACATTTGAAGACACTGATAATGATGGTATTCCTAATCATCTAGAAACAGATGCAGATGGAGATGGATGTAATGATGTATTAGAGTCTGGAGGAACAGATGATGATGGAGATGGTGTTTTAGGAGATGATCCTACTGTAGTAAATGGAACTGGACAGGTAACTGGTGGAGGAGATATTTCAGGAGGATATAATGGTGTAAATGGAAATGAAAATCAAGCTACACAAATTGTTATAACAACAGATCTTTCTGATCAAGCTATCGTTTCTGGAGGAACAACCTTTACTGTAGGAGCTCGAGGTGATAATGCAACAAGTTATTCTTCTGGCGCGCCTGTATATGGGACTCCAGGTAATGCAAATGGAGGACTTAATTATGAGTGGTATCAAGGAGACCCAAATTCAGCAGGTGTATTGATAGATGGTTCTGATACAAATTTTGAAGATTTTACCACGGCAACACTTACTATAGTGGATGTTACAGGATTGGGAGGGACAGAATTTTTTGTAGTAGTTACGCATGATGATAATGTATGTGTGGAATTAGAATCTAGTGGATTCTTAATTGTTCCTGTCACTGAAGATGATACAGCAACTGTAGATGAGGATGTTGCTGTTAATATTGATGTATTAGATAATGATGATACAACAGGAGCTACTTCAGATGTGACTGATGTTACAGATCCAGCCAATGGAACGGTAACGATCGAATCAGATGGAACGGTGACTTATACCCCAGATCCTGATTTTAACGGAACGGATAGTTTTGAATATACAGTAGTTGTGACGAATCCAGATGGATCGACCTCTACGGATACCGCTACAGTAGT
>NZ_CANLNH010000011.1 GCF_947492535.1 uncultured Dokdonia sp. | reverse complement strand
TCGGAGGAGTTTATCATCGATGATGCACCGAGTGGCGAATGGTTGATTAATATACAGTATTTAGGAGATGAGGGAGATTATGTATTACCACCATTTTTAAAGTACACGGTATATAGAAACTATGGAACTCCGAAAGAGACGAAGGAAATCAAAGTGGTAAAGCTATTCAAACAATCAGATAAAGTAACTTTAGGGAAAGTGGTATTATAAGTATATACGCTTTCGCGAAAGCGAACTTATTATGAAAAGTATATTTATATCATACCTTATTTTTTTCCTTGCTAGTCATAGCATACGTGGACAATATACCCTTAGTTCAGAGGTTGTTGATGGTGCTACTGGAAAACCTATTCCTTTTGTAAATGTAGGGGTCTTAAAAAAAGGAATAGGAACAGTTACGGATGAAAATGGTTTTTTTGAGTTTATATTACCTAAGCGATTATCACCTAAAGATATTTTACAAATATCTATTATTGGATATAAAACAAAGACCTATACAATAGGAGCGCTAAGAGACCCCTCAAAAGATTTTTCTGTAATTAAACTCTCTTCAGAGCCGATAGGGTTAGATGAAGTGTATTTAGAAGAATTTATAGAAGAAGAGAAAACAATTGGCTATAAAAATTATACAGATAAACATTTTGGTTATTGGAAGGATAAGCAAGGATTAGGTGGAGAAATAGCAACAAGAATTCGAATTAAGAAAGAGAAAACAAAGCTACTTAATCTTAATTTTAAGCTTATTGAAAATAAGACAGACAGTGTCTTGCTTCGTGTAAATGTATATGATTATAAAAAGAGACACCCTTCTCAAAATTTAGTAAATTCTCAAATTTATCATACGGTGCGGAAAGGAGAAAAAGACATTTTGATTGATCTTAGTCCTCATAATGTTATTGTAGATGATGATATCGTTGTAAGTATAGAACTTGTAAAAGTGTACGGAAAACAGCATGCGATTGCAATCGCTGGTGCCGATACGAGAGTTATTTCTTTTACACGAGCAATAAGTCAAGATAGTTGGAAAAGATATCGAGGAGATGGTATTGCTTTTTCTTTAAAAGTAGGACAATTAAAGAGCAAGTTTTTTGACCTTGATAAGAAACGCGAAGTACCAGAACGTATTACCTTATTTTGGGATGCTTCTCGAGGGATGACAAAGAGAAACTTTGAAAAGGAATATGAATTATTATCTTCCTATTTACAATCACTAGATAGCTCAAAAGTAGAATTGATTGTATTTAATAGTAGTCTGCAAGATGTTTTTTATTTTGATATTAAAAAGAACATTCCTAATAGCAATTTTAAAAAAACGTTAGAAGAGGTGTTTTATGACGGACTAGCAAATTATGATCATATAAGCCATACCACAGATTTTGATCCTGATCTTGTTTTTTTGTTTTCTAATGCAATATCATATATCGGATCTTTAAAAACAAGATATGACGCTCCTGTATTTACCATAAATTCTATACCACAAAGTAATGAAGAAAGGCTTCAGAGACTTTCTTTGTATACAGAAGGGCACTATATAAATTTAACAAAAACGACTACAGAAAAAGCATTGTCTTTTTTACAGTATGATATAGAAGATTTTGAAGTGTATGAGCAGGTTGAAGATAAAAATTATTGGATACAGGGGAATGTAACGTTAGATAGTATTCCTCTTCAGGGAGTTAACGTACGCATCATGGGCACATATATAGAAGAAGTAACAGATGCTGAAGGGAATTTTAGGATCCAAGCAGGTGAAGGAGATGATCTTTCATTTTCGTATGTTGGAGCAACAACAGAAGTTGTACAAGTTACAGAGACTTCTTTGCCATTATCAGTAAAGATGAAACCGGAAGGCGATCTCCTTAATGAAGTTACGATAACTGGCAAATCAAAAAAGAAATCTATCCCATTTACAAAACGAAAACGTGTAATCTATGCTATAGATGAAATAACAAGCGCAGATATAGATGCACATTATAGTCGATTGGAAGATGTATTATATGACAAAACATTTGTACGTAAAGAGCTTAGAGGATTTTTTTCTTTCCCTAGAGGCTATAAATCTCCAGGAATATCTTCAGGGTTACCTGCCATTATGATTGATGGGCTTATTTTTGATCAGAGAAGAGTGCCGTATGTTGATCCTCAAGAAATATCTAGTATCTCCATTGTTAATCCAAGAACCGCTCGTAATAGATTTGGAGGTGATGCAAGTGGCGGACTCATTGTAATTCGAACTAAAAAATTCCAGCAAGGAATAGACGGTGTACTTGAGGAAAAGAAAGAGGAATTACAAAATAAATACACCGATAATCTAGCATTTTATGAGACTTCTTTTTCTAATACTCTTTTTATAGAATCACTAGCAAAAGAAACTGACTTTCAGAAAGCGTATCAAAATTATAAAGAAAATAGTCCCAATAGTATTGACATCAACTACTTTATTGCAGCTTCAGAAATTATGTCAAAATGGGATACTGATATTGCATATGATATCATTACAAATGTTTTGACACTGGCACCTAAAAACCCAAAACTACTTCGTATTGTAGCAGGCTATTTTGAACAATATAAAAAATACAAAGAAGCAGCATATCTTTATGAAGAAATAGCAAGAATACGACCTTTACAAGCACAATCCCATCGAGATCTTGCTATGATTTATGAAGTGAATGGAGCGTATGATCAAGCATTAGACTTATATAAAAGAATGCTTGTGAATCAAATCAATAATATTGACTTTAATACCCTGAAACCATTACTTACTAATGAGTTGAATAGGATGGTGAGTTTGTATGGAGAAGCGTTATTTTCTGATGACGTACTGAATAATTTTGCAAAAACCAACAGCACTATGGATGGACGATTAGTTCTTAATTGGTCAGAGTCTAAAGCAGCATTTAAAATAAAATTTGTAAGCCCAGATAAGCGATTTTTTGATTGGAATTCATCAAAATCTCAGAAATTTAAAAATGCTACAAGAGAAGGATTTTCTATAGAAGAATTTGTTCTTGATGATGCCTTTAAAGGAGAGTGGTTAATTAATTTAGAGTATACTGATCTTTCCAATGATTATTTAATTCCATTATTCATAAAATATACGTTTTATAAAGATTATGGATTGCCTAATGAAACAAAGGAAGTGAAAATGGTGAAGCTCTTACGCGAGGAAAAAAAGGTAACACTTAGTAAAGTTCAGCTTTAAGATTATGTATACATCTCAGTACTTAAGAAAAACAAAAGTAAAAAAGAGCATCACTTAGCTAACGGTTTTGTGCTTTTATACGCTTTAACGCTTCGCTCTCCCTTAGGTCGTGAATCTCAAAAATTCGATTTCGCGAAAGCGGACACAACTTCAGAAGAAACATAGCTCTTCCATATCTTGCCTTTCAGAAGAAACTAAACGTTTATAGTAAAAAGAAGTCTAAACATTAGAATGTATAGCAATGCATAATTTTATTCAAAAAATGTAACAAATTTAGTTGCACTAAGTCTTATTGTTTTGAAACTAGAATGTATTAACATTCATTAACGCTAGTTAACAATGTCTATGAAAGTGAGATCATACCTTTGTGGATGCTAAGTTGTTAATTAATTCAAAATTATTGTAATAAGAATTATAAAAAAAGGTTAAACCATATACATCACATACAATAAGACTATAATTTCACAATCAAATATAAAAGAGAGCAGCTATTATATGAAAATCAATCAGAAATCAATCATTACATTATTGGTCGTATTATGTACTACCATTGCAGGAGCACAAACTGTTTTTAGAGGAGCAGTTGTAAATGCTAAAACAAAACAACCTATTGTAAATGCCAAAGTAGGTGTATCCGACCAAGGAGTGGGTGAAATCACAGACACAAAAGGACGCTTTAATTATCGTAGATATCATGAAATTTTAGATGATAAAAGCGAATTAATTATTAGTGCAGTAGGATATGAGACGATCTCACTAGATGCAAAAGCAGTACGTTCTTTATTTAACAGATCAAGTACCATCCAACTAGAACCATCTACAAAAGAGGTAAAAGAAAAAGGAGTTAAAACTGTAAAACTCTTTTGGGACATGTCTGAAGATATGCTAGGAAGAGATGTAGATGCAGAATTAGCATACATTCAAAGCTTTGTAGATACATACAAAGACTTAAAAATAGAACTTATTGCCTTTGGTTATGAGATCTTAAAGAAAGAGACTATTTCTATTAAAGGAGGTGATTTGTCAAGCCTTCGCTCACATATAGAGTCATTAGAATATAGAGGTCCGTCTAATTATGGGATTTTAAACACATCAAGAGCAGATGCTATTATCTTTTCTTCTAATGGAGATCCTAATTATGGAACCTTAAATGTACAGCAGGACACTCCTGTATATACAATATCAAGTATAGAACAAAAGGATGCTGGGGCATATATGAAAAAACTTGCACAGTATACCTCTGGAGAATATGTTCCTACAGGAGGAATTAAAAATACTTCTTCATCTTCTTCTCAGGTTCTAAATGCAGACGCTGTTAAAAATGGAATCATAGGAATTATAACAGACTTAAAAGGACCCTTAAGAGATGTTGTTATCACAAAAAAAGGAAGTTTTGATGAAGTTACTACAAATGCACAAGGGAAGTTTGCTATACTAGCAACTGTTGGAGATATTCTTGTGATTAGTAAAATAGGGTATTTTGCTAAAGAGGTTTTAGTAGAAAACAAAAATATTGGAACGATTGAGATTATCTCAAAAAGTGATGAGTTAAGTGAAATCGTTCTAGAGGGAAATAAAAGAGTAGACAATACCATTGAGACAAGTAATGGTAGAGAAAACAAAGATAAATTAGGATATGCTGTAAGTGAACTTAATGAAAACGACTTTGCTGCTGGTGCAACAACATTACGACAGCTTATTCAAGGGAAGGTGTCTGGAGTATCTGTAGAAGGAGGACTCTATAGTGGAAGCGAAGTGGTCTATAAAATTAGAGGAGGAAATCAATCCATCACAAATGACATTCCACCTATTTGGGTGATAAATGGTGCCGTTTATCAAGACGTTCCTAACTTCTTAGATGTACAACAAATAGCAAGTATATCTGTCTTAAAATCTGTGATGGCAAACTCACGCTATGGAACCATCGCTGCAGGAGGCGCATTTATTATCAAAACAAAAGATCAAGTATATCGTAAAGCTGATAAGAAAAAAGAAAATACAGCACTTGTAAAAGGAAATGACTATGCAGAAGCCTCCGTACAAAATATACAAGACATTACGCCTGGGTATATTGTGCGTATGCGTAAGCTTCCTAATCCTGAAGATCAATTTAAATTATATCAAAAAATCTCTAGAACACAATCTTCACCTCTAGAGTTTTATGTAGATGTAGCAAAACATTTTGATCAGGTAGACAAAAGTTTAGCAAATAAAGTACGTGAAGATCTAGCATATATTTCTAGAAATAATACAAAAGCCCTTCGCACACTTGCCTATTTGTATGAAGTAGGCGGTGATGCAAAAAAAGCAGCTTGGGTGTATGAACGTATTTTAAAGATTGCACCTTCTGAGGCACAATCATATCGCGACCTTGCTTTAATATACCAAGAAAAAGAAGTAGGAAAATATAATCAAGCATTAGAGTTATATATCAATATGCTTGGAGAACAAATTAAAGGAGTCAATTTTGATGGTCTAGAAAAGCCATTACAGAGCGAACTCAAGCATTTAGTGGTTCGTCATAAAGATAGGATTGATTTTGAGAGATTGCCAAATGAGTGGTTAACAACAGATTTTGATTTAGATATCCGAATGGTGATTGAGTGGTCTGATAAAACAGTGCCTTTTGAATTTCAATTTGTAAATCCAGATAAGAAATTTTTTAAATGGGCACATACACTAGAAGATAGTAAAGAAAGACTGGATCAAGAGTTAGCTCAAGGTTTCCAAACGGAAGAGTTTATTATAGACGATGCTCCAAAAGGAGAATGGTTAATTAATGTACAGTACCTAGGAGATGCAGGAGATTATGTATTACCTCCTTTCTTAAAGTATACTGTATACAGACATTATGGAACTTCAAAACAAACTAAAGAAGTGAAAGTAGTGAAGTTATTTAATCAAACAGATAAAGTAACGTTAGGAAAGATTCTTTTATAGAATACGAATATCTTTCCTATTAAACAGATAGATGGTTATTGGAAGATGTATCTTCTATAAATTAAAGTAGAAGATACATCATTCAAAAGGGTATTTTTTTTATTGATATTACTTGTTGGAACTGATTTTAACTGTTGAATGCCATAAAAGGAATCGATCTGGGTAAGGGTGTTAAATCAAAACCCAGCTAGATACTGAAACAAGTTCAGCAAGCAGTAGGATTAGTTTATCTGCAAGCAAAGGTAGTTTCCATTTACGATGTTGAGTACATCTTGCAGATTTTTCAACATTGAGGCTCACAAATAAACTTATGCTGTTGTAGCTATTGAAATGCTTGAAGCCTCTGCTTTTTTAATTTCCATATTAATTATATCAGATTTGTTTGCCTGCATTTCTTCATGATGTGTGTCTGAATCTACGACCATAAATACACCTTCCTTACCTATAAGAGTTTCGAAAGACCAATTATTATAATAAAACGGTTTTTTAATATCACTTTCTAAAGCCATAACTTCTATCCAACGAACAAGTTTATAATGTTCCAGAGATCGTAAACAAGCTTCTGATACAACTTTGTCTTTTTTCATCCATTGTAGTAATGATTCATTGGTACAATATGCTAATCGGTATCCTTCTGAGTTAAACGCTCGAGTGCATAGTTTTTCTTTAGATGGACACATGTTTAAGGTGACAGGTAGTTTTTGCGCTACAGGTAAAAAACTAATTTCTGAAGCGATAAGATATTCTACAGCTTTTCCAATAGTATTTTTCATGTTATGTATTTAATTAGTAAGATGTATTTATTTTAGCGTGCTTTATCACAATTTTCGCAATTGGTAAAGGTGCTAATTATGACAAGTACTGTTCCCGCACATAAGAAAAAGATGATATCTTTAATTTCAAGTTTATACATTAGAAATAATGGAATACTTATAATAATAATAGTAAGTATAAATTCTATTATCTGAATAGTCTTCATTGATAATACATTAACGAAACTATATTTGAAGTTAGTCATTAGCGTTAGGGATAATAAGAGTATACCTAATATTTTTGAGCAAACTAATGTGGTGTTTGATAAAGACAAGCTTATGTCTATAGAAAAGAGAAACAAAATAAGTATATAATTTATAATGGCTCGCGATTTAAAATCAAATAAATAGAAAGGCATAATTATAATATTTTAAAAATCGTCTTAAGTATTAAATGTTAGAAATATATTCTCTAACATGCGCTAAAGATTATATTTTATAACAGTCTACTTGACTTTTTACTTCATAAAGTTAAATCCTTACTATATCTTTTAAGATATATTTCTAAAGTACTTATGAAACGATAGTATAGCCTAATTTTTAGAGTGTAAAAAAGTATGAATCTTAGGTAAATATCTAAAAAGCAAAAATTTCTTTTTTTATACAAATATCTGATTTTCAGTTACATATAAATATAAATGAAAATAATTTTTTAAAAAATGTATGAAAAATGTAATTGTAAAACAGTTGTCTATTATTCCTTTTCTGTTGTTAAGCACTATTCGTAAGAAAGAATATATATAGTATGTTAATGTATTAACTAAGTTTACTTCTATCTGGAAACTTTAGTTAAACTTAAGAAGCTACTTTATGTTGAATGGCTATCTTTTTTGGGGTATATCCAGTGTGATTAAGAATTACATTATGGAACGTTGATTTATTCTTAAAACCGCAATGTTCAGCAATAGCAAAAAGAGTGAGGTATGACATTCTTTTAGAGGGTAGTATATGTTGAAATTCTTGTACTCGAAATTGATTTACAAAAAAGCTGAAATTTTTGTTAGTATGTTTTCTAATAATACTTGACAGGGTTTTAGGGCTTGTTTTTAATGTATTTGCTATTTCAGTTTGAGTGAGATCAGGATTTAAATACGGCTTTTCTTTTCTAAAATAATCTACAATACGAAAAAACATATTAAGATCATCATCTTCACTTAAGCTTTCGCCTTGAATTTTTCCTGTAATATTCATTAAAGGGATTTCACTTGGAATAGAGAAGTTATTATCTACCTCAAATGCAATATAATTAATAAGAAGACCTTCAGTATTAAAAATAGGGTGAATGGTGAGTGCACACGTATATTCTTGTCCATTTTTCCTATAATTAGTAATCCTGTCATGAAATGATTTTTCTTCTTTTAAAGATTTTCGAATACGATTTAAAGCAGCTTTTTCAGTGTTTTTTCCTTGAAGAATCGAAGGTTTTTTCCCGCGAACCTCCATAAAGTTATAACCAGTCATTTGAGTGAATACTTCATTTACCCAGATAATTGTTTGGTCGACATTTGTGATAATAATAGCAACCTTATCTCTACTGTATTTCATGATAAATAGACTAAAAATGTTCTATTCAATAAGTTATGGGGGTGACCATTGGATATTCATTTCTAATTTTTGGATTAGTTATAAAGTTAATAAAATAATAGTTGAGTATAATAGAATAAGCGTAAAAAACTGTATTTCAATATGTTATTAAAAATAAATGTATAAATTATATAGTTTTTGTTATATTTTGGCTGTTAGTATTTTACCATAATACTTCATTAAAACGTTTATAATGTCCCATCCCATTCTGCATAAAACTGTTTTAAAAACGCCTCCATATATTGGTGGCGTTTCTCTGCTATAGACCGGCCAGTTTTTGTGTTCATTTTATCTTTAAGGAGTAATAGTTTTTCATAAAAATGATTAATGGTCGGCGCTGTAGAGGCTTTGTACTCCTCTGGTTTCATATCCAATTGAGGTTCAATAGAAGGATCATATAATTTTCTATTCTTAAAACCTCCATAATTAAATGTTCTTGCAATACCAATAGCTCCTAAAGCATCTAGTCTGTCTGCATCTTGCACAACATCTAACTCAGGCGAAGTAAATGTTTGTACTTTATTACCACCTTTAAAAGAGATGTTTTTTATAATCTGGATCACGTGCTCTATAACGGCACTATCTGTATTGTGACTTAATAAAAACTCACTGGCCATTTTAGGCGCTATGGTTTCATCACCATTAAAAAATTTTGAATCTGCAATATCATGTAATAAAGCCCCTAACGCTACAATAAGATGATCTACATCTTCTCCTTTTGCTATTAATACAGCATTTTTATATACTCGTTCTATATGAAACCAATCATGTCCTCCTTCGGCATTGGCAAGCGTTTTTTTTACAAATGAAATCGTGTGGTCTATAAGTTGCTGATCTGTCATAAAGTTATTGGTATACATAATTTCTTTCTATACTTACTTCCTACGTTCTCGTACTTCAGGAAAGTCTTGTAAAATTACAGATTCTACGTTAGAAATTAAGGTCTCTACAGGCGCACTACTTACAAGAAACGGTTCGTGTACTTTATGATGCATACGCACTCCGAGATCCATTGGAAAACCACCCCATCTATTCAATTTCCATGAGTTATTTATCGTAATAGGAACAATAAGAGCTGTAGGCATTGCTTCAAATAACGTTTTTAAACCTGCTGTTGCAAATCGCATCGGAATACCATCACGACTACGAGTCCCCTCAGCAAATATCACTACTGAACGATTATGTGTATTTAAATAGGTAGTAAGATCTTTTATGGCTTGTACTGCCTGAATCTTGTCCTTACGATCTATTAATGCCGAGCCTCCATATTTTAAATTAAATGAAATGCTAGGAATTCCTTTACCTAATTCTTTTTTACTAATAAATTTAGGATGTACATGTCGTAAATGCCAAATAATTGGAGGAATGTCATAGGTTCCTTGATGATTAGCCACAATGATACAAGGTTGATCTAACGGAATATGATGTGGATTTTCAAACCGAAATCGAGTACCTAATACATTGAGACAACGAAGTAAAAAGAAATTGAGAACATCTACACTTTTCTTATGCGCATGATACCCAAACACTCGTAAACATATCCATTGTATAGGATGAAAAAACACCAATGTAAATCCAAACAAGAGGTAATATAGAACCGTAAATGGATAGGCTATTATTTTTTTCATGAATATATGCTTTCGTACTTCGATAAACTCAGTATGAACTTCAGTTATGATGAAAGCATAAAAATAAAAAAAACCGCTCTGTTTTAGAGCGGTTTTTTTTATTTTTACAAACAATGTTGCTATTAGCAATGCTCATTAAAAGCATCGATAAGATTTTCTGCGATCATCTCTGCTGGACGTCCTTCAATATGGTGACGCTCTAACATATGCACAAGTTCTCCATCTTTAAATAATGCCATTGAAGGGCTAGAAGGAGGAAACGGTACCATAAAACTACGAGCAAGGTCAGTTGCTTCGCCATCTACACCTGCAAATACGGTATAGATATTATCAGGCTTTTTTCCGTTGTGTACAGCGTGAACAGCTGCTGGACGTGCATTACGAGCGGCACAACCACAAACAGAATTTACAACCATAAGGGTTGTTCCTTCTTTTTTCATAGCTGCGTGTACGTCGTCTGTTGTATGTAATTCTGTGAAGCCATTATTGGTAAGGTCTTCACGCATTGGTTTTACTAAATCTGCTGGATACATAATCAATTTATTTTGAATACAAAGGTACAAAAAGTGTACCTGAAATGACAGTATGTAACTTTGACAGCTTTTTTATTATTAGATGATATAATTACTCTTGAAATTAGCATAAAAAATCCCACCATAGCAGGTAGGATTTTAGGGGCGTTTTGTTATTTTGAGTGTTTCTTTTTAGAGGTAGATCGGCTTATCATCTACTTACTTTATGTTTCATTCAAAACATTGTTACTACAATATAATTAAGCTTTTATTAATAAATGACCAAAACAGTATGATTTTAACAAAACATCGACAAAATATATAAAATAATCGATAAAATACACAAAAAAATTACATAACACATGATGTGTTAACAATTAAAAAGAGTGAATGTATTTAATTTATACTGTTTACTAGAGATTTAGTGGGGTGATAGAAGTTCAATAAAATCAGTTATTTTCTTAATTTTAGTATGGCATTGTTGGTATTATATTGAAAAAGAAGACAAATTGTTTGATTTTATAGAGATTTCAATACGTAATAGATTTTTTAATCTAGAAAACAGATTTGATAATTAATATCGTAACAATACAAACAATCTAACGTCATATATACTAGAACCCTTACTTTTGTGGTTCTTTAGAAATAAGAATTTAGTAGATGATTAAATATATAGGGGCCGTTCTGGGCTGGTTTCTAGGAAGAGGTTTTTTTGGTGCTGTGATAGGATATTTTCTAGGCAGTGCAGCAGATAGTTTGTTTTCTTCAAATAAAGAAGGAGCGCCTCGAAAAAGCAGAGGCTTTAAAGATGTGTTTGAACAAGCCACTAGAGATACGGTATCTCCTGGTGATTTTGAGTTAAACTTACTTTCACTTGCTTCTATTGTAATAAAGGCCGATGGTACTGTGAGCCAAACAGAATTAGATTATGCACGTCAGTATTTTGTAAGAGCCTATGGAAAGGAGCGTGCCAATGCCACCTTTAGAACCTTTAATGATGTCATAAAAAAACGTGAAGTATCTGCCGCACGTATCTGCCAGTATTTAAATATGCGTACACGCTATGAAGTACGATTACAGATTTTACACTTTTTATTCGGAATTGCACAAGCCGATGGTAAAGTGAGTGAGCCTGAAGTAAACATCATGTCAGAAATAGCAGGTTATTTCAGAGTAAATCATCAGGATTTTGAAAGCATTAAAGCCATGTTCTTTAAAAATGCCGATAGCGCTTATAAAATTCTAGAAATACAAAAAGACGCTACCAATGATGAGGTGAAGAAAGCTTTTAGAACGATGGCAAAAAAATACCATCCAGATAAACTACAACACATGGACGAGGCCTACCGTAAAGGTGCCGAAGATAAATTCAGAAAAGTACAAGAAGCCTACGAGACCATTCAGAAGGAACGGGGGATGTAGGTTCCTTCACCCCTAAATTTCCTCTTCTTCCAAAGGGAGAAAGGACTTTTAATTCCCCTGAAGGAGCATTCATTTCATTCTCACGAATGTGGGAATCTCATTTTCCTTATTACAAAAAATAGAGTAACATGTTATTTCGATTATAGGTAGTTATTGATGTTGTTCGCTTTCGCGAAATTTTTCTTAGCTTAACTTAAAATTTGATATAGTACAACCTATTTTGACAAGAACTAAAATACATATCACCAAAAAATTAGAAAAGCTAGCCAAGAGACTTATTGTAACTGACCAAAATGCTGTTGCTGGAATATTAGGAAAATGGAATGCAACGGTTTTTTATGTAGACCGAAAAAAATGTTGGCTATTCACAAATGGATTGACCAGATACAATATAATTCTGGCAAATATGAGAGCATCAGATATAGATAACATTGAAGGAATCTTTAAAAATACATTATATACCCAACTTGTTTTTGATGGAATCGTTACAGATTTCAAATATGTAGACAAAATAGTTGGCAAGCTTGATTTTATGAAAACTGACAATGATAAAAGCATGATGGGGTTTCAAAACCAGAGGCTTTATGACCTTGATCTGTGGAAGCATCAGTTTGGTAGTTTAGATAATATGCCTATAAAAGATCTGACAAATCGAATGAATAAAAGTATCATACACATTGGAAAAAGTCAAAGAATGGCAGATTACACAGATGCTATTTCAGAAATGAAAAAACAGTTAAAAGAATAAAACACTACCCAAACAATCGACTAAACACTGCCTTTATAAACTCCTTTTTAGGAAGGCTCCAGATAATCTGTAATTCCTCTTTAAAAGTCGTTTCATCATCCAGAAATCTAAAAATACGATCGGTAGGATTGTTTTTAAACATCTCTCCAAAAATAGGAGCGCCCAAATGATTGTTACGATATAATACATCTACAAGTAAAAGATCATACCACCAGAAACGTGTGCGTTTTGAAAAGGTATCTAAGTCTTTTCCCTTTTTTAGAAAATCAACCAATGCAGCAGTCTTTTTTAAGGTATGCTTAAACGTAAATCCGGTGCTTGCTTTGGTCCATCCTCCCGCACTTCCTATATGAATGATTCGTTTTGAATTATGCTTATCAAAACGATAAGAAGACATTGGGATGTCTCCTTGCTCTTTTGCTTCAATGTGATATTGCAATATACCTTTATTAATCAAATATTCTTGAATAGCCGTTTCATATTCAGCATCTTCGAGAAGGTCTTTAGAAAATAAGGTGTACTCAAACAAGGCTTCCGTAGGCGAAGTTGGTAAGACATACATAAAACGACAGTTTCCTTTTTGAGGTATGGTAAAATCCATAAACGTGGCAACTTCAGGATCAAAAACGGGTGTTTCGGTTTTGATAAACCATCCTATAAAATGTTGTTTCAAATACTGATGTTGGGACTGCTTTTCTAGGGTAGTTAGTTGTAGAAAACTATTACATACACGATCTGCAGTGAGTATTTGATTTTGGGTAGTCACCGTTACGTTATCTGTGTGTTCTTGTACATCGGTAACGTGTTCCAGTAAAAATGAAATATGAGGTTTTGTGGCTAAGTACGCTTTCGCGAAAGCGTAAAAATCAGCACCCTCAATTTTTTTATAAGCGTAAGGCTCAATTGCAATATCATCAGAAAACACAGGACTTTTAAACCCTATCGTTGGCCATTGATGTGAAACGGTATCTTCAAAAATATCAGGTTGTGACTCCCAGAAACACCACGTACGATCATTTTCTTCCTTTGTTGACTGATCAATAATAAGAATAGAAGTGGTATCAAAAAAGGGATCTTGCGCCATCCGATAGGCAAGTGTAAGCCCAGAAAGACCGGCACCAAGGATGATATAATCGTAATGCGTTTGCACGAAACGAAGTTACGTATTTTCATACTCTCTTTTTCAAGCAATACGGACTACTTTATGACGCAAAAATATACATATGAAAAGCGGATTTGCATCCGCTTTTTTAATAAATAATTAGAAAGGCATTAATTATCTTCTATACAAGCAGTATTATTTCCTATTGCTGTCAAACATTCTCCATTATCACAGCATCCCCAACCTCCTGCAATTCTACATGGAGATCCGTTTGGAAGAATATCACATCTATGTTTAGTAAGTCCTCCTCCTTGAATGTTTTTTTGCTCTTGTGCTTTTAGTACTGAGGCACCTTTAAGTCCTTTTATTTGCTTTAACATAATAAAATATTTAAAATTAATAATAGGATAAATATGAGAAGCAGATAGCTTTAAGTCAATAGTAAATACATAAGTGATGCATGTAATTACATACGTGATAGTGTATATTACAAATCCGTATAAAGACTAGAAATAAATATCCTGTGCAAGTCTAAACGTATTAGCATGTGCTTCGATAATGGTTTTTATTTCTGGAGAATACCCGCCACCCATACTACATTGTACAGGAATTTGAAGATCGTAACAGGTTTGTAATACATAGCGATCGCGTTCTGCGCATCCTTCAAGACTACATCCTAGTTTTCCTAATTTGTCACTAGTCAGTATATCAACGCCACTTAAATAAAAAATAAAGTCAGGTTGTTCTTGTGTGATGAGTTGTGGTAGTGTCTCTTTGAGAATATGTAGGTATTCAGTATCACTAGTATTTGTTTCTAAGGCAATATCAAGATCAGATAGTTCTTTTTTAAAAGGATAATTGGCTTTGCCATGCATAGAAAATGTAAAGACACTAGGATCATTCTGAAAAATTTCTGCCGTTCCATTGCCTTGATGTACATCTAGATCGACTATGAGTATTTTTTTAGCGCGTCCTTTTGCCTGTAAATACCGAGCACCTATGGCTTGATCATTTAGCATACAGAACGCTTCCCCATGATCTGTATACGCATGATGCGTGCCGCCCGCTATATTCATGGCAATACCATGTGTAAGTGCATATTCACATCCCTCTATAGTTCCCTGAGCAATGATGAGTTCGCGTTCTACCAATTCTTTTGAAAGCGGAAATCCTATTTTCCTAGCTTCACGACGTTCTATTTCTAATGCTTTTAAATGGGTAAGATATTCTTGGGTATGACATCGCAATACATGCTCATCTTCTATAAGTGTAGGCTCAAAAAAATTGTCTTCAGTACAGGTGCCTTCTTGTATGAGTTGGCGAGGTAATAAGTCATACTTCGCCATGGGAAACCGATGTCCATCAGGTAAGTGATGTTTGTAGATAGGATGATAGGCTATTTTGAGCACAGACTAAAATTTAAAAAAGTTAAGCCTGTTGTTTTTAGCACTAATAGCACCCCAGATATAAGAATCATCAAATTTAAATACCGTCTGTATCACTGTAGGAGGTGTCTCTTGTGTAAACTCACTGATCTCATCAAATACGTTTAAGGGAACTTCTGCATCTAGCATAAATTGAAAATCGCTATCCAATACCATTTGAAAACGTGCACTTTTGGTGTATGAGTAGGCATTGTATTGGTAATACGTGGCATTAGCGATACCAGATATAACCCCTCCAGCGACAGCACCAGCAAGGCCTCCGCCGTAGACAAAGAAAGTAGGTGCGCCCTGGGTGATTTGCTGAGTAGCTCCTAACGTAATGATGTAGTGATCATTTTCTTTAAAGACAGCAATAGCAGGATTTGAAGAAGCTACTTTACGTAAAAATTTAGAGGTCTTTTCAAGTTCGCGATACGATTTAAACTCTCCTCCTTCCTGAATTATAGGCGTATTTTTAAAACCAATAGGGGTTCCTTTTTTAGCAGAAAAAGAAGCAATATTTTCATTAGAATCTAAATTATAAATAGAAAAATCCATTTCTTCAGAAGATACTTTTAAGACAAAGAGCTTATCTTCAAAAATAAACGAATTGGATTTTGAACTAAGCAAGGTATTATCAAAAACAGTTTTAGGAATATCTTTGTACGTAGAGGTTTTGTTCTTTAAATCAAATTGTAAATAATGCGTTTTCTTTTTAGAAGCATCTATGGTAAGTGTCACTAGATGATCCTCTTGATAAAATTTAGTGCGAGATTTTGAAGATTCTAACGCAATAGGAGATTCGCTATCTATAATATCTGCTTTTCTCGTAAAAGACTCATGTAGCAAGCGATCTAAATTTTGAGTTGTGCGTTTGCCTTCACTAAAATAGGAATCATCAAAAGGAAATTCTTGTGTAGTTACTGTTCCGTCTGCAGCTAATGCAGACACTTCAAAAATAGACGTATCTCGCTTAAGTGTAAATACATACTGTTTGTCATTATAAAGCAATGACTCTAGAATACGACCTTTACTTATTTCTAGTTTGGTCTCTTGAAGGTCAAAAGATTTATTCTTAAAATTAAGTGTGACAATAGCCCACTTTTTTTTATTTAATGTAGACAAGTATAGTGTATACGTATCATCATCATTATAGATATATCCTCCAATGTTTGGGTACTTTTTTACAAAATTAGGAAAAGAAAACCCCTCTATTCGCTCTTTACCGGTCTCATCAAAATTGTATGCAGACACTTGTTTTTTGTCTTCAATAAAGATCAGGAAGTGCTTGTCTTCTGTAAAACTAGCAGCAAATACCTGCGTAGGTTTCTTACTCTTTTTTAAATAATGATCAAAGCTTAAAAAAGGTTCTTGTGCTACTCCAACATAAGAGATAAGAAGTAAACATGATAAAAGAATGATTCTCATAGGTTATAATTATGTATGTAATTTTAGTTGAATACGCTTTCGCGAAATGTCAACCTCCAACACTTTCACTATAATTTGTTGTTGTAAGCTCACATGCGCCGAAACATCTGATACAAAACCATCAGCGAGATTTGAGATATGAATGAGTCCGCTTTCTTTAATCCCAATATCGACAAAGCATCCAAAGTTGGTGATATTATTCACAATGCCTGGAAGTAACTGCCCAGCTTGCACATCTTCAATCGTTCTGATATTTTGATTAAACGTAAAGACCTTTGCTTTTTCACGGATGTCCAATCCTGGTTTTTCGAGTTCGGTGATAATATCGGTAAGTGTAGGCATACCTACCGCTTCGGTGACATATTTTTGGAGATCAATCCTTTTTAAAAGCGCGCTATTTCCTATCATTTCTGAAATAGAAATCTGCTGATCTTTGGCTATTTGCTGTACGAGTTTATACCGTTCTGGATGCACAGAAGAATCATCTAGCGGATTTTCGGCATCTTTGATTCTTAGAAATCCTGCGGCTTGCTCAAAAGCTTTTCCTCCTAGACGAGGTACTTTCTTTATGGCAGTTCTGGTCGTAAATGAGCCCTCGCTTTCGCGAAAGCGTATAATCCCTTCTGCCAATTTGGGTCCAATTCCCGATACGTAACTCAGTAAGGGAGCACTTGCGGTATTGATATTAACACCCACACGATTTACACAAGTCTCCACCACACGATCTAAGCTATTCTTAAGTGCTGTCTGATCAACATCGTGCTGGTATTGCCCTACACCGATAGATTTAGCATCGATCTTTACGAGCTCGGCTAACGGATCTGCCAAACGCCTTCCAATGGAAACCGCACCACGTACCGTGACATCATAATTGGGAAATTCATCTCTGGCAATTTTAGACGCCGAATAAATCGAAGCACCTGCTTCACTCACAACAAATACCTGCATCTCATTTTTAAAATGAATGCGTTTGATGAGGCGTTCGGTTTCGCGAGAAGCGGTACCATTTCCAATCGCAATCGCCTCAATTTTATAGGCATCTGTAAGCGAACTTATCTTCTTAATAGCACCTTTGTCATCATTTTTGGGTGCATGTGGATAGATAGTTTCATTATGTAATAAGGTGCCTTGTGCATCCAAACAAACGACTTTACATCCCGTTCTAAATCCAGGATCAATCGCAAGAATACGTTTTTCACCAAGCGGCGCACCGAGAAGAAGTTGTTGCAAATTTTTCGCAAATACTTGAATGGCGGTTTCATCGGCTTTCTTTTTGGCTTCAGATAAGGCTTCGTTTGATAATGACGGTAGTAACAAACGCTTGTACGCATCTTTGATTGCGAGTTCGATTTGTGCAGCACATTCATTATGTGATCTGATGATCTTGCGTTCTATTTTTTCTAAGGCACGCTCATCATCAATCGTAATTTTAACGCGGATAAAACTTTCTGATTCCGCTCGTAGAATAGCCAATAAACGATGCGAAGGACACCTGCTTAAGGATTCTGACCAATTGAAATAATCTCTAAATTTTTGTGCTTTTTCGTCATTTTCTTTGGCTTTGACCACCTTGGTTTCGATCATGGCAAAACGCTCTAATTGATATCTGATTCCTGATCGGATATCAGCACGTTCATTAATCCACTCGGCAATGATATGGCGTGCGCCTTCTAAGGCATCTTCAGCAGAAGGGACTTCATTGTTTGTATATCGATGCGCTAACCCTTCTACATCACGCGCATTCTGACTCATGATCATCTTTGCCAGGGGTTCTAGTCCGTTTTTACGTGCCGTTTCTGCTTTGGTTTTACGCTTCTTCTTATACGGAAGGTAGATGTCTTCTACCGTTGTAAGATCTTGTGCAGAGTTTATTTTAGCACGTAATTCGTCTGTCAATAGGCCTTGCTCTTCTATTGCTTTTAAGATCGCTGTTTTTCGTTTTTCAAGGGTTTCAAACTGTTCTTTAAAAGAAATAATCTGTCCGATCTCTACTTCATCAAGATTTCCTGTGACTTCTTTACGATACCGAGCTATAAAGGGTAATGTGCAATCTTCGGCAAGTAATTTTAGGGTGTTTTTAATACCTGATTCAGGAAGTTGGGTGTGTTTTTGAATGTAGTATAACAAGGACTCATTTTTTAGATACATTCAAAAATAACGAAATGGAGTTAGTATTTTAAAAGGACAGCCGTTAATTCTGGATTCTCATGGCGGTTTTAATACGTTTTTCTATTGCTTTCACTTCTTCTTTGGGAAGGTCTATTTGAATAAAAAAGAAACCGTCAATGATTTCATAGTACATATAAGGCGCGAGTACTAGGTTATTATCAATAATTAAAGCGATACGTTGTTTAGCTTCAAAAGCTTTTTTAGACGCTACTCGCATGGCTTTTTTGCCTTGATCATTTAATTGGAAACGTAATCCGTACTTTTTTTCTGTTTTCTTAAACACTTTCGTTTTTATAACTTCTGTTTTTACGCTTGCTATTGTAGAAATAGACGTAATGGCTGTTGGCGAAATAAAGAAATGTTCCTGAGTATCTTCTAGTATACGTTCTACACCTTTTGTATCATCAATAAAGTAAAAACCGGATGATAATTTTGTGCCTTGTGTTTCTTTTATACATCCAATAATTGATAGAAAATATATAGCTAGATGTAAAAATTTGGACATAATATGCGTGATGAATATATAAACGAATTCAAAAGTAATTAAAATAAAGATGTATTGATTGCTTTAAAAAAGGAAGTTCTGTCCGTTCGAGTGCAGTCGAGAATTTAACTTTAAGAAGAATAATTAACGGGATTGACGCAAATAATTAGTCCATCTTTAGTATGATTATGCTAGAATTCACTTAATTAACTCATAATAAACATGTTTGTTCATTTTCTTTGCTCGTCCAAAGAAAACAGAACCAAAAGAAAAGACGCTTTTTCTTAGGTATTTTTTCGCTTGAAGCGAAAAACCACAAGGAATTTCCTAAATTTTTTCCAAGGCTTCAAAAATTTTTAACGAAAACTCCTTGTTATACTTGAGAAAAAGAAGAAAAACTAATACCGAATTCACGTTAATTAATAAAAGATGCTTCGAATATAATTATGGAAACTTCTCTAAAATGATACCTTTCTAGATTGTCTAAAAAACTCACCCCAAAGAAGCGAGGTTTCGCCACAATCCTAGCATATTATACGTTTACGCGCTGAAAAGGAAATATGTTTGTACAGAATCAATACCAAGCGAGCTATGAAAAAAATAATCTTTTTCCTTTTCCTGATCTGTTTACAATCCTGTCATTATGGACGTATGATCAGGTATTACAAAGCCGATATCGATGATCATAAAATATTTCCATATACCGAAGTGAATACAGGAGAAAACACGTTTTATTTTAAAGACGGGAGTAACTCTGATGCTTCTAGAAAAATGGATTCCCTTACCTTTTCTGTAAAAGGCCAACGGTATGTGATGGATCAGGTGTTAGATGACTATTCGGAAACGACAGCTTTTCTGGTGATAAAAGAGGATGCAATTGTCTTTGAAAACTATTATGAAGGGTATAAACGGGATTCGATTTCTAATATCTTTTCGGTCTCTAAATCGGTGACGTCTTTGTTGGTGGGCATTGCTATAGAAGAAGGGAAAATAGAAAGTGTACACGACCCAATTACCAAGTATATCCCAGAGCTCAATAAAGCTGATCCAATGTTTAAAAGGCTCACGTTAGAACATCTCCTTGATATGCGTGCAGGATTGGAATTTGATGAGACGTATAGTAGTCCGTTTGATGAGGTAAGTCGTTTGTATTACGGGAAGAAGCAACTCAAGCAGATTTCTAAGATGGAATTTAATTATGAACCAGGAACGCATCATGAGTATCAAAGTGTGTGTACGACCTTGCTTGGTATTGCTGTAGAGCGTGTGACCGAGATGCAACTGGGGAAATACCTAGAAGCAAAACTATGGATTCCCTTAGAGATGGAAAATCCTGCTACGTGGAGTTATGATGATGAGAAAAATAAAAATACCAAAGCGTTTTGTTGTTTGAATACTACCGCTATTGACCTAGCTAAGATTGCACGTTTAATGATTCATAAAGGCGAGTACAAAGGCAAACAAATTGTACCAAAGGCATGGGTAGAAAAATTAGTAACCCCTAATAATGCAAATGATTGTTACCAATACCAATGGTATAGTAAAGACTGTGGCGACGACTTTTATGCGCTTGGTATTTTAGGACAACAAGTATATGTATCTCCCAATGAAGATCTCATCATTGTACGTCTCGGAAAATCATGGACGAGCAATGGTGTATTTATCTCTCGAATTAAAGAGGAGTTACTTGATTAGTTAGAAAGTTTTATTGTAAAAATGCTACAGTTTTAATCTGATTTGTATTCTCATCAATGAAACTATAATAAAATGTATCATTCAACTTATAGAGAGCTTTCATGCCTTGAATATCATTGTTAAGATCGTAGTTTTTAATTTTATCAAATACATTTTCTTCTATAGCAATATCTTGAATTTGATTAAAATTTTTATCTAAGACAGTTTGGAATCGAGTTGTTTTAGTTCTTGAATAATCAAGGAAATTATTATCAATGGCATTTGCGTTTGAACTATAAACGGCACCCGCTCCAAGAGAACCTCCAACTAATGTAGATATAACAGCTAATGCTTCTTCTTTACTATTGTCTTGTTTTGAAGCGCCTATAGTTACAATAAGTTTATTATTTTGTTCATAAACACTTATTGCAGGTTTAGAGTTTGTTATTTTTTCTAGAAAATCTTCTGTGGTATTTATTGGTTTGGTATTTTTGTTTCCAGACTTTTGATTTAGAATAGCTGTGCTTTTAAAATTAATAGGGTCATTTTTTAATGCCGAATAGGTTTTTACCACTTTTAAATTAGAAAGATCAGTAACAGAAAATTTGAGTTCTTCAAAAGTAGATTTCACGCTAAAAATATGATTGCCGTAAATAAACGAATTTGAATCCTCAAAAGAGGAACGTTCTTTCATTTTGTCTTTAGTAATTATAGTACTTTTTTTATCACTATTGTATTTGTCCAAATGAAGTATGTAAGTATAATCTCTAGAATTATCAATTGTCATTGAAATACTATTTTCATTTACATAAAGTTTTACTTTTTCATTGGTTGACCTGAGGGATATAGGAACATCATTTCTAATTAAATCTGTTTGAAAAGTTTCTGATGAAGCATTCATTAATTTGTGAAGATTTCCGATAGAGCGTAAACCACCAGAAAAATCTACACTAGAAAAGTCATACTCTGTTGATGTATAGCTTCCATCTGGATATAACTTATGGATAAAAACTATAGATGAATGTTTTTTTATTGTGACTATATAATGGGAGTCATTTACAGAAAAACTGTTAAGAAAATCTTGAGATCGTAATTTAATGTCATAGTCCTTGATCAATACTTCGTATGTGTCAAAATCGAGAGATAAAACGGCCCACTTTTCATGATCGTCATTTAAATATATAGAAAACCTGTTCCCATTATTAGAATGACCACTGATTGATTCACGGTAATTTTTAAATTTTTCAAGAAATATTTTTTCACCAATGGGGTTTAGTCTTTTATCATAAAGAGAGGCGTGTAATTCTCTCTTATGTTTAAGTAAATGAACAACCTTTTTATCATCATTGCTATTAAAAACATTAAATAATTCAATTTTTTTAGCATTTAAATCACTAACATCTATAGTGTTTATTATTTCTTGCGACTTTGCAAAAAGATTAGAAAGCAAGAGTATAATAATACTTATTTTTTTCATAATTCAATTTTCTACTTAAAGAAGAATATTTGTTAAGCTATATCAATAAAACTAGTTGTTATTCTATTAAATAACAAAAATTATTTCTTAAAATTCATGAATTTTAATCTTTTGAATCATAAGGGTTATAACATCAAACTAACTATAGTCTCTTAGTGTTTTCACTATCAGAAATTGGAAACACCTAAATCATTGTAGCCTCGGAAAATCATGGACGAGCAATGGTGTATTTATCTCTAGGATTAAAGAGGTGTTGCAGGATTAAAACTGAAGCAAAAAATATGTTTGTTCCCTAGTATTCCAATAGCTAAAATAGGTTGTACCGTTATGAATAAAAACATCTTCTGCAGTATCCCATTTTAGTTCGTCTTGAAACTCTTTTATACGATCAAAAATGTTGTTTTCAAGCACTTCTCCTTCAATATGATTAAACGTATTATCAAAAAGTCCATTTGTAAATACATCTTTTGAACGTCCATAACTATTAAAAGAAGAAAAAGTTGGACTATATGATGGGACAAATACAGAACCTCCAGGTGTATTAAAGGTTGTCCCTCTTGATTGAAAATTTGATAACCTTCCACTATTAAAAATCACTTCACTGCTTCCAAAAGTAATTTGATAGTTGTTATTCTCTTGATATACAGAAATTCCTAAATTACTACTAGTAATTTTTCTTAAAAATTGCTTTGTTGTATTAAGGTTTTTTTTTCCTGAGCCATAACTATATGTAGAGCCTCTTTGAAATATTGGAGAGTTTTTAAATTCAATAGTACTTTCTTTAGCTACATAAAATTCTTTAATAATTAAATTATCAAAGCTTTTAACTTGAAAAATCATTTCATCTCCAGAACTTGCAATATGGAAGAAGTATTGCCCGTATATAAAAGAATTGAAGTTTTTAAAGTTTTCTTTTTTTCCTTCTGGATATTTTAAAGTTTTAGTAATCAATTTAAGGTCTGAAAGGTTAAGGATTTTTAAAATAGTTCTTTTTGATTTTTCATCCTCAACAGTAATATATATATTATCGTCTTTTTGATATAGTTTACTTTTGTTAGAGGTGTGTGATATAGTGTTAGGGACATTGTTATCAATTTTAGTTATTCCGTATATGGTTGTTTTAAATGGGTCAAAAGCATTAAAACTAAATTGATTTGTAAGTAATTTATGATCCTCGTTTGGGTTATCTAAGCGAAACGGAGACATTTCTTCAAATGTAAAATCTTCTGTAAACTCTCTTAATATAAGTAGATCATTTTTAGTTGCACTCATCATGATCATCCTGTTCTTATAATGAATGGTTTCTAAGTAAAATTCGTCATCAAGTTTGAAATCAATTTCATTAGATACAATTTTTCCAGTTTCAAAGTTGATAGTACTATATTCAAAATTTTTACCAGAATCTGTACTATAAACTAGGGTATATATAGACTCATTAGTAATACTATACCCTATAATTTCACTATATTTTTTTTTAAGACTTATTCCAGCAGCTTCTCCTATTTTTTCAAAGTTGGAATTGTATAAATATCCAGTTATCTTATCTTTTTGACCTAAAATTATAGCAAGATTGTTTGTCTTCTCATCAGAGAGAGAATAATTCTCTACATTTTTGATATTTTTTTTATGTCAAGATTCTGAAAACTTAAAATAGTCTCTTGACTATAAAGAGTTGAGCTTATAAAAATAATTAAAAAATAAATAAGTGATTTCATAAATAAAGGTGATACTTGCTCATTTATGTAATTGTTAATGATGTTGTTACAAAGTGAATTTAATTAATTGTCTCCCCATTTTTTACCCCATCGGTATCGGGATTTAAGAATACGAGTTTTCCATTGGTGTCTTCCGTCATTAGGATCATTCCTTGACTCTCTACTCCACGTAAAGCACGCGGCGCTAGATTTACCAATACGGTTACTTTTTTACCTATAATTTCTTCGGCAGTAAAGCTTTCGGCGATTCCAGACACAATGGTACGTGTATCAATGCCCGTATCTACGGTAAGCTTCATTAGCTTTTTGGTTTTAGGCACTTTTTCGGCCTCTAGAATAGTACCCACACGCATATCGATTTTTGTAAAATCATCAAAACCAATAGTCTCTTTTTGAGGCTCGGCAACCGCATTTTCGGCTTCATTGGCTTTTTTACTTGCTACTAGTTTATCTAACTGCTTTTGGATATCGACGTCTTCTATTTTTGAGAAAAGAAGTTCCGAAGTTCCACATGTATGTCCAGGAGGTAAAAGACCCCCTCTGTCTGCCTTATCGGCAGACATCTCCCCCTGATAAGGGGAGAAGCTAGAAATGTTTTCCCAACCTAAAGCGTTCTCGACTGCGCTCGAACTGACATTTAGTATGTTTTTAAGCTTAGCACTTGTAAATGGTAAAAACGGTTCAGAAAGTACAGATAATGCAGTTGCGATTTGAAGGGCAACATACATGACTGTTTTCGTGCGTTCTTCGTCTGTTTTGATGGTTTTCCAAGGTTCTGCATCGGCTAGGTATTTGTTTCCTAGTCGTGCAAGATTCATAAGACTGTTTTGGCTTTCGCGAAAGCGGTATTTTTCCACACTACTACCTATTACGGCAGGATACGCACGTACTTCTTCTAATGTTTTTAGATCAACGTCAGTAAACGCATTAGGTGTAGGAACTACACCCTCATAATATTTTTTTGTGAGGACAGCCACACGGTTAATGAAGTTTCCGAAAATGGCTACGAGTTCACTATTATTACGTTGTTGAAAGTCCTTCCACGTAAAGTCATTGTCTTTTCCTTCAGGTGCATTGGCTGTTAATACATAGCGTAATACATCTTGCTTATCTGGAAAATCTTCTAAATATTCGTGTAACCAAACGGCCCAGTTTTTTGAGGTAGAAAGTTTGTTACCTTCTAGATTTAAAAACTCATTAGCTGGCACATTGTCTGGTAAGATATAATCGCCATGTCCTTTTAACATCGCAGGGAAAATAATACAGTGAAACACAATATTATCCTTCCCAATAAAGTGAAGGAGTTTAGTGTTTTTATCTTTCCAATACGGCTCCCAATCTTTCCCTTCTCGTGCCGCCCATTCTTTGGTTGCAGAGATATAGCCAATAGGTGCATCAAACCACACATAGAGTACTTTTCCATCAGCGCCTTCTACAGGCACAGGAATTCCCCAATCGAGATCACGTGTTACGGCACGAGGACGTAACCCATCATCAATCCATGATTTACATTGTCCATATACATTTGTTTTCCAATCTTTTTTATGTCCTTTTAAAATCCATTCTTTAAAGAATGCATCGTATTGATCTAGTGGTAAAAACCAGTGTTTAGTTTCTTTAAGTGATGGTACAGCTCCAGAAATCGCACTTTTAGGATTGATTAAATCGGTAGCATTATGAGAGGTTCCACAGTTTTCACACTGATCTCCATACGCTTCTTCAAATCCACATTTAGGACAGGTCCCTGTCACAAAACGATCGGCAAGAAATTGGTTGGCTTCTGCATCATATAATTGGGCATTGGTTTCTTCTAGAAACTTCCCTTTCTCATACATGGTCTTAAAAAAGTCGGATGCTGTATCATGATGAATCTTAGCAGAAGTACGTGAGTAATTGTCAAACGTAATTCCAAAATCAAGGAAGGATTGCTTGATAATCGCATGATATTTATCGACTACATCCTGAGGTGTAATCCCTTCTTTTTTGGCTTTGATGGTAATTGGAACACCATGTTCATCACTTCCACATACAAAAGCAACATCGGCTCCCTGCATACGTAAATAACGCGCATAAATATCGGCAGGAACATAAACCCCTGCAAGGTGACCTATATGAATGGGACCGTTTGTATACGGTAAAGCGGCTGTAATAGTGTATCTTTGCGACATCTGTGTGATTTAAAGGCACAAAAATAAGAAAACAAACGGCTACCAAAGCATCTTATACTACAAATGAGTCTTTCATCTACATACACACCCAAAACATTTCCCTACACGCGTTTGTGTAGTATTGAATATAAGAGTTTGTATGTTGTTTTCTACTTAAATAGATAAAGGGTACGCTTTCGTATTTCGGCAGGCTCAATATAAACTTCACTTTCGTGAAAGCGTATAAAGAAATTTTTTACCCTGCCCTCGTGTTTATGTGCAAAGTATATTTTAAAAAATAGAGTAGTGGTCTATTTTAGAGTAATACTCTATTTTCAACACATCTTAATAGCGATAAAAGTCGAAAATGCCTTTCCCCCGTCCCTAAAGGGTGGACATATTCTCTGTATGTACTGCATATTTAATTTTTTGCTCCCTTCAGGGCTGGGGAAACAAAAAATAATGAGTACGCTTTCGCGAAAGCGTATAAAAAACCTACCCAATAGTAGATATAATTTTCTCTACTAATTGAAGGAGATACCTTAGACAGAGTTGGATTACCTCACCAAAATAGACTTACTATAACTCTTTCCATTAAAGGATATACGATAGATATATTGTCCTGTACGTAAACGGGTCTGCACCGATTGTTTTACATTAATACGTTGAGGTCCTTCCAAACTAAACTCATCTTTTAATTTCCCTACTTCTTGCCCGAGTAAGTTAAATAACGAAACCGTGACTCTGGCGGTTGTTGGCATGGTGTATTCAATAAAGGTTTGGTCGCCTTGGTAGGTTGCCAAATGCAAGAAACCACTTGTATTTACAGCATCATTAACGCCTAAAGTGTTACAACTAAATCCTAAATCTAACGGTTCATAGGTTTGTCCAAATAAGATTTGATCTACAAGACTTTCATCAATACATAACCATTGTTTTAGTACAGTAGCATATACCTGCCTAAAGTCTGTAGTAAAGGCAGGATTTCCTGTTTCATCTGGATTTTGAATATCGGGATGCGTACCTACAAATCCTTGATCGTTGAGACCATCTCCAAACATAAGGATAGGAGAAGCGGTCCCATGATCAGTTCCGTTAGAACCATTTTCTTCAATACGACGTCCAAATTCAGAAAAAGTCATAGACAATACATTCTCGCCCATGCCTGTACTATTAAGATCATCATAAAAATTCTTTACAGAGTTTGATAGGTCACTTAATAAATTTCCATGTCGTTCTAGTTGATTCGCATGCGTATCAAAACTCCCTATGGTGACTAGATATACTTGTGTTCCGAGTCCGCCTTTGATCATTCTAGCCACAATAGCCAGTTGTCTTGCCAGTTGTCCTTGGCCATATTCTACATCATTCGAAGCACTTTCATAGGCTTCATTGATCGTACCTGCATACGTAAAAGACGTATTAATCGCACTACGCATAAAACCTAACTGATCTCCAAAGGTGCAATCAGGAATATTAATGACATCATGAAGGACACCATTTTCGGCAATATTTTCCAGTTGTTGCGGATTGGCTACAGAAAAGGCATATTTTGCATCGTCTCCATCAAATAATAAATTCCCACTACTTCCTATTTGAATCGCGGGTGGAATATCTGGTGGATTAATTAAAAAGTCAGGAAATAAATCTTCAAAATAACGTCCAAAAACACCTGTGTCATCTACTTCTTCCGGTTGTGCAGATGCCCAAATATCTGAACCTCTAAAGTGAGAAAGACTCGAATCTGGATATCCAACACCATGCACTACTTTCATCTGACCATCTCCCCATAAAGATTGTAAAGGATCCATAGATGGAGGGATGCCAAAATCTGACGATAGGTTATATAATTGGTTTTCTTGGTAACGTATGGTAGGACGACTTTGTGCATAAAAGTCATAATCATAAATAGGAACGATGGTATTCAAACCGTCATTTCCTCCTTTAAGTCGTATTAATACTAGAATACGGTCGCTATCGGCGTCGGCTAATGCTGTAGTGAGCCTAGATGGCGCAGCAGCAGATAAGTTAGCACCACCTACCATGATAGATCCTGTTCCTACAAGTCCGAGGGCTTGCATAAAGGAACGTCTACTCCAGGTAGAATGTTCTTGATCATGATGTTGATCTGTGATTTTTGCTGAAGGGCCTTGTTGTAACTTTTGCCCTTTCTTTTGTGCGTTGTCTTTTGAATTGTGGTCGTGATTACACATAATAGCGGCTATTTAAGTTGAAATTCAGGCATTGTACTGATATGAAACATCAGAAGTAATACTTGGTAAGGCGCAGAGTCCCATCCCAAGTTCCAGATCCCATCGTCATAATAGTTGTCTGGGATTTCCCATCTAAAAACGGTGGTCGCAATATCATAATCGGTTTCTGTATGTAAAGATCTAGACATAAAGAAATCAATAATAGACCGTGTGATAAGTGCAGGATCATTACTATCTCCAGAGAGATTAATTGCAAAATTTCTGAATTGTTCTTGATCTAGATTCCAAAAATTATAAAGTATGATCCGAATGCCTTCCCATCGTCCAGAAATAGTACTACTATTGATCCAGTCACGATTACGTTGCCATCCTGCTACATCTGGAGGCTGAAAGATATCTTGTCCCGTAATATCATTCAGGTAAATAATAAAATTACTAAACTGATTATCGGTATTATCATATTGTAACCCAATTTCTCTTATAAAGGTAGAGGTAAGATCATAAGGGCTTTTTATCACATGGCCAATAGCATCAATATCGTAGAAATGTTCGCTCTTAAAAAGTTGTGTGAGTACAGGTGCAATTTCAAAGTCATTTGCTAGAAATGTAGCGGCCATTTCATTTACGATATCTTGATTGGTATCAGGACTTACAAAGTAATTATATAATTTTTCGCATATAAAAGGTGCAATTAGATCTGCTTTTTGCTCAAAAAGAATAGTAATTACATCATCATATCCCCAAGTTCCTTCTTGTTCAAAAATAATTTTTAGAGAATCATCAAACGTAGAATCATCAAACGTGATAGGATTTCCAGTAACACCGCCACCAAAATGATTATAGCCTGTAAGAGCTCTTGAGGTTTCCTCAATATCCATTTGAGTATATCCATTATTTTCTCCTAATGTAAATAGCTCATATAACTCACGGGCATAGTTTTCATTGGGGCTATTATTCGTGTTTTCAAACCCATTTAAGAAAAGTAACATCGCTGAAGACTTCCCCACAGCACTAACAAAATCTCTAAAATTACCTAATGCATGCGTATGCATTAAATCCCAATATTGATATAAATAGGGCGCATAAAAATAGACTTCTAGTTGTGTGACAAAATGATTAAACCAGAAAAATGCCAAGCGATTTTTTAAACTTCCACTAATAAAATCTATAGATGTCTGGCTATACCAATCACTAATCTGACCGTTGTTTTCTTCATTGAAATCTGTATAGTTATTTAGATTCCAAAATGCCCATTCGGGTTGTGAAGGATTGGGTTTGTCTATTGCCTCCTGAATTAAGGTGTCAATAAGTTCACTGGGAGTGCTTAGAACACCGATGTTTAAGGTAGCATCGGTAGCGCCGTAGTCTAACCTTCTATAGACATGTTTTACCTTTTGAATATCCCAAGGATTAGTGTCACTAGGTTCATAAGGAGAAATGGAAGCAAGGTTACAAGAAGTAAGAATTTCCATAATGAGGAGGGTTTGGTTATACTAAAAGTATGTAAATCGTTGCGAATAAACAATTTGTTAGCTTTTGACTTAAAAAAAACGAAAAGGTTTAATTGTTTAGTATTTTATGACGTGTAAAACCATTACATGGTTACAACAGTCTTTTCTATATACGCCTCATAAGTCCTTTTTGGACGCCACGCCACCTCAAATTATTTTTAATTTGGTGTTAACCTTTTAAAAAAATGTTTCATAAAAAGGAGTTCAGAGATGAATACCAAAGGAATATTAATTTAAAAGTAAACACGAATGAAAACTATACTATGTATTATCGTAACCATAGTTTTAAGTAGTATGACTACGTATGCAACAGGTTTTAAAAATGGTGTATACACATCAGATCATGGGAATATCCATCTTATTTCTAGTCGTTCAGGATCAAAGGCGGTAGGCCTTTACAATACGAAAGGGTATATACTGCTTTCTTCTTTCTCTATCTCAGGGAGAGCAACCATTTACACAGGAAGTTTTACAAATGGGAATGCAAAAGGAAAAGTAGGATACACACACATAAATAATAAAAAATGGGATGGCAAATGGAAATTTGATGAAGATAACTTACCTCCCAACAAATGGACTGGAGACTGGGACGGTAATTTCTTAAACGACACTAAACTTAATGGTTTGTTTTTATGGAATACTTTTGAGACAGACCTAGGAACCTTTGAACTCATCCATAATGAAAGTGGTAAAGTGGGAGGTTTTCTATATGCAGACGGAAAGGAATATTATGTATACGGGCATGTTGGAGGAGTACCAGGAAAGATTAGATTTAGTGGACTTATAAGCACTGATGAAGATCAAATCAATACTTCAGCACCTTACACATTAGAATTTAATTGGAAAAATGGAATGTATGGTACTGCTACCATACCCGGAAAATCTAAAAAAACGTTTAGAGGTGCTACTCATAGAAAAAAACTCAAAATCACCCTTATAAGTATAAAGAATTATGAGAATACGGGGCTTTTACATGGGGAAGAAAAAGGAAAAGTGATCCTTAATCTAGAAGGAAAAGATGATATTGGAAGGCTTTTTAAGAAAGATATTTATAAAGACACTAAAAACATAACATGGAAAGAAAATCGTAACGTAGCAGTACATGAGGTATTTGAACGTGATCTTGTGTATACAGTATCTGGTGTAGGATACTATGACAACCCAGAACTGTATTTTAACTTGGATTATAAAAAAATGCGTTCCATTTCAAACGCACAAGATCCTCTTGCGGATATTGATAAAATAGATTTGAAACCTATTCTAGAATACTTAGAGTTTAAGCGATCAGCATCTTCATTTTCTGACGCAGCAGATGGGCGTAAGAATATACCTGGGAGTGATCATACATTTTGGCTGGGAGATGATGGCGGAAATATACGAATGGTAAAAGGCTATGGATTTAAGAAATACAGTGACAATAATAAATGGGGGTATTTCTACTTCTTATCGTTAGAATAATCTAAAAAAGTAGAGAGAGGAAATTAATAAGTTTATATAATGTTTTCCTTTTTTAAATCGTCAGTATTCATTTATGAGTATTGACGATTTTTGGTTATTCAGATATTGATAAATATAGTAACTTGTCATTTTAAAACCCAATGACATTGATCACACCACCATTTCTTAAAAAAGGAGATCGTATAGCGATCGTCGCAACGGCACGTAAAATCTCTTTAGAAGAACTTGAAGAGGGACTTCAACTTATTAAAGGTTGGGGACTCGTACCTGTGATTGGAAAAACCATTGGTGCTTCAGATCATCAATATGCAGGCACCGACTATGAACGGGCTCAGGATTTTCAAGAAATGCTTGATAATCCAGAAATTAAAGCGATTTGGTGTGCACGTGGCGGGTATGGTTCTGTACGTATTATAGATCAGATTGATTTCTACAAATTTGTAAAATATCCTAAGTGGATTGTAGGCTATTCTGACGTGACGGTTTTTCACAATCACTTGCATAAAATAGGTTTCAAAACCATTCACGGTACCATGCCTGTAAGTGTGGAAGATAATACCGCTTTCGCGAAAGCGTCTTTAAAACAATCCCTTTTTGGAGAGCAACCTCATATTCAGTATGAGACCACTCATCAACTAAATAGACAAGGAACTGCCAATGGAATATTGGTAGGCGGAAACCTATCCATGTTGTATTCTATGTGCGGAAGTAATTCTGGGTTAGATACCGAGGGAAAGGTGTTATTTATTGAAGATCTGGATGAATATCTGTATCATATAGATCGTATGGTGATGAATCTAAAACGCAACAAGATGCTCGATAATTTGGCAGGGCTCATTGTAGGTGGAATGACTAAAATGCATGACAATCGAATTCCGTTTGGAAAAACAGCTCAGGAAATTGTAATAGATGCCATCGGAGAATGCGAATATCCCGTTGCTTTTGATTTTCCTGCAGGTCATGTAGATGATAACCGAGCCTTGATGATGGGAGCTACTGTAACGCTAGAAGTAACCAAAACTAATTGTGCATTGACGTATGTATAGATTTGTATTAGTATGTGTTTTATTTTGTTTGTCATGTCAGGAAAAAGAACCTTGTGATTATATAGAAGATTATTATCAAGATGTATACAAAGCTGAATTAGCATATTGGGAACAAGACTATCAGGAGGCGTACGATATACTCAAAAAAGTTAAAAACCGCTGCGGACTCTTGAATCAGTCTATTATAAGAGAACCTGAAATGATGGCGAAACTCAGCATTAAAGTAGGGAAGCCACAAGCAGCATTTCCTTATATTGAACGGATGCTTAAAGAAGGAATGTCTTTTGACTCATTTATAAATAATGATGCGTATAACATTCTGCATGAGTATGAAGAATGGAAATATCTAGAAAGAAATGCAAATCGGCTTGCTGCTGAGTATGAAGAAAGAATTAATAAAGAACTCCGAGAAGAACTTATTGCTATGAATAATTTAGATCAACAAGTACTTCAGGAACCTGTAGATTATGATAAAGTTCGCCGAGTGAATGATATGCATAAGAAACGAATAAAAGAGATTTTTAAAGAATATGGATATCCACATGCTGGATTAGTTGGAAAATCTAAGATGGGAGAAAATGTAGATATAATTATACTACTAATGCATTTTTTTGAACCTGATTATTTTTCGCCACTATTAATTGAGAGCACTAGAAAAGGAATTGCACCTCCAGGATATGTCGGCTATATAGTAGATAGAAAAGATTTAAAAGAAAAAGATAGCTTTACATATGGTATATATGACAATGTAGATGTTTCTCAAATAAAAGATTTTAAAAATCTTGATAAACGACGTATTTCTGTAGGATTACCTCCTTGGGGACTTAAAAAGAAAGTAGATTCTTTAAGAAGTACTTATTATAGTCAATAAATATGAAAGTTAAGGTAACCCTTATTCAGGACAGTCCTGTATTTTTTGATAAAGAAGCTACCCTTCAAAAAGTAGAGCAACTCACCCAGAAACATGCAGCAACGGGAAGCGAACTCATTGTATTCCCAGAATCTTTTGTCCCAGGCTATCCTCGCGGATTTATGTTTGGAACCAAAGTAGGAAGCCGTACCGAAGCAGGAAGAGATTTGTATGCCGAGTATTATGAAAATAGTTTTAATCTAGAAAGTGATGACCTCTCTCGTATGGAACAACTCGCTAAGGAGCAAAACGTTTATCTCGTTTTAGGGGTGACCGAACGAAAGGCGATGAATGGAACACTCTATTGCAGTATGCTGTATATCTCTCCTAAAGTAGGATTATTAGGCGTGCATCGTAAAATAAAACCCACAGGATTTGAACGAATTATTTGGGGAGAAGCAGGAGGCGAAGGGCTCGTTACTTTTCATACAGATATTGGGAAACTCGGCGGACTCATTTGCTGGGAAAATTACATGCCTGAAGCTCGCATGGCGATGTATAAACAAGGTGTAGAAATCTATATTGCCCCCACTGCCGATTCACGAGATAATTGGACAGCAACGATGAAGCATATCGCATTGGAAGGTCGTTGTTTTGTGCTAGGTTGCAATCAGTTTTTTACCAAGTCGATGTACTCAGAAAAACACCAAGCGCTAGCTCAAGATGAACCTGAGATGATGTGTCGAGGCGGTAGTGTGATTGTGGCACCTAATGGTGAAGTACTCGCGGGGCCTCTTTTTGATAAAGCTGGAGCACTTACTGCTACGATAGATTTTAACGAAATCACACGAAGCAAACTTGATTTTGATACCATAGGTCATTATGCACGTCCTGATATTTTTGAGTTTAAGGTGAATGGACAGCCAGATATGAAAAAGGAATCATAACCAAAAGATTTCCACCTTCGTGGAAATTGAAATGAATTTTAAATGACACACAACGAACTCGGTGAATGGGGAGAAGAATACGCTACTTTATATCTAATTAAACATGGATATACCATCTTAGAGCGTAATTGGTTTTATAACAAAGCAGAGCTGGATATTATCTGTCAGAAAGAGAAAGGCACACTGGTTGTTGTAGAGGTGAAAACCAGAAATTCAGATTTTTTTGGAGATCCACAGAGTTTTATCACGCAGAGTAAAATCAAGAATATTGTAAAAGCCACCAATGAATATGTGATTTCAAACGATCTTGATGTTGAGGTGCGTTTTGATATTATTGCTATTCTAAAAAACGCAAAAGAAGAATCATTAAAACATTTTGAAGATGCTTTTTATCATTTTTAACCCACATTATACAATAGATTTTCTGTTACATAATGTGGGTTAAATAGTAAATCTGTATATTTACTATTCTCAAAGGGCACACCTTAGCCAAAATATTTGTTTAGTCAGTATTTACTTTAATTAACTAAACAATCAGAAAATGAAAACACATCTAACACATTTTACATGGATAATCTGTCTATGCATATGCCTATTTAGCTGCAGCTCAGATGATAATAACAATGATGAACCCCAACAAATGGAAGAAGATCCTGTAGAAGCATCTTTCACAGGAAATTATCTAGGTACTTGGAATTCTGTAACACCCACCATCACCTATACAGATTTTGCCATTTCAGCAAGATTTGTTGAAAGCGCATCAAACCCAAACCGTATTAATGCTGAGTTTTTTGCAACTCCTAACTATACTTCATGCTGTAGTACCAATGCTAATGATGGCACTATGATTATCAACCTTGATGGAGACACCATTACCTCTTTTATATTTACAGATACTATTGTAGACTGTGAAGGCAACTTTTCTGGTGACGGTATGATCGATGCAAACGGAAACTTTATTATTGATTTTACAGGAAATGATTGTGACGGCGATCACGTAGGTCAGCTTCTATTTATAAAGCAATAATCAACGTATACCCAAATTATGCATTGAAGATTTGCTATGAGGATTGAAATAGGTGTGTCTATTTTGAGAAATTAGTTGATGTATACGCTTTCGCGAAATCGAGCTTGTGAGATTCACGACCGTAGGGAGAGCGAAGCGTTAAAGCGTATATAAGCATCATCATATGTGTATAAGGTATGAGTGTACCCAAACAGACCTATAGTTCTGTTAATACAGCCTTATAGTTTTGTTAAGCATAAAGACTAGTTATCTTTGATTACTTACTTTTCCAACTCTAATATATCAATCAGATTTTATGCGTAGTAAATTACTTCTATTTATTATTTGTATTATATGTATCCAACCTCTTTTTTCTCAAGAAAATCAGGAGGTAAACTTTGGAAAAAAGTATCATCAGGATAGTATCAAAAAGTGGACAAGAGATTTGCTAGATGGAATGGCAGGAGGACATCCTGGGTTTTATTGGTATACACCTAAAAAGCGTTTTGATGTGATTATTGATTCTACTTTACAAACCGTTACCGATCCTCTCAATACGTTAGATTTTTATAGAAAAGTAAAACCGTTGATTGCGCAAATAGGATGTTTGCATACAACCATGGTACTTCCAGAAGCGTATGAAAAAGCAATGGAAGCAACAAAAACGTATATTCCAATAGAAATTTATATAGATGAAAATAGAAAAGTATTTATTACAAAAAATCATTCTGAAAATATAGCTATTCCTATAAAAGGAGAACTCCTTTCTATTAATGGAAAACCTATCACATCTATTATAAAAACATTGATGAAGGCGATTCCTTCAGATGGGTATAATAAAACCGAAAAAATATTAGCACTCAATTTGAGATTTCCATTTTGGTATCAGAGTATGATTGAAATGACAGATACATTTACCCTTAAAATTGCATCAGAAAACAACGTACAGGAATACAAAACAAAAGGCATTACTCCTGAAGTTTTCCCTTCTTATGAAAAATTTGCATCAACAAATAAAGAACAACTTTCTTTTGAAATTAAAGATGGTGTGGGAGTCTTAAAGATTCAAACATTTGCAAAAACACTTATTAAGGCGAATGGACAAAATTTTAAAGGTTTTATAAAAGATGTTTTTAAAACCTTAGAAGATCAAAATACAGAAAATTTGATTGTTGATTTAAGATACAACACAGGAGGAACCGATAGTTATGCGGCTTTGCTTGCTTCTTATTTCTTTGAAGAGGAATTCAGGTATTGGGATCGCATAGAGGTCACAGAAAGTATTGCAAAGGATGTAAGTAAAGGAGCAGCAAAACTATTTTATAGCAAGCCAGAAAAAAAAGATTCTACATACCTCTGGAAAGGTGCCTTATTAACCAAAGAGTTTAAGTACTATAAACCTCAAAAACCTGCAAAACATAACTATAAAGGTAATACGTATTTGCTTACTAACGGATTTTGTATGTCTTCTGCAGCAGATTTTATTGCTATACTTTCAGATAATAAAAAGGCCAAAGTTATAGGAGAAGAAAGCGCCGGAGGATATCAAGGAAATACTAGCGGACTGATGCCACAAGTAATTATAGGGGGAGGATTAACGATTACAGTTCCTCTAAATAAGTATATAAATGCGGTAGATCCCACGAAGAATATAGGCAGAGGTACAATTCCAGATTATCCAGTAACGATATCGCTTGAAGATTGGATGTCAAAAAACGATGTTGTTAAAGCTTTTGCACTTGATCTTATTACTAACAATGGCCAATAAAAATTTATAAAAATGTCATTTACACTACTAGATGTTATTCTTTTTTTAGGAGTGAGTCAGGGAATTTTTCTGGCAATCACATTACGCTTTATAGATAATCGTAATAAAGTAGCAAACGATGTACTATCTATCACCATAGGAATTGCTGTAATAATGCTTTTTGGACGTGTGATGGCATATAGAATAGAAGCGCTATGGGTGAACTATGTAGCTGGAATAGTAGATGTCACTATCTTTTTATTTGGACCTCTTATTTACTGTTATATACGGCGTCTTCTTTTTCAGGAAACACCAGTTTTTAAACTTTCTTTTTGGCACTATTTGATTGCCTGTATACATATTTGTATTACAATAGGTATTTATATAGCTCCAGAAAACGTAATGATATATATTAAAGAAATACAATTTTTACCGTATTTCTGGTTTTTTTCAGAGCTCATCGGGATTGTAAGTTTTGTAGTATACACGATTGCTTCTATTAGATTGTTTCGGAAACATAAGAAGATGATGGAGTATCAAGTCTCTTATATATTAGCCGTACGACGTTATATACGATATGTACTAGTAACTATTATTTTATTTACAGTGTTATGGCTCATTAGCTTTATTAGTGGAATATTTAAATTTTCTGAAATTAGTACAGTACTTAATTATCCATTGGTATGGATTTCTATACCGTTGTTTATTTATGTTATTGGGTATTATAGTTTACGTCAACCAGAAATTTTTAGAATGCCTTTGCGTCCTAAAATTAAAGAAGAAAAGGCACGTCTTAAACCTGACGAAATACAACGATTACAAAAACGATTAAATTTCTTTATTCAAGAAGAAGAAATCTATAAAGCGTCAGATTTATCTCTTAAAGCACTTGCAGAAAAACTGAATACGACTCCTAATAATTTGTCATGGTTATTAAATCAAGTATATCAAAAATCTTTTTACGATTATATAAATACACACCGAGTACAAGATATCTTAGAAAGTATTGATCGGGAGTTACATCGTAAACAAACCTTATTGGCTATTGCTTTTGATGCAGGGTTTAATTCGAAGTCAACATTCAATAAAGCCTTTAAACAAGTCACTTCACAGACTCCTAGCGCTTATATAAAGAGTAAGAAAGTAGCGTAGAGATGTCTTTTTGTACCCATACTGTCGCAGATGCGAGTGATTGGTTTTTAATTTGAACTATATCAATTTAAAAATCGAACAGTTTATGAAAACAATTACTATTTGGTGCATGCTATTATTAACGATTATAATACGTGCACAAACCGTGACAACAGTTACCGAAGGTATTTTTTATGATGGATTTGGTATCACATCCAATGGAGATGTGTATTGCTCCAATTTTCAAGGGAATGAAGTCTTTAAATATGAATTCTCTACGGGAAATGTTACCACTTTTGCGACAGGATTTACAAACCCAAATGGAATCGGAGTTACAGACGATGACCGTATTTATATCTGTGAAGCAGGTGGAGCGACCATACATATTTATAATACAAATGGAAGTTTACTTGATACCGTGACAAACCTTAACAATCCAACAGGTGTAAAATATGACACACAGAATGATAGGGTTTTATGGGTTTCTTATAATCAAAGCAGCTTAAATGTATTAGATCCAGAAACAAATGAAACTGAAATCCTTATTCAAGGAGCGCCTCTTAATGGCCCTTCTGGAATTGCGTTTGTAGGAGATCAAACATATATTTCTAATTATAATAATCGGAAGATATTTAGATTGGAAAGTGATGACACCTTGACTGAGATTGCTCAATTACCAGCAGGTGCCGCTCAAAATAATGTATTAGGATTTCTTACTTCAAAAGGAGATTTTTTATACGGCACTCAAATAGGAGAGCATCGTATTTATAGAATCGATCCAGAAACTGGAGAAGTCGTTCTATTTTCAGGGAGTACACTTGGAAATACAGATGGAGATATAGCTACGGCCACCTTTAATTTCCCAAATGGCATTTTAGGAGATGACACCAATGATCGCATCTATATATCTGATGCGGGTACTTCAAATTTGCGTATTATTCAAAATGTGAGTTTGGGTGTGGACGCTTTCGCGAAAGCGAATACCTCCATACAATTATTTTCAAACCCCCAAAACGATTCTATAACCATTCAGGGTGAGTTTATAGATGCTCAAAAATATATGATTAATGTATATGATACCTCGGGACAATTAGTACAAACAACAAAAGGAATGATTCAAAATAGAAATCTTTTATCAACGATAAAAACAAGCGCCTGGCGTAAAGGAATATATTTTGCTAAAATTAAGATTGGAGAAATAATAGTAACTCGAAAATACGTTAAGCAATAATTTGATAGTCCGCTTGTGCCTCATTAGCATACTAATGCGAAAAAATGAACGTTTATAATGTTCATATTATGAGTATATTTGCATCTTAAAAATAAGAGAATCGCATCAAAAATGATTTTAAAATACTAATATCTATCTTGTTTGGTTTTTAAATTAGACGAGTTACGTTATTGTAAAATCATCACGTAATTATCATATTTGTTTTAGTGAGATAAAATTGAGTACGAAAAAAACTGATGGTTCTTTAGCCGAGGGTTATGTATATTTCCCTCGGCTTATATTTTCCCATATTATATAGCTGCAATTTTACCTTCTTTCCAAACCTGTATTACTCCTTAATCTGCGATTTGATAATTTCTATAGCTTTTAAAATAATAGCGACATTAAGTCCTTGAGTCAGAATACTTGCAGGACCCCCTACAATAGCTAGAAAAATACTTAATAACATGGCTCCTATAATAATTTGCATTATGCCTGCTGCTATAGGCAATTGTCCAAGGCCTTTAAGTTTATATATGGCCAGCCCAAAGAAAAGATACATGGTACCTATAAGCACGCAATATAAAATGCCATAACCTTCCATAGGAAGAATAGTAAAGTCTAAATCTATAAGTCCAAATATAGCGACGATTGCATTGATAACAATAAATAGAATAGCCGTTAGTTTTAGGAAGGTATTTTTAAACAAATTACCAATGAGTACAAAAGACCTCATATAGATTGAGAATAGTATTATAGATATAACTCCTAATATGATTGTATATGATTTGCCAAAATAATATGAGTAATTTATTACATAATACCAATCATCTATTGCTTCAAAAATAAAAGCAATCATACTTAAGATCCCCGCAATCCATCCTATATGTAATTGAGTAAAGATAAACGAGACATCTTTACTAGGGTCTATTTCAAGAAGCATTGCTTCTTTTACTTTTGTTTCAAATAGAGAGTCTTGTTGTAAGTCATCTAGATCTCTATCCAAGGCAGCGAGTATGGTTTTTATGGTATATGCTCTAGGAGATACTTCTCCTGCCTCTATGCGTTGAATTGTTCGTACACTTATGTTGCATTGTTCTACAAGTTCTTCTTGGGTATATCCTTTTTGTTGACGTAGCTCTACTATTTTACGTCCTAATTCTGGTTGTTTCATTATAATAAATTTGCCTTGTATGATGGGCGCCTCAATATACAAGAAGTTTCACACTACAATAGTACATTGAGATTCATAATTGTTTCACTTTTTATGTTGAATTTCACCCGTCATTTACCCGCCATTATAATGATAATAAGGGTTTAGGTAATTTATTGTAACAATTTTATAACTAGATACACTTATAAGATCAAATATGAATTATTAGTTTTAGAAAACAAAAAATAGATGAAAAACACAATAAAGGCATTTGTAGCATTAGTACTTAGTACATTTTCGCTAATCGCTCAAGAAGAATCTAGTTTATTATGGAAAGTAGAAGGAAACGGAATCAAACCTTCCTATGTATTTGGAACGTTTCATTTGATGCCGCAAGATGATTTTGAATTTAAAGACAAAGTGGACAAGGCAATGAAAGACACCGATATTACAGTTTTAGAACTGGATATGGATGACCCACAAATGATGGGGAGTATGCAAACGCTTGCGCAACTAGAAGAAGGTAAGAAGTTAAGTTCTTATATGGATGAAAAAGAGTATGAGATTTTAGACACTTATCTTACCGAGCATATGGGTGTTGGGATGGCTGCCTTTAATAGTTTTAAGCCTTTCACAATTACTTCTATGATTACAATCACCATGATGGGCAAGCAAACAGCAAGCTATGAGGCAGAAATTATTAAGCGATCTAAAGAAGGGCAGAAAGAAGTTTTAGGATTAGAAACACCAGAATTTCAAGTAAGTGTTTTTGAAACAACTCCTTATGAAGAACAAATAGATCAAATTATAGAATACTTACAGAAACCTGAAAAAATGACTAAGGAATTTGATGCAATGATCACTCAATATAAAAATGAAGATATTGAAGGTTTGCATGCAACAATGGACGAGTCATTTAAAGAAGACCCTGAGTTTAAGAAAGCACTATTAGATAATCGTAATAACAATTGGATCGGTAAAATAGGAGAGCTATCAAAAAATCAGAAAGTATTTTATGGTGTAGGCGCAGGACATTTAGGAGGAGATCAAGGCGTAATTAATTTATTACGTAAAGCGGGATACACAGTAACACCTATTACAGAGTAAGTGGGTTTTCTAACAAATCCAAACCAATCAAAAAAGGCTTTCTATGATAGAAAGCCTTTTTGTTTCTAGTTAGATAGCGTTAATAATCTCCATTATACCCTTGCGTAAAATGCTCTAAGCGTTCTTGATTAGACCAAATTTCTGTATGACCACCAAGATGTTTTAAAGATAATTTATATAATCGTAAAGATTCTTCAAAAGACATACCTGGCTCTTTAGAAAATAGTTTGCCAGCGTACCTGTCGGCCCAGCGTTCTCTTCTTTGGAGAAACTCTGGGTCATCAGGATGTTCTTTTTTTGTGTCTTTTGCAGGAAAAAATGGTGTACGAGTCATATCTACAGATTTTATATGACCTACTAGATGTGTAAACACAGGAAACCATAAATTAGGATCTTCATCTAAAAGTGCATTCAATGTTGCACTTGAATAGTTTATAAAATACGCACCATCTTTAGCAATAGCAGATGGTAATCCTGTATCTGTTGTTGTTAACGTAATAGGGGTATTCATATATAATTTTTTTACCATTGTATCAACAGCATTCTGAAGGCCTTTTTGTCCAGGTTCTCCTTCTGTGTGTGATTCACTACCATACATACATGTATTTTGTGAGGCCATAGGGATTGTACTAATAATTACGATGAGAATAGTAATGAATGTTTTCATTTTATAGGATTGTTTACCGCAATATAGACAAACTTTATACACCTCAAAATACCCGTTAATGGGCATACTTGGCATATTTAGGGTCAATTTTAAACATAAAAAAGGCTTTACATAACGTAAGGCCTTTTTATCTAGATGTTTATCAGCTATTATTTTTCTTCAGGCATAAGAATTGCTAAGAAGTAATTTTCATCAAGAAACTTCTGTGCTACATTCTGAATATCTTTTGCTGTAAGATCAGCTACTCTTTTTTCATAATCTGAGATAAATGTAGCATCACGATCTTGTTGTCTTAAGTTGACAAGATTGGTAAGCCAGAAACGATTGGTTTTTACCTGCTCTTTACGGGCAACTAAATACGTTTCTTTCACCTTAGCAAGATCTTCAGCCGTAACCCCTTCTTTTTTAATTTTCTCAACCTCTGCAAGTGAAGCAGCAACAAGCTTATCTACATTTTCAGGACCACAAGGGAAAGAGATGGAGAAATCAAAATCGGTAAATGTGATTTTGCTAAGGCTTCCTCGTGCGCCAACACCATATACACCTCCTTCTTCCTCACGAAGCTTTTCTACGAGTTTGATCGTAAGTACCTCCCCAAGAGCCATAGCAGCAAGTTCCGTTTTTCTGTCATAGGTAGTTTCTTCTCTCCATAAAATACTCACATTACTCTTTGGATCTGTCCCTCTGTTTACGACAAATTTCTCATAGGTGTCTTTTTCTCTAAACTTTGTTGGGATATACTTTTCGTTACTATTAAGACCTGGTAAAGATGCTATATACGCTTTCGCGAAAGCGGCCACTTGAGCCTCATCTACATTACCTACAAAGTAAAAATGGAAATCTCCCGCATCTGCATAACGTTCTTTGAATTTTTTATAAGCCAAATCATAATCGGCGGCATCATATTTTTCAGGTGTAGGAAAACCAGAATAACGAGGGTTTCCTTCATTACGTTTTGATCCTAATTTATCTTGAAAATAGAAATTAGGATTTGCCATTAGGTTTCCTAAGAAGCTTTTTTGCTTTGACACAAACGATTGGTAGGCTTCATTATCTTTATTTATATCTGTAAAATATAAGTGTACCATTTGGAATAATACTTCCAAATCTTTAGGTGCAGCCGATCCTCTAAAGTTCTCTGCCGAATTTGATAAAAATGGAGACACATTTGCAATTTTACCACTCATAAACTTAGTCATATCTGTAAGAGATAAACCACCTATTCCTGCTTGTGTAATACCTCCATTTGCAAAACTTGTTGCGATTAGCTCTTCGTCAGAATATAAGCTAGTACCTCCAAAGCTAAACGCTTGGAAAAGTACTTCGTCATTTTTAAAATCGGTCTTTTTAATGGTAACAGTAGCGCCATTAGAAAGTGTCATTGTGGTAGTGCCTAAAGCATCATCTTTTGTTGTAGAAACGATCGTTCCTGCAGCAGGTAATTTTTCGATTAAAGACTCACGTACTGCTTCATCTTCATATGGTTTAATATTTGCGCCTTCTACTTCTTTTATAAGAGCGAGTACTTGGTCTTCGGTTACTTGTGTAAGTCCTTCTTTTTCTGGTCCTGTAAGTGTGATGACACGGTTGTCATTATGAATAAACGCATTAATAAGTTTACTTACTTCTTCAATTTCAATCCCATCTAGTAATCTTTTTGTGGTCTCAAATTGCCACTCTATTCCAGGAATAGGTTGTTTGTCTAAATAATTACTTACATACTGACCTACAATACGCCCACTTTCTAATTTGTCACGGTCATTATATGATTTTTCTAGTCGAGCAATGATACTTTTCTTAGCACGATCTAATTCTCCTTGTTGGAAACCATAACGCTTTACGCGCTCATTTTCCATCAGTAATGCTTTTAGACCATCTAGTTGTCCTTCGGCACTGGTTTGCGCTATAGATTGGTAAGCATTTTTGGTTCTTGCAAACGTACCTCCATAGAATGAAAATCCAAAAACAAAGGGTGGATTTGCACTATTACGTAATTCTCCAAGTCTATTATTAATAAGCTGCGAAAAAAGATTGCGTACAAGGCCATTTCTATAATCATCTATCGTTACAGATGGTGTTGCATTTTTGCGATCCTTATACATGATATTTACACGACTAAAAGCTGCTTCAGGATCTGATGCGATGGCAATAAGCGTTTCTTCATGATTAGGAAGTTGATACTCCTCTCGCTTTTGTCCATTTGTAGTCGCAGGTATTTTACCAAAATGATCTTTGATTTTTTGCTCCATGGTAGCAACATCAAGATCTCCCACAGCAACAACTGCCATCAATTCTGGACGGTACCATGTTTTGTAGTAGTTACGTACATCATCATAACTAAAGTTTTCAAGATTTTCTTTCGTTCCTATAGGTAAGCGATCTGCATATTTTGACCCATACATGATTTTAGGTAAGGTCTCACGTTGCATACGTTCATCTGCACCTAATCGTAATCGTAATTCTTCAAGTACAACACCACGTTCTCCATCGATAGCCTCTTCAGAAAGTGTTGTGTTGTGTGCCCAATCTTCTATAATTTGGAATCCTTTTTCTAATTTTTCAGGATCATCACTTGGAATAGGAAGAATATAAACGGTCTCATCAAAACTAGTATAGGCATTCAAATCTGCTCCAAACTTTACACCGATACTTTGTAGATAGTCTACTAAATCATTTTTTTGGAAGTTCTTAGTTCCATTAAAGTTCATGTGCTCCATAAAATGCGCAAGTCCTAACTGGCGTTCTGTTTCCATAATAGATCCAGCATTTACAGCAAGACGTAACTCGACTTTGTCTTCAGGTTTTCCATTATTGCGTATGTAATAGGTGAGTCCGTTAGAAAGGGTACCTACTTTTACATTAGGATCTACAGGAATTTCTGCTACAGGTATGGTTCTTCCTTTTTGTACATCTCCTTTGTTTTGTGCTAATGCAACACCAACAATGAGAAACAAACTAAGAAATAGTGTAATGTGTTTTTTCATTTTTTAGGTTTAGTGAATAAATGATGATTATACTGTTTAAACTATAAAGTTAGTTTATAAGTAGTATTGTTAACGTGAAAAAATGTATAAAATTTTAAAGAAATCTATTAAAACATTACGACCATTGTTTTATACGCTTTCGCGAAAGCGTATATAGTAAGATAAAAAATAATAAATCGCTTATAGTCAAATATATATTAGTATGTCTGTTATAAAATAAAACTGAGACTGTTTATTTATAACAGTCTCAGTTTTTAATTAGGAATATATGTTAATTGTTGATTAATTAATCAACGCCAATATCATCTATAAAGAAATCACCAGAAGTTGTGCCGGGACCATCAATAAATAGTACAATTTGTCCATACTCTCCACTTGGAACTAAAGGTTCACCTCCTGGATCATCTGGACTTAGGAATACGGTAGTTGCATTATTATAATCGAAAACAACTTCTTCCCATCCTGAGCCTGTATGCGTAGCAAAAGTTTCAACTTCTCGCTCTCCATTTACTCCTTGTACAAATTGTAAAGCTAAAGGGACTTCTACATTTGAGAAGAATAATACTGAGACTAATTTATTATCTGTAGTAAAATTTGCTGCGGGATTAAGATCAATACCTGAACCTTCAAAGGCAACTCCTGAGTTGGTGATTTGACCTACCATTGTATCATTAGGATTATCTCCCGTTTGACTTGGATTTGGTACTATAGCAAAAGATACACCTCCAAATGTGAAAAACTCTTCTCCATTTTCAAAAGTTATTGGATTTGCAAAGACAGGCTCTACTGGATCGTCTCCTGGATCATCACCATCTGGATCATCTCCGCCAGAATTAGCGTCACAAAATCCAATATCATCTATAAAGAAGTCACCAGCAGTTGTACCAGGGCCATCAATGAATAATACAATTTGTCCATATTGTCCATCTGGAACTAAAGGCTCCCCTCCTGGATCGTCAGGACTTAAAAATACAGTGGTTGCATTTGTATAATCTAAAATAATTTCTTCCCATCCTGAACCTGTATGAGTTGCAAATGCTTCAACTCCTCGTACTCCATTTACTCCTTCTACGAATTGGAGTGCTATAGGAACTTCAACATTTGAAAACAATAATAGTCTTACTCTTTTATCATCTCCACTAAAATCTGTAGGGGGATCAAGTGAAATACCTGAGCCTTCAAAAGCAGCTCCCGAATTTGTAATTTGGCCTACCATTGTATCGTTAGGATTATCTCCTGTCTGACTTGGATTTGGTACTAAAGCAAAAGATGCACCTCCAAATGTGAAGAATTCTTCTCCATTTTCAAATCTTATTGGATTTGGAAAAATAATATCACTACAATTGAGTTCTTCTTCCTCTTCTTCCTCTTCCATTACTTCAGAAGCAGGAATTGTAATTGTATTTGTAGCTGTTCCTAAAACATTTCCATTATTATCTCGTGCTTCTAATACTACTTCAACGGTTTGTTCTTCTTCTATTAGGGGGTAAACTATAGTCTGATCTGCCCTATTCACAACTTCTACAGCAAGGGGGATCGCTTGTTCTCCAAATGCCCAAAAATAACGAGGACTATTACCTGTAGACGTATTAGAAAAAGTCACTTCAGCACTCGTACCTTCATTAATGACAATTGGAGTCGAAGCAGTAAATGAAACTGTTACTGGCCCTATTTCAGGTTCGGACATTTCATTATTGTCATCACTTCCACAAGAACCTACGAGGCACATAAAAGGCACAAGAACTAATAATATCATCCTTGGCATAAAAAAGTTTAGTTTAGTTTTCATAAAATTTAATTTGTATTGATATCATAGTTAGAATTAGCGATACAACATGTCTATTGCACTAATACGTATTTTTCTTTCTATTATGAATAAAATTTAGTTAGTCTTCAATCACTATATCTACAGAAAAGAAAATAGAAGTAGTTATGTCACTAGGAGAAATTGCCTGTATTTCAATAACATAAGTCCCTTCATTTTGATATACGTGAGTTGCACTATCTAATATCCCTATAGTAATAGGAGTTTCATCAGTAGATTCTCCAAAGAAAATATTGAATGCTGCAGCTCCATCTGCAGATGGAGTAACGGTTACAGCTCTACTATTACCATCAAGAATTTCAATAGTGGCATCTAAGTTACTTGCAGCGGGTATTTCATTGAGAAAAACAACTGAAAGTGTATCGTCATCTTCACAGGAAACAGACAAAAGAAATAGAAATAAAGCAGTAATAACAACTTTTAAAAATCTTTTCATATTTTCAAATTATTATATATTTATGTTAAAGTAGTAAAGAAAGGTTTTTAATGGACTTTTATCAATACGATTGCAACATTAGTATTATTTATGCTACATAAATAGTTGAAATAATTTTTGAAACAACACTTGAATATTGCCTTTTCTGTTTGAAAATAAATAGACGGGATCATATAGATAAGACGTTTTTTTTTTATAATAGAATTTGTCTTAAATTAGTTAGCTTGTATTTAAATAAATGGGTTACTCTATAGCCTTTTTAAAGTAAACTACTGGTTAATTTTATTTTTATGAAAAGGAATATTTAAAACTTGTTAAGGTGTGGTATAGGTGTAATCTAAAATATAGTATTTCTTTTATCCTCTTATTATATTGTGTTTTATCAATTAGGGCTCAAACTGATTTTAAAAATTTAAAATTTGTTCCAATAAAGGAGGGAATCCCCAAAAAAGCAATCTCTGCTATACTACAAGATGATCAAGGATTTATTTGGATTGGTACAAGAGGTTCTGGGCTTTATAGGTATGACGGGACTAATTATGTATCCTATAAACAAACTTGGGACGACAGTACTTCCATCAATAGCAATCAGATACTTGCATTGTATCTTGACAGTAAAAAAAGATTATGGGTAGGAACAGATACAGGGTTAAATTTATTTGATAGATCACAAAAAACTTTTAGACGTTTTGAACAACTGCCAAGTACAAATAATGATTACTTTACCGTAACAGCATTAATAGAGGATACTAATGGAGATCTTATTGTTGGAACGTATGCTAACCAGCTATTAAAAATTAATACAGAGAATTATAGTATCTCTACAATCAAGAACTCTCCTGAGCTTGAAAATGTCTATTTCTTTTTCAATTCTTTCGAACTTGGACTTAATGGCGAATTGTTTGCTGGGACTTCCTTGGGATTAATGAAATATGACTCCCAAAGTAATATGCTAAGTTCATATAAAAATAGCGAAGCCTCATCAGAAAATCTCAAAAAAATAAAAAGTAATATTGAGTCCTTACACCGGGATAGTGATAACAACTTATGGATAGGAACTTGGAACTCAGGTCTTCTAAAAATATCATTAGAATCGGAAAATGAAAATATTGAATCTTTTCCAATCACTACTGAAAAGATATTTTGTTTTACTGAAGTTGAAGGTAAAATTCTTTTGGGGACAGAAAATGATGGATTATTGGTTATAAACAATCAAGGTGAAATTATTCATCATTATACGGAAAACAATATTTATAAAGATAGTATTAAGAGCGAATCTATATGGTCTATTTTCTTAGATAAAGAAGGAAGAATCTGGTTAGGGTACTATAATCAGGGAGTTGATGTCTATGATTCATTATATAATAAATTTGGATCAATTGAAGGTATAGTAAATGAAATGAATTCACTTGAATCACCTCAAATTACAGGATTAACGAGAGATGGTCAAGGACGCCTATGGATTTCGTCATTTAATGGGGTTGATATTTATGATCCTGTAACAGATAACTTTGAAAATATTAATGGAGGAGATAAAATTTATAGTGGTTTTGAATCAAATATAGGTGTCGAATCTATGTTTTTAGATAGTAATAATGATTTTTGGATAGGTACTTGGAATAACGGTATTTATTTTTTGAAACAAGGCACGAAAGAATTCATCCATTTTAATAAAACAACTACTAATGGTGATCTTAAAACGAACAGTATAAGAGGATTTGCTGAAGATAGTAAAGGACGTATATGGATGGCTTCATTTCTTAAGGGGTTGCATTACTACGATCCAAAAAGTAATTCTTTTAATTATTGTGACTCAGAATCTTTTACTACAAGCGGTTTGATAAATAGTGATGTAAAATCTATAATTGTCGATTCTGAAGATGAGCTATGGGTAGGTACTCCAAGCGGACTTTTTAGAGTTAAAGATCTAGGAAATTCAAAATTCTATGTAGAAAACATGAGATCTAAAATGGAGATGGCGCAAAAAAGCCACCCAAGTCTTCATAACATCCTATCTCTTTATGAAGCACATGATTCCACTATATGGATTGGAACTGATGGAGCTGGGCTTTTTAGATATGAACGTAGTAATGATAAATTTTATAATCAAAATGCATTTCAAGATATCGAAGAAACTTCTGTAAATGGAATTATCGAAGACGATCAAAACAATTTATGGATATCTGGGAGTTTAGGTATCACAAAATTCAGTATGCTTGATAATAGTGTTACAAATTTTACAGTAGATGACGGCCTTTTAAGTCATTACTTTCATAATGGAGCTTTAGCCAAAGGACAATCAGGAACACTTTATTTTGGGAATCAGTTAGGTGTAAATTACATTGAACCGGAGAGTTATAAAACCAATAAGATTGAACCAACATTGCACTTTACTGATTTTAAATTATTTAATGAATCTGTAATGCCTAATGATAAAGGAGGAATACTCAAGAAAAGTATTTCTGAAACTGATACAATAGAACTTACTCATAATCAAAACGTTTTTTCTATAGATTATATAGGTGTTAATTATACAAGAGCAGAAAAAAATGAATATGCCTATTTTCTAGAGGGGTTTGATACACAATGGAATTTTGTTGGTAATTCCAAAAGTGTTACATATACAAGTTTACGTCCAGGAGAGTACACATTTAAAGTGAAGGCATCAAATAATGATGGTATATGGACTCAAAATCCATTAAAATTACATATTCTGGTAATACCGCCTTGGTGGAAGAGTACTATAGCATATACTTGCTATGTTTTATTTGCTATGCTATTTAGTATAGGTGTTTATCTATTTTCAAAAAAGAGATTCAGAGAAAAGCAAATTGTTTTATTTGAGCGAAATAAAAGAATACAAGAAGAAGAATTACATGCAGCTAAACTGCAATTTTTCACGAATATATCTCACGAATTTAGAACTCCTTTAACATTGATTATTAATCCTATAAAGGATTTAATAAAAGCTAAAAATTTAGAACTACCCTCAAAGGTTAATAATAAACTTCAAATTATTCATAAAAACTCGGATAGACTATCTAGACTTATTAATGAGTTAATGGATTTTAGAAAGCTTCAATCAAATAAAGTTCAGGTTAAGCTTAAAGAGATTGAAATTGTAAAGACATTAAAAGAGATAAAAGCTTTTTTTGAAGAAGAAGGCAATAAAAGGAGTATTGACTTAACGTTTAATACTTCCTTAAATGAACTTTGGGCTTGGGTTGATTCAAGTATGTTTGAAAAAATTATATTTAATATATTATCAAATGCTTTCAAAGTAACACCAGATGGAGGAGAAATAAAAATTGCTTTAGAAGAAAAAAAGAATAAAGATGAAGGTGATGATGACAATCATTTAGATTTCTTTGAAGTTTCAGTGAAGGATAGTGGTCCAGGGATAGATCAAAAAGAATACAAACAAATTTTTAAGCGATTCTATCAAGTAAGCACACTAAATAAAGATTACTATGGAAGCACAGGAATTGGACTAGAAATGGTAAAAAATTATATGATTTTTCATAAAGGAAAGATTGAGGTAGAAAGTGAAATAGGCAAAGGAGCAAAATTTATCATGACATTTCCAATAGCAAATCAAAACTCTTTTGAAACTACTATGATTGATTCTGAAAAGGATAAAAATATCGTATCAGAATTAGAAAAATTTACTGAGATAAGTCCTGATAAAACTAACCAATTAATAAAGAAAGATATATCTTCTATAAAAAAAGAATATACAGTTTTAATTGTTGAAGATAATATTGAACTTCAAGAATATATTAAAGAAGAACTCGGCGTATTGTATACTACTTTAGTGGCGTCTAATGGAAAAATAGGATATGACATTGCATTAGAAAAACAACCAGATCTAATTATAACTGATGTTGTAATGCCTTTTATGGATGGGTTAGAGTTATGTAGTAAAATAAAAAATAATTTAGCTACAAGTCATATTCCTCTTATCATGTTAACTTCAAAAATCATGGTTGAAGATAGGATAAAAGGGGTTGATTCTGGAGCTGATGGTTATTTGGGTAAGCCTTTTACAATGGACCTCCTAAAAGCAATGATAAATCAAATGATAATTAGTCGTAGGGTTATTTTTGATAAGCTTAACAAAGGCGATACTATAAAATCTAAAATAAATCATACTTCTTTAGATGACAAATTTTTAAAAAGAGTACTATACCTTATTCAAGAAAATATACAAGATCCTAATCTAAATGTTGAAAATTTAGCAAGCCAACTTAGATTAAGTAGAAGTCAGCTTTATCGAAAAATCAAAGTTTTAACAGACTTATCAGCAAATGAATTTTTACGTAAGATACGACTTGAAAAGGCTAAAGAATTATTACAATCTTCAAATAATTATAATGTAAGTGAGGTCACTTATAAGGTTGGATTTTCTTCTCCATCTTATTTTACTAAATGCTTTAAAAAAGAGTTTGGTTATTTACCTACTAAAGAAGAAATTCAAATTAGTGATTCTAAAAACGATCAATCCCTTTAGGTTTCTTGCTAATCTTTACAAAAGCGCATCATTTTTTTTAATAATTCAACATCTGTGTTAATTGATTTCTATGTGTTAGAAGTAATTTGGTTTCTTAATAAAACACAAAAACTTAATGTGTTTACTGAATTCAAAATAACACAAATCAATTATGAAGATCAAACGACTTATTAAGAATAGTCTTGCATTAATTTTTATATTAAGTAACATTATAATGAGTGCTCAGAGTGTTTCTGGTAAAGTGACTGATAAAGAGGGAATACCTCTACCTCAGGCAACAGTACAAGTTAAAGGTTCAGAAAACGGTGTGGCTTCTGATTTTGATGGTAATTATCAGATTAATAATGTTACTCAAGGTGCTATTCTAGTCTTTTCATATATTGGTTTTGAAACACAAGAGGTAAATTATACAGGTCAAAATGAGATTAATATACGTTTAGTTATTGATGCACAAGGACTAGATGAGATTACAATTGTAAATTATGGAAGACAAAGAAATACACCTGTTTCTGTTGTTAAGTCAAAGGATTTAACAGAGTTCCCTACAACAGATATCGGTCAAGCATTGCAGGGTCGAGCAGCTGGAGTTACTGTAACAAATGGTGGAGGTCCAGGTACACAAACATTAATACAGATAAGAGGTACAAATACGTTTGGAGATGGATCACCTTTATTCGTAGTTGATGGGGTTTTTACAGAAAGCATTAATAGTATAGATCCTGAAAATATTCAAAAGATAGATATCCTTAAAGATGCAGCATCTCTTGCTATATATGGATCTCGAGGAACGAATGGTGTTGTTCTTATTACCACGAAAAAAGGAAAAGCAGGTGTCACTTACTTTTCAGCAAAAGTGTCTTCCGGATTTCAGGAATTTAATCAGCGTTATGATGTACTGAATACCGAACAATATATACGGTATTTACGAGAACTAAACTCTGTTACTGGACAACCTGGTGCTCTTGAATTCCCTATAGCTGTTGTAAACGATAATCCCTTATTTGATGGTAATGGTATAGATACCGATTGGCAAGATGAATATTTTAACATTGGAAATATAACGAATATAAGCGCGAATGCTGGAGGAGGATCTGAAAAAGCTAGGTTTAATGTGAGTTTTTCACATTTAAACCAAGAAGGAGTGTATATCGAAACAGGATTTGAACGAACTACTTTTAATGTAAATTCAGATGTATCTGTTAACGATTGGTTAGACCTTGGGCAAACACTTTCAGCAGCATATAATGAAACAGTTGTGCCAGAATCAGATGGGGGAAGAGACCCACTATTTAATATACTTGGTTCGGCACCATACATTCCAGTACGAAATGCAGATGGGTCTTTTGCAGGTCATAATACGCTATTAGATGTTAATAATTCTAGAAATCAAATAAGAATACAAGATTCACAAGATAACCTTAATAGATTTGGATCATTAATAGCTAGTGCATATGCAAAAATCAAGTTATTTGACGGTTTGACATTAAGATCACAATTTGGTTTTGATGGGAATATAAGTATTCAAGATAATTTTAGAAGAGCTTTTGAAGAAGTAGGAGGTTCTTTTTCGAATCCTAATAATTTTATTAGTAATATAACTAATAATTTTTCTCAGACGGTTTGGACCAGTACGTTAGCTTTTGATAAATCTTTTGGGAAACATGATATGAATATTTCTACTGCTTTTGAGCAAACAAAGGTAAGATTGGAAAGTACATCTGCATCTGATGTACAACAAGTATCTCCAGAACTTACTGAAATTCTTTCACCTAATTCCCGTTCTACTTCGTTTAACTTTCGTGAAAATTTGAACTCAATATTGTTTATAGGAGGATATGAATATGACAAACGATATACCTTAAGTAGTTCTGCTAGAAGAGACACTTCATCTAGATTTGATACACCATTTGCCTCAGATTGGTTTTTTTCTGCTGGATTAGGTTGGAATGTGTCTAATGAGTCTTTCTTTAATATAGAAGCGATAAATAACTTTAAATTAAGAGCTAGTATTGGACAAACCGGTAATAATCGTACTGGAAATGATGTGAATATTTTTCTACCTACATTAGGGGCAAATCTACCAACTGTTCTTGATAATGAAACGGTGATAGGAATTTCACCTAATAATGCTGCCAATCCTTTTATAAGATGGGAAACTCAGGTTAAGCAAAATTATGGACTGAGTCTTGGTTTTCTCAATAATAAAATCACATTTACGTATGACTACTTTTCTAATGTAAGTGAAGATTTAATTATACCTGTTAATTTGCCATCATCATCTGGTATTCCGGGATCTTCTCAACAAGGAGATGCGGTAATACGAAATGTAGGAGATGTAGAAGTTACAGGGATGGAATTTTCTTTGGGTTATAATGATTATGAGGGTGATTTCCAGTATAATATTAGCGCTAATTTGACAACTAGTGAAAGTATAGTGCGTAGCTTAGGTGGATCTGGACAACCTATTGAAAGAGCTATATTAAACCCTCCATTTGATATTCCGCTTAATAGACTTTCTGAAGGGCTACCCGCCTTTCATTTCTTTGGTCTTGTTGCAGATGGAGTGTATTCTACTCAAGAACAGATAGATGCTGAACTTCCTAATAATAGTCAATCGGCAGTTCCTGTTCTACCTGGAGATGTTCGATTTATTGATTTAAATGGAGACGGTCAGATTAACTTTGAAGATAGAGATGTAATTGGGAATCCTAATCCTGACTTTACTTATGCTATAAGTTTTAGAGCAACCTATAAAAATTGGGATTTAGATATATTAGCAAATGGTGTTCAAGGTGTGGATGCGTTAAACAGTAATATTTTCTTTTTACAAGCACAAGAAAATGTATTAAATCAGGGAACAGAAGTCATTCGTAGATTCCGTTTTGAAGGAGATATAACAGATATACCTAGATTTAGATTTGGCTCCAATATAAATAACACAATTTCTACAAGATATATTGAAGATGCTTCTTTCTTACGCTTAAGAAATGTGACTATAGGATATACTTTTGATCAGAAAAAATTAAACAATCTACTCAATGGAGCTCTTAAAAAAGTACGATTATATGCTCAAGCTCAAAATATTGTAACCCTAACCAATTATTCAGGTTTTGATCCAGAAATTGCTCCTTTTTATAATGCACAAGGCCTTGTAGATGGATTAGGTATTGATCGAAGTGCACAACCTAGACCATTTACCTTTTTATCTGGTTTGCAAATAGAATTTTAAAAAAATGAATAAAATGAATAAAATATTTTTCAAGAATGTAGTGCTTCTTATAGTCGCAGTATTTATTATATCTTGTGACGATGATGTGCCAGTTACTAATACTAATGCTCTCAATCCTGATATCTTTTTCGAAAGTTTAAATCAAGTTGAAGGAGCAGTAAACGCAAGTTATAACCAGTTACAAACTCTTTATCAACGCAATGGTTATATTTTTCCAGATGCGTTTTCAGACGAAATGATATCTGGTGGAGACCCTAACTTTGCACCTTTCTTTAATTTTGAATTAAACCCCACTCTTGGAGGTATTGCTCTTTATTGGACTGCCTGTTACAATGGGATAGGAGCTTGTAACTTTGTGATAAGTAATGAAGAAAGAATGATGAATAATGCTCCAACAAGTAATTTTACAACAGCAGATGTTAATGATGCTGTAGGTCAAGCTTTATTCTTAAGAGGGTTATATTATTATTTACTTGTCAAACGTTTCGGAGGAGTACCTATTAAAAATGATTTTACAACAGCTCTTAATGACGCACCTCGATCTACAGAAGATGAAATTTATGAGTTTATAATTCAAGATTTAACAAGATCTAGTCAAATAACATTTTCAAAAGGAGCCACTGAAACTGGCCGAGCAACAAATGGTGCAGCATATAGTCTTTTAGGAAAAGTTTATTTACATAGAGGGATGTATGTAGAAGCACAGGATGCCTTTAGTAATGTAGTCGACTATTCGTTATTACCTCTTGAATTATATGAAGATAATTTTAATGAAGGAGGAGAACATAACGATGAATCTATCTTTGAAGTAGGGTATAATGGAGAATTTGGGACAGAAGCAGAACGATGGGCACAAACAGGAGTAGGTACTTCAGAACTTACTTTTCATGCTCAAGAATATACAGGTTGGGGAAATCTTCAACCTTCTCCAAAATTAATGGAAGAATTTGAGGAAGATGATCCTAGAAAAGAAGTCGCATTAGTGGATGTGGGTCAAGCTTATGGACCCGATGGTATATTTACATTTCCAGGCCCAGGTTTAATAGAAGCACTTTCTTGGCAAAAATTCTCGCAGTTATATGAAGCAGAGACGGTACAAGAAAATAGCGGGATTAATGCTCGTGTATTAAGATATGCTGATGTTGTTTTGATGCAAGCGGAAGTAGAACTCAATTTAGGTAATAGTACTGGTGCAATAAATTTCCTTAATCAAATTCGAGAACGTCTTGAATTACCATTATACGGTTCTGCCGAAATGGATGAGCGTGGATTCCCTGTAGATACTCCTAATGGGATATTTAATGCGATTGTTCATGAACGCTTTGTTGAACTTTGTGGAGAACAGGTCCGTTTTGATGATTTAGTCAGGTGGAATCTAGATGGCTCAGAACTTTCTATACTTCCAAATGCAGATTTTGATAATCCTAGTGCTGCTATTCCTAGAGGATACGACCCTAATATTCATAGGCTTATGCCAATCCCACAGAACGAAATAGACTCTAATACTCAAATAAATGGTGAAGATCAAAATTTTGGATACTAGTGTTTAGAATTAGTTGCTTTAATGAATTAGCGAAAAAGAAATTTTTCGCTAATTTTTTATCTTTTTTGAATTCAAAATTGCACAATTCTTTAATTCATAGTAACTACTTTAATAAATGATTAAACTTCTTATAATAAGGATATAATTAAAAAATACATGTATTTTATTGTACTAAGTTTTATAGGATAGTTTTTTACTAATCAATTAAAACATTTTATATAAATACTTTTAAAGGATATGAAAATAATATTGAGAATATGGAAATAAATCTAAGGATTTGGTGGACGTTATTGATTGTATTTATCCTAATTGGATGTAGTCAGAACAATACAACTAAGGAAACCAGTGAACATAGAATTGGGCATAAGATTTTCAATAAATTACTAGCTAAAACTACTGGGGTAACGTTTAAAAATACATTAACTGAAAACGATACCTTAAATTATTTTACATACCCTTATATATATATGGGAGGCGGTATCTCATCTGGAGATATTAATAATGATGGGTTTGACGATCTCTTTTTTACAGGGAATATGGTTCCTAATAAAATATACCTTAATAAAGGAGATTTGACATTTAGTGATATTAGTAAAGAAGCGGGTATAGAAGGAGACTTAAGATGGTATACAGGGACAACAATGGCAGACGTTAATGGTGATGGATTATTGGATATATATTGCCTAGTTTCTGGTCAGTCAGGAAATACCGAAAATCAACTTTATATAAATAAAGGAGATAATACGTTTGAAGAAAGAGCAGAAGATTATGGTTTAAATGATCCAGGCAATAGTGTAGATGCTACTTTTTTTGATTATGACCTAGATGGTGATCTAGATGTATATATCGCAAATTACCCAATTACTCCTTTTCAGTATAACAGCTACAATTATAAAATGAGAATGGATCGTGTTACCGAATTGGAAAGTGATCACCTATATAGAAACGACGGAGGTAAATTTACAAAAGTTACAGATGAAGCAAACCTCAAACTTTATAGCCTTTCTTTAAGTGTTACAGCCAGTGATCTTAATGGAGACGGATGGACTGACCTTTATATTTCTAACGATTTTAGTACTCCAGATTGTTTATACATTAATCAAGGTGATGGAACTTTTAAAAATGAAATTAAAAATGCTACAAATCATACTTCTTTTTATGGTATGGGAGTAGATATAGCAGATTTTAATAATGATGGTTTTCTTGATATCTTACAGATGGATATGGACGCTTCTAGTAATAGAAGATCTAAAGCCAATATGGCCAGCATGAATCCAGAGATATTTGATAATATGGAGCGGGTTGGTTTTCAATATCAGTATATGCAAAATTCATTACAATTAAATGCTGGTATTCTTGTAGATGGCGTCCCAAAATTCAGTGATGTTTCCAGAATAGCAGGATTGTCCTCTACAGATTGGAGTTGGGCACCATTATTTGCAGATTTTGATAATGATGGACTAAAAGATGTTTTTGTTTCTAATGGGACAAGAAGAGAAATAAATAATAAAGATTATTTTGCCAATTTAAAAGGAGAAAAAAAGCATAAAGACAGCCTTCTAACTAAAAGTCTGCGTATACCTTCTGAAAAAATTGACAACTATATTTTTAAGAATAAGGACGGTTTAAATTTTGAAAAAGCAAATGATTATTGGGGTATAAGCCATGAAGGCTTTTCAAATGGAGCGATCTACGTAGATTTAGATAATGATGGTGATCTTGAAATTGTAACAAACAATATAGACGAAGAACCTTCAATATTTGAAAATACTAGTGCAGAACATGCTAATTTTTTAACTGTAAACTTTAAAGGGGGTTTAGGGAATCAATCAGGAATTGGTGCTAAAGTTGAAATTAAGACCGAAGGAATTACACAATACCAAGAGCTTACTTTGAGTAGAGGGTTTCAATCTTCTGTATCACCTAAATTACATTTTGGACTAGGAAAAAAATCAATAATAGATACCCTTACAGTGACTTGGCCTGATGGAAAAAAGGAGGTTGTGCTTAATCTTGAGACAAATAAAAAATTAACTCTAGATTACCAAAATGCTATAAATGCAACAAGCGAAAAACGAAGTACTATTAATAATGTGCTCTTTAATAGTTTTACAGATACTTTAGCAGTTTATAAGCATAAAGAAAATCTTTTTAATGATTTTAAAAACGAAGTGTTACTTCCACACAAAACCTCTCGTTTTGGTCCAGGAATTGCTGTTGGAGATCTTAATGGAGATGGATTGGATGATTTTTATGTAGGTGCTGCGACAAAATATCCAGCAGGTATGTTTTTTCAAAAAAATGATGGCACATTTGAGCAACAAAAAACAAAAATCCTTGCAGATGATAGACACTTTGAAGATATAGGAGTACTGATTTTTGATGTTGAAAATGATGGTGATAATGATATTTATATAACAAGTGGAGGTAATGAATTTACCGATAATTCACCACAATTACAGGATAGACTTTACATTAATGATGGTAATGGAAACTTTAAAAAAGATGTTTTTGCCTTGCCAAGAATGACTTCAAGTAATGGTAGAGTCTATACAAATGATTTTGATAAGGATGGTGATTTAGACCTTTTTGTAGGAGGAAGATTAGTTCCTTCAAATTATCCACACCCAGCAGATAGCTATATTCTTGAAAATATAAGCTCTAATGGTATCCCAAGGTATAAAGACAGTACAAATAAAATAGCTCCAGAACTCAGAAAAATAGGCTTAGTTACTTGCGCCCAATGGTTAGATTATGATGCAGATGGCTGGACAGATCTTATAATTGCTGGTGAGTGGATGCCTATTAAAGTGTTTAGAAATAATGAAGGTATTTTTGAAGATACGACTTCAGACATGGGACTAGAAGATACTGTGGGTTGGTGGTTCAGTATGGATAGTAATGATTTTGATGGTGATGGTGATATAGATTTAGTACTTGGTAATTTAGGGCTTAACTATAAATATAAAGCTGCAGAAAATGAAACTTTTGATATTTATTTTAATGATTTTGATGATAATAACAAAAGCGATATTGTTTTAAGTTATTATAATGAAGGAAAACAATATCCTGTTCGAGGAAGAGAATGCTCTTCCCAACAAATACCAGGGATTAAAGAAAAATTTGGAAATTATAATGAATTTTCTACTGCAACACTTATTGATGTTTATGGTAAAAAAAAGTTAGATACAGAATTACATTACCAAGTAAAATCATTTGCTAGTGTATATCTGGAAAATACAGGAAATGGGTTTCAAAAGAAGGATTTACCGATAGAAGCTCAAACGTCACCTATAAACCAGATAATTAGTAAGGATTTTGATAATGATGGGAATCTTGATTTAGTAGTGGCAGGTAATTTATACGCTTCAGAAGTTGAAACGCCAAGAGCCGATGCAGGTAACGGCCTTTATTTAAAAGGAGACGGAACTGGGAATTTCGAGCCTAAATCTGGAACAGTGAGCGGACTATATGCTCCAGGAGATGTAAAGGACTTTGAAATGATTAAGATAAAGAATAAAGAGTATTTCATTATTGCTAAGAATGACGACTTTATTCAATTTATAGAATATCAACCTAGGAAATAAATGTTATTTATCCTGGTAATAAAGCTCATACATACTAAAAATGAAACTTAATAATACATTTATGACAGTAATGCAACATATGTCTCTGGCTTAATCTATAGATTATTACTTATTTTGATTAATAAAAATATGAATATATGAAAAACTTAAAATTTAAAGCGGCTCCTTATTTAATACTCACGCTAATACTATCATTGATTTTTGCTTGTAGTAATTCAGAACCTGAAATTGTATTTATCTCTTCAGATTCTGATGGACAACAAGAAGAGCAATCTACAGATGATGATTCAGGAGTTGAAGAAATTGCAGGAGTTGTTAGAGATATTAGCTCCTTTGAACTAGTCTCTGAGATGGGTGTTGGATGGAATTTAGGGAATAGTTTTGATGTAGAAGATAGAGACAAGACTTTATGGAATAACCCTTTGCCTTCACAAGAGATTATTGATCAAGTAAGTGAATTAGGATTTAAAACATTACGTATACCAGTTACTTGGGACTATCATTTAGGTGAGACTGCTCCATATGTTTTGGAAGAGGAATATTTAGATGAAGTACAAAAGATTGTAAACTATGGACTTCTTAATGACATGTTTGTTATTCTTGATACACACCATGAAGAATCTTGGGCAGGACCTGTACCAGAAAATTTTGATGAAGTATCTCCTAGAATGAGTAGTTTATGGACTCAAATAGCAGAACGTTTTAAAAATTATGGTGATAAATTAATTTTTGAACCTCTTAATGAACCAAGAGTTATTGGATCTCCTAACGAGTGGAGTGGAGGTACCGCTGCAGAACGTACGATACTAAATGATTTACATAGAGTATGTCAAGAAGCTATTAGAGCAACAGGAGGAAATAATACAAATAGACACCTTCTTATCTCTACGTATGCTGCGAGTACTGTTCCATCTGCAATGGATGATTTAGTGATTCCTAATAATGACAGTAATGTAATTATATCTTTACACGCATATTTTCCTTTCCTTTTTGCTTTAGAAGGTCAAGAATCTTGGGGTACTGAGTCAGATAGAGAAGATTTAAGGCAAGAGTTTGATCGTATAAGAAATAAATGGATTGTTGAAGAACAACGACCAATTATTTTAGGAGAATGGGGAGCGGTTGTTCAAAATAGCTTACCGGAACGTCTGGACTATGCCGAATTTTATGTGACTGAAGCTTTAGAAAGAGATTTATTACCTATTGTATGGGATGATGGAGGTAATTTTATATTGTTAAATAGATTCAATTTATTTTGGCCTAATTTACAAGTGGCAGAAACTATTATTGAAGCAGCAAATAATTAAAAACTTTTACGGCAACTTCTAAAAATGAAGTGATTTGAAAGTAATTGTGAAAGCGTAATAATTTATTTAATTATTATACTAAATGAGTAGTGTAACGAGAATAATCTTATTCTTGTTCCTACTCATTTTATTTTTCTATAAACTTGATGAGTAACCCTGTTAATACAAAACCTATAATGAATATAACTAGCAAGCGTATTACTTTTTATTTAGGAAAGGCTGTAAAATTTCATACACACTTTGAATAGAAGTAGCATCCCCAAACTTGAGTAGTAATCGAGAGCCATTACGTGTTTTCTTTTCTTCTAATTTCACACGATATGTATATTCTTGTACAAATTGGAGTACACGCGTAAAAGCATTACTTTGATAAAATTCTGACTCCTGATCAGAGATAAAGAATCCAATAAATTTATCATTTTTCATAACAACTTTCTCTAACCCTATTTTGGTTGCAATCCATTTAATACGTACAGAATTTAATAAGTCTTTTGCTTCATCAGGTAAAGGGCCGAAACGATCTATAAGTATTGCTTCAAAAGTAGCAAGTTCTGTTTCGTTTTTAGTTTCGTTCAGCTGTGTGTAAAGGTTCAAACGTTCAGAGATATTATTGACATAATCATCTGGAAAGAGTAAACTAAAATCGGTGTCAATCACAGTGTCTTTTACATACTCTTTATCCGCTTTCGCGAAAGCGTTTTCCTCCTCATACAATTCTTTAAACTCATTTTCCTTGAGTTCTTCGATGGCCTCATTTAAGATTTTCTGATACGTGTCAAAACCTATTTCGTTAATAAAACCGCTTTGTTCTCCACCTAATAAATCTCCGGCACCACGTATCTCAAGATCTTTCATGGCAATATTAAATCCACTACCGAGTACTGAGAATTGTTCTAATGCAGAAATACGTTTACGAGCATCATCTGTCATGGCACTATACGGCGGAGTGATAAAATAACAAAACGCTTTTTTGTTACTTCTTCCTACACGACCTCGCATTTGGTGAAGATCTGAAAGGCCAAAATTATTAGCATTATTAATAAAAATCGTATTCGCATTTGGCACGTCAAGTCCGCTTTCTACAATGGTAGTAGACACCAAAACATCAAACTCTCCTGTCATAAACGCAAGCATAAGCCCTTCGAGTTTCTTCCCTTCCATTTGCCCGTGTCCTACGGCCACTTTTGCATCAGGGACTAATCGTTGAACGAGTCCTGCAACTTCCTTGATATTTTCAATACGATTGTGAATGAAAAATACCTGTCCACCACGTTGAATCTCATAACTTACCGCATCTCGTATGGCTTCTTCAGAAAACCGAATTACACTACTTTCTATAGGATAACGGTTAGGTGGTGGTGTCGTAATGGTGCTTAAATCACGCGCTGCCATTAGACTAAATTGTAATGTTCTCGGGATAGGTGTTGCCGTAAGTGTGAGTGTGTCTACGTTTTCACTAATGGTTTTTAGTTTGTCTTTTACAGCAACTCCAAATTTTTGCTCCTCATCAATGACGAGGAGTCCTAGGTCTTTGAACTGTACATTTTTACTGGTGAGTTGGTGGGTGCCAATCACAATATCTACCGCGCCACTCGTTAACCCTTCTAATACTTCTCGCTTTTGTTTTGCTGTACGGAAGCGATTCAAATACTCGATACGAACTGGAAAGTCCTTTAAACGTTCTCTAAAAGTCTTTGCATGTTGGAAGGCAAGAATGGTAGTAGGTACTAAGATAGCGACTTGTTTTCCATTGTCTACTGCTTTAAAAGCGGCTCGTATGGCAACTTCGGTTTTTCCAAACCCTACATCTCCACACACAAGTCTATCCATAGGACGCTCGCTCTCCATATCGCGCTTTACAGCTTCGGTAGCGGTACTTTGATCAGGAGTATCTTCATAAATAAAACTCGCTTCAAGTTCGTGCTGCATATGGGTGTCTGGTCCAAAAGCAAACCCCTTTTGCAATCTACGTTTTGCATAGAGCTTGATGAGGTTAAAAGCAATGTGCTTAACACGTGATTTTGTTTTCGCTTTAAGCTTTTTCCACGCCTGACTTCCTAGTTTATAGATTTGAGGCGCTTTTCCGTCTTTTCCCGTGAACTTGGTGATTTTATGTAATGAATGGATACTTAAATATAAAATATCTCGCTCTCCATACACCAACTTAATGGCTTCTTGTTTTTTACCTTCTACATCTATTTTTTGAAGTCCGCCAAACTTCCCAATGCCATGATCAATATGCGTCACATAATCACCTACTTTAAGATTGGTGAGTTCCTTAAGCGTAATGGCTTGCTTCTTAGCATATCCATTTTTAAGATTGAACTTATGATACCGTTCAAAAATCTGATGATCTGTGTAGAGCGCTATTTTAAGATCGTCATCTATAAATCCTTGATATAAGGAAATCACTACCGTTTCATAAGGAGCCACATCGGTTTGTGCATCCTCAAAAATATCCCGAAAACGCTTGGCCTGTTGCTCACTGACACAGGAAATATAATTTTTGTACCCTGCAGTATAGTTGTCATTCAGGTTTTGAATGAGTAGATCAAATTGCTTATTAAATGACGGTTGTGGTTGCTGATTAAATGCCACCAATGTATTGATCTTCACATCAGGAACAGAAGCGCTAATATCTATCGTTTGGAATCCTTCTAGTTCAGATTTTAAAAGGGTTCCTTTGCAGAATAATTCACTTGGGGTACTACGTTTTACTTCTGAATCTAACTTTGTAAAGGCTTCCTCTGCTTTCGCGAAATTTTTATCAATCCGATCATAAAATAGTGATCGATTTTTGATGAATACTAAGGTGTTATTTGCAATGTATTTAAGGAAGGTATCTCGTTTTTCTTCTAATGCCTTATTTTCTACATTAGGCATGATCGAGATTTTCTTGAGTTGCTCTGATGAGAGCTGTGTCTCTACATCAAACGTACGGATGCTGTCTACTTCATCTCCAAAAAACTCGATACGATAGGGTTCATCATGACTAAATGAAAAAACATCTACAATTCCCCCGCGTACCGAAAATTCACCCGGTTCTGTGACAAAATCGACACGCTTAAAGTGATACTCAAAAAGCATCTCATTGATAAAATCGATAGAGAGTTTATCGTTTACACTTACTTTTAACGTCTGCCTATCTAATTCGCGACGCGTCACTACTTTTTCAAACAACGCATCTGGATACGTCACAATTAACGCCGATTTCTTCCGGCTATTAATCCGATTCAATACTTCAGCACGTAAGAGTACATTGGCATTATCAGTCTCTTCTATTTGATACGGTCTTCTATAACTCCCTGGGTAGAATAATACATTGACTTCTTTACGTAATTGCTCTAGATCATTGAGGTAATATGCGGCCTCTTCTTTATCATTCAAAATAAGAAGAATAGGACGTTCTATCTGCTCATACACAGTACTTATGGTATAAGATAATGAAGAGCCTATAAGGCCTTTAGCTTGTATGTTTCGATGATTTTGGGCAATAGCATCCTGCAATTTCAGGAGTTGCTGAGACTGTGCAAGGTGTTGCGAGAGTGTAGTTTTACTCACGTGAGAATTAATTTATAACAAAGATAAGAGGTAATTACGCTTTCGCGAAAGCGTATATAGAAAATTAACGATTGGTTTTCTGTTTTTTTCAAATCAGAGTATTCCCATCTAGGAAGAGGGGTTAGGGGTGTGTCATTTGAGTTTGAAAAAAATAATTTTTTTACACCTCCCTAGCCCTCCTTCTTAGGAGAGAAGACTCAGACGCAAACTATATAAGAAGGTTTTTCATAACGGTTTCCCCTCTAGGAAGAGGGGAGTAAGGGGTGTGTGATTTGAAGAATAACATTGTTATAGTTAACACCTCCCTAGCCCTCCTTCTTTGGAGGGAAGACTCAGACGCAAATTATATAAGAAGGTTTTCCATAACAGTTTCCCCTCTAAGAAGAGGGGCGTAAGGGGTGTGTAAAATTGTATATATTTAACTATGATCATAAAGTACAATCCAAAACTCACAGAATTTGCTCGTCAATTGAGAAATAATGCGACAAAATCTGAGATTAAGATGTGGCAATGTTTGAAAAGGAAACAATTGTATGGATATGATTTTCATAGACAGAAACCGATTGATGAATATATAGCAGACTTTTTCTGTAATAAACTACAACTTGTGATAGAATGTGATGGATACTCTCATGAGATTCAAGAGGTTTGGAAAAAAGATGTTAGGAAAACAAAACGATTTAATGAATTAGAAATACGTGTTCTTCGATTTTCTGATGATCAGATTATGAATGATTTTGAAAATGTATATCGAGCTATAGAAGATTATGTAGTAAGATTTGAAGAAAATGGGTTACCTCCTATTGAGGATTATTCTTAATGAAAACACCTCCCTAGCCCTCCTTCTTAGGAGGGAAGACTCAGATGCAAACTATATAAGAAAGTTTTCCATAACAGTTTCCCCTCTAAGAAGAGGGGAGTAAGGGATGTGTGATTTGAGTTTGAAAGAATAATTTTTCTAACACCTCCCTAGCCCTCCTTCTTAGGAGGGAAGACTCAATCGCAAATTATATAAGAAGGTTTTCCATAACAGTTTCCCCTCTAAGAAGAGGGGAGTAAGGGGTGTGTGATTTGAAGATGTTTAGTTTTACTTCCTAGCTCTTACTTCGATAAACTCGGCATAACGCCTTTCTAGGAGGGAAGACTCGTATGAATATTTGTTATAATAGTACTCTCTTGTAAGAAAACTGATTCAAATTTCGCGAAAGCGTACCCTATCAAAATTCAATATTTCCATAAAAAACTCATTTTTTTTTAGCTTCTTGTGATTTTTTAAAATCTACTGCGAATAATAGAGTAAACCACAACATCAAAACAGCTTGAGTAAGAAAGCAACATTTATTGATATCATTGAAAAGCATAAAGGCATTTTATATAAAGTGATCACCATGTATTGTGCCGACAATGAAGACAAAAAGGATCTAGAGCAGGAAATTTTAATCCAGATCTGGAAATCTCTAGATACCTATAATGACGCCTATGCAATAACCACGTGGTTGTATAGAATCTCAATGAATGTAGCGATCTCACATTATCGTAAAACGTTTAAAACAAAAGGAAAGACTGTACGACTAGATACAGGATTACTTGAGTTTACAGCAGCTTCTGAGACTAGTGAAAGAAGTTACGAGCAAGATATGTTGCGAAAGTTGTTGGCAGGCCTTAATGAATTTGACAAAGCCTTAATGTTTCTTTATTTAGAAGATAAAGACTATGAGGTGATTGCAGATATCTTAGGAATTACTAAAACCAATGTTGCGACCAAAATAAGTCGTATTAAAAATAGATGGAAGCAAGAACTTTCATCTTCTAAAAACTAAATAGTATGAATGTAGATGATATAAAAAATATTTGGAAGAAAGATATGGATGCGTTAGAGCACCGTGTAAAGGTAAATGAAGAAAAGATTAAAGCGCTAGAGTTTAACAAAGCAAAAACGGGCTTTGATACACTTCTAAAGGTTTCGATTGCGGGTAAAAATATGGCATTAGTTTATGCGGTTATATCCTTGTGTATGATCTATTTTGTAAGCGACTCTATACCCTATATATTGATGCTTGTAGTGGCGTCTGGTGCTATGGTGTTTTCTTATTTTCAACATAGTGTATTAAAAAAGATAGATTATGGAAAATTGAGCCTTATTCAGTTACAAAAAGAGATCGCCAAGTTTAGAATACATACTTCGCGTACTGCTATCTATGATATGTCTATTGTCGCGATTTGGTTATGTGTAGCAGGACTTTCTTTTTTAAAATGGGGAAAAGGCTTTGATGTTTTTCAAACGCCTGAAAAATTAAGCCATTCGGCTATTGTATTTGGTATTATGTTGATTGTTATTGTATTCTTTTCAAAAGCTATTTATAAAGATTATGATAAGAAACTTAAAAAGCATGAAGCAGATTTGGATGTGTTAGCAACCTATCAAGATCAATAAACAAATGATGAGTAAAACCCAACCTATTTGTGTTGGGTTTTTTATGCTTTCGCGAAATAGGATTTGTGATACCTGCCTGCCGGTAGGCAAGTTCACGACCAAAATGAAGAGCGAAGCGTTAAAGCGTATATATTTTTCATACGATTCTGTATCTTGTAGACATTATGAGTGATGCATTAACATATAAAATTTCTTGCCCTAGTTGTGGTGCCAGCAATGGTTTTTCTGAAACTACACCAAATCGTTATATCTGTGGTTACTGTGGTACTACATTTGAACATCAGAGTATTGTTCATTCTAAAAATCAAGAGAAGGTACTATATGATTATTTTAAGACATTACAACAAGACTACAAAAATCTATCTCCAGAAAACCCAGATAGAAATACCGTAGTATATAGTTTGTTACTACAAATGAACGGACTTTTAGAGGGGCTTACTTCTAGTCCTTCTTTTGATAAAGTACTACCGCTATTTATTGATTATACGAGTAACGAAATTGATAGATTAGAATCAATAGGATTAAAAGAGATACCCTCTTTAGATACAGTTCTTAAACAGGATCTAATGATTGAAGCTAGATTTCTGGCAGATTATAAATTATTACTCGCACAGACTCTTTATACCTATAAAAAAGAAGAAGAGACGTTAAAAAAAGCACTGCAATATGTTGTGTCTGCAGAAGCGATACATCAAGAAGTTTTTACAACGTTTGATCATACTACTACGGGGCTTAAACTAGATATTTTTCGAGAACTTAATGATGAGGAGGCATTCGCTAGTGCATTACAAAAAGCATTACAATCTGAAGATAGTATGTTTGTGAAACGTATTACGTATAGATTCAAAGAGTTTATAAATTAGCAGGTGTTTATTTTCCACTCAATCGTTCTTTTAACTTTATATGTGGTGCTGTTTTTCGATTATTAAAAGCATGTAGTGAAATAATAATGAGTAACACAATCGCTCCGCAAAGCGCATAATAAGAAATGCTTTCGATACTATCTTTATGTCGTATATAAATAGCAAACAACGCCCAAACAGCGACAAGAGCAAATTCTCTTAGGTTACGTAACCAAACCATAAATAGATTGAGAAGTACGGCAATAGTTATCATAATCATCGTCCACAGAATCTGCGTAAATTCTCCTCCTGTAAGCTCGATACTTGCAAAATAGGCACTGAAATTAGCAATCGTAGCAACCGCAATCCAACCGGCATAAATACAAATAGGCCACCAAACAAAAGCAATGACTTCAATAGGAGCATCCCATCGTTCCATATTTGTTTTGTGAATAATCTGTAATAAACTCAGTAAAAGACCTAACATAATAACAACCGAGAGTCCTACATATTCATAGGTGAAGGCTACAACCCAAGCAGCATTACACAGATTTGCAAGAGCAAACCACCAACCTGTTTGTACAATAAAAGACGATTCCTTTTTACTAAAGAATGCTCTACGTATTTGAAATAATGCATATCCCATAAGCATCAAAAAGATCAACCCCCAAATGGCAAAGGCATATCCAGCTGGTGTAAAGAGATTATCATATTTATTACTTATTTCGCCTATGGTCGTATTATTCCAGCGTTGCGATTGTGAAAGCCCATTTACCAATAGCACAAGAACAACAGAGAGTAGATTGACAACAGCAAATATCTTTTTCATAGGAATGGATTCGTTTTTATAAAGATACGTATGCTTTAACAATTCGCTTTCGCGAAAGCGAACCTAACATCATATAAATCCTATGTTGGTAATTAATTTACAACAAGAAATTTATGCATATTGCTCACAAAGCGCAATGGTATCTTTTACATCTTGAAATGTTGTACGAGGATTAATCAAACACATCCTGAGTACCACTTGCCCGTTTAAAACCGTAGTTACTAGAAAAGCTTCTTTGGAAGCAAGAACACTTTCTGAAATCTTTTGATTTAAAGCATCTAATTCTTTTTCAGAATAACTATTTCCAATAGGATTGTACCTGAAGTTAATAATTGCTAAAGTTGCTGGAGAAACAATTTCCCATTGCGAACTTTTACGGAGTAGCTTCTCTGTTTTCTCGGCAAGGGCTATGTTATATGAAATGGCTTTTCTGAATGCTTTTAGTCCAAATGTCTTCAGTGACATATAAAACTTTAATGCTCTAAAACGGCGCGTAAGTTGTACCCCATGGTCATAGAAGTTAATTTCAGATTCATTGCCTTCTATATCTCTAAGGTATTCTGGTTTTTCTACAAACGTGCTTTTGAGATACTTATGATTACGTATCAATAAACATCCCATTTCATAGGGTTGGAAAAACCATTTATGAGGATCTACTGTGATAGAGTCTGCTTTAGAAATCCCTTTTAAGAGTTCTTTGCCTTTCTTATCTAAAATAGCAGCACCTCCATAGGCTCCGTCAATATGAAACCAAAGCTTTTCTTCTTTACAAATGGCAGCTATTTCTTTAAGTGGATCTACAGTTCCTGTATTGGTAGTTCCAGCAGTTCCAATAACGCAAAACGGATGCAGTCCTTCTAGGCGATCTTTTGCAATGGCATTCTTCAGTTTTATGGTAGAGAATTTAAACTCAGAATCGGTTGGGATTAAGCGTATTTGTTCTTTTCTAAATCCAATGGTTCTAATGGCTTTTATATTACTAGAATGTGCTTGATCTGATAGATAAATAATCGCCTTTGAAAAATCATCCCCACACATCACACGTCTTGCAGTAACAATAGCTGTAAGATTAGCCATAGAACCGCCACTGGTAAAAATTCCACCTCCTTTTTTAAGAGGTAATCCAAATATTTTGAGGAGCCAACTTATAGTAACAATTTCAAGCTCTGCCGCTGGTGGAGATTGTGACCATCCTCCTGAGAATACATTATACCCTGTAGCCAACGTATCTGCCATGGCACTGATGTAATTGCTAGGCCCTGGAACAAATGAAAAGAATTTAGGGTGTGCTGCAATAGCCCCTTTATCCATCACTTTTTCAATGACAAAGTCTAATACTTCTTTTGGGTCTGAAGATTTTTCTGGAGCCTCTTCTAAGAATAAGTTATCCATCTCTTTACGACTTCCTGTAGCGATAGGACTTTTGTCATTAAGAGTGTCATAATGGGCTACAACAGCATCTACAACGCTATATCCGTAGGCTTTCATTTCTTCTTTAGAAAGTTCTAAAGTGTCTTTGTTCATCTCAGTCTATTTAGATAGGCTGCAAAGGTAGGGTATTGCCCAGACCATTAAAATTATTTGATCTACTGATTTTATGTAGGCCAATGATGTAACGTTTATAAGAATGATGTAAAAATAAATTAAAAACGTAAATTATTATCGGAAATTACTACTAATCAGATATTTACGAAGTAAATTTAAAACAATATTAACCTAAACTATCAATGTATATGCGTAAGAGAATTGTATTCTTTTGTGACTTATTCATGATGTTATAAAATTATCATGTTATGTTAAAAAAAATTTCAAAATTAAAGGGAGTAAAAAAACTAGAAGTAGCTTCTCAAAAAGAAGTTAACGGAGGATTTTCAGCTTCGTGTAGATGTTCAGGTCCTTTGCTTTCTCCTTGTTCTTGTAATGGTCGAAGTGGGTGGTGCCTTGGAGGCGGATATTGCGCTTACTGATTTCAATTATTTCTAAGAAATAAAAGAGGTTGTCTAAAAACACTTTTTAGACAACCTCTTTTAGTAAAAACAAGCTACAAATTTCTCAAAGTCTTCAGCAGTATTATATACATGTGGAGCGACTCTAATCGCTTCTCCGCGTATGCCTACTGAGATTCCGCTTTCGCGAAAGCGGTCTTTAACAGCATCCATTTTGATATGATCTGGTAAGTACACACCAAATAAATGTTTCGATCGATACTCGGCTTCTTCTATAAAGCATCCTTTGGCTTGTAATTGTTCGATTGCCTTTGAAGAAATAGCTTCACAATAGTCTTGAATATGTTGGATCCCCCAATCTAATAATTGCTCAATAGCTCTAATTTGCATCGGAACAAGGATAAAATTACTAGATTCTCCCACGCAAAAACGATCGGCTTTAGGCTGATACTCATCTTGATAATTAATAAGCTGACTAAAATCTTCACTATTTTTTCTATTCATCCAATTGTATTCCAGTGGTTCTCCGTCATTAAAGGTATCTGCATAATAAGCCATACCTATGGAATACGGACCTAGTAGCCATTTATAACCACCTACAATCAATGCATCTGGTTGTATTTCTTTTACGGAGAATGGAAGTGCACCTATACTTTGTGTGCCGTCTATAATTAACTTTGCGCCTACTTCGTGTGCTCGCTTACGTATAGTAACTAGGTCAAATAAGGTGCCATCTGCCCAATGAATATGCCCCATCGCTACTACTTTTGTAGTGGAAGTAATTGCTTCAAGAATATATTCATTCCAACGTTTTCCACGATCTTCAAACGTGTTAGGAGGAGTGACTACACGTATTTGTGCACCCGTACGATTTGCTTTTTCGCGCCAAGCGTATACATTACTTGGAAATTGCTCATCTATTACTAAAATCTCATCTCCTTGTTGTAATACTATGTTTTTTGCAACGGTTGCAATACCATAAGATACCGAAGGAATAATAGCACAGTTTTGAGGGTCTGGAGCATCGATAAGTGATGCAAAACGTTGTTTTACAATAGTTCGATGGGTAAAGAAGTCAGCTTGTGAAATAGCCGTGGGATTATTTTTTCTTAAAACACTTTCTAATCCTATTTCCGCAACGCTTTTAAGTTGTGGAGACATATAGGCACCATTGATATAGGTAATATCTTCAGGAAGTGAAAAGAGATGTTTTTGATGTTTCATAGCATACAATTGATAGGTTAAAAATACCTCAAATTTGAATATTTTAAGAGCAATATTGAAGGTGTTATGCTTTTTAACATAAAATTAATACCCAATGGAATAACCTTATTTTACTGTCAATTTTAAAGATATGGAGTAGAAAAATGTATGTATAGTGTCTTTTTTAATGGCTTAATTTGTAAGTGCATGAAGAATAGGCGTCTAAAATTGTGTTAACCATAAAGAATTTGATCATGGAAAATACAATCTTAAGAAATCAAATGGACGTACATTTTGAAGAAATGACTGCACTATTAGATTTTGATGTTCAAAAATATATTACAAATTTACAAATGCTTTCTATTGTAAATTCTATAGAAAGTTCTCAAGAGACCAATGAAGTATCTGATTTTTGGGATCACTTATTTGTTGATTTGAATTAGCATTTTACCCTTCTTATATATACCTATAGTTATTACTATAGTCCCCCTTTATGAAAAAGGCATTGTTACAACAGTGCCTTTTTTATTTGCACCGCCAAAAGGGTTAATACTTTGAGGCTTACCTCAAAACTAAAATTCAGTTTGATATAAAGGCCTTGTAGGGCTGCCGTAAAATAATTTACTTTTAGAAATATGTTCTGAAAAATTATTTTCTAACTTTAGACGTTCAATACAAGCTTAAAATTACCTGACATGAAAATATTTGCCGAAACCGAACATCTTATCCTTAGAGAAATTGTTACAGAAGATACAGGAGATATGTTTCGACTAGATAGTGATCCTTTAGTACATGAGTATTTAGGAAAAAACCCTATCTCGTGTATGGGAAAGGCACGTGAATACATAGATAGTATTCGTATGCAGTATGAGAAATATGGAATAGGGCGTTGGGCAGCTATTGAGAAATCAAGCGGTGATTGGATAGGGTGGACTGGCCTTAAAATGAATACCGAGTGGTCACCCAATGGACATTCTAACTTCTATGATGTAGGGTATCGATTTATGCCTCAATATTGGGGAAAAGGATATGCTACAGAATCTTCTATAGCAGCAAGAGATTACTTTTTTGAGCATTTTCCAAATCAAAAACTTTGCGGAATGGCTGAGTTAGGTAATGGTGCTTCCTGTCGCGTATTGGAAAAAATAGGACTAGAACGCAAAGAAGATTTCTTTTACGAACCTGAAAACTTGATGTTAGCTTGGTTTGAAAAACTTCCTAGTTGATTATTTCCAAGTTTGACCATTTAAGGTTAAGGCCGCTTTAAGAACATCTTTCTGACTTATTTGACCCACGAGTTTTCCATTTTCAACAATTGGGAAACGACGTCTTTTGGAGTTTACAAACTTATTGGCGGCATCAAATACATTCATATTACCATCTATGGTTTCTACCTCTTTTGCCATGTGTTTTTCTACTACCATATTTTCCATAGGCATATTGTAATAACGACTTTCTGAAATTTGTTTCATACAATCACCTTCAGAAATAATGCCCATGAGCTCGTTGTTTTCATTAACAACAGGTCCTCCAGAAATCTTATTTTTAATAAGTGTATTCATTACTTCTAGTACAGATTGATCGGGTCTGAATGTGATTAATTTTTTAGTCATATAATCACTTACTTTAATATCTGTTGGGTTGCCTTTTGAGGGTTTGGCACGGCGTCCAGTAAAACTTTTGATTCCCATAACGAACTGCTTTTTAGTGAGTAAATCCTCTTAAAGTTACTAAATTTAAAGGAGAATGCGCTGTTTATACATTCGTACTTCGATAAACTCAGTATAAACTTTAGCATAAACATGTTCAAAAATTGTATTTTTAGGAAAACCAAACCAACCTTTTTATGAAACGAATAGTTCACATATTTTCTATAATTCTCATTATAGGATTAGTATCTGTAGCCTTTAGTTCATTAATGCCAAAAGAAATAAGTGATCTCAATACCCCTGCAAATGAGTTTTCTACAGCGAGAGCTATGGAGCATCTAGAAGTCATCGCAAAAGAACCTCATTTTGTTGGTACAAAAGCGCATGCAGACGTACGCGCATATATTATAAAAGAGCTTCAAAAACTGGGATTGAATCCTGAGGTGCAAGAAGGATTTACATTTGATCACTGGCGAGGATATGGTAATCTAGTAAAGCCGCAAAATATTCTTGCACGTATTAAAGGAACTGAAAATGGAAAAGCACTATTACTCATGTCTCATTATGACAGTGCTCCACATAGTGCTTCTTATGGTGCGAGTGATGCAGGATCTGGTGTCGTAACGGTTCTAGAGAGTGTACGCGCGTATCTTGCAAGTGGTGCCAAACCTAAAAATGATATTATTATTTGTTTTACAGATTCTGAAGAATTAGGTCTTGACGGAGCATCTTTATTTGTAAATGAACATCCTTGGGCTAAAGATGTCGCCTTAGCTCTTAATTTTGAGGCAAGAGGAAGTGGCGGACCTTCTAATATGATTGTAGAGACTAATGGTGGGAATGCAAACCTTATTAAAGGGTTTCAAGAAGCAGATGTTGAATATCCTGTAGCAACTTCATTAATGTATAGCATCTATAAAATGCTGCCTAATGATACAGATTCTACTATTTTAAGAGAAGATGGAGATATAGATGGATTTTTCTTTGCTTTTATAGACGATCATTATGATTATCATACCGTGAATGATACTGCCGAAAATTTAGATAAAAATAGTTTAGAACATCAAGGAAGCTATTTAATGCCATTGTTAACATACTATGCCAATGCCGATTTGACTTCTGTAAAATCTCAGGAAGATTATGTCTATTTTGATACAGCTGTTGCTACGTTTATTGCATATCCTTTTAGTTGGATTTGGCCTATGCTTATTCTAGCGATTGTACTCTTTGTTGTCTTGCTTGTATATGGTTTTAATAAAAAGAGATTATATAAGAAAGCTATTGGAAAAGGATTTGGTGCTTTTATGTTAAGTCTATTATTAGGAGGAGGCCTTCTCTATTTATTATGGGTACTTATTAAACTACTCTACCCATCGTATACTGAAATTCTTCCTGTATTTATTTATAATGGACATTGGTATACTGCCGCTTTTGTGCTTTTAAGTGTTAGTTTGTGTTTTGGAATTTATCATAAAATGGTAAAAGCAGAACATACAGCAAGTACATTGGTAGCGCCATTAACTATGTGGTTGATCATCAATATAGCGTTAGCCATAAAATTACAAGGAGCCGCATTTTTTATCATTCCTGTCTATTTTGGTTTACTAGCGCTATACTTATTAATAAGACAGAGCAATCCTAGTATGACTTTAATGGTGCTTTTATCGGCACCTGCGATCTTTCTTTTTGCACCATTAATACAATTTTTCCCTGTTGGATTAGGTCCAGATATGTTTTATGTCTCGGCAATTTTTACAGTATTACTTTTTGGATTGTTACTACCCGTTTTTGGGTTTTTTAGAAATAAAAAAATAGTAGGAATTCTGAGCCTTTTAACTGCTTTTATCTTTTTAGGGATCGCACACTCAAAATCTAGCGCTTCCCCAGAGAGACAACTACCTAATAGTTTGATATACTATAACAATGCAGATACAAATAAAGCCTATTGGGCAACCTACAGTGAAAATATAGATGATTGGACACGCGGTTATTTAGGAGATACTCCTGAATCGGCGACAAAGTATATAGGGAATGCGGCTGGAAGTAAATACAATACGCCTTATTCGTATGCAAAAGAGACTTCTGTGATTACATTGCCAGAAAGTGATGTACGTATTTCGCAAGACACGATTATAGGAGATATTGCATACACAACCATGACTATTGCACCACGTCGTACAATACATCAAATGCGATTGTATTCAGGAGTGGATACTCCGTTTCAATATTTGTCATATAATGGGAAAGAATTTAAACCCGATAGCACAGAAACTTTATACAAAAAACGAGGAAGCAAAGGCATGTTAAGTTATTATATGACTTTAGGAGATTCTTTGGAGGTGAGGTACGGAGTTCCTAAAGGAGTTATGCCTACATTTACACTTAAGGAATTCTCCTATGATTTATTAGAAAATCCAAGTTTTACAGTGTCTGCAAGACCTAAAAACACGATGCCAGAACCATTTATTGCAAATGATGCTGTTATTGTAGAGCGCACTATTGATGTTTCAGCTTTTGTAAAAGCAAAAAACGATACGTTAGTGGTTGATCAGACAGTTATAGAAGAATAATACTGTATACGCTTTCGCGAAAGCGTATAATAGAATATTACAATTAAAAAGAATATTAATGAGATTCCCACCTATGCGGGAATGAAACAGAAAAACTATTGAATAAAAGAATCACAATTGCTGGATTAGGATGGCTAGGAAATGCTTTTGCATCTACGCTGATGAATTTAGGGTACACCGTAAAGGGGAGCGTTACAGATGCTAGTAAAGCACAAGAACTCACGGGAAGAGGTATTGCCGCATATCCTATTGTTTTGACAGAAGCAGGCGTTACAGGGAAGATAGACACCCTTTTGTCTGACACAGATGTATTGGCTATTATGATTCCGCCAGGATTACGAAGAAATACGGGCGCTAATTATGCGCTTAAAATGGCACATTTTTTACACGAAATAGAAAATGCTTCTGTTCAGAAAGTTATTTTGGTGAGTAGTACATCTGTATATGATGATGGTCAAGGTCATGTCACTGAGAAAGATGTTCCTAAACCACAGAGTAATGCTGCTAAGCAATTATACGATGTAGAGCAAATATTTTTTAATACACCTGCATTTGAAACAACAATTGTTCGTTTTGGAGGGCTTTTTGGAGGAAGCCGAAATCCTGTGCGTTTTCTGGCAGGAAGAACAGGTTTAAGTAATGGGAATGCGCCTGTCAATATGATACACCGTGAAGATTGTATAGGCATTCTCCTTTCTATCATTCAGAAAGATGCTTTTGGACATATTTTTAATGCTGTCTCACCGCAACATCCTACCAAAAGAGACTATTACACAGCACAAGCAGAAAAGCTAGATTTAGCAGCACCTCAATATGAAGAAGAAGGAGATGTTATATTCAAAAAGGTTGATAGCACTTCTATCAATGAAGTGTTAGGATATAAATTTAAGGTAGCCTTGTAATACAATAGCTACTTTTATTCCAAAAAAAAACCCATCACTAGGATGGGTTTTGTACAAAATATATATGCTGTTTTATATAACTTTTACGTTTACTGCATTTAGTCCTTTGTTACCTTCTTGTAGGTCAAATTCTACTTCATCCCCTTCACTTATTTCGTCTACAAGACCTGAAATGTGTACAAAGTGATCTTTGCTTGCTCCTTCTTCTGTAATAAATCCAAAACCTTTTGTTTGGTTGAAGAATTTCACTGTTCCTTTATTCATTTTTAAAATTTAAAATTAATTATTTAATACTAGGCAATGATAGTGCCATATATTGATTTACAGGCGTTTATATTGGTTTATTTTTAAAATAAATGCAAGTCGCTTAAAATCAGTACTTTAAAACAATAAATAGTTTGTTATTTGAGCTAAAAACAAGAAAACCGCCTATTTCTGGGCGGTTTTCTATAGTTAAATAGTGTTATAAAGGCGTATTACCAGATACGAACACGTTTTTCTGGTGCTAAATACATAGCATCTCCTTCTTTAATATCAAATGCTTTATAAAATGCATCTACATTAAGTAGTGGTTGTGTAGCACGTACTTTTCCAGGAGAATGCGGATCTGTTTTTACTTGTGTACGTAATGCTTCATCACGACTCTTTGTTCTCCATACGGTTGCCCAAGACATAAAGAAACGTTGCTCTGCTGTAAATCCATCAATATCTTCTGGACGTCCATTTGCTGCATAAAATTTTTGAAGACCATCATAGGCTCCTAAAACACCTCCTAAGTCTCCAATGTTTTCTCCTAATGTAAACTTCCCATTTACAAATACACTGTCTAATACTTCTAAGTTACTGTATTGTTCTGCAAGTGCATTTCCTCTTTCAGTAAAGGCTTTAAGATCATCTTCCGTCCACCAGTTTTTAAGGTTTCCATCACTGTCAAAACGCGAACCACTATCATCAAATGCATGAGAGATTTCGTGTCCGATTACAGCTCCAATTCCTCCATAATTTACAGCTTCGTCTGCAGTATAGTTATAGAAAGGAGGTTGTAAAATAGCCGCAGGGAATACAATCTCGTTATTAAGCGGATTGAAATATGCATTTACTGTTTGAGGAGACATTCCCCATTCTGATTTATCTACAGGCTCACCAATTTCTGCATAGTTTTTATCTTGTCCCCATTTACCTACAGCTGTCATATTATCAAAATAACTTTTGTCGGCAGATACTTCCATGGTGCTATAATCTTCCCATTTGTCTGGGTATGCAATTTTTACGGTAAACTTATCAAGTTTTTCTACCGCTTTAGCTTTTGTTTCAGCTCCCATCCAATCTAGCTTCTGGATTCTTTCTTTATAAGCTTCGATTACGTTTTTGATCATAGTTTCTGCACTAGCTTTTGCTTCTGGTGGAAACTTAGCATCTACATATAATTGACCTAAAGCTTCTCCTACAGTTCCATTTACAGTAGCGAGTGCACGCTCATCTGCTGAACGTTGTTTTTCTGCACCGCTTAAATACTTGCTGTAAAACTCCCAGTTTGCAGTTTCAATATCTGTCGTTAATAATCCAGTAGCACTATTAAACGTATCCCATTTTACTAGCGTTTTAATATCTTCAATAGACGTTTCTTTAAGGAACTTGTCTAAAGCTTCTGTATAGCGTAGTTGTGTTACAATAAGGGTATCAAACTTTTTTGTAATTCCTAGATCAGAGATCATTTTATTGATGTCTATAGAAGAGAGCATAGCATCAACTTCTTTTAAAGAACGTGGGTTGTTATAGTTACGTGCATCACGACTCTGTACTTTGTCAAGGCGAGGCTCTGCAAGTTGTGTTTCCATTGCTAAGATTTTAGTTGCAGCAGCTTGCGCATCTTTCTCGCTATCTCCTATCATTTGAAGCATACGAGCAATATGCTTTTTATATTCTTCACGAATTTCTTTTGACTTCTCATCTTGCTCTAAGTAGTAATCACGATCTGGTAATCCAAGACCATTAGAACCTAAATAAACAGCATTCATAGCACTATTATTTAAGTCACCTTGCACACCTATTCCAATAAAAGGAGAACTTACAGATGGATTTTTTGAAAGTACTGTTTGTAAATCAGCAAGATTTTTAATGCCATCTATTTCTTTTAACGCTGGTGTTAAAGGTGCAATACCTGCTTTATTACGAGCAATGGTATCTAATTTTGAGTCAAAAATAGCCAGTGCTTTTGCTTGGTCAGACCCAGGAGCATATTTTCCACTTGCTTTTGCATCAGCAATTATTTTAAGTACATCTGCATCTGTTGATTTACGTAATACACTAAAACCTCCCCAGCTTGTGCGATCTGCAGGAATTTCTGTGTTTTTCATCCAACTACCATTTACATAGTTGTAAAAATCATTTTTAGGACTTACCGATGTGTCCATGTTTTCTAGGACAATACCAGGTGTTTTTTCTGTGTTTGTTGCTACTGTATCTTTTTGAGTAGTCTCTTGTTTACAACTTGTAAAAGCAAGTGTACAAGAAGCAACTATAGCAACCGTTTTTATTAGTTTCATATTCGTTTTTTAGGTTTCTTGATTATGGTACATAAGACGTGAATTTTTATGTATTGTTACAACGAAAATACAAAAGTATACACACGCCTTGTAGTGATTTGATTTACAGTATATAACTCTACTGTTTTGTCATTTTTTCCATCTGCAAGCGATCCCACTCTTTTTTCATTTCAGTAATCGCAGTTACATTTTCATTAGGAATAGCTATAGAGAGTACATAATGTTTTACTTTCCAGATTCCATTTTCTTTTTTTACGACACCAGAACCTCTACAGATTCCCATTTGTGTTTTAAGGTGCTCATCAAACCAAGCGGTATCCTCATGTGTGTCCAGATATATATTACGTTCTAATGTGGTAAAGGTCCATGCTTTTCCTTTGTCAAAATAAGGTTTAGAGAAAGACCTAAATTCCTCATTTTGCCAATTTTCGGTAGCATCTGTACCTATAAATACAGCATCATTGGTCATCATGCCAAAGTAAGCGTCAAAATCTGCATCTGCGGCAGCTTTATGCCAAGCTACTAGCATAGCGTCTATGGTTTCTTTTTCTGAATCACTTTGAGCGACTCCTATTGTAGTTAAAAGGCCTACAAAGACAAATAGAATAGTACGTATCATTGGTTTGGTTTATAGATTTTTACTGGGGGTTTCCCTCTAGGTGTTGGTTTTTCTGATTCGGGCGTATTCTTGCCCTCGCTGGTTTCTTTATTAAACTGCTCAAGCATTTCTTCTATAGTTAATGCAAAATTTTCATTTATTTGAAGGTTCAAATTTTGAAATGCATTTTTAAGCGCTACAATACCCTCCGAAATCTCTTGAGCACTAGGATCACTTTTTTGCGCATAATTATTAACTATTTTCAGGTTTGTCTCTACCGAGAGTAATCGAGCTTTTATAGCAGGAGTTTCTAAATTATCGGGTGTTAACACTAGAATATCTTCCTTTTCTGCTTCTCCTTGACCGTCAAATATTGAGATTAGAGTAGCTACTTGTTTTTTGGTTTTTCCTAATGATACTCCTTGTAAACTATCTAACCTTTTTGAAAGGTTTTGATATAAAGGCCAATCTTTAACAGCATCTTGAGCTTTTGATGTAAGACGTAAAGAAGGTTTTAATCCTTGTGTATTGATAGGAATCATAAGGGTATCAATAGTAACTACATCTGTAGTTTCTGATTCCTGGGTTTGTGCTTCTTTTTTTTCACAAGAAATACATAGAAGGAATGTACTTAATAGGTATATGAGTATACGCTGTTTCATAAGTAATTAAAAAAGTTCATAGACAAAAGTAGCCTAAATAGGAATATACAAGAAAAATTTATGATTAAGTTTGCTTTTGTATACGCTTTCGCGAAAGCGGACTTTTAAATAAAGAAATAGGTAATTGAGTGATTTTGAATAAAACGGTATTGAAAACACTGAATTTTATTGAAAAATAGTTTATATGAAATCAAGAATATTAATTATAGGTGCTTGCGGGCAAATTGGAACAGAACTAACTCTAGCATTAAGCAAACGATTTGGAAAGGACAAAATTGTTGCTAGTGATATACGTGAGGGTAATGAAATGATGATGAAGAGCGCACATTTTGAACTTTTGGATGCAACAGATATAGAGGCTGTTGAAGATATTGTTTTTAGATATAAAGTAGATACGGTATATCTTATGGCAGCAATGTTGAGTGCCATAGCAGAGCGCTTTCCTGCAAAGGCATGGGATCTTAATATGAATTCGCTTTTTCATATTCTAAATCTTGCTAAAGACAATAAAGTAAAAAAAGTATTTTGGCCTTCTAGTATAGCTGTTTTTGGAGAAACTACACCTGCTCAAAATACACCGCAAACTACCGTGATGGAGCCTTCTACGGTATATGGAATTTCTAAGCAAACTGGAGAGCGCTGGTGTGAGTATTATCACAATAAATATGGAGTAGATGTACGTAGTATACGTTATCCAGGTCTTATAAGTTATACAACAGAGCCAGGAGGAGGAACCACAGATTATGCGGTAGATATATATCATAGGGCTTTAAAACATGGTCAATATCGTTGTTTCTTAAAAGAAGGTACAATACTGCCTATGATGTATATGGATGATGCAATAAAGGCCACGATAGCTATTATGGATGCTCCTACTGAGAATATTAAAATTCGATCTTCATATAACCTTGCAGCTGTGAGTTACGCTCCCGAAGATGTTACTAAAAGTATTCAAAAACATATCCCTGATTTTGAAATAAATTATGAGCCTGATTTTAGACAAGCTATCGCCGATACTTGGCCGCAAAGTATAGATGATAGTGAGGCAAGAAATGATTGGGGTTGGTCTCATAGTTTTGGACTAGAAGAAATCACAAAAACAATGATTGATAATTTGAAGGAGCGGTACGCAGAGTAGCCTTTTTTAGAAAGAAACTCTAAAACTAAGATTGGGAGTAATTGCTAGAGATTTATTGTCTATCCTAGAGACGGTACTATCATCATTTACAATGAAGTAGGTGTTAATGATATTTTCTCTATTTAAGATATTCCATAAAGAGATCCCTATTTTTCCTTTTGCTTTTCCTTTTAAATCAAATGTATAGGTAGATGAGAAATCTGTCCTTACATAATCATTTACTCGTTCGCTATTAGGAGAGCCATATACGATTTCTCCTGCAAAAAGACTCTCTCCTTCTGGTAAGGTTGTAACATTCCCTGATCGCCAATTGACACCAAGTGCAAATTTTAAATTTTCTCCAACGGTATATGTACCTGCAAAAGTTAATGCATGTTTAATATCTGCATTGTTTAGGAATGAACTTCCTTCATTTAGCGTATTAAACTCATAATAGTTTTCACTAAAAGAATAGCTTAACCACGCACTTAAGTTTCTAAAGCGTTTATTAATGAGAAAATCAATACCTCTTACTTCATAATCTCCAATATCATTTACAAATTGAAATTGATTTTGGAATCCTTGACTTCTAGCGGTTATTCCATCTACTTTTTTTAGATACCCTTCAGCACTTATCAATAGTTTATTTTTATTATACTGAAGCCCAACAGACGCTTGCTTGCTTTTAATAATAGGAATGGTACTATCATTAGCTAGGACCCAACGCCTACTTTCAACACCTAGAAAGTCATTTTGTCTATCTATAATTTGAGAGGTTGTCTGACTTTTTAATTCTCCTAATATTTCTACTTTAAAATCGGATAGAAACTCTTGACTAACACTTAACCTTGGTTCTATAAGTAGTCTATCAAATTTTCCAAAATAATTAGCTCTCACACCAGTTTTAAGGTCTGTTTTTTTAGATTTTGTAGTGATGTGAAACTCACTATAAATGGCATGATTTCTTAGGACTTCTTTGACATTACTTCTAAAAGGAGGATTGTCTATATCTTCTAGATTGGTAACACCAACTTCAAAAAATTGATATCCATTTATCCAATGTATACCGTTACGTATTTTATAATTTGTATTTAATTTTACACCGGTATCTAGGACTTCATTTTTTTGATCTAAACGTTGGTCGTTTAGAATGTCTGCATTCGTAGCATCTAGTGTATAAAAAGAACCATATACCTGTATGTCACTTGAGAGTGTATTACTCCAATTTCTACTATATGTGATTCCTGTAGCGAGATTTTGTTGTGTAATACCACTACTAGATGCCTCTTGAATGTTTAAAAATTTTGTTTCTTCGAGATAATCTAATGAGTTAAAAATAGAGGTAAAATTAAAACGAATTTTGTCTTTTTCTGAAATATCATAAAGTAACTTGGTTCCTACATCATAAAAGTAAAATGCCTCGTCTCTGATAACCGTTTGATCGGTTTCAGATTGTGTATTTGTAATCTCTGTGTTTTGAAAAACGCGATCAAAATACTGATTGAATGTTGGTGTTTCTAAAAGATCAGTGATAGATCTTCTTGCAGATACTTGGAGCTCTACTTTTTTAGATAAAGGGATTTTTGCTACTGCATTTGCATCTATAAAATTGAAACCTAATCCTCCTGAAAAATCATCATTAATGGATTGGTCTAGTTGTATATCTATAATACTTGAGACACCATCTCCATAAATAGCACTGGTACCATTTTTTGCAACAAAAACATTTTTTGCAAGGTGTGGATTGAATGCAGAAATTAATCCAAAAAAATGTCCAGATTGATATACCTTAACGCCGTCCCACAAAATAAGATTTTGGTCATGAGTTCCTCCTCGTACATTAATATTTGATACCGTTTCATCTACACTTAGAATACCAGGAAGTGCCTGAATAGTTTGTAAGATATCTGGTTCTATAAGGCCAGGTAAAATTCCAAAATCATCTGGTTTTACGATAATAGCACCTGTCCTGTTTGTAGAAATACCAGAGGTAAGGTAATTCTTTATATACACCTCATCTAGCTGTTGGTTGGTAAGGGTCTCTTCTTCTGCTTTTTTAATGGCTATAAAACGATCGTCAATTACTTCAAATAGTAGACCTGTATTTTTTTCTAAAATCAGTAAAACCTGCTTTAAGGGCAGGTCAGTTTTGGGAATAATTGTTTTTTTGTTAAGTATGGTATCATCTGCATAGGAAAAGCGAATATCGTAGCGATCCTCTATGAGCTCCAGAATGTAGGAGAGGGATTTTTTTTCAGCTTCTTCTTTGGTTTGAGAGAGTATTTCTGAGAAACTAAAAATGACAATAATGAAAAAGAGAATTAGTCTATTTTTTTTATTCACCCTTTAAAGTTATCATTCGATTTGTTCTGGTGTACTCCAGATTTAGGGGTAAGGTAATAGATTTTAAGGCAATATCAATATCATTGTGAATAAAACTTCCTGTGAATAGTTGTTTTGAGTCTATGTTTGTTGCAGTGATTTCAATATCATACTGTCTTTCAAATTCTGCTATAACAGCACTATAAGGTAAACTTTTAAAGGTACTTGTGTTTTCAATCCAAGAAGGACTTTGTTGATTTGTTTTTGTCTGTGAAGTAGTAACACCATCCATTTTAATATAACGATCTCCTTGTTTTAATAAGATAGATTGACCATTGTGATCTACACGTACGGCTCCTTCATAGCATATCACTTCAAATAGTTCTTCTCTATCTTTAACTATAAATTGAGTGCCTACAACAGTTACAAGTCCCGTTTCTGTTTTTACATTAAATGTAGCTCCTTTTTCCACTTTAAAAAAAGCTTCTCCTTGAAGGCTAACTTCTCGTTGTGTGTCCCATTTTTTTTCATTGTATGTCAAAGAAGACAACGAATTAAGAGCAACATTAGAATTATCAGGAAGAATGACCTCTTGCTTTTGACTTGCAAGCGTTGAAACTTCAGTTTCTTGTAATAAGAACGAATAGTATACACCAAAAAGAACAACAATAGCAGCTGCAATAGCCGTTAATGGCTTTAACCAATTTTTTCTTTGGTTTTTGGTGTCTATGATTTTTTTAAGTTTATCTAATTCTATATTTGTATCAAAAGAATCTGATTTAAATTTTTGTACACCATCAGAAATACGAATCAAATCTGCATAATCATCTAACTCCTTAAAGAGTTGTAACTCTTTAGGATTTAGCTCATTATCAAGCCATTTTCTTATTAATTCTTCTCTTTCCATAATAATACGTTCACTAATAGAACAATTAAGATATAAAAACTCCTACCCTATAGATTATAATTCGTGAATTTGTTCTTTTAATTTTTTAAGAGCACCATAAATACGTTTTTCAACTGCTTTTGTACTAATGTCTAATAGTTGTGCTATTTCTTTATGTTTTTTGCCTTCAATTCTATTTAATAAAAAAGCAACTCGTTGTGCTTCTGTTAGGCTTGAAATTGCTTTTTGTAATTTTTGAGAATACTCATTTTCCTCCATTAAAAACTCTGGATTCTCATTTGTATGAGATTTTGGTTTCTCTTGTTGAAATTTCAAAACTACTTTTTGATGCTTTACTTCATTAAGCATTAAGTTATTTCCTACTGTAAATAAATAATTTTTAGCTTTTTCTGGAGTGATATTTTTGCAATTTTCCCAAACTTTAATAAATGCTTCTTGTACTTTATCCTTAGGATTTAAGTGATCTCCAAATTTGTAATATAAAAATGAATGTAAGTCATCTGCATACTTCTTAAAGAAGTTTGAATATAAAGTTTCTTCACAAATATTTTTATGTAGATTTTTACTCATATAGAGATGTCATTGAAGGAAAAATATAAATAAATAGTAATTTTAGAATGTAAAGGTAGGAGTTTTTATATCTTAATTGTTTTAGTAATGTAGTTTATACTGCAAAAGAACTTACAAATAAAGTAACATTTTTTTAATATTTGTAATTTAATTTTTTAGAAATGCTAACTAACTATAAAATATCATATATTCTGATTTTCCTATTCTGCATGATAGGAGTTTCTTGTCAGCAAGAAGAATCAGAAATAATTACTCCTGATAGTGAAGAGACTATAGCTGCAAATTCTAATTTAGCTTTATTGTTATTAAAAACCTCATTAAATGATGGTTCTCAAGACGATATATTAGATAATGCAAGTTGTATAGAAATTAATCTGCCTGTTTCAGTTACTGTAAATAATGAACTCATTATTATTAATACACTTGATGATATATCATTAGTAGAAGAAAATATCAACTCTTCAGATACAGATGACGATATTATAGAGATATCATTTCCAATTACAATAACGCTAAGTGATCATACAGTAGTAGATGTAGCGAATGAAGAAGAGTTGTTGCAATATGTTATCAATTGTGTTTCAGAAGAAGTTATTACATGTGTAGATTTTCAATACCCTATTTCTTTTTCATTATTTAATTCAGATTTCCAAGACGCAGATGTAGTTACTATAAATGATGACGAAGCATTGTATGATTTTCTTATAAGTATTGGTAATGATAGCGCCATTTTCGCAAGTTTAAATTACCCTGTGTCACTTATTTATGAAAATGGAAATACAGTAAGTGTAAATAATAATTCAGAATTAGAAATCGCTATTAATAACGCAAATTCAAATTGTAATTTTATTGCACCAGATATGTGTTTTGATATTACAGAACTGTCTATTTGTGACGATAATAACGATGAAACTGAAGAATTTAATTTAACAGAAGCTGTCCAAAACTGTAGCGATCTCGATCTATATACTGTTACTTATTATGAAACAGAAGTAGATGCTATAAATCAAACAAACCCAATTCCAGTTCCTACAGCATACACAAATCTTACAAATTCCCAAACTTTATATTATAGAGTAGAACTTATTTTAAACACTTCAGTTTCTCAAATATTCCCATTAACATTAATTGTTGAAGACTGCTGTGATAATCCAGAAGTCTTATTTGATGACTTGGTAATTTATATGCCATTCGGAAATGAGTTTAAAGATTTAATTAGTGGATATACTATAGAGGGATTAGAAGAGAATTTTGTAGAAGATAGAGATGGTAATCCTTCTTGTGCATACTCATTTGTTCAGTCAGATTCTTTGACAATACCAGTTACACCAATAAATCAATTAGTTCAAGGAGATTCTTTTTCAATAAGTCTATGGTTTAAAATGCAGAACGATAACGCGAGTGATATTGAAATTATGTTTCAAAAAGGAACAGAAGCAGGAGATGGTTTTGAACTAAAAGCATTTACATTTAATACACCTTATTATATTGACACTTTAGGCCATAACATCTTTGATGGTGATTGGTTTAATGAAGCTGATGTAGTGTGGACAAACACAGATTGGCATCACTTAGTTGTCACTGTAGATCAAAATAATACCATTATTCTCTATAGAGATAATGTGTTAAGAACAACTATCCCTAATTCCCAATTTGATATAGGGGATAATCCTTTATCTTTTTTTACCCTAGGTCATGGATTCACAGGTCATCTTGATGATTTGAGAGTCTATAAAAAAGCGTTAAATCCTACTGAAATAGAAGAACTATTTAATCTTGACGCAGATTGCTTTACCTGTCTCTAGATATTATTAAGAACTAGTTTGGTTGAGTTGTGTAAAAGGGGTCATATACTTTGTGGCCCTTTTTGCCTTTTCTATAGGTTTCTACTTCCTTATTATTTATTTGTTTAATCTTTTTTGAATATCTTTGAACAAATAAAAAATAATGCATCGTAAACAAATACTTCCTCAAAAAATATGTGTTACCTGCGGTTTGCCATTTACTTGGAGAAAAAAATGGGAACGCAATTGGGATGAAGTCAAATATTGTAGTGAGCGATGTAAACGCAATAAAAACAATACCAATGCTATATGAATACTTCATTAGTCTGGTTTAAGAATGATTTACGAGTACAGGATCAACAGTCACTTTATAATGCTGTAGCCTCAGGGAATCGAGTTATAGCCTTATACTGCTTTGAACCAGCATTCTTTAAAGAAGATGTTTTTGGTTTTAAAAAGACAGAAAAATATCGAGCTCAGTTCTTGGTAGAAACAATTCTTGAACTTAAAAACTCTTTACTCTCTTTAAATATAGATTTATTGCTATATAACGATTATGCTAGTAATATCATTCATGAAATAGCTCAACAATATACCATTACGGATATATTTCTTCAAAAAGAATGGACACATGAAGAAGCAACCATTATAACTTCTATTAAAGAAAAGAATCCTACACTAACTTGGCATGAAACCTATGATCAATTCTTATTTCATCCAGAAGACATCCCTTATCAAGCATTTGAAAAACTTCCTAATGTATTTACAACATTTAGAAAAGAATGTGAAAAGAAAGCGGTTGTAAGACCGACATTAGAACCTATTCAACAGTTGCCTATATCTAACCGAATTCAAAATAATACTAAGATTCCTACACTTTCAGCATTAGGACTAGATGATTTTATCGTAGATACTAGAACGGCATTTCCGTATAAAGGAGGTGAAATACAAGCTAAAAAAAGAGTTCACCACTATTTTTGGGAAACACAAAAGCTGGCATATTATAAGAAAACTAGAAACGGACTCGTTGGTACAGATTATAGTAGCAAACTATCTCCATGGCTAGCAAATGGTAGTATTTCACCACGACAGATTTATTGGGAAGTCAAACAATTTGAAAAAGAGATCAAGAAAAATCAAGACACATATTGGTTGATTTTCGAATTGATATGGAGAGATTACTTTAAATATGTGTCACTCAAATATGGGAATGCAATTTTCAAAATAGGAGGTATTCTCAGTAAAGACTATGCGTGGCACACTAACAAAGCAGCATTACAAGATTGGATACACGGAAGAACACCTTACGACTTTGTCAATGCTAATATGATTGAGTTGCGAGAAACCGGATGGATGAGTAATCGCGGAAGACAAAACGTAGCAAGTTATTGGGCAAAAGAACTCAAACAAGATTGGCGTATTGGAGCGGCTTATTTTGAATCTATGCTCATCGATTATGACGTACATAGTAATTATGGAAATTGGATGTATAATGCAGGAGTAGGTAATGACCCTAGAGATCGAAGGTTTAATATTAAGAGTCAAGCAGAACGTTATGATCCTCAAGGAAAGTTTAGGAAATTATGGTTGCAGGAAACACTTTTTTAGATGAAAACACTCAGACTCATATTAGGTGATCAACTCAATCATACACATTCTTGGTATGACGAAGTAGATGATACTATCGTATATTTTATGGCAGAAATGCGTCAAGAAACTGATTATGCGACACACCATATTCAAAAAGTAGTTGCCTTTTTTAGTGCCATGCGATCTTTTGCAAGTCACCTAAAAAACCAAGGACATACCGTTGTGTATTATACCCTTGATGATACGCGTAATCAACAGGTGTTACTAGATAATATCAAGCAAGTTCTTAAAGAAAAAGAATGCGATGCGTTTCAATACCAGCAGCCTGATGAATACCGATTGGATCAAGAATTAGTACGCTTTCGCGAAAGCGGACACATCTCCACCACCGTTTTTGATACAGAACACTTTATGACGTCCCGAACCGATCTGGAGCATTTCTTTAAAGGAAAAAAACAATACACCATGGAATATTTCTACCGTATGATGCGGAAGAAATATGACCTTATGATGATTACGGATAAAGACCCAGAAGGCGGACAATGGAATTTTGATCAAAGTAATCGAAAAAAATGGAAACAAGACACACTAATTCCAACAGAGAAAACCTTTGAAAAAGATGTAACAGCTCTTGTAGAAATGCTTAAAAAACAAGGTGTAAAAACCATGGGAAAGATCCATCCTAAAACATTTGGTTGGGCGACTACAAGAGAAGAAAGCCTTAAAGTTCTTGATTATTTCTGTGAGCACTTATTAGTTCATTTTGGCGATTACCAAGACGCCATGGATCCAGATCAAGCATATCTCTATCACAGCAGATTGAGTTTTGCTATGAATAGCAAACTACTATCTCCAAAAGAAGTGGTAATTACAGTAATTGATTATTGGAGAGCACATAAAAGTGATATTGATATTAGCCAAGTAGAAGGTTTTGTACGTCAAATTATAGGTTGGCGAGAATATATGCGTGGTATGTATTGGATGCAAATGCCAGCATTTGCTTCTGCAAACTATTTAGAAAATCATAATCCGCTTCCAGATTTTTATTGGACAGGAAATACAAAAATGAATTGTCTAAAATGTAGTATTCATAATAGTTTGGATAATGCCTATGCACATCATATACAGCGCTTAATGATCACTGGAAATTATGCATTGCTTACCATGACTGATCCTGCTGAGGTTGACCTTTGGTATTTAGGCATCTATATAGATGCCATTGAGTGGGTAGAGATCACAAATACCCGCGGAATGTCTCAATGGGCAGATGGCGGTAAGATTGCTACAAAGCCTTATGTGTCTAGTGGTAGTTATATCAATAAAATGAGTAATTACTGTAAAGGGTGCCATTATAAAGTGAGTAAAAAAACAGGAGAAGATGCGTGCCCGTTTAATAGTTTATACTGGAATTTTCTAGACGAGAAACAATCCTTTTTTAAGGATAATCAGCGTATGCGTATGATGCTTTCGTTATTGAATAAAATGGATAAAGAAACATTAATGCAACATAAAGAAAGAGCACAGGATATTATTAAAAACCCATCTCATTATTAAAAAAGAAGTAAACATAGTATGGTTGAAACGGGATTTACGTTTGCATGATCACCTTGCATTATATAATGCTTTGCAAGAAGGTCTTCCTGTACTCTTGTTATATATATTTGAACCTTCTTTAGTAAAAGATAAACACTATAGTGAGCGGCATTGGAACTTTGTAAAAGAGTCATTACAATATATCCAAGAGCAATTACATACGCATACCTCAGAAGTTTTAATTGTAGAAGGAGAGGTCATTCCAGTGTTTAAGACTTTGTTAGAACATATAAAAATACATACGGTATTCTCGCATCAAGAAACAGGCTTACGTATTACGTATGATCGTGATATTGCTTTGGAGACATTTGCAGAAACATTAAAGAAAGAACAGCCCGATAAGAAGTTTGGTTGGGTTGAGTTTTGCAATAATGGTGTGCAAAGAGGTTTACGCAATCGCAATGGATGGAGAGAAGACTGGGAATGGTTTATGAAACAACCGCAATTGCTATTTCAGCCTAAAGAAGGGCAGCTTGTTGCTCTAGATTTTATAACTAAATTGAAAGAGAGCTTTATCATTCCTTCGTTACAAACGCCAACACAATCTTCTTTTCAACCTGGTGGTACCTATAACGGATTACGATACTTAGATTCCTTTTTAAAAGGACGTTATAAGACGTATAATAAACATATTTCAAAACCCACGCTTGCGCGAAAAAGTTGCTCTAGAGTATCTCCCTATATCGCTTGGGGAAATCTTTCCATACGACAGGTGTGGCAACAAGCAAAGCTAGTTAGAGAAACAGCCACAAACAAAAGAGCTGTCGATGGATTTACATCGAGACTTCGTTGGCAAGCGCATTTCATTCAAAAGTTTGAAATGGAAGACACCATGGAATTTGTAAGTGTAAATAAAGGGTATCACACACTTAAAAAAGTCAAAAATGAAGTGTACCAAAAAGCATGGAGAGAAGGCAAGACAGGATATCCGTTGGTAGATGCTTGTATGCGATGTCTATTAGAAACAGGTTATCTTAATTTTAGAATGCGCGCCATGACACTTTCTTTTTTTACACATAATTTATGGCAGCCTTGGCAGGATGCATCTCCACATCTTGCACAACAATTTTTAGATTTTGAGCCAGGTATTCATTACCCACAAATTCAAATGCAAGCAGGAGAAACAGGTATTAATATGTTACGTATTTATAACCCTGTAAAGAATAGTATCGCTCATGACCCAGAAGGAGAGTTTATAAAGAAATGGGTGCCAGAACTTCGAGGAGTTCCCGTCGCTTATATTCATGAACCATATACAATGAGTCTTTTAGAACAGCAATTTTGCAATACATTTATAGGGAAAGACTATCCTTTGCCTATAGTAGATATAAAAAAAACAGGAAAACAAGCAGGCGATATTTTATGGAATTTAAAAGAAAATAGCTTGGTTAAAAAAGAAAGCTATCGTATTTTAAAGAGGCATACGCTTGCTGACAGAAATCCTTTTGATTGATGATAATATGATGGACATATTTCACGGAAGTGAACTAATTTTTTTAAAAAGATGAAAAAAGAAATACTACCTGAATTCACAGAACGAGAAATAGACCGTATCATAGAAATGGCGTGGGAAGATCGTACGACCTTTGATGCTATTAAAATGCAGTTTGGCATTAAAGAGCAGCAGGTGATAGCGCTGATGAGACGAGAGATGAAAGAGAGTAGTTTCAGAATGTGGCGTGCTCGTGTGCAAGGCCGTAAAACAAAACATGAGGCAAAACGTGCCTACGACATAGATGATGCACGATTTAAATGTAGTAGACAAAAACAGATTACACACAATAAGATATCTAAAAGACGATACTAACGGGATGCGTTTGGTATACGCTTTCGCGAAAGCGTACGAAGTCCTAAAAAATAATTGTCTTTATAGTAGAATACCCAATAGAATATGAAAAAGAAGAAACCAGATCAAGTTGTTTATAACGAAGAAAAAGGTCGTTATGATGCTGCATTAACGCCATATGCAACCAATTTGGGTGCTCCAGCTATTGTCACTGATGATGTGACTACATGGAAAAACACAAATATTAATAAGGTTAACCATCAATTTAAGACAGAGTATGAGGATTTAAAGGCAAAATATGAAGCCATGATGGAACAGTTTGAATATAATAACCTTATTTATTCGGCGAAATTCTCTTTTGAACCTATAGTAGGGGAAACATATCATTTATATCGTTCTAAAGATGGTAATCCTTTTTTATCTTTAATTTCTCCAGAAGAATGTAATTGGGATTTTGTAGGAACATTTCATCTCAACACAGATAAAGTATGGTTAAAGATTGATAAAAACGAAAAAGAATATGAGTAATACAAATAGAGAAGTAGCCACTTTTGGCGGTGGTTGTTTTTGGTGTGTAGAAGCAGTGATACAGCGCTTAAAGGGTGTCGAAAAAGTAGTGTCAGGATATGCAGGAGGGAATGCACCTGGAAAACCCACCTATAGAGAAGTGTGTTCAGGGCTTACTGGTCATGCAGAAGTGATTCAAGTGACTTATGATCCAGCAATTATAGATTATGTAGCACTACTTACCGTGTTTATGACAACACACGATCCTACGACTTTAAATCGTCAGGGAGCCGATAGAGGCACTCAATATAGATCTGTTATCTATTACCATAATGATATGCAAAAATCACAGGCAGAAGAAGTATTAAAAGTGGTACAAGAATATTATGATGATCCTATTGTTACAGAATTATCAGCACTTCCTACATTTTATGATGCAGAAGACTATCATCAAGATTATTATAATAATAATCAGCAGCAAGGATATTGTCTTGCTGTCATTGATCCTAAAGTACGTAAATTACGATCGTTGTATAGTGATTTACTTAAGTAGCAACATATTTATTAAAAGAAAAAAGCCCTCTATTGTATTCAGTAGAGGGCTTTTTTTAGGATGTTTTCTAATTACTTTGTTTTACTTTGTCGGCTCTAAAATCAAGGTAACTTTATTGAAATCTGCTGCACTATTAATGACTGTCCTGTATTCTTCATATAACGCTACAGGAAGGATATTCTGGTCATACATTTCATTTGCTGTGATGATAATCTTATTTCCTTCTTTTGTGTATGAAGAGATAAAATTCATAAGATCTTTTCCATCTTTTTCATAACGATTATCGATATTAATATCATCTAAGTTATTGATCGTATATCCTTCTGGAATGGTGATTTCTATGGTACGTAAATACGTTTTTCTAAATGTGTTTTCTACAGGTAATTGACGCTTTTTTTCTTGATACATTTCTATTTGAGGACCTATTAACTCTCCAAGTTTAAATAAATACTTTGGTCCTGCTTTATCTGTAAAGGCACTACTAGATAGTGTTGCTTTTATACGTAATGGGTTTATTCCAAAATTTTCTGGAGCTTCATTAAAAATCTCCTTAGTCTCTATGGTAACATCATCTCCCATTCTTTTAATGAACTCTTCATAAAACTCTTCTTTGCTTTCGTCATTTACTAGATTCATAAATGGATGAATAAATGAAGCATTATAACCGCCTATTGCGTGATCAAAATCGATGCTTACTTCTGTTAGGTCTTCTGGATCAAACGTTACTTTATATGTCATCTCATCTACAGACGCGGCAGCATCAGGAGATTCTATATATTTTATTTTCCCTACTCCAGAACTCAGCTTTCCTAGTTTTACTTCTTTTACAAAAAGGCCGTAGGTGTCTGTATATTCAAAAGGAGGAAAACCGTACCTGTTTTCTTGTTTCCCAGGAGCTAAGTATTGTTTTGTAGATGGGAAGTATATTAAATAATCTTGAAGAAAACTCAATGCTTCTATTTCTGGATCAAACTTCATTTCTGTTCTATCACATGTAAGAACAATTTCAAAAGGAATGCCTAATTCTTTTAACGAACTAGCAAATAAGCGTATTGCTCCGGTTTCATCAGCGGCTTTGTTTTCTATTACAAAACTAATATCAGAAAGCTGATCGCCTCCTGTATTTGTGATATATATAGAATTTTTAATATGGTTTTCTAGTGTTCTTATTTTTGACTCATCATCTCCATTAAGATCAATGGAAGCTTCTTTAAGGAACTTTTTAACTTTAGCAATTTCGTTTTTTTCTAATTCAGAATTTACAAAGTTGTATACGTTTTTAGCAATATCACTATATGAACTAAAATTACTTGCACCTGTTGCTTTATTACTATCTAACTTATAAATAATAGCTTGCTTCATCGCTTCAACAGCAGATAACTCTTCTGCATCTAATTCTGGAAGATCATATTTTTGAACAATTAAGTGTTGTTTTCCTTCTACTTCAGTATCTTCTGAGGCTTCTTCATCACTATTGATAGGATAAATTTTGAATACCAAATTCTCTGGAGCGTATAGTTCAAATTTAGCATCTTTAATCTTGTAATTATCTTGTAATCTAAGATACTGTCCTTTGTATTTTGCTACTTTTTTAATGATATACAAGTACTCTATAAAACCACCTTTTTCAATACCTTCTAAGGCATAATATTTTATGGTTCTATTGGTAGTCTCATCGGTTGCGGTAAAGATTTTAGAATCATCTAGTTCTTGTACAGTTCCGTTTGCAGAAACTACACGAGCTTGACTACGTAATAATTCAGAATCTGATCGGTAAGGAAGATAGATTCTATTAAATCGTTCAATCCTATCATCAGAATTTAACCATAATACTTTGTGAATGATGTCATATTGATAGAATTCATTTTCATTTTCAAATCCAAACTCTACAATTCTATAATCTTTTAGACCTACCATATCTAAGTCTTTATCTTCTTGTGCTATCGAATATGTTGGGTTTTGGTCCCAGCTATAAGATGTATGTACTAGATTTTGCGAAATAGATACTAATGATGATAGAAGTATAATTACTACTAAAATGTGTTTTTTCATAAGGTGTTTATTTAAGAACCACAACTTCTTTAAAAGCTTTGTTTATTTTTTTAAGTGATTTTCTAAAAGCTTCATGTGTGTCTTTTTCAAGGATGAGCTTTTTTGTTTTATATGCATGTGTATAAATGATTTGAGTCCCTTCTTTTTTATAAGAAATAGAAGCGCTCATAAAATCATTGTCTACGCTAACGTCTTCTGGAAGATATGTAACCTCTTTGCCTTCTGGAATTTCAAAAACCACAGTAATACTATCTTCAGATCTGTATTTAAATTCAATATTCGTTTTTCTATCTTCTTTTATTTTATATGCGTTGATAGACGTTTTGTAGAGGTTAAGGTTTATAAAAATCTCATCATTTAATGATTGCGCATAATCTTTAATCGTAAAGTTATACTCTACTTCAAATGGTTTTTCATAACTGTATTTATTTTTTTCTTCAAAGTTTTCTACTAAGAATCGATTGCTTCCTTTTCGTAAAAAACTATTATAATATTCTAACAGTTTTTCTTGGGTATCTCTATTTTCTATGTAATTAAAGGTGTTAGATTTTTGATATCCAGTAAGTGTTAATGTCCCATTTCCTTTAATAGAATTACCATCTAATTTGATATTTACAACATCACTGTAAAGGTTTTGATCGGCAGGAACAATAGGAACTTTTACAATTTTATAATCACCTTCGCCATTTTCGATAAGGGCTTCTTTTCCTTGTATAAACGAAGACGGAATCTCTAGAGGAAGGTATCTTCCTGTAGCATCTAGAAAATAAGTTTCTCCTTCATTTTCATAGGTGAGAATCATATGATTATCTGCGGCTGGTGTTGGCACGTCTTCATAACTATATGGTATGCTTCTGGTGCCTAACCACGTGAGATTTCCTTTAATGTTTGCAATTTTAAACATTTCTTTAAGAATGCTTGAATTGTCTTTACAGTCACCAAATTTCTTTTGAAAAACAGCGTTGGCATCTCTAGGAATAAACCCTCCTAATGCATATTCAAAATCAATGTATTTTATGTTTTCTTGTACCCAGTAATAAATCGCTTTTACTTTATCTATTTCTGAGGTTTTAGAAGCAATAAGGTCGTTTGTAATGGCAACTAATTCATCATCTAGCTCTTCCTGATTGATATCTTTTATGAGAGAGTAATACCAGTTATAAAGGTCTTTAACACCATTTAATACAGGAACTTCTTCATTTTTATCTTCATATGAAGATATGATAGGAATGATATGCGGTAATATAGTTTTAGGACTTGGACCATTACTTTCTAGATCATAGGCATCTTGGTTTTCAAGTTCCCAAGTATATATTTTTCTGCCTCTTTTTTCGCTTTCGCGAAAGCGTACATCAACCCCTTCCATATTAAACTTTTTAAAGCGTAAGTTGATGTCTTTATCTACCACAATCTCGACTTTTTGCTTCACAAGTGGGTATACATTACCAAAATAAACAGGAGATAAAAACCTTGGATTGGTAATAGATGTGGTGTAATTAAGTTTTTTTATAGCGCCTTGCTGAAGTTTTGGATATAGAAAGTTTACAGATTTAGTGTCATCATAAAAAGACTCGCTTAGCTCATCTTTACGCACAAAATCTGTGACTTCATATTCACGATATTTTTTCCCATCATATACAAGAGATGCCGCTTCTATTTTATCAAGAAGAAAAAATGAAGAATACTCCACAGATTCTTCTGTTGCAAACTGAGCAGTTTCATTTAATAAAAGGTCTTCTTCTTCTATGGTTTGTGATATTTTTATCTGATTATCTTTTAATGAGATATCAATAAGGCGTTGCGATGTGAGCCTAGCTAAATATTCATCAGGATAGGCGTTTTTATATTTTATAAATTCGGGTGACTCTTGTGCATTACCAAAAGATGTAATGCTTAGTATACCTAAGAGTACTAGGATACGAGTATATCTCATATTAATACGTTTGTGATTTAACGATTTCTTCGTTGAAATAGTGTTCTGTCTTTGTCTTCTTCCCTTGTTCATTATAATAATGAGTCTCTCCAGAACGTTCGTCGTTTCTGTAATTAGCCTCTTCTTTAATGTTTCCGTTAGGATGAAATTTCTTGTCTATGCCTTGCTGATATCCATGCACGTATTGGGTTTCTGATTTTAAGGTGCCATCAGGATAGTATGTATATGCGGTACCATTATATTCATCGTCTACATTCGTGTGCTTTCGCTCTGGATTTCCATTTTCATAATAGGCAGTGTATGCTCCTTGCAAGTTTCCTTTTTCATAGGTCATCTCTCTTGCTACTTTTCCATTAGGATAATACGATATTATTTTCCCTGTACCATTCGGTAATGCTATCATTGGGAGTTCGTTTCCTTCTTTATCAAGGTAGCTATATCCTATTAACTTTCCTTGATTATAAAAACGGATAAGTTGTAAGGTGCCTTTTTCTCTTCCATAAAATTTACGAGGGCCGTGTATCTCACTATCTACATTAGGAACTTCCCCTATTTTAATTCCTGCCTCATTATATTCTTCAGAAACCCCTGTGAGTACTCCATTTTCATAAAAATATACATCTTCTACCTGACCGTTTTCAAAGTAGGTTTTATAAAAACCATCAAGCTTTCCTAGGGTGTAATTTCTTTCTATTTTTATAGCTCCACTAGGGTAATATATTTTTAAAGGACCTTCTAAGTCATTATTTACATAGGTAGCTTCTGCATAGAGATTTCCATAAAAATCATACGATGTGTATTTGCCATGTAAAACGCCATTAGCATAGGCACTTTTTGAGTGTACCTTTTCATTCTCATAATAATATACAATTTCGTTGATTTTAGAGTCAAAACGATCTATTTCTTGTGATACGTTACCGTCTTTATCATAATAGGTTTCACTTAGTAACGTGTCAAAGGCATATGTTGTTTCGCTTTCTAATTGGCCATTAGGGGCGTAATATTTTTGAGTACCATTATATTCCCCTTTGTGATAATAGGTTTCTGATTTTAAGGTGCCATCAGGATAGTAGGAGTTCCAAAAACCATCTTTAAAACCTTCCTCATTGTAATATCCTTGTGTTCTCATCTGTCCAAAAGGATAGTACGAAACGCCATACCCGATAACGGTATCATCTAAGTAGGTGTTTATATCTTGCACCTTTCCATTAGGGTAAAATACTTTAGATTCCCCTTGTGCTAGATTTTCTGTATATGAAGTTTGATCAGAGATAGATCCATATTTGTCATAATAAGACCAAGGTCCCATCTTACCTCCTTTTACATCATATAATCCTTCTGTAATAAGTGTACCGTCTGCCATAAAACCTTTATAGTTTAAATCGCCGCTTTTCTTTTTCTGAGATTCAATGACTGTGCCATCTTTATCATAATATGTATATTCTTTGATCAATCCGTTACGGTAAATAAAACTACTTTCTAATATTCCTTCTCTATTATAAGATAAATAGGGGCCGTTTAATTTTCCATTTTCATAAGTCGCTTCTTCACTTATCACTTCATGGGTGAAATAACTTTTCCACGCTCCTTGGTTATTTCCTTTTACATAGGTTCCAGTAGATTTTAATTTTCCAGATGTGTGATATGTTTTATAAGGTCCTTCATATTCTCCATCTTTGAAGGTTGCTTCAGATGCGAGTTTTCCGTTAGCATGATATGTTTTTTCTGCTCCTTGCTTTATTCCATTGTTAAATGTCATTTCCTGTGCAAGTGTACCATTCGTGTAATATTCTTTAAACTCACCATCATATTCTCCATTCTTCATGGTGTATTCATACTTAACTAAACTTTGATCTGCTTCAAAGAAATGTTGTCTTAAGCCATTCATTTCTCCATTTTTATAACTGCGCTTTTCTAATGGTCCCCCATATTTAGTATAGGAGTGATAAGTACCTTCTAGCTTCCCATCTTTAAAAGTTACTGTAAGGCTTCTATTTCCGTTATCGTGATAAAAATTATAAAGACCTTGTTCTAGACCTTTTGTATAAGAACTTTCTTCTTTTAATTTTCCATTTTCATGATACCATTCCCATGCTCCATCACGTTCTCCATCTACAAATTGGCCTTTAGCAATAATTCTTCCTGAACTATCATAGTAGACCCATTTTCCAACAGGTGTTTCACTTTTTATAGTAGGTCCTTCCCCACTAATAACACCATCTACATAATTGAAATTTACAGTTTCCTTTTTTCCATTTATTTCTTTTATGTTATTCTCACCAACAAGGTCTACCCATTTTCTATACGCGAGTGGAATAAATTCTTTAATGTCGTCTGTCTTTTTTGCGATGATCTTTTTGTATTCTTCATTTTCAATAGGATAAGCAGTTGTATAAGATAAAGCGTCAAAATGATCATTTTCATTAATCCAATTGAAAAAAGGAATTATTTTTTCATTCCATAACACAGATGTGCCTTCAAACGGCTCTTCTTTTAATTGAGAGAGCAGGGCATGTGTCTGTCTTGCAAATCCTATATTTATGTCATTAGGGATTTTATAATCTTTTTGAAGTGCAAGTCTACTCTCTACGATAAGATTTTGTGTCTCAAATAGGTCATCGTCTGATGTGATTGCAAATGGTTTTTCTTCTTCTTTCCCAGCATTACTTACCATATCATTCGCTACTTTTAAAACGGCAAATGAATTTTCTTCATCAGGAGCAAATAGTAGGTATAAGTTGTATAATAGAAGCGCTTGTGCTTTTTTGTTTTGCCTTCTATACATATTTCCAAGATTTAACATGGTGTTTTCGTATAAAGGGCTTCCTTCAAGGGTAAGCATTAAATTATTAAATGCTTCTTGTGGCTCTTCTAGTTTTGTATTTATAACAGAGAGGTTATTGCGTAATTCATAATTTCTAGGAAATTCTTCAAGTCCTTTTAAATAGACTTCCTTAGCAAGATCATATGATTCTAGGTTTTCGTAACAAATTCCTTTATTTATATAGAAGCCTAGTCTAGTATTTGGGTATCCTTCTAATTTTAGTCCTTGATCTATAGTTGCAATAGCATCTTTATATTTTCCTTGTGCTATTTGATAATACGATGTCGTTACAAACGAATCATTATACAATGAATCATTAGAACTAATTTTCTGTAAAGCGATGATGGCATCATCAACTTTTTCTTGATTGATTAACTCAGAAGCTTCCTTAAGAATTTCAATACCACTTTGATAGGGTATTTTTTCTTGAGCTGTTACAGATAAAAAAAAGAATAGGGAGAAAGTAAAGAAAATATAGTTTTTGAACATTGTAAAAAAATTAATAGAACGTTCAAAATACTAAAAAAACTAGTTTATTATCAATAAATAACATCATTTTAATAGATAAATACACGTTACTCTATTTTCTGAAATTATCTAGGTTGATTAATTAATCTATAAATTAAGATAGCAGTACGTTGCGTAAGCATTTCAATGGTGTTGAGATTTACGGTTTCTGAAGGTGTATGAGCGCCCGTTCCCATGGTGCCTAATCCATCGAGGCAAGCAACATATTCTGCGACAAAAGAGACATCTGCGGCCCCTCTTTTACCGGGATCATATCCTGTTACTTTAGGTTGTCCTAAATCTTGGCTTACTTGGCTTAAAACTTCTAATAATTCATAATTTTCTGGAGTAGGTCTCATTGCAGGGTAGCTATCCTGAAACTCCACTTTTGCACTTGTTTTCGGGAGATTGTTAGCTGCAATTTCTCGCATTTTAATTCGTGCTCGTTCTTTCTGATCTTCAGAGATAAATCGTAATCCCCCTTGAGCATATGCTGTTTGGGCTACAACATTTCCCTTTCCAAAAATGGCGCCTTTACTTTCTTGTGCTTGTAAATCCATAGTAGTGCCACCCAACATCATACCAGGATTAAAAGTTAAGAGTTCTTCTCCTTTTACATCGGTATAGAATTGGTGTAAGATACGGGCTAGCTCAAAGTTTGCACCAGCGCCTGTGTATTCACTAAAAATACCTGAAGAATGTGCTCGTTTTCCCGTTACCGTGACTTTCCAATTAGAAGAGCCTCTTCGAGCAACGGTCGCATTATCAAACCCTGTTGAGGTTTCAAAACCTAATGCAATATCGCTTTGCTTGGCTGCATCTATTAGTGGTTTTCTACTAATGCTTAATGGTTTTCCAGTGCTTTCTTCATCTCCCGTAAAAGCAACGGTGATTTGCGTATTTTTCAATAATCCAGATTCATATAGTGCTTTTAATGCATACAATACCACGACATTTCCTCCTTTCATGTCATTGGCTCCAGGACCTTTGGCAATAGAGTCATTTACCATTTCAAATTGCTGAAACTCGCTGTCTTTTTCAAAAACCGTATCTAGGTGTCCTATCAGTAATAAACGTTTTCCTTTCGTTCCTTTTGTAGTTGCAAATAAATGTCCTGCACGATTCATTTCTGAAGGCATTGTGATCCATTGTGATTCAAATCCAATATTTTGAAAGGCTTCTGAAAATACAGCCCCTACCTCTTTAACTCCATCTAGATTCAGGGTTCCGCTATTTATATTTACAACGTCTTCCAAAAACTGAATGGCTTCTGGGTTATTTTTAGATACTTGGGCAATGAGTTGTTGCTCTGGTTTTGTGATGTGTTGCGCTTTCGCGAAAGCGGACTGAAACAGCATCCCAATAACGATTAAAGGAACTATAAAACGAGATAAAAACATACTAATAAAGCGTTGATCGTATCACAAGGTACGGAAACTTTAAAAAGTAATGTCACTGTATTATAAATGCTATACGGAGTCTTTTTCTTTAAAATGGAATATAAAATAACTGATTTTTAGCGTTTAACATTTTATATTTCTATATTTATATTGAAAATAATAGGTATTATGAAAAAGCTAGTACATTTAAAAGGAGCAGAAGCGCTCACTTCTAAACAACAAAAGAAAATTACAGCAGGACTTGGATTTTTACCCGCTAATAAGGATTGTTGTGGATGTGTAGTTCAAAATAACAGAGGATTTCTAGAAATTATAGAATTAAGTTGTGACCTTAGTTGTCCTGATGGTGGTCAATCTGTTTCAGGATTAGGTTGTTAATTTTAGACGTTTTTTTAAGAATTTTAATTTATGGTAATAACTTTAGATTCACATTCTTTAATATGAAAGGAGCCTAATTTATTATTATTGCTAACACCATATTTATCTTTTGAAACACGATAATGAAATCCTTTTAAAGGTAAGTTTTTAAAACATTTATATTCTCCTGGATTAACGGAAATCGTACTTATGATAGTTGGTAATGTTCCATAATCTATGATTCGTATATAATAGAAATTTTTTGTGTTATTTTGAAAACAAATATCTCCTACGTTTTCTTTATCACAATTAGGGTTTTCACTTTTATTTTTTTCAATTTCTTTTTTCTTTTCTTCCCAACCTTCTAAATTTAAATATTGAGACATGTCATATGTGATAGGTAGTTTTTGAGAACCAGTAGCTATTATTTTTCCAGTTTGAGTGTCTGTAACTTTTATTTTGAGTCGTATAATACTATTAAAAACATACACTTTTCCAGTGATGTATGCATCAGCAGCGATGAGCATACCAAACTGTTTTTCTGTAGTAGGGTCAATAAGCCCCTCTGATTTTAATTGATGTTCTTGAAAATATTCTTCAAAAGTAGCTCTATCCATCACCTCATAGGAAATTGCTTTTTGAGGTAACCCTTCCCAAAACTCGTCTGTGATATACTCAGCAAGTCCTTCTTCATTATTTTTTAAAAATTTAAAAGGATATATCGCTATTTGAATGTTTTTCTTTTTGTTGAGTTGTTGCGCAATAGTTGCAACTGCTTTTCCAACTTCTGTATCAAAATCTTGAGCTTTTGCAGTATATGAAAAATGATAGAATACGATTGTAGTTAGAAGTAGTATGTTCTTCATCGTGTTATTTTTTTTAGTGCGTTTTGTTGAGCTTCTTGTTTTGTAAATCCAGACCCTGTGATTGTTTTTGAATAAGATTTATCAAGTTCAGGATTTCCTTGAGTATCAAATATTTCATAGGTTAATTGTATGTCACAAGCAAATCGTTTTGGTTTCACGCCAGATTCTCTATAGGTGTAACTTACTGAGCCTACACATAAGTAGTCTATGTGTTTTTTCATATCACTCTTGTACATAGAAAGGTCTCCTTGTTGTAGGTGTTCTTTTATTTGTGAATTGAGTTTTTTTGCAGCAATTAAATATGGAGTACTTCTATAATTTGAAAAAAGTGTTTTTTGTAACTGTTTTGCAATTTCAAGATCTAAAGTATCATTACGAAAGATAAACAAGGCAAGTTCTTCCTTTTCTGGAGTATTTACAAAAGAAGTATTAAAAGGAGATTTTAATACATATTTGTTAATAATATGTTGTGAGATAGGTTTCACATCTTTTTTAAAAATAGGATGAAAACCATTTGCAGTAAAATAATCAATCTTGCCATTAGGTTTTTTATAATACCATATACGAGGCGATCCATTTTGATAAAAAAATTGCGTGTTTATATTCACTTCTATTTTTTGGAAGTTATCAATCAGTTTTTTATCATACTCTTCTAATCTAGCTAATGATTTCCATGAGCAAATTACCTCTTCATAATGATCTTCATTCCACACCATGCAACGTTGTTCTTCTGATGGTGGTGAGGTAACCAGTTGTATTTTGTCTTTTAGAAAGTAGCTAGTTGTTATGAGTACTGCTCCAAATGCAATAACTATTTTAAGTGTGAGTGACCATTTTCTTTTTTTACGAGATGGAGGTTTTTTTTTATTTTCTGTAGATATATCAATCTCAGAATTATCAGATACAGTATCTTCTTTAGGAGTAGGATTAGAGGGATCAATTTTTTCAGTAATAGATTCTTTAGAATTCGTGTCATTCCGACTCTCATCTTTTATGGGAGTATGTATATGATCAGAGGAAAGATACCTTGAGAATGGTCTAGGTTTAAAATCAAGTAGCCAACTGACCATCTCTACACAAATATCTTCTGGCTTTTTTGTGATACCTTTTAAAAAGCTTTCAATAGGTCTAAACTTATCTAATTCATATGTTTCAATAATGGTAAGTTTTTCTTCTTCATTTTCTTCTCTGAATCCAAAAAAATCCTTGAGTGTTTTTTGGTCATGTAGATCATGATTTCTTTTTTCAAATACAAGAGCACATGCTTTTCTAATACGTTTCCTTTGAGGTTCTACTAGATAACTGTAGATTTCACCATCAATATCTTCTTTATATTTTTTAAGAATTTCCCTTTTATAGGTTTGAGTTGTTTTTCTTTCCATGGTTGGTGGAAATTATTTTCATATTTAGGAATATATGAGTTATGTATGTTACCTAAATATTGGTTAGTGATTATGCTAACATACTAATTGTATCAAATTACTTCTTACGGAAACCCGTAAAGCACATATTTATCTATGGTATTTTAGAAAAATGAATATGTGTTCTTATCATATATAGTAGGGTTTATTTTATCTTCTTTTTAGGAATTATAAGGGATTCCGAAGATTCCTTGGAATTCCAAGGAATCTTCGGAATCCCTTATACACAAAGGGTTTAATCGGTTATATATTTGACCCAAGAAATAGTTACTATTGTGTTTAGCTAACACACTAATTGTACAAAACTACTTCTTAGCAAAATCTATAAAACAGTTTGCCAATGTGCGATCGGAAAGTTACCAGCGGTAACTGTGATATAGACTTTCAACTTTCCAAAAATCAAGGAGAACTCACCCATGAGTAACGGGATCTTAAAAACCCGTACAGTAGATCTGAGATCGTCTCAGACAGGCTCTCCTTTTTCAACATTTTAAATTTTTTTAAATCATGAAAAAGTTATTTTTAATAGCCACAGTTTTTGGTAGTATGTTTTTTACTTCGTGTAACCCTGACGATTCAACACTAGATGAATTTCAAAACCCTCAAGCATGTTGTGGGGAAGACGGAACGATTCTGCCACCGCCACCACCGCCACCGCCAACAGGAAGTGGAAATAACGGCGGATAATTGTTAACTAAATAATAGTTAGTACTTTAGAGGGATGAAATGTTTAAAAACACCATCCCTCTTTTTTTTGTTTCTTTTCTGTGTAAAAAGTGGAAATCTTACCGCACAACAAACTATAGATAGAGATAGTATAGCATATTGGTCGGAATTAATCTCATCGCCTAAAGGAGAAAAAGATTTAACTAGGATATTCTTATACTTTGACAAGGCTAAAGAAGAAAGTATTAAGCAAAATGATACTACTGGTATCATTTATAATCTAAGTATGCTTTCAATTGCAGAATTTCGTTTAGGAGCTTATCAGGAGAGTAAAAACAGTGCGATATCTGCTTTAAAGCTTGTAGATGAAACAGAAATTAATGATTGGACTTTAGGAGTCATTATTAGCTTGTATAATAGTTTAGGAAAAGCTCATAAAGAGCTTAATGACTATGAAAATGCGATTGAATCATATGATAATGTGTTAAGATTATCTAATAACATAGATGACTGTATCAAAGCTTATAACAATAAAGCGAATGTTTATAGAGATGAAAGTAAACTACGATTGGCATTAATGGAATTTTCTTTTGCAAATGATTTAGACTATCTGAATAATAAAATTGAAAATGCAAGGGTATTAGGAAATATGGGATTTGTTCAGGCTAAATTAGAAGATCCTAATGGGATTGTAAATATGTTACAAGCATTAGCTATAAGAACAGAAGAAAACAATCTTACAGGCATGTTTTCGAGTTCTATAAATCTTACAGAGTATTATCGGTATAGGGATGTGGATTCTGCGTTGATGTATAGCAATAAAGCTTTTGAATTATCTAAAAAAATTAATAGTCCAATTTATAAGAAAGAAGCATTGTCTAATTTGCTAAAGCTTGAAGGAAACCCTAAATACGTAGAATATTTAGATATAGAAAGTAAGTTAAGAGAAAGTGAATTGGCAAGTGATATTAAATTCTCTCATGCAAAATATAATATTGAAAAAGAACGTCAGAGAGCTTTAAATCAGAGACTGCTAGCAGAAGCAAAAAACAAACGTCAGAGACTGATGTTTATCAGTGGGAGTATAATTTTCTTACTAATCGTATTCTTTCTATACCTATATCTACGATCTAAACACAAAAAAGAAAAAGTAAAAGTTGCCATACGAGAAACCTATCAAACGGAACGTCGCTTATCTAAAAAAGTACATGATGAGTTGGCAAACGATATGTCTGATATATTAAACTTTATAGGTCGTCAAGCTGAGATTCCAGATAGTGTTAAAAAACCTCTTGAAAATAAAATGGATAATATATATGATCGTACAAGAGACATCTCTGCTGAGATAGGTGGTTTTGATACTGCAAACTTCACACAGAGTCTTCATTTTTTAATTATGCAACATCATACAGAAGGGTTACAGGTATTAACGAATGTAAATGCCGGTATAGATTGGGATACATTACCTAATTATAAAAAGACGAATGTCTATCGTTGTTTACAAGAGTTACTAGTAAATATGAAAAAACATAGTGAAGCTGCCCGAGTGAGTATTATGTTTAAAAAAGAGGGGAATACATATCAAATACAGTATACAGATAATGGGAAAGGAGCAGTAATAGATAATGTAAGAAAGAGTGGTTTGAATAATATGGAAACCCGTATGCAAGACATAAACGGAAGTATTACTTTTAATTCATCAATAAATCAAGGCTTTAAGGCCAACTTATATTTTACGAATTAATTAATTTTCCTCAAATATGTTTACTAAAATAATCATTGCAGAAGATCACGATACAAACCACTTTGGAATAGAAGATGCTTTAAAAATGTACAATCCTATAATTGAAAAAGTTAAGTATTGTGATGATGCTTTACTGAAGATACGAGTATCTGCAGATAAAGGATACCCTTATGATCTCTTAATAACAGATCTCAATTTTGAAGAAGATCATAGAGAACGTACTATCGTTAAGGGAGAAGGGTTAATACTTGAAGCAAAAGAACTCTTACCTAACCTTAAAGTTATTGTATACTCTGTAGAAAAAAGAATAGCTCGCATTCAAAAGCTATATGAAAACTATCATATTGATGCTTTTGTAGAAAAAGGGCGTGATGCTTCCCTCCATATTAGAAAAGCGATTGAAACCATTATACAAGGACATTCTTATTGTACCCCAAAAACAAGTCAGTTATTACGAAGTACTGATGAGATTAACGAATTAGAAGAAAAAGATATCTTGTTATTAGAGTTATTGTCCAAAGGTGTCAAACAAAAATATATTGCACAACAATTAAATTGTAGTATTAGTAGCGTTGAAAAGCAACTCAACAAGCTCAAAGTCCTTTTTAATGCTAGTAATCCGGTACACCTTATTTCCATTGCTAAAGACTGGGGTGTAATATAAAATTATTATTAAATATTTAAAATGAAAGACATCATTGTAATTTTAGGTTTGATAGTACTTTTAGGTTGTAAAAATGAATCCTCCGATGTCTTTGACAAACATCAGAGCATCAGAAAAGCTGAATTATTAACAGGAAAAGAAACCACTCAATTCTTTTTGAGTTTTGAATTCAATGATGATATTCAAAAATATAGAAGAAAACTTGATTCTTTAAATAAAGTAGATAAAATTCAGAGTTATAGATATATGGAAGGTAGGGATACGATTGATGATGTTAAATATGAATTTAAACAAATTTCAAAATTAATAGGAATTGATTTTTTAGTACATCCTATTAGACATAATGATTCTTTGCAAGGGATTTTATTATCTGCTACAGACAGAAGGATGTGGAAAAGTAATTACAATTCAAATGAAATACTTTTTGATGCACTACTCGAAGAATATAAACTTAAGTATGGAGAACCAAATTTTAGGTCAAGACCATATAGTGTTTTTTGGATTAATGGTAATTTAGAAATTAATATTGATATTTCTGAACCTAAATCGATTTCTGGAATTAAAGTTGAACCAAGCTTAAGTGTTCGTTATAGTAACATTAAAAAGGAGCAAAAATTAATAGATAAAAGATATAAGAATGTTTATATGCTTGGATTCGATACTGAAGATAAATGGTATAAAGAAAAAAAAGAGCGAGAGAAAAAACCTATAAGTGACATTTGAAAAATATTTAATATTGGGATTCTATATAATTTATCAAAGAAATATAAAGTGTAAAATCAATTTTTACATTGAAGATTTGACTTAGAAATCTATCTTACCTAATATATTTAAACCCTTACGGATTTCCGTAAGGGTTTGTTGTTTAGCTAGTTTAGCTTTGGCGGTATACTAAAAACTCAAGAGATTATGGCAAAGCAACCACAAAGACCTCCTAATTGGCCAAGTAAAAAACCAGGAAATCCTTCAGGACCTAGAAGAGATAATAATCCTACTAGAAAACCTTCTAGACCAACTCCAACTAAACCTTCTAAAAAATAAACAAATGGCAAAATATTATGTAAATAATAATGCACAATCTAATGGAGATCATGAGGTGCATAAAAAAGGATGTATATACTTGCCGCTTGTAAAGAGTAAAAAATATCTAGGTGATTATTTGAGTTGTCAATCGGCAGTAATAGAGGCAAAAAAAACGTATTCAAAATCAAATGGATGCTATACGTGCTCTAATGCCTGTCACACCACTTAAACTTTTTATTATGAGAGCTTTCATTTTAATTGTATTCGTGATAACATTTATATCCTGTAATAATCGTTCATCGATTAAGGAAACTACACAAGATGCTTTGGTTATAAATAATGGATACTCATCTATCATTACCAAACCAGATTCTATAGAAAAGAATCAAGAAAAAGAAGTAGAATTAGTTGTACTAGATGCAAATCAAGTAGTCGAAGAATTCGAACTGCTTTATAAGCAACTATTATTTTTTAAAGATAGTCAAGATTTTAAAAAATATGGGTTTGCTATAAATGGTCCATATAGTGAATGGCTTAATAATGTTCAAGATTTAAAGGACAACTCAAAATCAAAATTATTATTAAGTGAAGGAATTATTGTTGTAGAACTTGAATTGCTAGGATTGGAATATGTATCCTCAAAAGGTAAAGAAACAACAGTAACGAGGCATTTCAATACTATATTTTCTGAAGTACTAGATAAACTATAAATACTATGGACATACATAACGCACTTAAAGCACTAGCAGATAAGATTAATCCACTTAAAAGTCATATTACAAATGAGGAATCTACAAAGCATGCTTTTGTGTTACCATTTATCAACCTTTTGGGATACGATACTTTTAACCCAACAGAAGTAGTCCCTGAATTTACAGCAGATATTGGGCTTAAAAAAGGCGAAAAAGTAGATTATGCAATCATTCAAAATGAACAACCTATACTTATTATAGAGTGTAAATATTGGAACACAAATTTAGATATACATAACTCACAATTGTTCCGTTATTTTCACACTACAAAAACACGCTTTGCTCTTTTGACAAATGGTATAGAATATCGTTTTTATACAGACTTAGAGGAAGCTAATAAAATGGATGAAAAACCTTTTTTAGAATTTGACATCACCTTATTAAAAGAAAATACCATTCACGAAATTGCTAAGTTTCATAAGTCAAATTTTGATGTAGAAAAAATTGTAGATAATGCGAGTTCATTAAAATATACAAAAGAAATAAAGAAAGTTCTTAATGAAGAGTTGCTCTCTCCTTCGTATGATATGGTTAAACTTCTTACAGGGCAAGTGTATTCAGGTAGATTTACAGAACGAGTTCACGAAGAATTTTCAAAACTAGTTCACAAAGCATTAAATCAAACTATTAGTGATCGTGTAAATGACAGATTGAATACAGCACTTACTAAAGAACACGAAAAGCAACAAGAAGAACATCCAATTATAGAAGAGAAAGAATCAAAAGTTATTACTACCGAAGAAGAGCAAGATGCTTATAGGATTGTAGTAGCTATTTTAAGACGTGAAATTCCTGTAGATCGTATCGTTGCAAGAGATACACAATCATATTTTGGAATTCTACTAGATAATAACAATCGTAAACCATTATGTAGATTATATTTTAATGGAAAGAAAAAACAGATAGGGATTTTTAAAAAGGAGAAAAAAGAGCAAAAAGAACATATAACCACTATTGAAGATATTTATCAATTTGAGAAGGAGTTATTAGCAACGATTAAGTTATATGATAATGACTAAAATTATTTGGATTTATCTATTATTATGTTCAAAACTACTTTTTTCACAATATGAAGAACGTATTCAAGAGCCAGTTGAAGTGGTCTCTAGTAGAAGTATTTATCTCCAATCTGGAATTGTTTCTAGCATAGAAGGATCATCCCGATCATTTGTAGAAGTAAATCTCCCGCCCAATACAGTTAGATGGTATTATAGTTTTACGACTTCAATATATAAGAAAAAGTTGGCGAGGATTAATTTAATGTCTCAACTAGTCGGCTTGTATACAAGCAATGTTGGATTAAAAGGAAATTTACAATCTAAAATTGAAATTCCAGAGGGGAGTTGTGGTATTGATATTTATGTGTTGGATAATGAAAATGTTACTCCTTTTGTAAAAAAAAGAAATTATAATCATCATATAGAAGGGACTGTAAAGAACACAGAACAGGCAGTTGTAGTGATAGATGATATTAAAGATGAGGTATTATACCTTGGGTTAAAAAACCCAGCAAGATTTATAGGGGTGCATATTAATATTGAAGTAGTTGCCATTGTAGAAACGATCATTGAACAGGAGAAATCAGCTGCGGTATTAAAAGCTGAGTTGTTAGGCTATGCCGCAAAAGATGAGTATGAAAATGGAAACTATACCATGAGTATTGCCTATTGTGAGAAAGTAAATCGTATTACAAAATTAGGATGGGTTACTTCAATAAAAGGATTATCACAATTACAACTATATGATACAGATAAGGCGCTTTCAACATTTTTTGATGCTATTTTATTGATTAAAGAACAATCCAATGCAGAAAATGTATTCTCAAATCTAATTATTGAGCTTAAAAAGATAAGACAAGAGCAACCTTCAATAGCTGAAGTTGATAAAATTATAAAAATGGTAGAAATGCAGGTAAAATAATTTAATATGAAAAATATAGTTATTGTTCTAATCCTTTTTTTAACACAGAGTATCTCTGCTCAAGGTCTAGAAATTAAACGCGAAGTACGACAACTTATACAACCCAGAAGTATGTATTTAAATGGCGGTCTTAATGCATCTGTAGGAGGAACTTCAAGAACGTACATTAAAGTAGATTTACCTCCCAATACAGTTGCTTGGTATTATAGCTTCTCTACTTCCAAACAACAATCGGAAAGTAAAAATCTGAATTTAGCTTCACAGTTATCATCATTACTTCAAACGTCAAAAGGGTCTATTCCAAATAGGTTATCAAACATCTATGTGCCTAAAGGTTCTTGTGCTATTGATGTTTATGTATGTGATTCTAAAAATATAAATCTTTTTCAACGTAAGGTAGATAATAATGGCGGTTCTTTTTATTCAATTTCTGAGGGAAATGTTAAGAACACATTACAAGGAGTCATACGAGTAGATGATGTTACTAATGGCAGTTGGTATTTAGGCATTAAAAATCCAAATCGATGGACAGGAGCAAATATCACTATTGAAGTGGCTGCCATTATTGAGTCAAGACCAGATATAGTAGGAGCCGTTCTCACAGCATTACTTACAAATAAGAGAGAACCTGCGCCTCCAAAATCTGAGGCACAGCGTAAAGCAGAATCTTATGGAACCTTGGGATGGGGATACTATGAGAAAAATAATATAGATAAAGCAATGGAGTATTGTAATAAATCCCTTTCTGTGTATGAATTAGGCTGGGTAAAAGCAAATAAAGGACTTATACTCTTAATTTCTGGTGAAAGCGATAAGGCAATTGAAACTTATATACACGCAATAGAGCTAGTTAAAAATCAGTGGAAAGCTAATGCGGTATTTTCAGAAATGATTCGAGATCTCAAGAAAGTAAAGAAAAAACGACCTGATATTTTAGAGACAGCAGAAATTATTCAAATGATACGATCACAGCGTAAAAATTAAGAGATGTTAAAAAATTTAGTGCTTATAGGACTTTCCTTTATAGTGGGCTGTTTTGTTTCTATGTATTTCCTGACATCTTTTGAAGTAGATATTTATAAAAAAGATGCAAGACTAGATGTTTCAAATAAACATTCGTATGAGTATTTACAAAGTAATTTTACTACTAGTAAAGAGGTTTATATCTGTAAAGGGCCTAGAAGTAAGCGATATCATTACAAAAAATCTTGTAGAGGATTAAAGCCATGCTCTACAGATATTTTTGAAGTTTCTATGTCTAAAGCAAAAGAACTAGGTAGGACTTTATGTGGATGGGAGGACTAGTATTTATGAGGCTTTCTTAAAAATGGGATTCTTTTTATAGCTCCTCAATTTAAAATACTTTTTGTATTTACGGAAACCCGTAACGTGTTGACTGTTAATGTTTTTAGATTTGGTAAAACATTAAAACCAACATATAATTATGGAATATAAAGTAGTACCTCTATTTAGATCTGCATCACCAGATAAAGAATTGCAAACCATCATTAATCAAAATGTAATAGATGGGTGGGAGTATAAAAATCATCAGTACAGCGATAAGCTAACGCCAGGAAAAGAAGGTTGTTTTGGTATTGGTGCTACGCCAGATACGGTGACACATGTAGGTCTCGTTGTTTTTGAAAAAAAATGAGATACTTATTGCTCATAACAATTCGTTTGTACTGGAAATTAATTCCAGCTTCAAGAAGGAAGCGATGTCTTTTTAAAGAGAGTTGCTCTCATTATGTATATAATATCACAAAAGCAAAAGGATTTATTACAGGTGTAAGTGCATTACATTATCGTTACAAGCATTGTAGGTCAGGATATACAATATTACAAGTGCCTTCTCAAAAAATATTAGTGTCTTCAAATAATATTGTATTTCAGGAAGAAGAGATTCATCCACGCTTATTAAATAACCATGAACCATTACAAAATGAACGACTATAAGTATAATTACATATCTATTATTTTTTTATTCTTTTTTGTGATTACGGCCTGTAGTGATCCTCAAATGTATGTGCTTGAAAAATCAGAAGGAAACAATGGTATAGATACTCTTCAAATAGAAAATATCAATTTCTATTTAGAAACCTCAATAAGTATGAAGGGGTATGTTAATTCTAATGTTTCAGGTAATTATACCTTAAAAGATGTTGTTCCTTTTTTGATTACAGATTTAGAAAGAGATTATGAAATCCCTACAACACTCCACACGATCTCAGACGTATCTCGTAAATACAAACAATCTAAAACGGTATTTTTTGATCAACTTAGAGGAGGATCATTACTTAATGGTAGGTCGTCAAAGTTACAACGTGTTTTTAGTGATGTAATATCCTCTACAAAAGCTACTGATATTAGCATTCTTGTATCTGACTGTATTGTAGATCTTGGAAAGACAGATACAATGGCAGAGGGTTCTTTAGTAACTAGTGAAATATATCAACAGTTAGTATATAACGAAAGCATGGGCGTTGCCGTTTTTAAATATACGAGTGATTTCAATGGAGATTATTATTATGATAGAAAGAACACTGGAGGTAATGTTATTTCAAACAGACCCTATCAAGGGGAAATTTTAAAGAATCGTCCTTTTTACATTTGGGTGTTTGGAGATAAAAATCGAGTCAGTGATTTAGTGTCAAAAGGAATTATTAAAGGGTATGCAGAAGCGCATACTTATAATTTAACTCCTAAAGAAGTAGATTTTGCCTTATTAGATCATCCTAAAACAGGGAAAATCGCTATTAATTCAGAAAAAGGAACCCTTATTATTAAAGAAATAGATGTAAGGCGTCCAGCACAATTTACCATAGGACTTCGTCTTCACAAACAAGAAAACCCATTAAATCAAATCATAATTTCTCCTACTAACTATTTGGTAAGCCCTGACTATATTCAAAATACAATAGATATACAAATTAAGGATGCAACAATGCTATTTTCTGAAAATATTCCAAATAAATCACAGATTAATCAAGAGGGATATACTCATTTTATTCAACCTACATTATCAGATTTTGATCCCACTACTACCGAAATTAAAATAAGTGTTCATAATAGAATACCTACTTGGATAGAAGATACCAATCTTGATGATGATCTAGGTGTTTCAACTAAGATATTAGAACACAAGACGTTTGCTTTTAAATTTATTTTAGACGCTTTCGCGAAAGCGTATACAGAAAAAAAACCACTACTAGAATTTACACTAACAAAACAACAGAAATAACACTATGGAAGCATTTTACTTTTTCTTTGAAGATTTAAATAATTGGTCCGTTTGGGATGAAAAAGGGTATCTCATAGGCTTTTTAATACTACTCATTACTACCCTGTTTTTTACGCTATTATACTATCTGTATTTTGGCAGGAAAAATATGAAATATGCTACTGTAGGAAAGTGGTTTCTCTTTAGTTTACTTAATATGATCGTTGTCTTTATAAGCACATTATTTATAGAAGGTTTTGCTGTTTTTGATCTAGCTTTTGACACTATTTTTTTTGAGATATGGCTTTTTACTTTGATCAATACTATATATGCTTTTGTATTCTATTTCATATTCTCTCTCATTTTTAAGCGTTTCTCAATTTTTCCAAAATATATACCTGTAAAATTTTAATACGATGTCAAAACCAAAATTATATCTGTTTGCCATTGGCGGAACAGGTTCGAGAGTATTAAGCTCCTTAGCAATGTTATTAGCCTCAGGCATTAAAACAAACACAGAAAAAATCATTCCTATGATTATTGATACAGACATCAATAATGGAGATGTAGAAAAGTGTCGAAATATTATAAAAGGGTATAATAATATTCATGATACGGTGTATAAAGGAATTTCTGATGATCAAGATCAAGGGTGTTTTTTTAGGACTAAAATTATGCCCCCTAAAGAGCTTAATATTAGCGGCACAGACTACGGGACGCTTAGAGATATGGTGAGTTATAATACCCTTAATGCAAAAGGCTTTAAAAACACAAAAGGACTCTTTGATTTACTCTACAGCACAGAAAATAAAGATATGCCATTAGAAAAAGGATTTTTAGGAAACCCTAATGTGGGAAGTGTCGTGTTAAAAAATGTAGTAGAATCTCCAGAATTTAAAGAGTTTACGCAGGACTTTAGTCAGAATGATCGGATTTTTGTGATTAGCTCCATTTTTGGAGGTACAGGAGCAGCAGGGTTTCCGTTGTTGATGAATGTATTTAGAGATCCAAATACACCATTAAATAATGGTGCTTTTATTAATAGCGCTATTATAGGTGGTGTTTCTGTATTACCTTATTTTCAAGTAGATGTAGAAAAATTTAATACAGGAGAAAGCGCGATTAATTCAAGTACGTTTATTACCAAAACAAAAGCCGCTCTTTCTTATTACAATAGAAACCTAAGTCCGCTTATAAATGCGATGTACTATGTAGGGGATACAAGACAAAGTAATTATGAAAATTTTGATGGAGGTATTGAGCAAAAAAACCCATCTAACTTTATAGAGCTTACAGCAGCATCTTCTATCATCGATTTTATGGATTATGATGCAACAGCAAACACAAAAGAAGATTTAGGGAGCCCCTCTAAGTTCTTTGAATATGGTCTCGATACAGATGTGGGCAGTATAGATCTTAAACATCTTAAAAATGATAGTTTAAAACGCAGCCTTCTACATTTCCATTATTTTAATATATATGTATCTGATTATATGAAAGAAGCATTACGTGACGAAAAATTAGCATGGCGTAACGAACTTAAACTACCAAGTAATTATGATTCTCAAAATTTCTTTAAACATTTAGAAAAATTTACAGGACTATACTATTATAGATGGTTGTATGAGACATCACAGGAAAGACATGATCGTAAGTTTTTACCATTTGATCTATCCATTATAAGTAATAGAGATGAACTAGGGAAAGACGTAGATGGTTTACTACCTGTTAAGACACATATCACTAATGAAAAACTTTTTACACTTATTACTGGAATGCCTGCAAACAAAAAGCAATCATTTTTCAGTAAAGATAGCATCAACTATGATGAAGAGTTTTCAAAATTAGCTAGTGATATCGTAGATCTCCAACATGGGAATATGGATAGAGATGTACATATACTCTTGAATAAAGGTATAGCTGAAATTATAGCAAAACGCTTTGTTCTTTAATTGTTTTATGAATATTTAATGTAAAGACTTTAACACAACCAGACATGTCACATAAATTAAGCCTTATACCTGAACAAAATATTGCAAATAATGGTTGGAATGCCTATCCTAATAATCCTTATGATGAAAATAAGATACAAGAGATAAAGGATAATATAAGTAAGATAGAAGTTCCAGTTACCTCTATTCCTTCCCCATTTGCACAAATGCATCTTTTTGAAACTTCTTTTACATTTATCAATAAAGCTTTTGTTGATGATTCTTCAGTACTTAGAGGTAAAACAAGTTATCATAAATACATTTCACAGTGTTTAGATGTGTTTGAGATTTTGTTTAGTTATGAAACTTTAAAACTTCAAGATAGAATAGAAATTCAGCTATGGAAAAAGGAAGAACTTACAGCATTAATAAAAGATAAAAATGTAGGATTGAAGACTTTTGCTGAAACATTGAAAATTTTTATCACAAATTATAACAATGATAGACGTTTTGTAAATCAAGGAATTACAAATGCTTTTGATGAATGTGTTTTAATTTACATTGATAATACGATAGTAGCAGGTACTTCTCCATATACAGGTTTTTTTATAACAGGAGATTCAGTATTAGTTACTATATCTGATAAGCAGAATAGAAAATTCTTTTCTACGAATAAGGCATTGTATGAAAGAGAAGAGGATTTTCAAAAGTACATGAATGTGCTTTTTACTACAGAGCCAGAAGTGGCGCAATCATTTAAGGAATTACAAACGTATATAAAAAATAACAACACAATAACAGCTAGTGATGATGTAAGACAATTAGTAGGAGAATTAGAAAGAGGTAATACTACAGAATTAGTAAGGGATTATAAAATTCTTGAGATTAATAATGAAGAAATTAGCTTTTTAAGTGGAAGAGTACCTTTTTTATGTGAAAAATTTAATAGTATAAATGAACAACAAATAGCTAAAAATAGTGACTTTGTTATTAAAACATCTAAACGATTAGAACGCCCTCCACTTGCTTTATTAGAAGGAGTTACTAAGAAAAGATGGACATATCTGGATAATACATTTCCAGAAAATTGTATCGTTAGATCTACAGCTTCCATAGAAGATCGGAAATTACCAGAATCTGTTATAGAGTATCCTTGGATTACTCGTGATGATGTTCTTTCCAAACACCTTATCCAGTTAGAGTATAATGTAAATATAGATAAGTACTGGTTACCTCAAGGGCCTGTAAAAAATATCATATTACCAGTGACTCCAACCTATTTTAATTATTTTACTATAGAAGACCTCAAAAAACAGATCACTGTTGAAAAATTGAACCTAGGAGCCATATTAATAACATTAGATATTCCTGTACAGGGAGATAATGGTAGAGGTACTATAAAGTTTGAACGAACCTATGATTTTGTCGCTCCAGAAACGATAGATAACCCAGATTATGGAGCGGTAGTTAAATCTTCTCTTGCCTTTGGAATCTATCCATTTTTTAAAGTTTCAGACCCTGTATTTAATGACAGATACAAAGCACTTTCTTTTCATTTGAAAGGAGAAGAAATAGACTATCAGTTTTTTAGAGAAGAAAATACAATACCTACGATAGCAAGGGTAGAAGCTAATGCACATTCCAGAACGCGTAAGGATGAGGGATATCCTTCTATTTCTACATATCTAGATATTACAAACATTACATATGATACACAAGGAGAATTAACATTTGATGGTGATCGTGATATCACGTTTGACGGAATAATTGTAACAGTAAAAAATCTAGATGAAAATACAACATTAGATGGTTGTCTACTTCCTTTAATGGGAGAACCTAGGCAGCTTATAGATGGAGATACGTCTATAGCTTTTGATATAGGAACAAGTAATAGTTTTGTGGCTTTAAAAACAGCAAATCAGGTAGAAAATTTATCAAGTTATGAAGGGAAAGGAAGTTCTATACAACCACATTTCGTATTACTTAATGAACGGGCATCTGAAGGCGAAGAGTATAAGAAGAATGATCTCAATGAAGTAAAACCTATTTATGGGGTTGTACAAGATGCAGAGTTCTTACCAAGCATGGTAGGTGACGACTCCCTATTTAAATTTCCTATACGCTCAGTAATTAATGTAGATAATGATACCAATGCAGAAGATAAAAATAGTATCAATATACTTTCTAATGCTAATATTCCTTTTGCTTTTGGACATAGTGTTTTAAGAAATGAGTATGATTTTTCACATTCCAATATTAAATGGGGAATAACTGATAGTGAAAATCAAGGCGCTTATAATAAATTGAGAGGATTTGTAGAAGAACTTGCTTGGATAGGGAGAAACAAATTATTGAGTGAAGGTTACCAACCTAAGGTAGCTAATGTAATCTGGTTTAAACCATTAAGTATGGCTACTAAGCAGACTAGTACATTAAATATAATTTGGGAAGAATTATATACTAACTATTATAGTAAAGCAGATAATATTTCAAAGCTAGTATCTGTTACTGAATCTTGGGCACCTTACTATAGTTATGATAGACCTTTTGGAGCTGGTGAGGTCTTTATGAATCTAGATATAGGTGGTGGTACTACAGATCTTATTGTGTTTAAAAATAACAAACCTGCTTTGACGACATCGTATCGATTTGCTGGGAATAGTCTTTTTGAATCCTATGGGAGCCATAATCCTTTTGATAATGGATTTGTATCAAAATATGAAGATCAGATGTTAAAGTATTTTGGAGACGATGTTAAAAAGATAAAGACAATTGAATATATCAAAGAATCAAAAGGACTGCAATCTACAGACTTAGTAAGTTATTTCTTTAATTATAAAATTTTCATTAAAAACCTAAAGTTAGATAGCGAGTTTAAATTGCTCTTCTTGATTCATAACTGCGCTATTTTTTATCATTCTATACAAATTTTAAAGATGAGTGAAGTTGATAAACTTCCATCTTATATAGGAGTAAGTGGTAATGGTGCTAAACTTTTAGAAGTTACTAATATAGATAAGAATCTTAATAAATCTCATGGAATGTCTAAAGTTGTGCAATTCATTATTAAAGAGATTTTTGAACTAGAAGAACTCCATAAAATAGAATTGCAGATTTTAAACAATCCAAAAGAATCGACTGCTATTGGGGGTATACAAGGAATCGAAAAAATCAAACAAGAACCGACACTCGACACAGAGAATTATTACATTTCAGTAGGGACAAAACAAGATCTTATTAAAGAGACAGATAAAGAAGCACAAAAGAATTTAAAATATGCAGACTTTATCGAGGAAGATAATACAAAGATTGATGAGGTTACTGAGAACATTGTTTCCTTTTTTGAATATTTCTTTGACACACTATGGTATCAGGCAGATTTTGTAAAGAATTTTGGAGTAGATAAATCTTATAATACAGATAAACTCAAAGTATTCTTTACAGATACCTCAAAAATAAAAAATACCATACGAGAAGTCATTAACCACAAGATCGAAGTAGAACAAGAGCGCTTTATTAATGACACCTTTTTCTTTGAGGCGATAAAAGCATATCTCTATGCATTTTCTAAAATTATTGTGTCTGATACTATTAACGAATTTAAAGGCGCGTAGTGATGAAATATACATATAGTTTATACGTAGTTTTTATAAGTTTTTTAATGTTATTGGGGTGTAGTGACAGATTAGAACCAGAAGGCTCTATAGAGAATACTATTGATAGCAATAAAGAAGAAATAGAACAGTTAGGAGAAGAAATATTTGAAAGAGATAGTATTAGTGTTGTTGAAAGAAAAAAAGAACTTATCATAAAGTTTTATGATAAGATAGGCTACAAAATGATAGATCGTGTATTGACAGATCGTGTTTATAAAAGTAGTCCAGAAAATAAAATTGTTTTAAAATCTATTTCTTTAAATGAATTTAATTCAAAACTTAAGAATGGAACTGAAAGTGAGAAAAACGTAAAATTATATGTAAAATCTCTAGTTAAATACAGGGACATGCTATTTTTAGACTTAGCAAAAGATTCTATTTATAAAGGATTAGATAATATCTTAAAAAGCCGTTTTTATATTGATACTATTGTTGGAAAAGAGAGAATTTCTAATGAGTTATATATAAAACTAAATGATGAAATTAAAGCAAATATTGATACTCTAAAAAATGATATTGAAGAATTAGATTTAAAAGGAAATCAAAAGCCTCTTGAAAATCTAGTAAAAGAAGAAAATGGGATAACTATCCCGGATGAGGGTAAAAACAAATTCAAGAAATTAATTGAATTCATAAAAAAACAAGGCTTACTTTTTTTGATACTACTTTTAGTTAATATCATACTTAACATACTACAATATATATTCTATAAGAAAAAGAGAAGGCAGTTAAATTCAAAACTATCAAAAGCTACAGAAAAATTAGCTTCAATTAAAACGAAACCAGAAAACAAATCTGATGATGTTTTTAAACCCAAACCCTCAAAGTTAAGTGACCATATTGTAAAGAATAAAATAGAAAATGCATATGAAACGATGCATAAAACGCTATTATATAACTATCATCGAGACTGTGTAGAAGATCAGGAAGTTACCTATAATACACTTCTTTCTGATACCATAGCAGCAGCTCGATCAGAAAGGTTTACTTCAGAACAAGAATTAACCTCCTATATTTCTAAACAAATTCAGAAGCATCGTGCATTATTAGAAATTGATATACAAGAATGTGTATCTCAAGATATGGCAATACAACAGATACATACTCGTATTACAACAGAAGATTTTCTCCCCACAATAAACACAGCAATTATTCCTGAGTCTGAGGTGCGAGCAAAAGTACAGCTATTAAGACAAAACCTTATTAATGAGCTTCCGCTTACAACAACACAAGAAGTGCTCTCTGGAATTATAAACGATTTTAAAAAAAGTATAGAAACGCATCTTCATAAGATGTTACAGGAAAACCTTGTTTTTTATTTCCCATTTGCAGATGTGAGGGGAGCACTCTCGGACGAAAAAAAATCCAAGACAAAGGCACGTGATAGTGCTTTGCAACTATCGCTTTCTTCCGATAATATTACACAAGCTACTTTCCATTTGTTATTAGATCAGGAACAGATGATGCAAGCAGGAATTATGAGTTATGACTCGTTGTTACTCCCTATTTGTGAATTAAAACCAGAAAATTTTAATTCATCAGGTACTAGGATAGAAGAAATAGGAACACAAGGAGGAACAATGACACTAGAAGATGGTAAGTGGCGTGTAAAAGAAAAACTCTCTATTAAAATTGTATAAAAAAATGTGATGGGTTTATACGCTTTCGCGAAAGCGTATAGCATGCGCTAACGATAGTAAATTTATTATATTATGGAAATATTGGTTGTATTACTACTTATAACACATATCATTGTATTATTTCTTTTATGGAAATATATAAAGACATATAAAGAGAATAATTTTAATTATTTAAATAAAGAACTTAAAACCCTTAAAGGTTTTTTTTCTCAAGGACTTCTGGTTTTAGAGAAAAATGTAACGGCTTTTACAGCATTATCTACAGCATCGCTAGACTCATTGGAAAAAGAGCATACACATTTAATTAGTGATCATAAATCAAAGTTTAAGGAAGTAACGGCTTTCATTAAGTCAGACTACACATCCCTCACAGAATTACTCAAAACAAATAATGATTTGTTAACGAATCTTCTTGAGCGTACAGAGGAAAACATTACAAAAAATAATGACTTAAAACCATTACTAGTTAATAGTAATGATGAACTTGAAAAAGTGTATGGAAAAATAAAAATGGTAATCTCTAATTATGAAAAAAATCTAAAAGATATCAAAGAAGAGATAGAAGATGCACTCCAAATTATAGAGGAAAATATGAGTAGCAAAATCAAGCAAATTGCTATAAGTGGAGAGAAGACAATCGCAAACTCTTTAGAAAATAGTAAAGACACCATAGATAAAGTAACTCAAGAAACCAGTAGCGGACTTAAAAAAGTACTTAAAGAAAATCAAATACAATTGCTTACAGATAAGGTAGGAATCATGGAAAAAGAGTTACAGGAAGGACTTGAAAAAGTGCAAGAAAACCTATCTGGTCTTGATGAAATTTTTATGTTAAAACTTAAAGATTATCAAAAGGAATTAAGCAATAAAAAAGGATTTTTAGGCTTCTAAAATTAGTATCATATGTATTCTTATTTAAAATCTATATTACTACTACTCGTGATCACTTCCTGTTCTCCTGAATTAATCACTATACAAATGATAAAAGATAATCCTACTAAATATGCAGCTAAAGATTATTTTATAATATCTAATATTTCTATTGTAGAGACAGCATCATTTTTGAATTATTCTATAAGTATTATAGAAGATGAGACAGGTAGTATCCCTTTTATATCTAGTAAGCCGTATAATCATTCTCAAGCAATAGCTAAAGAACAAGTAAAATACGTTCGTATTTATAGTGATAAGCAACAAAATGTAGAACTATTGGTAGATAAAAAAAGCAATGACATGATTAAAACATATGGTCCCATGGTAGCTAATCTTATTTTAGAAACATCCTTAAAAAGTTTATAATGATTTAAATTAAAGCCTATTGCACTCATTTAAAAATATATCACTCCTTTTTTTCTTATGTCTTTTTCAGTTTGTAAACTCACAAGTTGCTAAAAAACAATACATTCTTTCTTCGGGAAGTATGGGTGGAAACTATAATAAAACAGGAGCTCTTATTACTAGAGTCTTAGATAGTATTTATCCACAGTTTCAATTTATAAATATTGAAAGTTCAGGATCTTTAGAAAACATTCAACAACTAGATAACCGATTTGCAGATTTTGCTATTGTACAACGAGATGTGCTTTTAGAGAATATATATGACGAGGTTAATGGTATAAAAAATGTAGAAATCATTCTTCCACTATTTGAAGAAAAGTTATTGGTTTATACAAAGAAATCATTAGCAATTGATAATTCCTTGGTTCAAAGCTGTAAAAAGTTTAAGAAAATAGGATTTACGAGTAAGACAGGTTACTCTTTTAAAATATTTGAAAAAATCTGCAGATTATTGAATGTAAATCTCAATGATATAGAGATCGTAGAAGGAACGTATCCTGTATTATCTCAATTTTTAATTGATGGTAGTATAGATGCATTAGTTACATTTTCACTTCCTATACAAAAAATCAATACAGATAAGACAATAGGATTGGTGAGTTTGTCAAATTCAGAAATCCAACTCATAATAAGTAAAATTAATAATGTATCTCCTATTAAAATTGAGGCTGGCGATCAAAAAAAGACAATAGGTAGTTGGACGTTTTTTGTAGGATTAGATAAAAGTATTGGAGATATTCATGAATCTACTAAAAAGACGATATCGCAGTCTTTATTTGAAGCTGCAAAAAATGATAAATCTGTAATTGCAGAGAGTATCAAAGAAAGTGTTATCTATTTTCAGAATAAAGAAAATCATGGCTTTATTTATGGTATTCCTATGAGTACATCTACAGGAAACCTCATGAATTACACATCTTGGGATATCGCTAGAATAATATTTCTTTTTTCTCTTTTGTTAATTGGAGGCATAGCGCTATACATTGCTCGTAAACAATTAGTTAATATAGATATGTATATCGTCTGGATAAGATATAAGCATATTATTCTTGGCATATTTTTCATATGTATCCTTTACTATATAAGTGTAGAAGTATTACTCATAGCAGAATCTTCTTTTTACAAGAAACTAGGCATTAAAAGTAAAGTACTTAACTTAACAAAAACAGATGTTCACTTCTGGATTATTATTACGAATCTAACAGGTAATAATAATAATATTTTCCCTTTATCATATGTAGGACAACTTATGTTATCTTTTAGTTCTTATATATTAATAGTGGGCTCTATTATTATAGGTTTTTGCGAGTATTTAATTTATAAATTCAATAAAAAGAGAAAACAAGGACTTATGCAATTCAATACTAAAAATCATATCATAGTGATAGGCTGGAAGAGTACAACTTCTAAATTTCTTGAAGAACTTATCAATGCTAAGAACTCTTACAAAAAGAAGCTAGGAAAGATCATCACTATTGTAGAAAATCCGTTACAAATAATAGAAGATTATCCTGAAATAAAAAAATTACAAGAAAAGCGATATGTTGAGTTCGTTGCTGGTGATGCAACTGATGAAGTAGTACTAAAAAATGCTAATATTGAAAATGCTAATACGGTTGTCATTCTCTCTGAAAACACAACAAAAGAAGCAGATCAAAAAACACTTTTACGGTCTTTGGCAATATCTCGCTATTGTAGGAAGAAAATGTTAGAAAAAACAAATAGTCTTGAAAAAGTAACATCAGAATACAAAAAACATGAAGTAGATAAATATATAGACTCCATTTATATAATTGCAGAATTAAATGATCAAAAATATACAGAAGATCTTAAAAAATCTGATGTAAATGAGATAATAAACAGCAGTGTCTACAGTAAAAATATAATTACACAAAGCTTATTAAATCATGGTGTATCAAAAGTATTGGATGAAGTGCTTAATTATAATGAGTTTAATGAGTTCTATACAATAGATTTAAAACTTCAAAAGTTTAAATCATTGGTACGTAAAACATATGATCAATTAATACCTGTATTAAGAGATAAGGGTATTTTATTGATAGGCGTAAGAGTTGTATATCATAATACTAACGATCAGGAAATCATAGATGAAGAAACCCTAAAGCAACTATTAGAAAAAGAAGGACTAAGCCGACAAATTATTGTAAATCCAACAGATCCAACAGAAAAAGAGAGAAGAACAGATGATGATGATCAATTAATTGTATTCTGTACAGGTGCTGGTGTTTTAGAAAAAGCTTTTGTTAGTATATAAGAAATGTTTTTTTAATGCAATTAATCTTTGTACGCTTTCGCGAAAGCGTATACCTAAGGACCTATCATTTTATCATGGCATGATATATAATGCGTTATGATTTGAGGTGTTTATATGTGATTTTTAAATGTATAGTAATTATGCTGCCATAGGAAGATTTTCTGGTTGTAATACAATAACTTGAGGTGCTATTTCAGGAGTGTTTTCTTGTATATTAAAAGCAGGAGATACGTTATAAGATACCCAGATTTGTAATAATTTTACAGGAATTTGAATAGCGTCTTTCATTCCTAATTTAGAATCGTCTACATGTACCCAACGGTTTAAAGGTTGCTCATACATTTTATTCATAATTTCTTTTGAACCAAAGTGTTTTTTTAAACGTAAAAAGATCTCGACATCAAATAACCATCTCGTTAAGAACGTATTATTATACGCAACAGGGATCGCATTTCTTCTAAAAACTTTTGCGCCACACTGTGTGTCTTCTATTGGAAGACCTAAAATGAAGAATACAATGGATTTTACAATTTTAGAGAATAGGCTTCTAAAGATATTTCTTTCTATTTGACCTTCACCTTTTCCTCTAGATCCATATACAAGCATTAGTTCCTGATTCTTGTGAAGTGTGTCTGTGAGACTTTTAAAGTCATCAAAGTCTGTGGAGAGATCGGCATCTATAAAACCAATGTAATCGATGTCTTTTCTATTAAATAGATATCTTGATCCGAATCGTACGGCAGCAGCTTTACCTGCATTTTTTTTGATATCTACAATACTTACTTTAGTCGGAGCACTTTTTTGTATTGTTTCTAAAACTTCTATAGTATTGTCTTTGCTTCCATCATTTACGAAACATAGATGATACGATTCATGAGTTGTAATAAACTTAATAAAAGCATCTACAGGTAAACGTTTTTCTTCGTTGTAGCAGGGTATGATAATTCCAGTTTTCATGTTGTATTTATTTGGGTTTCTTAGGTCAAAAGTAGCAGGAGATGCTTCCCTTTTTGAGTAATATTCGATGGATGGCGCTTTTGTGTAGGTGAATGAAAAAAAAGCGTAGACCACACTTTCTTTCAGAGAAGGAAGTTTGTTATATCTTTAAAATTCAAAAGAATAGTGAATCAATACATGAAAGAAAGTACCAATAAGCACCTCATAATAGCACTCCTTGTAGGAGTGGCTTTTCATGGGACTTCTATCTTTTTTACCTTAGAAACTACGTATGATGCATTGATCCATTTGTTTTTTGCAGATCATTATGCAAATAGCTGGTTTGAGCCTTGGAATTATAAATGGTATACAGGATTTACAGTAACCAGTTATCCGCCATTAGTACATCAATCTATAGGGGTCTTGTCTTTGATAGGCGGATTAAAATTTGGATTATTTACGGTGGCACTTTTAAGTATAGTTCTTTTTATAACAGGCGTGTATCGATTTTCGCTATTAATTAGTGCAAATAGAACCGTGGCAGGATATGCTGCAATACTTGCTGTGTTCTCTTCTTCTTTTGTAGAGACACTACATATTTTTGGTCAACTACCAAGCATCATCGGAATTTCCATATTAATGCATGCGTTGCCTGAGATTTATTTGTGGTTAAAAACAGGAAAGTATCGATATCTATTTACATCATTGTCATTAATTGCAGTGACAGTGACATCACATCACGTGACACCTATTTTCGGAATGGTATTCTTCATCTTTCCATTGATAGGAATGGTTATTATGGATGTATCCAGAGAGCACGTTTCTTCTATGAAAGAGATAACGTTTAAAATCTTTTTAAGAAGCTTCCTGAGACTATTGAAACGTATTGTAGGTTTTGGAGTCTCATCTTTAGTAATCATTATAGGATGTATTCTTCCGTATTGGATCAATTCTAAAAATAACCCTATTACGCAAGTACCTATTCCACATGGATCTCGTGATAATTTTTTAGAGATAACGTCTTCAGGACTCGTTTTCTTTTTGATTCCTTGGGGACTATTATTAGTACTACTTCCTTATTTGTTTTATAGATATTATAGCAAGCGATACTTGTTTTTTGGACTCTCTTTTACCATACTTTTTATATTAGGAACAGGAGGAACAACGCCTATTCCTAGAATGGTTTTAGGAGAAACAGCTTTTAATATATTAACCTTAGATAGGTTTACACTTTGGGCAAGTATTATGGCGCTACCTCTATTTGGAGAGTTTGTATATCGATTTTCTGAAGGTGATTTAAAGCAGCGTATTCAGGGAAGATTTGGTAGTGTATATCATCGCATTATTGGAGGAGTATTGGCGGGTCTGTTTATTTTTATGACAGTTTTCACCATGAGTTTAGGATACTTTAGGCCTTCGCAGCCACAAAAAATAAAGATGTTACCTATTGTAAACTTTCTTAATCAAGATGATCACGATCAATGGCGCTTTTTAACACTAGGTTTTGGAGATCAAATGGCGTGGTTATCTGCCCAGACAAATGCCTTATCTGTAGATGGGAATTATCACTCGGCAAGACGTTTACCTGAATTAACAACCCGACCTATTGAACGATTAGAAAATTCAAAATATAAAGGAGTTGCGGGAATAGGTTCTTTACAGCAATTTTTAACGACCCCTGAAAAATATAATCTCAAGTATATCTTTTCTAATGATAAGTTTTATGACCCAGTTCTGTATTTCTGTGGTTGGCAGCGTTTACGTCAATTAGAAAATGGGATTATGGTTTGGGAACGACTTAATGTACCGCCTGTACCTGCTATTTTACCTAAAGATGAAATTCCAAAGTGGCAAAAAATACTCTGGGGAACGATCCCTTTTCTGACAGTCATTATTGCTTTTATGCTGAATATTCAGATGTTATGGATTCGATCATTGAAAACCAAAATAAAAGCAACTCCTGCATATTTAGAATTTAAAAATACGTATTCCTCATTTTCAAAAAACCTTCTAAAGGTGACACATATTTGGTCTGTTATTTTAGGAGGAATTGTCTGTTATGGTTTGTATGTATTCTATCTCAAAAATGATACACAACGAACCCCTGAAAATGCTATTATTGCATATTATGATGCTTTAGATTTTAAAGAGTTTGAAAAAGCGTATGCTTTAGTTGATCCAGAAAAAGAACTCTCAATAGCACAATACATGTTAGAAATTTCTGTGACAGATGGATTACTAAGTTCCTATGCTAAATTAGATAACATCACTACGGTAATTACTAAGAATAGTGATTCCTTAGTAACTGCCAAAGTGAGTACAGATTGGATCACACCTCTTGAAAAGATCCATAAGGAAGCGTATAGAACAGTTGTAAAACGTAATGGAAAATGGTTTCTACAACACGACGATTTGGATACTGATATTCCTCCAGACCAATTATATGCTTCTAATACCACCAAGTATTTTAATCAAGGGAGAAGAAGGGTCACCACAGAGCAAACCCATCATGAAGATGTGCTGAAACAACCTGTGTTAGAAGTACTTTCGGCTAAATTGGTTCAGTATAATACGCATTATGCCATTATAGGGGAAGTGCAAAATTTAGAAAATGTGCCTGCAGATATCGTTTTAAAAGGAACATTATATAATGATGCAAATAAAGAGCTTGCTACCTATAATGCAAAAGATCATGTAAAACATAAATTAATGCCTAAAGAAGTAAGTTCATTCCGAATTGATTTTGAAGGTATTGCTTGGTCTAAAACAAAAGACTCCATTCCAAAAGCATTTAATCCTGATGAGTTTACACCTGTTGAATTTGAAGAACAACCTACCAAGTTTAATCTTCAAGTAGCAGGAAATGTAGCGGGCTCTGATTTGTATAAAGATGCCTCACTGAGTGCTATTCAAATAGATTCAGATAAAATTACAGGTACTGTATTTAATGGAGGTGTTGAAGAAATCACCATACCACAGCTTTTAGTCACCTATTATGATGAAGAAAAAACATTACTTTGGGTAGATCATCTATTTATAAAAGAAGGCATCAGGCAACAACGACAACAAGTATTTGAATACCCCATGTTAAAAGAAGCATCTATTACAGTAGTAAACGATTCTATGGAATATATTTTTGTAAACGGATTGCCTAATGAGGGAATTTCTAATAAAATAGTGCCCGATAGGATACAAAATCATACCGCAACAGAATTACAAAAAATTGTACACCCAAATTATGAGTACATTAAAATTGAAATGAATTCTTATATAGGAAACCCCAATTAATGAAGTATAAAAAAATACACATACTTATATGTATAGGAATACTGATTTCTACGGTCACTATTGGTCAACATAAAAACCAAGGAGATCGCATTACGTTAGTAACGACTCAAACTGAATTTGAAGTAGGGAGTACTGTTTTATTACAATTTTCTTCATCAGATACAGAGCTACCTCTTTTGTATTGTTCAAATAGTTATGGGAGTACCGTTATAACACCTGTATTGGAAGACCTCGGACTCTATTATGAAATCCCTGAGTTTATCACTAATAAAAAGGGAATAGTGCATTGGAAGTTAATAGGACATGAGTCCACTTTAGGGATGTTTACGATGCACCCTCAAGAGCGTGTCACTTCTATGGAAACCTATATTGGTCCGCCAACGATAGAGGCAGGAGCTATTGATTATACGATGCTTGTGGTGATTCCAACAGATGCGTTAGACAACCCCATGCCAGAAAACACTTCGGTTATGGTCAATCATCGTTTTTTAGAGACCCAAAAAAGGGATGAGGTTGTTACTAATAAGATCATTGCGTATAAAAATATCACCTCAGAAACAAAAAGTGGGAGATTGTTTATTTCTTCAGAATGTTTAGAAACCAATTCAAAAGAGTATACGGTGGATGTACTTCCTGCCATCCCTACAGATTTTACGATTTCAGTAGATCGTCCTCATGAGTATGCAGATGGAAATCAAATCACATCATTATATACATCCATACTTAGAGATCAATATGGTAATGAGGTAAGTGATGGTACCTTTGTCACTTTTTTCATTACAAATAAAGAAGGAAATATATTAAAGACTTCTGGAACGACAGTACAAGGTATTGCGACAGCCACAATGATTCATCCAGATCAGGAAGAAGCATGGAGCATCAAAGCATATGTGCAGGGAATGGCAGAAAGTAATCGGATGACAATAGCCTATCAACAAGTTATTAAAGATGTTGAGATCGCTTTCGCGAAAGCGAATAGAGAAATTAAAGTAGGTCCGTTGAAAAGTTTTATGAACCAAATGATACCTGACGGATTTCATGTCGTATTGGAAATTTATAAAGGGGATACATTACTCAATACAGAGACAAAAACGTCAAAAGGAGGATATGTCTCTTTTATGCTAAAGGAAGAAATGTATATAAGTGGCACCTATACTATAAAGATTAAAACGGCAGGAATAGAAAAAAGTTTTAAAAATATAAAATTATGAGAACGATGAATAAGAACCTATTGAGAAGTGTTCTGATCATCTCTTATATGATCATTATTGCCATTATTATTGGCGGTATTAGCTCTTTGTTTGGATACTTAAACACAGGAGCAGATAGAGCTTCTATACTACATACAGAAATACAAAAGATAGATCAATATATACCTGAAGTGATTTGGGCACCTTTACAAAATGAAGGTCGACCCATGGATGAGCAAACCTTAAAACGTATTGAGAATAATTACCTTGATGCATGGTATGTAAAACAAGTAGCGTATAAAACAAATACAACAAACGGTATTGAAGATTATTACACCGAAAATGCTAGAAAAAATCTCTACAATACAATAGCGTACAATACCAAGGAAGGCGTTACTACAGAAGCGACAACCTTAGCGCATCATCCTACTTTAGAATTTTTTAGTGAAGATGGTCAGCTTGCAGTGATTACAGATACCAATGTTGTTGAGTATAAACGTATATACAAAGACAATATACTTGTTTTAGAAACCACAGAAGTTGCTACATATACGATTGCTCTTTTGCTTGAAGATGGGTTTTGGCGGATCAGACATATGATTAAAGATAGTCATGAGCCGTATATAGAAACAGCGAACTTTGGTGAAACTACAGAGGTATCTTTTAAAGGGATCAACTATTATCCTCAGGCAACACCTTGGGATATGTTTGGTGTTGGTTTTGATCCAGAAATACTGGCAAAAGATTTTAAAATCATAAAAGATGCAGGTTTAGAAAGCATCCGGATTTTTGTTCCGTATAGTGATTTTGGAAAGGCACATGTGGCGATTGGGAAATTAGAAAAACTAGAACAAACACTAGATATTGCTTTGCAGTATGATTTGAAAGTAATGGTGACATTATTTGATTTCTATGGAGATTATTCTGTGTTAGATTGGACCTTAAATAGGCGTCACGCAGAAACCATCATTACGACACTTAAAGACCATGCCGCATTGTATGCTTGGGATATTAAAAACGAACCTAATTTAGATTTTGAATCTCGTGGAAAACAGCAAGTAACAGCTTGGCTACAAATGATGACGAGTTTTGTAAAAAAGACAGATCCAAAACACCCATTGACTATTGGATGGTCTAATGCAGAAAGTGCTGCTATTCTCAAAGATCAAGTAGATTTTGTGTCTTTTCACTTTTATGAAGATATCAATATACTGGAGGAAACATATACCTCTTTAAAAAAGCAAATACCAGAAAAACCTATTGTTTTAAGTGAGTTTGGAATGTCGTCGTATAGAGGGATTTGGAATCCATTTGGAAATTCAGAAAAGGATCAGGCAGCGTATCATAAAGAGATGCAAGGTATTATTACTAAAAATAAGATCCCTTCGATGTCATGGACATTATATGACTTTGTAGAAATACCAAAGGAAGTCATAGGGAGACTTCCTTGGCAAAAAAACAATCAAAAACAATTTGGGTTCATTGATCAAAAAGGGGATGAAAAGGCTGCGTTCAAGTATATTTCTAATGAATAATAGTTAATAGGTTTTCTGAAATGCCAGGAAAGTTTAGGGGGCCTTCCCCAGCATAAAAATCAATAATCAGAAAACAATTTGGGGGCTTTATATAATTCAAATGAAAAGGGGTGAAAGGGAGTGTTCAAAGCATATTTTATAATGTAAGTTAGATATAAGAAAAACATTAAATTAAAGATAATCTCCAGTTAATAGTTGTTTATATTTCCTCTCCCAAAGGAGAAGGAATTTTTTAGATTGTAAAACATTAAATAGTAGTATTTCTTTTAGTACATCCATGTTAAATAATAGAAGGTGCTTCGTTTGTGTTTCTTATCTGCTTTTTTCTTTGAATAATCGTTTTAAATGTATCAAGATACATGTCTGTAATGCGTTCCATTGGGAAAGCGATAGAAGCTTTATAATTTGCTTCTCCTAATTGCTTTCTATAGGTGTCATTTGTAATAATCTTTTCTATTGCGGTTGCTAAGCTTTGTGTATGTTCCGGATTGAAAAATTCTCCTTGGTATCCTTCATCTTTAATAAGTAGAGCCAAGTCTCCAAGGTCTGGAAGTACCACCGCTTTGCCATAGCTTCCTGCTTGATGTAATACCCCAGAGCTTCCAGTAGTAGCTGTATAAGGAAATACAACAACAGCACTATCTTTAAACAGTGTAGGAACCTCTTCTTCTTCTACATATCCTGTAAAACGTACTTGTTTTATATGTTTGTATTTCTCTTGTACATTGGCTAAATACCCAGGGACATTAGGATTGTCTGTTCCCGCAACGACAACTTCTAAGTCTAGATCTGATGATTCTCGTATCAGTTCGACGGCTTCAATAAGAGGCTCAACTTTTTTATAGGTTCCAAATTTGCCAAAAGTCATGATTTGTAAAGGCCCTTTTGGAACGGTATAGTCTGGAGCTTCATTGGATACTTCAAAAGTTCCGTGTGGAATACATTGCACATTAGAAACCTTATATTTCTCTTCAAGAATGGTCACATACTTTTGCATAGTTACAGCAACAACATCTGCTTGTAAAATTAATCTAGTAATCATAGAGCCAATAAAATTATAGGCTTTTTGGAGTACTTTATTTGAAGTAAATCCTGCAGAACCGAGATCTACTTCTTCTAGTATATTATGAAGTAATGCAATCGTAGGAATCTTTCTTAGTTTACAGACAAGAGGTAATAATAGTCCTAGCGTAGCAGGTATTTTTTTATCTCCAAACTTCATAAACTGTAAGTTAAACAAGACCGCATCTGGTTGTGTATTTTTAATAGCGTTACTTACACTATAAAGCGTACGATAACTATTAAATGACCAACACTCTTTGATCGTTATTTTACAACCATTTTCAGTAAATGATAAGTTTTTTTCTCCTTGAGTTCTATCCGTAAGTAATACAATTTCTGTAATCTCTTCTTTTTGTCTAAAATGCTTTACAAGATGAAAAGCATATTCATTTAATGTTACTTTACTAGGCGGATAAGCGGTTACTATGGCAAGTTTCATGATTGTTGTTTTTAGTATTAGTAGGTAGGGAGCACTATATATATTATAATTATGATAAGGGGAGTACTTTATGCAGCTTTATGATATGTAAATTCATAGTAGATGTCTTTACATCCATACCCTGTTATTGAAAACTCCTTCTGATTTTCTGTGGCAGTTGTCTGTAGTCTTTTAAAAGCTTCTACACCTGTTCTGTCAATCTCTTTTACATTATCAATATTGATTGTTACTTCTTCATGTTTTCTTAATACGTGTGTAAAATGTGTCGTAAACGAATTTGAAGTTGTTGCGTTTATTTTTCCAGTGATGTAAAAAGTTCCGTCGCATTCTAAGATTTGTAAAGCCATGATTTTTATATTTTTATAATTGTTGTTTTTTATTTCTGGTGTAAATATCGTGTAGCAATTTGAGGATATTGATCACATTTCGGTGAGTTGCCATTTACTGTAGGTGAATGGTACATAACTGAAGATTTAGGATACAGTGATCGTAGTCAATATCTGTAACGGCTTGACTGTGTATAAGTTGAATTTCGCTTTAAGCGAAATAAAATAAAAGAGAATCACCCTTTTGAAAAGGGAATTAGGAATATTATAGCAAATTGAGTCGTTTCATAAGCTCAGGCCTATTGGACCTACTTACAGGGACAACATCTTTCTTGATTAAGACACTGTTATCTTCTATATCAATAATCTTTTTGACATTAATAACATAGGATCTATGTACTTTTAAGAATAAATCTTTAGGAAGCTTGTCTTCTATTTTCTTTAATGTAGAATGTACGGTGTAATTTTTGTCTTCTGTTTTGACATTAATATAGTCTCCTTTGGCTTCTATCAGGTAGATACTAGGGATTTCTAATTTTATTAAACGTCTGTCTATATTGATATACAAATGATTATCAGAAGTAGCTTCTTGATCAGGAGTAGATTGTGTAGAAGGACTCTCGTTAGTTATGGTTGCATTTCTTGCCTTTTGAATTGCTTTTTCAAACCGTGCAAAATGGATAGGTTTTACGAGATAGTCTACAATGCAATCGTATTCAAATGCTTCAATAGCAAAATTAGGATCAGAAGTAGTTAAAATGATTTTTGGAGGATTTTTTAAGGTTTGGATAAAGTCAAATCCTGTAAAATCGGGCATGTGTATATCTAAGAAAATAAGGTCTACCTCGTTTTGGTTTAAATATTTTATAGCTTGTATTGCATTTGGAAACTCTTCTAGAATAGTTATATCATCTACTTGCGAGCACAATTGATTCATAATCACTCTAGCAGTCGTTTCATCGTCTATAATAATACAATTCATATAAATGGCTTACATCGTTAGTAGGTACTCAGAAATAACATGTAGGATATTTTCAAATTCATCTTTTAAGTTGGTCTTCTCTTCTTTAAGATTGTTTTCAAAAGCACGTGCTACTTCATAACTCTTCTCAAGACCTAAAATACTAATTTTATGTTTAATCTTGTGTACATTTTCTGCAGCTTCTTTATAGTTTTTTGCACTTATGTTCTTTAAATAAATAGCTTTTTCTTCTGGGAACTCTTCTTTAATAACAGAAATAAGCTTTTCTTTAAAGGCTTTATTTCCAGCAGAAAGCTGGTCTATATAAGAATGATTAGGTTGTTCCATGGGGTTATTTTTTTAATGTAAAGAAAAAAGTAGTGCCTTTATGTATTTCAGATTCAATCCAGATATCTCCTTGATATAAATCTATAATTTTCTTAACAATGGAGAGTCCAATCCCTGAGGAATCTTTACTCTGTTTTAAAGAATTAAATATTTTGAAAATTTTATCATGGTATTTCTTTTCAATCCCTATTCCATTATCACTAACAGAAAACTGATGATAAGATTTTTTTTCTTCATAATCTATTGTAATGATCCCCTTTTCTTTATCATTAAATTTAATAGCATTACTTATCAAGTTTTGAAAAACTTGTTGGAGTTTTGTTTTATCTCCTTTTACAGTAGGTAATTTTCTTAGAATGGTGATTGTAATATGTTCTGGAACATATAATACTTGTATTAAGTCTTGTATGGTAGGAGTAAGATCTACCATCTGAGAGTCTTGATCATTGGATCCGATACTAGAGTATTTTAGAATATCAGAAATGAGTTGTTCCATTTTTTCTAAAGTCATCTCAATGAGAGAGAAGTTTTTTAAACTGGCTTCATCCAATTTTTCTTTATTGTCTTCTTTAATCCAAGAGGTAAGTGCTTCTATACTGCGTAATGGAGATTTCAAGTCATGCGATACAATATGTGCATACTCTTGTAATTCATTATTATTTTTTTCAAGCTCCTTTACTAATATTTTATTTTGATTTTCTGCTTTTTGACGTTCTCTTAAATTGATAGCACTTTTGAGTTGCATAGACACCAAGCCAGCCACATTTTGCAATGTTTCAAGATGTTTTTGAGTAAAGTAGTTTTTTTGACTATGTTCAGAATCTATAATACCAATAACTTTGTTATCACTAAGAATAGGAACAACTAGTTCTGAGTGTCTTTTTATGGTATCGGTGACATATCTTTTATCGAGATCAGTATTGGCTATGAGTTCAGGTTTTCCTGTTTTTGCAACTGTACCTACAATGCCTTTTCCAATAGGAATAGACATCTTGTTAATGATCGCACCATCATTAGTTACTTTTTCGCCATAAGCTGCAATTTGCTCAACAGTTTCTTTTTCTTGATCTACAATGTAAATGACACAATCTTCAGTATTTAAGTAGGTTGCAATGCTATTTGTGATTTCAAGAGCGATGTCATAAATATCTACCTTACCTAAAAGGGATTTTGCAACCTCATTAATCATATTGATAATTAGTGATCGTTCCCTTTCTTGAGTAATGTCTTCAATAATGGCAACTTGGTACTTTATGACGCCTGTTTTGTCTCTTACAGCATTTACATTGGTCTTTGCCCATAGAATAGAATTATCTTTTTTTCTGTAGCGCTTATCTATGACAAAATTATCTATTTCGCCAGCATCCATTTTTGCGATATATTCCTTTGATAAAGGATAATCTTCTTTGAGAGAAACGTCTTTTATGGTGCGTTCTAGTAATTCTTCTTTGGAAAACCCTAAGGCTTTTTGAATGGTTTCATTCGTTCTTAGGATTTGACCATTCTGAGTGAGTACAACACCAAATGAAGAATTTTGCACAATCACATCTAGTTCTTGTCGCTGATCTTCAATTAATTTTGCAGTGCGTTTTGCTTCTGTAATGTCTCGTACAATTCCTTGCGCGGCAATAGGATTTTTATCCTTATCAAAAACTACACTTGCATTTATATGAATCCATCGTATGCCTTTATTTTTTGTGTTTACACGAGCTGTATAATTTGTAAAGGCACCTTTACTTTTAAGTTCATTAAAAGATTGCATGGCATACATATAATCTTCATTATAGATAAGTGCAACTACATTGACCTTTTCTTTTTCAATATCATATCCAAAAAGCTCAATAGCGGCGTCATTCATTTTGATGACATTGCCATTAAGATCCATCACTAAATACGCATCATTTATATTCTCAAAAATACCTTGTAGTTGTGATGTCTTTTCGTCTAGAAGATGTTCTAACTTATGATTTGCTTCTTTAAGCTCTTGAGCTGTTTGATAGAGTTGTAATGATTTTTCTTCTAAGATTTTTTCGGCTACTTTTCTAGCCGCTTTTTCTCTTTGTAATGCTCTTTGTAATATGTCAACGTTTTCTTGACTCATTAAATTTTGGTAATGATAAATTTCACCTCAGTACCATCTTCTTTGATTTTTTCTAAAGTGATCGTTGCTTTGCTATTAAAATGTTCAAACGTCTTATTCATTAACCCCAAACCAAAATGATGCATTGCTCTACTAGATTTGTATATCATCACTAGTGAGTTTTCTGTTTTGCTTTCCACTAAAAAAGTAGGAAGCTCTGCATCTGGATATATTTTTCGCACCTCTACATGAATGTGATTTTCAATAGAAGCAAGCATCTCTATAGGATCTTTATAGGTACTTAAAAGACCTGGATAACTGTCTTCAAGTACACTAAAAAAGTGCTCTGCATATACCAGTAACAAGTCATCTATTGACACCCCCGTATTTGCACTTAGATTCTGAAGTAATTGTAACATTTCAGAGAACTTGTACGTGCCCACTGAAGTATATATACCTTCAGATTCTAGTTCAGATTGTGTGATGATTTTATCAACCATCTCTAAGCCAAATTTATCTTCTACAAGATCTAAAAATTCTGTAAAAACAATTCCTTTCATTTATGCTTTTATTAATTCATTAATACTCCAATACGCAAGCAATTTTTCAATCTTTGAAACATAGTCATCATATTTTAAAGGTTTCAAAACATAGCCAGCAATTCCAATTTTATAACATTCTAATAAATCATTTCTGTTATTAGAAGTGGTAAGAACAATAGTTGGAATATATTTCAAATGAACATCATTCTTTAAAATTTTTAAAAAATCTATTCCATTAATCTTAGGCATATTTAAATCTAATAAAATAATATCGGGTAATGAATTTCCTTCTTTTAATATAGAAAGTGCTTCTTCTCCATTGTTAGCTTCTGTAATTTTGTGCTTTACGTTTAGGGTAGAAATTGTTCTATTTAATTTCATGATTTCTATGGTGTCATCTTCAATTAACAGAACATCAAGTAAGTTACTCATAATGAGATAATATATCAAAATTTAATGAAAAATAGTGTATTTTTTATGTGCAACGTATATGTTTCGGTTAATCTATGTTTACTATCGGTGGATCACCATTAAGTGTCGACGAATGGAATTGAGCGTTTTGCTCCTTTTGATAGTATGAACTGTATTTTAAAACATTCATTTGGGCTTCATGTTTTAATACTTTAAACTTTTCTAAAAAATGCCAAGAGCAATCACCTACATACCCTTGTTCTAATTGTATTTCAAAAAATAAAATAAATTCTAAATGCCTTAAATGATACTTTAATACATCTTTCTTTCCATCTTCTTCCTTCCTATTTTCTAATACATACAACTCCATTGTCTCATCATTATGATTTATCCAAATCATGCATTAGAGAGTCTATAATGCATGATTCGAGTATAAAACTACACCACATTGATGTGTATTATTAAAGTATTCTTTGAAACTAAATAATCCTTAGATGAATGGCACCTATCTGTAGATAAGTGGATTATGATTTGTTTTTTATATTATGTATTCATCCAAGTTTTGAAGTCACTTGTTTTGGGTCTGCTTACAATAAATTCCTGATCTCTAGGGTTTGTCAAGGTAAGTTTTACACGATGATTAAAATAAGGATCTATTTTTATAATGGCTTGCTTTGATACAATATGCCCTCTATTTATTCGATAAAATTCATTTTGGTCAAGGGAGTTGAACAATTGATCTATGGTCTCATCTATGATGTACCGTCTATCTGAAGTAACTCCAAAAGTGATACTATCTTCTGAATAGGCATATAAGAGATCGGTTACTTTTATTTGTACAAATCCATTTCCTTCTTTTACAAGTAACCCAGTTCTTGTTTGGGGTGTTTGAATACTCGTAAGAAGTTGTTTAAATATAGATGGATCAACAGCAGGCGGTTGATTTGTTTTTTTGAATTTTTTTAATGCCGATGTGAGATCTTCTCGTTGTATAGGCTTTAATAAATAATCGATACTATTTACTTTAAATGCCTGAATTGCGTATTGATCAAAAGCTGTGGTGAAAATAATAGGTGCCTCTACATCTATTTTTTGAAAGATTTCAAAACTCAATCCATCAGCCAGTTGTATATCCATAAACACTAAGTCAGGCGTGGTATTTTTTTGAAACCAAATCACAGCATCTTCTACCGTATCAATAATATCTAATAATTGATATTCAAATTCACATGTTTTCAACATGTTTTGTAGTTGGCTTGCTGCACGTGGCTCGTCTTCTATAATTAGTACCTGCATATTTAGTTGTTTTGATCAGATGTATGTAATAATGGAAGCGCAACGGTAAATTGTTTTCCGTCATTTGTTATTTCTATAGACTGATTAGAGATTAAAGCATATCGCTTTTCAATATTTTTCAACCCTAATTTGGTAGAAGGCAATTGTGTAGATTTTGCTTGGATTTTATTTTCCACAACGATGTGGTCATTATGAATAGACACTTTTATAGTAAGTGGCTTAGATCTAGAAACCACGTTATGTTTGATGGCATTTTCTAGTAAGAGTTGTATACTCATAGGAACAGTCATCCTATCTAAAAAGGTCTCAGGAATATCCCATTGTACTTGCAGATTGTCTCCAAAACGTTCTGATTGAATATGAACATATGCCTGTGAAAACTTTAACTCATCTCTTAATGTAATGACATTTACATTTCCAGACTCTAAAATAAAGCGATACACTCCTGAAAGCTTATCTACAAAATCTTTTGCCTCTTCCTTAGAGTTTTGATCAATAATATCACGTAATGTATTAAGCGTATTAAAGAAAAAGTGAGGCTGTGCTTGATTACGTAGCGCATCTAGTTGTGCCTGTACCATCACTTGCTTTGCCTGCTCTTCTTCTCTAATTATTTTTTTGAGCATTGCATGGTAATAAATCGCTTCATAAATCGCCTGAATCATGACACTTATAATAACGATAGGAAGGAGCACTTTAAACCTTTCTGTGATATAATAATGGAAGTCGTTAAAAAACGCACCAATCATCATACTTCCTATATAATCAATAAGCGGTACGGATATGAGAATAAAAATAAAAACAATAATAATACGGTTAGGAGTGTCTTTAAAAGAAGGGTATTTTTTGCGTAAGTAAATGATCACATTACGCATAAAAAACCAGTTACATAATGTAAAGAAGAGTGATATTACCCAATTAATAACGATTTCAAAAAAAGAAACTTCCTCTGAATAGTTCGTGAATAGATAATTTGTTACAATACTTAAAACCAGAATAGCGATCACTGCAAACCAGAAGTCATTAAACCCTAGATATTTGATGCGTTTTTCTTTATTAAATAACTTCATATCGTTTTAAGTTCTATTTTTCTAGTATACGCTTTCGCGAAAGCGTATAAAACCGACTCTTTATTTTAAAATGAGGTATACTCGTTATAGTTTAATAAATGGCATTCCTTGTTTTGCTTGATAGAATGTAAACCCAATAAAAGAAGCAAATAAGAGTCCAAATATAATAACTCCTAGTACTTGATTTCTAGTCGAAGTATTCCATTTTTTGTATAACCCTACTGCGAATAACGGTATTATTTGTATGCTATGCAATCCCAAAAAATGAGCGACTCTCAAGTCTCCAGCTACCGTACTCCAGTTTAATATAGGGATTCCTTCACCTCCATCGGCTACCCCAACATTATGTGCCATCTGACTAATCATTTGCCCACCAATCCAACTTCCTACCACGATAATAATCCATCCCATCAGAATGGCCCATTGTACGGATCTAGGGGTTTTTAATCGTAATCGTAGGGTCTCAATAATAAAGAAGACCATAATTAAAACATTGATTCCTATTAAGATTCCCATGGCTGCAAAGAGCATCCCATCAAAAGCAGAAGATATGTTATAATGAGACTGTACACCGCGTGCTGCTTGATATACAATAATGCCAATTTCTAACAGTAATGTCCATGAAGTGATATTATTAATGATATTCTTTTTCCTTGTAGAGAAAGGATATAGTGTAATGAGATACCCAAACGTAAAAATATAAATCGCTCCAGAGATGGTAAACTTTAGAGGTTTGATCCAGACATTAATTCCTAGTAATGTTCTGTCATCTACCATGAGACCAATGATACATCCTACAGTCATGAGTAAGTGTAGTATGACAATCCCATATAAAATAGGGCTTGAGGTTCTTACGGTGTTGATTAGATTTTTGATTGCATTCATGATTTCTTTGATTTAATAGCTCTTATGATCATAAAGGCAAGAAAGCCTATGGGACCTAACATAAATGTCCCGAAAAGACACGGAGCCATGAGTACTTGATGAATTTGTAGTTTTTTATTTTGATCCAGCATCCACATCCCTACGACAAGATCGAAAGCGAGATAATGTACCCAACCTGCGAGTACTGCATGTTCTTCGGTAAATAATGCCATAACGGAAGCTAGACTCCCAAAATCTGGCGCCCCCCCTATCTGCATCGCTTTAAAAATATATACCGCATAGATAGCTGATAAGGCTAACGGAATGACTTTAAAATCGATTAAGAAGCGAGTGACTTTCCATTTTGGTACTACGATCATTAATATCCACATGGGCATGGTGATCATTCCTGCAATAGAGAAAACTTCGGTGGGTGTCATGGTTGTTCGTTTTTAATTAGTGAAACTCAATGTTGAGGAGTCTGCAAGACGTACTCAAGATTGTAAGTTGAACTAACCCCGCTTTTATAGCGGGATTTTTTGTTGATAGGTCAAATATGTGATTATTATATAGAAATAGAAAAGTGATTTTGTTCAACTGTCGTAAATGACTTTTGAATTGTAATTACTTAATCATAGAAAAATACAGATGTAATATTGTGTTTAAAATGCCATGTTTAATTAATATGAAGTTTGTATATTAACAATATGAAATCAGAAATAATAAGATCATTATCAAACAATTTTGAAGATCACTCTCAAACTACTGAGAATGGGATTGAGTTTTGGTTTGCTAGGGATATACAACACTTACTTGGTTATTCAGAATGGAGGAATTTTCAAAAAGTTATTATTAAAGCAAAAACCTCTTGTGAAGTAACAGGGAACGAAATTTTAGACCATTTTGTTGATGTCAACAAAATGGTTAAATTAGGTTCTGGAAGTGAAAGAGAGATTGAAGACATTATGCTAACAAGATACGCTTGTTACTTGATAGCTCAAAATGGTGATTCTAGAAAAGAACAAATAGCTTTTGCTCAAAATTATTTTGCAATACAAACGCGTAAATTTGAAGAGATAGAGAAAAGGATAAAAGATTGGAAAAGATTGCAAGCAAGACAGAAATTAACACTCTCTGAAAAAGAACTCTCAGAACTTATATATGAACAAACAGGTAATGATAGAAATTTTGGAATAATAAGAAGTAAAGGAGATCATGCATTGTTTGGGAAAACTACTCAACAAATGAAGGAGAAAATGGGTGTTCCAAAAGGACGTGCACTTGCCGATTTTTTACCTACCATAACCATAAAAGCAAAAGACTTTGCCACAGAGATAACTGTTTTTAACACAAAAGAGAAAGGGCTCTCTACAGAGCGGCAAATTTCAGCTGAACATATAACTAATAATCGTGGGGTTAGAAATATACTTCTAAAACGAGGTATTAAACCAGAAGAGTTACCTCCTGAAGAAGACATCAAAAAACTTGAAAGAAGAGTAAGCTCGGAACCGAAAAGGCTTGGGAAAAATCCAGAAAGATTGAATTAAAGTGCACCAAGAGTATTATTTATTTTATAAGTTAGTAAATTTTAGATAAATATACGTTTACCAAAAATAAACCTCGTCCACAAAAAGCCATGCGGGATTTCCAGCACCCGGATGCCATTCGGGTAATGTTCCATAATTTTTGATGACCACTTTTACGTAGCGAGCTTCTGTATTTGGAAGTTCAAGGGTCATCTTTTTTGTTTCGGTATCCCCACCTTCCCCTTCTCTGGTAACTTTTGTAGAAGCTACTTCTTTAAAAGGACCCTTTTTAGTAGTGGACGTATACAAGGTAAAACTAGAAGGATAGAAAATCCAACTGCCTACGCTTTCCATACAACGAAATGACACATGTTGTATGGGAGTAATAGTTCCTAAGTCTATCGTCGTATTGAGATCTGTACCTAAGTATCCTGTCCAATTCCCATCTTTAAAATCTAAGCTTCCCTCTTTTAAGTCAAATAACTTTTTGGCATCAGGATATTGTTCGCTTGGTTTTGTTTTGATCGTAAAATCAGTGATGATATGTTTGATTTTTGCATACTCACGCACCAATACATCACTAGGGTCCCATCCCTTTTTGAAAGCTGCAACTTTAAGGGTTTTCGATTGATCGAGTATGATTTTTTCTGTGTAGACCGTTGCTGTGGTATCGGGTGTTGTTCCATCTAGTGTATATCGTAGCGCTACATCTTTTAAACGACTCTCAAGCGCAATATGAATAGTGTCATTAAATAATGTCTTTATAGGACTAATTAATGGAGGTTCCAGCTGACTGTCTTCTACAAAATTAGCTGCAATTGTACTTTGAATACGGATATCAAATTGCTGGGCTAGTCTATCGGCAGTTTCTTTATCTACTTGGGTTTGCCATGCATAGACCTGTTTGGGTTGTATGGTGTTTACTAATTCGGTAAGTCCGTCATTAGAGATCGCTGTATTATAGATATTTAATACCTCTAGATGCGCTAGTTTTTTAATGTTTTTGATAGCGGCATCTGTAATGTTGGTGTTATCTAAACGTAGGGATTTCAGGTTTTTAAAATCTTTAAATACTGCTGTCATTTCATCTGTAATTTCAGACGTATTTAAATCTAGTTCTACGATCTGTTCTTCTAATAAAGAAAGCGTTTCTATCGCTTCTTTTGTAGGACTGGAGTTCAAGAGCTTCACATTAAGGGCTCCTTTGCCAGGAACCAATTCCAAAACCCTAAAGCCAGCTTCCTTTACTTCTTCAATAGCATCTACAGGTGCTATTGGAATGATAACTTCATTAAAAACAAGATACTTTTTTAGCTTTTTACGTAGGGTATCATTCTCCATACCACGCGTCGCATACCCTTCAAAATCGAGTCCTTGGTCAATCCAATGTTGTAGTAGCCAAATCTCATCCTTGGTTAATTGTGCTTTCCCTTCTGGTGGCATATGTTCTTCATTAGAAATAGGAAGTAACAAACGTGTGTATAATAAACTCTGAGAAGCATTTCCTTCAATGACATTGGCACCACTCACACCACCTTTTAAAATGGATTCTTTGGTCAATAAGGAAAGTTCGCCTTTTTGCTTGCTTGCATTATGACATTGAATACAGGTGTCATCCAGAATCTTTGCAACAACATGGTCATACATTCGTAAACTATCTACTACTTCTATCGTTTTTTCTTTTTCGGGAACACGTGCATATTCTGTTAGGAAATTATCTCCATGTGTCAAAACACTTCCATAATGCCCAGCGATACTGATGAGGATAAGCGTTGCTATAAATAGCGGTAAGAACCATTTTTGTGTCTTTGGCTTTGATGTATTACTGATTAAAAACAAACCACTCGTTAATAATGTCGTTGCAATACCAGTATAAAAATGAAGGTCTAAAGTCTCTTCTTGATAGCCGCCTTCTAATGAAAGAAAATAACCAAAAAAGCACGTGATTATCGCAAAAACGGCTGTAAATCCTAATAAATTTCTAATGATGGACGTTGGATACTTTTTTTGAAAACGACTGGTTATATCTATAAAAAAAGTAACCACCAAGGCGCCAATAGGTAAATGCAAAAGCAATGGGTGAAATCGACCAAAGAAGAGTATAAATCGAGGGGCTTCTTCTGTGTTTAACGTATACAAGGTCATCACGCCAAACACTGTCAGGATGATTAGAAATATACTTTTATATGCTTGACTGCTTTCCTTCATTCGTTAAAAATCCATTCATCCATAAATAACCATGCTTTTAGGCCTTTTCCAGGATGCCATTCGGGTAATTTTGAGGTGTTATATACGCGTATTGAAACACGTTCTATTTCTTTATTAATAGGAATATATACATCATCGAGTCTAGGTGTTTCTCCTTCGGTGGTTTTTGGAATATCAATCTGTAGGGTATCTTTTTCATTAAGAAGTACCACTACTTTTTCTGGAGGAAAAATCCATGATTTGGTATCGATGAGATATCCGATGGTCATACTTTTTATAAAAGGTTTTTTGTCAAAGTACGCTTTCGCGAAAGCTAACGAATCATAACCCATCCATTGTTGATCTTTGAAGTTTAAAGAGGCTTTCTTTTGATTCAGTACCGTCATTGGCCCAACACCAGGATAGGTAGTGTGCGCAGTAGTTTGCCAATCCATTTTACGAGGAGTAATCCCCTTTTTATACAATTTTAAGGTTGTAGTTTCACTTGGTTTCCAATCGGGATGAAATGCTTTAAAGGCATACTTGCCTTCTTTTTGAACCGTAATAGGAACGGTATATTTTGTGTTGTTTTCAGTAGGAACTGCACCATCTGTTGTGTAATAGATCGCAACATCTTCTAGTGCTAATGCAGCCGTTATTTTTACAGTGGAATCTATAATCGTGCTCGTAGCCGTTACGCGAGGTTGTGCAATGCTGATTTCCTGTTGTTGTACAAAAATACTATCAACAGGTTCTGTTTTTTTAGCACAACTTAGGATGCTTATAAAGAGTATGATTAGTATACCTAGTCTCATACTCTTGTCAGTTTAATAGGATACGTTTGTCCAGAATTCCATTGAGCGACATACATATTTTCATCATCATCGATACATACATCATGTGGATGTTGAAACAATCGGATGGTTTGATACAATTCACCCAGTTCATTATTGCGATATAAAGGCGCCGTTGCACCAGGACAAGAAACGACTTCATTTTTTTCGTTCATAATCAAGATAAACCCAGAGTCATCGTGTACGGCATTTTTAGATCGTAAGACGGCAAAATAAATATCTTTTTTATGAATCACAGGACGACAAATCAAGGCGCCAGGCACCCGAATGGTTTCTATAAAATCTCCTTTTAAACTAAATCGTTTCAACTGATTTAATTCTCTAGCGGTAATCAATAACGACGGATTATCTAAGTCTCTATGATCATAGCAAATGCCATGTGCATTTAGAAATTGACCATCGTTAGTACCATGACCTCCGAATATATTTAGTAATTCTCCTTTGTGATTATAGTGCGTGATATATTGTTTTCCATAGCCATCAGCTACGTAGATATCTCCATTTTCGGTAACGGTCGTTTCGGTAGGTTTAAAATCTTCTTTTTTAGTATACTTTCCCGTTTCTAAAGGTGCATCTATTTTAAAAACCACCTTACCATCGATGGTGGTTTTGATAATTTGATGGCGTTCATAATCGGTGATTAATAGAAAGTCAGTGCCATTTTCTTTAACGAGGGTGAGTCCGTGAGCTCCAGGATATTCAGTGCCCCATGTTTCGATTAATTTTCCTGATTTGTCATAAATAATGACATTGTTCTTAGTATGATTGGTTAATAATACAATCCGTCCTTTGGAGTCCTGTACCATTTCATGGCAATCATTTACAGGGGTTTGGGATGCGTTGAGGTTTCCCCAGTTGAGATTTACTTTATATTGATGTGAGTTATGACCTATAATCACATCTTTGGAGGATGATACTGAGAACGCTTTCGCGAAAGCGGGATACGTCAGAAACCCCATGGTGAGGTATGAAGATTGTTTTAAAAATTTTCTACGACTCATATGGAATTAACTAATAAGATCGTGAACTACATGCCCAGAAACATCAGTAAGTCTGAATCTTCTTCCTTGGTGCTTATAGGTGAATTTGGTATGATCGACGCCCATTAAATGCATCATGGTAGCTTGTAAATCATGCACATGTACAGGGTCTTTTACGATGTTGTATCCAAAATCATCGGTTTCTCCATAGGTGAATCCTGGTTTTACACCACCACCAGCCATAAACATGGTAAAGCATTTTGGGTGATGGTCTCGTCCATAATTGGTTTCGGTGAGCGTTCCTTGACTGTAGTTGGTACGTCCAAATTCACCACCCCAAACTACAAGCGTATCTTCAAGGAGTCCGCGTTGTTTTAAATCTAGAATCAAAGCTGCGGTTGCCTGATCAATGTCTTTGGCTTGTTTTTCTATTTGTGTGGGTAAATTCTCATGCTGATCCCAACCCATATGATAGAGTTGTACAAAGCGTACATCTTTCTCTACAAGACGTCTAGCCAATAAACAATTAGCTGCATACGTCCCTGGGATTGTTGCATCAGCACCATACATTTTAATAATATGGTCAGGTTCTCCTTCTATATCCATTGTATCAGGAACAGAGGTTTGCATTCTGTATGCCATCTCATATTGAGCAATGCGACTATTGATTTCTGGATCGCCAAATTCTTTTTCTTGTTTTTCATTTAGCTCAGCGATATGATCGAGCATTTTTCGTCGCTCAGACCTACTCATGCCTTCAGGATCTTTTAGGTACAATACAGGATCTTTTCCAGATCTAAATTGAACACCTTGGTGTAGCGAACTCAAAAACCCATTTCCCCACAGTCGCGAATATAAAGGTTGTGCAAGCGGTCTTCCTGTCCCACGAGATAAAAGGACTGTAAATGTGGGAAGATTATCATTCAGACTTCCTAATCCATAACTCATCCAAGAACCTATACTGGGTCTTCCTGCTTGTTGTGATCCGGTTTGGAAGAAGGTAATGGCAGGATCATGATTAATCGCTTCGGTATGCATGGATTTTACAAAGCATAACTCATCTACAATTTTTGCGGTATAAGGCATGAGATCACTTACCCAAGCTCGGGACTCTCCGTATTGATTGAATTTAAAAGTACTACCCACCAGCGGAAAGCTATCTTGTCCAGAAGTCATTCCTGTGAGTCGTTGTCCTTTTCGTACAGAATCTGGTAAATCCTGACCTCTCATTGTATCAAGTAGTGGCTTGTAATCAAACAACTCTAATTGGGAAGGACCTCCACTTTGAAATAGATAGATAACGCGTTTTGCTTTAGGTGCAAAATGCGGTAGATTCATTCCTTTCAACGGAGAATCTGGCGCTTCTATTAAAGATGAAAAGGGATCTAGCATGGAAGCAGCTGCGAGACCGCCAATACCCAAACTCAATTTCTTTAGGAAATGTCTTCGGTTATTGTTGAGAAAATGTTTTGAGATTTCTTCCATGTGATTATCCTTTTACAATAGCTTCATCTAGATTAAAAATCAAACTTGTGACTGCACTAAAGGCATATAGTTTTTCTTTGTCAACAGCCATATCGGTCGCTGTTACATTTTTAGTTTCATCATAATTTGCTTCAGATTCCTGTAGAAATGCGAGTAAGTTCTGTACTTCTGTTTCATCAGGAGCGCGCGAGGTAATTTTTTTAAAGATCGTATGTATGCGATCTTGGTCTGTTAGGCTGTTATCTTGTAGCATTTGAGTGGCTAATACATTTGCCGCTTCAATAAGCTGAGGGTCATTAAGCATCACAAGGGCTTGTAATGGGGTACTGGTTTTTTGACGTTCTACGGTACAATAATCTCGTGTGGCCGCATCAAAGGTCATCATAGATGGTGGTGGCACCGTTCGTTTCCAGAAGGTATATAAGCTTCTTCTGTATACATTTTCTCCGGTGTCCATGATATATTCGGTGAGCCCTTGTCCTGAAGTGGTTTCTGCCCAAAGTCCTTTGGGTTGATATGGTTTTACACTTGGGCCGCCTATCTTTTCGACAAGGAGTCCGCTTACGGCAAGCGCATTATCTCTAATCATCTCGGCGGTTAGTTTTTGGCGTGTACTCCTGGCGAGTAATACATTATAGGGGTCTGCTTCTAAGAGTTCTGGACTTGTTTTAGAGGTTTGTTGGTAGGTATTAGATAAGACCATACGTTTGATCATTTTTTTGATATCCCAACCTTCTTCTCTAAAAGTGATAGCGAGCCAGTCTAATAGTTCTGGGTGGGACGGTAAGGCACCTTGGTTTCCAAAATCAGAACTAGAAGCAACGATCCCTGTTCCAAAAATTTGTTGCCATAATCTATTGACAGCTACGCGAGCCGTTAGTGTATTCTTTTCATCAAAAAGCCATTTAGAGAGTCCGAGTCTGTTATTTTCAAAGTCATCAAAAGCAAGTACGGCTTTTGGGGTGTTAGCTTGTACTTCATCTCCATAGGCATCATAAGCGCCTCTTTTTAAAATGTATGTTTTTCGGGTAGGTGCATCATCTTTCATGACCATAAGCTGTACTTCTGGTATAGAATCTGGCATATTAATAAATGAAAGTAATTCTTTGGTTTGTTGTTGTGTGATTTTGAGATTAGGTTCAGGAATTTCTCCATAATCGATACGTCCCTTTTCATTCACCTTATTAAAGAAACTGTAAAAACTAAAGTATTCTTTTTGAGAAATAGGATCGTATTTATGGTCATGGCATTGTGCACATTCCATGGTGAGTCCTAATAAAGATTTGGAAACCGTATTGGTTCTATCTAATACATACTCTACACGGTATTCTTCATCTATCACACCCCCTTCTTGTGTAATCTTATGATTTCTATTAAAACCTGTGGCTATAATTTGTTCTAAGCTAGCATCAGGGAGTAAATCTCCGGCTAATTGCCAGGTTACAAAATCGTCATAAGGGAGATTTTTATTAAAAGCGTTAATCACCCAATCGCGCCATGGCCACATCACACGTTCCAAGTCATCTTGATATCCGTGCGTGTCTGAATAGCGAGCAATGTCTAACCAACTTGTGGTCATATGCTCGCCATATTGTGTAGAGTTTAGTAAACTATCGACAATACTTTCGTATGCGTTAGGGTTGCTGTTATTCACAAAGGCGTCTATTTCAGAAACGCTTGGTGGGAGTCCTGTAAGATCAAAATAGACACGGCGTATGAGTTTTTCTTTGCTGGCTCTTTCAGAAGGTGATAATCCTTGTTGTTCCAGTTTTTTAATAATGAAGTTGTCAATTTCATTGGCGGCAAGACTTGTATTGGTAATCTGTGGTGTTTCTTTTTTTTGGGGAGCTACAAATGCCCAATGGTCTTTCCAAACAGCACCTTGGTCAATCCATTTGGTCAGCACTTGTTTCTCATAGTCAGTCAGACTCAGGTTTGAATCTTCAGGTGGCATCAACTTTTCTGTTCCCACAGCATGTATTCTAGAGACGAGTTGGCTGGTAAGAGTATCGTTCGGTACAATGGCAAATCTGTCTTGGTTTGGACCTATGGCTGCAAATGCTCCTTCTTTAGTGTCTAGACGCAAGTTAGCTTCTCGTGTGCCATCATCAGGACCGTGGCATAAATAACATCTATCAGAGAGAATGGGTTTTACATCAAAAATATAATCGATGGTTTCTGGAAGTACTTTGGTTTTACTTGCTAATTCAGGATTACTAGCATCTATGGCTGTGTAGTCTTGTGGTGTCTCTTTTGAGATATATTTATATCCCAATACTACCGCAAAAGGAATGACAAAGTACAATAACCATGTAAATGATGTATGCTGTTTTTTCTTCTTCAAAGTAGTGAGCGTTTTATTGCTATTTACAGTAGGATTAATAGAATGATAACTCTGAAATTTATAATTAAATAATTCTCCAACAAGATACTAAATCTATTACTTATTTATAGGTCTTTTTATATTGTTGAGATGATTTATTGAAGCGTGTGTATGTATTATTTTGATCGTGTTGTATATGCTTTCGCGAAAGCGTATAACGAACCTTATTTCTAACTGCAGGATACGCTATTTAGGACGCAATGTAATGTCTTGTTTAACCTTTAAATATTGTGTGCCTACCATATTCTGTGTTTTTTTATTAATTAATTTTATGAAACATAAAGCATAAAATACTGTTTGTCAATTATTTAAAATATATTTCTTTTACGGCATAAATTTAGGTTATAAGGTAATTGTAAAATTCTATATCTGAACAGAAAGTACAATTATAAACCTTAAAAAAATGTATATACAAATAGAAGTAACAGCGTTTTTACAACTAAAATCTATTATTGAGAACGCTAAAAAAGGGTACAAGCTAATCCTTAAAATAATATTTAAAAACCTAAGACTACAATTTCTGAAAAGAAAATCAGAGAGATCAAATGTTACTAATACTCATTTACACATTGGTAATCCTGTAGGGGCATCTTATCCTTTAGGAACATCAAATATGATTAATTCTTTTCCAGAAGATACCCAAAATCAGAATGATTCTATACTACAAGAGTGTTTAAACCGTATGCCGGCAATACAGAGAAATGCATTTGTTTATAAAACTTTTGAAGATAAGAGGACATCATCCATTTGCACAGATTTAGACATTAATGAAGCTGTATTCTGGAAACTTATACAGAATGCTAGAAAAGAACTTATAGAAAGTTTAGACCTCGCCTAAAATCTTCCAAACAAAATTTAAGCAACATATTCATTTATTAACCCACCCATTCATACTTATTTATTATGTTATCAATTAATTATCAAATACCAAGTTTTACTTTTAAACCTAAAGAAACGACTGTTACTTATTTATATACAGAAGAGTCGTTAACAGAAATAGTAGACATGGAAAGTACTGAAGAAGATACTACAGAAATAGTAGTAGATAAGAGTACTTATAAAGATCGTATTCTTACCTATTTCCGCAATGAACTTCTTATTGTATATGTTTCTGAAATCGCTTATATCTATAAGGAAAACTCTATCACCTATGTAGTGAATATGAATGGACAGAAGAGTGTGTCAAATAATAGTTTAGATACTCTTTTTGCTGAGTTAGATCATCATTATTTCTTTAGAGTAAATAGACAAGTAATTTTAGGAGTTTCAGCAATTAAAAAGATTGTTAAAATGGGGCAAGGATTAAAAATAGAAACTTTTCCTGCTTCAGAGAATCCAATATTTGTAGGAAAAAATAAATCGCTAGCATTTAAGAATTGGTTAAATAGCTAATCCTTCAAAAGTTAAACAAAAATGAATGTGATGCTATGAAAGTTGCATTTTTAATTAATTTTTTCACTAAAAAAGATTGTTTTGTTTAACAAAATGTTTAAATTGTTTCACGCTTGTTTAATTGGTAATTATATTATAATAAGCAATAGGATTAGTGAATGACATTGTATTTTTGTTAGTATACATGAATGCGCAAAACAATTTAAAATGGGGAAAATTCTTATTGTAGAAGATGAGTTTATCATCGCTCAAGATTTAAGAAGAATTGTATCTGGTCTAGGGCATGCTGTTATGGGGATGGCAAAATCTGCAGATGAGGCTATGAAAAAAATAGCCAATGAGCCTCCAGATCTAGTGTTATTGGATATTCATATTATAGGAGATTTAAGAGGTACTGAGCTTGCTGTAAAAATAAGAGAAGAATTTGGGCTTCCTTTTATCTATGTTACTTCATATTCTGATTCGGGTACCTTAAGCGAAATGACCCGAACAAATCCATTGGGATATATTCTAAAACCTTTTGATGAGCGAGATATTAGAGTTGCTTTAGATTTAGGGTTTCGAAAAATAGATACAGATAATACACCTTTACCCACTAAGACTTCTGAGGGTAAAGCAACTGCTAATAACTCAGGAATTAGCACCGTTTATATCCCAGATATTATAGGGGAAAGTGATGCTATTGCTAAAACATTAAAACAAGTTCAACAAGTTGCATTTACAGATATAACAGTACTTATCCAAGGAGAGACAGGGACTGGAAAAGAACTTATTATGGAGGCTCTTCATAAAAGTTCACCTAGAAAAAAGAAATCTTTAGTTAAAGTTAATTGTGCAGCACTGCCAAGTGATTTGATTGAATCTGTTTTATTTGGGCATGAAAAAGGAAGTTTTACAGGGGCAACTGAGAAAAGAATAGGAAAATTTGAACAAGCCAATGGAGGTACTTTATTTTTAGATGAAATAGGCGAACTTCCTTTAAATAGTCAATCAAAGTTACTGCGCTGTATTCAAGAAAAAGAAATTGAAACGGTAGGTGGAATTATATCTAAGAAAATAGATGTACGCATTATAGCAGCAACAAATAGAAACCTGGAAGAAGAGGTAGAGAAAGGAACCTTCCGAGCAGATCTATTTTTTAGACTTAGTATATTCCCAATATCTGTACCTCCGTTAAGAGAGCGTGGTAAAGATATCGAACTTCTGGCAAACTACTTTATGAATCGTTTCTCTAAAGAGATTAATAGGCCATGTCCAGAATTAGATAAAGAAACTCTTAGGGGCATAATGCAGCATGAATGGCCTGGTAATGTTAGAGAATTACAGCACTTTATAGAGAGAGGTATTTTACTTGCCGAAGACGACATATTATTCAATTCTCTAGATAATAACGATGCTAAAGGGCCAGATAATCTACAGAAAGAATTTGAATTAAAATCACTTCAAGATGTAGAGCGTGAGCAGATTATCCAGACATTAAAGTATTGTAAAGGAAAGGTTAGAGGAAAAGGAGGTGCCGCTGAAATTCTTAAATTACATCCAAGTACACTTGACTTCAGAATTAAAAAATTAGATATTAAAAAGGAAAATGAATATACATAATACGACAGTATTAAAAATAGACTCCTTTTGTCATTGTGCGCCTTATTGATGCGTTTTGAGAATAGTCAGGTTTTAAAGATTCTTTGCGGGAGATCGCATAATTATCTATTATAACAATATCTCCAGAACACCATCTATGTGTATAAACAGATATCTTTTTTGAAAATAAATCGTTCAAATGTGATACGGTCTCATTTATATTTTTAAATAAAATCTCCCCTGTATTTGTACAAATGTCAAATACTTCTTTTGCAAATCTGAAATCAAAGTAAATACTAGGGTTTCCTGTAAAGGGATGTACCCATAATAAAGGATGTATCGCATCGTTCCCTGAATACATTACCTTTATTCCATCCCATCTTCTTTTTACATCTTCATTAAGCTTTGCATAAATTTGGTGCAAACTAATAAAAGAAGTTTCCCATTCTTGATCAATAGTATCTGTCATCTGGAAGATACTTATATGTGCTGGATTTTTTGAATGAGAGTAATCACTATGCCATAAAGAACTTGAAAGATAGGTGTCGTTGGTTGTATTGAATTGTCCTGACATCTTTACATGAGGTGCTATATAACTTACTTTTTCATGAGGTACCCCGAAAAGGGTTGTAATTTTTAAGTGTTCTTCTTCACTTAGTATACGATGTGAAGGAATGACGATCATTCCTTTATGTTTTAATAAAGATTGAAGCCTAATAATTTCTTGATCACTAATGCCCGTTAGGTCTAATTTATTATTGATTTGTACGCCAAATGAAGTTTTTAAATTTTGTAAATCAGTAATATTCTTTCGTATGAGCTTTTTTATTCCGAGGTTTTGAGTAATTTTTCTTAATCCTAAATCCATCATTCCAATTAGTTAAGTTGTATAGCATTTTTTTGTTCTACTTTATGAGTAGATGTTTTTATAAATGCAATAGATATACCGTGTATGTATTAGTAATTAATTTTATTTCAACAAACTGACTGTTAGATTGTTACATCAAAAATGTTTTTGATTAATACCAAATCACTAAGAATGATTATCCAATATTTAATAGAAGTTACAATTTATTGTGTTTTTGTATTGAGGGGAAACTTTGAAACAAGGTGTTTTTTTAAATAGAAAGAAGCAGTGTTTTAATTATGTAGTTGTAGGTTCTTCCATATGCATTGTAAATGTTGTGCCTTGTTCTTGATTGATTTGAATTTCACCGTGTAATTGCTCTACCAATCCTTGTACCAATTGCATTCCAAAAGACGAAAGGTTATTAAGGTCAAAATCTTGAGGGAGTCCCTTCCCATTATCTTTAATGATAAGGCGGTATTTAGAAGAATCATCAATTTGATTAAAAACAATTTTAATAGAGTTGTTTATGGCATTTTTATCTGAAAACGCATATTTGTAGCAATTTGTTATTAATTCATTTAAAATTAACCCCAGAGGGACTGCTAATCCTATTTGAATTTGTTTAGGATCAATATCCAAATCAAACTGAATCTTTGTATTGTCTTTTTCGAAGCTTTTTTGAATATGGTCAATGAGCTCTCTTATGTATGAAGAAACAGAAACTTTTGCAAACTGATTTCCTTTATAAAGATTTTGATGAATAATGGCCATTGACTTTATTTTATTCTGACTCTCTTGAAGTATTGCTTTTAATTCATTATTCGTGATGTGCTTATCAATTTGAGTACCTAAAAGGCTTGAGATAATTTGAAGATTATTTTTAACACGATGATGGATTTCACGCATGAGTAATTGATTTTCTTCATTTTTTTCTTCAATAATTTTTAGTGCTTTTTGTTTAAGACGGTATCTATTAGAAACAACTCCTAAAAGTAACATAACAAGTACTAAAAAAATCATTAAACCAATTTCTAAGTATCGTTGTTTCTCTGCATTTACTTGCTGAATTTTATTTTGATTTTCTAAGACAATTATTTCTTGATTCTTTTTTTCTGTCTCTTTTGCAAACTCTATACGCTCAGCAATTTTTATTTTTCTTTCGTTTTCTACGCTGTCTTTGTAAATAACATGCTGTTTGTAATATTGAAGACTTCTTTCAGGGTTTTTATATATAGAATCAATTTCGGAAAGGCTTAAGTAAGCAATACTGATCTCATCTTTTCGAATATTATTATTTTTATTAAACGCTATGCTCTCCAAGAATAGTTCTGATGCTTTTTCAAAATACGTTCTAGCTTCTTTCTTTTTATTTTGCTTTAGATTTACTCTTCCTATCAATTCTGCAGAACCAGCTTCTCTAAATGTATAGTTTATCGAATCATGAAATCTCTCAGACTTTAAAAAATATTTTTTTGCTTTGTCATATTCTTCTAAATGCAGATAACATATTCCAATTCCATGAAGGGCAGAACCATTGCTACTATTATTTATAGTATTAGCTAATTCTAGCGTTTGTTCATGGATATCTATGGCTTTTCTATATTCTTGAATATCCTGATATATGTTTGCCATATTGGACATAGGAGCCATCTGAAAAGTCAAATTATTATCTTGTTTATAATAATCTATAGAAAGATTATAGTATTCAATCGCTTTTTCATAATTTTTATTATCCTGATTTATGAAAGCCAAATTTGTATAAAAAATCCCTTTGCTCTCTAAAGAAACAGATGGGTCGTCCAATAGTTTTGTAGCATCTACTAATAAATTAGAAGCTTCTTGTGTATACTCCAAAAGTAAATACTCCGTACTCAAATCAATAGCTACATCTATAATCTTATCTTTAGAGGCACCATATTTATTAGCTACCTCATAAGCTTTATTGTAATAATATAATCCTTCTGTGTAATTCTCCTGATCTATCAGTAATCGTCCCAATGCTTTATTTGAAAACAATAAACCATCCCCATAATCTAATTTTTTAGATAATGCTAATGCTTCTTGTGCATATGGAGTTGCTTTTTCAAAATTTCCTGCATAGATATCAGCATAACATAATGAAATATAGGCTTCTACTTTCTTTTCTTCAGTATCTTCGTATTGTTTTGAAAGTACTAATGCCTGATTTGCATAGTAACGTATACTATCCAGGTTTTCGGTGTCAATCTTACTATAATATAGACTTAATTCAAGAAAAGGGTCTATTTTTTCTTTAGTATCTACTTGTTTTATAAGTCGATGCAAGCTATCTAATTCGGTATTATTTTTTTCAGAAACTTGCCCGTATGTATAGCCATAAAAGAAGATAATAAGTAGTATACGTACTAATGTTTTTGAAGTAAATATCATTTCTAAGAAGCTATAAACAGACTATATGTGATGATTAAAGATACTAAACTTGGGTATAGATGTACTCGTTATTTTATATTAAGCATTTAGTGATGCCATTCTTTATTTATTTCTAACATCAATCTTTTTCGAGCTCTATGTATGGTTACCCAAAAATTATCTACTGTAATATCTAGCTCATTACAAATATCTTCTGTACTCATTTTCTGAATTGTTTTCATAGTGAGTGCTTTGTTTTGTTTTTTTGGAAGTTTAGCAATGTTTTCAAAAACTAAAGTTTCAAACTCTTGAGCTTCAAGTTTTACATCTCCAGAGATATTTGTGCGATCTTCATAACGTTCTTCTAGCCAATTACTGCTATTTGAACTTTCTCTCTGTGTATTGTGAAAACGAACAATAGCCTTATGTTTAGGATTATTGATTTTTCTGTAATAATCTATAATTTTTCGTTTTAAGATAGAAGTTAACCATGTTTTTTCTGTAGCCTCCCCTCTAAAATTGGGAGCTGCCTTTAGTGCAGATAAAAACGTTTCTTGAATAAGATCTTTTGCGGTCTCTTCATCTCGTACTCTTGTAATCGTGTAGTTAAATAAAAAGTCAGCATATGAATTAATCCACTTATTAGGATCGAGTGATTGTGTAGTCATCTTATAATAGATTTTTAAGTAGGGTTAATAGTTAATTGCCTATCATTCTAAATATGTGCCAAATCTATTTTTAATTTTAAAACACTGATAAAGAGTAATTTAAAATATAAAGACGTTAATAATTTTTTTTAAAAACACAATATATTGTGTAAGCGAAAACAATATATCGTACAAAAAAGGTTCACGATGAGAAATCATAGTATGGCTAATAACTAGTTAAGAGCTAGTATAAAGGACTAATAATGCATTATAAGCGGAATGAGAAATATAAATTTCAATACGTTGAAAACGTATAAAGAAGTATTATTTTATTGGTATCGCTAAAGGGTTTAATACCAAGAGGCTTGCTTAGAAATTAAAATTCAGTTTCGTATAAATGTCTCGTTCTTACTCAGAGGTAGTTTATTTTTAAAATCACTTGATTGTATTGTCAAAATCTCCTGACATAATATCTTTTTCTATTTGGTCATGAATCATTTTCATATTTACGAAATCATTCATTCCATTTATTGATTTTGAAAAGGTATATATATAACTTTTAATATATTCTTTTTTCTTCTTTTCATCAATAAATTTTCTACCGTCTATGACTATAAACTGCATAAGAGATCTAATGATTTTTGTGAGCTCAATAGAATTAAGATTTTGGGGTAATTCTTTCATTTCGCGTAAAATATTTCTTGTTAGATAAAGAATAAACCTATTCTATAATTAACCATAGAAGATTCATTGATATTTTGATCATTGCTATTTCTTAAACAAGATATTCCTAATTATGATTTCAAGTTTTTTTATTTTCCTCAACAAATAAATCGCTTTAAATATGCGTTTCATCGATAAAATAAACACTTTAACGATGATTTTCATATCTATTAATGATTACTTGCCTCGGTTCCATAATGGTAGAACTGTGTTTTTCTACTCATTTTAGAACGCAGGTAGTTTGTTGTGTAATTGATTGTCTAGTAGAAATAAAACAAAAAATGCTTTCTTTTGGAGACATTTTTTCTATGAAGCTTCATGCCAAAAAGAAGTGCGTTTTTATAAAGAGTAATAAGGAGTCATATAAGATCTTTACATCCAGAATTCCAATTAAGCACATTTTTAGTTTTATTATACGCTTTCGCGAAAGCGTATAAAGAAGCATTAATTTTTAGGATACACGTATTATTTTTAACGTTATATGTTTAAAAAACGTCTAAGCTTGAGAATACTTATAAAAAGTGATTTCCGATTGGCTATAGAGATGAATATTTTTTGCTTGCGACCTTGACCCGTTGTCTCCACAGGATAATACCCATTTTTCGCTAAAGAATGAATGATATTTTTTGCAAAAGAAATGTTGTAGTCAAACCTGTATAAACTGAATAATAATCCAAAAATATTATTATTAAACCAAGGCTTAAAAACTTCAAATTCATTGTGTAGTGTTCCTCTTGATTTTTCAAAAAAAGCTTTAAGATATACTAACGTTTTTACAGAGTCAATAGCTAGATTTTTGAGATGCGTTTGCGCTCTTTTTTTACTAGATCCATTTGGGTTTGTAAGGTAATTATATCCAATAATTTTGGGAATGGTGACTTTTTGAGCATGACAAAATACTTTGATGCAAAAATCAAAATCTTCTCCATTCATGACGTCAATAAACCGAATATGATGATTTTCGATAAGGTCCCTTTTAATCACTCTACTCCACACATTACTGTCATAAATACGAGCCTCTATAATTTGTGATACGGTATATTCTCCTGGAGCATAGATACGTTGTCCCAGCAAGGTATCTTTATCTACCCAATTAATCCCAAAAAGGAGAAGTTCTGGAGCTGTTTTGGTCAAGATGTTATATACTTCTCCAATAAAATGATCGCTTAAATAATCATCTGCATCTATAAGCCAGACGTATGACCCTTTGGCTTCATCCAACCCTCTATTCCTTGCTGCACTTACTCCCGCATTATCTTGATTTATAACAATGAGTCTCGTGTCCTGAATGGCTTGCAATTCTTTTAAACTAGTATCTGTAGAACCATCATTTACAGCAATGACCTCTATGTCCATAGAGTTGTCACAGAAATCTAAAATAGAAAGGATGCATTTTTTAATAAACTTCTCTGTATTGTAAACAGGAATGATAACGCTTAAAACCATAAAAGTGTTAAAAAGAGATTATGATGATATTTTAAAATAAAAAGGATGCTATGGCAATATTAGAAATACAACAAAAAGTAATGATATAAAGTAAGGTAGTAAATAAGTATCGGAAGCTAATTTTATACTAAAAAGTAAATCTATTACTTTTTTAGTAGAATCTTGGTGTACTGCTTATTATTAAAACAGCATATTTAGAAATTCGATACTGAAGCATTTAAAATAGGATGCTTAGATACTATTTAAACCCGTTGTGCATTTAGAAAAAATAGCGTGGATTTAGATACTATATTTTCATTCTTGTCCTCAAATCCTAAAGGATGGAATGAAAATTTCTATTATTCACCCTTTAGGGTAGGGGAAAAAGTAGTAGAAATAGAATCAAATGCACAACGGGTTATTTAAATGTTTTTTATGCTTTCGCGAAATTGAACTTGTGAGACCTGTCTGCGGGCAGGTTCATAATCATAGAAAACACGAAGAGGGATAGCTCATACAGATTATGTTGAAATATATATGTTACCTGCAAAACTCTTAAGTAAACAGGAAAGAATGAGTTATATGCAGTAGCACATAATATTTTAAATTGCTCATTGTTAGTGATATAAGATTTCTGCTACTCTTTTGAGACCCCTTATTTTTTGTTTGCGTTGACGCTTTCTGCTTAATTTGATACTAGTTAAAATAAAGATCCCCAGATCTTAAACTAGATGATGTATGATTCCTCCAATTCAATACACAAAATGCGGAACTGTTAATATTGCCTATCAAGTATTTGGTACAGGTCCCGTAGATCTTGTATATATTCCAGGATGGGTTTCTAATATAGATTGGATGTGGGCATGTCCAGAATTAGTTCACTTCTTTGAAGAATTAGGGAAAATAGCTAGAATTATCCTCTTTGATAAACGAGGAACAGGCCTTTCAGATAGAATGGAGTCATATGCCACACTGGAAGAGCGTATGGAAGACATCAAAGCAGTAATGGATGCAGCTAATTCTAAAAGAGCGATTTTATTCGGACATTCAGAAGGAGGAAGTGCGTCTGCTTTATTCAGTGCTACGTATCCCAATCGAGTATTGGCATTAATGGCGTTTGGAATTTTTGCAAAACGACGCTATTCAGAAGACTATCCATGGGCGCCTACAGACCAAGAACGCCAGGGAGTATATGATATGATTGAGCATAGTTGGGGAAGCGGTCAAATGAATTTAGAAACATTAGCCCCTTCTAAAGCAAAAGATCCAGCATTTATGAATTGGCTCGCTAGTTATTTCAGATCAGGAGCCAGTCCTTCGGCAGCGATGCTACTTACAAAGATGAATACCCAAGTAAATATTACAGATATTTTATCCTACATCAAAGTACCTACCCTTTTAATGCAGCGTACTCATGATATTGATGTAAAGATTGAAGAAGGAAGATTTATTGCAGAGCGTATTGAGGATGCAAAATTTGTTGAGTTTGATGGAGAAGATCATCTTTTTTGGGCTGGAAATACAGAAGAAGTGTTGGTAGAAATGAAAGACTTTATAGGGTCATTATCAAAAAGAAATGTCTACAAAAAAGGCTTAATTACCATGCTATTTGGTCACATTGAAAAAATACCTCATAAAAGATATAAAACCGACTGGATATGCACATTAGTTAATGCATATAATGGGCAATTTATACAAACGAATACCGAATATTTTGTTGCTACTTTTACATCTGCCAAAAATGCAGCAAATTGTAGTTTACAATTACTGGAAAAATCCAAAAAATTTGGTTTGTGTTCTACGATGGGAATGTATGCCCGAGAGGGAAATATCATAGATAGATGTCAATTAACAACAGAAGACATTTATATGATAAAAACCATACGCTTACAAGCACATTTAAATCAAATTCTTGTATCTCAGACCGTAAAAAATATACTATCTGGAGGCGATGTTAAGTTTATTAAAACTGCCGCTATCTTAAAATATCAATCTACGAAAATATGTGAGTTATTCGTGGCAGAAAGTAAAACCGAAGTGATACAAGAGGTACCACATCAGGAACTTATTAGTGATCCAAATGACGAGAGCTTTCTAGAAAAATTACTAGTAGTTATTGAACAAAATTTAGATAATACAGACTTTGGAATAGAGACTCTTTGTAGAGATTTATCATTAAGTGAACGTCAATTACAAAGAAAAGTAAAAGAAGTCACAGGAAAATCTCTTTGTTCATTGATTACGTCTATGCGACTAAAAAGAGCTAAAACGGCATTACTTTTTTATAAAGATACCGTAGCAGAAGTTGCCTTTCAATTTGGTTTTTCAAGCCCTTCTTATTTTTCAAAATGCTTTAAGAAAGAATTTGGAGTCAGTCCTACAGATATGATTGCTACTCCATAAAACAGATAGCATCTATTTTTATGATTTTTGAAAGATAAAAATGTATCAAAGAGAAACGCTCCAACTTGCTAAAATACCAGTTCAAACTCCCTTTTACAAAAAGTGCATTCCAATGATTTCCGATGCTATTAGAAAAGTAGATGTGATTGAACAAGTATACTTAGACTCGCTAACAGCAATAGTTGCCTTTTATTTTAAAACTGCGCATCAGGTATCAGAAGTATTAAACGTACTCATATCTTTGGGATACCCACCTTTAGAAGATGTAATCAATAAGAAACAGCAAATCCATTCTACCTGTAGCTGTATTTTACATAATATCTCGCTTTCGCGAAAGCATATAACTTAGTACTTGTATAGGTAAACAGCATCTTTACTATGATTGTTGGTGATGCCGATATGAATGACTTGTACTCGCAAATTCTGGGACAGTGCAACAGTTTGAGTAAAAAAACTAATATTTAGTTTGTAAAATAATCTTTCTTCGCTTGGAGGTAAGACCTTTTTTGTTTTCGCGAAAGCGTACAACGAGATATACAAACACAGTGAGAGCGAAGTGGTGGCGAACTTATAAAATTCACGACCATAGAAAGATAGCTCTAAGACGGCAAAAGAAAGTTGAGGAGATTACATTAGATATGGCTTGAAATATGGAGATTTGTTGTTAAAAAATGATTCCAGAGTCCCAGAGCCTTTGGACTTGATTCTCCTCTTGGGCTCCCTTCAATTTTGCTTAGGATATACTTCTTGCCTAAAAGTATTAAAACAAAAACGCTATCAAAAGGTAGTATTTCTTCTATTAAGTTCTTCTTCTTAATTCATTATCGAATCGCATAAATCAGATATTCAGTAATTTGTACAAAAAGTAGAGCTCTTAGGGATCAAACCTAGGGTATAGCCTATTTAATAATGCCACATTTTAGAAAAGTGATTTTAATTATAAATATGTTACGGTAAATTCCTACAAAAATAGATTAAGAAATTAAACAGTTATTTATATTTAATCTATGTTAAGTTATATCAAACTTACAATGACTCATAAAAAATGTTTATTAATACCCGTTGTGCATGTTAAGAAATTTTATCGATTTTTCCCTAATCCTAAAGGGAATATCGACAAAATTTTTAGTTCTTCCTTTAGGGTTGAGGTGAAAACTAAAAATTTCACTAAAAATTAGAGTAATAAACATCTAAATGAACAACGGGTTTATAAATTATTTTAAGAATTGATTTCTCCCCTCTCTGAAGGGTAAATCGAAGAAATCTTCATTACTTCCTTTAGGATTTGAGGAAAATAATGAAGATTGATAGGATACTATGACAATTGTTTTGTCAAAATGCACAACGGGTTTGGACAATACTCTTGTATAAGAGTAAGTAGGTCATTAGTTAATAATTGTCAATTATTCTTTTTTTTTAAAAAACATAATAAATCTATACTTTTTAATCTTTGATAAGGCACTTGTGATTAATACTTAGGCATAAATAAATTTCGATTAAAGGCATTTTTTACCGATTAAAAACGTTAATATAATAATAATGTTATATATATTCGCTCTTCGAATATAATTATATACATTTAAATTAATTGCTAATCAGTATGTTAAAAATTGCAAAAACTCATATAGTATATTTAAAGATTTTTCTCACAAAAAAGAAATAGTCAATTTTCTTTACAGGTAATTTAAGTTAAAAACACATTCTTATATACTATTCAAAATATAGCTTTTCTTATGAAAAAAACTACTTATGGTATAATTTTAAAAAGGTATTGTTTTGCCTTTTTCTTATTTTTAAGTGCGTCATTTAATTTTTATGGACAGACTAAAGGGTTAATATTTGATCCGGCAGGCGCTGGTCAACCTATATTAGATCCTAATGGAGATGGTTATACCTCTGCTACCAATGCTGGATTTATGTCTGATGATGAAACAGAAAGTGAAATCCCATATGTTGGTTTTCCAAGTGTAGGAGCTGGTGAGCCAGATAGCGATTTAGGTCCAGGACCTAGCTGCGGATTTACAGATTTAGTGAGATCTGCAGATAATAATTCTACATATTCCTATTTAGATGCCAGTGATAATTTATTATTTCGTTTCAGGCTAGGTGGTGCTGCTAGTAATTCAAAAGGGTATTCTATATTGATCGATACTGACGAAAGCTTTGGATTTTCTGGTCCCGATGCCGATCCAAATGCTGTGCCTGGAAATCCAGGATTTGAAATTGAAATAGTATTATTAACCAATTTTGGTGTAGCTCTTTTTGATGTTGATGGCGCAACTTCTGGTACAGAAATAGGAGATCATACAGTGGATAGGCCATTTGATGATTTTGCTCAAAAATCGATTGCTCTTTCAGAAATATGTGGAGATGATGATTTCTTTTATGATTTCTATATTCCTTTTGCAGATATAACGACTGCGTTTCCGGGTATCACTACTTCTACGCCGTTACGAATGGTTGGAGCGACAGTCATTAACCCTAATTCAGCATTAGGGAACAGTCTGTCAGATGTATCTGGTGTTGATGATCAAACTGGAACTGATGATACAATTTTTGAGGAAGTAATTGATATTTTTCCACCTACTCCCATTGATGAAATTATCGATGGATTAGCGCCAAGAGCAAATTGTCCAACAATTACAGGTCCCTTAGCCGTTGGTGCAACTTCGATCTCTGGTACATCTACAGAAGTGGATGGAGCTACAATTACTGTATATAGAGATGGGAACCCAGAACCAATTACAACTACAGTTTCAGGAGGAACATGGACATTATCTGGATTGGCTCCTTTCGTGGCTAATGAAATTTTTACGGCAACAACTTTAGTAACAGAAGCTGTTGCAATGGCTACAGGTACTGAAGAAAAATCAGAATCTACAGATGTCTGTAATGCGACTACTGTAGGAGCAGTCTGTTCTCCAACTCCAATAGCAGCAAATCTGTTTTGTTCAAGTGATAGAAGAATTGTAGTGACGGGTTTGCCTAGTGGCGCAACGATTCGATTTTATAATACAGTAACAGGACTTGTAGGTACAGCAGTAGAAAATGGAACAACAGGAGAATATGCTTTTAGTTGTAATGGTAATTTTAATACAGGAAATTGTAATCAAGGAGGAAATTGTGGTTCTCCCTTATCGGGAATCTATTATTATACAGTTCAAGAACCGGGCAATTGTGAGTCCAATGCCTCTCCATTTATATGTATAACAGGAACTCCATCTCAATTACCTACCATTACTACATCCCCTATTTTAGAAACTACCTCTATAATAACCGGAACATTAGATGCAGCTCCATCAGGCACAGCTACAATAACTTTATATATAAATGGTGTTGTTACAACTTTTATGACAACTACTTCGGGAACTACTTGGTCTATATCAGGTATTTCTGGTTTAATGGCTGGTGATAGTATTTCTGTATTTAACCAAGAAGTTGGAGAATGTCCTCAAGAATCAGTAGCTATTTCAGTACAAACACAATCAATAGCCCCAATTATTGAAGGGACATTTTGTACATCTACAGGATTCATTAATGAAGTCAGCGGGACGTCATCTGAAATAGGAGCTACAATAAATATATATACATCTACCACTTCCCCTGTGGCAATAGGAACTTCAATTGGGACAACTATTGTAGCAACTGATGGGAGTTGGACGGTGACAGGACTCTCAATTCCTGTAGGAAATTATATAGCCGCCACAGCAACTAATACTGGGGATTTAGAAAGTGATTTGTCTAATGAAGTTCAAGTGTTTAGCCAAACAACAGATACTGCTACAATAGATACAACTCCATTAGAAGAAGGTGATGCTAGCGTATCTGGTACCACAACAGCACCAGATGGAAGTATTATTCAATTATATATAGATGATACTATAATCCCGGGTTTTACAGCTATGGCTTCTGGAGGCATGTGGACAATTACTGGTTTAGATGCTGCAAGTGCAGGATTTGATGTTTTATATGCTGGAGGTGAAGTAGCTGTTACAGTTCAAAATGGGATGTTATGTGAAAGTAATTTAGTAACAGGACCTATCATAGGGTGTAGATTGCCAGTTAATCAGAGTTTCAGCGCAACCACCACCACGGTTATTTGTGAAGGAGATACGATTACATTTGAAATAACTACCACAGAAAATTTAGTGGTATATGAGCTAATTGATCAAGCTGGAAATGGAGTAGGGCCTGCTGCATTAGGAGACGGTTCTGCACTTGTTTTGACAACATTTCCTTTAACAACTTCAATTACTAGTATTACTGTAAATGCACAACGAATAGGAGGAATTTTATGTGAAACAATATTATCACCTCCTATTGATGTTACGGTTAATGTATTACCAGAAATAGATTTAACATCAAATATGCTAGATGTTTGTGAAGGAGATACTTCGGTTGATTTAGCGTATTTAATAATCGCTAATGGTCCAGCAATTAGTTATAGTATAGATTATGATATGGCTGCAGAAACTGAAGGTTTTTCAGATATCATAGATGATACTAATTTTACTAGCCCAATTACGCTAAGTATCCCTTCAGGAATTCCTGCGGGTACATATACTGGATCTTTTACTATAAAAAATTCTAATTCTATAGAATGTGAAAGTTCGCCAGAGGTCTTTACTATTGTTGTAAATAGCGTTCCTGTTATTTCAATTTCTTCAACAAGCCCTACTAGTTGTGGAGGTACTGATGGAATTATTACATTAAGTGGTTTAAGCCCTTCTACGTTATATGATAATCTTATTTACGACGATAATAGTACCACTGTAAATGCAGGTAGCTTTACTTCAAATGCTAGTGGCGAATTTGAAATTACAGGCCTTGCAGCAAGTTCTTATTCAAATATTATAGTTACACTTAATGGATGTGATTCTAATATAGTAAGCGCTATATTAAGCGACCCAGGAGCTCCTATTATTGGAGAAGGAACACATATAAACCCGACAAGTTGTATAACACCAAACGGAACTATAATTATAACAGGTGTTACTCCAGGAACTTATGATGTTTCATATAGTTTTAATGGAGTTGCACAACCTACACAAAATATAACTACTGGGACATCTGAAATACAAGTTAATGGTTTAGAAGCTGGAGACTATACAAACATTTCAGTAACAGATGCTATGGGGTGTCAATCAAATACAATTGTTGGACCAATCACATTGACAAATACAAATTCTCCTACTATCACCTTAGGAACAAATCCAACAGTTAGTTCAGGAACCACTACAGCCAATTTACCTTATACGTCTACAACGAATAGCCCTGATCAATATCTTATTGATTTTGATACAGCTGCAAATGCAGAAGGATTTGTTGATATTACAACACCAACCAGTCTACCATCTTCTCCTATTGTACTAACGATTCCTGGTGGAGCAACTCCTGGTGTTTACAATGGAACAATTACCGTTATAAATTCTTCAACAGGTTGTATTTCCACTCCTGTTCCGTTTACAGTTACTGTTACCATTAGTACAGGTTGTACTCCTCCGAGTGCGCCATCTGTTACTTTCAATCCAGATACTTATTGTATTGGAGAAACTATTACAGCACCTACCGCTACAGGAACAGCATTACAGTGGTATAGTGATGCTGCTTTGACAATGCCTATTAGTACTGTTAATCCTGCTGCTCCTACAATTGCTGAATTAAATTTTTTGAATACAGTGGTTGGTATGACAACAGTATATGTTACACAAACGATTAGTTGTGAGAGTGCTGCTACCGTAGTTACATTAACTGTCAATCAAGTTCCAGATATCAGTACTACAGATACCCCATCGGTATGTTCTGGTGATAGTTTTGATTTAACAACAATAACCATAACGGATGCTAATAGCACTAGTGCGAGTATTACGTATCATGGTGCTACACCAGCAATGGTAGGGAATGAATTGACAAATAGTACGGTAAGTCCAATAGTTACAACAACGTATTATATTTTAGCAACTACCACAGATGGTTGTATAGATGAACTTCCAGTTACATTAACTGTCAATCAAGTTCCAGATATCAATACTACAGATACTCCTACTATATGTTCTGGTGATAGTTTTGATTTAACAACAGTAACCATAACGGATGCTAATAGCACTAGTGCGAGTATTACGTATCATAGTGCTACACCAGCAATGCTAGGGAATGAATTGACAAATAGTACGGTAAGTCCAACAGTTACAACAACGTATTATATTTTAGCAACTACTACAAACGGTTGTACGGATGAGCTTCCAATAAATGTTGTTGTACAAGAGATTCCAACGGTAGAGGCAGGCGATAATATAGCCTTATGTAGTGATTTTGGAAGTTACACTTTGGTAGGATCAAGTATCGGAGGAGGCGCAACGGAAGGCACATGGAGTATCACCCAACCTACGGGTGGTGATGGAACAGTAAGCCCAATAACGGCGACGGCATCTCCAGATACAGCGACATTCAGTGCTACGGTAGCAGGGGTATATGTACTTACTTTAACTACAGATGCTACGGCGCCATGTACTCCAGCGACAGATACAGTAACGATTACAGTGGAGGAAGCACCTACGGTAGATGCAGGGCCAGCCACGGCGAGTATTTGTTCAAATGGGATGTATACAGTTACAGGTGGAAGCTCTAGTAATGGAACGATTCTTTGGACAACCAGTGGATCAGGAACGTATGATGATGCTACGATCGACAATCCAGTATATACGCCAAGTACATTAGATATTTCCGCAGGTGTAGTGACCCTTACCAAGACAGTAACAGCTACGGGCGCATGTGCAACGAGTCCAGCGGTAGATACGGTAGCATTAACGATAAATGAGGAGCCTACGGTTGCTGCAGGTGATGACATTGCATTATGTAACGACTTTGGAAGTTACACTTTGGTAGGATCAAGTATCGGAGGAGGCGCAACGGAAGGCACATGGAGTATCACCCAACCTACGGGTGGTGATGGAACAGTGAGTCCAACTACGGCTACAACGACCCCAGATACGGCAACATTTAGTGCTACGGTAGCAGGGGTATATGTACTTACTTTAACTACAGATGCTACAGCGCCATGTACGCCAGCGACAGATACAGTAACGATTACAGTGGAGGAAGCACCTACGGTAGATGCAGGACCAGCCACTGCGAGTATTTGTTCAGATGAGATGTATACGGTAACAGGCGGAAGCTCTAGTAATGGAACGATTCTTTGGACAACCAGTGGATCAGGAACGTATGATGATGCTACGATCGACAATCCAGTATATACGCCAAGTGATTTAGATATATCCTCAGGTGTAGTGACCCTTACCAAGACAGTAACAGCTACGGGTGCATGTTCATCGAGTCCAGCGGTAGATACGGTAGCATTAACGATAAATGAGGAGCCTACGGTTGCTGCAGGTGATGACATTGCATTATGTAACGACTTTGGAAGTTACACTTTGGTAGGATCAAGTATCGGAGGAGGCGCAACGGAAGGCACATGGAGTATCACCCAACCTACGGGTGGTGATGGAACAGTAAGCCCAATAACGGCGACGGCATCTCCAGATACAGCGACATTCAGTGCTACGGTAGCAGGGGTATATGTACTTACTTTAACTACAGATGCTACGGCGCCATGTACGCCAGCGACAGATACAGTAACGATTACAGTGGAGGAAGCACCTACGGTAGATGCAGGACCAGCCACTGCGAGTATTTGTTCAGACGAGATGTACACGGTAACAGGCGGAAGCTCGAGTAATGGTACGATATCTTGGACAACTAGCGGTAGTGGTATCTTTAATAATACTACTATTGATAATCCTGTGTATACTCCAAGCGCATTAGATATCACAGCAGGGATGATTACGTTAACCAAGACAGTAAAGGGAATAGGAGCTTGCTCTTCTAGTTTTTTCAGTGATGATATATCCTTAACGATAAATGAGGAGCCTACGGTTGCTGCAGGTGATGACATTGCATTATGTAACGACTTTGGAAGTTACACTTTGGTAGGATCAAGTATTGGAGGAGGCGCAACGGAAGGCACATGGAGTATCACACAACCTACGGGTGGTGATGGAACAGTCACTCCATTGACAGCAACGACGACCCCAGATACGGCAACATTTAGTGCTACGGTAGCAGGGGTATATGTACTTACTTTAACTACAGATGCTACGGCGCCATGTACACCAGCGACAGATACAGTAACGATTACAGTGGAGGAAGCACCTACGGTAGATGCAGGACCAGCCACGGCGAGTATTTGTTCAAATGGGATGTATACAGTTACAGGTGGAAGCTCTAGTAATGGAACGATTCTTTGGACAACCAGTGGATCAGGAACGTATGATGATGCTACGATCGACAATCCAGTATATACGCCAAGTACATTAGATATTTCCGCAGGTGTAGTGACCCTTACCAAGACAGTAACGGCTACGGGCGCATGTTCATCGAGTCCAGCGGTAGATACGGTAGCATTAACGATAAATGAAGAGCCTACGGTTGCTGCAGGTGATGACATTGCATTATGTAACGACTTTGGAAGTTACACTTTGGTAGGATCAAGTATCGGAGGAGGCGCAACGGAAGGCACATGGAGTATCACCCAACCTACGGGTGGTGATGGAACAGT
>NZ_CANLNH010000010.1 GCF_947492535.1 uncultured Dokdonia sp. | reverse complement strand
TGTCAATTCAATATGTCAATGAACTTAGAATCTCTCTAAAAAAAATCCTAATTAAATATTAATCCTAAAATCAATACTTACTCGTCTAGTGTAAAGGAATCGAACCTTTTTCTCCGCGTAAATACGCTATTGCCAAATCACTACTTTTTTATCCTGAACTTCGCTTCAAAACCTCTCTCTCAAAGCGGGTGCAAATATACAACTATTATTTATTCCTAAACAAACAAAAAATGAAAAAAAATTTAATCTTTTTTTACCCCTCTAAAAACAACCAACATGCTATGTATATGAACTAATTCGCTTATCAACTTCTAAACAAACACCGTCTCTCAAAGCGGGTGCAAATGTACAATTAATATTTCTTTCTAAACAAACAAAAAATAGAAAAAATATTCTTTTTTTTTATTCCTAAAAATCAATTACTAATTTATATATGAACTAACGTTTCCAACGAAACGGACGGCAAATATACTAGGTGTTTTTATTTCCACAATGAAAAACATTTACTTTTTTGAAAATATTTTTAAACAACTAATAATCAGAAGTCAACAAAGAATAAACGTAAGCAATCGTCTTACTCATATATAAGTTCTTAAAGACAGTAACTACACATCTTATTGCTCAATACTCTCTGCTTGAAAAGATTGCAACTCCCCTTCATTAAAAGCAACTGAAACTTGAATAGGATTACAACACACTTCACAGTCTTCTACATAGGATGTATTTACTGATGGATCAATTAACATTGACACCTCCTCCCAACAGTATGGGCATTGAAAAAAGTGTTCAAACATGATTTCTCTATACCTTATATTAGTTCACACATTTTAGAATGCAACATTAAGTAATTGCCCTGTAAGTTGTAGCAATTGCAATTCTGCAAGTTTTGCAGTGTATTTAGCAGCATTTTTAGTTACTTGAGCATTTAAAAGGTTTAATTGCGCTTGCCTAAACTCTACACTTGTAATCTGTCCAAGCTTTAATCTTTCTTGAGAACGTCTAAAATTATCCTCATTTGTTTTTACATTTTGTGTTTGAAGATCATAAATGGTAAGTGCATTTTTATAATTTCCTTTTGCATTTGCTATATCACGTTGGACTTGTTGTTTTAATTGCTCTTTTACAAGTTCTTGGCTTTCTCTAAATATCTTAGCATTTTTAAGTGCAATTACCGATCTTCCTCCATCAAATATATTCCAACGCAAATTTGCTCCTGCTGCAAGAGAATTTGAAGTAGAAGTCGTACTAGGAAAAAAAGCTGATGCTGGATTATTAGATTGATTCCAACCATAACTTCCTGTTAACCCTATTGTAGGCAAGAATAATGCTTTTGCACTTTTAATTTGATAATCACTAATAACAATATCTTGCTCAGATTGAAGCAAGGTTACATTATTTTGCATTGCTTGCTCTATATGACTATCTATTATTAATGCATTTACAAACGCTACTGTTGTATCTGCTATAAATGTTTTTTCCAAATCTTTATTAAGTACTACATTTAAGTCTCGTTGCGCATTTCTTAAACTTTGACGTGCATTTAAAACGTTTATACTATCTGTAGTGATATCTACTTTTGCATTAAGTACCTGAAGTTTATTTACCTGACCATAATCAAATTGGTATTGCGCTCTGACAGCTCTATCGTTACTCACGCGAAGCGCTTCTTCTAGAATAATCACATTTTCTTTTAATCTAGCCACTTCATAATACACTGAAAAAAGCTGCAACATGGTATTTTCTATCGTCTCTCTCGCCTCTAACTGCGTTAGATTATACTGCTCTTTAAGTTGTTTATAGTTATAATAACGACCCAATCCATCAAACAAGGTGTAATCAAGATTAATTGAAGCATTATATCTTGTTGTTTCTGCTCCTACAATTTCAATATCAGGTCTTGGGTTTCCATCTTGGCCTGTGGCTCCCCCAAAATCTGTATTACTTGTTGTTCTATCAAAATTGGCTCCGGCATTTCCTGTTAATGAAGGCAAGAAGTCAGCATTTAGAATACTGGTATTATTTTCAGAAATCGCTACCTGATTATTTGCTAGCTGTATTCCAAAATTATTTTCTAGCATTATAGAGACTGCTTCTTCCTTAGGAAGTATTTCGGATGGTATTTCTTGTGCGTACGCTTTCGCGAAAGCGAATACAACAAGAGCAAAATATACAGTATACTGCTTAAGATTCATATTCTTCTTCTATAATAGGTTCTTGTTGTAATTCTCTATTTGTTTCCAAAGCTTCTTCTAGATCATCACTATCAGGGTGAAAATTACGTTCTTCTTTTTGCTCTTTAATAGCTCGCTCTACCTCTTCCTTCGTCACTTCTTCTTCTGAATTATAAACCACCACATTATATACCCATTTAGTATGTTTTTTCATCCAATTACTAAATGACAAGAAAATAGGTAGCATTACCAAAGTAAGTATTGTTGCAAATCCAATACCATATGCAATAGAGATTGCCATAGGTATTAAGAATTGTGCTTGTCTGCTTTGTTCAAAAATTAAAGGAGCAAGTCCAGCAATGGTTGTAATGGAGGTTAAGAAGATTGCTCTAAAACGTGAACGTCCTGCTTCATAGATCGCTTCATCAAATGTCATCCCCAACCTCAAATTACTATTAAACTTCCCTATGAGCACCAGACCATCATTTACCATAATTCCGATAAGTGCTATGATCCCTAACATAGATAAGATATTAACTGGGAAATCATGGATCCAATGCCCCCAAGCTACCGCAGGCAAACTAAAAGGAATAAGAAGCAATAACATAAATGGCTGTCCATAACTTCTAAAGGTAAATGCAATGGTAATATATATAAGTAATAATACCGTTAGTCCTACTGGTTTTAATGATTTAAGTAGTTTTCCTGCTTCTCTATTTTGACCTTCATAGGATGGGGTTACCGTAGGGTATTTTGATAAGATTTCTGGCATGATCACATTTTGAATCTCTGCCATGACATCTGTAGCACTGGTTGCTTTGGGATCTTTAATATCTGCGGACACCTGTATTTCTCTACGGCCATCTAGATGATTTACAGCAACGTCTCCACGTTCTATTGTATAGGTAGCAATTTCTGATAACGGGATACGATCTCCGGAGAGTGTAGTGATACGCATATCGTCCAGATTATTAATAGAGGATCTATCATCTCTATCATAACGCACCCATACCCTTATCTCATCTTGCCCTCTTTGAAAACGTTGTGGTTGTATCCCAAAAAAGGCAGATCGAACTTGCGTCATCACATCTCGTAAATTCACCCCTAATGAGTATGCATAATCTTTAAGCTCTAGTTTTATCTCTTTAATTCCAGCCGGATCATTATCGGTTACATCTTTTAATAATTGATTACTCTCAAGATTTTGTTTCAATTCAGCTTTGACAGCTTTTAATTCTGAGATATTATTTCCTAATAAAGAAATAGAAACGGGGCGGCCTCCAAAATTTCCTCCCGTACCATATACCAAACTCTCAACGCCTATGACAGGACCTACTTTTTCACGTAAGCGGTTTGTCACCAGATCTGATGTAATTTCATCAGGTCTTTCTTCTCCTGGAAGTAAATTAATAGTAAGTGATGCCGAAGAAGCTCCTGGCCCTAGGTTTTTAATTAAATTCTCTACAAGTACCTTATCTTCATTATTGCTTGTGAAATATTCTTGAGTAAGCTCTTCATTAACTTCTACAGCTTTTCTTTCTATTAAAGAGATGATACTATCGGTTACTCTTTCATTAGTTCCGTTAGGCATGGCCAATGAAATTCTAATTTGGTCACTCGCTATTTGAGGGAAAAAAGCGCCTCGTATAATACCCGCTTGAAAACTTCCCATTGTAAGAATGATAAAAACCACGAAAAGAGAGAATACAAAAACTTTATACTTCAGCGAAAATTTTAAAATTGGACTATATAATTTGTCTCGCAACCAACTCATGATGGAGTCTCCTAACGTATTAACGTATCGTAATTTTGAGAACAGCCTTCCTATCGCTGATTTAGGTTTCTCCTGTTTACGTAATGCTTTAGAATGTGCTAAATGCGCAGGAAGGATAATTAATGCTTCTACTAAAGACACAACAAGTGTTAAAATAACGACTACTGAAACTTCTCCAAAGAAATCCCCTATACGTCCATCTAAAAACAAGAATATACCAAAGGCTAGTATAGTAGTAATAATCGCCGAAATAATGGGTGGTATTACCTCCATGGTTCCATCTACCGCTGCTTGAATAGGGGTTTTTCCTTGCTCATAATGCTGATAGATATTTTCTGCTATGACAATCCCATCATCTACCAAAATTCCAATAACAATAATCATCCCAAACAATGAAAGCACATTAATGGTGACGTTAAAGTAACTCGCAAACATAAACATCCCTAGGAAGGCAACTGGCAAACCAAATGCTACCCAGAAAGCAAGCCTTGTATTTAAGAAGAGTGATAGAAATATAAGCACCAAAACCATTCCTATAAGCGCATTTTCTGTAAGCAACTCCGTACGTTGCACTAGTGTAATCGAAAGATCAGTTACTACATTTAACTCTACATTATTATATTTTTGATTAAAATCTGCTATATACTCTTTTGCTTTTTCTGCAGATGAGATAAGGTCTTCTGTATTGGTACTCGTGATCGTGACATTTACTGAAAGTTCTCCATCATAAAAATTTGCGTTAGGAGTTTCAGCAAAACGATCTCGTACTTGAGCAACATCTTTGAGTCGTATAGTTCTCCCAGTAGCATCTGCGCGGACTACAAGGTTTGATAATTCATCTCCATAATACGAACGATTATTTGCTCTGATTAAATATTCTTCCGTATCTGTTTTAATAGTTCCTCCAGTGGTAAGGATATTTGCTCTTGCCACCGCTTGTGACACTTCGTTGAATGATAAGTTATATGCTAGTAAACTATTTTCATTTACTGCAATTTCTATTTCTTCTGCTGGGTATCCCGTTACGTTAATTTGAGAAATTCCATCTATACCTCGCAAATCATTTTCTACTTGCCTTCCAATTTGTTTCAGCGTAGGCAGTGGTATATCGGTACCACTTATAGCAAATGATATTGTTTGTCGTATTGCTTCTTGTTTTGCTACTATAAGAGGCTCCATCCCTACCGGAAAAGAAGGAACACGGTCTACTGCGTTCTTTACTTCTAGCAGCATAAAATCAATGTCTTTTCCTTTTTCTATTTCGACATTTATATTACCACTATTTTCTCTTGAGGTAGATGTTACTCGCTCTACACCGTCTAATCCTTTTAAGTTGTCTTCTATCTTAAGCACAATTCCTTCTTCCACCTCTAAAGGCGAAGCTCCAGGATATGTAACATTAATATTTATGTTTTTTGATCCTACTAATGGGAAAAAAGAAGATTTTAATGATAAAGCTCCTGCGATACCAAATACAAAGAATGCGAGTACAACGACATTTACTGCGACGTGATACTTAATAAAGTACGTGATGAGTTTGCGCATAATTATTGAAGTGTTTTATCAGTCTTCTCGGATAGCGATTGATTTTTCTCTTGATACACCTTTACTAACATACCTGCGTAAGCCCCCGGTATAGGTTTATCTACAATAGACATCCCATCAGGAATTCCTTTAACAATCATAGATTTTTCTGAAAAATACACAGGCTTTACATCAATAAGATCTAGCACTGAATCTCTCACCACAAACAATTGATCGTTAGGCTGCAAAAGTGTCCTATCTAGGTTTACAGCATTTGTTTCTTCTTTTGCATCAAGGCTTGCTTCGAGATAGATCCCTTCTCTTAAATTTTTATCCTTTACCTCTATATAAGCATTGATTGTCTGTGAAGCTTGATCTATATTTCCATTAATTCTAGCTACCGTTCCTTTATACGTTCTCTCTCCGTCTATAGTAGTTAAATCTACTTTCTTCCCTACCTGTAAAAGATCTGCATATTTCTTACTTATAGCTACTTCAAGTTCATAAACTTCAGTATCTATAAATGCCCCTAATTTTTGACCTGGTCTTACTAACGTTCCTTCTGTCACTAATGCTTCGGTTAATATTCCTGTAAAAGGAGCTGTAATCCTATATTTACTTAAGCGTTGTTCTAAATTTTTTACATTATAGTAGCTTGTGTTGATATTACGTCCTGTGATAAAGTATTTTTCTTTATCTGAGGTTGCTTCAGGAAGTGATGGAACGGCTTTATCTATATCAAAATTATTGAGATATGTTTGCCATTTATCATAGGCTTCAGGATAATCCAGTTTCAAATCTGGCATAATCGCTGTTATTTGATTATACAGATTACTTTTTTGAGATTGCACCGTTGCATAATATTCAGCGCTATTTAATCGTAAAAGTGTTTGCCCTTTTGAATATACTTGACCTGGTTTAAATAGCTTTCCGCCTTTTTGAAGGATGCCTTGTACTTCTGAAAAAAGTTCTAAGCGTCTTTGGGCTACTAAATTTCCATTTGCTTCTATTTTTATAGGCACAACACCATTAATGATAGTATCTACAAAAACAGTTTTAATAATTTTTTTTGGCTTTGGACGTTCTCTCTGATTACTTTCTACAATTTTTCGAGAACCAAAATAAGCTCCAACAATTAGAAGCACTCCTAGCAAGGATAATATGAGTTTACGCATGAAATTTGAGTTGTATACAATTAGGAAAACTGATCGTTTAACTAATTGTGCAAAGCTATAAACAGCAATATGGAGAAACGTTAAAAAACTGCTAAATTTAAACAACTATCGAATCACGATGAAAGCAAGTCTATTTGCTCTGAAGTTGTCTCCCAATCTTCCATTAATTGGTCAAGTGTTTTCTTTTTATTTTGATAGTTATCAAAGAAATTAGGTTGCGCTACAGTTGCATCATAGTTTATCTCCATTTCGACATCTATTGCTTTAATCTCTTTTTCAAGCTTATTAATCTGAGACTCTATTTTACTCAATTTATTATTAAGTCCTTTGAGTTTTTTCTGATCTTCGTAGGATTGCTTGTTGTCTTTTTTAACTTCAGTTTTAACAGGCTGATCGTCTCTTTTTTCTATTTCGCGTAAGCTTTCAACTGCACGAGCATCTAGATAATAATCTATATCTCCTAGATATTCTTTAATACGATGATCTTTAAATTCATATACTCGATCCGTAAGGCCTTGTAAAAAATCTCTATCGTGAGATACTACAATAAGGGTACCTTCAAAGTTTTTTAGTGCTTCTTTCAGTACATTTTTAGATTTTATATCAAGATGATTGGTAGGCTCATCCATCACTAAAACATTAAAAGGCTGCAACATCATCTTTGCTAATGCTAGTCGATTACGCTCTCCTCCTGAAAGCACACGCACATACTTATCTACCTCTTCACCTCTAAAGAGAAAAGACCCTAAAATATCACGAACTCTAGGCCTCGTTTTTTCATCGGCAGCATCTATCATTGTATCTTCTACAGTCTTACTCCCATCTAAATACTCTGCCTGATTTTGAGCAAAATATCCTATTTGAACATTATGTCCTAGTTTAATATCTCCCTGATGTTCAAGTTCTCCTACAATCATTTTTGCCAATGTAGATTTCCCTTGACCATTTTGTCCCACAAAAGCAGTTTTTGTATCTCTTTCTACTAATAGATCTATATTCTGAAGTACTTTTTTATCTCCATAACTTTTTGCTACATTTTCTGCTTCTACAACTACTTTTCCTGGCGTTATAGATATTGGAAACTTGAGTGTCATAACACTATTATCATCTTCATCTACTTCAATACGATCAATCTTATCTAATTTTTTAATAAGTGATTGTGCCATGGTAGCTTTAGATGCCTTTGCTCTAAATTTTTCAATAAGCTTTTCCGTTTGCTCAATATGTTTTTGTTGATTTTTCTGAGCGGCTAATTGTTGTTCTCTTAATTCTTTACGTAACACTAAGTATTTTGAATAAGCTTTAGGATAATCATAAATGCGTCCTAATGATATCTCAATAGTACGATTAGTCACATTATCTAAAAACATCTTATCGTGAGATACAATAACTACTGCTCCCGTATAATTTTTCAAAAATCCTTCTAACCAGATAATAGACTCTATATCAAGATGGTTTGTTGGCTCATCTAGCAAGAGTATATCATTACTCTGTAATAATAGTTTTGCAAGTTCAATACGCATACGCCAACCTCCAGAAAATGTATCTGTAAGTTTATCAAAGTCTTCTCGCTTAAAGCCTAACCCTTGCAAAATGCGCTCTGTATCTCCCTGATAGTTATACCCACCATGTATTTCATATTGATGTTGAATCTCATTAAGATCAATCATTAATTGATTATAGCTATCACTTTCATAATCTGTACGCTCTGAAAGTTGTGTATTTACTTCTTCAAGCTGTTTTTCTAATTTTTTAATTTCTGAAAAAGCTTGATACGATTCTTCAAGTACGGTGCGTCCTTCTATAAAATCAATATCTTGTTTTAGGAATCCAATTTGTATTTCTTTTTCGATCGCAATAGAACCGGTATCATATTCTTGCTCCCCAGATATAATTCGCAGCATGGTAGATTTTCCTGCACCATTTTTCCCAACAAGTCCTACGCGGTCTCCTCCGTTAAGTCTAAAGGTTATTTCTTCAAAAAGATACTCTCCCTGAAAGGATACTGAAAGGTTATGAATGTTAAGCATATCTATATAGATAAAAATTATGATCTTCCGAAAAAGAAGAATGCAAAGATGCTTAAATTTGTACTGTAAATCAACTTCATTATGGCATTTTTAAAAGGAACAAAAATCAATAGTATTCTATTTGGCAAGTGTCCTGTTTGTCAGAACGAATCCATGTATAAAGAATCGAATCCATATATCTTATCACAAACATTAGATATGCAAGAGCGATGCTCTCATTGCGACACTAAATATAAGATTGAGCCTTCTTTTTTTTATGGAGCTATGTATGTGAGTTATCCTGTCGGGATTATTTTTGCAGGTATCGCGTTTGCGATTACTTACTTTTTTATTGGAGCCACATTACTCAATACTTTTTTTGCTATTGCAGGTACTATGATTGTATTCCTACCAATCATCATGAGGCTTTCGCGAAATATATGGATTAACTTCTTTATGAAGTACGACAAGACTAAGGATCAGTTTGCTAATGCATAGCGCCTTTTATTTTTTTTCCAAAACGAGTAATATTTACTTCTTTTAATAAATCTTCACCATTTTCTAAATGATTAAAAAGGTGTTTTGCTAACATAGCAGACATCATAATACCACGTGTACCCAAACCATTAAAAACAACCAATTGCGAATGCTCCCGGTGCACACCTAACAATGCTCTGCGATCACCCACTGTAGGACGAATTCCAACTTCTTGGTCTACAATTTCATATGCACAAAAAACTAAAGATGCTAATTTCTCTATCAATTCTTCCCTCGCTTCTTTTGAAGGTATTGTATTTTTATCTTCCCAATTAAATGTAGCGCCTACTTTATACAAATCATCTCCAAGAGGCACTATAAAGAAAGATGTTTTAATAGCAGCGGTTAGTTGTAGCTCTTTAGCTCTTATAATAATATACTCTCCTTTATTTCCAACCAGCGGCAAATGTTTAAAATACGGATTCTTCTTAAGACCATATCCTTCAGCAAAAACAATCCGTTTTGCCCGAATTCCCTTGTAAATTATTCCTTGATCTGTGTATTCAATTTCTGAATATTCAAAGTCCGCTTTCGCGAAAGCGTTTTTAGATTCAAGATATGCTTGATACTTAAGCTGAAGCATTTTTATATCAATCCTCCCTGTTTCCATAACTTCCCCATATGCATAAGGCGCATTAATGTATTGATTGTCATCTGGAACAAGTACTGGCGAAATAAAACGTTTAAGTTCTGGTTTATCTGAAGCAGCAAACCAATTATTTTGGTCTTCTATAGATGAGAATATTTTTTGAACAGGTAATTTCTGAATACAATGCGCTCCTATTTTCTCTTCTATTCGTTTAAAATAAGGAACGGCGATATCTAACTGCTCTGTTGCTTTCCAAGGTAAGGTATATCGTTTTAGAATTACGGGGTTATATAGTCCAGCCGCTACACGACTAGCACCATCTATACCATTATCAAAAACTAGAAATGACTTATTGGCACTTTCTAATTGTTCAGAAAAAGCAATTCCTGCCAACCCTAAACCTACAATAATATAATCTACTTCTTGCATATGAGACAAAGATACTATCTATTGAACGGAAACTAATAGTTACATTTTCATTCCTAAGATGAAAGCATAAAAAAGGCTATTTAGAATTTCTAAATAGCCTTTTATATTTTATGAAATCACCTTTAGTAATTCCAGAGATCTTGTTCTAAATTCCGTATGGATTCTTTGATACGGGTTGACTCTAACAATTGCATCATTGCATTGTTATTAATGTAGCCGCTCACCCTACGGTCTCCTTGCACATTATCCTCTTTATATATAGTACCATTAAAACGTCTACTATTCAATAAATGATCAAATGATATGGGCATCGAAGTATTTTTCCTATTAAAAGCTTTTGCTTTATGTAAAACTTCTCTAGCTCCTGGGAACCATACCCAAAACAATTCTAAAGGTTCTTGACCAAATTCATCTTCCGAACCAATAAAGTTAATATCAGTTGATACAGGTGCAATACCTAACAAACGATATTTCAACTCACCTTGGCGCTTATCAACATACCAATACCCTCTCATATGATATGCATTGATATCTTGAGCAGTGATTGTTTTTGTTTCGATATTATAATCAGAAATAGGAAGACCTTCGTTAAGTTCTCTAAATCCATCATCAGCTGTATCAGTTACTACTAATGCAGCAGAGATATCATCTAAGGTAATTTTATTAGTAAAATATGAATCATCATAGATTGCATCTATAGTTCCGTTCTTAATGTTTTTCATTAAGACTTGGTATAATGAACGTCTATCAGAACCTATATTGATAGTATCTATAGGGTAATACAATGGGAAATTTACACGTTCATCTAGATCTACTACTTCCCATGTATTTTTAGACCAAAGAACATCTCTTTTTTCTACATATCCATACGGAAGTGGTTCGTCATTATCGTTTGCTTTCTGCTCTTCTGTTATTTCAAACATTTCGTCTGGAGTCTTTGCATTCAGGATATTTCCCTGTGCAAATACAGAAGATGTCATTATAAACGCAAACGCTATAAGAATTAGGTTCTTAAGATTCATAATTATTAATTATTAATTTGTTAACTCAATAATCACAGGAGAAACTTTTCTCAGATTATATGATGAGTTTCCTTGTATTTTAGCTTTTATATCAAATATTTGCACAGTCGAACCTCTTTTAGCTTTCTTAAGTGCATTTTTAGCAGCAGGGTTTAACTTATTACCTTGCACTAATACAGTAGCAGATCCAGGTGCTTTAAACTTAAAACTATTCACTTTAAGATTAAGGTCAAAATCAAAATCTACTAATTTTGCTCCAACAGGTGCTCCACCAACAGCTTCTCTAGTCATCTTTAATGCACCACCGTCGTCATTACGCATTGTTCCTGTAGGTCTCGGTATATCTTTAATACGGAAAGTCGCTTTATCACTTACAGTTCCTCCTCCGTCAGGTAATTTTGCATTAACATTGATAGTCACTTCTTTTCCAGTACCTGGAGACATTATGTATTTTGATCCGTTTGACTTTTTAAGACCATTACCAGATGCAGTTACATTATTATCAGAAACCCCAGCAAATGTAATTGTCATTGGATTTTGTACTCCACGATATACCACATTCATCTTATCTGCTGCAATGGTAGCAGAGTTAGGCTTGTTAATAGTTGTAAACTTTTGATCTACTTTTACTTCAATTTCTTTCCCGTCTTGTGGGTAGAATAATGATCCCGTAATACTATGATCTCCAACTCCTCCAGTATTTACACCAAGAACTAGTTTTCCTCCATCATAGCTAATTTTACTATCAGGAATTGCTCTACCATCTAGTTTAAGTTCTGTACGAGAAGGCTTTGTAGAAGCATCTACACGTCCTAAAGAAAGTACTCCATCAAATGTAGATCCTGTATAGTATGCTCCTTTTGAAGTCGTCATTACAGTTTCATAATTATCTATAGATGCTAATTCTTTAAGATTCCCTGAAAGTAATTTAGATAATAACTCATTCTCAACAACTTTAACATCATTTTGAATTTGAGTCATTTTAGTAAGTGCTGATACTGCTGGAAATCCAACGAAATGATAACTGATATAATCTTTTTTGACTTTACCAGTTCCTTTTCCAATTTCTACTGCATCGGTTTTAAAGTCTTCTTTAACTTGACTTTCTAAAGCATCATTTCCAGCTAACAAGGGCAACATACCATTACGATACTTGTCCATAGCATCTAGAAAAGCTTTACCTTCTTTAGAAACTTTTCCTCCTTTATAATATCTTTCATCAAGATACTGAGTCTTATCCATAGTCTCATAATCATCTCTAGCATCAGCTTCTATTTTGTTACCAACATAGATTGCTTCTTTTTCAGATGCTAAAAAATCATAAAACTCTTTAGAGATATTAGCAGCTTGTTGTGCTGTATTAGCAGCTTTTGCAAACTCTTCATTCTCACTTGACTTCTTTTTAAGATCAGCTAATGCAAGATTGTTTTTAGATTCAAAACTTGTATTTGCTCTTCCTAATTTTTCATTTATCGATCCAAATGCCGATAACACTTCTTTTGACATATTAAGTGCTAGCATAGCTATAAACACTAAATACATCAGATTAATCATTTTCTGCCTTGCAGATAATTTTCCTCCTGCCATGTCTTTAAAATTTTAAAGGTTAGTTATTAGTTATAGTAACTAACTTAAATTATTTAGACATTGCAGATAACATACCTCCGTATACTCCATTAAGAGAAGAAAGGTTTGTAGCTAGGCTTTCCATTTGTTCTTTAAGCTTCCCTGCATTAGCAGTTACTTGCTCATTGATCTCAGCTTGACGGCTAGAAGATTCTACTTGAACTTTGTAAAGGCTGTTTAATGATTCCATTTGAGCTGCAGCAAGAGCCATCTCTTCGCTATATTTCTTTGTAGAATTCATTGCTTCTACTGTAGGTGAAATTTCTTTAGCTGCTCCTTCAAAGTTGCGAATACTACTTCCTAAGCTTGCCATTAACTCTCCGTCAATTTTAGCTTCTTTAAGCATGTTGTCTAATTTTTGAGATAAAAGACCTTCAGCATCTTTTGGTGCCTCTTTCTTCCCTCCTTTTGATTGACCTCCAGCTAATTCAGGATATACTAATGACCAATCTAGGTCTTCATCTACTGATTCAAAAGCTGAAACAACAAATACAGCTGCTTCTGTAAGTAATCCTATAATAAGCATTTCGTTTCCAAAAGGCCAGTGCATAATTTTAAATAATGCTCCAACAATTACAACTGCTGCTCCAAGTCCGTAGACCATATTCATTAATTTCTTACCAGATTTCGATTTTGCCATGATAATTTAGTTTTTTTAGTTAAGGTTTAGATTTAGTTAAATATAATTTGGGGTAATTAAATACATTTTATTTAGGTGCCTTGCGTAAGTTCACCTTTTCATCAAGTCCTAAGAAGTCTTGTACTGTTCTGAATCCAATATAGCTACGCGCTGAATCTTGGTATTCATAATCACGAGAACTTACTTGAAGAAAATAAGCTACATCTTTCCATGAACCGCCACGTATCACTTTTCTTCTATTAGAAATGTCATTTACATTAGGATTCATTGTAGACATATATTCATATGAGTTAGGGTCGTAGGATGACGCTACCCATTCTGAAACGTTACCAGCCATGTTGTATAAGTTGTAATCGTTAGGCTCGTATGCATCTGCCTCTACGGTATATAATGCCTGATCTGCACCATAATCACCACGTAAAGGTTTAAAGTTTGCTAAGAAACAACCTCTATCATTTTTAGCATAAGGACCTCCCCAAGGAAAATCTCCTCCTTCTAATCCACCACGAGCAGCATATTCCCACTCAGCTTCTCCAGGAAGTCTAAAACGATTTACAAATTGTCTCTTCTTTGTTTTTTGATATTCATTTTTATGAAGTGTTCTCCACTCACAAAATGCTTTTGCTTGCATCCAATCTACACCTACTACAGGATAATCTCCATAAGCATCATGCCAGAAATAATCATTATGCATAGGCTCATTGTATGAATATGCAAAGTCTTTAATCCATACAGTAGTATCAGGATACACTTTTACTCTTTCTGTTTTGATATAATCTTTACGCTTACCATCTTTAACTCTTGCAGCAGCTTCTATATCTAAGTATGTATATCTAAATTCAAGTTTATCAACATCAATAGTACGTTGACCATTGTATGCCTCTTCAATAGGGATATACATAGTATCCATTACTTCTGAGTAATACTCATCTGGATATTCATTTGTATCCCATATGATATCTATTTCTTTATTAAGCTTACGACCTTCAAAACCAGTCTCGCCTAATCCGTAATAGTTATCATACATATACTGTTGATATGGATTTAAGTTTTCCGTATCACCATCAGCAAATGCAAAGTCACCGATACCTCCACTACCTGGGGTCTCTCCTAAGTCATCTGCCATAATAGCAAGCTTAGTTCGTACTGTTGAGTCTCTAACCCAATTTACAAACTGTCTATACTCTGAATTTGTAATTTCTGTTTCATCCATATAGAATGAACGAACTGTCACTGTTTTTGTAGGGGCGTCTTCTACAGCAGCGATGTCGTCATCACTTTTTCCCATTATGAACGCACCTCCTGATATGAGGGTCATTCCGTAAGGTTTCTCTGGATGCCAGCTCTTGCCTTTAACACCGACAAGTTCTCCTCGATCGTTTCCTTTGCCACAACTGTATAACAAAGTCATTATCGCAATAAATGCAACACACTTTTTCATAGGATATAGGTTAAGTATTCTAGATTTTAGGGCGTAAACCTATTTATTTATTTTGAAATAAACAATTTATTTCCCGAAAACCTTTCATTCTATTTTTAGTTAGTACTGGTTATACCTCATTCTTTTTGCGCGCCTTAAACCATCTTTCTGGGATATTCTGGTTACAGCCATCTAAATAGTCTTGATGCGTGCAAGGTAATAACGTATGCCTTTTCAATTTATTATTCAAACCTGAAATAAATGGTATTTCTATCCACCATCTTTCTGTTTTTTTACTCTTATAAAACGTAAGTACCTCATCGTCAACAGGCACTTGATATGTAATAAAACTTCCTTTTTCTACATCTAAATCTTCATTTGTTCTATAATTAACTCCTTCTACAAAATACCAGAGCATTTGGGCGACAAGCATTGCTGCCGTTTCTTCATGCGCATCATTTTTATATTCAAAGATTCCAAAAGAACTTACTTTGTCACTAATTCCTGCATATCTACATATTGCACAAATTTCTTTTCCTTCGAAACCATTTGGTATTTTATTATGTCTATAGCTTAATTCACTACTTTTTATAGATCCCATATCTACAGCAACAATATCTGCATCCCTCATAACAGGCTCTACACTTTTTATATGAGCAGTGACATTTCCAAGACGATATGCATCAAAATATAATCGATCCATAAGGTCAATCTCTTCTTGAGGATTAAAATATGTCTGAAAGCCTATATTGCTATAATTAAACAAGTTATAGGGTTTATCTACAATAATCCTACCTACATACGAATGATTTTCTAATGGCTTACTTGTATCGCCTAAATCAAACCGACTATCTACATTTACAAGATTTACCATTTGATCTAAATTATCATAAGATCTATATATGGGATATACTAAATCTTGACTTCCTCCCAAAAAGACAGGAATAATACTTTTTTTAACAAGTGTCTCTGTAATCGTTCTGACTGCAAAGTACGTATCTTCAACACTATCTCCTTTGTCTATATCTCCAAGATCTGCTATCTGTGTATGCCAATTACCCGGAAACAACTCATAAAAAGCTCTTCTAATCTCTGTAAATGATATTTTTTCACCTAAATGATTCTGATCTCTTCTGTTTTCACGTATGCCAACAAAAGCTATTTTAACACCATTTAAATCAGGAAAACCTTCATGCTCACTATGGACTCTAATTGTATTGCCTATACACTGATGATGCAATAACTGAATATGCGCTATGGCTACATCTGTTACTGGCAACAAAAAATCAAATGTCATAGTTTATTTCTTTTTTGTAGTTGCTTTTTTACGTGTTGTTTTCTTTTTAGGTGCTTGCTTCTCTATAATATCCTGCACCTCTTCTAGTGTTAATTTTGAAGCATCAACTGTTTTAGGCAACTCAATCTTAATTTTACCTTTTATAATATTAGAGCGTCCCCAACGCGCTTTTTCTACGCGTATTCCTTCAGCTTCAAAATTATGAATCACCTTATCGATCTCTTTTTGCTTCTTATCTTCAATCAACTGAACGATATCTGCATCTGAGAGATTATCAAAGTCATATTTTTTATTAACATTAATAAACATCCCATTCCACTTTATAAAAGGACCAAATCGCCCTGTTCCTTTCTGAACAGGCAAGTCTTCGTAGGTGTATATAGGGGCATCTGCCGCTTGTTTTTCTTTTATATAAACAATAGCCTCATCAAGGTCTACATCCATAGGGTCTCTTCCCTTAGGAAGCGAAACAAATATTTTTCCGAAACGTACATACGGACCAAAACGACCATTATTAACCTGTATCTCCTCTCCTTCATAAACCCCTAAATCTTTAGGTAATTTAAAAAGATCCATTGCTTCCTCAAATGTAATACTACTTAATTGTTGATCTGGACCTAAACTAGCAAATTGTGGTTTTTCTTCATCTTCTACCGTCCCTATCTGAACCATAGGACCAAACTTACCTAAACGTACACTTACAGGCTTTCCAGTTTTTGGATCTGTTCCTAATATACGTTCTCCTACTTCTCTTTCAGCATTTTTTTCGACATCTTTCACATGCGGGTGGAACTTTTGATAAAATTCTTTCATCATTGTTGTCCATTCCTGCTTTCCTTCTGCGATATCATCAAAATCTTGCTCAACTTTTGCTGTAAAATTGTAATCAAGAATATTTTCAAAATGGTTTACTAAAAAGTCATTTACCACCATCCCTACATCTGTAGGTACTAGTTTTCCTTTATCAGAACCAACGGTTTCTGTTAACTTTTTCTCAGCAACTTGTCCATTTGAAAGCGTAAGCACATCATAGGATCGTTCTTTTCCGTCTATAGTTCCTTTTTCAACATACTTACGATTTTGGATGGTCGTAATTGTAGGAGCATATGTAGATGGTCTTCCAATACCAAGCTCTTCCAGTTTCTTCACCAGCGATGCTTCTGTATATCTATAGGGGGGTCTTGTAAATCTTTCTGTTGCTGTAATACTATTATTAGAAAGTGTTTCTCCTTCTTTTAATGCTGGAAGCAATCCTGTTTCTTCAGTATCTTCATCATCATGTCCTTCTAAATATACTTTTAAGAAACCTTCAAACTTCAACACCTCTCCGTTTGCTGTAAAATTATCTGTTCCTGCAGAAGAAGCAATTTGAACATTGGTACGTTCTAATTTTGCTTCACTCATTTGAGAAGCAATCGCTCGCTTCCAAATAAGCTCATATAATCTAGCTTGATCTCTATCTATATTGACCGTATGTTTAGAGAAATCTGTAGGTCTAATGGCTTCGTGAGCTTCTTGCGCTCCTTTTGATTTACCTTTATAGTTACGCTCTTTACTGAAGGCATCTCCATATGCAGATATAATTTCTTCTTTTGCTGCATTTTTAGCATCTACAGATAAGTTAACGCTATCTGTACGCATGTATGTGATAAGCCCCGCTTCATACAAACGTTGTGCAAGTGTCATTGTCTTACTTACTGAGAAGTATAATTTACGACTTGCCTCCTGTTGCAAGGTTGATGTTGTAAATGGAGGTGCCGGCGATTTTGATGCTGGTTTTGTAGTAAGGGATGCTACTTTAAATTGAGCAGTCGCATTTTTTGCAAGGAATTCTTGTGCTAGATTCTTGCTAACTATATTTTTAGGAAGCTTTGCTTTAAAAGCTTTTCCACTTTGATTCACAAATGAAGCATCCACTCTATAAGAGGCTTCAGCAGAAAACTTCTGAATTTCTCTTTCTCGTTCTACAATAAGTCGCACAGAAACAGACTGTACTCTTCCTGCAGACAATCCTCCTTTTACTTTACGCCATAATACTGGAGAAAGTTCATATCCTACCAAACGATCCAACACTCTACGTGCTTGTTGTGCATTTACAAGATGGTAATCTATTTTTCTAGGATTTTCTATAGCCCTTTTGATGGCTGTTTTTGTGATTTCATGAAAAACAATACGTTTGGTACGTTCAGGAACTAATCCTAACTCTTGTTCTAAATGCCAAGCGATTGCTTCTCCTTCCCGATCTTCATCACTAGCTAGCCAAACCATTTCAGCCTTCTTTGCAAGATCCTTCAGTTTCTTTACCACTTTTTTCTTATCGTCTGAGACAATATAATTTGCCTTAAAATCACCTTCTACATTTACACCTAATTCCTTAGATGGTAAATCTGCTATGTGACCGAAACTACTTTCAACTTTATAGTCTTCTCCTAAAAATTTCTCAATAGTTTTTGCCTTTGCAGGTGACTCTACAATGACGAGATTCTTTGCCATACTTTCCTTTTTTGGGAATACAAAAGTAGATTAAATATTTAATTTAAAAATCTTAGTTGCATAATTCTCTTTAAAAAGACCAAAAAAAATCTAACAAAAATAATTGTTTTACAACTGGTTACGCTTTCGCGAAAGCGTATAAAAAAGAAATTACCTAAGCTCCTATTTGAGCAATTGTCTCGTCATCTTCATAAAATCCAATGACTTCCTTATAGATAAAATAGACTGGTAAGTACACAAAAGAAGCTGTAAATAACACACCAATCCCGCACATCATGAAGCCTACCATTTGAGCCAAAAAAGAGCATACAATTGTCAATCCAAAAGCAATCCCCCATTTTTTTGTTCCTATAGTAAAGGATGCTGTAATCAACTCTTTTACTGACAACTCAGGATTAAAAGCGAAAATTACACTTATAAATTGCAAGGGTACAATTGCATATAATATGGGAAAAAAACACAACAAGTAGGAAGCAACAACAATTCCTAAAGTAGCTAATGAATGTAACAACAACTTTGTAAAATACTTTTTCTTAAAAAACATCCCCCAAGAAACACCACGTTCATTTTCCATGCCTCGATCCTTCATACGAATTTGACGATAAAATGCCGCTTGAAGTCCTGTAGAAAAAAAGATCATAGCCATGATAAAAAAAAGATAAAAGAAAAACATACCAATTAGAAATATAATTCCCGGCAACTCACTACTTGTTTCAAAAGTAGTAGTATCTACAATGAGAACTCCTGCCAACATAGGTATATATAGCACAAACATCACCCCCACTAAAACTCCAAATACGATGAGCTGCATAACAAACCCCTCTACCCATATTTTTTGAAATAAATTAAATGCTTTTGAAAATACATCTCCAAAATCTACAGGTGCATTTTGATTAATCCTTTTTTGAAGTTCTGTAAAAGTCATTGATTTCTTGGTTTTTGGTAAAAATAAGAGAATTTATGACATAAAAAAGAGTGCTATTTAGAATAACACTCTTTGTATTATACTATATTTTAAACTTTAATTAATCACAAACTCACTAATCAGCGTCAGTCCATCTGTTTCATATGAATATTGATAAAGTATATTATTTGCAATGGCGAGTAATTTATTTTCAAGGGGAATAACATCAAATACATTGATATCTTCAATCACTTGCACAAGCTCTAAATCTTCAGGGTTTGTTTTGTCATAAATCTGAAATCCATTAGGCCCGTCACTTACAAATAATAAGTCTTCTTTAATACCTAAACCATAAGGTTCTTGCATTGTATACTCACGCACAGAGTATGGATTGCTTTTATCTGCGATATTAATTACTTCCAGTATGCTAGACTGTTGCCCACATAGATTTCCTCCTCTTAGCGTAAGGTATGCATAATCCCCATCTACAACTACTGGATCACACCCTTCCCAATGACTAATTTCTGAGGCATACTCCGGTTGTGTTCTGTTTTCAATATTGTATATAAGCATTCCGTTCTGGCTTCCTATATAAAGGTAATCGTCTTTATTAAAGATCGTTTCTATTTGCCATCCAATCCCTTGCTGACCTAGAGCACTTGCAACCCCAGGAGTACCAATATCAAAAACATAGAGGTCTGAAAAATCTACTGCATATAGATACGAGTCTACAATCTTAAATCTCGCAAAAGACCCGCCCTGTCCAGTTACATCACCAGCAGTAACCGCCGCATCTTCCAGAGCAAAATCACCTTCAAAATCTTGAACCTCTACTTGTATTTCTGTATACGTCCAGTCTACTATAAAAGATTCTGAAGGGTCATAATCACCGTAATTTACTTGATCAAAAGGCTCTGTCAATGATGCTTGTGAAAAACCAAAATCATTAAACACGTCTTCATATCGTTCAATCAATGTGATATTATCTATATCTGAAATATCAAACAACACTAAATCAGAATAACTATCTGCATATAGTATATCATTACGAACTTCAATATCAAAATTACCCGGGATTTTTAAAAATGATATTTTCTGTGGGTTTTCAGGAATACGATTATCAATAACATGGATTCCTAGGTTACGATCATTTACAAAAACATAGTTTGTATATGTATATATTTTTCCAGATTCATTAATAGGTTGTTCTGATTCTACAGCAACAGAGGTTCGTATACTGTCTTTATTTTCAAGTACTGCATTGGCTACAATGATAGTTTCAAATCTGGTGTCATCATTGTTACAAGAAAAAAACAATGTAAAAGTGCTCAGAAATAATAAAAAGATATTTTTTTTCATGATTGATATTCTAAAATAGATTAATAGTATACCAATAAGATACCTGAATAGTATAATGGTTGCGTTTGTATATATAGAGATAACAATTACATAACCTAGAAAGTCCTCGCAATTGTCATGGCTGCATACTGTAAACGCCCTTCTCTTGCTGTTTCTTTTGTATTATAGTGATACACTATACTGTATGTAGTTCGTCCTTCTCGATAGACAATCCCAGATTCAAATCTTCCTATAGAAGCTATTGCATCTAATGTAAATGGAGAATTATCTCCAAACGGATGCCCTTCTATAAGTGCATTATTTATAACATATCTATATGCAAGTCCTGCATAGCCATAAAATTCTTTAACACTCCCTATACGATTAAAAGCAGAACTCGTAGCTATAGAGGATCGTTTTCCTATGTACGTTTTCACTCCTTGTTCTAGATACGATAGTCTAGTACCAAGAGACACTGACGACTGTAGCGAAATGTTTTTAAACAAATAAGATTCATTTAGATCAATATTTGAAATATAGTGCCCTTGAAAATTCACATGAGTACTATTTGCTATTTGTCCTTCCCATACCGGGATAAATGTATTTATGAGTTCGTGATATGCTACCTGAATATCTCCTGCCAACGATTGAGGACCTGCTAATCCAAACTCTGCTTGAAGCAACCAAATTTGTGATTTTTTCACTTTAGACAATTGTCCTGACACAAATAAATATCCAGCATACGGACGTTCAAAAAGATCAAAATCTCTTTCAAAAAGTTCTCTAGGGGTATATGTTTCTTGCCCTAAACGCACATCTAATTGTATAGGTGCGTCTTGTTCTCTTTTAAATATAAAATCTCCTTCTAGTAAACGACTGTATCCTAAAAAAGTACCTGCTGTATAATAACGATCTATTGCAAAAACAAAATCATTATCATGTTGTAATGAAACTTGTTGGGTATAGGGTTCTTGTGAAAAACCAACCACACTAAAAAAAAAGAAAACAAATTGCAAAACTATATTTTTAGAAATAAGCGTATTGTTTAAAAATATATTCATACAATAAGTAATGTGTTTCATAGAATTATACAGTCAATAATTCGTTAGTCGAAAAAAATAGAAATTATTTAGACGGAGCTATTTTTAATGCTTTTGTTTGATCTTGAAGAAGCGTATCTACAGGAACAAAAGTATAGGTTAATGTTTTATCTTTAGTTTTTGAAAAAAGTAATACTTTATTCCGTTCTTTCTTATACCAGAACCCATTCCCCAGAAACACAATCCCTTGATCGTCTATATATTCAAACTCAGAAGTCTTATATCCAAGGTCACCCCCTACCCACAAAACGTGTATTCCTCTCTTTTTTACCTCCAAAAGCTTAGGATAAATATCTTGATAAAAATTATTAGTATTATGACAATGAAAGCAGTTTCCCTTCCCTGCATTACAAACCGTACTAATTTTCTCATCCAATACCGGATGGTCATTCATAAAAATCAATTTATGAGTCATTAATAAAACAGATGTTGTTTGTATCGTATCTAATACAGAAAACAAAAATGTTTTCTGATTTCCTATGATAGAACTTAGACTATCTTGAGAGTTTAAAGTAATAAATGTCACATCATCTTTCTGATAGGCATGGTATTTATTTTTTAAGGTTGTTTCATAAAATCTTTTATTTGGCACATTATCATGATTTCCAACACTCCAAAGTGTATTAGGACTCTTGAAATTAAAAATACTATCTAAGTGAGGTAATATCACTTCCTTTCTAGAGAATGAACTCATACTTAAATCACCTCCTAACAATGTCATATCATAATTAGAAAAATCAATATCATATACCTTATCATACAAACCATCGTTAGTATCAAGTCTTGTATGTGCTAAATAGATATAAGAACTTGAAGAATCTAACATTGATTCCTTACAGGAAAGAAAAAATACAACAAAAGCAATTAAAAAAAGCTTTTTGCATATAGTGAGGATGATATTTACGATAGTATTCTTCAATACCGCTCTAAAGTAGTAAAACTAGACTCAAAAATAAAACTGACACTTTGTCACAATGCGTTGTAAACTGTATCTTTGCACGATCATTGACAATTAATATAGAGTCAATCAAAAGAATGGAGAAAATAATAGACGAAAATAAACAAGGAGAAGCATTAGTTGTAGAAGGAAATGCAAACAATAGCAAAAAGCTTTTTATAGAAAGCTATGGTTGCCAAATGAATTTTTCTGACAGTGAAGTTGTTGCCTCTATACTTGCTAAAGAAGGATATAACACAACACAAGACCTTGAGGAAGCAGATCTCGTTCTTGTAAACACGTGTTCTATTCGTGAAAAAGCAGAAATTACTGTTCGTAAAAGACTTGAAAAGTACCAAGCAGTTAAAAGAAAGAAAAATTCTAAAATGAAAGTAGGCGTTTTAGGCTGTATGGCTGAACGCTTAAAAAGTAAGTTTTTAGAAGAAGAAAAAATCGTAGATCTTGTTGTAGGTCCAGATGCTTATAAGGATATCCCAAATCTCTTAAGTGAGGTAGAAGAAGGACGCGATGCTATTAATGTGATTCTTTCTAAAGAAGAAACGTATGGAGATATATCACCTGTAAGACTTCAAACCAATGGAGTCACTGCATTTGTATCTATTACCAGAGGATGTGATAATATGTGTACATTTTGCGTAGTTCCATTCACAAGAGGTCGTGAGCGTAGTCGTGATCCGCAGTCTATTTTGGAAGAAGTACAAGATTTGGTTTCTAAAGGATATAAAGAAGTTACGTTATTAGGTCAAAATGTAGATTCCTATTTATGGTATGGCGGCGGACTCAAAAAAGATTTTGAAAAAGCAAGCGAGATGGCTAAAGCTACTGCGGTAGATTTTGCTCAACTTATGGATATGGTGGCAACAGCACATCCAAAACTTCGTATTCGTTTCTCTACAAGCAATCCTCAGGATATGACACTAGATGTTATTGAGGTAATGGCAAAGCATAAAAACATTTGTAATTATATACACTTACCTGTACAAAGTGGTAGCGATCGTATCTTAAAGCTTATGAATCGTCAGCATACAGCTGCTGAATACAGAACACTTATTGATAATATCAAGCAATTAATTCCAGATATTGGAATTAGTCAGGACATGATTACTGGATTCCCAACAGAAACCGAAGAAGATCATCAAGATACGCTAGCTCTTATGGACTATGTAAAGTATGATTATGGGTTTATGTTCTATTATTCAGAACGTCCGGGAACATTGGCTGAACGTAAGATGGAAGATGACATTCCGTTAGAAATTAAAAAACGTCGTCTTCAAGAAGTGATTGACTTACAAAGAGACATGTCCCGTGATAATTTAAAGAAGTATTTACACCAAACCGTAGAAGTTCTTATTGAAAAACAATCTAAAAAGAATGAAAACGAATGGAGTGGTCGTAATGATCAAAACATTGTCGTGGTCTTTCCAAAAGACACCTATAAAATAGGAGACTATGTAGATGTGAAAATTACAGAATGCACTACTGGAACACTCATAGGTGAACCAGTAGGATATGCCGCTTACTGGCAAGAATAATAGCATAGATAATTACGCTTTCGCGAAAGCGTATAAAAAATTAAAAAAGATACCCGCCTTCGCGGGCATACATATGGAAGGAATACAAACTACAAAACAACGATTTGGAATTATAGGAGATGATCCTAAACTAAATCGTGCTATTGAAAAAGCAATTCAAGTAGCACCCACAGATATTTCGGTATTGGTTACTGGGGAATCTGGTGTGGGAAAAGAAAGTATTCCAAAAATTATCCATTCGTTATCACATAGAAAACATAATAAATACATTGCTGTAAACTGTGGAGCGATTCCAGAAGGAACGATAGACAGTGAACTTTTTGGTCACGAAAAAGGAGCCTTTACAGGAGCTACTCAAACTAGAAATGGATACTTTGAAGTGGCAGATGGCGGTACTATTTTCCTAGATGAAGTAGGTGAACTCCCATTACCCACACAAGTACGTTTACTTCGTGTCTTAGAAAATGGTGAGTTTCTAAAAGTAGGATCTTCTAAAACCCAAAAAACAGATGTACGTATTGTAGCAGCTACCAATGTGCATATGTTTGAAGCCATCAAAGAAGGGAAATTTAGAGAAGATCTTTACTACAGATTAAGTACCGTAGAAATTAATCTTCCTCCATTAAGAGAGCGCAAAAACGACATTCATCTCTTATTTAGAAAATTTGCATCAGATTTTGCGATGAAATATAAGATGCCTACCATTCGTCTTGATGAGTTAGCTACACAATTACTTATTCAATATAGATGGTCGGGTAATATTAGACAGTTACGTAATGTAGCAGAACAGGTATCCGTTTTAGAACAAAATCGTTCTATTACAGCAGATACGATACGTAATTATCTGCCAGATACGGGAAGTAAACTCCCCGCAGTTATAGAGAAAAAAGAATCTTCAGATTTTTCCAATGAACGTGAGATTTTATACAAAGTATTATTTGACATGAAAGCCGATCTAAATGATCTCAAAAAGCTAACATTGGAACTCATGAAAAATGGAAATACGGCAGATGTAAGAGAAGAAAATGAGACTCTTATAAACAAAATATATAATAAGGAAGAAAGCTATGATACTGCAGAGGAAGTGATGGAAGTTTTACATATTCCAGAGAAGGCAACACCAGTCACTCCTATTGCGACGCCACCTCCTATTCAAGAATCTAAAGAAGATCCATATCACTTTGCTGAAGAGATAGAAGAAGAAGAAACCCTTTCGCTACACGATAAGGAATTAGAGCTTATTAAAAAATCATTAGAGCGCCATAACGGTAAGCGTAAAGCTGCAGCAGACGAGTTAGGAATAAGCGAACGTACATTATACAGAAAGATTAAACAATTTGACTTATAATTTTATAAGATCATTGTATATTGCTTAAGGAATTTTAACAGACACTAGCCGTTATATCGGTATGAAAAAAACAACTACTTTATTTTGTGCTATTTTATGTTTCCTAACCTTTCAAGGATGCGGGATTTATTCATTTAATGGCATCTCTATTGACGAAAACATAAAAACCTTTCAAGTCAATTTTTTCCAAAATCAAGCGCCTATTGTAGAGCCAGGTATTGACCGTACATTTACTTTTGCCTTGCAAGATTTAATTCAAGATCAAACAAATCTGAGCTTAGTTTCTAATAATGGAGAACTCCTCTTTGAAGGTGAAATTGTTGAGTATTACATTGCTCCACAAGCCTCCACTTCTGAAAATACGGCAGCTCAAAACAGACTTACCATTACTGTGAACGTACGTTATTATAACAATACGAAAACAGATGGCGAAGATGATTTTGAAAGACGTTTTTCTTTCTTCTCAGATGTATCTGCAACCACTCAATTAATAGGAAGCGATCTAGATACAGCACTAGAAGAAATTTTTGATCGTATTACACAAGATATTGTTAATGAATCACTCGCTAAGTGGTAATGAATACACAAGCATTTACATATCTCTTAGAACACCCTGAAAATATTTCAAGTGCTCATACAACAGACATTAGGGGGTTGATTGATGAATTCCCTTATTTCCAGAGTGCACATGCTTTATATATAAAAGGACTTAAAAACCAAGAGAGCTTTGCGTATAACAAGGCACTCAAAATAACAGCAGCACATACAACCGATAGAGCTGTTTTATTTGAATACATTACTTCAGATGTATTTACACAAAACGAAATAAGTACTCAGATAAAAGAGCAAGAAATACACTTAAGAGCCTTACAGATTGAAGGGCTTCATGACGTGTCACTGCAAGTGCAAGAAGAAGAGCAAGAAAAAGCTTCAAAAATTTTAGATCCAAATCTATTTGTAGAAAAAGAAAATTCAGAGATCACAAAACGTTCTCCAAATGAAATCCTATCTATTGGGAAACCCTTAAATTTTGATCAGAATGAGGTACACTCTTTTCAAGAATGGTTACAACTCTCTAAATTTTCACCTATAACAAGAGAGAGACCATCAAAAAAAGAAGCTACAACACTATCAAAAGACAATACTGAAAAAACAGCATCTACAGAAACGTCAAAAACAAACGTTACAGATACCCAAACAAAGAAGCGTAAACAAGCTATTGTAGACTCTTTTATAGAATCCAATCCTAAAATTGAGTTTTCACCAGCCACGCCAGCACCCAAAAAAAATCTTGCAAAAGAATCCATCACGCCTTCTGAAGCCTTAATGACAGAGACTTTAGCGCGTGTATATGTAGAGCAAAAAAACTTTAAAAAAGCAAAGCAAGCTTATCGAATTTTAAGTTTGAAATATCCAGAAAAAAGTGGTTTCTTTGCAGACCAAATTCGGGCCGTAGAGCAATTAGAAGAAAAATAAAGAATTATGAGTACATTTTATATATTTTTAGTATTAATCGTTATCGTAGCTTTTTTACTAGTCGTAGTAATTATGGTACAAAACCCTAAAGGTGGAGGATTATCTTCTTCTTTTGGAGGAGGAGGAACACAACAATTAGGAGGTGTTCAAAAAACTACAGACTTTCTTGACAAGGCAACTTGGGGATTAGCAACATTATTATTAGTACTTATATTATTAAGTAATATCACCATTTTTGGAGGAGACGGAAACGAATCTCAAGTATTTGATGAGAATGCAACACAAACAACGGCTCCAGTTACTGTACCACCAACAAATAACACAACAACAAACGATACTCTTTAAAATAACACATTGCATATATTTGCTATCAAAATGCCAGCTTTTTAAGTTGGCATTTTTGTTTTAATACTACTATGTCATTTGCGCTGTAAATTTGTCAGCATACAATGACTGGCATAATTTCTGACTACTAAACTAGTATAAATTTCAACTTATTTAACCTTAATAAATACGAATCAAAAAATGGCTTTAAACATTAAACCACTTGCTGATCGTGTAGTGATAGAACCACTACCAGCAGAGACGCAAACCGCATCTGGACTTTACATTCCTGATTCGGCACAAGAAAAACAACAAAAAGGAAAGGTTGTTGCCGTAGGCTCTGGTAAAAAAGATTACGATATGACTGTAAAAACAGGAGACACTGTGATTTATGGGAAATATGCAGGCGCTGAGCTTAAACTAGACGGTAAAGATTATATGATTATGAAAGAAGAAGATATTCTTGCAATCATATAATAGTAGCATATCTGAATCCTAACACTGTAACTAGTTTACGTTTACATTTTCAGATATACGCTTTCGCGAAAGCGTATAAATCGCAACTCAAAACATTAATTTATAAACCAAAAGGTCTCCGCCTTTGCGGAGATGACAATCTAAAAGATTATCATGGCAAAAGATATAAAATTTGACATCGAAGCACGTGACGGTATTAAGCGTGGTGTAGATGCTCTTGCTAATGCAGTAAAAGTAACATTAGGACCAAAAGGACGTAATGTAATTATAAGCAAATCATTTGGTGCTCCACACGTAACAAAAGATGGGGTGACTGTTGCAAAAGAAATAGAATTAGAAGATGCTCTTGAAAACATGGGCGCTCAAATGGTAAAGGAAGTTGCTTCAAAAACAAATGATCTTGCAGGTGACGGTACAACAACCGCTACAGTACTTGCACAATCTATCGTAAAAGAAGGACTTAAAAACGTTGCTGCTGGCGCAAATCCAATGGATTTAAAACGCGGTATTGATAAAGCTGTACACGCAATCGTTGAGAATTTAGAAAAGCAAACTACCAAAGTAGGGAACTCTTCAAAAAAGATCGAACAAGTAGCTTCTATCTCTGCAAATAACGATAGTGTTATTGGAGAGCTTATCGCAGAAGCATTTGGAAAAGTTGGAAAAGAAGGTGTAATCACTGTAGAAGAAGCTAAAGGAACAGAAACCTATGTTGATGTTGTAGAAGGAATGCAGTTTGACCGTGGATATTTATCTCCATACTTTGTTACAAACAGCGAGAAAATGCAAGCTGAATTAGACAGCCCATACATCTTACTTTTTGATAAGAAAATCTCTTCTATGAAAGATTTACTTCCTGTATTGGAGCCCGTGGCACAAACAGGAAAACCACTTCTTATTATTGCAGAAGATGTAGATGGAGAAGCACTTGCAACACTGGTTGTAAATAAATTACGTGGAGCGCTCAAAATTGCTGCTGTAAAAGCACCAGGATTTGGAGATCGTCGTAAAGCAATGCTAGAAGATATTGCTATCTTAACAGGAGGGACTGTTGTTTCTGAAGAACGTGGATTTACACTAGAAAACACAACAATCGATATGTTAGGTACTGCAGAAACAGTAACTATAGATAAAGATAACACGACTGTTGTAAATGGCGCTGGAGACAAAAAAATGATCAAAGCACGTGTAGGAGAAATTAAATCTCAAATAGAAACCACTACAAGTGATTACGATAAAGAAAAATTACAAGAGCGTCTTGCTAAATTAGCTGGAGGGGTTGCTGTACTCTATGTAGGTGCTGCTTCAGAAATTGAAATGAAGGAGAAAAAAGACCGTGTAGATGATGCACTTCATGCTACGCGCGCTGCTGTAGAAGAAGGTATTGTTGCTGGAGGGGGTGTTGCTCTTGTACGCGCTAAAACAGCTCTTGCAAAAGTAAAAACTGAAAATGCAGATGAGGCTACAGGTGTACAAATCGTAAATCGTGCTGTAGAAGAACCTTTACGTACTATTGTATCAAATGCAGGAGGTGAAGGTTCTGTTGTTATTGCAAAAGTAATTGAAGGAAAGAAAGACTTCGGATACAATGCAAAAAATGGAGAGTATACAGATATGATCAAAGCCGGGATTATCGATCCTAAAAAAGTAACACGTGTTGCTTTAGAGAATGCAGCTTCTGTATCAGGTATGATTCTTACTACAGAGTGTGCACTTACAGATATTAAAGAAGATGCAGCACCAGCAATGCCACCGATGGGCGGTGGAATGCCAGGTATGATGTAGCCACAGCGTGGCAGGCAATTATTTAGCTATTCCTGAATAGACAACTAATTGTTTTCAGTTATATATAGAATACAAAAAGGTCTTTGTTATGATACAAAGACCTTTTCTTTTTCCAACAACCTTCATCTTGTCAAGATTATTTTTTAATTCGGATTTTATACGCTTTCGCGAAAGCATATACAGTAACATCTCCCTACTTATTCAGAAAGCCGTACATTAATGATCTAAAAAACAAATCACATGCTCACCAAACTTATCGTTCTTGGATTATATTTTGCCATTCTTGTTATCATAGGTGTTGTAGCCTCCAGAAGAGTAAAAGGGGTTAGTGATTTTTATGTAGGCGGTAAAAAACTAGGCTATTGGGCAGTAGCCTTTTCGGCGAGAGCTACTGGGGAGTCCGGATGGTTACTTCTAGGACTTACCGGAATGGGTGCCATTGCTGGTTTTTCTGCCTATTGGGTAGTTTTAGGAGAAGTATTAGGCGTAGGTGTTTCTTGGTTTTTTATGGCCAAACGTTTTAAACGTGCTACAGATAAGTATGATTCCATTACAGTACCTGATTACTTAGAAAGTCATTTTGACACTGGAAGAAAAACCATACGTAAAGTAGCGGCTACAGCGCTTTCCTTGTTTGTTGTGATCTATGTAAGTTCGCAAATAGACGCTACAGGAAAAGCCTTTGAATCGCTATTAGGCATCAACTATTTCACAGGAGCTATTTTAGGATTTATTATTGTCATGGCCTATGTGTATATAGGTGGATTCCTAGCAGCGGTTTGGTCAGATTTTTTCCAAGGCGTACTTATGTTTTTCGGACTCGTTTGTCTCCCATTTATAGCTTGGTTATCTATTGATGACGGAGGAAGTATTGTGGAAGGCCTTACCCAAATAGATCCAAACCTTACGAGTATTTGGGGAGATACTTCAGACTTAACACTTACTGTATTTACCATACTAGGATTTGCAATGATTGGACTTGGATTTTTAGGATCTCCGCAAATCTACGTTCGGTTTATGTCAGTAAAAAATGAAGCTGAAATAGATAAAGGAAAATGGGTAGCTATCTTATTTACACTACTCACAGATTTTGCTGCAGTTACTATAGGATTATTAGGGCGTTATTTATACACCTCTATTGGTCAAGATCCAGAAGCAGTTTTGGGTACCGCAGGAGAAGGTGTTTTAATTATGATGATAGAAAATCTACTACCGCTAACTATCGTTGCTATTTATATTGCTATTGTATTATCAGCAATTATGTCTACAATAGATTCTCTAATTGTAGTGGCTTCAAGTTCCTTGTCTAGAGATTTTTATCAAAAAATTATCAATCCTGAAGTAGCACAAAAAAAACTGACTCGAATTTCAAGATTAATCACATTAGCACTTGCTGTGGTTGCTTTAATTATAGCCATGTCTGTTGCCATATTATCTCCAGATCGGACTATTTTTTGGTTTGTCATTTTTGGATGGTCTGGTATCGCCGCTACATTTTGCCCCGTTATTATTTTGTCATTATTCTGGAAAAAGTATTCAGAAAAAGGAGCGCTTGCTTCTATGATTACAGGTTTTTTATGTGTTCCTATATTTAAGTTTGTGGTTCAAGAAATAGATGGGATTGGGATTTATTTTGAAAAACTAGATGTATTAGCCCCTTCCTTTTTATTATCTATAATCGCAGGTGTTATATTCACAAAACTATACCCTAGAACAAGCAGAGCATAACATCCATTTTAACAGAGATAATACGTACGATTTATTTATTTTTGTCACCTAATGAAAAAGACATTTACATACCTGTTTTTATGCTTATTATGCCTTTCTGCATGCAAAGAAATTCCAGTAGCAATTCCTGATGCTAGAATAAACGATTATGCATTGTATGATGCATCAGGTGGTTTTCATAGATTATCTACGTATAATGATAGCAAAGCTATCGTATTATTTGTTCAAGGAAATGGATGTCCTATTGTACGAAATGCATTATCTGATTTTCATGAAATAGTAGATAACTATCAATCTGAAGGTTTTACATTTTTCATGATTAATAGTAATATGCAAGATGACAGGAATACGATTGCTAAAGAAAGTTCTGATTTTAAATTTGAAGTCCCTGTTCTTAGTGATGATGTACAACTCGTAGCGGACGCTTTAGATATTACTATTACTGCCGAAGCTATTATCCTTGACCCAACATCTAGAGAAATTATATTCAGAGGTCCTTTAAATAATAGGTTAGATTACGAAACACAGAAATCAACACCTACAGAAACGTATTTAAGAGATGCACTAGATGCTATTTTAGCAAATCAGAAGCCTATTGATAAGCAAGAGATGACTAGGGGATGTAGAGTGACAAGGCAGCATACCTTAGAAAAAGATACCCTTACATTTACAAAAGACATTGCCCCTATTTTAACCAATCATTGTGTACGCTGTCATGTAGATGGTGGTGTTGCTCCTTGGTCTATGACAGATTATGATAAGATTGTGGGTTGGTCTGCGATGATAGAACAAGTAATGCTAAGTAAACGTATGCCGCCTTGGAAAGCAGATCCTACTATTGGTTCTTTTAATAATACATTTGGAATTGCCGAAAAAGATCGCAGGAAACTAGTTCGATGGATTAAAGAGGGTATGGCCTACGGAGATGGGAATGATCCTTTAAAAGCATTGACTCCTAAAGATGCCTTAGTTCCAGAAACAACACGTACACCTGACACCACTATTGTTCTTAAAAAAGAAATCATTCCCGCAACAGGACTTATAGATTATCGTCATCAACGAATTAAATTAGACCTACCTGAAGGCAAATGGCTGGCAGGAGTTACCATAGTACCAGGCAACCCAAAAGTAGTGCACCACGCTACATTAGCAAGCTCATCAAAACCGCAACTTGTCGTTGATCGACCAGAAAGACAATGGATTGACAACCTTATCGCTGTCGTGGCAAGTGGAACTTCAAAATCTACTATATTTCCAAATGGATCTGGAATTTATATCGATAAGGATATCGAATTAATATTACAAACCCATTATACGACTACAGGAAAACAGGAAGAAGACATTACTAAAATTCATTTGTACTTTCATGATGAAAAACCTGAAAAACAATACTATTCATTAGGAGTGTTTTCCGATGAGTTTAAAATTCAACCGTACGAAAAAAGCACGCCAGCAATTGCTCAAGATAAAATAACAGAAGATGTATATGTACATAGTATTTTCCCGCATATGCATTTTCGCGGTAAGCAAATGAAAATTACTGCTACCAAACCAGATGGTTCTATTATAGAGTTGATTTCTGTACCTGATTTTGATTTTAACTGGCAACTTGTATATAACTATACAGAGCCTATCTTATTACCTAAAGGCACGATCATTACTGCCAAAGGTGTTTTTAATAATTCTTTTCAAAACCCTTTAAACCCAGATCCATCTAAGGAAGTAACTTTTGGATATCAAAGCAGTGATGAAATGTTTATGGGACTTGTAAATTATACGGTAGTTAAAGAATAACACCCAATATGTTTTAGCGTTTAATCAGTGTAAGTATTTTAAAAGCAGATACACTAATTGTTTTAATTCTAGTACTATATTTATGAAGTGGCAACGTTATTTGGCTCTATTAAGTTTCTTATTTCTTTTAAACTCATGCCATGTAGGCAGTTTTTTCTATTGGAATTTTGCTGACACTGGTGATCTAGATAAATTTGAAAGTATTCCTATCCAAAAAGGAGAAACTCCATTTTTATTTAAAGAAATAAATGATGATCAGAGTTTTATATTACCAGAAGGTACTGATTTTGAAAAGCTCTTAAAGAAAAGTCGAACTACTGCTTTTTTAGTCATTAAAGATGATCAAATTTTATATGAGAACTACTTTGATGAATATACCAAAGCTACAGATCACCCTTCATTTTCTGTATCAAAATCATTTGTTTCTGCATTGATTGGTATTGCCATTAAAGAAGGGCATATAACGTCTCTAGAAGATCCCATACGAAAATACCTCCCAGAACTTGATGCATCCTTTGATTCAGTTACATTAGCCGATGTCATCAATATGCAATCAGGTATTAAATTTAGTGAAGGGTATTTTAATCCTTTCGGGGAAGTAGCAAAATTCTATTACGGAACTAATTTAAAAAAGTATGTTACTAAATTAAAAGTAAATGAAACTCCTGGAGTACGTTGGAAATACAAAAGTGGTAACACACAACTATTGAGCCTTGCTTTAGAAAGTGCTACTCAAAAATCGTTACCTGAATATTTTCAAGAAAAAATATGGCAGCCACTGGGTATGGAGTATGATGCATCTTGGAGTATAGACAGTAAAAAACACCAAACAACCAAAGCCTTTTGTTGTCTCAATGCGAGGGCTAGAGATTATGCAAAATTTGCACGGTTATATCTTAAAGAAGGAAATTGGAATGGAACCCAAATTGTTCCAAAAGATTGGGTAGCAAAAACCACTTCTTTTACCGACAAAAGAAGTAATTATAGATATTCACACCACTGGTGGCGAAATATCACAAAAGATGATTACGTCACATCTCAAGAAGATACGACAAAACTACAATTACAAGAAGCAAAAGCTCCTTATGTAGATTATCAAGCCAGAGGGATTTTAGGTCAATTTATGTACATCCATCCAGAAAAGGATATTGTAATCATACGATTAGGAGACAAATTTGGAGGTGTACATTGGGCTTCCCTATTTAGAGAAATTGCGACTCTCAATTAGATTACTTATTTCTTTTCCATTGCCGAAAAGAAATAACAACAAGAACCAAGAGTATTGGTAAACTCACAAACAAATCCTTACGAGTTTGTAGCGTATTTTCTAAGTTATGCTCACTTAAATATAATTGAATATTACGCTCCCAAATTAAGAGAAGAACTACAAAAGCGATTGTGAGTATTTGGATTGTGCTTAGCTTTCTTTTTTTCATAAGTCAAATACAAAAGCCCACATTACATGAGGGTAAATACTTTTTAAAAAAGTTATTTAATTTCTTTTTCTACTACACCGCATTTGAGCATTTGGTCTCCAAAATAAGGATTACGTACTTCATTAGAGTTTGACAACCAATATGCGCCTTTCCCATTAAAAGCCATAGGGCAATATTGCTTATATACAGCTCCAGAAGTGATTTTTTCTTTTGCTATTTGAGTTTCCATTGCCATAGAGACTTTCTCAAAAATAACACGTCTCTCTTTCACTGTAGTTGCTTCTGTAAAAGGAACAGTAGCATTGTGTATAGCTGCATATACATCATTATCTTTTAGAAGCATCAAAAAAGCACGCGTTGCAGTTGCGCTGGTTTCATTGTCTGTATTTACAAGAGATGCTTTTACATCAAGGTAGGCATTATAAATTTCTGTAAACGCTGAGTTTTCAAAAGCGACATCCACTTTAGCACTTGTCTCATTCAAATCTTTAGCAGTAGTTGTTTCTGTATGAGCTTTTTGAGAAGGTGCCGTTTTTAGTTCTGGCTCATTCTTTTTACAAGAAAAAAAGGTAATTATTACGAGAAGGCAAATGTACTTTTTCATACGTTTCTATTTGCTTACAAAGATACAACCTGATCAAGAATTACCCACTTTTCGATAGTAATAAAATGCAGGCAATAACATAAATAATAAAATAGGTTGTATTAAAAAACGTCGCACATAAAAAATGGGTAAATACTCCCCTACACCCTGCGTATTAAGTAAGATACTTAGGATTATTAGCAACACTACAAAAACAATACTATAAAAAAGAGAAGCAAATGTAATAATGCCTCTTTCTTTAAAAGCCATCCATAATATTACAAGAGATAGTAATGTGTTTATAAAATACCTTAAAAATAAATGAAAGAACAGTCGCCAAGTTTCCATGTCTGGCAAGTCCATTTTCTGATAATTACTCTTAAAAAAAGGAATAAGTGGGTCGTAGAAGAGTTCGCTTTCGCGAAAGCGTATAAAAGCAAATCCTACTAGACATAAAAAAACAACAAATACACGTATCGCTACTTTCATGTTTTAGGTTGTTTTTTATACGATCGAATCCAACCTAGCCACAATAAAAATACTGTCCCATAAATTACAGCTGGAAAAATAGTTCCGTGAAGTAATTCTGTGTATTCCGGATATTCATAAATTCCTATGGTCAATAATGCAATTCGAGTAACATTCATAGCATAAATAAGCGCAACGCCTCCAAGAATAAATAATAATGTACGCTTCCATCCATCAAAAAAAGCGAGCATAAAAGAAGCGAAAAGCAGCATGACACTTACCGCATTACACCCTTCAACAACACGTGCTAGCACTTTATTATTTATAGTGAGATTCATCGCAGCCTCTACTTTACTGGGAACAACTTTCATGTTGTACCCCAACACATTAATGATAGATTCGCTTTGTTTTGCGACAGTATGCGTAATAATATCTGGGTAATATGTTGTGCTTGCTCCGTAAGTGAGATATAAATTATAAAGTAACGCAAGTACAAAATAACTTCCCACAAACGTAAGGATAAAACGAAGTACCGACTTATATTTGTCTATTAGTTTGAACAAATTATTGAGATTTATCCCTCAAAAATACATTAAAAATGGCTTTTGAAGATTTAAAAAAAGAAGTTAGTGCAATTATATCAAAACAAGCACTTCCAACAAAAGACAAGCTTACTGAAATTTGTGAAGCTTTACGTACTACTATCCCTTACTATAATTGGGTTGGGTTTTATTTTGCAAATTATGAAACGCAAACACTCCACCTAGAAACATATGTAGGAGAACCTACAGATCATACCGTTATTCCTTTTGGAAAAGGAATTTGTGGACAAGTAGCTGTATCTAATGAAAACTTTGTTGTCGCAGATGTGAATGCACAAGATAATTATATCGCATGTAGCATTACTGTAAAGAGTGAAATTGTAATTCCTCTTTTTAAAGATGGAAAGAACATAGGACAAATAGATATTGATTCTGATACTCCTAATGCTTTCAATGAAGAAGACGAACGTTTCCTAGAATGGGTAAATGAACAAGTAGAGACAATTTTATAAGTGTCTAGTGTCTAGTGTCTAGTGTCTAGTGTCTAGTGTCTAGTGTCTAGTGTCTAGTGTCTAGTGTCTAGTGTCTAGTGTAAATTAAAAAATATAGAATAACGCGAGTCTATTATTCTTTTCAAATGTAAATAGATACTACATTCCCGTTCGTATCGCTTCTACAGGATCTAATCGTGAAGCGCCTATTGCTGGGATAATACCCGCTATTATCCCTATAAAAAAGGTAACTGAAAAGCCTAAGAATATATTGAAAGAGGAGAGGACAAATGTAAAGTCTCCCGCAATTCCTGATGCATTCAATAGCATAGAGATTAGCCATACTAAAAACATTCCTATAAGTCCTCCAAAAATAGATAGCACAATAGACTCAAATAAAAACTGAAATAATATAAAACGGCGTTTTGCACCTAATGCTTTTTGTATCCCGATAAGATTGGTTCGTTCTTTTACACTTACAAACATAATATTTGCAATTCCAAAACCTCCAACAAGTAAGGCAAAACCACCTATTCCCCATCCTATAAGCTTTAAAACACTTATAATCCCATCTATAAAATCAGTAAGTCCTTTAAATTGATTTGCAAAAAAGTTACTTACTTCACTTGTCTTAATTCCTCTTTTAATACGCAATTTCTGGTCTAGTGTTGCTAGATACTCTGCATTATCTACATCTGGTTCTGGAAGCACAATTACTTGAGGAAACGTAGATCTATTATTATCTCCGTATATTTTTCTTGTTAAATTAACAGGAAGAACAACTGCTTCATCTTTTGAATCGCCTAGAGCACTTCCTTCTTTCTTAAGAACTCCTATCACCGTAAGCTTTCGGCTAAATATTTTTATTTTCTTTCCTATTGCATTGCCGTCTTCTCCAAAAAGTTGATTTTTGATCTCATCTCCAATAACGATAACATTAGATCCACTTATAGATTCTGCCTCATTAAAAAATCGTCCTTCTTGAAATTGTAGAGATTCTATATCATAATATTCATGCGTAGTCGCTCCTACTTGAACACTCTCTAATGTTTCATCTTCATATTTTATAGTTTGTGAAGGAACATTAAGTACATAAGATATTGCTTTTGTTTCTGGTAATGTACGTTTAAGATATTGGTAATCTTCATACGTAACTAATGGAAATTGCTCTCTTTTCCACCTAGGAACATCTGTAGGCCCGAAAGAGACATGACACAATATAATTGTACTTTGATCTAACGACGAAAGACTATCTTTAATTTGTCTCTCTAAGGAATCTACAGCAGCTAGCACTCCTATAATTGAAAAAATACCGACGGTAACTCCCATTAGTGAAAGAAATGTTCGGAGCTTATTATTACGCAATGCATCTATGGCAAAACGAAAGCTTTCTTTAAGTACACGTAAGTAAATAAACATCGATATATTTTGGAAAATTTAAAGATATGACGTCTATCTTTAAAATATGTTACAAAAGTGCCAAATTAATATATCCAAACGCCTTTCTATAAACTGTTAAATCGCTATTTTTGCCACGTATCCAAAATCACATAAAATTTCTACAATGAGCGACGTAAAAAAAGCAAGTTCCGCTTTAGTTTCTGTTTTTAGTAAAGAAGGTCTTGCACCCCTAGTTCAAAAGCTTCATGACTTAGGAGTAACTCTATATTCTACGGGAGGTACTCAAAAATTCATTAACGATCTTGGAATCCCTGTAGTTCCTGTTGAAGACATTACATCCTACCCATCTATTTTAGGAGGACGTGTAAAAACTTTACATCCAAAAGTATTTGGAGGTATTCTTAACAGACAAGATCATGAAGGAGACGTTGCAGAGATGAACGAATATGAAATTCCTCAACTAGATATTGTAATTGTAGATTTATATCCTTTTGAAAAAACAGTTGCTTCAGGCGCTTCAGAACAAGATATTATAGAAAAAATAGATATTGGAGGTATTTCTTTAATCCGTGCCGCTGCAAAAAACTTCAAAGACACGCTGTGTGTTTCTTCTGTAGATGATTATGCAGAAGTATTACAAATGGTTACTGATGGAGAAGGAACAACCACTTTAGCAGATCGTAAGCGTTTTGCTGCAAAGTCTTTTGGCGTATCTTCTCACTATGACACAGCCATCTTCAATTATTTCAATGCAGATCACGAGATTCCTGTATTAAAAGTAAGCGAACATAAAGGTCAAACACTTCGTTATGGAGAAAACCCTCACCAACGTGGGTTTTTCTTTGGAGATTTTGATGCTATTTTTGACAAACTTCATGGAAAAGCACTTTCATATAACAATTTACTAGATGTAGATGCTGCTGTTAACTTAATGAATGAATTTACTGGAGAAGCACCAACATTTGCGATCTTAAAGCATAATAACGCATGTGGTTTTGCACAGCGCGATACCATGCATACGGCTTATGTAGATGCATTAGCAGGAGATCCTACAAGTGCATTTGGAGGTGTTCTTATTGCAAATGGCACTATAGATAAAGCTACCGCAGAAGAAATACATAAATTATTTTGTGAAGTAGTTATTGCTCCTTCTTTTGATGATGATGCTCTTGAGATTTTAAAAGGAAAGAAAAACAGAATCATTCTTATTCAGAAAGAAGTAACACTTCCACAAACGATGGTACGTACCTGTCTTAACGGAACATTGGTTCAAGACAGAGATAACCAAACAGATACAGAAGAAAATTTAACACACGCAACACATACTAAACCAACAGATAGTGAGTTAGAAGATTTACTATTTGCTTCAAAAATATGCAAACACACAAAGTCAAATACGATTGTACTTTGTAAAAACAAACAACTTTGTGCAAGTGGAACAGGTCAAACATCAAGAGTAGATGCTTTACGTCAAGCTATTGAAAAAGCAACCTCTTTTAATTTTGACTTAAAAGGAGCGGTAATGGCAAGTGATGCATTTTTCCCATTTCCAGACTGTGTAGAGATTGCTGACAAGGCCGGTATTACTGCTGTGATTCAACCAGGAGGATCTATAAAAGATCAACTTACGATAGATTATTGCAATGATCATAATGTGTCTATGGTGATGACCGGAATACGTCATTTCAAACATTAATTGTTTAAGACGTTATACGCTTTCGCGAAAAGCAATTCAACTAACAAAAATTATGAAAAAAAATAACCTACTACTTATTGCGATTACAGCATTACTTACATTCTCATGCTCCTCAGATGATGACGGAGGAAATGAAAACTCTAATAGTGATCTTACAGGAACGTATACAATAGCATCTATAATTGCATCTGAACAGATAGATATAGATGGAGATGGCATTCTAGAACCTTTAGATGTTACAAATGTCTTTAATTGTAATGGACTCATTATTATTCAAGGAGATACTATGTCTTTCAGAGAATTGCAACCTTTTATTGGAGGAAATACAAGTACTTCACCATTCGAGTGTCTAGTAAGTCCTGATTCTCAAGGAACGTATACATCTAATACTACTGGTTTAATTTTTAACACTGAATCTTCTAATGGAGATCCAAGAACAATAACATTCCAAATCGACAATGAGAATCTAATTTCAGTTGTAGAAATTATTATTACTAATGATGAAAATATAAATGCAACAATAACATATTCAAAATAAATTTTATAGCTTTTTGCGAAAGCGTAAAAAACACAATATTATTTGTACATTTAGAGAATACGACAAACCGATTTAAAATTTAATACCCTATCTCGCCCTATGGGATTTTTTGATTTCCTTACAGAAGACATTGCCATTGACCTTGGTACTGCAAACACACTGATTATTCACAATGATAAAGTTGTCGTGGATAGTCCCTCTATTGTTGCTCGTGATCGTACAACAAAGAAAATTATTGCTGTAGGAAAAGAAGCAGCACAAATGCAAGGAAAAACGCACGAAAACATCAAAACAATTCGCCCGCTTAAAGACGGAGTGATCGCAGATTTTGATGCCAGTGAGCAGATGATCAGTATGTTTATCAAAGAAATTCCTGCACTTAAGAAAAAATTATTCCCACCAGCATTGCGTATGGTAATTTGTATTCCTTCTGGAATTACCGAAGTAGAGATGCGTGCGGTAAAAGAAAGTGCTGAACGTGTAAATGGGAAAGAAGTACATCTAATTCATGAACCCATGGCTGCTGCTATAGGTATTGGTGTAGATATCATGCAACCTAAAGGAAATATGATTGTAGATATTGGAGGAGGTACCACAGAGATTGCTGTAATTGCTCTTGGAGGAATTGTATGTGACAAGTCGGTTAAGATTGCAGGAGATGTATTTACAAATGATATTATCTATTATATGCGTACCCAACATAACCTTTATGTAGGAGAGCGCAGTGCTGAAAAAATTAAAATACAAATAGGAGCTGCCACAGAAGATTTGGAAGTGCCGCCAGAAGAAATGAGTGTTCAAGGACGTGATTTACTTACTGGGAAACCTAAACAGGTACAGATTTCTTTTAGAGAAATTGCAAAGGCGTTAGACAAATCAATTCTTCGTATTGAAGATGCAGTGATGGAAACCTTATCACAAACACCACCAGAACTCGCTGCCGATATTTACAATACTGGGATTTATCTCGCAGGAGGAGGCTCAATGCTTAGAGGCTTAGACAAGCGTCTTTCTCAAAAAACAGATCTTCCTGTATACATTGCAGAAGATCCATTAAGAGCCGTTGTAAGAGGAACCGGAATTTGCCTTAAAAACATTGCAAAATACAAGAGCGTACTCATCAAATAATCCGTCGTTGACCCATGCAGCAGATCATCAATTTTTTGATAAGGAGTAAAAACTTCCTACTGTTTGCTTTTTTATTTTTCATTTCGCTCGTATTTACGATTCAATCACATTCTTACCATAAAAGTAAGTTTATAAATTCGGCAAATTTTCTCTCAGGAGGTGTCTATGAATCATTAAGTAATATTCAAGGGTATTTTCATCTTAAAACCTATAATCAGCAGTTATTAGATGAAAATGCGCGCTTACGCGAAAATGAATCTGTATTACGTACACTTGTAAATCAAAAAGACTCATTAGCAATCTATACTAATGCAGAAAGTCTATTTAAATATATCCCTGCTAAGGTTCTTAAAAACTCCTATTCCAAAACGGACAACATCATCACACTAAAAGCAGGACGCAGAGATAGTATTGCTCCAGAAATGGGAGTCATCACGAGTCAAGGAATTGTTGGTTTTATTGAAAAAACATCTACTAAATACAGTACGGTATTATCTATTTTAAACACCAATTTTAAAACCAATGCAAAATTACGCTCGTCAGAGCATTATGGTACCTTAGAGTGGAATGGGCAAAACCCTAATGTAATGACCGTAATCGACATGCAAGAACAAGCACCTGTAAAGATTGGGGATACTATTGAAACAAGTGGACAATCGGCTATTTTCCCGAAAGGAATTCCTATAGGAACTATTGAAAATCTTGAACTAGATAATAGTAAAAACTTCTATACATTATCTGTCCGATTATTTAATGACATGACAAGCTTAGGCCATGTGTATGTTATTAAAAACAATGATCTAGAAGAAATAAACGCACTAGAAGAAAACAACACTAATGAAGAATAGTGTTCTTGTAAATAGTGTCCGTTTTATATGCTTGATATTAGCACAGGTATTGATATTTAACAATATTGATTTTATGGGATATATTAATCCATATCCATACATGCTATTTATTTTGGTATTCCCTTTTAATGCAAATCGTTCTTTGTATTTATTTATTGCTTTTTTAACAGGTCTTACTATGGACATGTTTGATAATAGTGGGGGTATTCATGCTGCAGCGTGTCTAGTAATTGCCTACTTTAGACCTATCGCTTTACGATTAACGTTTGGGGTGAGTTACGAATACAACGCTATCAAACTGCCTAACGTTTCTTTCTATGAGCGTTTAGTGTATATCTCAAGTCTTGTTTTTGTACATCACCTTGTACTCTTTTCTTTGGAAGTTTTTAACATATCTAATATAATTTATATCCTTAAAAAAACGTTGTTTACAGGTATATTCACCAGTATTTTATGCCTTATGTTTAATATTCTTTTTAGCAGTCGTCGAGAATGAGAAAACTATTACTCCTTTCTATTGTACTTAGTACAGGCCTATTATTTATGGGAAGGCTTTTCTATTTACAGATATACGATACTTCTGCCGTTATAAAATCAGAGAATAATGCTATAAAAGTCGTATATGACTATCCACAACGCGGGCATATTTACGATCGCAATAATCAACTTCTGGTTTCCAATCAGCCATCTTATGATCTTATGGCGATCCCTCAGGATATAAAACCTTTCGATACATTAGGACTCTGTAAGTTATTAGGGATTGAAAAAGAAAAATTACTTAAAGAATTAAATAGAGCTAGAAGAAGAGCATCTTGGTTACCCGCCGTTATTGTCCCTACCATGTCTACTGAAGATTATGCGTATCTAGGAGAACAAATGCATAAGTACGAAGGGTTTTATATACAAAAACGTTCGTTACGGGATTACCAGATAGATTTTGGCGCTAATTTCTTAGGATACATCCAAGAAGTCAACCAAAGCATGATTAAAAAAGATCCTTATTATAAGTCTGGAGATTTGATAGGTCGTCAAGGCGTTGAGCAACAATACGAAAAAGTATTGCGAGGCGTAAAAGGTGTAAAAAGATATCAAAAAGATCGTTTTAATAGAGTGATCGCGCCTTATAAAGAAGGAAAACTAGACACACTACCTGTAGCGGGTCGCAATATCCAATTAACGATAGATGCAGAACTTCAAAAGTATGGAGAAGAGCTTATGGTCAATAAACGAGGAGGTATTGTGGCTTTAGAACCTGCTACTGGAGAAATCCTTGCCTTGGTTGCAGCTCCTAACTATGATCCTGCTTTATTGGTAGGTAGAGAACGCTCTAAGAATTACACACAATTAGATGCAGACAGCATTGCTAAACCCTTATTTGACAGAGTACTGCAAGGAGAATATCCTCCTGGATCTCCATTTAAAGCCTTAACATCTCTTATTGCTTTACAAGAAGGTGTTGTCTCTACCGAAAACAAGGTATATTGTAATGGAGGATATCGATATGGTGGAAAAAAACCATTAGGCTGTCATCACCACAAAAGTCCTGTACAACTTATAGATGGTATTGCATATTCCTGCAATAGTTATTTTGCAAGTGTATATCGAAGTACTATTGATAAATATAACACTCCACAAGAAGGCATTGAAAGTTGGAGGAAGCATTTAGCTAGTTTTGGTCTAGGTAATTTTATGGGTTATGACTTACCAACTGGCAGAAAAGGGCTAATCCCCAATGCCAAAATGTATAATAGGTCATATAATTACCCTACCTATCGTTGGGGAACTACAGCTACCATCTCTAATGCGATAGGTCAGGGAGAAGTTTTAATGACACCTATGCAAATGGTGAATTTTACAGCTGCTATTGCCAATAGAGGGTGGTTTTACAAACCCCATATTATTAAAAATATAAGTGGTGTAGATACGATTCCTTCAAAGTATAAAGAAAAACAAGTTACCACCATTGAACCTAAACATTTTGAACCTGTGATTGAAGGACTTAATAATGTATATAATTATAGTGGGGGGACAGCAAATTTTTTGAAAGTACCGGGCATAGAAATATGTGGTAAGACAGGTACCGCTGAAAATAGTATAAGAATTGACGGCAAGAGAGTAGACTTAACAGATCACTCTGTATTTATTGCTTTTGCACCTAAGGATAACCCTAAAATAGCTATTGCCGTCTTTGTAGAAAATGGGTATTGGGGCGCTCGATTTGGAGGCCGTATTGCTTCTGTGATGATAGAAAAATATCTCAAAGGAGAAGTCACTCGTAAAGATCTTGAAAATTGGGTACTTACACATAGTCTTGAAGAAGAATATCAGAAACCTTTACTTGGAAAGCCATTTCCTATAAATGACGGAAAAAGGATAAGTGCTAAATTCTTGGCAGAAGAAAATCAGGAATTATGAGTACTGGATCACGTAGTGTAGGTAGTTTTGATTGGGCACTTATTTTAATATACTTAGCACTCATTAGCATAGGATGGTTAAGTATTTATTCTGCGTCATACAACCCTGAAATTGAAAATTTCTTTAGTTTAGAAAATCTCCATTTCAAACAACTCATTTGGATCGGACTAGGCTTTATCATTATCACCTTTATTTTATTTCTAGATAGTAAATTCTTTGAACGGTTTTCAAGTTTAATTTATGTTGTCGCCATCTTATCATTGCTTCTGTTATTCCCACTTGGTAAAAACATAAATGGAGCAACCAGCTGGTTTGCTTTCGGATCTTTTACATTACAGCCTAGTGAATTTGCAAAAGTAGCTACAGCACTAGCTCTTGCTAAATACTTAAGTGACATCCAAACCAACATAAAAACATTACGAGATCAATTACGAGCATTTCTTATCATCGCTATTCCAGCACTGGTCATAATACCTCAACCAGATCCTGGAAGTGCCCTTGTGTATGCTGCATTCTTTTTTCCATTATATAGAGAAGGTATCGCAGCAGTATATCTTATTTTAGGGGCTTCTGTAGTTACTTTATTTGTACTCACGCTTTTATTTGGACCGCTATACATTGCATTAGGTGTTGTGGGAATTGCTATATTATTTTTTCTAAAAAACAGAAAAAGGCGTCCCTCTAAAATGTTGTATCTAGGGATCATTTTATCTTGTACGCTATTTTCTTTTTCTGTAAACTATATCTTCGAAAATGTATTCCAACAGCGCCATAGAGATCGTTTTAATATTGTTTTAGGAAAGGAAGTAGATACGCAAAGTATTGGGTATAACACACGCCAAAGTGAGATCGCCATCGGTAATGGAGGCTGGACTGGTCAAGGCTTCTTACAAGGAACACAAACAACAGGTAAATTTGTCCCAGAACAAGACACCGATTATATCTTTAGTGCTGTAGGAGAAGAATGGGGTTTTATGGGAAGCGGTTTAGTCGTTGTGCTTTTTGTTCTTCTCATTTTACGGATTATACAGCTTTCTGAGAAGCAAAAAAATGAGTTTAGTCGTATCTATGGGTATAGTGTTGCGGGTATTCTATTTATTCACTTTGCCGTCAATGTAGGAATGGTGACAGGACTACTCCCTACGATTGGAATACCCCTTCCCTTTTTTAGCTATGGAGGCTCCGGCTTTTGGGGGTTTACTATTTTACTATTTATTTTTATTAAGTTGGATGGTAATCGAGTGAATGAATGGTGACAAAAAGAGTATAGATCGCTTTGCTATTAGATCATAGAACATAGACTTATTCATCATGATTCAATTAAAAAATGGGGTGGTTGTTTTCTAGAATTTGTAGTTTTTCTACACAAATTATAGAAAACTTTCCGTGTATCTCTCCTTTTACTTTACATCTATTAAATTGGATGGTAATCGAGTGAATGAATGGTGACAAAAAGAGTATAGATCGCTTTGCTATTAGATCATAGAACATAGACTTATTCATCATGGTTCAATTAAAAAACGGGGTGGTTGTTTTCTAGAATTTGTAGTTTTTAAAATAAATTAGGTCTCAACTGCGCTCGACCAGACAAATGTGTTGACTTTAATATAATAGTATGTATAACTATTCTATACTATTGGGAATAACGCAACACATTCTTTAATACCCAATAAATACTATGGATTAGTGTATTTATACGCTTTCGCGAAAGCGTATATAGAAACATTATTACCTAAAACTCCACTGTTTATAATCCGAAGAAGCCTCCAAGCTATTTTCTAACGTGTCGTCTAACTCTGGAAAGAAATCAATTCCAGTGCGTTTTTCTATTTCATCTACAGAAGTAACAAAGTTGTACAAAGGAGCATCTGATTGTTTGTGGTCCATTAAAAAAGCAATCATACGTGTGTTCCCTCCTGAACGGTCATAAATGATCTTATAAAAAGAGTTTGGTACTGTCACCTTTTCTGTTCCAATAGAAGTGCTCTTGTCTTTTAAAACGCCACCCGTTACGACAAAAACGCCATCGTATTTTTTTGCCCAATAGCGAACTTTTTGTTCTAATCGATTCCAAACACCTGCATTAAAACTATGCTCTTGTGGTGTAATATTGCTAGTCAGAAAAGTTTCATTATAAGCATCTTTACTAAACTCTCGATCGCCTGCAGGGCATAGATGTCCGCGGTCATATCCAGATTTTTTATAATTACGCCAATGTGCAGATGCCGTTTTTACAGCGGGATCTACTTCAAAATAAGGGCGTTTAAAATCGCTATTAACTACCTGAGATTTCTTAAGCTCATATGCTACCCACTCTGCTTGTTCATCTGTCTCACTATAGCTAAGGGAATAATAATTATGATGAATGACTTGTCCTGTTGTAGAGGTGGGTAAAAAATAGGTATTGGTAGCTTCCTTTTCTTCTGCTCCTGCTTTTACAATAGGTCCGTCTAACTTTTGATTGGCATATTTTTCAAAAGCCAAGTATCCTAACATAAATAGAACAACAAGAAGCGGATAGGTATATTTTCTTTTCATGTATCTGTGATCATTACATCACAGCAAATATCGTTTACCTACTAAACAATCACAATTTATCAAGGAGTTCTTTTGCTTCTTGATATTTATAATTGGATCGATTTTCAAGAATAACTATAAGCATTTCTTTAGTTTTAGACACATCTTCAAATTTGAGATACGTCAATGCCTTATACCATAATGCACGCGAGCGATCAAGACTTTTTGATTGTTCTAAAAGATCAAATTGTGCTATGGCTTTTTGAAGTTCTTGATTTTCTGAATAAATCAAGCCCGTATATACATATACAAGAGGGTCTACATCTTCAGTTTTCGTAATGTATTCTTGAAAGGTTGTTAAAGAAGTGTCTAGATCTCCTTCTTTAAAATCAATACTCGCTTTTGAAAGTAATGAGGTTTGATCTGATCTGCTTGTAAAAGAAGGTAAGTCTGAGGATTGGTAATAATTAGCGTAAAGATCTTCATTTGAATTCCCCGTAAATAACAATCCGAATACTAACGCAATGACAGCAGCACTTGATAAAATATAATACAGTGGGCGGATTTTACTTTTTGGCTTCTCTTCTTGTAGAGTTGCCATATACTCTTCCTTTACGAGTGATAATTTCTTTTTAATAGCTACTGCTTCTTCATCTTTTAAATACGTATCCAATTGCTTTTTATAATCAGAGTCAGAAATCACATCATCATATTCAGTTTCAGAGAGATGATGATTTATAGACGTATATAAAGCGACTTCTTCTCTTAATTCTGGCTGTATTTCCATCTGTAAATCAAATTGTTGCGCATCTTCTGCAGACATAGTGCCACTTATATACGCCTCTATTTTTTTATACACATGTTCTTCCATTACGATTTGAGTTTTGCGTAATTACTATCTTTCATAATCAAATCTCCTAAACGTTTTTTACATTTAAAAATACGCTGAAAAGCTACATTTTCAGAAGCATATTTAAACTTCTTTACAATACGGTCATAAGACACTTTTTTAAAGTAGTCTTTTAGTAAATCCTTGCAATTAGGAGATAATAATTCTAATTTTTCTTCGAAAAGATCCCAGCGTTCTTGTGCTATAATAGCTTCACTATGATTACTTTCTTCACTCTTAAGTGCAATAACCTCTTCATTTCTTACCCATCTTTTTTTAGAATTTAATTCTTTACGCCATAAATTTTTACAAACCGTAAATAAATAAGCTTCAAAAGATGACTTAATTTCTATCTCACTCACCTTTAAACGCACGCTTAATTGATACAAGGCGTTTTGAAAAACTTCGTCTGTATCTTGTTGTGTTCCTTCATTTTTAAGCACAAAATGCCTTACTTTTGGGAACATAGCTATGTAGATTGCTTTAATGATGTCTTCATCACCTGTACGCAATCCTTCAAGAAAATTTACCTTATTATTTTTAACCATAAATTAAAAAAGATGTTTTAGGGATACGATTATGGTTTTTTTTGAAATATAAAACAAAATAACATATTAATCTTAAAGATAATTATGAAAACAAAGAATATTTTCAAAGCGCTATATAAGGTTCTCTAATGATATCACTAATCATTATATAATACTCCGAAAATAAATACTTTCGAAATTCAGAAAGTGAATTTAAGTTTTTTAAAAGGCACCTTATTAGACTATATATTGCTTCAAAAATTAATCCATTCCCATTTTATTTTGAAGTCATAATTTTGCTAATGTGTATATCGATTTTGAATAAGCTTTTGAACAGCTATAATTATTATTCTAAATTATGCTTTCGCGAAAGCGTACGTAGTAAATTCTATTGCTTAACTATATCATTTTTCTCATATGCGCTTCTTCACCTATTAGCTCCTAATAATCAAATCATTAAAAATGCACTTAAAACTTAACACAGTTATATACTATTAGATTTTATCATTGAAACATTACACTTTCATAATATTTTACTACTTTACAACAAAAATTGATATCGAAATGGTCATTCTTATTGACCTTTATTACTGATTTTATCTTTATTAAACATAAAAGCCAACATTAGGTGGGTAAGAAATTATTCATTCTAGAACATAGCTGTATAATAAAACATTTTAAAAACTATGAAACTATTATTTAAAAGACAGTCCCTAGCATATATTTTATGCTTTACTCTCACACTATTATTGTTTAGCTGTAGTACTTCTAATGATGAATTGGATGAAACTCAAAGTATCGAAAGTCAATTAGAATTTAAAAGTGTATCTCATGAAGAATTAAACGCACTCATTCAGATACAAAAGCAAGATGAGGTACAATCACAATCAAGAAATGGCTTCTTTTCAAGAAGAGGAGATTGTGAACAAGAAAATTTTCAAATTTTTTGGATTGGAGATGCTGAACTAAATGGAATTAATGATCCTATTATCGTTTTAGAAGTACGATCACGTGTTAGACTCGCATTTCAACAAAGCCATGCACTCATAACTTCTATAGGGGCGTTTCCTGAGACAAACACAGAGTTATGGATTTTTAATCATGCAAATAATAACGATGATAGAAGTGGTTGTAAAGGAGACTCAGTACGAGCTGCTGTTGATACTAACCCTAGTACTGCAAATGAAGAAGATCAAGATTAAAAATAAATCATTTTCAAAAAGTTGAAATACATACTCTTATTTTTTTTTTCATTAAGTTCTTTCATTAGTTTCTCTCAAATTAGTGTCTATAATGATATAAAAAAACTAAGTGTTTCAGATGCCGAAAAAGCTAGAAAAATAGACTCATTATTACAGCAAGGAATCCTTAAAAAAGATTCGGCAAATGTTGAAGCTGTAAGCTACAGATACACAAACTGGCATCATAAAAGAGGTAGAACTGCTGAAGCTATAGCAGTACTACCTCTTTCTATAAAATACCACACTCCTTCTAGTAGAATAAACCTATCTGCAAAATGGCGAAAATTAGGAAGCTTACATTTCGCTATTAATAATTATGAAGAAAGTGTTCATTATAATAAAAAGGCGATAGAAGTTGCTCCTGAAGATGCTAGAATATATCGAGCATATCAAACTATAGGATTTAGCCATTATCATTTAAGTGATTTTGAAACGGCAATACTCAACTTTGAGATTGCTGCAAATATTTTAAAAAAAAGAAAAGATTATACCAACCTACTTCAAAATTATATAAAGGCATCTAATGCTTATGTGAAAAAAAACACGATAAGAGCTCAAGAAAAAAATCTAAAAAACTTATTATTTGCAGATAGCATTAGCAAACATATTCCCATAGATATTGCAACAAAAATAGATATACAAAGAGTTTTAGGCATCTATTACTCAGAATATAGTATTCGAGATACTCTAAAAGGTAGAATACACATTAACAAAGCATTACAACTTGCAAAAAAAGAAAATGACTCCAACAAAGTAGCAAATATCTATAATGATTTTGCTATTCTTTATGATGTAGCCAACCCCAAGAAATCTATAAACTACCTTGAAGAAGGATTGAAATACCTCACTAATAGAAATAAAGACACCAAATCTTTTATTTACGCAAATCTAGGGCTAAACAATACTCATCTAGGAAACCATGACATAGCTATAGATCAACTATATACTTCTTTAAAATACTTAACAGGCTATCGATTTGACCAACTATCACTAGATGAAAAAAAAGAACGTATAAAAGAACACCTTAACGATGGAAATTTATGGTCTATTTTAAGTCGCATCGCGCAAACTTATCATTTAAAAAGTGAAACCACTCAAAACAAGACATTACTTGACAGTGCACTAACCTATTATAAACTCACAGATTATACATTTGATTTATACCAATCTCAAAACAAACTTACTTCTTCAAAGTTTATCTGGCGTAAAGAAGCTGCAGAAGTCTATACAAGAGCGCTTAGAGCCTGTCTAGCTGCTAATGATATAGAAACGGGATTAAACTTTATGGAAAAAAATAAATCCCTATTATTATCTGAAGAAATTCATCGTATCAAGCGTGCTCAAAAATTAAATGTCCCAGAGCAACTCATTCTTACAGAACGAACATTACAAAATAAAATTAAAAGTTTACAAAGAGATGGAACCAATGATATTTCACTCCTTAAAGAAACGATAGACTCCTTAGAAAAAGTTCGAAAAAAAATAAACCTATCATCTGACAATACTATTTCATATACATTAAGTAGTCTCTCTATTGCTGAAATCCAACAACAAATAGATCCTTCTCACGCTCTTTTAGAGTATCATATCGCTAGTGATGATGGGTTTGGTATTTACCCTAATACAAATACTGGATATGGTATTGTGATTACAAAAAAGGAAGCTGTTTTCTTTCCTATAGAAAAACTTCAAGATTTTGCTTTAAAAGTAGAAAAATTGCTTTTAAAAAACACCATTCCTTTTAAAACTGAGAAGGATATTAAAACGTATCAACAATTGTCTTATGAGGTGTATAAAACATTATTTCCGCCTTCTGTAAGATCTCTCATAGAGTCTAAAGAGCTTACGATCATACCTGACGATTATTTGAGTAAAATTCCTTTTGAAAGCCTTATAGTATCTCCAAACACTTCTGAGAATGACTACCTCATATATCATCATAAAATAGGGTATAAATACAATTACGCATTTCATGAGATTAATAGAAATAATATCCTAAATACCAACACTACTTTTTCTGCATTTGCTCCAGTAGAGTTTACCAATCTCAATTTACCAAAGCTTACAGAAAGTAGTAAAGAAACAGCATCATTAGACTCCTATTTTAATGGGCATATATTTTCTAAACAGGAAGCTTCTCAAGAAGCTTTCTTTAATGAATTAGGAAAATCAAACCTGATTCATCTAGCTACACATGCAGATGCCAATGATTCTATTGCTCCTTGGATTGCTTTTAGCGATGGTAAACTTTTTCTAGACGACATTAGTTTACGTCAAAACAATGCTTCTCTTGTCATGCTAAGTGCATGTAATTCTAATGCAGGAGAAATGGTCGTTGGAGAAGGGACCATGAGTCTTGCTAGAGGCTTTTTTTATGGAGGCGCACAAAGTACTATTTCTTCGTTATGGAATGTAGACGATAAGTCTACACAATATATTGTAGACGCCTTTTATAAAAATTTACAAGAGGGTGCCTCTAAATCTTCTTCTTTACATCAAGCAAAACTCGATTACTTAAAAAACCACACTGGATCTGAAGTAGCACCTTATTATTGGGCTTCATTAGTTTTAATTGGAGACACGGACCCCTTACCACAAAAAGATTGGTTTTGGTATTATATCATTGTAGGTAGTCTTATTATAGTATTGCTTCTTTTGCTTTCGCGAAAGCGTAAAAAACAACCATTGCATTAAAAGTTAAAAAGGATAGGCAATTAAAACCTACCCTTTCCTAACATACTATAACAAACAATTATCCAATTGTAAAGCCACCTGCTCTACATTCGTAGGTTCCTGGTGTAGCATTTGTATCTGCACAAGCCGCACAACTTGTGCCTGGAGCTGTACATACGTTTAAACACGCTTGCAATGAATTATAATCACAAGTAGAACCAATAGGTACACCTCCGATAGTAAAGACTCCACCTTTAATACTTTTTTGCTCTGTTTTATTTAATTGTTGAGCTCCTTCTAGATTTAAAATGTTTTTTAACATAATTGTAAAATTTAATAATTAACAATGCCATGAACACTTAAAGACACTCACAGCCTATGTCTTCCTTTATGAATTCTATGCTTAAATCTCGTTCATAGCAATTTAAACCAATCAGAATGTACAGGGTATTCGTTTTGTACTATTAGTGATTAAAATGATCTGACACACAGTCATTAAACTATATACTCTTAATTTTAGTAGACATATAACTTGTAAAAAGTACTCGCCTACTTCCTTTTTAAGATTTATAAGAAGAATTCTGAATTACCTAAATATGATGTTAGTATTTATTTCTATCGTAACGCAAGAAGCGTAAGTATCATAATAGAAACATTTGCTACATATATAAAAGACAACATGTTTTAATAAAGAGTAAGCAAGTCTAAACCCGCTTACTCCATTACTATATCATGAATAATGACATGTTTTTAGCAGTCAGTAAGACATCTACACTGATATGCATCCCATACAGCCCCTACAGGACAAATTGGTGGTTTATTACATTCTCTGCTTGCTCCTCCGTTAATTGTTTTTTGCGCTTCTTTTTTTAATTCTAAAGTTCCCGTTAATTCTAAAATGTTTTTTAACATAATTGTAAAATTTAATAATTAATTTTACCGTGAACATTTTGAGACACTCACAGTTTGTGTCTATCCTTGCAAGAATGTTTAAAGAGTCTAGTTACCGCTAGGCTCTTTTATTTTCATAAAACTTCTACACTTTGTTTTATTTTTAAATTTGATGACTCTTTTATCTCCTCAACAAAAAGCAAGAGATCTTCATATTCATAATATTTTTTAGGAAACTTTTGATTTCCAATTAATGTTTCTGGTGTATAATGAATATTATTTTGAATTGCTAGATCACGATGCATTTCTAGGATACGATCATCCATCAAAAGCATTGAGTTTCCATATCCATAAATTTCTTGCCAGCGTTGCACATCTCTATCTAAGAACCAATCCTTTAATGCTTCAAAACCTTTTCTTGAGTCTTTATGATAGATTTCTAGGACTTGTTTTGCAATTTCTGTAGATGGATTTTCAGGATCATTTGGGGTATTAAAAATCAATTGTATTCCTACATCTTTTGGGAATTGCGTTAATAATCTATCGTATAATTCAAATGCAGCAACACAATACCCACATAATGGATTGCTATATGCGGTTATTTGTATAGGAGCCTCTCTATTTCCAAAATACAGTTGTGCTTTTTTAGGAAGGGTCTGCATATTTGTAATGGCATCCTCTTGAAGTGCTGCTGTAAAGAAGGTTTTGTTTCTTTTAAAAGAGAAATAATTTTTCTTTGTTATAAGCAATTCTTTATTCTTTACTATTATAGGTTTTATGTATGCCCATAAAAAGGTCAGCATCATATTTAAAACAAGTAGTTTAAAAGCATAAGACAAAGAAAAATCCCAACCTGAAAACATTCTTAATAATGTTCCAAATTGGGATATTAATACTACAGAAGTCAACAAACATAAACCGCACCACTGCTTTATGCGTGCCTTCTGAAGATATATAGAGTACACTACTATAGGCAATGATCCTATGGATATTGCTAATAAAATACTCGTGTGAACCCCTAAAAAAACTATTGTAAAAAATAAACTTGAAAAGTAGATTAGTGAAGCGTCTCCCAAACCAAACGCTTTGTTGACTCTTCCTTCTTTTGATGTAATAACAGTCCTGCAACTATCTATTTTTGATGATAATGCATTACACACTTTTGATGTAATAGCATCTTTAACACCTATACTTTCTTTACTAATCAAATAGCTTACAAAACCTCCTACTAGGGTAAGAAAAACATATATGATATATGTTATTGATGGTATGAATAGCAAAGCAGTTACAACAGCAAATACGAATGTACTTACCAGTGCTATTGGCGTAAAATCAGGCAATTTAAATACGGATACTGTTGTTTTCTCTTCTTGCTCTATTGCTATGATAGTCCCTGTCCATTGAGAAGAGAATTCTTGAATTGAAAGCTGCTGCTTTTTATTCTGGATAGTTCTTATTTGAACTCTTTTTTGTAATTGCTTTACTAATACTAATTCTGTCTCTCCTTCTTTTTCAACAAGCGCTAAAAATAATTTTGGAAGTTGTGACAATGCATCTTTTGGAACATTCGCTGCAATATTTTCAATTTCAAAATAATCTAATGTATCTGTAATCGCTCTAATACTTGGAAAATCAGCATGAGATAGTAACTGAAGATAGATATCTTCTTTTGAGAATGAAGTGATTTGTGATATTGTTAAAAGCCGAAAAACTAATTCGTCCATACTTAGATGCATTTTGTAAACACCTATATGTTCCAGACAACAATATTTCTTACCCCTAAAAAAGAAAAAATATTTTTTTTTAAGAGTATCTATCTAAAAATCAACAAATTGTTGTTGAAATTATAATTGTTCTAATAGCTCTTTTGCTTCGGTATATTTATAATTAGTAGAAGACATAGTAATTTGTCTAAGTAACACTTTTGCATTTTCAGAGTCATCCATTTTTAAATACAATAATGCCTTATACCATATTGCCATAGGTGCATCAATCAAATCACTAGTACTAAGTTGATCAAAGGTAGCATGTGCTTTTTCAAATTGATTTAATTCCATTTCTGAAATCCCTTTGTAAAGGAGTATACTTGCTTTGTTTTTTGTAACCGTTGCTACTTTAGGTGTAAGAATAGTAAGTACTTTATTGTAATTACCTTCTTCAAAATAACGCTCGGCATCTATAAGTGAGGTATCATCTTCACCTCCACGCGATACTAATGATGGTATGTCTGAAGTTTCATAATAATCTACATATAGTTCTTGAGAATTTTGCTTTTTTGGCATCAATACAGCTATACCTATCATGATTGCTATAAGAGCAGCACTTATATAGTATACCCAAGATCGTTTATTTTTTGAAGCACTATTTTGATAATTGCTTTGCGCTTGTGTTATGGTTGTTTTTAGCTTTGCTGTTTCCTCGCTTTTATATAATTTCTCATACTCATTGAGACGTTTTGCATCTACATGTTTAGCATAGCTCCATGAATTTTCAGAGAGTGATTCAAGAAGTTGTTTCTGCAAGAGTACGCTTTCGCGAAAGCGTATATCATCAGACAACCGTTTTTGTACAGCAATCTCTTCTTCTTGAGGTAATTTGCCTAATAAATAGTTTTCTATATATGTATTTTCTTCCTCTGGATTCATAATTCTTTTAAGGAATTATAACGTTGATCACTAGTGATGGTTTTCATGAGTTTTGTTTTGCATTTAAATACGCGCTGTCTTGCCACAGTCTCAGAGTTGTACCCTAGCCTTTTTACAATTTCACTATAAGATACTTTTGCAAAAAATAGTTGAAGTACTTTTTTACAGTTTTCAGAGATTAATTCCAGTTTTTCTGCAAATAGCTCCCATCGTTCCTGTTCTAAAGTAGCAAGTGCCATATCTTTTTCTTCACTTTGAAGTTCCATCACTCCATCATCTGTTACCCTTGTTTTGGTTTTATTTAATTCTCTTCTCCATAAATTTTTACACGCTGTAAATAGAAAAGCTTCAAAACTGCTTTTAATTTCAAAAGGCTCTCTGCGATACCGCACAGCAATTTGCATCAATGCTTTCTGAAAAATATCTTCAGCATCTGCCTGTTGTCCTTTATTTTGAATCACAAACTTTTTTACTTTAGGAAAAATAGAAGCATATATTTCTGTAATTACTTTAGAATCATTTTGTAATAAAGCTTTGAGGTAAACCGTATTTTCAGGCATTCGCGTGATTAATTAGATAAACAAAAATAATCTTTTATATTTACTAGGTAACAAACAAAAGGGTTATGCAACTACACAGTAATTGCTACTTGATTTTAACCCTAAAACCTTTTTTATGAAAAGTACATTTTTTAAATCCCTAACTACTCTTTTTATCCTTATTTTAACATTATCGTGTAGTGTTGACTCTGAAGAAAACGTAGAATCGTTAACCACTGCAAATACTGTTTACAACTCTTTTTCAGGTCAAAACTGTGCAGATCCAGATATACTCATTGTTGATGGTAATCACAACTTTTACTACATACTTGTAGCATATGAACCAAGTTCTACAAAACAAGAAAGAAACGCTATTAGAAATCCATTTTGTGATAGAATGGTATCCATCACACCTTGTACAAATAATAGAGATGCTGAAATATGGCATGTAAGAGGTATATGCCCTACTAATATGGAATGTAAACCAGATATTGTGAAACCTACAGATCCAAATTTAAGACTAGCAACATTTGCAAATACATGTCAATAATTTGAATACAATACCTAATTTATTTTTTGATATCTATCTTAGTAATAAATATGGTAGGGATGAGTGATACTTGATTACTGTAAAACAAAACACCAGAAGAAGTACTAGTTCTTAAAATTAAACTTTTACATTTACTGGGTAACAAACAAAAGGGTTATGTAACTACACAATGAATATTAATTTTAACCCTAAATTCTTTTTTATGAAAAGTACATTTTTTAAGCCCTTAACAGTTCTTTTAATTTTTATTTTAACGGTATCATGTAGTGTTGATTCTGAAGAAAACATAGAACAGCAAGTAACTACAAATTCTATTCTCAGTGTTTCTAAAAACCAAACCGATCAACACAACAGAGTACAGACAAATTGTGGAGATCCAAATTTACTTATATCTGACGGTAGTTATAACTTTTATTACATATTTGTAGAATATGATCCAAGCTCTACAAAACAAGAAAAAAATGCTATTAGAAATCCATATTGTAACAGAATGGTATCTATCACACAATGTACAACTAATCCAAATGCAGAAATATGGCATGTGAGAGGAGCATGTCCTGCTGACATGGATTGTAAACCAGATATTGTAAAACCAACAGACCCTAATTTAAGATTAACAACATTTTCAAATACTTGTATTTCTGCGCCTATATAATTTAAAATCATTATACGTACTAGTTTTATGGCTTTGTGGATTGTTTATAACAAGCAATCTACAAGGCCAAAACAATTATGATGTATATCTCTCTTCTTATAAAGATCAAGGATATGCATATAAAACTACTGTAGACAGCTTACTATCAGTATGCGAAAATGCGAATGATTATAAAAGTTTAAGTGATATCGCTTCTCATTTTTCTACACGAATTTATGGCACCCATATTGGAGAAGCAGTTCGGTATGGAAAGCTTGCTTTAGATAAGTTTCCATCATCAGAAAGGAATACGCAACAGTATGCTACTTTACAATTTCGTTTAGGCTTTTTTTATAGCCGACAAAATGACTATGAAAAAAGTAATGAATTATATCTAGCCATTATAGAACAAAATATAAATCCTTCTAGAGTAGCACAATCTTACTCTAGATTAGGTCTCTATTACAGTGCTCAAGGTGATTACTATAGAGCCATTGATTATTTTAAAAAAGGGATTTCACTTCTTGAAAAACAAAACAATTATAGAGATCTTGTCAAGCAATATATTAACTTTTCTGTAGTATACCATCAGCAAGGTAGCACAGAGAGCCTTCTCAAGAAAAAAGAGATGCTAGACAAGGCCCTAGCTCTTGAAGAGAAAACAACCATATCGCCTGAAGACAAATATTATATATATACAGGATATGCAACATTTTACACACAAGAAGCTACGTTAGATTTTGAAAATGCTAGAGACTATCACTTAAAAAATTTAAAATATCTCGATCAAGAAGGTATTAATGATTATACATGTGATATTTATGGAAATCTATCAGACCTATATAATATCGCTAAAAAGGATAGTGCACTCTATTATATAGAAAAAACAATTAAAGAATGTCCAGATGCACTTAATCAATCAGTTTCAAGACATCATCTAAGTCAATACTATAGGTATCGCAAAAACGCAAGTAAAGCCTTAGATTACATTCAAGAGTCTCTTACCATAAGTACTGGTATAGAGAATAAAAAAATAACTGTACTCACTCAAAATGAACTCAGCGAAATTCCAGAAAAAATAAAAATCTTTGGAGCTTTTAAAGAGAAAGCAGAAATCTTAGAAGATCTGTATGAAGAGAATAAAGATCAAAACGAACTTTCTCTAGCCTTAGATAATATATTGATTGCAGATACCTTAATTGATCTTATAGAAGAAGAAAGTCAAGAGGAGAGATCTCAATTACTTTGGAGAAGAAAGGCCTCTTCATTATATGCACAAGGGGTTCGGGTATGTAAAAAACTTAACAAACCCGAAGTAGCATTTTATTTTATTGAAAAGAATAAAGCACTTTTACTTACTTCAGAAATTGACACAAAAGTGAAGAGTAAAAAACTCCCTGATGCGCTCCAAAAAAAACAATTGATCTACAAAAGGGAAATCCTAGCATTAGAAAATACCATTTCTGAAACAAAAGACACTGAAAAAATAAAGAAACAACAGGAAATACTCTTTGATCTTAAAACAAGTTATCAGAAATTACAAGACTCTATTTCGCTAGCGTTTCCTTTATATAAAAAGAAAAAATTAGATAATACACTCACAACCATAAATCAAGTACAAAAATCACTACCTCCAGATATCGCCATCATTTCATACATATGGGGCAAGCCAGAAAGTGGAGATGAAATCATATATGGTATTTATATAGATGCTACTACAATAGAGCTATTTGAAGTTCAGGATATAAATACATTAAAAGAGCATATCTTCCAATATCGTACAACAATTTCTAAACCTTTTGAAACAGAAGCAGAACAAGAAAGTTATAAAGATTCTGCACATGCCTTATTTAATATATTATTCCCTACTCAACATATTAAAACAGCTATTAAAGGAAAGGAGTTGCTTATTATTCCTGATGGAGAATTGCAATATGTCCCTTTTGATTCCTTTTTAACTTCTAAAAACAGCTCAGAATACTTAATTAAATCACACAAGATAAATTACTCATATTCATTATCTTTTTCACAAAGAAATGAAGCCATACAGCGAACTCATGATACTAAATTTACTGGCTTTGCTCCTATCAACTTTTCAGACAATAATTTAACCCCTTTGCAAAAAAGCAGAAAGGAGATTGCTGCAATAGAAAGTATTATAGGTGGGCGCTCTTTTCTAGAAACTACAGCTACAAAAGATAACTTTCTTACAAAATCACAATCAAGTGAGATCATACATTTAGCAACACATGCAGATGCCTCTTCAAATCCGTGGATTGCTTTTTATGATACAACGTTAGAATCTCATGAATTATACACCTATCAAAACAATGCAGAACTTATCGTACTTAGTGCTTGTAATACGACTATAGGCGATATTGCTCCTGGGGAAGGTGTGATGAGTTTAGCGAGAGGTTTCTTTTATGCAGGAGCAAATACGGTTGTATCTAGTTTATGGGAAACGAATGATAAGGCTACTTCAAAAGTGATGACTTCTTTTTATACATATCTAAAAGAAGGAAATTCAAAATCTGATGCCTTATATAAAGCAAAACTGGATTATATATCTTCAAGTAATTTATCTAACCAATCTCCATATTACTGGGCTCCTTTTATTTTAATAGGGGAAGCAGAAAGCTCCTTATACATTAACAATACAGCACTTATTTTTAGCATTTCAGCAATTCTTATACTACTCGTTATCATTATTTTATACTTCAAAAAAAGAAAAAGAAAAAGTTTAGGGTAACAAAATTCAATTCGCTGGAACTACAAAGGGAACACAAAAAAGAAGCCCTTGAACAATTCTGTTATATACCAAGTAGCGCAATTATTAAAATTAAATAAAATTGCTTTTGATAAGGAAGAATTAGCATTTCAAATTCAGAGTCATCCTTCATATCCAAGTCTTCATGCTATTACGGGTGTCCTTACTCATTTTAATATAGATCATCTCGCACTAGTTGTTCCTGCAACAGAAGAGATATTAGACCAACTTCCTACCGTATTTCTTAGCTGTATGAAAATTGAAGAAGATCAGTTATTTGGCATTGTAGTAAAAAAAGAAAATTCCTTAATTACATATTATAGTGCTAAAGACAGAAAAGAATACGCTACACAAGAGTTCTTACAACACTTTACAGGTATTATCGTCGCTGTAGAAAAAGAAGAAACAGATCGTCCATCTGTAAAAAACAAAAAAACGACATATTTGAGAACAGGTCTATTTGCAGGTTTAGGGTTCATGCTTTTAGGCCTGATCTATCAAGCTCAATTTACTACTGGAACAATTGGGTATGGTATTGTAGCACTTCTAGGAGTTTTTATAAGTGTTGCGATCATAAAACAACAGTTAGGTATAGAAACCAAAATAGGAAATGCATTCTGCTCAGATACAAATACCTCCAAAAATTGTAGTACCGTATTAAGTTCTGATGGAGCTACAGTATTTGGAATAAAACTCAGTGATGTAAGTTTGCTATATTTTATAGGACTTTCATGTTCTGTTGTCGTCTTATCCATATGTAAGTATGCAATTACGCCTTTATATATAGTGAGTTTTATCGCTACACCTATCACCCTCTATTCTATATATTATCAATACGCTTTCGCGAAAGCGTGGTGCCCTTTATGCCTTGTTATTGTAGGTATATTACTAACACAAACAGGAATAGGTATTTCCCAAATAAGCGATATCGTACAAATCAACGCACTCCTAATTATAGGAATTGTATATACACTCACATTATTAACCTGGATGTTTATCGAACCTATATTCCTGGCATCTAAAAAACTAAAAAAAGCTACTATTGATTTTACAAAGTTTAAAAGAAACTTTACCCTCTTTGAGACATTACTTACACAAGCACCCAAAAAACAGACTTCTATAGATAATGCATCAGAAATTGTATTTGGTAATGTAAACGCTCCTTTATCTCTTGTAATAGTTACAAGTCCTTTCTGTGGACATTGTAAACCTGTACATAGCATATTAGAAGACATACTAAAAAAGTATTCCGACCTAGTCGCTATTACAATCCGAATTAATGTAAATACAGATGACAGAGAGACCACTATTTATAAAATCACAAGTCGTCTTTTAGAAATATATCATCGAGAAGGACAAGAACCATGTTTAAAAGCAATGCATGACATTTATGGAGGAATGAACCCTGATGCTTGGCTATCTACTTGGGGAACATGTAAGCAAGAAGATGCATACCATCAAACATTAATTCATCAACAAAATTGGAGTGCTTATCATGGAATCAATTTTACACCAGAAATTTTAATAAATGGTTATTCATTTCCTTCTGCGTATGCACGTGAAGACCTAACATATTTTATAGAAGAGTTACACGAAGCTTCTCTAAAAGCACAGATTCCTTTTTCATCACAATTTCAAGAAGCAATATAAAATTAATAGCCCTTTATGAGGGCTATTAATTGAACAATATTCTCTCGCGAAGAATAGACACAATCTGTGAGTGTCTCTAAATGTTCACAGCAAAAATAATTGTAAAATAATTAATTATGTTAAAAAACATTTCAAATTTAGGAAAGACCTTAAATAAGGCAGAGCAAAAAGAAACTTTAGGAGGGCGTTTACCTGTTGGTGAAGAAAATTGGCCTGGTACAAACGGAGGATGCAATCCACAAGCACAATGTTTAAATCATTGGGGAAGATGTACGTCTAGAATGTCTTGTAATTGCGTAGATGCTTCTTTAAATCACGCTTGTTGTGAAGGTCATTAAAAAAGACATTATTCATTAAAAAAATTCAATTATGTTAAAAAACATTTCAAATTTAGGGAAGGCTTTAAGCAAAACTGAGCAAAAATCAATCGAAGGAGGAAGAAATGGTAGTCACTGTTTAGCACATCCATGGAAAAACCAACCATGTATTGGAGGCCCAGGACACCCATTAAGTTGTCCAGGGAATTCAGGGCTTGTTTGTCAAATAGCATCAAACCCTGTAGATTCAATTTGTGTCTGCGAATAAGCGAAGTAATTCTCTTATATAAACATATTCAATGATTTAGGTTTTTATAATCTAAACAAAGCGAGCTATTAGTAATAGCTCGCTTTTCTATTTAGGTTAATACTGGCAACTTTTACACTTAAAAGTTAAAATTCAAAGCGTTTTAATGTTAAAATTCAGATTATCAATAATTTAAATACATTTTTGATTATTTTTAGGTAAAAATCCCGACCCCAATAACATTCTGACTATCAAATTACTAAAAAAACATTAAAAATATTCTTGCAAGGATAGACACATACCTTGAGTGTCTTTAATGGATCAAGGTTATCAGTAAAATTCAAAATCATTTTAACCATGAAAAAATTAGAAAAATTAGGAAAACCATTAAATGTAGGTCAGTTAAAATCAATTAATGGAGGAACCATAGGATGTAATATCTTCCTTTGTACATCAGATAGTGATGGATGCCCATGCTTTGGTAATCCCAATAGCGCAGATGGAAGAGGATGCTGTATGGATGGAATGTGTATTGATTAATCCATTGCCTTAATAAATAGTAAAACTTACAGACAACATTCATAGGTTGTTTGTAAGTTTTATATACTAATCTTAAAATGGAATCTTATGTTAAAAAATATTTTAAATCTAAACGGAGTAAAAGCATTAAATAAGAATGAACAACTAGCAACCTCTGGTGGTAATTCTTGTGTTGTAGCATGTTACTACAACTGTGCGGCTATCTCTAGAACCAGAGTTGAGTTAGGAGAATGTTTTGATGATTGCCAACAAAATTGTTAATTGCCAGCCAATAAAATAACAGAGTCTTATTTCTGCAGATAGAATTGAACTCGGAATTTGTATAGACCGTAGTTGTTAATAATATTAATTATAAATGACACGATACTGTACAATCTCTGAGCAGTTCATTTAATGCTTTAACTCTTCACATCTAGCGCATCTCTCAAGGCATTCCCAACCAACATAAATGCCATGACGAGTAACATAATAGCAAGCCCAGGAATAACAGCTAAATATGGTTTTCCTAAAATAATATAACTATAATGATCTTTAATCATTGCGCCCCAACTAGGCATTGGAGGTTGTGCACCTATTCCTAAAAAACTTAAGCCACTTTCAATAAGAATCGCACCCGCAAAATTGGCTGCAGAAATCACGATAAGAGGCGCCATAATATTAGGTAGTATATGTCTAATAATAATACGTCCATGTGTATACCCAAGTGCTTTTCCTGCTGTGACATATTGCATTTGTTTTACACCCATTACTTGTCCTCGGACCACACGAGCAACTTCAACCCACATCGTGAGTCCAACGGCTATAAATACCTGCCAAAATCCTTTTCCCAAAGCAAGTGTAATTGCAATTACCAGTAGTAATGTAGGAATAGACCAAGTGACATTAATAATCCACATAATTGCGGTATCTACTTTTCCTCCAAAATACCCTGCCAATGCTCCCATAAGCACACCTATAAGAAGTGAAATAAAAACTGCAACAAACCCAATCGAAAAAGAAATACGCGCTCCTACAAACATCCTACTCAATAAGTCTCTACCGTATTTGTCTGTACCCAATATAAATTTTTGTGAATCTATATGCGCTTTCGCGAAAGCGTATACATCTACCCCCTCTTCCATCTTTAAACGCTTAGAAATCCCTTCTATATCATCTCCTGCATATGGTGTATACACAATCTCATCATTTTCTATAGTGTAGGACGTGATAGGAATTTCAGTATCATTATTACGTTTCCCAAAAAAGAGAGAAGACACCTTAAAAGAGTCATCTTCAATAGCAGATGGAATTGTAAGCATAGAAACGGTAAAACCAGGACCTCTAGAATGTATAGAAAGATGCATTTGATTTGCATTCTGACTATTATCAGGGGCAATTATATATGCAAATAATGCAATAATACCACAAAGCACGATATAGAATAAACTCAAAACGCCCCAGAAGTTTTTTTTAAACTTTTGGAGCGCTAAGCTTGTAAGTGAATTTGCGGTTTGCGACATAAATTAATCTTTTATCGCAGCAATTTTACTTTTTCTAATATTATTAATTTTTAAGTCTTGTAATACATTAAGTGCCTCTTCTACATAGACATCACCTGCAAGACTTTTATGCCAACGTTCTCTTTTATCTTTTAAAACAGTATCTGTTTCAAAAAGTTTTAATTCATAAGGCAACGAACTATATGTCAAATTAGATGTATAGTCATCTATAGCATCAAAACGTTTGGTCTCTTCATCACTACTCGTGATTCTATTTTTATATCCTTCATAGCTCAGGTCCCACTCTGTATCTTCGCGACGTTCTTTAAGCCATTTTGCATAGTCATTTATAAGTTTAAGTTGTTCGCTTTTTGAGATACGAGCAACACTATTTTGGATCGTTTTTTCATAATCAATATACCCATCCCATACATCATAAGTAGCTGCTCTAATACGATCCCAAGGCAACGGATTTTCTTGATCACGCTCTCCTATATCTATATAACTATAGATGTCTGGAACAACAACATCACTCTTTACTCCTTCAAGTTGTGTAGATCCACCATTCACACGGTAAAACTTTTGTATCGTTACTTTAAGTGCTCCTATATCTCCATAATCATTAGATCGTAACCATCTATTAAGTGGGAAGAAACGCTGTACCGTTCCTTTTCCAAATGTTTGCTTTCCTCCTATAATAATCGCTCTTTTATAATCTTGCATTGCGGCTGCTAAGATTTCACTAGCAGAGGCAGAATTTTCGTTTACAAGAATCACAAGTGGTCCATCCCATAAGATCCCTTTATCTTCATCATTAAGAATATCGGGTGTATCGTCACTAGACTTTACTTGTACTACAGGTCCTTCTTTTATAAAAAGTCCTGCCATATCTACCACAGCTTTTAAAGAACCTCCTCCGTTGTTACGTAAATCTATTACAAGACCTTCCATCCCTTGTTTTTTAAGGCGAATAATCTCTTCCTTGATATCTGTAGCAGCATTACGACCACCTGCATTATCTGTATCAAAATAAAAACTAGGTAAATTAATAATTCCGTAATTATGGCCATCTTTATTTACAGCTGCAGATTTTGCATACGTCTCTTCTAATAAAACAACATCTCTCGTAATCGCTATATCTTGAAGACTACCATCTATCTTACGCTTTACATTAAGTATTACTTTGGTGTCTTTTGGGCCTTTAATAAGTTGAATAGCATCATCAAGACGCATTCCCTGGATGCTAGTTGCTTGCTCATCATCTTCTTGTGATACTTTTAAGATAATATCACCTGCTTGTAATTCTCCTTGTCTCCAAGCGGGTCCTCCAGAAATGACAGTAGTCACATGTACCGCTCCATTTCTTTTTTGAAGACGTGCCCCAATCCCTTCAAACTGGCCACTCATACGTTGATCAAATCTATCTTTCTGTACAGGCGCAAAATAATTTGTATGAGGATCATATTCTTCTACAATAGCATTTAAAAAGTATGAAAAGTAATCTTTACGCTCTAGCTCTTTGGTAAGATCAAAGAAGTTTGAAGTCCCATCAGAAACTTCTTCTCTTGCCTTCTCTTCTAATTGTACTTCGGTAAGAACTTCTTCCAGTTCTTCTCCTTCTGCAAGTTGCTTTTCTTGTGTGTCTTTAAGATCATAAAAAGCACCTAAAGCACTCAACTTTAATTGGAGTCTCCAGCGTTCTTTAATTTCCTTTTTATTCTTTGCATACGGTAGTTTTTCATAATCCGTATCTATAGATTCTTGTTTAGAAAAATCAAATGGTTTTTCTAGAATACTACGTTGTGCTTCTTCTGCTTCTTTAAAGCGCTCTTCAAAACGCGTATAGGTAAGATCAAAAAATGTAAGGTCTTTTTCTTTGACCATATCATCTATTTTGTCCTTGTATGCTGCAAACTCTTCGATGTCTTTTTTGTGAAAGAATCTTCTATAAGGATCTAATGCATCTATGTAATCTTCAAAAACAGATGCTGAAAATGTATCATCCATATCCTTCGGATCAAAATGACCACGTTCAATAACATAAGATATTAAATCTAGTAGTAATTTATCTTTCTCAGGGTCTTCATCTATTCCTTTTGTAGTAAAACTACAGCTCGCCACCGAAAACAGCAGCGCTAGAGCTATTAACTTTAAATTACTTCTCATAAAATTATGTATTTGCATTTTTTAACTACCAATGTACATTAAAAATTGTGCCACAATTAAAAAATGGTTGTAATATTTTGTTAAACCTTAATGGGCACTAAAGAGAAGCAATTTACGTATTTTCGCGCATAGAATCCAACTTTACCTACACATGGCAAAAAAACCACTTATTCTTATCACAAATGATGACGGAATTACCGCAAAAGGCATACGCGCACTTATCAATGTAATGCGTACCATAGGAGACATTATTGTCGTTGCCCCAGATAAGCCGCAAAGCGCCATGGGACATGCCATTACTATAAATGACACCTTGTATTGTGATCCGTTTGTTTATGATCCAGAAGCAACTCATGAAGAATATAGTTGTTCTGGCACACCTGCCGATTGTGTCAAATTAGCAAATCAGCAAATCTTAGATCGCACACCAGATATTTGTGTAAGCGGGATTAATCACGGGAGTAATTCGTCTATAAATGTGATCTATAGCGGTACGATGAGTGCTGCCGTAGAAGCGGGTGTAGAAGGCATTCCAGCTATTGGGTTTTCGTTGATGGATTATAGCGCAGATGCCAATTTTGATGCCTGTGTTCCGTTTGTAAAAGCAATTACCGAAAAAGTATTAGAAAGCGGACTTCCTAAAGGAGTTGTATTGAATGTAAACATTCCTAAACTACCTCTTGAGGAAATAAAAGGCACAAAAGTATGCCGTCAGGCCAAAGCCATGTGGGTCGAAGATTTTGACAAACGCACCAATCCGTATGGACGTGATTACTATTGGCTCACGGGAGAATTTATCAATCAAGACAAAGGAGAAGATACCGATGAGTGGGCACTTGCACAGGGGTATGTAAGCATTGTTCCTACACAATTTGATCTTACCGCACATCATGCAATTCAAGAACTCAATACGTGGGATCTGTAAATTAAATAATCCCTTGTGAAATGGACTGTTTACGCTTTCGCGAAAGCGTATACCACCAAACCTCAAAAAGGATTGTTACTTTTGTATAAATGATCTAAATCAATCTAGCCTTTATCTATGAAGAAAGATATCATTAGTGGAGCCATTATAGGACTCATTGCAAATGCAATAGGAGTCTATCTTTATATCCTTGCATTTTCAGATTATGCTGTTGATGTCACCATTCAAAAATCGATGGATGAAGGGTATTTTGGAAAAATTGTAACCCTAGGAGCTGTTTTAAACCTCGCTGCTTTCTTTATTTTTATAAAAAAGAAACAAGATTACAAAGCACGTGGTGTTCTTTTAATTACTGTAATTATAGCTGTTTTAGTGATGGCGCGTAAATTTTTATAATTTGAAATATTACATACTTGTAGGAGAAGCCAGTGGAGATTTACACGGATCAAATCTCATGAAGGCTTTATATCACGAAGACCCAGAAGCAGACATTCGTTTTTGGGGTGGTGATCTCATGCAAGAAGTAGGTGGCACGCTGGTCACTCATTATAAAGAAAGGGCATTTATGGGATTTGTAGAGATTTTAAAAAATCTCTTTACCATATTAGGCTTTATCAGTTCGTGTAAAAAAGACATCGCGGCATTTCATCCTGATGTGCTTATTTTTATTGACAATTCAGGCTTTAATTTACGTATTGCCAAATGGGCAAAAGCAGAAGGATATAACACGCATTATTATATCAGTCCGCAAGTGTGGGCCTCACGCGCCAGTCGTGTCAAAACCATTAAAGAAACCATAGATCATATGTATGTGATCTTACCTTTTGTAGAAGGGTTTTACAACAAATATCAGTATCCTGTACACTTTGTAGGACATCCTCTTATAGATGCGATTTCTGGACGTACACAAGCCGATCCGGAGGTGTTTGCCAAAGCACATGACCTTGATAAACGCCCCATGATTGCCTTATTACCTGGAAGTCGTAAGCAAGAAATCAATGCGATGCTTAGTGTGATGCTCAGCGTAATAGACGACTATCCAAAGTATCAATTTGTGATTGCAGGCGCACCGAGTCAAGACGCTTCTTTTTATGCACCTTTTCTTAAAAATTCTAACGTACGTTTAATTATGAATAAAACGTATGATGTATTGAGCTTTGCAAATGCAGCATTGGTTACTTCAGGCACAGCTACGCTAGAAGCAGCTTTATTTAAAGTACCTCAAGTGGTCTGTTATAAAGGAAGTCGGATTTCCTATGAAATTGCCAAACGCATTATTAAGTTAGACTATATCTCACTGGTGAACTTGATCATGGATAAACCTGTAGTGACAGAGCTTATTCAAAATGACTTTACCACCAAAACGCTAAAGGCTTCTTTAAACCAGATTTTAGATGACTATCAGCGAGGACAGATTTTTGCAGACTACTACGACTTAGAACAAAAACTAGGCGGTCGTGGCGCCAGTGCTAAAACTGCAAAACTGATTGTAAAGCATAGTCGTGAGATGTGAGACGGAGATTTCGATGCTATTTGCTTTCAGCAAATCACTCAATCTTCTTCCTCCTGGAAAGATTAAAATATTGTAACACGCAATTTAGCGTCTATATTCCATACTCTTTTTTCTATTCTCTTTAAAAAACTATATTTGTTTTACCCGAATCATAAACAACATTTATACTACATGAAAAAACTATTCCTTTTCCTTTTTACGGCTGCTTTATTAACCTCATGCGGAAGTTCAAAAAAAACAGTATCAAAAACACGTACCCTTCCTAAAACGGAACGCGTCGTATTACATGCCCAAGCATTTAGTGGGACCAAATATAAATTTGGCGGTACGACCTCCAGAGGAATGGATTGTTCAGGACTGGTGTATGTGGCTTTTCAAAAAGAAAACATTGTCTTACCGCGCGTGTCTCGTGATATGGCAAAAAAAGGAAAACCAGTTTCTAAAAGTAGTGCTCGTGCTGGTGATTTGGTATTTTTTAGAACCAATAAAAACAGCCGAAACATTAACCATGTAGGCTTGGTCACCGCCGTAAAAAGCGGACAGATCTATTTTATACATTCTACTACCTCAAAAGGAGTCCTCACCTCATCACTAGATGAGAAGTACTGGAAACGTGCATTTGTGGAGGTGAGACGGGTGATCTAGTGATCATCAAACTCACTACACTATTTATATACTATACGCTTTCGCGAAAGCGTATACACTCAAACTACAAGAGTGCTTTAGAAGATCTCTAAAGCGCTCTTATTTTAAAAAATATATCACTAAAATTATTATTTCTCATTCTCACAAATAGCTGACGTATTTGTAACAACAGTTGTATCCGTAATAACTGTTGTCGTGACACACATTTTTGTAGAATTTGCAACTGCTTTGTTACCACCAACAATAGATATACTAGCTTCTCTTCCTAAAGCAGCAACTTTAAACGTTGTGAAATGCAATTTATTTTGATCTTGTTTTTTCATGGATTCTTATTTTTTAAAGGTTCCTAATTTATTCTATATCAATACTAAAACTAGCTATTTTAGCTCTTTATTTTTTAGTAAAAATTGATCTAATTCATATACGTGTACACTCATTTCATATTCGTAAGAAACATAAGAGATGCTTTGTAGTATTGAATGCAGGTTAGCGAAGAAATAATCAACTTAAAAAAAAGAGCCCATACCGCAAAACACCTCGTTTTATTATATACAGATCACCATTTCCAAAAGTACACTTACCATATAGCTTGATAAAAAATATTGGAAATGCGGGTTATTGGAAGATGGTATAAGTACGCTTTCGCGAAAGCGTATGCACTCAAACAAGAAATGTATCAAGTTTCACTTGCAAATACCTTAAAAACTTCTCACTTTTGGGTTGTTACAAATAATAAACCCAATTTGTGATATTTAAAACATTTCGTGTGGTGCGTAATAAATCAGATTGGGTTTACATCTTGTTTTTCACGTATGTTTATCTATAGTTTACACCTACGCATATAGGTGTATTGTAAAGAAAAACAGACTTGCCTTACTTAATCTCTAATTTCCTTATCATTAGTAATTTGAGGTTCAGACGGGATTCGTTTTTTAAGGAATAGTATTTGGCCTAAGTGACTACTTTGGTGTTCCATTACATGAAACCACGCATAGTAGTTATTAACACCTTCTCCTAGTATATCTTTTTGTAACCAATTATCATCTACCGTAGCTAATAATTCTTTGGTACGAGCGCGAACTTTGTCAAATTCTTCTAGATAATACGCTATTGGTTTGTCTTTATATAGTTCACGTGCTTCTTCCCCTAAATTGAGTGCGATACTCCACTTCTTTTTTTCTTCTTCGTTAAATGTCCTACTTTCAAATGTAAGTACTTGATAATAGGCTTCAGCAGCAGCTAGATGCATAATCAATGCGCCTATACTATTAGCTTCTTTATCATGTAGATGATCAGATTGGTATTCAGTAAGATCTTGTGTTTGGACTACTGCACGTTGTTTCAAATTATCAAGCATAGACACTAATGTTCCTACTTGAGGCGTAAATCCTTTTTGTTCTTTGATATTATAAAAGTCAAAATCTGGTTTTGTACCCTCACCAATAATATGCAATGAATGCATTCCATCTATAGCATCATTTGAGGTGGTAATTGTATACTCTTTAATGGATGCGTTTCTTGTTTTAGAGATTCCTTCATTCCAACTATGCATCTTTTCATTTAGCACTTCTATGTCAAAACTTGTATTCCTAAGGGAACCGATTCCATTTTGCCTTCATCATTTTCTATAGCTAAACTCAGTTTGTCGAAATAGAAACCTCCATCAAATTCAACAATTCCACCAACCACTAAAGCTTTTGAATTCTTATTAATTGTACCTTCTATGGTATATTCTTTCCAAATAGCATCTTTTACACGTCTATCTTCCATATTTTCAAAAAAACCACGTTCATCATTATGTGTGTCTACACGTGCCCATAGTCCCGCACCCGCAGTCGTATCGCCTGTAATTACTTTGATATAGCCTTTTAATATAAAAGCGCGTTCTGTTTCAGTAGTGACATCAACAGTTTGATAAAAAGAAGTCCAGTTTCTGGAGGTTTGGGCTTGTGTTTGGTATACAAAAAATACTAGTATCCATAAAAATAATTGTTTCACCATAGTATAGAGATATACGATTTTATATTATTGAGGTAACACTTATTAGTTTCTGAGGTTATATTTATTTTTTATTTCTTTTTACAAACGCTTCAGCCATGAGCATTGCATTATAGGCATTTACAATACCTCCAGATTTTGAGAGTTCACTAAAAGGCAATTGTTGCTCTGGATTTTCTTTAGTAGGTACATCTACTAGGATATCATATTTCACAGCAGAATCCATCAGGATTTGTTTTACTTCTGACGCCTTGAGAGACGGGTAATGAGAACGAATTAAGGCAGCTACTCCTGAAACTATTGGAGAGGCTAATGAAGTGCCGCTAGTCCAATCATAATCCCCAAACTCATTGTCTGAAGATGTAGAATACAACCTATCCCCTGGAGCAAAAATATCTACTTGAGATGTTCCATAATTAGAAAAAGATGCTTTTAGTTTTTCAACGTCATAGCTAGAGGCTCCTACAACAATAAAATTAGAAGCAAATTCATTTCCATTATCATAGTCGTTAGGGTAATACGAATACACATCGTTATCTTCATTATTATTACCTCCTGCAGTTACCAAAAGTACATCACGTTCTTCTGCATAACGAATCGCTTCAAATATTTTCTCTTTATATAACGATCTTTTCTTTCCCCAGCTCATATTAATAATGCTTGCTCCATTATCTACTGCATAACGTATCGCCGTCGCAACATCCTTATCATGTTCGTCACCAGATGCCACCATCACTACAGGCATTATTTTTATATGATCTGAAACCCCTAGAATACCAATTCCATTAGACCTATTTGCTGCCATAATGCCACTTACAGCAATTGAATGTTCAAAAGGAACTTTTCCATACACAATAGGATTACCATAGTTTCTATTAGTAAAATTAATTAAAGAATCGTTAATAATAACTCTTTCGTTAAATAAAGGGTTAACTAATTTTTTATTGTTCAAAGCTCCATCTAACGTATTATATAAATATTCTTCTGTAATATTATATTTAATAAAATTAGATCTTTTTAAAATATTAGAATGCAAATCTTTATCATCAGGAAATTTATTTTTTAACGCATCTAAATCTTCAAGTGTATAGCTAGAAGATTCAAAATAAGGAGCAAGTGCTCTTTTTACAGCGGTATCTATACCAATAATTTTATATGCATACTCAATATCTTCTGTAGTTTTTTCTAAAAGAACATCATATTCTTTTTCTAATTGCTTGTATTCTTCTATAAAAGTCGAATCTTTAGAAAGTGGATTAAGCGTATCTGATACTATAGGTTTATATTTTTCAATAAATCGAGTTATTTCATTTTTTTGATATAAAATATCTTTACCGTTTTCACTTCCCAAGAAATTCCATCCATGTATATCATCTATGTAGCCATTACCATCGTCATCTACCTTATTGTTAGGGATCTCATTAACATTTACATATACCTGTTGTTGTAGATCTTCATGAAAAATATCAACCTTAGTATCTAAAACAGCTACAATAATATCTTTCCCTTTCTTTTTTCTAAGAAGCTCTTTGTAAACCCTATCCAAACTTATCCCAGGAATTGTATCTTTCTCTATATCTAAATGCTGCCAATTTTTTTCTTGAGCTTCTGTAAGAGAATCTCCTTTTATATTTTTATCCCAACTTACAACAGTTTTTTTCTGTTGTGCTTGAATAGAAATAGTAAACAAAAGAAATGAAAAAATTATAAGTATTCTCATTAAAATAATTATTCTTTTAGTTGATAATCTGGATGTCCCGTTTGCCATAACAAAAATGCTATTGAATTTGCATACAATCTAAATATTGAATTAGTCCCTCCTACATTACCTGCATGACCTGAGTTAAAGTCTACATCAAATAAAATTGGTTTTTTTGATATAGAGCTAGCTTGAAGTTTAGCTACAAATTTAGCCGAATCCCAAACTACCACTCTCCCATCTTTCGCACCTGCATATACATATACAGAAGGGTATTTCACTCCTATTTTGATACTATGATAAGAATCCATATCAAGTAGTGCTTTAAACTCATCTTCTTTTTCTACAGTACCAAATTCTTTGATACTATTTAGACCATTGGGCTGTATTTCTGAACGCAGCATATTCATCGCTGGAGATATAAATACAGCAGTTGCATATAAATCAGGGCGAGTAGTAATAGCCTTACCTGCCATAATGCCTCCGGCACTTGTACCCCATACCGCAATTTTAGAAGGATTCGTATACTTTTTATCAATAAGGTATTCTGTAGCAGCAATTAGATCTTTCCAAGTATTAAATTTTTTTGTTTTCGAACCATCTAAATACCACTTATTCCCTTTTTCTCCACCCCCACGCACGTGCGGAACAACAAGGATTCCCCCTTCCTTTATCCAAGTCAAAAACATATAGCTAAAAAAAGGTCTAGCGATTGTTCCATATGAACCATAACCATATAACAACACTGGATTATTTGAATCCAATATTACATTCTTCTGTTTTATAATAGAGATAGGCAACATGACCCCATCATGAGATGGAATTTCAAATTCTAACACCTCAAAATTAGAAAATTCAGTATATTGTTTTACTTTTTTCAATTGTAATTGGCTAAAATTATCATCCTTATGATTATAAATATAAGTAATGTCATTATTTAACCAACCACTACCAGTAACCCATAAATAAGGGAATTCATCACCTAAACTATCTATCGTAATTTTTCCTGATTTCGAAGGCATTTGTATTATTTTGTGCATAGATCCATTTGTAAAATTCAGTGTGGCTTCTACTCCATTCTTTTCTGTAACATAATAGATTCCATCTTTTGTAAGCTCAAAATCTGCTATTATTTCGTTACTATTTGGCTTTGCTATAATTTGATAGTTGCTAAAATCGGGATGATGCATATTAGTTTTTGCAATTTGATAATTATCTTTTTGTAAAGCGGTTAAAAAATAAAATCCATTTTTTGAAGGTATAAATTTTCTAATTTTATGTTCTTTACTATAGAGTAACTCCCAACTTATAGAAGTGTCTGCTATATCTTCTATTTTCTTGAAATAAGTATCTTTAAACCTTGAAGACCCCCCTATTCTTGCGTACACATACGCATCATCTTTGTGAAAAATAGTAATTGCTGGAAAATCTTCTTTTTTAAGTTTTATATTTTTATCTGTACCTACTTCCAAAATAACGTTTAACTTTTTGGGGTCAGTTCCTAATTTATATAGGACAGATTTAGTTTCTAACCAATAGTCAGGAGAATTAGGATCAGTATAAGGAATATATACATAAATAAAACCGCTATCATCTGGCAGCCAATTGATACCATAAAAATTATTGGGATCAGTATTTTTTAAAACAATATTATCTATTTTTTTTGTTAATACATCCAATATTACAACAATCCCAACTTCCGCACCACGTCGTTTTAAACCTATCGCTACTTTATTTCCTTTCCAATTGGGCTTAATGTACGTAATTCCATAATAATTCGTAATGTCGTTTTTAGAAGGGTCAAATAAAAAGTGCTCCTTACTACTTTGGAAATCTCTATAAGCAATATATGCATAAGCAGAATCTTTTTCTTTTTTTACATAGAAATACCTTCCATCATTAGTTTTTCTTGTTCCATAGATAAAATAAGGGCTATTTTCACTAATAACAACTTGTCTATTATACAAAGAATTTCGTCCATTCAATGAATCTAAAACTTCATTTGAATAATATGCTTGATTTTTCATCCAATTAACAACAACACTATCTTTTATGTTTTCTATATTTCTATAGGGATCAGCTACTGTAATTCCATGGTAAGTATCATATGCTATTTCAGGAGAAATATTTAAATGTTGAGCTTGAATGGAAGTAGTAGATAAAAGAAGTAAAAAAAATACAAGTATTCTCATTAAAATAATTATTCTTTTAGTTAGGTTTAGGTTAAAGAGGAATTAATTATCATTTCTTTTTCTTCACATACTCTTCAGCCATAAGCATTGCATTATAGGCATTTACAATACCACCTGATTTTGATAGTTCACTAAAAGGCAATTGTTGCTCTGGATTTTCTTTAGTAGGTACATCTACTAGAATATCATACTTCACAGCAGAATCCATCAGGATTTGTTTTACTTCTGACGCCGTGAGAGACGGGTAATAAGAACGGATAAGGGCTGCTACTCCTGAAACTATTGCAGTTGACAAAGAAGTTCCTGAATTAATTAAATGTTCATTGTAAGGATTTAAGACTGGAAGCTCATGGCCTGGGGCAAATATGTCTACCTCTTGTTTTCCATAGTTACTAAAAAAAGTAGCTAATTTATTATCAATATATTTCCCAGAAGCTCCTACTCTGATTATAGAATTTGAATTGTACTTAGTTCTTTTAGGATAGACCATATTATCATTTATATCAATATTTAATTTAGAATTACCTGCTGCAAAAACAAATAAAACATCTTTATCTAAGGCGTAAGATATCGCCTCCTGAACCCAATCAGAGTGAAGTGAAAAATATTTACCTGCGCTTAAATTGATGATTTTCGCACCATTATTTACAGCATAATATATAGAAAGTGCCAAATCTTTATCATGAATCTCTCCATTAACAATTGAAGGGATAGGTAATATTTTGATTGAAGTATTTTCTCCTACAACACTTTTCAATACACTAGCTATTTGAGTACCGTGATAAAATTCACCTAAATTACCTGTAAGCAAATTATTACCATAATGATTATCTGATAAATTCTCAGGATCATCACCTTGAATTGATCGTTCATTATAATGAATGTTATAATAATAATCGACTATATTTTTTTTACTATTAAAATCATTTTCTAATATTTCTAGATCATAACCAATATTTTTCCATTTATATATTGCCTTAATCTCTTCTGTTATCTCTGGCCTAGCTAATTTAATGCTATCCAAAAACTCAATAGTAAGCATATCATCAGCATAGTTATTCCCTATAAGGCGCATAGCATTTTTATATTTTTCAATAATAACCTTTCCTCTTTTAATAGTAGATAACGAAGATTTTAATTCTTTATCAACAATAAATTTCGCTTTTTTGTAGTCTTGATTGTTAATCAATATTGAGTCCTCTATTGATTCTGCTATGGCTTTAGTTTGATAATATCTTACTATCCTAGTAGCTTCATTATTTGCTATTATGATATTTTCTCCTTCAGAATTACCCATAAAATTCCAACCATGTATATCGTCTACATATCCATTATTATCATCATCAATATTATTGTTAGGAATTTCATCAATATTTAACCACAAAATTTTATTGATTTCTGCTTGATTGATATCAATTTCTGTATCAATTAAAGCAACTATAGTCTCTTTACGTTTCTCTTTTTCAAGAAGTTCCTTGTAAACCCTATCCAAACTTATTCCAGGAATTGTATCTTTTTCTATATCTAGATGCTCCCAGTTTTTTTCTTGAGCTTCTATGAGAGAATCTCCTTTTATATTTTGATTCCAACTAACAATAGATTTCTTGTGTTGTGCTTGAATAGAAGCAGTAGACAAAAGAAGTAAAAAAAACACAAGTATTCTCATTAAAATAATTATTCTTTTAGTTGATAATCAGGATGTCCTGTTTGCCAAAGAGCGAAAGAAAAGACTCGAGCATATAATTCATATTGGCTATCAAAATTAGCATTAGAATGTCCTTCTTCAAAATTAATATCGAAAAGAATAGGTCCTTTAGAATTGCTATAATTTTGGAGTTTCGCAATAAATTTTGCTGGATCCCAAGCAGCAACCCTACCATCCTTTAATCCTGCAAAAATTAATACTGGAGGATATTCTTTATCCTCATCTATATGATGATAAGCGTCCATTTCTAGAAGAGCTCTATATTCTTCTTCTATTTGTACCGTTCCAAATTCTTTAATACTATTTAGTCCATTTGGCTGATTTTCACAACGCAACATATTTATTGCAGGAGAATCAAATATTGCAGCAGCATATAAATCTGGGCGTTCCACCATTGCTTTAGCTCCAACAATCCCTCCTGCACTAGATCCCCATGAGATTAATTTATTTGGAGATGTATACCCTTCTTTGATTAAATATTCTGTACAAGTAATAGCATCTTTCCAAGAATTAGATTTTGTTATTTTAAAACCCGCTTTATGCCAAGAATCTCCTTTTTCCCCTCCTCCTCTTACGTGTGCTATAGCTAATACACCTCCTTGATTAATCCACATTAATAATGAAGGAAAAAAGAAAGGATTAACACTAACACCATAAGCGCCATAACTTAACATTATTGTAGGATTACTTCCATCTTTATTAAGCTCTTTACTATAAATTAAAGACATAGGAATACGTACTCCTTCTTTATCAACAACTTCTATTTCTTCAACAACAGCATTGTCAAAATCTGTAAATTTTTGTTTTACATTAATTTTATCTTCTTTAAAAACACCAGTTTTTATATCATACTCTAAAGTCTCTGAAGGAGTAGTCCACCCACTATATGTTATCCATATTGTAGAATCTATCGTACCTAATGTTCCTATATTGATATCACCTGCCTTTTTAGGAAGTTTTATTCTGGAAACCTCTCCATTTAAATATAAGAACAACTTTGATTCTACTCCATTTTTTTGAGTAACATAAGCAAATCCCTTATCAACCAACTTTAAAGAGGTAATAACACTATGCTTGTCCTCTGGAATTAGTATTTCTGGATTCTCAAAATCAGGATCGGAAATTAAAGTCCTACATATTTTCTTATTAGGACTATTTAATGAAGATCTAAAGTAAACATAATCCCCATTAATTCTCGCAGAACTGACCATGTCCTCCTTTGAATATAATAAACTCCAAGATGGATTATCTATATCTTTTATAGGTGTAACGTAAGTATCTTTAAAACTACTTGAACCACTAATTTCTCCAAGTATATATTTATCATAATTTTTAAAATATAGAATTCTAGGAAAATCTTCTCTTTTAATGCCTATAGATGGTTTACTTTCTTTTGAAAACACATCGATGGACTCATTAGTTTCAATTGTATATAATTTGGTTTTTAAATCTAAATAATAATTCTCATTTTTAGGGTCTGTATACTTATGCTCCATATACATAAACTTTTTATTATCAGGCATCCAACGTATCCCTCCCGATAATGAAGGTGCTGTTTTTTGTATAGTTTCTTTAAGTATTTTTTTTGTTATTGAATTTAAAATAATAATATTTCCTATTTCTTCCCCCTCTTTAGCAATTGCAATTGCAATTTTATCTCCTATCCAATCTGGTTGATAATATGTTATAGTATAATTACTATTATTTTCTTTATTATATTTCTCAATATCAAAAAGCAGTAATTCTTCAGAATCTACTGTTTTTCTGTAATACAAATTAAAATACTTTTCCTCTGTTTTCTTTTTTAAATAATAACATTTTTTATTAACTAAATTTTTAATGGATATTACCGTGTAAGGAACGTTTTGATCATATTGTTCTTGTAGGGTTTTTAATTCCTGTTTTCCAGAAATATTATTAAGAATAGAATCTGCAAGAGTTTTTTGGGTTTGCATCCAATCTAAAACTTCAGGGTTTTCAAGATTTTCAAGATTACGATAAACATCTACTATCGTGTCATTAAAAAAAATATCTATTGCCTTTTCAGAAGGTGCTATAGGGTGTTTATAAGTTGGGACATCATTTGCACAAGAAATGATTAAATTTAATAATACTATTGCTTTAATTACTTTAATTACTTTAAACATTTCTTGTACAATTTTAAGATTATAAATTTTTATCCATTACCGTTATTAGGTGGGTCGTTTTTACAAACTAATACGCCTCCTACTATGTAACTCTTACCTGGATTACAATTGATATCATCAGAATCTCCCCCTCCGTGAATTTTAGAAAATTGATCAACAGCTAATTTTGCAATGGTTAATTTTTTTAAATTTAAGTTTTTCATACTTCAGTTTTTATAATTTCAGTCGCAAGGTAATAATTAAGTCAAGTAAGTTTAACAGATTTAATACTACCACCTGTCTATTTTCCAGAAATAAGACATTTAAATATTTGAAAATCAATCACATGTATCATTTCAACTTTGTTGCTTTATAAAATATGATGGGTATAAGCCTGTTATTTTTTTAAATGTTTTTGCAAAAACTTCAGTAGAACTAAATCCATTTTCAGAAGCTAATGCACTAATTGTATAATTCCTTGCCATAGGATTTGTCTTTATCATATCTATAAAATTATTAATACGTAATTCATTTATGTATGTTGTAAATGTTTTTCCTTTACTATAATTAATAATTTTAGATAGGTACTTTGAATTAGTATTAAAATTTGATGCTAATAACCCAACGGAAATGTTTTTTTCAAGAAAACCTTTATCATTTTCAAATTGTTTCAGTTGCATAAGCACTCTTTCAATAATTTCTTGTGAAATATTAATTTCTTTAGGTTTCTTTTTCTCAATATTGACATCTAATAGTTTTTCTTTGGATTTAACTCTTTCATTATACTTTTGGATTAACTTATTGTATTTAATTTCATATATATTATTTCTCCTCTTATATAACCAGATAAATAATGTTATTAATAAAATAAGAGTTAAGACTAAAAAAACAATTAAATAAGATGATTTTGAATCTTTATTTTTTAATTTTTCAATTAGTATTTCCTTAGATTCTAATAATTCAGGAATGTCATAATCTTTTACTAATTTATCATTTACTAGTTTTACTTGTTCATCAATAATACTATCAACTTCTAGAAGTTGATTTATATAATCCAATTCTTTTTCGAGTTTATTATTCTTTTTGTTTATACTAATTAACTCTATTAAGGCTTCTTTGACAATAGGATGATAATATTTATTAAGTCTAGATATACTATCTACGTATTTAAATTGTATCTCAGATTTATTGATTTGATTTAACTTAAGATAAGTTTTACCTAAATATAGTTTAGCAAACATAGTATAATACAGCTTATCTAAATCACTATATTTTAAATTATTAATATCAATTATAGCATTATTAATATTAGAGATCGCATAATTGTATTGTTTTTCAAATAAATTACCTATTCCTTTATTTAAAATGTAAAATTGCCTTAATTTTATGTTTTTATTTTTTAATAAACTTTGATTATTGAGAAATATAATAGAATCCTTTTCTTTTTCTAAAATATATGTATTAATCAACTCATTTTGAGTTACAGCTATACTAATCGAGTCATTAAAACTAATTGGGTTTTTATTAAATTCATATTCTATACATTCTTTAAACATTTTTTTTGCTTCTTCATAATCACCTATATTTTTTCTTAAAACACCTATATTATGTTTTGCAAAATATTCATATTTCTCATTATGGACTTTCTTTGCATATTTAATTGACTGAAGATAAGAATTCAATGATTCATGATAATTACCAAGTCTTTCTTCTAATCCTCCTTTCTGTAAATATATTAGAGAAGGATAATGATAATCATTACTATTTTTTGAAATTGTTATAGCACTATCTAAATATTTAAACGCTTCATCATAGTTTTTTTCTGATAAAGATGACAAAATACTATAGCTTTCAGCAATCATTGCTAGATTGTTTTCCTTTTTTGCTTTTTTCAAATGAACTTTAGTCAATTTCTTTTGAAGAATACCACTGTTTTTAATAATCAGTTCAAAAATATCAGGATAATCAAGTTCTTGAATAGAATCTAAGTGAATATTCTTTATTTCTTGGGATTGAACAGAATAAATTTGAAGAAAAACAATAATGAACACTAATCTAATGTCATAACGGAAAGAATGATTCATTTTACCTTTTAAATTTTAAAAATTCAATATATGCATCTTGTATAAATCTCTATTCTATGAATTAAGACTCTTAATTCATAGAATAGAGACCTACTCCACTTGCAAACACTCAAAAATCTTCACACTTTTGAATTGTTGAAAATAACAAACCCAATTTGTGATATTTAAATTTTCGTGTGGTGCGTAATAGATCAAATTGGGTTTAAAAACCCAAATAGAAACATAATTAAAAACGTAATAGCAATTTTTATATGATAGAATAGCAATATACAGAGAAGTAAGTAAAATCTGTTAATTTATGTTAAAAAATTACAGGTCAGCTTATAAATAGAGAAAGCCTCTACCAGGTAGAAGCTCTCATCGTTTGTCAGAAAAACAAGCTAATGCCTGTTTATAAAACAAATATACTAAAGTTTTATAACATCAGGCAATGGTTTATCCAATGTGAGGTGCTCTCACTTAAAACCAAGCCGCGGTTACCGAAAAGCGAATGAGTAGGTAGTATTCAAAATAACAATAAAATTTTAGTATTATGAAAACCATCAAATTATGTATAGCAATTGCTTTTATAGCTATCACAGGAAATATAAATGCTCAATCAATTCAAAAAGTAACTCTGGATAGTTATCTAACATTCAGTAGTGAAATAGCAAAAGAATTAGGATATTCTAGTATATACACAAAAGACACAAAAAGTGCTAATTTAGAAATATCTAAAGACGGATCATCAACATTAACTTTACCATTGAATTTAACAAAAAGTAGTACTTCTAAAGCTACTCGTGGTCCAGGAGATGGAGGAATTTGTATTCAAATATACATAGCAACGAGAAAAAGTAACTGTAAATCTGGTATTGGTTTTAGATGTCAGACAGTAACATCTTGCGGAGGCAATCAACAGAAAAGTAATGAATTAATCAATTCGCGCTATGTAACAGCAACAGCATCTATTAAATCGAATAACCTTGTTTTAAAATTTGATCAAAACTTAAGCAAATTTGAATAAATACGTTAATGAGGCATATTTACTGCTTATAAATATGCCTCAATTTTAAACCATTAAATAAAAAGAAATGAAAAAATTAATAGTACTACTCCCTTTTATTTTATTAGCATCATGTCAATCTTTTAATAAAGCGATTTCTTCTGTTAAAACACCAGAGATTGAAAATGAAGCTTCTATTTCTAATTACCTTAAAGAAAATGATCTTGATGGTTATAAGGGATATGCTATAAAAGATCTCAACTCTTGGAACGAAGTTTTATCATCTACAAGGGTTCCTAATTTATTTTTCTTTTCAAAAGATGGTGTTTTTTTAAACCCTGAAAATGACAAAAGCTGCTTAAATGATGTCGCTAGTTTTATAGAAACTATAGATACTATAAACATTCAAGACAATGATAATGACAAAGACTTGAGTTACTTTATTGAGCATTCAAGAACACTTTCAGGTGAGAAATTTAATGTATCTACAGATAAAAAATATTATGCCGTATTTCTTTGGGCTAAGTTCGGAGGAAAAAATATAATTAAGAAAATGAAATATTGGGAAGAAGTATTGAACGACTCAGGAATTTCTTTTGAAATAATACTCTTAAATTTTGATGAACAAGAATTCTGGCATAAATAAAGTCGCATATTTAGCAAAAAAAATATTTTATAAAAAACAAGTATTTCCTTTTAGTGATGATTACTATTATCGTACTATCAAGTTTAACTCAAGAAGGGTTTAGGGAAGGGCTTTTTACCGGTAAAATATATCCATTATTTATTGTTTTATGTGGTATTGGAAGTTGGGTCGCTTTCTTTATTAAAAAAGATAATTAAAGAAGTTGCCACTCAAAATTTACACAATACTATAATGCTACTCTTAATAACAAATAGATAGTTAAAGCAAGTCCTTTAAATCTTGTTTTAAGAAAACGTAATCTTATGAAATCAATACTCACCACACTATTTTTAGTGTGCATATCAACTAGTGCCTTATCTCAAGAATATAGAGCTCAATTTGGTAGTTTTACCAACTGCGCTCGACAAGGTAGGCATTTATGTTCTATAGAAAATATTTCTCAAAAAGACGTTAATCGTGCGAATGCTTCTTTTATCACAACAGAGGAAGGAGCTATTATCTTACGTATACATAGAGATAAACTAACAAAAGAAGAGCAAGACCGTATTCTAGGAGCGCCTATTACCTCCAGAAATAAAAACGATTTACAATTCACCATGGAAAAAGCATTATCACTCCCTGAAGGCATTACTGCTCTTACATCAAAAACAAGATCTAAACAGCTTACTATCTTAGAAGCAAAGAGCTATCCAACGATAATTTCTGATCAATACATTGACATTACTATTGTAATACCTAACAACATTGAATCAAAAAATTAATAATACTCCTTTTACATCATTTCTCCTTCTAGGAGAAACGAGAATAGGAGAAAAACGTCATGCTGAACTTGTTTCAGCATCACAAAAAATAGAGAATCAATAAAGTAAATGAGATTCCGAAATAAATTCGGAATGACGAAAAAACGAATACCCTAAAACTTTTCTTCTTCTAGAAGAAACAAGAATAAAGGAAAAATTTTTAAAACATGAAACTCATTATATACATCACTATTATTTTATCTCTTTGTAGTATTCATAAAGGGTATGCGTTATCTAACACTATGATACTGACAGAACCTTCTATTGAAGACCATATAGCACAATTATATAGTGAACTAGAAAATACCAAAGCACAGTATCAAGAAAAGTATACTTTGATTTCCTTAGCACTATCTAAAGCAAATCATGGCATCAAAGAGAGTATCACTACTGATCAAAAACTATATTGGTTATTAGAAAAAGACAGACTCAAAGAAGAAAGAGAACGTCTTGTACTAAGCGAACTTTCAGATCTTAGTAAAATACGATATATCAAAGGACTTCAAATCATTAAAATACTCTATGAAAAAACACTGGCATTAGATCACCATTTTGCATCGGTAAGTACCTTTCATGAGATCAATAAAATAGCAAACCCTAACAACTATCCAGAATTTAAAAATATTAAAGAAGTGATTGGATCTAAAGCAGACAAAAGGAAAGGATTTGATCTTACCAAGATATTAGGTAATAACATCTATACATCGGTGGCACATTCTTTTATTTCTCTATTTAATAACGATAGTACCTCTAGAGCGCAAAAAGAAGAAAGTCTTAAAGATGTAGAATGTATATTAGACTTCACACTTCGTATGCATAACGACCTAAATACTATTTATTTTGAAACCGTTTTTCTACAAAAGAGTAATGAAAATATTATAGGTGAATTACAGCAACTTTTTGTTGATTTCACAAAACCCATCAAATACAAAACACCCTTAAAAGAATGTCGGGATAGTGATGATTGGGATAGTGTAAGAAATCATTTAGACACCTATTTAGAAGCACTCAACACAGCGTTAGCAGATGACAGCAAACGGTATAAAGCACATAAAATGCAAATCAACCTAGAGTTTCCTATAGATAGATTATTACAGTTCATTACACAGTATAATGCCTTTATAGACCAAGGTGCAAAATTTTATGAAAAATTCGGCATCATGTTAGATAGCTACGAAAACGAAACGCAATGTGCTAGTAAGATTCCAGTAGAATATAAAAAACTTAAAGAAAGTATTACAGTGGCCATAGAAAAATTCAACACAGCCTATAGACCTGTAGAGATTAATGGAAGTAAAATGAAAGAAGTACTCTATGGACTTAACGAATATGATTAATCGTATGGAATTCATAAACGCTCAAATGGATAGTAGTCTATTTTTATGGCAACTATCTTTATTAATCAGTCTTATTTTTATTGTTTTCTTTATGATTAAAATACTATTGTTTATACGAAAGGCTTCGTTATATATTGATTTAAAAGTTGCTTTTATGGAGCATCTATTACAAGAACATATTCCTTAACCAAAGTCAGAACAGTTTACTAAGAAATTGCATCAAATTATACACTTCTTTACAACAAAGGAGAAGAGATGTTACATCCTATTTTAAAGTGCGCATACACCTAGAATCAGGTATTCTCTTCTCCCTTATGTGTTAGTTAGGGGAGCTGCTTTTTACAAAACGATAACATGCGCATTAAGACATATGGTTTCTCTATGCACCAGTCCTCCTATGTCTTAAGTTATCGTTTTTAAAGCAGCTATCCATATATGTTTTTAATAACAAGATGATCTCCTTGCCATTTTCATAAGAATTAAACCGTTTTGAAATCAAACAATATACTTCTCACAAAAGTCACCATGGCTTTTATAATAGGGATACTCTTGTTTCCTTATAACGATATGTCTTTAACTTGCATAGGCATACTCATAGTAGTTTTATATAGTCTCGCAGGTATTTTCCACATACTCACCTATAAAAACAAACAATGGTCTATTCCTTTTGGAATAGCGCTTCTTTTTTTGTTTCTATTCTTAGGAATAGGAAATACAATAATCAAAAATCCATTACATAATAAATCTCACTATACACACCTTAATAACAAAAAAGCACACACCTATTTATTTTCCATTCAAGAACAATTAAAACCCAGCAAATATCACACTAAATATATCGTACAATTACATAAAAGTGATAGTGCACACATCACAGGAAAAGCTCTTTTATCTATTGAAATAGATAGCACTCAAAAAAAACTTACCATTGGCCATTGGTATTATACGCGAACGATTCTAAAAGATCTCCCTAACATAAAAAATCCATATCAATTTGACTATGGCGCTTATCTAAAAAGAAAAGATATTTATGGCCAATTCTTAATTGAAAGTAATGAACTCTTAAAAGGAAATCAGATAACAGAAACTAGTAAAACAATTGCTTTACGCTTTCGCGAAAGCGTAATCAGCACATTAAAAAATCAACCTTTTACACAAAAGCAACTAGCGATTATACAAGCACTAGTATTAGGTCAGCGTCAAGATATTGACGCTAACTTAAGTAATCAATATGTAAATGCAGGGATGATGCACATACTAGCCGTATCTGGACTACACGTTGGTATTCTATTGCTCATTTTACGATCTATCACAGGTATTATTTCAAGTAGAAAATTTCGATGGATACGTTCTGGAATTTGTATAACACTCTTATGGTGTTTTGCTTTTGTCACAGGATTATCTCCTTCGGTTTTACGAGCTGTAACGATGTTTAGCTTTTTAGAACTAGGGAGTTGTTTAGGAGGAAAACGCAGTGTTAATGATGCGCTTCTGTTTTCTGCTTTTATTTTACTTAGCATGGATCCCATGTTACTCTATCAAGTGGGGTTTCAATTGAGTTATCTGGCAGTCATTGCTATTTTATGGGTACAGCCTTGGTTATATAGTTTTTATCGCCCCAGCTATTATTTAACTACGAAATTATGGGGCATTATTACAGTATCTATCGCCGCCCAAATAGGAGTATTACCACTAAGTCTTTTTTATTTCCATCAATTTCCTGGTTTATTTTTAATCTCTAATATCGTTGTGCTACCATTTCTAGGCATTATACTTTCATTAGGTATTCTCATTATAGGTCTTAGTTATTTTTCTATACTTCCTAATGAGTTAGCAATAGCCTATGGAAAAATAATTGATTTTTTAAATAACTTCATTGCTTGGATTGCTTCTAAAGAAGTGTTTATTATTGATCATATTTCATTATCATTTACTACGATGTTCTTAATGTATGCGCTATTAGCATCACTTATATATACCCTCAAAAAGTATCGATATAAAAGGCTTTTATTTTTCTTGACGATCATTGTTTTAACACTTAGTATACAGGTATATAAAAAAGAGAAAAAGAAAACCTCACATATAACCATCTTCCATAAAAATAGAGAAACCCTTATTGGGGTATACATGGCAGATTCTTTAGTAGTATATAGCGATACTCATCACAAAAAGTTCACTACTGATTATCGTATAGAAGCTTATCAGAATAGATTTGGGCTAGATACTTTTTATATAAAAAGGATGCAAAACTACTTTAGTTTTAAGCATAAAAAAATACTCGTTATTGATAGTTTAGAAGTTTACAAAATTAAAGATATAGAACCTCATTACATCTTATTACGTCAATCGCCAGATATCCACTTAGAGCGTCTTATTTCCTTATATCCAAATACCACCATTATTGCAGATGGCTCTAATTACAAAAGTGATATTACTCGATGGAAAGCCACATGTCACCAACTAAAAACCCCTTTCCATAGCTCCTATGAAAAGGGATTTTTTATGATTGAATAATTCAAGAAATTACCTGAATTCTTGATTATCTGTACGTATTCTGTTTCTTACGCTGAAGTCTCCTAAAGTGAAGAACTATTCTCCAAATGTGTATTTAAAGCTATCTTGATACGCCTGCCACTTCTCTTGTGTGGTGAGGTCTTTATAATCATCATTAGCAATCATTTTAAGAAAGATCTCTAATTGACGTGGCGTTTTATATCCTACAACGGGTTGTATATAATTTCCTTTTTCGTCAAAGAATACAATACTAGGATACCCTCGTAATTTCATTGCTTGTGCAAACTCATGCTGGCTATTACGTCCTCTACGGTTAGGATCATGTCTAGGGTTGGTATATACATTATCTAAATAATTAACCTCCTCAGTTCCTTCTGCATTGAATTTTACAGCATAGTAGTTTTCATTGATAAAATCGGCTACTTGTTGATCACCAAAGGTATTTTTATCTAATAATTTACAAGGACCACACCAAGTTGTGTATGCATCTACAATAATTTTCTTTGGGTTTTTGGCTTGCGCTTCTAATGCTTCATCAAACGTCATCCAATTAATTTCTTGTGCCGATAGCGAACTCATAAAAATGAGTGCACATATATAAAGTAGTTTTTTCATCTATTTTAATGTTTACATCTTAATGAAGACATAGGGGCTTAATTAATGTGTTGTCCTTTTATACGCTTTCGCGAAAGCGTATACTGCATCAATACAATTAGTATACCTCAGACATCATCTTCATCTATTTATGTCTAATTCTTTTCTAATCCCTTACAAACAAAAAACGTTCCAAGATAAGGAACGTTTTTGTGTTTATAATCGTATGAATTTTATTTAACGCCGTGCATTAATTTCTTTATCACTGGATATAATATCGCAGATAGAATACCTAACCCTACTGCAACTGCCGTAAGAAGCCAGAAAAAATAACTCAGCCCTTCTGTTTTTGCAATAGATTCTGATGCTTCTCCAAATACACCAGCTAATTTCATCCCGATAGCGACAGCAAGGTACCAGATTCCAAACATCATTGCAATCATTCTTCCTGGAACAAGTTTACTGACATATGAAAGTGCTACTGGAGATATACAAAGCTCTCCCATCGTATGAAATAAATATACTAGCACTAGCCAGATCATACTTACTGAAGCTGTTCTAGCACCTACTGGTATATCTGATGCTCCAATAGCCACACAGGCCATTCCTATACCTAAAAGCACCATCCCAATGGCATACTTCATATTTGCATTAGGATTGTATTTACTTTCCCACCACTTTGAAAACAATGGCGCTAAGGTTATAATAAATAATGAATTTAAAATTCCAAACCAAGATGCATCAATTTCTGCAATATCTTGGTTAAACTTATCAAACAATCTATAGAGTGCAAGTGCCCAAATGATCACAAAACTTAATGCCAATATGATATTTGATAAAGAATATTTTTTAAATGTTTTTGAGAATAGCTTAATTAACACCCACGTAATTACTACAAGTGGAATAATAGTAATAAGCGCATCTACAATTTTAAAAGTCAATCCAGCACTCCCTTCTAAAATACGATCTGTATAATCTCTTGCGAAAATGGTAAGAGAACTTGGTGCTTGTTCAAATATTGCCCAAAAGAAGATCGTGACAAATGCAAAGAACACTACGGCAAGCATTCTATCTCTTGTTATTTTAGCATATTTAGGGATTCTAATAACCAAAAGAAGAATAAATAAGACTAATGCAAATAATATCATAAAATTAGCCCCACTTAATCCAAAAAGCTCAAAATCAAACAGATTATACTTCCCTTCAGATATTTTACTAACAGGGTCATTTAGAATCCAAGAAAGCCCTATTACTGATGCGACTGCTATTAATACGAGTTCAAATTTTGTAAAAGGATTCAATTGTGTGTCTTCTCCTTCTTCTAAAACGACTTCTTCTTTTTTGGCCGGTTTTAATCCTATGTTACCAAAAATATCTTGAGCAAACCAAAATTGTAGTAATCCGAAAAGCATAAAAATACCTGCTAATCCAAATCCCCATCTCCAACCAACTTGCTCTCCAAAATAACCACATAAAAGAATTCCTAAAAAGGCACCTGCATTTACACCCATATAGAAAATGGTATACGCACCATCTTTCTTTTCTGGTCTATGCTTATACATTTCTGAAATAATAGAGGTCATATTCGGCTTAAAAAAGCCACTTCCAAATACTAATAGCGTAAGTCCTGTATAAATAAAGAATGGTGTTTCTAGGGCCATTGCAGCATGTCCAAGAGTCATTAATAATGCACCAACAACAACTGCCCATCGATACCCTATTTTCTTATCCGCAAAATATCCTCCTAATAAGGTTGATAAATACACTAAAGAAGTATATGTACCAAATATAGCAAAAGCATGTTCTCTCGGCCAACCCCAACCTTCATCCATTATAGATGCCGTAAAAAACATCACTAGTAAAGCTCTCATCCCATAGTAGGAAAAACGTTCCCACATTTCAGTAAAAAAGAGCACAAAAAGACCTGCAGGGTGTCCTATTACAGGGTTTTCAAAAAACTTATCTGTAGAATTTGTCGCCATAATATCGTTTTTTAGTTATCTGCTAGTTCAAACCCTTCAGCTTCTTCATTTCTTAGATCTCTCTCGTTATCTTCTGCTCCATGTGTGAGACTCTCTAATTTCTTTCTAAAAATCATTACTAAAGCGCCAAAAATTACACAAAAACCAGCAATACCAGTAAAAATTGTAAACTCACCTAATTTTTCTGAAGCTTCTCCTAGTAATCCAGCTAGTTTATTTCCAAATCCAGTCATAGCAAAATAAACACCCATCATAATTGACGCATATTTAAGTGGTGCTAATTTAGTGATATAAGACAATGCGACTGGAGAAATACAAAGCTCTCCTACTGTATGGAATAGATATGCAAGAACTAACCAATACATTGCAGAAGAACCAGTACTTTCATATTGAGATGAAGCTGCTGACATAAAAAAGAAACCTGTACCCATTATGATAAGTCCCATTATCATTTTAAATAATGATGTAGAAACTTTTCCTTTCAATTTTCTACTCGCCCAATACGCCGCTACTGTTGTTCCTAAGAAAATAATAAACATTGCATTTAAAGATTGAAACCAAGAAGCTGGCACTTCAAATCCCATAAGCATTCTATTGGTATTATCTTTTGCATAAATATTCATAAGCCCACCTGCTTGTTCAAAAGCTCCCCAGAAAACAATAACTAATAAAAATGATATAAATAGAACGATAATTCGATCTTTTTCTATTTTCGTTAACGGTTTTTTCATAGCAGCTTTCTCTTCTTCATTTTTAGAAGCTCCTAAATAATTACCTACATGTTTTAAGTGTTTTTGACCTGCAACATATTGAATAAGACCTAAGGCCATTCCTATACCTGCTAATCCAAAACCATAATGCCATCCATAAACTTCACCTACATATCCTACAATTAAACTTGAGAGAAATGCTCCAACATTGATTCCAATGTAAAATATAGTAAACCCTTTATCTCTACGTATATCTCCTTGCTTATATAAACCACCAACCATTGTTGATATATTAGGCTTAAGCATCCCGACTCCTGATATAATAAGTCCTAGTCCTGTGTAAAAAGCCCACATTTCTTCAATCGCTAAAATACTATGACCCGCAACTAACAATACACCGCCTAGCAAAACAGATTTTCGTTGTCCTAATAATTTATCTGCTATTATTCCTCCTGGAATAGACGCAACATAAACAAGCATTGTATAGGTGCCATACAAAGACAAAGCATCACCATTAGACCAACCTAGACCAGCATTTTCTGCACTAGCTTCTGCCACTAAATAAAGTACTAATATTGCTCTCATCCCATAATATGAGAAGCGTTCCCACATCTCTGTAAAAAATAAAACATAAAGCCCTACTGGATGTCCAAATAGTTCTTTTTGGTGTGCTGCTTTTGTTGACATATATTTTCTATTAATTAATAATTAGGTTGTATAATAGTTAGTTGATTATAATTTTTCTTTGATAAAGTTTGTCATCATCGTATATAAGTGATAACGTGTATTACCTCCATAAATCCCATGATTTTTATCAGGGTAATTAAAGTAGGTAAACTGCTTATCTGCTTGTACAAGTGCTTCTACAAGGCGTGTAGAATTTTGCACATGTACATTATCATCTGCACTACCATGTACAAGGAGTAAATCTCCTTTTAATTTTTGCACATGACTTAATGGTGAGTTACGATCATAGCCTCCAGGGTTTACCTGCGGGGTTTGCATATAACGCTCAGTATAAATCGTATCATAAAAACGCCAAGAAGTTACTGGGGCTACGGCAATAGCCATCTTAAACGTATCGGCTCCTTGGAAAAGACAGTTGGATGCCATAAATCCTCCATAACTCCATCCGAATATTCCGATTCTATCTGCGTCTATATACTCTCTTTTTCCTAATTTTTCTGCGGCAGCAATCTGATCGATTACTTCATATTTTCCTAATTCTTTTTGTGTTACCTTTTTGAAATCACGTCCTTTAAGACCTGTTCCTCTAGGATCAATACAGACCACAATATATCCTTCTTGTGCTAGCATTTGAAACCACATATCATTCGCACTATTCCAAGAGTTCTTCACCGATTGAGATCCTGGGCCTGAATATTGATACATAAACATCGGATATTTCTTGGTAGGGTCAAAATCCTGAGGCTTGATCATATATCCGTTTAGGTCTTCTCCATTAATAGGTAAAGTAAAAAACTCTTTAGGAGATACTTTATAACTGCTATATAACGTTTTTACCGTTTCATTATCTTTTAATGACTTGATTAATCGACCTTCTTTTGCATCGTGTAGTGTATAACGCCATGGTGTAGAAGCATCACTAAACGTATTTATGAAGTACGTAAAATCTGCACTAAAATCTGCATTATTGGAACCTACTTCTACAGCTAATGGGGTTTTATTTTTTCCATTGATATCAATCGCATAAATCCCTCTATTAATAGAGCCATTTTCTGTGCTTTGATAAAAAATTCGGTTAGAAGCTGCATCATATCCATAATAATCAGTTACTTCCCATTTTCCTGAGGTTACCTGATTTTTAAGAGACCCATCTTTATTGTAATGATAAATATGATTCCATCCATCCTTCTCACTCGTCCAAATAAAGCTATTGTCTTCTAGGAAGGTTAAATTATCTGTCACATCTACATATGCTTGATCTCTATCACGAAGGGGTTGTGAAACTTTATTGGTGCTTGCATCATAAAATACAAGAATGAGATCATTCTGATTTCTATTAAGGGTTTGTATCGAAAGAATATTTGGGTCTTTAGACCATTGAATCCTTGGAATGTAATAAGGATCTATATTTCCAAAACTTATCTGTTTTGTTTGTACCACATTCGTTCCTGTAAGTGCTTCTCCCAAACTATAAATATGTAGACTTACTTTAGCATTTTCTTCTCCCGCTTTTGGATACTTAAATACGGTTTGTGTTTGGTATAATTTATCTCCATATACATCCATAGAGAATTCAGGAACGTTTGTTTCATCAAAACGAATGTAGGCAATACGCTCTCCGTCTGCACTCCAATCAAAAGCACGTACAAAACCAAACTCTTCTTCATATACCCAGTCTGTGATTCCGTTTATGATACTATTTTTCTTACCATCAAATGTGAATTGATTCGTTTCATTTCTATCAATATCAAAAACGTAGAGATTATTATTTTTCCCATAAGCTATTTTAGTACCGTCTGGAGAAAAGGTAGGTTCCTGAATAAGATCGTCAGATACTTTGGTAAGCTTTCGCGAAAGCAAATCATACACATAATACTCTCCTAATGTAGAGCGTCTAAAAATGGATTTAATCTGTGTAGAGAGTAATACTTTTTGTTCATCTGGACTAAATTCATAGCTTATAAAATCATCAAGACCTTCTATTTCTGCAGAGCTTACGGGTGTACGCACTTTTTCTCCGCTTTCATAGTTGTAGACATCTACAGATGCTATACGTGTTGTTTTGTCAAAATTTTGTACCGCATATTCTTTTCCATTTGCTAAGGAATGTAATGCTTGTAAACGCTCTGTTCCAAAGGTGTTCTTTTTCCATATATCATCAATGGTAATAGACTTATTTTGAGCTGTAATGATGGGGGTTGCCAAAAGAAACATGACAATCATAAAAGTAGTGATTCGCATAAAAATCGCAAGATTTTAGTAAAGGTTTTCCAATTTTACTAAAAAAAGACCAGAAAACCCGCTATTTGGTGTTAAATACTATCAAAATGTTAAGAAATAATTATCATCAAAAATAATACCTAAAACCTCTTTAGCAACTTTCTACCTATCTTTGTGATGACTACAAATCATATAGAATGACCCAAAAAATATCAGGTTTTTCAAAACTCTCTAAAATAGAAAAGATTAATTGGTTAACACAAACCTATTTTTCTGGAAAAGAAACGGCAAGCCAACTATTAAAAACGTATTGGAATTCAGATACAAAACTGCAACAGTTACACGATGAATTTATAGAAAATACGGTCACCAATTACTATTTACCTTTAGGTGTTGCTCCTAATTTTTTAATTAATGACACCTACTATACGCTCCCAATGGCCATAGAAGAAAGTTCTGTAGTTGCCGCAGCAAGTAAGGCTGCAAAATTTTGGGAAGCACGTGGAGGTTTTAAAACCACCGTTTTAGGAACCACCAAAATAGGCCAAGTACATTTTATGTATTCGGGTGATTTCAAAAGGCTGGAAGCCTTTTTTAACGAGATACACCCCACACTTATAAAAGAAGCAAAACCGATCACCGAAAATATGGAGAAACGAGGTGGTGGGATAAAAGCTATTGAATTAGTAAACAAAACAGCTGCTTTAGCTAATTATTACCAGCTTCACTGTACGTTTGAGACCCTAGATGCTATGGGTGCTAATTTTATCAATAGTTGTCTTGAGCAATTTGCACAGACTTTTAAAAATGGATTTGATGCAGATATACGCTTTCGCGAAAGCGAACTCAGCATTATTATGAGCATTTTATCAAACTATGTTCCTGATTGTATCGTAAGAGCAGAAGTAAGCTGCCCTACAGCCGATCTTACTGAAAAAGGTATTGACGGGGAAGAGTTTGCCGAAAAATTTGCACAAGCTATTGCTATTGCCGAAGTAGAACCGTATCGTGCCGTAACGCATAATAAAGGCATTATGAATGGCATCGATGCTGTTGTATTAGCAACTGGGAATGATTTTAGAGCTATTGAAGCTGGAATACATGCATATGCATCTAAAGATGGGATGTATAAAAGCCTTACGCATGTGAGTATAGAAGATGGAACATTTAGATTCTGGATGGATATTCCTTTAGCCGTAGGTACTGTGGGTGGTCTTACAAAATTGCATCCGCTTGTAAAATGGTGCTTTGAATTACTGAAACAGCCCAATGCAAAAGAACTTATGCAAATTATTGCTGTTGCTGGACTTGCTCAAAATTTTGCGGCTGTAAAATCACTGACGACAACTGGAATACAACAGGGGCATATGAAAATGCACTTGATGAATATCTTAAATCAGTTTGAAGCTTCTAGCACCGAAAAAGAACAAGCCGTAACTCATTTCAAAACAAACCCTGTCACGCATAGTGCGGTGGTTCATTTTATAGAAAAAATACGATCGTAGATGCATTCTTTTTATAGTCATGGTAAATTACTTCTCACTGCTGAATATCTTGTATTGGATGGCGCTAAAGCACTCGCCATTCCTACAAAAAAAGGACAGTCTCTTACGATAAGCACATCAAATACACCCACATTACAATGGAAAAGTATTTTACACGATGACTCGCTATGGTTTGAAACAGAAATTACCTTGCCCTTAACTCAAGGCAAATCATTTGAAGATCCTATTATCACTACACTTTATGAAATACTTAGTGCCGCACAATCACTCAATCCAACGTTTTTAAATACCCAACAAGGCTATACAGCAATAAGCACACTAGAGTTCCCGAGGAATTGGGGATTAGGCTCCTCTTCTACCCTGATTACAAATATTGCGCAATGGGCTCAAGTAAATCCATATGAATTACTTGACAAAACCTTTGGAGGTAGTGGTTATGACATTGCTTGTGCTACTGCGGCGACTCCTATCACCTATATCAAGAAGGATACAGCTCCTTTGGTGACACCCGTTATATTCAGTCCAAGTTTTAAAGAGCAGGTGTTTTTTATACATCTTAATCGAAAGCAAAATAGTAGAGATAGTATTTCTCACTATAGAAATTTAAGTCATGTAGAAAAAGAGTTGAAGATTGAATCATTTACTTCGCATACTGTAGCTATGATTGCATCGCAAGATTCTTTACACGATTTTCAAGAGTTGGTTACAACCCATGAGTCGGAATTATCTAGTGTATTGCAAACACCTACTATTAAAAAACAATTATTTCCAACATATCCAAAAGCTATCAAAAGCTTAGGTGGATGGGGCGGTGATTTTATACTAGTAGTTGGTACTTCTGAAGACATGAATTATTTCAAAGAGAAAGGATACACGACTATTATTCCGTTTTCAGAGATGGTTTTATCGTAAAACAATCTCCTTACACAAGACAGTTAAAGACATAAAAAAAGGATCACATCTGTGATCCTTTTTTTATGATTTGTATTCTATGAACGTATTAATAAAACGCTCCTCTATAATCTTCAATATCTGCGGCTGCTTTAAGCGCCTCAATTACCTTTGTAGTAACTCCGTTTCTTGCTTTTTGAGCTTGCTGCGCAGCATATGTTCCATAGTTTTCTAATACTGGTGCTTCTGTTTTCTTAGTTACTTTAATCACATATACACCTCTTTCTCCTTCGATAGGTTCTGAAACATCTCCTTCATTAAGACCAAATGCTACACCTACTACTTTAGGTTCATCTCCTGCTCCTGCAATATTAGGACTATTCATATTAAGTGCTCCTGATGTTTTTACCGTTTGACCTTGGTTTTGTGCAATAGCATCTAAGGTAGTTCCTGTGATATTTCCTTTAATTTGAGCTGCTTTCTTTTGCTTACGTATAATAGGTAATACGCTAGCAGATACATCTTCTGGACGTTTTACACCTTCTTCTACCATACGAGTAATTTGAGCTACGATATAGCCATCATTTACTTGAAAACGCTTGATATCTCCTTTTTTCACATCTTCTTCAAAAGCCCACTGTACAATAGAACGCTGTGGTCCTTCTCCTGGCAAATTCTCATCCATTCTTCCTATGTTATTTACAGGACGAACTGTATATGAGTTTTCTTTAGCTACGGCTTCAAAATCTCCATCACCTGCTGCTATTTCAAACTTCTGCGTTTGAGTATATACATCAGAAATTGTTTTATCTGAAGGGACAATTTCTTTTGCTATACTAGCAATCTTAAGTGCTTTCTGGAAGTTCTTTTGTTCAGTAACTTCTATAATGTGATATCCAAAATCTGTTTTTACGATATCCATAGAACCTTTAGGGTTATCTACAATATAATCTCTAAATTCTGCTGCAAATAAATTTGGATCTTGAAAACCTAAATCACCTCCAGTGCTTTTGTTTGATGAGTCTGATGAAAATTCGGCAGCTAATGCATCAAAAGAGCTTTTATCTCTTTTAATCACTCCAAAGATGCTATCTGCAAGTTGCTTTGCTTCCTCCTCAGTACGTGTCTCTGGAGAACGTAATGCACCTTGGTATGACACTAATATATGACGTGATTGAACAGAATCAGGCATTTGACGCGTCTCAACGATACGATCTAATCTCATATAACGACCGTCTTTGTAAGGGCCATAAATTGCTCCTTTATCTAATTGAGCGATGGTATCTCTTACAACTCCTGCAAGGTCTTTTTTAAATCTAAAACGATCTACATACGGCAAATCAGAATTTTCTGAAAGAAATTCATTTAAATCTTCAGCAACTCTAAAGCCAGGAAGTGTATCGTTAATTTGTGTTGATCTATTGTAAGATACTAATTCATCATTAAGATATAGTTTCATAGACTCTTTAAGCACATTCTCATCATCTAATGTCGCTTTTTCCTGAAACTTCACAAAACGAATGTTACGAGTAGCATCTGTTTGGTATTCGTCTTTATGTGCATTGATATAATTTGTGATTTCAGATTCAGATACTGAAATATCTTCATCTGGAATACTAGCATAAGGAACTTGTACAAATTGGATATCTACAGCATTTCCATCTAATCGATAAGCAACTTCTCCATCTTTAAGAGTAGCTCCTAGACCAGCCTTTACCAAATTGTAGTATACATTTTGTTTTTCAGTATCTGCAAGTGAATTCTCATAAGTAAGCCATCCTGAAAAATCGTCTGGATTTCTACTTTCTTTTAAGGTAGCTATAAACTCTTGCATTTTTGCTTCACTAAAGAATCCATCAGCATCTTGGAATCTTGCATCATTTTGTAATGCATTTTTAAGAAGATCTGCTAAACGATCTTTTCCAACACGAATTCCTAGTTCTTCATATTGACCTTCTAAAACCATACGGTTTACTTCTTGATCCCATACAGAGTTCACTGCTCTAGTTGTTGTTCCCGAAGGACCTAAACGACGTACTTGCTGCTCTACTTTTAGATCAAATTCTTTTCTATCTAAATCTTCCCCGTTAATCGTCGCAATGCGATTTTGCTTTGAGGAATCTGATCCTGCATTTTTAATCAAATCTGCAAGCACAAAAGAGAAAAGTGCAAGTGCAATAATTAGGATTAAAAATAGTGATCGTTGTCTTATCTTATTTAAAATTGCCATCTGTCAATAATTTATTCTACAATAGTGGGCGAAAATACCATTTTCTTATAATATATAAAACAAAAAAGTGATAGGATTTAACCTTCCTGAGGACGTATCTCAATAAGTTCTATTTTTGTATTGGAAGTCTCCAGTATATGTAAGTGTAAGTTATCTATGATTATGGTCTCTCCTTCTTCTGGAATCTCTTCGGTATGACTCACAACAAGACCTCCTAAAGTTTCATAGTTTTCACTCTCAGGAAGGTTTAACTTATAAGTTTCATTTAAGTAATCTACCTCCAAACGAGCAGATAAGTGATAATATCCATCATCAGTAACTTCTTCTTTTAAATCTATAGAATCATGTTCGTCTTCAATTTCTCCAAAAAGCTCTTCAATAATATCTTCTACTGTCATCATACCGCTAGTACCTCCATACTCATCTATAACAACCGCAAGACTTTTTCTTTTTTTGGTAAGTACGTTAAGGACATCTTTTGCTAACATGGTTTCAGGCACATATACTACTGGCATTAAAACACTACTAATTGTCTTAGGTTTTTTAAATAATGCAAAAGAATGTACATAACCTACAATATCATCTATTGTATCTTTATACACTAATATTTTAGAAAGTCCAGACTCTATAAAGAGAGAAGTAAGATTTGTAGGACTGGTATTCTCTTCTACTGCGATAATTTCTGTGCGTGGAATCATTACTTCTCGAGATTTTACTTCTGAGAATTCTAATGCATTCTGAAAAATTTGAATCTCCGTATCTATTTGTTCATGTTCAGATACTGATTCCATCTGTTCTGAAATATAATTTCCTAGCTCTACTTTAGAAAATGCAAGTTGCACTTCATCACCATCTGTTTTAAACACATGTTTTAGAACCATATCCGAAATCCAAATAACAAAGGAGCTTAAAAAACTAAATAGAACATAGAAGAAATAGGCAGGGATTGCAAAAAACTTCAATAGTTTATTAGCATATATCTGAAAGAATACTTTTGGCAAAAATTCTGCCGTAAGAAGAATTACAAGTGTTGAGATAATAGTCTGACTTAATAAACTAAATTCTGAAACAAAGGTGGAGAGCCATTGGAAGTTTTCGCCGAAAGGCATCATACCTTCTAACCAATGCTGCAATACATCTCCCATGTAATATCCATATACCACTAAGGCAATATTATTACCTAAAAGCATTGTAGCTATAAACTTTGAGGGTTTTTTGGTAAGACGGGTAAGAATTTTAGAAAGGAAATCGTTTTGCTTTTTTTCTAGCTCGATATGGATTTTATTTGCTGATATATAAGCAATTTCCATACCTGAGAAAAAAGCAGAAAGAATGAGCGAGACACAAATTACCGCTATACTACCCTCTAATGATTCCATTTAAGGTTGGTTCCTTTTTTCAAATTTCTTTCTAAAATGTCTTCTAAAGAAAAACATTCCGACACTAATTATTGTAAAAAACAGGAATAGATAAGCACTATTTCTATCTTCATTCCATTTTGAAAAGGTTTCATACCCTGCTAATACTGCTATAATAGCATATATCCATTCTGTGAATTTTGCGTAACGCATCATTGTTCTTCGGTGGTTTCTTTTACGTACTGTTTACTTACGTTGTTTAAAGATACAAAATTTGTAAAGTCTTTATTAGAATCAAATAAATCGCCATCATTACGAGATCCATCTGCTGTAGTAAGCGTATAAGGTTGATCTGTAAATATCCAGTTATTAGACTGATCCCAGTATAATTGTTGTGCATTTAATGTTACAGAATCACTTGTAAACAAGGTTACATCTTCACGCAAGTCTATAAGATTAGTATTTTTATATTGTATCGCATATTTTGATGTAATAATGCTTTCCTTGCCTTCATCATCTATAAAAGTAACTTCTACTCCTTCTGGAAACTCATTATATGGAAAGGAAGCATTACTGAAATCCTTCAATAATGGTGTTTTGAGATGTGCTGTTACCTTACCGGAATCTGTATATTTAAGATTAATACCTGTTCCTTCTGCAATAGCGGCATCAGATTTAATTCGCATTTTACGAATCTCTTCTCCTTTACCTTTACAACTAAAACACAAAGTCACAGCAAAAGCTGTGACTAAGTATAATATATATGTTTTTGTTCTAATCATTATAGATTAGGAACTCTTACGCTAGATCCAATCCAACATCCTATAGAGACTGTTTTACCGCCCATATTTGCGTTAAAGATCATTGATTTATCTGGAGCTTTCCCTCTATATGAAGCCGCTGTTCCATTTGCAGTTTTAGCTAATGAAGGACTTACACGACCTGCACGCTCTGCTGTATTTGCAGCTAACCAGTACACAGCTCTTTTGTTGAATACAGAATCTCCACAGTTATTTGCACTTGCAGCATACATGCCAGCTATTTTCAAGTAACATCTACCCATAGATGGATCTTCAGCTAATGCTTTGTTATAAAGACCTCTTGCTTTCCCATAACTTCCAGACTTTCTTGCTTTCTCAGCAAGTCTGTAGTACGATTTTGCTTTTTCTTTAGGATCTGTTTCAAGATCAATTGCTTGTTGGAAATAATTCTGAGCTCCTGCATTGTCACCTTTCTTATCAGCTAAGATTCCTAAATATTGTGCTGACTTTGCAGATGGCTCAAGGTTATGTAATTGTGTTACTAATTTCTGAAATAAATCAGAATCTGTACAATCTTTACCTGCAAGACGTCCTGCAGCTTTACGAATCCAACCGATATCATTTTTGTTTTCTTCGTATCCTTTATTATATAATGGGATTAAGTTTTCACAATTCCCTAAAATACCCATTTCAGCGTCAGTACCTCCTGCAAACGTACCAAATGCTTTAAGGTTTGTTTCATACCCTTTCTTTCTTCTCCCTTCTTTAGCCGTTAATGCTGTACCAGACTCTTCTTTATCTAATAACTTCTGTAGCTTACCATCAAGTTTGGTTGCTTCTTTATTAAGTTTTTCTTGTGTTTCATCATACAGATCAAATACATCTTGTAATGGTAATTGATTTGCTTTATGTAAACTCACAGCTAACTTAAAACGCGTATAGATACTTTTTGCACTATTGATAGACTCTACATCTTTTGCAAATGCTTTGTTAAATGCATCATATTGAGATTTCTCTGTTCCTATTTTGTTATCAAAAAGAATCTGTGCTTGGTTTGCTGCATTTTTTCCAGCTGGGGTTTTTGCAGGGAAATACTGTTCTCTTTGCTTTAAAAAGGCGATAAGATCTTGTGCAACAGCTGTTTTTTCTGCTCCAGTAGCTTTTTTAAGGTCTGCTTTTAACAAACGCTCTCCATATTGATATAGAGCTAACGACCAGTTAGGGCAATCTTTTCTCAGTTTTTCAAATGATGGTCTCGCCGCTTCATAGTTTTTAACTTTGGCAGCTTCTACAAAAATCGAACCTGTAGTAATACACTCCTCGCTTATTTGTTGAGCATTTACATTTGCAGTCCCGGTCATCATCAATACGATCGCTGCAAAAAGTGTAGTTAATTTAGTTTTCATAATCTAGTTTTTGTACTATTAATTAAATTTACTTTGGATAAACCAAATATCATTGAGAGATAAACTAATCCCTGCGTTAAAGAAGTTTTCTTGAACTAATCCTGAATTTGTTGTCCCACGCTGTCCGAACTCAAAAGTAAAATTAATATTATTTAAACTTCGCCCAGCTGGTAATCCAACTCCAAAAGATATGCCAAACTCATTTATATCTTCATTATCTATGACAATACCGCTCTCTTCATATCTAAACCCTGCTCTGTAAGTGATTCGCTCAAAGTAACTTGAAACAGAATTGAATTTAGGAATATAAAACCCTCCTAATCTAAATTGAGCTGCATCTTCAAAGCGTACATTATCTAAAGTAAACCCTCTATTTGTAAATGTACTATTCTTTTGAGTTGTATATTCAGCTCCAAAAAACCATTTATTAGGTTCTCCTAATCCCGCTCCCAATGTAACGGAAGAAGGAAAATCAAAGTTAGTATCTCCTACGGGAACTTCAACGATATCTAAATCCTGTAATAACCCTAAGTTATTAAATATAACTGAAGACACTTGTCGTTGATTTTCAGATTCTACTTCTGTAGCAGGAACATACTTTACAGATGTTCTTAATTCAAGCTTCTCTGTAAGCATACGATCATATTGTGCAGCTAATTCAAAAGTAAACCCTAATATATCTGATCGATTACGTTCACGAGTACCTAATTCTGCTCCTTCTATAGTACGTAATGTTTCATTTTGGATGTTTCCAAAATTATAATTAGCACTTCCTCCTACATATAATCCTTTCGTGATCTCATATCCAGCAGATAAAAATACGCGATTTACACCACCTCTACCAGAAAAAGTATTTATACTCTCTTCATCACTATCGCTTAAATCATATCCTACGGACGTAAATGGAACTAAACCAAAGCTAACGCCTGCTTTTTTAGATACAGGAAAACTTAATGCTAAATAATCTACTGTACTTACGGAAGTATTATTCTCATTAGCTCCATCTTTTAATGTTACTTCTGTATGACTTCCTCCTACTGTAAATGTCACAAATCGCAATCGACCTAGTTGCGCAGGGTTTAATAAATTAAGGTGTAAACTATCACTATACACACTCATACCACCCATGGCACGGTTTTCATACGTTCCTCTAAATTGTTGTGTTCCTATACCATAAAAGGAATAAGGAGATGCAGTTCCACCCTCCTGTCCAAAGGCCTTTCCAGCCATCACAAGCATTACTGCAATAATTATTTTTTTAATCATTCGTTCGTCTTAATATATAATTTAAGCCCTCCATCAAAAAATTAGAGTGCGCAAAGATGCTATTTTTTAATCGTTTTGACAAGGTTTCTGTATCTCCACCAGTTAAAATAACGGTATCAACCCCAAAATCACGTTTATATTGGTCTATTATTCCATCAATTTCTTTAACGACACCCATCATTACTCCAGAATGAATAGCCATTTCTGTACTATCACCAACAATCTGTTCTGGCATATGGGTTTCTAATAAAGGAAGGTTTGCCGTAAGAGTATGTAATGCATTATATCGCAATCGAATCCCAGGAGATATTGCACCACCTTTATAATGACCTTCGGCATTTATATAATCATATGTAATACAGGTTCCTGCGTCTATTATTAATCCATTTTTTCCTGAGTACGCTTTCGCGAAAGCGGACACAAGCGCTATTCTATCTACACCTAATGTTTGGGGTGTTCCATAATCATTCACAAAAGGAAGCGGTGTGTTATGAGACAGTAATATGGTAGGAAATCGAAGTTGTACAGATCTAGATTGCTCTTGTGACAAGCGTCCTACTGAAGATATAATAGCCCTCTTCACAGGATATGCTGCGACAAAATCACCTAAATTTTCTATAAACTGAGGTAAGGTTATCGCTTTTTTTGCGACCATTACATCATCATCAAAAATAGCGACTTTCACTCTCGTGTTTCCAACATCTATAATAAGTTGCATACGGTATAATATCTCGCCAAAAATACAAATTGAAAAGTACTACCTTGTTAACAGAATCGTAAAAGACTGTAAGGTTTTACAAATTAATAGGCTGTTAACATAAATTAAGGGTTATTAACAGACTTTTTATTTTATGTGATTTTCAAAATCATTTTTTAGTAAGTTTGTAAACATTAGTAGATAAGTTATACAATAACAAATAGCGTTATTATTTCATAAGAAGGAGGTGAAGAGGGACATTTGTCCTAATCATTAAACTCAAAAACCCCTTAAATTATGGAAAAAGTAATTCTAGCAATTGCATTTGCTCTTGCAGTTATTGTAGGTACCGCTACAAACTCATCCCCAAATGAAGTACAAATTGACAAAAAAGACTACCAAGTTCCACCAAACGGATAGGAAGAAACGTCTTATTATTGGAGGTGTAATAGCTTTTTTATTAGCTATTACACCTTTCTTGTTTTATTTATACAAATACGCCCCTACAGATTCAAAAATTTGGCAAACAACTTTATTCAATATAAATAGCGGAGAATTTACCCATGCACAAGGTTTTGTACATGCATTATTCACAAAAATCACTTTTGTTATTATCACATCTTTATGGTTTATTACCTCAAAAGACTGGTGGAGATGGGCTATTTTAATTCCTCTAATAATGTTTTTATTCCAGTTATTAGGGGTCATTAATTATCAAGTCAGTTATATAGACGAATTTGATTTTTGGTATTCTATACCTATTATTATACCCATTATTATTTTTTTGATATGGATAAGTCGTGAGTTAAATAAAATTATAGGTGATCTCGATCTCAAAGACGAAATAGAGGAAGAACTAGAAAAGTATAATAAGAATAGTTAGAATAAGCACTTATACTTGAATAGGCTTTTAACTTAATACTATAAGTTTAAAATAAATTAAAACAAAAAACCCGATCAAATTGATCGGGTTTTTCTGTGGTACCTCCAGGAATCGAACCAGGGACACACGGATTTTCAGTCCGTTGCTCTACCAACTGAGCTAAGGTACCTCGCTAATGCGGCTGCAAATATATAACCTTATTTAAATATGAACAACAACTTTTTTAGAAAAATTACACATCTTTTTATTTTTATTATTTCAAACACATAAAATCAACCCATTAGCACATAAAATTGTTAAATAAAACCATTTATTTAAATTTGATTGTAAGTAATTGGACAAGATTACGATTAATTATACTTTAGCCTACCACAATCAAACATATATGGCAGATCAATATTACGACCCAAAAGATCTCAGAAAATTTGGAAAGATCACAGAATGGAGCGAAGAATTAGGAACAAAATTCTTTGACTATTACGGTAAAGTTTTTGAAGAAGGAGCGCTCACAGCTCGCGAAAAATCTCTTATCGCTCTTGCGGTAGCACATACAGAACAATGTCCTTATTGCATAGACGCCTACTCTAAAGATGGCTTACAAAAAGGAATTACCAAAGAAGAAATGATGGAAGCTGTACACGTAGGTGCTGCTATAAAAAGTGGTGCTACATTAGTACACGGCGTGATGATGATGAATAAAGTAACTAAATTAGACGGATAGTATTGTAATTTCGCCAAAACTATACAAAGAAAAAGATATCCGCCTGCGCGGACACTAAATATGGGAGCAACAAAGTCACTTAAAAAGAGCGAAAACGAACTGGCAGACGCAAATCGTCAGTTAGAAATACTCTCTAATGGTATTTTCAAAAATGGAGAATTACCCACATTTGCAAAGAAAATAAAAGAAACAAATCAGTTTCCTCTACGTCCACGCACATTAGAAATCTTACAAATCAATGTAGGATATATGTGTAATCAAGTATGCGACCATTGCCACGTAGATGCAGGTCCTGACCGTAAAGAAATTATGACTTGGGAAACCATGGAGCAATGTCTTGAGGTTATACGCAATACAGGCGCACATACCCTTGACCTTACAGGAGGAGCTCCTGAAATGAATCCTCATTTTAGACGTTTTGTAGAGGAAGCTAGTAAAGCGGGAATTAAAGATTTTATCGTACGTAGTAATCTTACGATTATAAGAGCTAATAAAAAGTATTACGATTTACCAGAATTTTTCAAAAAACACAATGTACACGTCATCTCTTCTATGCCGCATTGGACAAAAGGAAAGACTGACAAACAACGTGGAGATGGTGTTTTTGACAAATCTATTAAAGCCCTTCAAGAGTTAAACGCTGTAGGCTATGGAATGCCTGATAGCGATTTACGCCTAGATCTTGTATATAATCCATCTGGTGCCTTTTTACCAGGAGATCAAGCGAGCATGGAAAAAGATTTTAAGAAGGCATTAATGGAAGATTTCGGAATTCAATTCCATAACCTTTTCGCCATTACCAATCTTCCTATCGCTAGATTCTTAGATTATCTGATCGCATCAGAAAACTATGAAGATTATATGTATCAACTAGTTGAAGCTTATAACCCAATGGCTGTTGCTAATGTGATGTGTACCAATACAATTTCTATAAGTTGGGATGGATGGCTTTATGATTGTGACTTTAACCAGATGTTGGGCCTTAAAGTCAACTCAAAAATTAAACATATCTCTGAGTATAATGAAGAAGTTCTAAATAATCGCGATATTGTCATCTCACAACATTGCTACGGATGCACTGCAGGTGCTGGTAGTAGTTGTCAAGGAACTGTAGCTTAATTACTGTAATGTCACAAAAAACTGCCATATTAATATTTGCACAATCTGCTCAAAAAGAAGCGGCAAACAAGCCGTTTAAAAACGCAGAGCACCTATTTACGCAGTTAAACAACCATACGATAGCTACTGTTAAAAAAAGTAAGCTTCCCTATTTCAGAGCCACTGAAGCAGATCAAGTAGGAACTACTTTTGGAGAACGTCTTACAAATGCGATACAATCTATTTACAATAAAGGGTATGACAATGTGATTACCATTGGAAATGACACACCTCATTTACAAACACATCATATTTTAAATGCTGCTCAAAAACTTGAAAATCACAAATTTGTTTTAGGCCCATCCAAAGATGGAGGCTTTTACCTAATAGGACTACACAAATCACGATTTAATGCTGTACAATTTTTACAATTGCCATGGCAAACAAATTCGCTTTCTGAAAAATTACTGAGCGTATATTCAGAAAACAACGATGCCATTTTACTTCATTCCTTAACCGATATTGATACCGCATTTGATATTGAAACCGTACTTAAAAAAGAGCTAAAACTAGCTAATAGCAAACTCAAACAAGTACTACAATCTATTATCACAACGGCAACTACTCGTATTGAAGACACTCAAAACTTCATACCTTCTTTTATTCTTAACTGCATATTCAATAAAGGATCTCCTCTACTTCGTTCTTACTAATTTATGCTAGACATAGTATAAAATTCGTTCTAAAAGGATGTAAAATCACTACAACATATGACAATGTTGTAATTCAACAAGAAGTATTTAGATCAAACATGAAATTAATCGTTATCATTTTATTTTTAATATCAGTTCCTACATGGGCACAAGAGCCTATGGATGTGGTATTAAATACCTATAATGACAAAACGGTACCCTATATTTCTGTAGAAGATCTACATCAAAACAAAAATGAGTATCTCATTTTAGACACACGCAAAAAGGAAGAGTTTACAGTGAGTCATATTCCTACTGCCATATGGAGTAGTGAGAAGTTGGATTCATACGCTTTCGCGAAAGCGTACCCAGACAAATCACAGCCTATTGTAGTATACTGCTCTATAGGAGTTCGTTCTGAAAATTTTGGCGAGAGCCTTCAAAAATTAGGCTATACAAAAGTTTACAACCTATACGGAAGTATCTTTGCCTGGAAAGACAAAGGATATATGGTGGTGAATCAAAAAAAGAACCCAACAGACAGCGTACATGTGTATAGTAAAGAATGGGGGAAATATTTACAAACCGGTATTAAAATATATAAATAGTGAGCACAGAAAACAAAAATAACCTCCTTCTTATATTCACTCGAAATCCTGAGTTGGGTAAAGTAAAAACACGTCTAGCAAAGGGCGTTGGACAAGAGAACGCGTTGACTATATATAAAGAACTATTGCAACATACCCATGATGTTGTCATACAAAATGACTGCACAAAAAGAGTAGGTTATTCTGTAAAAGTTAGAGAACAAGATCTCTGGGAAGAATCCTTTTTTGAAAAATTTCAACAACAAGGAGATGATCTTGGACAACGTATGGAGCATGCATTTACTGAAGGGTTTTCAGACAATTATAAAAAAATAGTGATTATAGGAAGTGATCTCTATGATTTACAACCCCATCACTTAAAAGAAGCCTTTGATGCCTTAACAACACATGACACAGTAATTGGCCCTGCAAAAGACGGCGGCTATTATTTATTAGGAATGAGATTTCTTATTACTGATGTATTCAAAAACAAAGAATGGGGAGGTGATACTGTACTTGAAAATACATTGAAAGATCTTTCATCTTATACGATACACACACTAGAAGAACTAAACGACATAGACTTTGCGGAAGACCTAACACCCTACCCAGAGTTTGCTAATTATATTAATCAATTAAAACTACAAACATGAAAAAAATTACAATTACTCTTATCGCACTTATTTTAATCTCATCTATAACTCAAGCGCAATGCTTTAGAGAAGGAGCTCTTGCCGCAGTAGATGATCCTGTTGATTATCCAGTAGAAGGAACTGCTTTTTTGAGATTTGAAACAGATGGAACTAAACAAGTAATCTTTGCAGATGATTTTGCTACCGTACAAGGTATAGAATTACGTGTGTTTTTAACAACAACTGAACGCCTTGATCAAGGAGGAACAGAAATAGAAGTAACTACAGAGCCATTACAAGATGATAATGGAGGTCAAGATATGAATGACCCTATTACAGGGATGAAAGTATTTGATGTGCCAGACAGTGTAAATCTTAGTGATTTCTCTTATATCATCATACAATGCGTTCAAGCCGATGTATTATGGGGTAGAGCAACTTTAGGAGAAAACCAAGGAGCAGATTGCGCAACACTTGCTATTGAAGATAGAGCTTTTGACGCTGTAAATATTACACCAAATCCTATGAAAGATCAATTCTCAATAGCTGGACTAACCACACAAAATAATGATATTACTATTTATGATGTAGTAGGAAAGCAAGTGCATAACCAACAAAATATTACAAACCAAACGATATATGTTCCTACATTAAAAGCTGGCATCTATATCATGACCATTTCATCAGGAGATCAAAAAACAACAAGAAAACTGATTGTTCAGTAATTAATTATTATGATAAAAATCATTCAAGAAACTACAGAATACCTTCAAAACAAAGGGTTTGACAATCCAGAAATTGGAATTATTCTAGGCACAGGATTAGGACAGCTACTAAATAGTGTAAACATTATTAAAGAAGTAAGTTATAATCATATACCTCATTTCCCAACAGCCACTGTTGAGTTTCACACTGGAAAATTAATTTATGGAACACTAGAAGATAAGAAAGTTATTGTGATGCAAGGACGTTTTCATTTATATGAGGGATATTCTCTTACAGATGTAACGTTTCCTGTACGTATTATGCATGCACTTGGTATTAAAAAATTATTAGTTTCTAATGCCGCTGGAGCCGTAAATCTAAATTTCAAGAAAGGAGAATTAATGCTTATTGATGATCATATCAATTTGCAGGGAGGATCTCCACTTGCGTTTAAAGGGGTTGAAAAACTAGGAGAACGATTTACAGATATGAGTGCTCCTTATGATGTCACGATGAATGCTGCTCTAGAAAAAATAGCTACCGCAAATGGAATCCATTTGCATAAAGGTGTATATGCATCTGTTGTAGGACCACAATTAGAAACAAGAGCAGAGTATCGATATCTTAAAATTATTGGTGCAGATGCTGTAGGAATGAGCACCGTACCAGAAATCATTGTTGCAAACCATCTAAGTCTTCCTGTAAGTGCAGTATCTGTATTAACAGACGAGTGTGATCCCGATAATTTAGAACCTGTAGATATTCCAGAAATCATTGCGATGGCTGGAAAGGCAGAACCAGATATGATCAAATTATTCACCGAATTAATAAAAACGATATAAAATAGAATTTCATACGACTAAGGAGTTCAGTTATACAAAACCCCATACTATTTTATAATAAAACAGACAGAAATATGAGTTATTTAGATGCTACAGTAGATGTATATAAAGAAGCAGCATTAACGCCAGACGTAGGACTATGTTGTACTACCAACCCTATTTGGGAGCTACCAGGATTAAAGATCCCTAAAATCATGCAAGAAATGAATTACGGATGTGGCAGTACTGTAAATGCTAGAGATCTTACCAATGAACCGAAAATGCTATATGTAGGTGTTGGAGGCGGCATGGAGCTTTTGCAGTTTGCTTATTTTAACAGAAATAAAGGAGGCGTTGTAGGTGTAGATGTAGTAGATGAAATGCTTGAAGCATCCCGTAAAAACTTTGTAGAAGCAGAAGAATTAAATCCTTGGTTTAAAAGTGAATTTGTAGACCTCAAAAAAGGAGATGCTCTTAATCTACCTGTTGATGATAATACGATTGATGTTGCCGCTCAAAATTGCCTCTTTAACATCTTTAAGGCAGAAGATTTAAAAAGAGCCATAGAAGAGATGTACCGCGTTTTAAAACCACATGGACGTCTTGTGATGAGTGACCCTACCTGTGAGCAACCTATGAATGAAGAGTTACGTAATGATGATAGATTACGTGCACTTTGCTTAAGTGGAAGTCTTCCTATAGCTGAATATGTAAAAGCACTTACAGATGTAGGCTTTGGAACTATTGAAATTAGAGCGCGTAAACCATATCGTATCCTTAATCCAGGAGCGTATCCTACAGATGAGCTTATCTATATAGAATCTATAGAAATTGCAGCCATTAAAGATCCAATGCCAGAAGATGGTCCTTGTATCTTTACAGGAAAAGCAGCTATTTATTATGGGGATGAAGATTATTTTGATGATAAAAAAGGACACATTCTTTTAAAGAACCAGCCATTAGCTGTTTGCGATAAAACGGCACAGGCTATTGCAGATTTAGGACGTGATGATATTTTTATTAGTGAATCTACTTTCCATTATGATGGTGGCGGATGTTGCTAATGCCATATAAATAATTTTAAAAAGAGGGTAGTATACGTATATACTCCCTCTTTTTACGTTATATAATAAAGACACAACACACACTCTAACGAGTAAAAAGTATAAAAATAATAGTTGATTCTGTAAAGTATGGCGTAAATTTTGGACTACTAGAATGAAAATAGAATAAGTCCAGAAAGGAAGTATTGGTATAACATACCCCATAAATCAAATAAAATGAAATATTATTTAATAGCATTAGCACTTACAGCTGGTATATTAACTGCCTGTGGTGGAAGCAAAAAAATTGCATCTGCAGAGCAGGTAAATAAAACGACGACTGTTGAGAAGAAAGTAGTCGAAAATGAAGTGAAAACAGAAAATAAAACAGTTATAGAACGGGAAGCACCTGAAGTAGAAAAGGATATGATGGACGCTCCTAAAGAAGAACCAAAAAAAGAAATACCAGTCATTCCAACTACCGATAGTAAGACTAATGAAAAGGAAATGACTGATGTGCCTGTTCCTGCAAAAAAACCATTAGAAGCATTTGATCACACAAGTTATGATGATTTAGTTGCAACCTATGTTTCTAAAGAAGGAAATGTAGATTACGATGGTTTTAAAAGAAACTGGAGTACCTTAAGAAGTTACATAAAAGCTTTAGGTGAAAATATGCCTACAGACACCTGGACTAAAGAAGATAAACTTGCCTACTGGATGAATGCCTATAATGCAATGACGGTAGATCTTATACTTCGTAATTATCCATTAGCTAGCATTAAAGATATTAAAGATCCATGGGGACAACGTTTTTGGAAATTAGGCGAAAAATATTATAATCTTAATGAGATTGAGCATAAGATTTTACGTAAAATGGGAGATGCTCGTATTCACTTTGGAATCAACTGTGCTTCTTTTTCGTGTCCTCCATTATTAAATGAAGCATTCACTGCTCAAAAAGTAGACAAACAACTAGACACGTTAGCAAGACGTTTTGTGAATGATAAAAAACGTAATACTATTACAGCAAACAGTATTGAAATCTCAGAAATTTTTAATTGGTTTGCAAAAGATTTTAAAACCAACGGATCCGTTATAGATTTTTTAAATACGTATTCTGAAACTCCAATTAATGCAAAAGCAAAAAAGAGATTCAAAGATTATAATTGGTCACTTAATAAATAAACATATTTGGGAACTCCCAAAATTTCAATAATAATACCTACGCTCAATGAAGCCGAGAATATTTCTCGGCTTTTGAAGCATCTAGTTACGAGTAAAGATGCAAAAACGTCTATAGAAATTATTATTGTAGACGGGGGTAGTGAAGACAACACACTAGCTATCATTCAAAATCATAGTACCCAAGATAACGTAAATAACATTCATGTAATCACCGCTCCTAAAGGCAGAGCAAAACAAATGAATGCGGGTGCTTCTATTGCAAAAGGAGCCATTCTTTATTTTTTACATGCTGATAGTTTCCCACCAAAAGGATATGATCAAAACATTATAAGTGAAGTGTCAAAAGGCAATCATGCAGGATGTTTCAGAATGTGTTTTGATAGTAACCACTGGTGGTTACGACTCGCTAGCTGGCTTACTCAATTTTCTTGGAGAGCTTGTCGAGGTGGTGATCAGAGTCAGTTTATCACAAAAGATTTATTTGAAGAACTAGGCAGGTATGATGAGCGTTTTATTATCTATGAAGACAATGACCTCATCAATAAGTTATATGCGCGCAAAGAATTTGTTGTGATTAATAAAAAAATAACCACCTCATCTAGACGCTATAAAAAAAATGGTATTTGGAAACTACAATATCATTTTTGGGCCATTTATGTAAAAAAATGGTTAGGCGCTTCAGCCGAAGAACTACACGAGTACTATAAAAAGAAAATTGTTTCTTAACGACACTTCTTTATCTTAGAGGAGTGAAATCTATAGACTATATTCTTATTGTCTTATTATCTGTAGGCGCTTTTCAAGGGATTGTATACGGTTGTATTTTATCTCAAAAGAAGGGTATGCATTTTTATGCCAATAGATTTCTAGCTGCTATTCTTTTATTTTTTTCCTATCGATTACTTGTAGAAACCAGTAAGATATTTGGCTATGGACGTTATGATTTTTGGTATCAAGTACTCTTAGAATACAATTGGATCTATGGTACATTGCTCTTTTTCTTTGTGAAGAGTTATGCCAACCCTGATTTTCGCTTAAAGAAAAAAGACTACATTCATTTCCTTCCTGTAGTCATTGAGATTATTTGGAGTTTCTTTATAAAATCACAGAATTTCTATTGGGATGGCACCAGAGAGAGTCTTTCATGGCTTGGGTATTATGGATATATGGCGTGGATGCTCTACCCTACCATGTATGTTATTTCCAGTGCGCTCCTTATATACTACACCAGCAGATCTCAACAACTACTTTCTCATCTTCCTGAACTCACCAATTATGAACGCATAGAAGGAAAATTAGATTGGATTCGACGGGTAGTTATTGTCATAAAAATATTTGCCATTATTTATATCATAATCATTCTCATAGATTACTTTTTCTTCAACTTTGCTAGCAATTTATTTTATGGACACCCTGTCTTTATAGGCATGGCAATTATTACGTATTGGTTAGGAATAGAAGGGTTTTCTAGACGGAAAGATTCGGCATTAAAACCGATCCAACAGTTATCTTCGAAGGAACAAAAACAACTAGAAGAAATTGCTGCATCTATACAAAAAGTAATGTCTGAAAAAGCTTTATTTAAAGATCCGGAATTAACGTTGAGTACGCTTTCGCGAAAGCTAAACCAGAAACCATACCTCGTGACCAAATCTTTGAATAACATCTTACAAAAAAAATTTACAGATTACATCAACGAACTTCGAATAGAAGAGGTAAAACGAGCACTCCAAAACCCTAAAAGTAAAAATTACACCTTGCTTTCTATAGCTTATGATGCAGGTTTTAATTCAAAAGCTTCATTTAATAGAGCTGTAAAGAAAATCACAGGAAAATCACCAAGTCACCTAAAATCAAATACTTAAATGGCTCAATTTTCAAATTGACACCTATAAAAAGTGTCATTCCCAGAATTGAGACGACCAGCATCCTTTGATACAGCATCTTTGTGCTAACTAATAAAAAGTACAAAAGATGAAAACATATCTCACTATCTGTTTATTACTTGCAACATTCACAATGTGCGGACAAAGAGATTGGACAGGACCCACAGGTAACGAATCGTTACCTAAAAAATTAAAAGACATTCGAAACGCAATAGAGGTCGCTAATTTCCCTAAAGAAAATGACCCTATACAAATAGATGATCGTTATTATTGGAAGCATGCTACTTCTATTTTATGCAAAGAGAGCGCAATTACCATAACAGAGTATGGTGCGTATTTATTTTATGACGGGAAATGGAATCTTAGAAAATCCTATCCACTTAAAGAACTTGATAAAACCTTCGGCACCAAAAAACAACAACTTAAACAAGGAGAACCCTATACTTGGACTGACAATTGGCGTACAGACAGCAACCTATATGCAGGCTGGGCCATGTGGTATTTTATAGGTAAAACCGCAACTGGAGAAACTGTTTGCGGATACGGAACCCTACACACTACAGATAACCTTTTAAACCATTAATCATGAAAACATACATCAGCCTATTATTTTTAAGCATCTCTTCGCTTCTATTGAGTCAAGACACATATACTATTACAAAACAAAGTAACACCCTAATTTGGGGAGGAAAAGCCGCAGTAGGAGGTTATGCTCCAGAAGGAACTTTACAAATTCAAAATGCTACGATCACCTATGAAAAAAATACGATTACTACTCTTGAAATTATCGTAGATATGACGAGCCTACACCAAGAGAACAAACAATTATCAGGGCATTTAAGGGATAAAGATTTCTTTCATGTTAAAAAATACAAAACAGCGACATTTATACTTTCAGAGCCTGTAAACGTTTCATCTGAGACTTGTATTTTAAATGGCATGATGACCATAAAAGAAACCCAAAACAAAGAAGCCGTAAAAGCCACTATTACGATGAAAGATGGGAGTATTTCTATTACTTTTAACCACACAATGGATCGAACCACCTATGGTGTAAATTACAACTCTCCATCTATATTTAAAAGCCTAAAAGAAAATGTAATTGCAGATGATTTTACATTGAAAGGAAACTTAGTATTTATGAGAAAGTACTAGTTGACCAGAAATCACTACTTTTAAGAAAAGAGACAAGATTATATACTTTAAAAGGTATAATCTTGTCTTATGTTTCCATACATAGAAATATCTTTTCATCTATGAAAGTAGTACCACATGCCTTTTATCTTAACCCAACTATTGAAAAAATCTTAATAGATGGAGATTCTTGTGTTATCCATAAAAAAGTAACCACTTCTGATGTACAAAACAAACGTTACTTATCTTCACATGCACTTACACTGGTACTACAAGGAGGATTGCAAATAGAAAAACAAACTGGCGAGTTAACTAGAGTTCGTAAAAACCAAATGGTTTTGTTACCTAAAGGACTTTATGCCATCACTGATATTATTCCAGATGACCAATGTTTTGAAGCTATTGTTTTTTTCTTTGATCAAGAAATTACTGATGAATTTCTAAGTAGTTTTGAAAAAAGTAATTCCACGCACTCAACATGTACGTTTTTAATAGATTATAATGAAAACTTACGTTTATATACAGATACGCTATTAGCATTATATAAAGGAAAAAATGCTCATCAATTTACCAAACCAAAATTATTAGAATTATTACATCTCATTAGTATTTCAGAAAAAGGAGACGCTTTTGTCCAACATCTTATAGCATTAAAAAATAGAGAGCGATTACATATAAAAAAGTTTATGCTTCAAAATTTTGAAAAACCATTAGATATTGTTGACTACGCATATCTTACAGGAAGGAGCCTTTCTACTTTTCAAAGAGATTTTAAATCTACATTTCATACATCTCCTAAGAAATGGCTTATTGAAAAACGCATGCAGGAAGCATCTCAATTATTGCGTACAACATCAGATTCTGTAACAAACATTGCATATCAAGTAGGGTACGAAAACGTATCGCATTTTATTAAAGCATTTCATAAACTATTTGGTAGTTCTCCAAAACAATATCAGATCCAAAACAGAAAAAATACACTGATATAAATTTTGACTAAAAATCACCATTTTTGATTTTTATGAAAATTTGAGTATTCACTTTTAGTAGAAATTTGTCCTCACAAAATAAATACATTATGAATAAGAAAATAGGATTTATCGGACTTGGAATTATGGGAAGCCGCATGGCACGTAATCTTCAAAAAGCAGGTTGTGCTCTCATTATTTACAATCGCACCAAAGAAAAAGGAGCAGAACTTATAGAAAACGGAGCGTTATGGGCTTCTAGTCCTAAAGAAGTAGTAGCGCAAAGTGATATTCTAATTACAATGTTATCTACGCCAGAAGTGGTTCAAGATATAATAACACCTATACTATCATCATTCAAGAATGATGCGCTTTGGATCAATGCCAGCACGATTAACCCTTCGTTTACAGAAGCGATGGGTACGCTTTCGCGAAAGCATAACATACGTTATTTAGATGCGCCTGTAGCGGGAACTAAAGGTCCTGCTGAAGCTGGGGAGTTACTTTTTTTGACAGGAGGAGATTCTAAAGATCTTGAAGAAGCAAAACCCCTTTTAGATTGTATGGGAAAGAAAACAATTCATCTAGGAACTATTGGTAAAGGAGCCGCTATGAAAATGTTGATTAATCAGTTATTAGGACAGCAAATGGCTGCTGTAGCCGAAGCACTTACTATGGGAAAAGCGATGGGGCTCGAGGAAGACCTCCTATTAAATGTATTAACAGCTACGCCGGTTGTCGCTCCCGTAATACAAGCTGTAAGACCAAAATTAGAGCAACAGAATTATGAAGCAAATTTCCCTTTAAAATGGCTTCATAAAGATTTACATCTTTCTAGCATCTCCGCTTATGAAGCAGGCGTAGCAACACCAAGTCTAAACGCAACAAAAGAACTCTATGCAAAAGCAACACAAGATGGATTAGGAGATTTAGACTTTACTGCTATTTATAAGTATTTAGAATCAAAATAATACCAAAAAATAATATCATGAAAAAGAATCTTTTTACTTTACTACTAAGCATTATAGTAAGCGCTACGTATGCGCAAGATGCAAAACAACTCTTAGCAGAAACCATGGAAGCCATGGGAGGCAAAACAAACTTCTACAATAAAGGAAGCGTATCCTATGATTATGAATATAACGACCCAAATTCAGGTCTTCATTTTGTGGGAAAAGAGATGTATCATTTTGATGGGGAATTATCTCGCGCTGATTTTACAACACACACTATGACTGCTCCAAAAGGAGGCACTGTTACCGAAGGATATGACGGCACTACTTTTTGGGTAACCATAGATGGCCAAAAAACAGATAATGAAGCTGCTTTAGGTTTTACACGTTTTTTACGCAAAACAAATTACTATTGGTTTACGATGTTTTTTAAATTACTAGATGAAGGCGTACACCAAGAGTTTACTGGGACAAAAAAACTAAATGGAAAGACATATAATATTGTTAAAATTACATTTGGAGAAAAGGTTGGAGACGCGCAAGACATCTACATACTATACATCAATCAAGAAACAAAACTAGTTGACCAATTTTTGTTTACTATTACAGCTTTTGGCGTAACAGAACCTAACCTTATGCGATTTGATTACGAAACTGTTGATGGGATTAAAATACCTACGCGAAGAAATTATATAAAATCTAATTGGGAAGGAGAAATTATTGGTACCATTCCAGCAATTACAACCTGGGAGAATATTCAATTTGGAAATATAGATCGTTCTATGTTTACTCAGGAATAACTATTATACATATAGCTATACAAAAAGCGCTCAAGTGATGACTTGAGCGCTTTTTGTATTTTTTGAAAGGAAATCAGATTACAAATCACCTATCAATTCTATAAAAGTTCCATCTGGGTCTTGTATTAGAATAAATGTTTTTCCATTAGGTAATTTTGTAGGGGTTTCTCCTAATGTTGGAACTTTATGCTTTTTGATACGTGCTATTGCATCTTTCATGTCTTTAGGAAAAATAGTAATATACTGCATTCCAGTATCATCTTGGATATATTGCTGTTTAGGATGTGTCGCTTCTTTTTCAAAACTCATTAATTTCCATTCTGTAGCCGTAGGGCTATCTTCTAGTTTCAATACAGTTACTTGAAGAGGCAATCCACCCGTAAGGCCGGTTTTCTTTGCTACTTCACTTGTCACATTAAAACCTGGCACTTCAATCATTCCAACAACATCTTTATAAAAAGCAGTCGATGCATCTATGTCAGAGACTACAACACCTATACTAATAGCACTTTGTTCAAATTCTGTTTGTGCATTTATAACCATACTTATTTGTATTAATAGTAAAAGAAGTCCTTTTTTAATATTGTTTTTCATAGTAGTATTCATTAAAAGTATTGCCCGATTCCAAACACAAAACCGCTTGTCGAACTTGGAGTAATACCATACCCATAATCTACTCTAAAGGTAGCGTTAAATATCTTCTTATGTATAAATCGCATCCCAATACCTGGATACACACGTAAATTTTGATCATCACCAAAATCGCTTAGATCACCGCCTGGATTACGCCAACTCCCTGCATCTACAAATGCATTTCCTTGTACTACAAACCAAGATTTATCTACAAATGTATATCGGTATTCGGTATTCAAAACAATAACACCTGTTCCACGATCAATGGTATTTCCTACACCCCTTACATTAAGATTATTATCTACCGAAAAAGGAGCAAACGGAGAATCTGCATTGGTAGCTAGACCAACACGTAATCTACTTGCCCAATTTCCTTTTTCTCCAACTCTTAAAAAGTACTGGAAATCATTCCACCATATTAGAAAGTCAGGTAATGTCTCATTACTTGCAATTACATATTGCACATTAAATGTACTTTTAAAACCGCCTGTATATTGATAATAATAATCTAAATTATCATATTCATACACACCTTTAAAAAGCAATTTATCTACCACCAGTTCTTGCGGCACGACATCACTCGTAGCACCAAATAAATATTCGTAATCCTCTGTAAAAAAAGTAACACCCGTTTCTATACGATGTCGAAAATTAAAAGCGTACAATCCTAAAATTTCAAACGAAGTATTATTGTACTTATACTCTGCAGTACCTTCATCTAAAAACACAGGCTCTTGAGTTGTTAAGCTTTGAAAATTTAACGCAATCCCTATTTTATTATTAAAAACAAATGGAGCCCTTACATTAATTCCAAAAGAATCAAAAATATCTCTTTGATAAAAACCGCCAAAAGCAATATTACGCCCTAAAGTATTGAACTCATACAACCCTGCTCTGTATGCAAACTCATCGTCATTTGTGGTATAAATATTAAGTTGAGGATTAATGGTAAAATTTTCTTCTATATTATAAAAGACATTATAGTGATTATCATGAGAATGAAAAACCTGATAATATGCATGAGAAACAGCTGGAAGACGTTTTAATCTAATAATATCATGCTCTAATACTGTAGAGTCTAACACATACCCAGTTTTGGCATCACTTATTAAACGTACAAAAGAACTTTTAAGGCGCTTATTCCCTTGCACTTTCACATCGGCTATATAATATTCTTGCGCATACCCTTTTGTAAACAAAGCTATTAGAAAGAAAAATAGTAGCGCTTTTTTATACATTATTTTTTAGCGTAAAATAGAATCAGTAATATAAACGTTAAAGTTAGTATTATTGTGATGTATCTCGTTAAAAAAATTGGCCAATTCCAAAAACAAGTCCACTTGTTTCGTTTTCTCCTAAGCCAAATCCATAATCCAATCGGATAACAGCATTAAAAATACGTTTATGTATAAAACGCACTCCTACTCCTGGATTTACTCGAATGGTACTCCCATCAAATAATTGATTGATATCATTACCAGGTGTACGCCACGTTCCTGCATCTATAAATGCATTACTCTGAATCACAAACCATCCTTTTTCCAGAAGTGTATGTCTATACTCTGTATTAATCACTACAGATGCTGTACCACGGTCTACTGTATTTCCAACACCTCGAATATTTACTTGATTATCCAAAGCAAAAGGTGCAAAAGGCGAATCTCTATTTGAGGTAAATGACAAACGTAATCTATTTGCAAGGTTTCCTCGTTTTCCTATTCTGTGAAAATATTCTAGGTCATTAGTCCCTACAAAAGCATCTTCCAGAAACTCTTCACTCCCTGAATTAAAAATATATTGTGCATTTGTTTGATTTCTAAAACCTGACACATATTGATATTCTATATCTAGATCATTATACTCATATTCACTAATAACACCTACACTATTGGCTTCCAATTCATCAGGAAGATCCAAATCAGGTTGATCAGGTTGCACGAGATAATCCTGACTTCCTATCGTAAAGCCTAGTTCAAATCTATTATGAAAGTCATACTCATAAATTAAGCTGGCTTGAAAAGCTCTATTCTGAAATCTAAAATCTTCAGAAACATCTTTAGAGTCGGTAAAGATGGGTTCAAAAGTGACATTATCTTGATAATTAATTCCTATCCCCAATTTATTAGTAAACAAAAAAGGCGCTTCCCAAAATACTCCATAGGAATCAAAAACATCTCTAGAATAAAATCCTCCTAAAATCTGCCCTCTTCCAAAAAGGTTAAACTCAAATGCTGAAACTCTAAAAGCAACATCTTCATCATTATTAGCTTGCGAAACCCGTATTCCTGGTATAATGGTAAAATTCTCAACAATCGTATAGGTAATTGTATAATCTGTATCTGAATTTTCAGTGATTTTAGAAGTTGCATTTGCAATTCCTGCAAGTCTATTCAAACGTTCTACATCGGTAGCAACCTTTAAAGAATCGTATACGCTTCCTGGTTTTACTTTAACTAACCTTCTAAGAAAAGATTCCTTGGTTCGTTTAAGTCCTTCTATTTCAATTTTTGTAACAATAACATCTTGCGAAAAGGCAAAAGAAGTCACCATTAAAACCAACAATACGATGGTTTTTTTCATAGCAATTTTTTTTCGAGGTTCAGGAGGTTTAGACGGGATATGTTTAGGATAATTACAGAATATTAAAACAAAATAAAACCCAACTTAACACATTAATCATTAATTAGTTAAAATGAAATCCGATTGTATTAATGTATTTACCCAATTATCTTCACTTACACCCATAACTGTAAAACCATATGGAGTTTGATTTATTAATTCTGGCGGAGTCTCTTGTGTGACATTAAGCACCACATTATCCAGTTGATAATATCTAAACTGAGATTCAAAAGTATACGTTCCAGAAAGTAATTCATTAGACGCATCAGACACTACTTGAAAATAAATAGCATCTTGTGGTTGCACAATGGAGTCCCAATTAAAAAGAGGCATTCCTGCTTCAGACTGATCAATAGTTACAGCATCAGTAAACTGCGTATTCTGAGTTTGATGCTTTAGTCGTATAGGGTTGGAGAGATGCAGAATTCCGCTTTCGCGAAAGCTTATAATGACCCATTTCTCAACAGTAGTTTGACGCGTAAATGTTTTGAGATACCCATTAAAAAAATCACCTTCAGGAAGCACTATTTGACTATAATTTTGATACTCATTTTTATCTACGTCTACCGTTTCGGTTTCAAAATAACGTATATCTGTAGCACCAGGTCGAGGATATACATAGGCTATAATTTCATTTGGATTTTCAGAACCCGAAGCACAAGCAATAACATTATCTATTTCAATAGTATTTTGAGCCACCAAAGCCGCTAATGAAATAGCGTCACTACCCTGTTCATTAGACACCTCATCACTACTACAAGAAATGAGTAGTGATAAAAAAACACTAACATAGATAAAATTAATTCTTGTCATAATATGATTTTATTATTGCCTCTGCAGGCTTATTTTGAGGAGTAAATCGATTATTATCACTTCCGCCAGATCTTGAATGATGAATAAACCATTTCCAAATAAAGCCACCTGCAAACCAGTCTTCATCCCATAAAGCGTCAAAAGTCGCTTTGGTTGTATTGCTTTGTGCCTCTAGATTTACAGTAGTCACCGAATGATCTGAAGTCCAAGGTTCTTTTGCTGTAAAATCTACACTACGATACCCCCATTCTGTAAAAAGGATTTTTTTATTATGTACTTTTGAAAAAGCAGAAAGTTCTCCTTTCCACCACCGCCATCCATCTATGACACTTTCAACGGAAGGTGTTTGCATTTCAGATAAAGGAAAATAAGCATCTACACCTACATAATCCATTTGATCCCAAAAAGGAACACGTTTATACTCATCCCAATTGGAAGCATAGGTTAGTTTTCCCTTATAAACTGCTTTAATCTTTTTAATGAGTGATTTCCAAAATTCTGGTCGGTTTGCAACAAATTGTTCTAATTCTGTCCCTATAGAAAAAATAGAAGTTCTTGTTTCCTGTGCTAATTTTGCATAATCCAGAATAAAAGCCTCATAAGATGTTTCCAATGCTTTCCAATTTTCTTCTGTTTCCATTTTAAGGTATCCTGTATACTCACCTCTCCAAATCCACAGTTGTGGCTTCAACATTACCTTAATACCATTAGATTGTAATAACTTGATATAATCCTTAGCACCTTCTCGACGCTCTCCATACCATTGCCTTTCTGTATTATATACAATCGTTGGGTTATCTAATGCACGTATAAACCCAAATGGCATTACAGCTGCATAATTAGCGCCTACCTGTACAACTGGTTTTACATGCTCATTTGTTACTTTATCCCTTGAAGCAACAAAACTAATTCCATTAATTTTCTGAGCTTGTATAGTACTTATCTGAAAAAGAAAAACGAATGCAATAAAAAAAAGAATCTTAGAATACATAGTTATTTTTTAATTCAAATTACAGTATTATATACATATGTCTGTGTTAAAATCATCATAACTCTATACAGCGCTAATGATTTATTATAAACGGATAAAACCCTAATAGAATTAGGGCAAATTTCCTTTTTTATTTAAAGTAAGGCCCGCAAAGTTTGTTTAACCGGTTTCAAAACTTTGCGAGGCGCTTGGAATACGATAGCCTAGAGAGACATAGGGATTGCTGACTAGGCGATGTATGTTATTTCTTAAAGGACATAACGAAGTCCGAAATTATATGATTCTCCTAATCCAGTGTCATTACCTCTAGCAAAATAACTCCATAACACTTCGAGATTTAATGATTCTGTAAGTTGGTATTTTGCACCTGCTCCTACAGCAGTCAAATCTTGCTCAAAGCCATCATCATCAAAAGATATAAGTTGAAAATGTTGTGCAAATACCTGTGCTGTAAATTTAGATGTAGGGAAATAACTTAAAAAAGCCCCTGGTGTTAATCGTAAACTATTACTAGCAAAGCTCCCTTCTGATCGACCATCATCTGTAAAAACTAAATCATCACCAAAATTATATTCTGTATTTACGTCAAAAAATAACTGCCATTCTTTTGTAGTTCCTAATGGAAGATCATAAAAGAATCTATTTTGAAGAACAAATGCATCTTCATCTAAAAATACGCCGTTTTCAAACTCACTATCAATAAGTGGAATCACAATACTACTCTGAATAGAGAAATTACTTAAACTTGCAAAAGGCACATATTTAATACTAGGAGCTATACTTGTTAAACCGCTACGAGCAGATCCACGCTCACCATCAAAACTAAATACATCAAATGCACCACGTCCTCCTACAGTATTAGATCTAAACTCAAGAATAGCACCTATACTTACTCGACGATTTTCAGACACTCCATAAAAGAAATCTAATGTAGAAGTAAAAAAGTTTCCTCTTGGCGCAGCTGAGACATCCCCATTAGCATCTGCAACTCTAGTTTGCGTAAATAAATTATTAAACCATTTGACATCTACCTGTCCTTTTCCTATCAATTTTGAAGGGGTTAAATTTTGTATTACAGATCCTCCCTGATCTTGATCATTATCTGTATCCTCTTGAGCAAAAGCTCCAATCGTGAATAATGTGGCTAACGCTAGTGTAAAAATCTTTTTCATTTTGTTTTTTTTGATTTGTGCTTCCCATACCTGATTTATTCATAGCAGTAAATCAGGCAGGAAGACTTTTATATAAAAATGTAATCTGTTATTATTTTACTTGATTTAATGTCCAATCGTACGGGTAATATGAAACTTTTGCTTTTGCAGGAAGTGATTCTTTTCTGTACTTATTGATAAAATCGACTTCTGATCCTGCTTGCGTAAAATCTCCTTTATACCATTCAAAGATTTGAGAGATTTGTACTTTATTCCCTTTTACTCTAATAAATCTAGGGTTGTTCAATGCTTTTACTGTTTGTCTTTGTAACTGTGCTTCTAACTTTGCAGATGTATATGCTTCATTAATAATAGGAGGACATCCTAAACCAGCACATACTAATACAAAGTGGAAACGAGCTTCTTTTGGAAATACTTTTCTGAGTAATTTATTTTCGATATCATTCAGCGTGGTTTTAACGCCACCTACCTCATGAGTCGTTTTATCAAAGAATCCTTTAATATCTAAAGGCTGTTTTACTGGATAGTTATCTACAATACCTTTTATTACAGTGATATTGTATGCATTAATCCAAAATGCTTGGTATGATTTTGCATTACTTTTTGATACTCGCACCTCTTTTGCTAGCGATGTAAGTTCATTTAATGTAGCTGGATTACTTTTAATTGTTTTATAATCTACACGTCCGTTTTTTATATGTGTTTTAAAAAAAGCATCAGCTTTATTTACAAAAGTATCTACACTTTGCGCATAACTCACGGCAACAAATAATAGTGTAATAAGAGTGGCTATATGTTTCATTTTAATTTTGATTTTTATGTTGCCTTCTGTCGTGAGTATTTCATATCTCTTACAAAATTAATTGTCAAATTTTCCTTTTCTTTCAAAAAAATCGTGTAGTAAAAAAGATAAAAACCTTACAAATTGCAACCTTATTTAAATTTATTCTAAATGAATCGTATATGTTAAGTTCATTATCTTTAAGGCGACCTTATATAGGAATCTATTGCGAATGCTACTTTATACGCTTTCGCGAAAGCAAAAAAACAACCACCATCATATGGAAGAACATATTGTTATTATAGGTAACGGAATCTCTGGTGTCACGACTGCAAGACACATCCGAAAATTATCTGACAAAAAAATAACTATTATCTCTGCAGAAACTGATCATTTCTTTTCTCGTACTGCGCTTATGTATATATACATGGGACATATGAAATATGAACATACAAAACCGTATGAAAATTACTTCTGGGATAAGAACAGAATTGAACTAAAACGTGCTTTTGTAAAATCTGTAGATCATGCAAACAAACAATTACAATTTGCAGACGATACTACAATGTCTTATGACAAATTAGTCCTAGCTGTAGGTTCTAAACCAAACAAGTTTGGATGGCCAGGACAAGATTTAGAGGGTGTGCAGGGATTATATTCTTATCAAGATTTAGAAAAGCTTGAAAAAAATGCACCTAATAAAGACGTATGTAATAGAGCTGTGATTGTAGGTGGAGGTCTTATAGGAATTGAAATGGCAGAAATGTTACGATCCAGAGACATCCCAGTTACGTTTCTAGTAAGAGAAAAAAGTTTCTGGAATGGTGTTCTACCTGATGGAGAAAGTGGAATGATAAATCGTCATATTCAAAATCACCATATTGATTTACGACTAGGTACTAATCTAAGAGAAATCATCTCAGATGAAAATGGACGTGCACGTGCCATAGTTATAGATGAAACTGGAGAAGAGCTTCCTTGTAATGTAGTAGGACTTACCGCTGGTGTATCTCCAAATATTGATTTCTTAAGAGACAGTGGGATTGAATTAGGAAGGGGTATTAAAGTAAATCGCATGCTAGAAACTAATATTCCAGACATTTATGCTGTAGGAGATTGTGCTGAACAACATGAAGGCATTAATGGACGTCGCCCTATTGAAGCCGTATGGTATACAGGAAGAATGATGGGAGAAACACTTGCGCAAACATTATGTGGAAACCCAAGACAATACAATCCTGGACACTGGTTTAATAGTGCTAAATTTTTAGATATAGAATATCAAACCTATGGATGGGTATTTTCTAAACCACGTGAAGGAGAAACACATTTCCATTGGAAACACCCAGACGACACAAAATGTATTACTGTAAATACAGATGCTGCTACTGGAAAGTTTATAGGACTCAATAATTTTGGAATCCGAATGCGACATGAAGTTTTTGATCGCTGGCTTACTGAAGAACGCACTACAGACTATGTAATAGAACATCTCGCTGAAGCTAATTTTGATCCAGAGTTTTTCAAACATTTTGAAAAAGATATTTTAAACGCATATAAATCACAAGCAGTTACTGCATAATCAAATCATACATCAACAAGGTTCTTATTTCTTTTAAATAAGAATTAAACTAAAACATATGGCAATAGAAAGAAACATGTCACTTACTGGACAGCCACCTGTAAGTATTAATACGACTCAAAAAATAGGTGTTCTTATAGGAATGGCTGGCCTCTTTATCCTTGTACTTGCAACCTTAGGAGTAGATTTAGGTAGTGCCGCATTATGGCTTACCATCTCACTTACAGCGATCACTGCTGGTGTTATTATTTTTGCAAAAGGAGCCTACGCCAACAAACTTCCTGGAATTAAAAATGACGGGGTATGGTTTAAATCCATGTCATCGCGTGGTGTTTTAGGATGGCTCGCCGGTATTGCACTTACTGGGTTTTATGTAATCCTCTATTTCTATGCAGGAGTACTTGGTCTTGGTCAAGGTGTAGACGGTGCAAATACAGGTCTTATAGCGCTTTTTGATCCTTTAAGTTATTTCTTAAAAGGAAGTGCTGCTAGCGAATGGTTTGTATATGGAACATTATATACCATCGCGATCTTGGCTTTTGGTGTTAAGTTTATGTGGAAATATAAACACAATCGTTATGAACAATTACGTACAATAAGCGTAATGTTTTTTCAAACGGCATTTGCCTTTGTGATTCCAGAACTTATGGCGCGTTTAAATTCTGACACGTTCTCTTTACCGTATAATGACCTTAAATTGATGTGGCCATTAAATTATTATGCGTTTGATCAATGGCGTGTAGATCAGTTTATAAATGCTCAGAATATTGGATTATTCTTTTTAATCCTAGGAATCCTAACCATCTTTGTAATCTCTCCGTTTCTTACGTATAAGTATGGAAAACGCTGGTATTGTAGTTGGGTTTGTGGTTGTGGTGGTCTTGCCGAAACTGCTGGGGATCCATACAGACACTTATCATCTAAAAAGATGTCGGCTTGGAAATTAGAACGCTGGATGATTAATGCTGTTCTTGTATTTTCTGTAGTAATGACAACCGCTGTGATTTCTACATTTTTAGGATATGATAGTACAAAATATTGGTTTACAAAAAATACATTCCTTCTAAGCGCTGGAGTATTTCTAGTAGTTATGTTTGCACTTGTAGCATACTTCAAGAGAGATCAACTTAAGAGTGATGCATTTAAAGGCGCTGTAATCGCATTAATAATCACTTTAGGTGCATTTGTTGCTATGTCATTCTTACGTTTTCATGAGATTCAGATAAATGCTGCTTACTTTTCTTTTGGACTAAACACCAACACCTATGGGCTTGATGGCGCTATGCGTTCATTTTACGGATTTGGAATTGGTTCTATCTTTTCTGGAGTGGTTGGAACTGGGTTCTATCCTATTCTTGGAAACCGCGTATGGTGTCGTATGGGGTGTCCAATGGCAGGTATTTTAGGAATACAACAACGTCTTTTCTCTAAGTTTAGAATTACGACCAATGGAGGGCAATGTATCTCTTGTGGTAACTGTTCTACGCATTGTGAAATGGGAATTGATGTACGTAGTTACGCTCAAAAAGGAGAAAACATTGTACGTTCTAGTTGTGTAGGATGTGGTGTTTGTTCTGCGGTATGTCCTCGTGGTGTCCTTAAGTTAGAAAATGATTCTTTAGAAGGTCGTATCAATCCAACTGATGTATTATTAGGAAATGATGTAGATCTTATGGATTATGTAAATAATAAAAAAATAAGTTAATTATTTTAATATTCTTTTATACGCTTTCGCGAAAGCGTATACATACCACAAACCGTCTCTATAGAGGCGGTTTTTTTATGAATACTATTAATTAAAATGCTTTTGATATATTTACTATTCAAACGCTACTATACGTCAAAATGTTAATGTTATGTACAATTTAAAAACCGTATTCACAGCAATTAGTATTAGCATACTATTATTAACATATATAAGTTGCAACGATGATTCAGAAGAAACAATAACTTCTCCTATAGGCACTTCAGAAACCATCACAATAGAACCTGAATTTATCACCTCATACCAGAATCTTGCTGAAACTGATTATTCTTTTTACATCGCAGGGCACACCTATGGAAAACCCGGGGTAGACAATGTGGGTGTACATCCTCCTTTTAAAGAAAAATTTAATCTTCTCAATGAAGATGAATTTATTGATTTTGGAGTATGGACTGGAGATATCGTATGGTTAAGTACTGAAACTGATTGGAATGAAATAGATACTGACACGAGCCTACTCCAAGACACCGTTTATTTTGCAGCGGGAAACCATGATGTTTCTAATAGAGAATTATTTGAATCTAGGTATGGACAAACATACTCAAGCTTCGTACATAATTCAGATCTTTTTATTATTCTTGACCCTAATCTTGATGGTTGGAATATTTCTGGAGAACAATTAGTTTTTTTACAAAATGAATTAGACACTCATTCTTCACAAGTTGATAATATATTTGTGTTTTTCCATCAGCTATTATGGTGGTCTCCAGAAAATATATATAGCAATGTCACACCAAATTCTACATCTGGCAGAGCAGATACTATAAATTTCTGGAGCGATATTGAACCTTTATTCACTAGCTTACCCAATAAGACATATATGTTTGCTGGAGATGTTGGTGCATTTAGCAATGGAGATGAATTTATGTACCACTCCTACGAAAATATCACTTTGATAGCCAGTGGCATGGGAGGTGAAGAGCGAGACAATATGGTTATTATAGATGTTAAAGAAGATAAAACAGTAGACTTTAGACTTATTGCCCTTAACGGTAATGACATACATGCTTTAGGTGAGTTAGAAGCCTATACTCTTGAATGAAACCTAAAACATATACGTGCATCTAAACATAACCGCATACTCTACAGCTTTATTTTCTACTTGGATCAACATAGAAGAGCTCGGACTTCTATTTGACGCTGGAGATGGTGTTACATCTGGTTTATTACAAAAATCTGGAAAGATTAAGTACGTATTTATCACACATCCTGATAGAGATCACATCAATGGAATTTTTCAACTCTATCAACTCAATGCAAGAAAAGAATACCCTAAAATATATTACCCAAAAGACAGCGGTTCTTTTTCCGCTATGAAGGACTTTTTATATAAATTCGACACTCATATACAAGGAGCAGAATGGCACCCCATAAAACATTTAGATACCATTGAAATTCGGAATGATTTATTTGTAGAAGCCATACGCAATGAACACGTAGCTGTTCCTCAAAACGTCTCGAAAAGCTTGAGCTTTAAACTCTATCAAACAAAACAAAAATTAAAAAAAGAGTTTTCACATTTAGATGGCAACAGCATTAAAGAAATGATTTCACTGCATGGCAGAGATCATCTAATGGAAACTATACATACTAACATACTGTCTTATGCAGGCGACACGCCTGTAGATGACTATAATAAATGGGATCACTCAGGTATCCTTATTCATGAGTCTACATTTCTCCAAGACGAAGGAAATACAATTGTAAAAAGCCGAAAAGGCAGAAACAAACACAGTAAACTAAATGAAGTATTAGAAATGGTTTCTAATATTACTATAGACAGGTTAATCTTACAGCATTTTTCATCTCGTTACTCTAAAAAAGAAATAAACGAAAATGTCATTAAACTGTGTAAATATTATAACATTAAAGTACCCGTACACGTAATTTACCCCGGTGAAATCCATCGAGATATCTTAAACTCAAAACCACTATACAACTACTAAGAAGCATTTATTCTTGTGATAGAAAGTACGAAAAAAACACGTTTGCAGTATCAAAAGAAGGACATCCTGTAACCAACTCATCTACTTTTATATCATTACTTTCTATAAACGCTCGATCTTTTATAAAATAGGCATCCCCAGATTTTTTAGAAAATTCAGGATGAAATTGCGTTCCTAATAAATGCTGCTCATAGTTGATATAAGCTTGAACTGCAGAATGATCATTTGTAGCTAAAATTTCAGAACCTTCTGGCAACGCTATGACTTCATCAAAATGATGTTGCCATACCTGTTCCTGTTTCTTTACCTGAAGGATTTCATTAGCCGTATTCACAAATTTTACACTTCCCCAACCTACTTCAAATCCATGAGGAGAAGACCTCACTGCTTGTGGCCCTACTAAAGCTTTACAAATCAATTGATGCCCATAACAAATACCCATTTGCCAAATTCCTTTATCGCGAGCATCTCTTATATATTTTATTGCCTTTTCAGTAAAGGGAGCCATCTCATTTATAGATAGTGCAGAACCAGTATGAATAATATGTGTATACTCTTTTTCTATTAAAGTATCAGGGAATGAATCTTCTGTATCTATAAACAATGAAGACACTTCGTAATGTGCTTCAGTTAAGCAACTTTTTATAGTAGGTGTTTCTAGACGATCTACCGAATAATCCAGAATTAAAATTTTTCTCTTTTTCACTTTCTTTATTTCATATAAACAATAAAGATAAAACCATATCTATAAAATAGTCTTAATAGTATTCTAAAAAAGAAAAGCCAACCTAATTAGGTTGGCTTTGGTAAACTATATTTTTCTTAATTATGCCTATGGTTTCATTACAAAGTCTTCCATAAACTTTGTTGTATAATTTCCAGCGATATAATCAGGATGTTCCATTAATTGCCTATGGAAAGGAATCGTCGTTTTAATTCCTTCAATCACAAACTCATCTAATGCACGCTTCATCTTATTGATAGCCTCTTCACGAGTCTGTGCTGTTGTAATTAACTTAGCTATCATAGAATCGTAGTTAGGTGGTATCATATACCCACTATATACATGTGTATCTATACGAACTCCATGTCCTCCTGGCGCATGCAAATTAGTAATACGTCCTGGAGAAGGTCTAAAATCATTATATGGATCTTCTGCATTAATACGACACTCTATAGAATGTAATTGAGGGTAGTAGTTATTTCCAGAAATTAACACACCAGCGGCAACAAGAATTTGCTCACGTATCAAATCGTAATCTACTACTTGTTCTGTAATGGGATGCTCTACTTGAATACGTGTATTCATCTCCATAAAGTAGAAGTTACGGTGTTTATCTACTAAGAATTCTACGGTTCCAGCACCTTCATATTTGATAAACTCAGCAGCGCGTACAGCAGCTTCTCCCATAGCGCTTCGGAGTTCATCTGTCATGAACGGAGACGGAGTTTCTTCTGTTAGTTTTTGGTGACGACGTTGCACAGAACAATCTCTTTCTGATAAGTGACACGCCTTACCTTTGCTATCGCCTACAATTTGTATTTCTATATGGCGAGGCTCTTCGATGAGTTTTTCCATATACATTCCATCGTTTCCGAAAGCAGCTTTAGATTCTTGACGAGCAGATTCCCATGCTTTTAAAAGATCTTCTTCTTTCCAAACAGCACGCATTCCTTTTCCACCACCACCAGCAGTTGCCTTAAGCATTACTGGATATCCAACTTCTAGTGCTAATTTTGTACATTCTTCAAAGTCTGCAATAATTCCTTCAGACCCAGGCACACAAGGTACTCCTGCAGCTTTCATAGTTTCTTTTGCAGTAGCCTTATCTCCCATTTTACTAATCATCTCTGGACTCGCTCCGATAAATTTAATATCATGCTCTTCACAGATTTTTGAGAACTTAGCATTTTCAGAAAGGAATCCATATCCAGGATGAATTGCATCTGCATTTGTAATTTCTGCAGCAGCAATAATATTTGCCATTTTAAGATACGACTCGCTACTTGGCGCTGGTCCTATACAAACAGCTTCGTCTGCAAATTTCACATGAAGACTTTCTTCATCAGCTTTTGAATATACAGCTACGGTTTTTATACCCATCTCTTTACACGTTCTTATAACGCGTAATGCGATCTCGCCTCTATTTGCAATAAGTATTTTCTTAAACATAGTGTTCAATTTATTTTTAAGAAATAGTAGAAGTTTATATAACTCTTTATACGCTTTCGCGAAAGCGCACTATTCCTTAATACATTAAAAATACCCGTAAGGGATTATGATGGATCTACTAAAAATAAAGGTTGATCAAACTCTACTGGTGACGAATCATCTACTAGAACTTTTACAATCGTTCCTGACACTTCACTTTCTATCTCGTTAAAAAGTTTCATCGCTTCAATCACACAAAGAACATCTCCTTCAGATATTGATTTTCCTACTTCTACAAATGTAGGTTTATCTGGAGACGGTTTACGATAAAACGTTCCAATGATTGGTGATTTTATAGTAATATATTTTGAATTATCATCTTCAGCTGGAGTTGTTGCTGCTGGAGCCGCTGTCTCTGCTGGTTGTGCTACAGGTTGAGCTGGAGCTTGTTGAACTGGTGCCATTGCTGGCATTTGCTGTACTATCGTAGTAGCACCTTTATCTTCATCAGTACCAGTTTTAATGGTGATTTTTACATCATCCATTTCGAGTTTTACTTCACTAGCGCCTGATTTTGCAACAAATCTGATAAGGTTTTGAATTTCTTTTAAATCCATAGTGCGTTTGTTAGTCTTTTAGGTTTTTGTTTTAGGAGTTATAGGCCCACTTTAAATAAATAGACCCCCATGTAAATCCGCCTCCAAAGGCAGCAAAAACAATTTTGTCTCCTTTTTTAAGTTGGCTTTCATAATCACTCATCAGCAATGGTAATGTTGCCGATGTTGTATTACCATAACGATGAATATTGATGAGAACTTTATCTTCATCTAATTTCATTCGCCTTGCGGTAGCATCAATTATTCTTTTATTAGCTTGATGTGCAATTAAATAATCTACATCATCTCCCGTTAGGTTATTCCGGGTTAGAATTTGATCACTTACATCAGCCATATTAGAAACAGCGTATTTAAATACTGTTTTTCCATCTTGAAAAACAGTATGTTGTTTATTATCTACAGTTTCGTGAGAAGCTGGAAGTATAGAACCTCCTGCATCTATCTTTAAGAACTCACGTCCTACTCCATCTGATCGTAAGATTTCATCTTGCAATCCATATCCTTCTTCATTAGGTTCAAAAAGGACAGCACCACCACCATCTCCAAAAATAATACATGTGGCTCTATCTGTATAATCAATAATAGAAGACATTTTATCTGCTCCTATTAACAATACTTTCTTATAACGTCCTGATTCTATATAACTAGAGGCGGTGGACATTCCATATAAGAAGCTTGAACAAGCAGCCGTAAGATCAAAAGCAAATGCATTTGTTGCACCTATTTGGGATGCTGTATACACTGCTGTAGATGCCACTGGCATATCGGGAGTGGCAGTTGCTACAATAACCATATCAATCTCTAAAGGATCGAGGTTTGCTTTCTTAATTAAATCGTTTGCGGCTTGTATAGCAAGGAAAGAGGTTCCCTTTCCTTCTTCTTTGAGAATACGACGTTCTTTGATTCCCGTTCGGGTAGTAATCCACTCGTCGTTAGTGTCTACCATGGTCTCCAATATTTTATTGGTGAGCACGTAGTCTGGAACATATGCCCCTACAGCTGTAATTGCCGCTGAGATTTTATTCATTTGCTTCAGTTAGGTTTGTACATTTTATATCAAAAACAATATAAAATGGAGCGAAAAATACTAAAATTTGACCAAAACCAGTCAAAAATTAACTTTTTTTACAAAAAAACATTTACAAAAAAAACTCTCACATCGTGAGAGTTTTTGTGCGATCTAGAGATAGAAAAGCTTTACGCTTCTATTTCATCTCCAGTTTTATCGATAACTACTTGGCCTCTGTAATATAATTTTCCTTCGTGCCAGTGTGCTCTGTGGTAAAGGTGTGCTTCTCCAGTTGTAGGGTCTACAGCTATTTGTGGTACAGCAGCTTTGTAATGTGTTCTTCTTTTATCTCTTCTAGTTTTTGAGATTTTTCTTTTAGGATGTGCCATTACGTACTCTTATTTATCTGTTAATAGTTTTTTTAATGAATCCCATCTAGGATCCGTTTCCGACTGATCGTTATTTTCTTGTTCTTTTTTACCTCCTAAACTTAATTCTTCAAGTTTAGCAAGTATTTCTGATTTTAATGTTCCATCCTTAACGCCTGGGTGAACCCTCTTGTTAGGAACAGATAGAATGATAAGCTCATAGATATGATGTGCCACATTTAATTCATACTCACCATATGGTAAAATAAGAATCTCTTCATTTTCATCATTATACTCATGACCAAACTTTACAACAAGTTCAAATTCACCTTCAATAGGCTCATCATAAGGCTCATTAGTAAGATCACAATTTACATTGACGCTTCCTTCTACTTTAAAATGTAACTGCATAAGTGTTGTTTTTTTTACAAAACCAAGACTTACTTGTATTGCTACACTATTAAAGTCATCAAATTCAAAATAATCAAAGAACGACTTGTCTATTTGATATTCAAAATTATGCTCTCCTTCTTTTAAACCTACATACTGTATGGTAAATAGTTTCAAATCTTTCATCACTTCATCCGTTAGGAGCGTGCAAAGATACATAATTTTCTTTATTTAAAAACTTCTTGTACTTTTTTTATTAATTGACCTTGCCTATTACTTACAAGAGGGTTTTATTTAAGATTCCTTAGGAGCTTGACGCCCTTTATTCACTGATTTTCTTGGAGAAACCTTTAGTACATTTTGAGTGAGTTCTTTATAGTCTTCTCTTTTTCTGTACATCTCTATTGCCATAAATACGGCTTCTCTAAAAGACCCATGATCTGCTTTATTTTGACCTGCTATCTCATAAGCAGTTCCATGATCTGGAGATGTTCTAATTTGACTTAATCCTGCTGTATAATTCACTCCTTTCCCAAAAGATAATGTCTTGAAAGGAATTAAACCTTGATCATGATATGCTGCTAAAATTGCATCAAAATTTTTATAATTACCAGATCCAAAAAAACTATCTGCAGCATAAGGTCCGTAAACAATCTTACCCGTATCTCTTATTTTTTCTAATGTAGGGATAAGCACTTTATCATCTTCATCTCCTATAACACCATTATCCCCCACATGAGGATTAATACCTAATAAAGCTATTTTTGGCACATGAATTCCAAAATCACACTGAAGTGTTTTATATAATGTTTCTACCTTTTGCGTAATTACTTCTGGCGTAATATGAACAGCTACATCTTTTACTGCTACATGATCGGTAAGCAATCCTACCTTAAGAGTATCTGTAGCCATAAGCATCATAGCGTCACCTTCTAATTCTTTAGCAAGGTAATCTGTATGCCCTGGAAATTTAAAATCATCCGTTTGAATCGTTGCTTTATTTATAGGAGCCGTGACCAAAACATCTATTTCTCCATCTTTAAGAGCTTTTGTTGCTCTAACAAATGACTTCAATGCATATTTACCCGTTTCTTCTGTAGCTTCTCCAAATTGTATCTTCACAGGTTCTTTCCACACATTAAGAACATTCACCTTACCTTCCAATGCACTAGATACAGTATCTATCCCATGTAGACCTACCTGACTCGCCAATATCTTTTTTACATAGGAAAGCGTTTTAACAGACGCAAATAGTACAGGTGTACAAAAATCTAACATCATACTATCTGCAAAAGTTTTAAATACGATCTCTGCTCCTATACCATTAAGATCTCCTATAGATATTCCAACTTTAATTTTTTGATCTTTCTTCATTATATACCTGCTATGGGTTTTGTATTTTTACATCACAAAAGTAACCAAATTATAGTCATTCATGTTTACAGGTATTATCGAAGATTTAGGCAAGATCATTTCAATTGAAAAAGAACAAGAAAATGTACATTTAACTGTTGAAAGCAATCTTACCCCAGAACTCAAAATTGATCAAAGTGTCGCTCACAATGGTGTATGCTTAACCGTAGTATCAATAAACAACAAACAATACACAGTCACAGCCATAAAAGAAACCCTTGAAAAAACAAATTTATACACGCTAAAAGAGCAAGACGAAGTAAATCTTGAACGCGCCATGGTATTAGGAGCAAGATTAGATGGTCACATCGTACAAGGACATGTAGATCAAGTAGGTATTTGCACTAACAAACATGAAGAAGATGGAAGCTGGCGATTTGATTTTTCATACGATCCAAAATTATCTAATGTAACCATAGAAAAAGGATCTATCACTGTAAACGGAGTGAGTCTTACGGTTGTAAACTCCACAAAAAATGGTTTTAGTGTAGCTATTATTCCTTACACTTACGAACACACTGTATTTAAAAATATTATCAAAGATACCATCGTCAACTTAGAGTTTGACGTCATTGGAAAATATGTGAAGAGACTCACAGAAGCTTATTAACTAGGATTTAGATAACCGATACCGATTTCTCAAAAGATATACGATACCAGTAATCACACCTAATATCAATAAGATTATTAGATTCTCATCTATTGGGACTACTAATCCTGGAAGTCCTGGAATACTTCCGGGCGTTGGAGGTGGTGGTGGTGGGTTAGGACCACCTGTAACCACTTCTTGGGCTATAGAAGTATATCCAACAACAAGTAGGAATGTTGTCATAAGTAAGTTTTTGAGTTTGGGGCTCATAGACTACAAAAGTATATAATTTAAAAGGTACTTAATTGTAACGTTATAAATATACTAATAGTATATTGAATTTATGCTTTTGGTCGACAATATTAAGCATTTTATCGGTAAAAACAAGTATTTTCTCATTTTTTTTACAAAAACATAAACTTCAATTCATATTCATAAAAAAACACCATATGCGAAAAGTAATGAATTCTATTATTTTACACGTATGATGATCTTTTAAAAAAGTGGTCCCACTTGGGCTACTATCGTAATTAAACGATGATTAACTCAAGTTATTTCAGGTTAACACTTGAATTGAGACCTTGTAAACTCGTTTTCATATAAGTTTCTTTAAGTCGTAAATTAAGTTGACACCTAATTTGCCACCTAGTGAATCTAAATTAATTCAAGTTCACAATTTTGGGAGCAAATGTAATTAAAATAGATTTATGAAAGCAACATTTTTACCACGAAAAGAAAAAAAAGATTCGAAAGGACTCTACCCTATTCAACTCGTCGTTAACATAGGCGGACAAAGGATTAGAAGGAATATCCCTAAAGTACGTGTAAGTTTAAAACATTGGAAAAATAATAGGATCAAACCAAATCTTAAATCTGAAATCTACAATTTTCATATTGAGTACAATAAAAAACTTGATGATCTCGAAAATCAGATAAAAGACGTTTTCCGATATATTTTATTAAAAAACTTAACTCCTACCAGAGAATTGTTTTTAGCACAGTTTGACGACAATTCATTGCAAAATAAAATTTCTCCAAATTTTTCGCTTTCTTTTCAAGAGTTCATTGAGACATCAAAAACAACAAAAGCTCCAGGAACTATTAGGAAGTACGTAACGACTAAAAGATTTATTGAAGACTTCCAAAAACATTCAAATTATGACATAAGGTTTGAAACAATAGTAATTGAGTTCTATGAGAAGCTTAGAGATTATGCTTTTGAAGAAAGAAACACGTTAAACAATTACTTTGGTAGAACGATATCTGTCATTAAAGCTTTTATGAATTGGTCTTTAGATAGAGGGTATCATTCAAATACAGAGTTTAGGAAGTTCAAACGAATGCAAGACAATATTGAAGTTATCTATCTAACAATGGATGAGCTTATGACATTATATCGCAAAGATTTTCGTTCTCATAGGCTTAACCACGTAAAAGATTTTTATTGTTTTGGTTGTTTTACTGGATTGCGTTTCAGCGATATTAAAGCACTAAGAATATCTAATGTCTTTGAAGATTATTTAAAGCTCAATATTCAGAAGACGAAGACCATTGACCAGATGATTCCTTTAAATGATTATGCTAAGGATATCTTATCTAAATATAAAGACACACTCTATGAACCACTCCCTTCTATTTCTGGACAAAAATTTAACTTATACATTAAAGAGTGTTGTAAAATAGCTAAAATCGATACAATGATAAATACAACTCGCTATATTGGACAACGTAGGATTGATAAAGTACAACCAAAGCATCAACTCATAACAAGTCACACAGCTCGGAAAACTTTTGTTACAAATTCCCTTATATTAGGAATGAAAGAAATGGTAGTAAGAAATATAACTGGACATAAAGATGAGGCCAGTTTTAAAAGATACGTAGAGATCGCAGAAGATTTCAAAAAAAGTGAAATGGATAATACTTGGAATAAAATTGCAAAATAATTATGAAGGATATTAAACAAGATATTGATTTACTTTATGATAAATATTCTGAAAGATCAGTTAAGTTCAAGGAATACTTCTCTGATAAGATCAAAGCAAATAACCTATTTCAAGATTCTTGGTCATTATTTATTCATATTTCAGAGATTGATATATATAAATCTAATATACTACAAGACATTGATTTTTTCGTTACATCAAATATTGAAGACTGTTTAGAAGAAGAAAAAAAAGAATTGATTTATGAAATTTATCAAAAACACATAATAAAAGTATCTTTTGACTTCTCTTATACACTTGAAAAAATACTGTATGAGAACCTATTAATAAATACTGAAATTTTAATTCAACAAGGATTACCGATATTGAGAAATAAAAATCTTATTCTAATAGCTCCTTTAATATTTAGTAATGCCTACTGGAAAAAAATAATCAAGCATGATCTATCTCTAATTACTGATGAAGATATTATTGAATTGACTATTTCAGATCACTTATTCAGTCTAACAAAACTGGAAGAAACGTTTGGTTCAAACAGCTCAATCTGGACAAAGAAATTCTTTTCTTCTCAATTAAGAGATATCAATAGGGCTTTCAATATGAAAAATAATATTTTCAAATTTTTCGATGTGAGTAGTTTCGAAAATAAAAGAACTTATCTAAACCAAATCTTATCCAAAAACATCTCGATTAAATCTACAAGAAAAAAGAAGAAAAAATCAATAGAGGTTTTTAAAATAGAATTAAATAACCCAAAAAATATTAGAAAGATAAGAAAAGGGTTAACTTACTTAATCAAGAAACAAAACCCTGATATCATACATAAAGAAGCAAAATCAATTGCGCGAATAATTTCTTTAGATATATTCCACACAGAGAATCCAGAAATTTCTAAGCCATTGAACAATATGTCTATAAATTTCAACAATAAAATCTTAATGGAATTTATATTTTTCCTTTCAAAAACAGAATACATAAAAAAACAAAAACATTCTTTCCCAAAGATTATAAGTAATAATATATCAATAGATAAAAGAGGTTTTTCCTATCAAAACTTATACATACTTGCTAAAGAAATAAAAAACAATCCTGAGTTAACATTCAATGGACTAACATCTCCTCTTGCCCTCGCAAATGAGATGAAATATTAGAATCTATAAGATTTTTTTTTAGAAAAAATAAAACTTGTGAAGGTCTCTCTTTTCAACACTTCCCCGACTCCGTAAGACAATTAGAATATTTAAAATTAAAATTTCAAATATTAACTTCATAAGACAATTTAGCAGTGTTTAATCAAAACACCGTTAACATATGTCAAATCCAATTCTATACGGTTTTACTAAGCAAGATTTAGAAAAAACTATTGAGCTAGTAATCAATCGTATTCGCAAGACCGAAATAATTCAAGACACTTCAAATTCTCAAGCAGAAGATCGTCTTACCCAGAAAGAAGCTGCTGAACTTTTGGGCATTACGGTTCAATGTCTTATTCAATGGAAGAAAAAGAAATTAATCCCTTTTTATCAAATAGGGAGATCTGTTTTCTATTCAAAAAAAGAATTACTTGAACAAGCCAGAAAAAACCCTTCCCTAGTAAAATCAGCAAAATAAGTACTATGTCAAAGCAACCTAAATATTTTAGAATCGGCACAGGCTACAAGAAAATCATTGAGAAACCCTTAATATCTGGTGACACAACAAGCATTATGGTTTCCTGGAATAAAGAAACTATAGTTGCAGATCACGGCAAAAAGTTTTTAAATGACATACCTAAGCTTGATGGTTTTTGTTGTATTCCAGAACATATAGATTATCAAGAATTTATTGGAAGTTTTTATAATACCTACCACGAATTACCATTCAAGCCTAGTGAAAAAGGAAATATAAAACACTCTCTACAATTCGTTGAACATATTTTTGGAAAACAACAAGAGCTTGGTCTTGATTATCTTAAAATCATACTACTCTACCCGACTCAGATTCTACCTATCATATGCCTTGTAAGCAAGGAACGAGGAACAGGTAAATCTACATTCATTAAATGGCTTAAAGCTATATACGGTCATAACATGACCTACATAAAAGGGGATAGTTTCTCTTCACAATTTAATGCTGATTGGGCATCCAAACTTATCATAGCCATTGACGAAGTATTCTTTGATAAACAAGAAATCACAGAACGCCTTAAATACTTATCTACTACAGATAAAGATAAAGTTGAAGCTAAAGGAAAGGATCGAGAAGAAATAGAATTCTTTGGAAAATTCATTTTATGTTCAAACAATGAAGATACTTTTATTCTTATTGATTCTAATGAAATTAGATTTTGGGTGCGTAAAGTGACACCATTTCAAAATGAAGATACCGAGTTCTTAGGTAAGTTAATTAAAGAAATTCCTGCATTTCTGCAGTATTTAATTGATCGTAAATTTTCTTCTCCCAAAACAACTAGAATGTGGTTTACAGCTGATCAAATCAAAACCAAAGCTCTGCAAAAGTTGGTTTGGCTAAACAACAATGAAATTGAAAGAGAAATGGTACAATTATTTTATGAAATATTTGATGTATCTACAGCTAACGAAATAAAGATAACTCCTAGAGATGTTGTCGCAACTATCGTAAAAACACGAAGAAAACACTACGAAGTAAACGAGGTTCGCAAAATCCTAAAATCTAAATGGGGTTTAAAGCCCTCAGATAACTCAAATGCCTACAAAGGATATGAATACACCTCTTATGGAGAGTTCATCGAATTAGATCGAAAAGGAAGATACTACATCATTAAGAGAATCTTTATTGAACAAATTTTTGATGAAATGATGACATAATAGTATAAGCTACTGAAAAAGAAAAAATTAAATCATCATCAAAGTTATCATCAAACTGTCATCAAAATTTAAAATGATGACAACAAAAAACACTTTTGATGATTGATGAAAAAATGATGACAACAAGAACCTCAGGAAAATTAACACTTGACAGCTTTCTGTCATCAAATCATCAAAAAATACCAAAAAACAAATCGTTATGAAAGCACAGCATTTAAACTGCGAACAAGCACGACATATCTCTATAATCCAAGCACTTGAACAGTTAGGATTTTTACCAAGGAGACTTACTACGAAAGAAGCTTGGTTTCTTAGTCCCCTAAGAACAGAAACTAAAGCCTCTTTCAAAGTCTCCTTATCATTAAATCGATGGTTCGATCACGGTCAAGGTATAGGTGGTAATGTTATTGATTTAGTGCAAGCAATAAAAAGCTGTACGGTCTCAGAAGCATTATATTTTTTATCAGATCTAAAACCATCTTTTTCTTTTCAAGAGCAAACGAAAATTTTACCAGATTCAAAAATTGATTATGAAATCAAAAGGGTAAAATCATTAGAAAATCAAGCACTACTATCCTATCTGGATTCAAGAAATATTAATTGCCTTTCGGCGAAAAAATATTGTGAAGAAATATACTATGCGCTTGATAATAAAACATATTTCGGAATAGCTTTTAAAAACAAATCTGGAGGATATGAATTACGCAATAAATACTTCAAAGGCTGTATTGGAAAAAAAGATTTTACGCATTATCAAAAAGGCAAAAATAGCTTAACAATTTTCGAAGGCTTTTTTGATTTCTTAAGCTTTATAACCTTAAACAAAGGAGTAGAAAATCAAGTTGATTTTCTAATTCTCAACTCTACATCTTTAGTGCAAAAAATTGAAAAAATACTAAAAAAATATAGTGTCATTTATACATGGTTAGATAATGATGAAACAGGAAAAAGAGCTACTAAATTCATTAAAGAAATGCATCCAAAAGTAGAGAACAAAAGCACGCTATTTGAGGGATGCAAAGATCTAAACGAATATTTGATAAAGAATTCTTACAGCACGTGAAAAGTCAAAAATGAGTAAGGAAATTAATAAAAACAAACAACAAAGTGTAACTCACTACACTTTGTACCAAAGATCGTTCGTTCAGGGGTCTCCCCTAAAAACCCCACATAACAATATGAAGACATTATGAGCTACGCAGTAATGAGATTACAAAAGATTAAAAATTCTGGTGCATTAGGAAAACACATCGATAGAAGTTCTGACGGTTCGATTTCTATTCCAGAAAACGCATCGCCTATTACCGTTGCTAATAATATTCATTGGGATAAAAACGGTAAAAGTTACACTCAAAACGAATGGACATTATTTAGTCAAGCAAACCCATTATCAAAGAGAATCAATGATGAAATTAAAGAACGATATAGTCTTGATAAGAAGATCAGAAAAGATGCTGTAAAAGCAGTAGAATATATAATGACATCGGATCATTATAAGATGAATGAGATCTTCAAAAAACCAGAAGTATATAGTCAATGGGTAAAAGACAATAAGGCATTTCTAGCTTCCATTTATGGAGAAGAAAATATCATTTCAATGCATTTACATCTAGACGAGCAAACTCCACATATGCATGCTATCGTAGTTCCGATTACAGATGATGGAAGATTGAGTTGTAAATCATTTGTAGATGGAAAAAGAGATCTAGCAGAACAGCAAACACAGTACTCTAAGTTGATGGAGAAATACGGAATGCATAGAGGTCAAGAAGGGAGTACTGCAAGACACCAAAAAGTAAATTCTAATTATAAAATATACACACGTGATAGAGCTTAGCATATTAATAGTCATATTCCTCTTTTTTAGAAAATCTAAAAAGAGAGTAAAAACCAATTCATTCTATGTATCTGGAAACAGAAATTACACTATTGACAATTTGAACAGAGGTTTAATTGCTATCGGTGGTGCAGGATCTGGAAAAACATATTCAATGATTAAACCATTATTGGGGTATTGTATTAAGCACAAAGGATGCTTGACATTTGATCCAAAAGGAGAACTAAGTCCACTTATTAATGATTTAGCAGAAAAGAATAAGAAAAAAGTTTTAAACTTCTCTTTAGATAATAATTATGATGCATTAAACCCTTTAAGCCTATGTAATGACAAAAGTGATGTTATTGAGTTTAGTAGTTATTTCCTAAGCGGTATTGTCGGTATACCAAAAAATGATAATGCAAAGTACTTTTTTAATGCTGCTAAAAGTGTATTAACTGGAGTAATCATCTATTTTAAAAACACAAATTCAAAATATGCTACAATACCTCATATTATAGCTCTTTTCTTAACTGCGTCTGGAGAAGATATTCTAAAACTTTTATCATCAGATCCAGAAGCAAGAAGAGCTTCTATGATCTTATCAAGTGTGAAGAAAGATCCTAGATTAATGGGAAATATCATAAGTACGTTTACAGCATTCTTTTCGTCTCTTGATACTCCTACAATATTTAGTAATCTAGTATCTGAAGAACAAATAACAATGCCGAATGATCCCAACAACCCTAGCATTATAAATCTCATATTCAATTTACAAAAGAGAGATTTATATACTCCCATCTACAGTAGTATTGTTGGTTTAATCTTAAAAAAAATGAATACACCAAATCAACACGAAAGTGCTGTAATTATTGATGAATTTACTGTTTTAAGCATTCCGAACTTTGTAAATATTCCAGAAACTGCGAGAAGTAATAAAATAGCAACTTGTATCGCGATACAAGATCTATCACAATTAGTATCAAAATATGGACGAGAGGAAGCTTCTTCCATAGTTTCAAATATGGGAAGTCAATTCCTATTTAGAACTACAAACCCCGAAACATTAACCCATTTTGAGAGAATGTTAGGCACTAGAGAGGTATCTAATATAAGTTACACGAGATCTACAGGGATAAGTCTTAAAGCATCAAAAAACACAGGTGTGAGAGATAAAAACATTCTAAGAAAAGAATCAATTATTAATTATCGCCCAGGACAAGTATTCGGTATTATTTCAGAAGGAAGCTCTAAGCTTATAGAAGGTAGTCGCATTCATGGTAATCACTATTTAAAAGATTCCAAAAAGAATGGTTCATTCAAGTATAAAATTTCAGATACAGATGTAAATACTGTATATCAACAAGTTTATAATGATATTGATTCGATACTTACTACTTCGAATTACATATCTCCATCTAAGTTTAATATTTAAAATCAATTAATTATGTTCATTCTATCGTTTTTTATGAAAATTGGCAAGTACATTGGATATGCATTTTGCCTAGCTATCCCAGTATTAACAACAATCAGTGGTCTTTTCTTTTTATTCTTTTCACATAAAGTGAAAAACAAACCTGAATTTGATTATCTACTTTTTGAGTCAGATTTATTGGCATCTTTTACTATTCATCCCTCATTATGGCTAGTATTCTTCCTATATGTAATGAAGTTGAACAAACTAAAAGCATTTTTATTATCTGGAGTTGTTTTACTTGGAGAAGGGTTCTTCAATACGTTTATGAAAATTCTAGGAGCTAGTAAATTAAGCTTTCTTAGTGCCTATCATTTATTCTTCTACATCAATATAGTTTTAATAACCTTAATCATAATTCACTACAAAAAACAACAGATACTACAAACTGCTTAAAAGCACCTCAAATCATAATTCTCAAGACTAATACATTTCTCTATTAGCATTTAATAACAAATACATTTTATATCATGAAAAAAATGATCTTAACGCTCTCGCTATTTTTAGCGAGCCTGACAACCTTTGCTCAAGTAATTATTAATGAGATTGACGTAGATCAATCACAATCAGACACTATGGAGTTTATAGAGCTCAAAACTCCTACAAGTAATACTTCTTTAGATGGATATATCGTCGTCTTATTTAATGGAAGCTCAGATACTTCTTACAGAGTTTTTGACCTTAATGGATTTACGACAGATGAAAACGGTTTCCTAATTATTGGAACAGATTCATTTCCAGATACAGACATCTTTACAGGAGAAAGCAATACTATACAAAACGGAGCTGATGCTATTGCGATTTATAATGCGCCAATTTCTGATTTTCCAATTGGTAGTTTTCCTACTACTAATAATCTAGTTGATGCTATCGTTTATGGAACTAATGACAGTGAAGATACAGAGCTTTTAAATGCATTAAATCTAGATGTACAATATAACGAGTCTATAAATGGAAATAGTGCCTTAGAGTCAATCCAACGGACAGAAAATAATACTTTCTGTATATCATTTCCAACTCCTAGAGCTATAAATAATTGTCCTAGTTGTTCTTTAGTTTTTTCGAATATCACAATTACTTGTGATGATGAATCTTCTAGCATTGACACCACCACTATTTCAATTGATTATACAGGAGGTTCTATGGAAGAAATAACCTTAACCACTACAGAAGGATCTATATCTGGAGATAACCCGTCTAATCAAGCTACAGGAACAATTACTGTTACTGAAGTTAATGAAAATACCACGCTTACAATATCAGCAATAGGATTTACGTGTAACCTAACAGAAACGATTACTACAGTAGTATGCGAAACAATACAAGAGGTCAATGATATTGCTACTTTAAGAAATGGCACTTTAGGAGCTGAATATATTCTGTCAAGCGAAGCTATACTTAGCTTTCAACAGAGTTTCCGTAATCAAAAATTTATAGAAGATGATACTGCAGGAATTCTCATTGATGATGCTTCTGGTATTATAACTACTGAATATGAAATTGGTGACGGTATTTCTGGAATACAAGGAACATTAAATGAGTTTCAAGGGATGATGGAATTTAGACCAATAGAAGATCCTGGCCCTTCAAGTTCTAATAACAATACTATAGCTCCTCAAATCATAACATTATCAGGGCTTACAGATAACCCAGAAGCATATGAAAGTGAACTTGTGAGCCTTCAAAATATAACCATCAATACTTCACAAAATACAGATTGGGTAGTATCTACAGAATATGAAATGACATCTACAGAAGGTGAGTTTGTATTCCGCACCTCCTTTTTTGAAGTTGATTATATAAATACTCCAGTTCCTACAGAAGCTATTAATATAGTAGGAATTATTACTGAACGAAATAATGGGGATTATTTTTTTACGGCACGCGATACAGAGGATTTATCTGTACTATCATTGGATAATAATAATCAGATCCAAGCTAGTATTTATCCAAATCCTACAACGGACTATTTAAACATAAAAGTTAATATTGATAGTGACGCTATGGTATTAGCCATTATTGAAGCTACAGGAAAAATTATATCTAGAACAGAGATCAATCCTTATCAGAAAAATCAGATAAATGTAAGTAGATTAAATCAAGGATTGTATTTTATAGTTGTATATGATCAGGAAGTAAAGAAAACATTATTAGGATCTAAGTTTATTAAGAAATAATACCTTTCACCCCTTCCCTAGACCACTCTTTTTTAACTACTTTAAAGGAGTGGTTTTCTATTTAATAAAATTTGAAATTTGAACTATTATTTACAATAAATAAAACAAAAACAAGATTAAAAAGATTATGGCTTTATTCAGACTATCCAAAAAGAATTATGATTGCTCTCCAGAACTATTCCTACTCAAACTTCAAGAAAAATTATCTAAACATACTTACAATGTTTCAAGTATTAAGGATATTACATTTCGAAAAAAAGACAACTATGGAAGAAATATTCTAGAAATAAAACCTTTCTGCACTATTCATAAAGAAGAAAAATCAAAGAATTTTAAAATGCTTAGAACATTTTTAAATAACAAAACTGAGAAACCATCTTTTTGCTCAAAATGCTATTCCGAAAGACAATCAGCAAATAGTTTAAAAAACCCAGATCAAATTAAAAGAACTTTAAGTAATAGTGAAGATGATTTTATTAGAAAACATTATAGCTTAATAAGAGCAACAAGAAAAACCAATAAATCAGAAAATCAAATTTGTATTCTAAGATGTGGAGAACACGGAATAAACTTTTCACAAACCATTTCTATGATTGGAAAAAATAGAGGGTGTGATGAATGCATATCAGAATATAGAAAAACAAACCATAAGAAAGATGAAGTATTAATTCAAAGTGTCAAAGAAAAACTTGGATATGCTTCTGATAATTTTTTGATTAACTCTTTTCAAAGAAGATCATATCAGAATAAAGATAAAAGTACATATTCAAAAATATGGGTTAATTTAACTTGCACATCAGAAAAGCATGTTGGCAATCATAATTTTTGGTATTACAAAGAAATGATCAATCCAAATATTTGCCCTGTATGTAGAGGAAACCAAGATTCTATAGGAGAATCTATAGTTTTTAATATTCTATTAGATCAAGATGAATTACCAGAGCAAAAAAAGATGTTGAATGGTTATAGGCATATTCAACCATTGCAAGCAGATTTTTTTCTTTCTATAAAAAAACAAAAATTAATAATTGAATTTGACGGAGAACAACATTTTAAAGCAAGTAAACAATGGGGAGGTCAAGAAGATCTTTTAAAAAGAATAAAAAGAGACATTGAAAAAAATAATTGCGCTCATAAAGAGAACACTCATATTTTAAGAATTCATTATAAGCAATTAAAAGATATCGAAAATCTTACTAAAATAATTAAGGACACATTGGATTATTTAAGAGCTAGAAACACAAAACTAATAGCCTTAAATCCAGATCCAGAGTTTCAAGCTATTTATGAAGAAACGTATGCTCTAGTATTAGAAGTACTGATATAATAGAATCAACTTAAAACAATCCATAAAAACACCCGTAGATCATTCATCGGCACAAAAACAGAACTTAGTACGCTTTCAGCTACGAAGTTCTATTGTTGCTTGTCTCATTTCTCTAAGTACATTTTATTACATCTAGATATCAATACATTTCTTAAGTAAGTTTTAATCTTAGGAACCTCCGATACTTGTAAATCCCTGCACAACATAGGCTTAAGACTTGGAGCTACTACTCATCTCTCAAGATAAATAATGAACTACCTCTAGGCAAAATCCAGAATCGTCGGATATCGAAATAATTTAAGTTGATCACGATATAGAAGTATATTTTAACTTCTGATGGTTCTGGAAATACTTTTTTATTATTTCTTCACTAAGATAATATTCACTTTTCCAATAATTTTCGCTACCCACAAAACACTAAACAACTGCTTTACAGAATTTTAAATCACAAATAATCAGGATGAATATTAGCTGGATCACTTTTTTTTCATTAAATTTAAAATATAGTTTTTTAAACTTTTACTCAATCAATTTTTAGCAAACACAAATGTTATCATAGTATGAAAATTTTAAGCACCGAGAGATATGAAGAATTGTTGAAAAAAGAAAATGAAAGAAATATTGATCGTTCAATCCTTTTCGAATTAAGCGGAATACTATCGTCTTCTCATAAAATTTTTAGTAAAAATAATGATAATAATTTAAAAAATTTTAAAAACAACTTAAATGAAATTTCACTTTTAATAAGTGAAGTATTAGGATATGATTTATCGTTATTTGGTTATAAAGATGGAGAGAAGTTAATTGATTTAGACCTGTTCTACAATAAAAAAAAAGTAACAAATAATAATCTCGAAAAACTAAAAGAAATAAATATAAATGAATCTATAATTGGGAAAATAATAAATGAACAAAATAAAGTATACTTATTTGAAAGTAAAAAAGAAAATGAAATAATTAATTTTAATTTTTTCAAAGACTATCCAGAATTGAAAATAGACAATGATACTCACTCTAACTTAATTGATTTTTTTTCCTTCCTTAAAGAACCTCTCCGCAACTTAATAATATGTCCAATTACACCTAATCTTATAGATAAAACAAGTTCTATCGGTTACTTAATTTTAGGAAACAAAAATGATTTTTCAATAGATATAGAAAGGATTAAGATTGAAATTTTAAAAAATTATTTATTCCAAATATTTAAAAATCAAACTAATCTAATTAATCAAAACAGAGATTATGAATTTATAAGTGATATTTACAGTAATCATTTCGTATATGGTATAGAAGAAATTTTAGAATATTTCACTAGTGAGTTTAAGTTTAGTTATTCAAGTTTCTGGGTTCCTACAAAAGTAGAGGACCACATCTCTTTTGGACTAAAAGGCTGTTATTTAAAAAATTATAACGAGAAAATTAAAAAATCATGCTTAGCAAAAGATTTTTACTTATCTAGAGATATTGTTTTAGGTGAAATTTATAATAACACTATAAAACCTAATTTTTCAGAAAACTACTATCTCTTCGGAAACACAAATAGTTCTATACCAAAATTTAAGTCAGAAGATCCATTCTTTAAGGATAAAATTCTATTAATCATCCCAATAACTAAATATATACACCAAACCGAAGAGGATGGAAAAATAAATAATCATTTAGGATATTTTTGCCTTTACACAGATATAAAAATTGATACCCAAAATGATTTCCTTGTTAGATTAAATAACTTCGTTGAACAAATATCATTTTATATAGAACACATAGTTTATGACAATAGTTTTCACGTTACTAATTTAATTATAAGCCAAATCTTTAATTTAGAAATAAGTAACAATGAATACTATAATAATTTAGCTAAAAACATAAATACAGTATTAGGCGCAGAACATACTTCTATTTATTTCATTAATCCCGAAAATAAATTATATCTCAAATCTACAACAGCTGATCTTTTCTGGAGAATAGATAAGCATAATAAAGATGAAATAATAGAAATTAAAAAAAGTGACATAGAAAATAATCCTGATGCCCCTGCATATACAGATAATGAGAGTGCTACTTATAGATCTTATTCTTTCAAAAAGCCCATAATAATTCATGATGTGCATTCTGAAAACGTCAAAACTGACTTATCTTTTTATGAAAGAACTAAAGCAAATCATAAAAGTTTAATATTACAACCCATTTTAGTGGATGAAAAATGTATTGGTGTCATAAAATGCATAAATAAGGTCGAAAGAAAAGATTCGTTATTAAAATTTTTTACAATAAATGATGAAAAAACCCTTACTATAATTGGTGATTTTTTAGCAAATCAATTTATGAGATTAAGATCTGTAGAAAACCAAAATCTTTTTGTGCAAAAATTAGCTCATGAAAATAAAACACCAGTCCAGATTATCTGGAGTTCTCTTGAAAACATTGAGTTTAAGCTAAAAAAAGATAATAATTTTGACAACAACAAATTAAAATCAAATTTTGAAAACTTAGCTTTTGCAACCTCTATTTTAAATAACAACTATTCCAATTTGAATACTTATTTAAGAAGTAAAGAGAGCAACTTAAATTATCACCTTGACGTGTTTGATTTTAAAGATAAGATAGAGGATATTACGCGTTTTTTGAAACCATTATTACAAGAAGAAGAAAAGAAAACAGTCTCTGTCAAGCATAATTTAAATAAAATGCCATCGATTATAGCAGATGAAGTAAAAATATATCAAGTTATATATAATTTATTATCTAATGCTATAAGATATTGCGACTCATCATCATTAGTGGAAACTTTTTATTTTGACAAAGCTATTAGCATTAATGATGATAAATATTTTGAAATTCAATTTAGAAACTTTGGAATAGGAATATTAGAAAAAGATATGAATAACATTTTTAAAGAATATTACAGAAGTGATGAAGCGAAAATAAAAAATCCAAATGGAACTGGCATTGGACTATATGTAGCTCAAACAATTGTAAATGGACATGGAGGTTTTATTAAAGTAACAAAACTCGAAAAACCTACAATTTTTTCAATTTTCTTACCAAAAAATATATACACTCATGAATAAAGTACTATTATTAGACGAAGAATTTGCATTAGCAAAAGAATTAAAAGAAGGAATAATACTAAGGATTCCTGAAATCACATTTCATAATGCCTATAATTATAAAGATGCTTATAATTTAATTAATAAAAATGTCTATGATATAATAATAATAGATGTTGTTATTCCTATAAGTGATGAAGATAAAAAAGTTAACAAAAAACTAACAGACCCTTATTCAACTGGAATAAAATTTAAAGATTATATATTAAATGAAAATGAAACTAATAAAGAAGCTAAATTATTTTTATTTACATCTAGATCTAATCTTACTGAATCAGAAAAAAATGGAATTCAAGGTGTTATAGAAAAACCTAAAAGACCAAGTCAAATAATCAAACAGATATTTAAAGAATAGTTTATGGCAAAATATTATTTTAGTTTCATTTTTATCAGTCTATTTATTTTTAATTTAAATGCTCAACAAACAAAAAAAATAGACACACTTGCTATTTTAGAAGCTACCTTAGAAAAAAGAATTGATTCAATAATAAATGAAAAGGTTAAAAAATTTGAAAAAGACATTATTAATGAGAGGATTAAACTTAATACAATTAATTCTGAAATAGTGAAATATGAAAGTGCATTTTGGAAAGAACACACTAATTGGTTTATAATTTTATTTGGAGCACTATTAGCCTTAGTGCCTATATATCTTGCATTTATGGAGGCTTTTAGCAAAAAAAGAAATAAAAAATTAAAAGCCATAACTTTAAGTTTAGATAATGCAAAAAAAAACATTACAGATTTTACAAAATTCCAAACATATCAAGAGTTGTATTTTGAAGATGTTCTAAAACCGACTATAAATAGTATTACTGATATTTTATTAGAACTATCCTTAGAAGAAAGAATAGATATTGAATTAGTAGAAGAAATAACAGAAAAATATTATGATTTTGAAAGAGTTATAAATTTAACTCATTGTAAATCTGACATACAAAAGTCTGCTGTTGAATATATTCAAAATAGAAATTCTTCGTATCTAAAAGTAAAGTTAGAAACTATTCTAAATAATAAGAAAATATCAGATAACGACTCTGAGTTAAAACTTCTAATTCATAATTTACTAAATAAATATAAATAAAATTGTTTAAGACATAAAACATCAATTAATATTTCTTACGTAAGTTTTTGCCCAGGAGATCCCCGGTGTTTTCCATTTCTTACGTAAGATTGATTTAGGATCTAGAACTGCTACTTGTCTGCAGAAAGGAGTTCTTACGTAAGAAGCTATTAAGAATAGTAATTTCAATAGTTTCTTGAATAAAAGTTAATCAATTATGCTAAATAGTTAATATTTATATATTTTAGCCGTAATTACCTAAACCTCTTCAAATTAGATTATATAATATTTATATGAGCATAACAGCAGACATTGAAAGATTTTATCAAGAAGTTCCAACCATATCAGAAGATAAAAAATATTGGCTAATCAGAACTTTAAGCGGTAGTCTTCACGACACTTTTGTTGCTAACAGCTATGTTGCCATTGGATATAATGAAATTTCTTTAGAAGCTATAAATAGTATTAATACAGCAAATGCAGAATTTCCTGATAAGATCAGAAATATTAAAAATTTAGTTATTGATACTTATAAAGATGAAAAAAAGCCTGGACTAATAGCTAATCAAATTTATAAATTCACTTATAGTGTAAAAAAAGGTGATGTAGTCATTATTCCGTCTTCAAATTCTGAATTTATATCATTTGGAGTTGTTGAACAAACTCCACTTTTGAATGTGAATTTTGATAGAGACGATGGGTGTTCTTTTTATAGAAGAAAGTCTATCAAATGGCTAAAACATCTTAAACGAAGAGAATTAGAACCATTGTTATTCAGGATGTTCTTTTCACATAATACTGTAAATGATATTTCACGCTATGGTAACCTCATAGAATCAACTTTAAATAATTATTTTATAAAAGATGATGAAGAACATGTTATCTTTAATATTGAAAGAAATGAAGACATAGGAGCTGTTGATCTCTTTCAATTGGGCTTTTATATGCTAAAGCTTACTGAAACTTTTTATAGAGAGAATGGCTTAGTTTTTGACATAAATGATTTTGATGTAAAGGTTAACTTAAATTCAAAAGGCAAACTCAAATTCATTAAAAAAGTTGGTAGTGGCGCTGTTATATTAGCTATTATTGCTGTTGCGATTAACGGTGGTGGGGGTAATGTATCATTTAAAGGCTTTGAAATAGACATTACGACAGATGGTTTAATTCAAAAAGTAATTGACTATCAAAACAATAAATTTGACCGAGAAATGGTTAGAGAGATTAGAGATTCAATGGACTCTTTGCAGGTTGTTGATCCTAGTGATGCTGTTGAACTTTACAGACAATTTTCTGTGAATAAAAAAGATGGAGAATAAAAAATGAACTTTATACTCAATTTAATATCTATTATATCTACTTTCATAGTTATTGAAGGCGTGTTTTATATTGCATTGAACTCAACAATAGGAAGACTTGAAAATGTAAAAAAATCACCTTTAAAAGATGTACTTTTCCTTATTCCTGGAATCTTATTTATTATATTTTTTTTTGATTTCCACTTACCTCATTAAGTAAGTAATGTTTTGTATTTTCAACATAGCATTAATTCTTGATCAAGGATTGGTTATTGAAATACAAACTAGTTTATAGGCTCTGGATATATACTTTTACCCCATTGTTGAATATCAATTTGAGGAGCGCTTGACTCATAAAGATCTTCAAATTCTATCAACAACTCATTTAAAGCCTTTGAGTCGGTTGTTCTAACTCTTGTCTCATGATTACCTCTTGAACCATTATACGTGAAATTAAGAGAGCCTAGATAAGCTATTTCGTCATCTATGATGAATATCTTACTATGAATAAACTTTCCTCTACCAGATCCTTTCTCTGGAGATAAAAAAACCTTGAACGGAAAATACTGAGAATACCAATAATTATATATTCTAGTATTACGATAATAGTTCCTATAGACTAAGTATAAAATAAAGACTAAAAATAAGATTGGAATAGCAATAAGGTATTTTTCTTGTGGAGCTTGATATGTTAGATATCCCATTATCGAAGAAGCTATAATAAGAAATAGAAGTAAAAATCGATATCGCTTCTTAAACTTTGCTCTTTTAATCACAGCATCCTCTATAGTCTCTCTATTTTGATTTATAAGGTTGTAAACTAAGTCTTTGTTATTTCCGTGATCTTCTATCTTATCCATAGTGATCAAGTATACCTCTATGCCTTGTTTTTTCTTTTCAATAAGCGATTTAGTAAAAGAAGGAGATAAATATGGCGAAACGATCTTAATTGACTGTCTTGCATCAGAAATATCACCAAGGAGCTTTTTACCAGCTCCTTGACCTATATAAATATCACATTTTACACCATTAGAAAACATTTATAATTATTAATTAGAAAGTTCAAATTATTCCTCTACTAAATCTTAGTTATAATTGACTTGAGTGAAAACAATATGTATTAATCACTTATTGATTTTATTTCAAACTCTTCCCCTATCTGTTTATCATTTTCATCTACTTCATTCCATTCAAACTGATAAGGGATATTCTTTTCGCCTAATTTATTAGTAAACGTATTAATAAAATTTTGAGCTTCCTCTAGACTACCTCTTAATTCCACATCACAGAGAAATCCTTTATCAAAATATTCCGACACATAAATATCTAACATTTCATCATTATAATGAATTACTTGTTCTATATCCGAAGCATACCTATCTCTTACTTTAGAAGGAGACAAAAATCTTTTCATTATAGAAATTAAAGAGTTGTATTCAATTTCAATATGACCTCCAAACAAATATCTATTTTTCATATTATTTTATTTTTAAATCTGGTTTCAATTCTAATTTACCTCCACGTAATTGCACTGAAATATCCTCTATATTTAAATTAGGATATTTTTTATTAAGCTGTGTTATTAGATCCCTATGTTCTTGACTTATCACTCTAGGTCTTCTTGTTAATGCACTAATTTTCCCACTTTTAATTGCCTTAGCAAATGTCTTAGACACAGCATTTGTACCACTATTAGTAAATATATCATCTGCAAGTTTTAATAATGCATCATCAGATAAATTTATTATATCAACAATCTCATCATTTAATTTAACCCTACCATTAAATGCGTTTTTAAGATAGCCATTAAATATTCTTTTATCAACAAAAGCAACTAAATCAATATCTTTAGGAACTTTAGGAGGTCCTTTACGTAAAGAAGAACCTTGAATCCTAACATCATCTACTGGAATTTTTGCATTTCTCAATCCAGAAATTAAATCATCACTAAATCTCTTAAATTGATTAAGACTCCTAAATTTAAATGGATAACCCCTTTTAAGAACAATATTAACATAGTTATGCATTTGTTGCATTAATTCTGTACTAGATATTCTTTTAATATTTCCAACTTTTATGAAACCAGCAAAATCATCAATATCTAAATTTAACCTTTGAGCTTGTTTTATAATTCGCCTCAAATTAGCAACTCCATACAAGCTCTTAATATTTGCTTTTACAGCTATTTCAATTAACTCATCAAAACTTAGTACAGCTACTTTTCCTGATTGTCCAATAAATGTAAAAAATTTCTTTCTTACATAATCTAAAAATTGTCCATTTATAATTGCTTGTAACAATTCATCAAACTCTGCACGTAAAAATCGCAAAATATCTGTTGTAGAAGTCGCTACTTTTTTTCCAACCTGCTTTGTTACTTTAATTCCAGCTTGTACAGCTTTTGTAGAAGCTCTAGACACTTTATTAGCTAAAGTTACGGCTAATGATGTTCCTCCCGTAAAAAAGGCAATAATAGCATCGAATGCTAGTTCAAACACAATAGCTCCTATAATAAATGCAATAAAATAACGAGATACATTTTTTAGCTTTTTATAGATTTCATCTACTAAAATAAAAAACTGTGCATTAGCCGTAAGTAAATTTTTCACTAAACCATTAAATATCTTTTCTGATCGCTCAGTCAACGTTTCAATAAGATCTTCTACAAATTCCAAACGCTGTTCATTTTTATCGGTCTCTTCTCTAGAAAATGGTTTCTCCAATTCTAAAGGGGCAAAATTATCTATAATGAATCCTATGATTAACACGACGAGCTGTAGTAAAGAAATTATACCATTAATAAGTCCGCACAACAGAGCATTAAACAATGCCGTATTCTTATTAATCTCATCTTTTATTGTATTGATAAAAGTTTTAGCTTGATTTATAATCCCCTTTACTTTTGTTAAAAGACGACGTACATTATCAGGTAATTTATCTTGATAAATAGCTCTTGCTAATAATACAACAGCATCATCTGCTATTCCTGGTATTGTTTGCGTAATAACTTGGGGATTAAACAGGACGCTATCAAAATTGTTAACGAAGTTTACCAAATTATCAAACCCCTTATCTTTTACCCTATTTGTATCTCTATTATTTGTAGTTAAAAAATCTTTTCCTCTCGTTTCGAAAAATACAGGAATAATAGGTTCATACTCTTTTTGAGTTCCTGCTCGCCATTTACCATACTCATAATTCTTAGCCGTAAACTTCCATTCTTCCATCTTACTAGATCCTGCATAGATCCATTTGGCAAGATCATTATTTAATCCTAACAGCTGTTTAAAAATGGTTTTATCATTAAGTAATCCTGACAATTCTAATTTTAGAGCATCCAATAATACATTTTTTTCAATCTTAAGACGCTTTGCAACCACAGAAGACCACTCAGAAAGTGTATGAACTTCTCTATCTCCAAGACGGATAACCGTCTTTCGATTATCGAGTTTTTGCATTAATAACTTTCTTTCCGTACCGAATTTGACCCTACAGGCTGTACCAAAAAAATCCAAAGAAGTATCATCACCTTGCTCGTAGTAAATAAATAATTGTTTTGAGGAAGGTGTATCTTCTGCACTTTGGGAGTTGTATCTTTCAAACACCTCTACTCCTGACACTAAAGGAATAAACTTATATGTATATCCTTCACTAGTTTCATTTACGGAAAAAGTTTCTTCTATATCTAAAAAAGAATGAAACAGGCTATCTTCTCCAAAAGGAGATTGATACGGATTCGGATTTGCTGTTGCACTAAAACTCCCTTGAATATCTGGAGGAGCTAAACCATCTGGAAACAATTGTCCAAAAAGCTGATTATCGGAGGCATCATCAAATAAAAATGGGACTCCGTCTATTGAATTAGGCATAATTCGTTATTTATTAATCTTCATTAAACATTTTTTTAATTAAAAGACATACTTCTCACTCCCACTGAAATTAATACATTAGAAATCATCAAACAATTGTTTGTTATATAGTATATCGATAAATAAGTGTGTGGTGCAGCTATTGCACAAAGAAAAAGCACCACCCATTTCCTAGCGCAATAGAGTACAAACATAACAATAAATCAAACATTAAACAAATAAATATGCATTATTATGTAAAATGTTTTATTAAATATTTAATTTCGGAAACAACAACAAAGAATATGTTTGATTTCTAAAAGGGGGAAATAAAACTGTGTTTAACTAAAATGCACTTATTTTAAAAAGAAATTAAAGTAGTTATGAATTGTTGGTTTAGAATTGATTTCATAACTAAAATGCCACCTATCTAACCACCTAAAAAAAGAAAACCCCTTGTAAAACAAGAGGTTTCGTTGTATATTAGTGGTCCCACTTGGGCTCGAACCAAGGACCCTCTGATTATGAGTCAGATGCTCTAACCAACTGAGCTATGGGACCAAAAACGGGTGCAAATTTATAATAAATACTCAACAGCGCAAAGAAATTTATTGCTTATTATTATTTTCTTGACATAATTCTACCAAAACCCCTCCAGCGGTCTTTGGGTGAACAAATGCTACTAACTTATTATCAGCACCTTGCTTTGGTATTTTGTTAAGCAACACAAAACCTTCTTTTTCTATGCGAGCCATCTCTTTTTCAATATCATCTACAGCAAAAGCAATATGATGAATCCCCTCCCCTTTCTTCTCAAGAAATTTTGCAATAGGACTATCAGGTTTTGTCGCCTCCAATAATTCGATTTTATTTGGTCCCACCTCAAAAAAAGATGTTTTCACGCCTTCAGACAGCACTTCCTCTATCTTATAATGTGGCTTCCCAAGTAATTTTTCATACAATTTATTTGAAGCGTCTAGATTTTTAACAGCGATTCCTATATGTTCTATTTTATCCATTTATTTTATTTCTTTCTACATACGCTTTCGCGAAAGCATATAATTACTTAAAACATGCGTTACAAAAGTAACACAATCTATAAAAAGTGTATTTTTGCCGTATGGAATCTAACAGACAGAAAAAAGTAGCGGGTGTTTTACAAAAAGACCTTGCCGATGTATTACAAAATGCACTACGAGATAGTGGACATAGAGGTATCATTGTATCTGTCTCTAAAGTAAAAGTTCCGACAGATCTTTCTATTGCCAAAGTGTATATAAGTGTTTTCCCTAATGCCGAAGCTAGCAAAATGCTAGAAGAACTCAATGTAGTGAAGTCAAAAATTAGACATGAGATTTCGCAACGTACACGTCACCAATTAAGACGTATGCCTGAACTACAATTTTATATTGACGACTCTCTAGAATATATGGAAGGTATCGATAGATCTCTTAAAGGTATCGACAATCCAATTGAAGATCCTACACTATTAGAAAAAAGAAAAAAATCGTAAATGCGGTTTCCTTTATACATTGCTAAACGATACCTCTTTTCCAAAAGTGGCACGAGTGCGATTAATATTATCACAGGCATCTCTATCGCAAGCATTATTATAGGTACTGCAGTGCTCTTTGTAGTTCTATCGGGGTTTGCAGGACTTAAAGACTATAACGTCTCTGTAACTTCCATTATAGACCCAGATATTAAAATACTTCCCAGTAGCGGAAAAACGATCACGATCACTCCTGAGCAAGAAAAAAAACTGACCGAAGTCGCTGGTATCCAACAGTTCTCTAAAGTTATAGAAGAGCGCGTCTACTTAGAATATGACGGTAAAACACATCTTGGTTTCATAAAAGGGGTTGACCAAAATTATCTGAAAGTAAGCAGTGTAGACACTACTTTATTTGTAGGTTCATGGCCTAGCATAGGAGAGCCCGAAGTCGCTATAGGCATCGGAATAAGACGCAGACTGTCTTTAGGCATAAGTGATTACGGAAATTTATTACGTATCATGGTACCAAAGCCAGGTACTGGGCAAATTACAGATCCCACTAGCGCTTTCAGTAAATCTAGTGCAGTTGCCAGTGGAATTTTTCAAGCAGGCGAATCTCTAGACAATGATCACCTTTTTGCAAATATTGACTTTGTAGGCAAACTATTAAACTATCCGTTAGACAAAGTAAGCACTATTGAATTGAAACTTACTCCAGATGCAAACGAGGCTGAAACAAGAGATCAATTAAACGCTATTTTCTCAAATGAAGTGCTTATTAAAAACAGAACCGAACTCAATGATGCATTATACAAGATGCTCAATACAGAAAATTTAGCGCTTTATTTTATATGCACACTTGTCCTTATTATTGCCTTATTTAGTTTTGTAGGAAGCATCATTATGATCATTATTGACAAGAGAGGACATATCAAGACACTGTCTGACCTTGGCGCTACACTTTCAGATATTCGAAAAAGCTTTTTCTATCAGGGTGTCTTAATGATTATTATAGGAGGGGCTATAGGATTATTTTTAGGTAGTATTATTGTGTTTATACAACAACAATTCAACCTAGTCTATATTACCGCCTCTCTCCCATACCCTATTCGTTTTGAGTTTTTAAACGTACTCATAGTGTATGCTACAATACTTGTTTTAGGAATACTATCAGCCCGATTAGCTTCTAGTAGAATAAGTAATAACTTCGTAAGAAAGGATTAATTCAAACCCGTTGTTCATTTTAGATGTTTATTACTCTAATTTTTTGGTGGAATTTTTAGTTTTGCCTCAATCCTAAAGGTAGAGCTTAAAATTTCGTCGATGTACCCTTTAGGGCTAGGGAAAAAATCGATGAAATTACTCAAAATGCACAACAGGTTAAATCAACAACTCTAGAATAAATCAGCAAGGCATTTGTAAGAAATTGATTTTTGATTTCAAGTTAAATCTCAATGATCAAGTAAATTCATAACCCGCAAATTCTCTTTCAATAAGGTCTAATGCTGCAAATACGTCTTCACTATGATCACTGGTAACAAGTTTCATACGATATTCCTTAAAATGCGGTATCCCTCTAAAGTAATTTGTATAATGACGTCTTGTTTCAAAAACACCTAACTTCTCGCCTTTCCAATCTATAGACATTTGCAAATGCCTTCTCGCGGCCTCTATACGTTCTTCTAACGTAGGAGGAGCACATTTCTCTCCTGTCTCCATAAAATGCTTCACCTCTTTAAAAAACCACGGATATCCAATACTTGCTCTCCCAATCATTGCCCCGTCAAGGCCATATTGATCTCGCATCTCAATCGCACGTTCAGGGGTATTTACATCGCCATTTCCAAATACAGGGATATGCATTCTAGGGTTATTCTTTACCTCAGCAATAGGATGCCAGTTAGCATCTCCTTTGTACATTTGCGCTCTTGTACGTCCATGTATAGAAATAGCAGCACATCCTACATCTTGCAATCGTTCTGCCACCTCAACAATTTTAATACTGTCATGATCCCAGCCTAAACGTGTTTTTACCGTTACTGGTAATTTTGTATGCTTTACCATCGCTTCGGTAAGCTTCACCATCAGATCAATATCTTTTAAAATACCTGCGCCTGCGCCTTTAGAAACCACCTTCTTTACTGGACATCCAAAATTAATATCTATAATATCTGGACCACTCGCCTCTACAATTTCTACACTCTTAAGCATAGACTCCATCACTGCTCCAAAAATTTGAATCCCAACAGGGCGTTCTTTCTCATAGATATCAAGCTTCATCGTACTCTTTGCTGCATCTCGTATCAAGCCTTCAGAAGAGATAAATTCTGTATATACTACATCTGCTCCTTGCTCTTTACACAATGCGCGAAATGGAGGATCACTTACATCTTCCATAGGTGCTAGTAACAACGGAAAATCTCCTACATCTATATCTCCAATTTTTGCCATGCTATTCTTTTAATTATATATTCTTTATACGCTTTCGCGAAAGCATACTAATCTGCAAAGGTAACTTCTTTTAAAAATAATTATTCAAATTCCTAAACTTACATTTTATAATAACGATTAAAATAGTTATCTTTATTAGATGTAAAACACTAATAATCAAAATCATGAAACATTTTATTTATTTATTTATTTACAATAATATTATTTGTAAGTTGTAGTACTGACGGCACAGATAATATGAATGATGAGGACTTAAACCTAACCATTGAAAAATCTAATTATATCAAAAACTTGGATGATGAAGAGAAATTAATAACCTACAAGTTGTTAAATAACAAAGAAAAATATCAACTTTGGCAAGAAAGATACCAAGAGATAACAAACTCAGATATGTTTCAAAAATTCAATCTTGATCAAGTTAATTTCGTAAAAGAAATGTACTCTAGTTTATCTCCCATTCATTTTCAAGAAAATGCAAAAAATAGTGACTACTTTACTACATTCCTTCCAAAAAAGAGGCAAATTGGTTTGAAGCTATTCACCAATGAACAAATGAATATATTATTTTCAAACTTTGATGAAAATTCGAGCTTCCCAAAAGTATATAGTAGCCCAAATACTAGAGGCCCTCACTGTGGATGTAATACTAGTGATGATTGGTGTATTGGTAGTGCTAGTTGCTTTTTTTGGCAATGTAGTACAGCAGATGCAGGTTGCGGTTGGTGGCTACAAGAAGTCTGCAATGGTTTCTGTGCAACAAATGAAACTGGCAATCAGTGAAAAATAAAATCTCATCAATTAAAATCTTATTAACCTCTATTATTGGAGCCGTACTTTCTTTTAGCTCAGGATACCTAGGTTGGAAAATGCAGCTCCTTATAGTATTTAATATATATTTTATAATAGGTCTTTCGGTATTTAATAAAAATAATAATTTTAAAAAGAATCTTTTAATTCAAGTCTTTTTAACTCTTCCTTTTTTTATACTATACGGAATTAATGCTATTTCAAAAAGTTATTATCATATATATCCAATTGTTTTTATCCCTATTCTTAGCATTTTATTTATTTTTTCAATTAAATCGATATTTAAGTATAAAGTAGCACTTACTACTTCTATAATAATATCTTTATTATGTTATATTGGAATGGCAAATTGGCTAAGTTATTCATTAGGAAGAACAATTACTTCTTACAATTATTTACCTGAATTTAAAGTAGTAACATCAAAAAACAAGCCATTCAAATTTGACGATAATAAAATATATCTTCTTAATGTTTGGTCAACTGCTTGCGCACCTTGTATTGAAAAGTTTCCTGACTATGAACAATTAGCGAATAGATATAAAAAAGATAGTATAATAGAAATTGTTACTTTAAGCCTTCCTTTAACTAAGGATTATGAAAAATCTCTAAAATTCACAAAAAAGTATTCATTTAAAGCATTATTAGCAACTCAAGATGAAAGTTGGCAAAAATTACAAACAAATAAAGTACCTTTATATATCGTCATAGGTAAAAACCAAAAAATAGTCTACACAGGTGTATTAAATTCAAAATGGTACGAATTCTACAACAATATTCATGGTATTCTCAAAAAAGAAAAGAACACTTACAAAACGGAACTATATACAACAGCTCTTCTATCTAATATTAATTATTAGTGCCACAGGCTGTTCAAACAATGCAAAAATAGATATAAAACCGGTACATGACTTTGGCATTATACAATTTTCAGATACTTTAAATCATTCTTTCTTTATAAAAAACATATCTAAAGAACCTTTAATTATCTTAGATGTAGAAGGTAGTTGTTCTTGTACTGCTTTAGATTTTTCATCACAACCTATTAAGAAAGGTGACAGCGCAAGGATTGATGTACAATATATTCCAAAAGAAATAGGTGAAGTTGAAAAAACCATAGTCTTCGAAGCAAATACTTCTCCTCCTTACACAATCTTAAAAATAAGAGGAACCGTTATTGTCGAAAAAGAATAAAGATTAATCCTTAACAAACACAATTTCTTTAATCAACTCCTCCCCTTTCCTATCAATCACGATAGTTGTTTCATCTCCTACATCATAGGCAGAAAGCGCACGCATATAACTCATCATATCTACCACCGTACTATCTCCCATTTTAATTACGACATCGCCTTTTTCTAATCCTGCATTTTGAGCTGCTCTTCCCTCACTCACGCCATCAATACGCATTCCTTTACCCGAAAAAAGATAATCTGGCACCACGCCTAATCCAACTTTAAAACTAGGTGTCACAGCACTTTCGTCTTTTGTTTTCGTAAAAGCAAGTTTCCCATTATTATCTAATTCGCTTATAATAGCTAGAATATAATCTTCTATCATTCCCATGCCTCCGTAATTAAGTTTTTCACTATCATCACCAGGTTTATGATAATCTTCATGTTGCCCCGTAAACAAATGCAATACAGGTATATCGTTTAAGTAAAACGAGGTATGATCTGAAGGTCCGACACCGCTTTTATGCTCAGCGAGTTTAAAAGAAGTATTAGCTGCAAATACCGTTTGATTCCAAGAAGGTGAAGTTCCTACACCGTGTATAGCCAATGCTTTTTCTTGATTTAATCTTCCTACCATATCCATATTGATCATGTAGTTGATATCAGAAAGGGGTACTGTAGCATTTTTAGTAAAGTAATTAGATCCTAATAACCCCATCTCTTCTCCAGAAAATGCAATAAATAAATAGTTATTCCCTTGGTAAGACTCATGTTGAAGTTTTTGAGCCAGTTGCAACATTATCGCCACACCACTCGCATTATCATCGGCTCCATTATGAATAGCTTCACCATCTCTATGTAAAGAGCCTTCACCACCCATTCCTAGATGATCGTAATGCGCACCTATCACAATCGTATTAGGGGACTTATTATCTACAAATCCTATTACATTCGTTCCTGTAATAAAGGAGTCGTTTCCGCTTTCGCGAAAGCGTACTTCTCCATGTGGGTCGTTTTTAGGAGCAAATGAAAATGTTTGAAAATAAGTTCCTGCATTTCCTTTTGGAGATACCCCTAAAGAAGCAAAACGATTTTTGATATAATGTGCAGCTTTCAATTCTCCTTCGGTACCCGTCTCACGCCCTTGTAACTCATCTGAAGCCAAGAATGCTACATCATCTTTCATCGTAACCTGAGGTTTTGATTCTTTTTTACAAGCGATCAATCCTAGTAACGCAAAACTTAATATGAGCTTTTTCATAGAAGAATACTGTATTTTTGTGCAAAATTAATGATTTATACCCGTATGAAACGCTTTTATATAGTTGCCGTTATTTTAATTTGTATCGCTTGTAAAGAAAAAGCTTCACAAACAGACACAAAAACCAAAGATGCAGAAGCAATCACAGAGGCACAAGACAATCCATTAATCTACCCAGAAGAAATTCATTTTAAGAACATACAACAAGTGACTTTTGGAGGTGATAACGCTGAAGCTTATTGGAGTTTTGATGATAAACAACTCGTTTTTCAATCTAATTATAAAGACTGGGGAGTAGGTTGTGATCAAATGTTTTTGATGAATGTTGGAGAAACGTTTCAAAACTCAAAACCTCCTATGATTTCTACGGGAATGGGACGCACTACCTGTGCTTATTTCTTACCAGATAACAACTCTTTTGTATATGGGTCTACACATTTAGGAGGAAAAGAATGTCCTGAAGTGCCCTTACGTAAAAACGGAAATTATGTATGGCCTGTATATGATACGTTTGACATTTTTGTTTCTGATCTTGAAGGAAATATTATTGGGCAACTTACAGATGAGCCTGGTTATGATGCCGAAGCTACGGTATCTCCCAAAGGAGATAAAATCGTTTTTACGTCAACACGTAGTGGTGATTTAGAATTATACACCATGAATATTGATGGATCTGATGTACAACAAATCACTGATGAACTTGGATATGATGGAGGTGCTTTTTTCTCACCTGACGGCACAAAATTGATCTTTAGATCATCACGCCCAAAAACAGAAGAAGAAATTAAGAAATATAAAGATTTACTCGCTCAAGGCCTTGTAGAACCTACAGACATGGAACTGTATATCTGTAATGCAGATGGCTCTGACTTACGTCAACTTACTCGTTTGGGGAATGCAAACTGGAGTCCGTTCTTTCACCCTAGTGGTAAAAAGATATTATTTTCTTCCAATTTTGAAGCAGAACGCGGATTTCCTTTTAACTTATATATGATAGATCTGGACGGAAAAAATTTAGAACGCATTACACATGGAGAAACATTTGATGCTTTCCCTGTATTTTCAAATGACGGGAAAAAATTGGCTTTTTCTTCAAATAGAAATAATGGAGGTGGCAGAGACACCAATCTTTTTATTGCAGATTGGGTAGATTAATCATCAGCTCGCAAACGTTCTCTTTCTTTTTTGTCTAACGTTCGGTTATTATCTTCTAGCTTAAAATTACCGAAATTGTAGGTAAATCCTATTTGGACATTTTGAGTTTCTGGTACCGCGATAAAACCATTATTTTGATTTAAATATCGAGAAGTCAATAATGCATTTACTTCGCCTAATGCGTCATTTACAGTAACTGACAAAGAAGCTCTTTTATCCCAAAAAGTTTTTTTAACCCCTATAGTTAAATCGGTTGTTGCTTCTTGAACATAACTCCCAAACAAAAACCTTGAAGTATACGCTAGTGATACTTCTCCAGTAAATGCTTTGTCTTTATTCAGTGTTAAGAAATTTGAAAAAGACCCATAAAAACCATTAATATCATTTGTCACAATAGCGTTATCACTTTCTATAGCAACAAACGTTTCTTCTTCATGAAAAATACTCATATAGGTATAAAAATACCACCACTTTGCAATAGATCTTCCGTGTGTAAAATCTAATCCCCATGATTTACTGTCTAATGCATTTTGCCTATCTGTTCGTAATACTTGATTCGTATTATCTTGAAAAGGTAACGTTAATATATTCTCTCCATTATCACGATAATATACATCAAAAAAATAGGCTCCTTTTAATGAATAATTCAAATTAAACTCATTACTAAATGCTGGTAATAAAGCTGAATTCCCTCGAGAAAAATTATTTTCATTTAAGAAATAAGCAAACGGATTTAAATCTTGATAACGAGGTCTATATAACTTACGTCCATAGTCTATACTAAAACTATGATTTTCTGATAACTCATACTGCACATATGCAGAAGGAAACCATTCCAAGTAATCCAGTTCAACAATCTCGCTTAAAACCAATGAGTTTCCAGTAGAATTTGTTTGTTCTCCTCGCAGTCCGCCTTTCAAACTCCATTTACCAATTTCTTTACTTAGCGTAAAATAACCAGCAAAAACAGTTTCGTCATATAGAAAATCGTCATTTTGTGCTTGATCTAAACCATTGGGTGTATCATTTTGAATATTCAGGAAATTGATGGTAGATCTCGAATTAATTGTTGCCACTTTTCCTCCTGCTTCAAAATCTACTCCTCCTAGTTGTGAAGTATAGTCTAACTGACCTGTATAAATCTCAATATCTTGAATAGCTTCACTATTAAATCTTACATTTCTAAAAACAGCATCTTCAGGATCTGTATATACAGAAGATAACCTTTGAGTTCGATCTCTACCGTATGAAGTATAATGTACATTTGTTTGAATATTCCCTTTTTCCAATGAATATTCATAACTCAAATCTAATGCTATATTTTTTTGCTCACTATCAAGACCACTGGTTGTGAATATATCAAAAGAAGTATCCGCAAAAGAGGTTATAGCTGTTGTTGATCTCGCAAAATTAAACTCATTAGGAGAATATAAACCTACTGCAGAAAGGCTTAGCTTCTGTTTTTCATTCAGTTGATAATCTAGAATTAAGTTTGCGTTATGCGCTTTTGTCCAGGTCTTACGCTCAAAATCTTGTAACCAGTTTGAAATAGGTGTGTTTTGATTTTGATAATTTACAAAACTATTATTCTGTGTTGTTTTCTTAAGCGGAGAATAGCCATAATTAAAGAACACATTTAATTTTTTATTTTTAAAATAGTGACTTGTCCCAAAGTAGTGTTTTGGAAATATCCCATACGTTCCTCGTGCCGTTATAGATCCTTTATACCCAAGATACAACGCCTTTGAAGATATAATATTAAGAATAGCACCTCCTTCTGCATCATATTTGGCCGATGGATTTGTAATGACCTCTAAAGATTTTATAACGTTTCCTCCTATACTTTCCAATAGACTTTGAATTTCTTCAAAACTCAATTCTACTTTACGCCCATTTAAATACACCGTAGCGTTTTTATTACGTACCGAAAGTTCGCCTTGCTTCACAACTACGCCCGGAGTCCTTTTTAAAATATCCCACGTAGTTCCTTGTGCTGCAATTGTATTCTCTACATTAAACACTAGCCTGTCTGCTTTACGAGATATTGTAGGTTTCTTACTAATAACAGTGACCTCATCTAAACTTTCGGAAACTTCCGTTAGTTCTATGTCTGGCAGTGTTGTATTTCCCGAAAGGGTAAAAGCACCAGAAACAAATGTTTCATAGCCTACAAAACTAGCTTTTACAGTATACACTCCATCAGATACAGACACAAATGCAAACGTACCATTATCTTCTGTAATGGTTCCTTGTACAATAATTTCTTCTGAATCATAGAGCACAATATTGACAAAAGGAATGGGTTCTCCAGAAATAGCAATTACTTTTCCTGAAATCGAAGTTTGTTGCGCTATTAATGAACTTGTATTTAGTAGCATTAGTAACACAATCAGAATAGGGGTGAAATTCTTCATGATTAAGATTGCAAAAATACTCTAAAAGCATATGTTCAGAAGTGTCTATGAAGGTTTTTTCGACGAAATCATTTTTCTATCTATAAAATGCTAATAGAAGACCTATATTTGCACACATTGACTTGGAATAGATTATGAAGAACATCAGAAATTTTTGCATCATTGCCCACATTGACCACGGTAAAAGTACATTAGCAGATCGTTTGCTAGATGAAACCTCTACGGTTACTAAACGCGAGGCGCAGGCGCAATTGCTTGATAGTATGGACTTAGAGAGAGAACGTGGGATTACCATTAAATCTCATGCCATACAGATGGAATACACCTATAAAGGTGAAGAATACATTCTTAATTTAATAGATACTCCAGGTCATGTGGATTTTTCTTACGAGGTTTCAAGAAGTATTGCTGCTTGTGAAGGTGCTTTGCTTGTTGTAGATGCTGCTCAAAGTATCCAAGCACAAACCATTTCTAATTTATATTTAGCCCTTGAGAATGACCTTGAAATCATTCCTGTGCTGAATAAAGTGGATTTGCCAAGTGCTAGTCCCGAAGAAGTAACAGATGATATTGTAGACTTATTAGGATGTGATGCCGAAGAAGTCATTCCCGCTTCCGCGAAAACAGGGATTGGAATTAAAGAAATCTTGGCAGCCGTTATAGAACGCATACCTGCTCCTAAAGGAAATCCAGACGAACCCTTACAAGCACTGATTTTTGATTCAGTTTATAATCCTTTTAGAGGTGTAGAAACGTATTTTAGAGTCTTGAATGGAAGTATTAAGAAAAACCAACAGATAAAATTTGTTGCCACAGGTAAAACCTATGGAGCTGACGAAGTAGGAACATTAAAACTTACACAAGCTCCTAAAAAAGAAATCAATACAGGAGACGTAGGATACCTTATTACAGGAATCAAAGATGCTCGTGAAGTAAAAGTAGGAGATACCATTACAGATGCAAAAACACCTACGCAAAATGCCATTGAAGGTTTTGAAGATGTAAAGCCTATGGTATTTGCAGGGATTTATCCTGTAGATACAGAAGATTACGAAGAGTTGCGTGCTTCAATGGAGAAACTACAATTAAACGATGCTTCGTTGGTTTTTGAACCTGAAAGTTCTGCTGCTTTAGGGTTTGGTTTCCGTTGTGGCTTCTTAGGTATGTTACACCTTGAAATTATCCAAGAACGTTTAGAACGTGAATTTGATATGACCGTAATTACTACGGTGCCTAACGTATCCTACCACGCTTTTATACATAAACACCCAGATGAGATTATTCTTGTAAATAACCCATCAGATCTTCCTGATCCATCTAAGATGAATCGTGTAGAAGAACCTTTTATCAAAGCATCTATCATTACAAAGTCTGATTTTGTAGGACCTGTAATGTCTCTATGTATAGAAAAACGAGGAACTATTACCAATCAAAACTATCTTACCCCAGAACGTGTCGAGCTCACATTTGACATGCCACTTGCTGAGATTGTTTTTGATTTTTATGATCGTTTAAAAACAGTATCTAAAGGATATGCTTCTTTTGATTATTCACCTATAGGAATGCGTGCATCTAAACTTGTAAAAGTAGATGTCCTTCTGAATGGTCAACCTGTAGATGCATTATCTGCATTATTACACCAAGACAATGCCTATGACATAGGAAAGAAGATGTGTGAAAAATTACGTCAATTAATCCCGCGTCAGCAATTTGATATTCCAATTCAAGCGGCTATTGGTGCTAAGATTATTTCGCGTGAAACTGTAAAAGCACTTCGTAAAGATGTAACCGCTAAATGTTACGGTGGTGATATTTCGCGAAAGCGTAAACTTTTAGAAAAGCAGAAAAAAGGAAAGAAACGTATGCGTGCTGTTGGAAATGTAGAAATCCCTCAGGAAGCATTTATGGCTGTACTGAAGTTGAATGACTAAATCATCATTCAACTCTTAAGGTAAGCTTAAGTTTCTATTACGAATTATACATCGCTTCTAAAAGTTCCTTTATTTTTTCAGGATCTGAATAGGTTTGTAAATCTTGCTGTACTGCTTGTAAGTTATGCATAGGAAAAGCGCCTTCAAGACTTTCAATCGTATTACTTGCCGAAGCATGTATTTCCTTAAATCCAGCGGCAATAAACTGTCCTATATTAGAAGGTCGTATCCCACCTCCTGGCAATATAACTGGTTTGTTATTGGATTTTTCTAATAGCATTTTAAGCACAAACAGACCTGAAAGTGCTGTATCAGATTGTCCAGAAGTAAGAATCCGATCTACGCCTATTTTCTGTAATGTTTTAAGTGATTCCATGGCATTGGGTGTCCAATCAAAAGCACGATGAAATGTAAATGTCATCCCTCCGGATGCATCTACGAGTGTTTGCGTACGCTCTTCATCTATCGTAAGGTCTGATTGCAGTACTCCAGAAACTACACCTGCTACTTTAATATTTCTACAGAATGCGATATCACGTAACATGACATCAAACTCATCATCATAATAGGTGAAATCTCCACTACGAGGACGTATTAATACATACACGGGTATTTCTAAATCTGTCACTACTTTTTCTATTAAACCATGACTTGGTGTAATACCCCCTAAAGCGAGTTCGCTACACAACTCTATACGTTGTGCTCCTGCTTTTTGAGCAGCAATTGCAGATTGATATGAATTTGCACAAATTTCTAATAACATATCTCGAAAGTACATAAAATAAAGAGGAACTAACATATCAAAAAAGACATATTTACATCTGTTTTTAATGCACTTATAAAAGCTTAATCTTTTCTGTATCTTTCAGACTTTAAATTTTTCATATATGCGTTTTAAAATCCTACTTCTTTTCGTTATTAGTCTTTCTTTTAGTTGTAAAAAAGAGACCATTACTGTAGCCGCAGTAACGCAACCATTAACCAGTTATGTAAACACATTTATTGGTACAGGCGGTCATGGGCACACCTACCCAGGGGCGACCATGCCTTTTGGAATGATGCAATTAAGCCCAGATACACGGCTAGAAGGTTGGGATGGCTGCTCTGGATATCATTATGACGATACGTATATCTATGGATTTAGTCATACGCATCTAAGTGGTACAGGAATTTTAGATTATGGAGATATCTTATTAATGCCTACAACGTCTGTAAACTTCCATAATGGCGCTGATGGACAACCAGGATACCGTGCTCCTTTTTCGCATGACAATGAAAAATCAAGCCCTGGGTATTATGAAGTGCATTTAGATAGTACAAATATTGACGTTGCGCTTACTGTTACGCAAAGAGCGGGAATGCATAAGTACGCTTTCGCGAAAGCGGATAACCAACATATCATACTGGATATTGAACATAGAGATATCCTATTAGACGGTAGTATCAACATCCTTTCTGATACTGAAATAAGTGGTCATCGATTTTCAGAATCTTGGGCGAAAGAACAAAAACTATATTACTACCTAAAGACATCACATCCATTTAAAGCGACTCCTAATACTGCAGACACACCAACAAAATTGGCATTGCTACTCGATAATCCGAATAACGAACCTATTTATGTTTCTGTGGGAATATCGGCCGTAGATGAAGCAGGTGCAAAAAGAAATCTAGAAACAGAAATAGGTTCTAAATCCTTTGATCAAATACGACAAGAAGCACAAACCACTTGGGAGGAACAACTTTCTAAAATAGTGATAGAAGATGCGCATCTAGATAATAAAACCAATTTTTACAGCGCCTTATATCATACGATGATTGCGCCTAACATCTATCAAGATGTAGACGGAAGATATCGCGGTATAGATCAAGAAATTCACGAGACTTCAGATTTTGATTATTATACCGTTTTTTCTTTATGGGATACTTACAGAGCAGCACACCCATTATATACAATCATTGAAGAAGATCGCACCAATGATTTCATCAATACATTTCTTGCAAAATATGATGAAGGAGGTATTTTACCTATGTGGGATCTCTCAGCAAATTACACAGGTTGTATGATTGGATATCATGGTGTTCCTGTGATTGCAGATGCGTATATGAAAGGTATACGAGGCTATGACACTGACAAAGCATTAGAAGCAGTTTTACACAGTGCTACGAGAGATCATTTAGGACTTGAAGCTTATAAAGAATTTGGATATATCCCTGTAGAAGAAGAATCTGAATCAGTTTCAAAAACGTTAGAGTATGCCTATGACGATTGGACGATTGCTCAAATGGCAAAATCGAAAGGAGATATGGCTACCTATACTACGTTTATAGAAAGAGCTCAATATTATAAAAACACCTTTGATCCAAGCAGTAAATTTATGCGTGGTCGTGTGCGTAATACGTGGTTCTCTCCTTTTGATCCTTTTGAAGTTAATTTCAATTATACGGAAGCAAATGCGTGGCAATATAGTTTTTATGTACCGCAAGATATTACAGGGTTTACAAACTTAATTGGAGGAAAAGAGGCTTTAGAATCACAACTAGATGAATTGTTTACTGCAGAGTCACAAACTTCAGGACGTGATCAAGCAGATATCACAGGGCTTATCGGGCAATATGCACATGGTAATGAACCTAGTCATCATATGGCGTATTTGTACAACTTCATAAACAAACCCCATAAAACACAAGAAAAGGTACGCGAGATTTTAACCACACTCTACAAAAATGAACCTGATGGTGTTTCTGGAAATGAGGATTGTGGTCAAATGAGCGCATGGTATGTATTAAGTAGTATGGGCTTTTATACCGTGACTCCCGCAAGTAATCAATACATTATTGGAGCTCCCTTATTTGATAAAGCTTCTATCAACCTTGAAAATGGAAATACATTTACCGTACAAGCCAATAATCTTTCTGACGACAATATCTATATCGCTTCCGCGAAATTAAACGGAGAAGCACATCCATATTCATACATCACACATGAAGATATTACAAAAGGAGGATCATTAGTATTTGAAATGACATCACAGCCTTCTGATTGGGCGACAGATGATGCACATATCCCAAGTACTGAAATTAAAGAATCACTCATTGTTCCTGTTCCGTTTATTGCCAAAGGAGATATTGCCTTTAAAAAACAAACAGAAGTTGTATTAGGCACTGGCGAAAAAGAAACCACCATCTTTTATAGTACTTCTGGAGATACGTTTCAAAAATATGAGGCTCCTATTATTCTTACAGAGCCTACAACGCTCCATACCTACTCAGAAAAAGAAGGACAAAAAAGTGTCACCATCAAAACTGATTTTTATAAAATAGATGAAAACCTATCTATACAACTAGATGCCGAATATGCAAATGCATATAATGCAGGAGGTAATGACGCACTCATCGATGGTATACGAGGCACCGCTAATTTCCGAACAGGTACTTGGCAAGGGTATCATGATAGAGATGTAATCGCTACCGTTGACTTAGGAAAAAACCAAGATATTACATCTATAGAAACCAATTTTTTAGAAGATCAAGGAAGTTGGATTTTCTTCCCAACAGAAGTTGAATTACTAGTCTCTTCAGACGGCAAGAATTTCAAACCCTATAAAAGTCAGGCGATAGCTACACCAACACCAACAGACAAAGTTGCTATCAAAACCATTAAAGGGGAGGGAAAACGCTCTAACATTCGGTATGTAAAACTCATTGCAAAAACACTAGGCCCTGTTCCAACTTGGCATAAAGGACATCCTTATGAAGGAAGAAGTTGGGTCTTTGTAGATGAAATTGCGATAAAGTAATGGAAGCCTTTAGGGTCGTATTAGAATTCTTTAGAACTGACATTTTTAGTTCTTTTGGAGTATTTACTATTCCGTTATTAATAGGACGTTTTATTCCAAAAATAAAAGATGCTGTATTAAAATTTGATGAAGCAGCTTGTCGTTTTATTATAGTTTCTGGAATCGTATATACAGCAACTATTCTTCTATCATACGCATATCTTTTTCTAGTCATAGGAGATCCAAATAATGAATATGCGATTACGAATAGAGCAACAGGTCCGTATGCCTGGATGTACTGGCTTATGATTTTCTCATGGTTGTTTATCACACAGCCTTTTCGCTTTAAGCGGGTGCGTAAAAATATACCCATTAGACTTATTGCAATTCCATTCTTCTTAATCACTTTTGAACAATACACTATATTTATCATAACAATACACAGAGATTACTTACCAAGTGGTTGGTCAGATTTAAACATAGGAAATATTTTAAATACTATTCCATACTGGCCACTACATCTTATTTTAAAACTAGGATTATTTATGGGATATGTATTTATATTTCAGTGGATACATCAAAAAATAAAAAGGAATAAAGTAGTATCTTAATCCAGTTATTTTAAATATGCATTATACGTTTTCACGAAAGTGAAATACCTACTAAATCAATCAAAAACGAAATCAAAATAGACTATACTAGATGAATAGAAGGAAATTCATACAAAATACAGCACTCACTGGAGCAGGCATTGCTACAGGTGTTTCGGCAATAAGTTGTAAAGAAGCTAATACTACAAGTACTAAAGCATCCAACACAGCGACTACTCTTTCAAAACCGAACTATATCTCTATAAGTACCTGGGACACTGAAAGTGCAAATACGGCTTCTGGAGAATTACTTGCGAAAGGCAAACCCGCACTAGATGCTATTATAGATGGTGTTGCTGTAGAAGAAGCAAATGAAGAAAACACTACAGTAGGTATAGGTGCTACACCAGATAGAGAAGGCAATGTTACCTTAGATGCCTGTGTCATGTCTCCAGATGGAGATTATGGAGCTGTAGTTGCTGTAGAAAATATTGTACATGTAGCAGCATTAGCACGCAAAGTCATGGAAGATACTCCACATGTAATCATGGCGAGTAAAGGAGCTGAAGAATTTGCATATACGCAAGGTTTTAAAAAACAAAAACTACTAACTCCTGCTTCTGAAAAAGCATGGAAAGAATGGTTGAAAACAAGTAATTATCAACCTGCCATAAATGTAGAAAACCATGACACTATAGGTATGCTAGCTATGGATACATCTGGAGAAATAGCTGGGGTTTGTACCACGTCAGGATTAGGATACAAAATGAAAGGACGAGTAGGAGACTCCCCTATTATTGGCTCTGGTCTTTTTGTAGATAATGAAGTAGGAGCTGCTGTAGCAACAGGTATGGGGGAAGAAGTTTTAAAAACTGTTGGAAGCTTTTTAGTCGTCGAATTAATGCGCAATGGCATGTCTCCTCAAAAAGCATGTGAAGAAGCAATACACCGAATCGTTAAGAAAGGAGACCGTTATAAAGATTTTCAAGTAGCGTATATCGCCATGAATAAAAATGGAGAAACAGGAAGTTATGCTATACATGATGGCTTTACGATGATGAAATACCAAGATGGAAAATCAGAAAACATCAAATCTGATTATTTTAATAAATCATAAGTATTTTATAGAAAAATATAAATAATTTATTTTTAACATAATTTCGCTTTCGCGAAAAAACACTCAGATAAAACTACAAGAATAATCGCTGTAAAGAACTCTTAGCTAAAAAAGCGCTGATTTATCTCATAATTTAAAATTAAAAACATTTTTTCGCTATGGTAAATAGTTAAAAACTTGTATTTTAGCCATGAAATAAAAAAAATTCAAAAAATATAAATTGGATTTTAAATTTCATTTTGAAAAAAAATTACGCCTCGTAAAATCCTATAAATCAAACAATTAAATATTAACAAGTAAAAAATTATATCAAAAAAATACGATTACTGAAAAACCGTCGTTATGATATAAATAACACGTAACTAAAGATAATCAAGCTCTAATAATGAGTATTTTATAATTTTCTATTATATTTGCAGACGCCCTAGAGGCAAAAGACATTTAAGACTGTTGTAATTGACTTTTAAATAATCAATTATGATTTGGGGTGAAAGCCAAGCATCTTGCTTGGCTTTCTTTATGCCCATAACTCAACAAAACAATATCTCATATACGAATTCCAAATCAATTGGGGTCGCGAGTATGCTACATATACTATGATACCGAAATCACACACGAGCGGTTTCTATTCATAATACATCTTGCTTGGCTTTCTTTATGCCCATAACTCAACAAAACAACATCTCGTATACGAATTCCAAATCAATTGGGGTCGCGAGTATACTACATATACTATGATACCGAAATCACACACGAGCGGTTTCTATTCATAATACATCTTGCTTGGCTTTCTTTATGCC
>NZ_CANLNH010000009.1 GCF_947492535.1 uncultured Dokdonia sp. | reverse complement strand
ATAGTGAAAGTTGAATTAATCCCGCTTTATGGCGGGATCTTTTGTTTTTTTTGAATAAACTCACTGTTGAGAAGTCTGTAAGACGTACTCAATAGTGAAAGTTGAACCTGCCTTTGCCGGCAGGCATGTTAATCCCGTTTTATGGCGGGATCTTTTATTTTTTTGAATAAACCCATTGTTGAGAAGTCTGTAAGACGTACTCAATAGTGAAAGTTGAACCTGCCTTTGCCGGCAGGCAGGTTAATCCCGCTTTATGGCGGGATCTTTTATTTTTTTTGAATAAACCCATTGTTGAGAAGTCTGTAAGACGTACTCAATAGTGTACCTTGAACCTGCCTTTGCTGGCAGGCAAGTGAATCCCAATGTATAAAAGTAACAGGTTTGATACTTTTACCTCTTGAAATACCTGCCTTTCCAAGTAAATCCCCCCTTTAAAGAAGTGATCGCAATGTAAGAACTTATAAAAGGATATAATAGTGCAATGATAGGATACCAAACCAATATTTTTCGTTTTTTAAAAAACTGAGAAGCTTGCATAAGTAATATAAAATCAGCGACAACTTTTATAAAAATGAGTAGTAAAAATGGGAATGGATTTGTATACGCTTTCGCGAAAGCAAAAACAATACCCATCACAATGGTCAAATTAGATAGTAAAATAAGTAGCCCAACGCCTTTTGTAAACAAGTTTGTATACCCAACCGACTTAGCCGCCCATCGTTTACGTTGTCTCATAAAAGAAACCCAGTCTTCTTGAAACATAGTCGTGATAATAGCCTGTTGTGATTTGAAATAATGGACTTGGTTAGGAAATACTTTTGTAAACTTTTCTAGCATAAAATGATCATCTCCACTTGCGATATGGTTATTTCCTTCAAAACCATGTAGCTCTATAAAAGCAGCTTTCTCATATGCCAGATGTGCTCCGTTGCATAAGAATGGACGATTAATACCAAATCCGCCTATAGTAGCTCCAGCAAGACTAAGCGTATCTAATTGTTCAAAAATATTCAGGAAGGAAGTGTTTTCTAAAGGTAATGTTACGGGACCCGCAACTAATTTTGAATTGTGTTTCTGAATAAAAGCATTTAGGATACGAAGCCATTGTTCGGGTACAATACAATCGGCATCTGTCGTTACAATCCAAGAATAGGTTGCGGTTTGAATCGCGGTTTGAATCGCATCTTTTTTAGGAGAATGAGAAACACGAATACTATCTAGTACACGAATAGTTGATATTTGATGCTTTTCAATGTATGATGTAATAACCTTTAAAGAAGCATCTTCAGAACTATCATTTATCAATAGAATTTCATAGAGTGATTCCGGATAGTCCAATTGCATGAGACTTTCAAGCAATCTCGGAAGGTTTTTTTCTTCATTCCGAAAAGGGATGATAATCGAAAACCCTTGTATTGGTGTATCGCTAGAAGAAGTACAATGAGGAACATTCCTAAATCCATAAGACAACCAGAGGATGAAAATAACATACCCAATGATGATACTATACATACAGATAAGTGCAATCATATAGACATCGATTTTTTGGAAGTAAGTGATGTGTCTGTAATCATAAAATAACTTCCAGGAATAATAGGAAGTACGACATTAAAAAACCACATAAGAAATGTGATACATACGATAGTGATTTCTGCTGCACCTACCCATGTAAATATAGCAACAGCCACTCCAGTTTTAAGGACAACATCAAAAAGTTGAAGCATCGGTATGATAGAACTGATAAGATACATCGTCGTGATGAGTCCCATTGCAAGTGGATAAGAAACATCCACTTGAAAAAGGAATAGTAAAAAGTAAAACTGATGCGCAAATAGGAGATACCGCACAAAAGAAAAAATCCATGCTCTTTGTTTTGTATGCAGCGCAACCGTTTTCATAAAATCACGGATTCGTTGCCAAGAATATCCTTTGATGCTCCAGCGTATTCGATCTAATAATTTCGGAATGCTATAAACGAAAAGAAGAGATATGACGATAGTAATTAAATAGTAAGGTAGGTACGTAGGAAATAAAAAATAGCTACAAATTCCTATTCCAATACTTCCAAAAATAGTAGTGGCTAGCATCTGATATCCATTTCCCAATATGTTTAAAAAGAGAATTTTTTTGCGTAGTTGTGCTGGAAAAAATAATGCTTTAGCGCCATACTCTCCAATTTTGGCAGGTGTAATAAGCGATACAATATGTGCTTTTAATACCTGTTGAAGACTTTCTTTTGTAGTGATAGGATGATAATGACCAGCTAGAGACTTCCACTTTAGAATTTCAAATAGCCAATTGAGAGTAGCTAATAATAGTAATATTGCTATATTGCTATATGTCATTAATGAGCTAATATTGATTTTGAAATTCTCGCGAATAGTAGATGTGTCTTTTGATATGCGTTTCCACACAAAAAAAAGGACTATAGCCAAAATCAAAATTTTAATACTATAGCTTAAGAATTGTGTAGCTTTGTGGGAATCGCTTTGCATAACAAACAAAGTAACGAATAAAAGATAAAACTCCATTTGAAAGAAGAAAGAATCATATTAGGTATTGACCCAGGAACAACCATCATGGGTTTTGGTCTCATCAAAGTCGTCAATAAAAAAATGGAACTTTTACAACTTAATGAGTTGTTACTCTCAAAATACAAAGACCCCTACATAAAATTAAAACTCATTTTTGAACGTACTGTAGAGCTTATAGATACCTATCATCCTGATGAGATTGCTATTGAAGCACCTTTCTTTGGAAAGAATGTACAGAGTATGCTCAAGTTAGGACGTGCGCAAGGAGTAGCCATGGCAGCTGGATTAAGTAGAGAGGTGCCTATTACAGAATACCTGCCTAAAAAAATAAAAATGGCGATTACTGGGAATGGAAATGCCAGTAAAGAACAAGTAGCAAAAATGTTACAATCGCTTTTGAAAATTAAAACACTTCCTAAAAATCTAGATAGCACCGATGGACTAGCTGCTGCAGTATGTCATTTTTACAATTCTGGAAAGGTAGAAACAGGGAAGAGTTATTCTGGATGGGAAGCTTTTGTAAAGCAAAATGAGAAACGGGTGAAGAAGTAGTAAGTATTAAGTGAATAGTAATAAGTTCATATTTTCAACAATCAACAATCAACAATCAACAATCAACAATCAACAATCATAAACTGTGTCCAGTATCTACATCCATATCCCATTTTGCAAGCAGGCCTGTCACTATTGTGACTTTCACTTCTCGACGTCTATGGGCAAGAAGGAAGAAATGATACAGGCGTTAATTCAAGAACTGGAACTACGGAATGAAGAATTTCAAAATCAGGAGGTAGATTGTATCTATTTCGGCGGCGGTACACCATCGGTATTAGAAACGCATGAAATTGAAGCGTTAATTGAGACTGTCTATAAAAATTACCAAGTAACAGATACGCCAGAAATAACGTTAGAAGCCAACCCTGACGATCTTTCTGAAGAAAAGATAGAAGCCTTGCATGCGTCCCCAATCAATCGGTTAAGTATTGGCGTACAGTCCTTTTTTGAAGAAGATTTGAAGCTTATGAATCGTGCACATAATGCACAAGAGGCTTTGGAGTGTATTACGCTTTCGCGAAAGCGGTTCCAGAACATTTCCCTAGATCTTATCTATGGGATTCCAGAGATGAGCAACGCCCGATGGATTCAAAACATTGAACAAGCATTAGCATTGGGAGTGCCACATATCTCTGCCTATGCCCTCACCGTCGAACCCAAAACTGCCCTAGAAAACTTTATCAAAAAAGGAATTATTCCACCTGTAAATGATGAGGTCGCACAAGAACATCATGCCATTCTTGTAGAACGTCTAGAAGCAGCAGGGTATCATAACTATGAGTTTAGTAATTTTGGGAAACCTCATTTTTTCTCTCGGAATAATACTGCCTATTGGGAAGGGAAAAGCTATATAGGTATTGGTCCAGGCGCACATAGTTATAACGGAAAGCGCCGAGCTTGGAATATCAGTAATAACCCCAAATATATAAAAGCAATTACGCAAAACGAGCTACCGCAAGATGTGGAAGAACTCACACCTACCGATCAGTATAATGAATATGTGATGACGCGATTACGAACACAACAAGGCGTTTCTCTAAAAGAAATAGCCACGTTGTTTGGATCAAAAATGCAGACCTATTTGCTAGAACAAGCACAATCGCATATAGAGAATCATTTCTTATTTAAAGAAGAAGATAGATTATATGTCACTAAAAAAGGAAAATTCCTCAGTGACGGTATCGCTGCAGACCTGTTTATGCTGAATTTAAAACCGTAACCAACTTAATAAATAAACATACATAGTTGCTCCTTCCTCAGAAAGGGGAAGGTGGCATTTGCCCATAGGGGAAATGACGGAAGGGTTTAGAATGCAACAAGGATGGATTTAATCCAAATCATATATCAAAAGATGGTCACAAGAAATAGGTCTAAACGATCTTATAGTAATTCCTAAGCAAATAACGTAAGGGGTTAAAAGTATAAAAGAGGTGTATTAATTATATTTAGAAAAGTTGCTATCATACCGTGTAACATTTTTTATCTTTAAAGACATATAGTTATACATATATAAAACCATCAAGTGAAAGCAACCATTCATCACAAAAAACAAACATTCTCTATTGATTTATTACAACCCATAGACATTTCTATACCATTGAGTGCTATAGAAAACCCATTGGCTTGGTATCTAGAAAAACCAGAAATTACACCTGTACGTTCTGAAGATTGGGTTGGGAAGGTAAGCGAAGGCGGTGATGTAAATTTTAATACCATCACCTTTAATCCGCATGCACATGGTACTCATACAGAATGTGTAGGTCATATTACAGAAGAGGTATACAGTATTAATGAACACCTAAAACAATTCTTTTTTGTAGCCGAATTAATAACCGTAGTACCCGAATCTAGAGAGGATGATTTTGTGATTTCAAAAAAACAATTACAATACGATCTTAAAGGTGAAAAACCAGAAGCATTAGTCATTAGAACAATTCCGAATATAGACGAGAAAAAAACAAAAAATTGGTCACATACCAATTGGACGTATATAGAAGAAGAAGCCATGATATTTTTAAGAAACATAGGCGTAAAGCACCTTCTTATAGATACACCGAGTGTAGATCGTGAGAAAGATGAAGGCGAACTAAAAGCTCATAAAGCCTTTTGGAATACAAAAGGAACTATACGTATGGACGCAACCATTACAGAAATGATCTATGTGCCACATCAAATAGAAGACGGAAGTTACGTGCTTAATTTGCAAATTGCTCCTTTTGAAAATGATGCCACACCTAGTAAGCCTATTTTGTATAAGATAGAACCTTAAAAGAAAAATCCTCTTGACATTTATAGAAACAAAACCACATATTGGAAGAAGAATAATTGCAGGTGGTATAGATTATACGATTATTTATACACTTTCTTTTTTTACAATGATGCTACTTGGAATCCAAGTAAATTTTGATTACAATCAATTAAATGATGCCTTTTCATTAATTCCAATAGGTTTTTGGTTACTGATGACAGTAATTATTGAAATAACTGCAGGGGCTACCATTGGCAATTTGCTAGTAGGACTTAAAGCAATTCCTATAAACGGTCAGTATAGAAAACTAACATTTTTAGAATCGTTTAAAAGGCATCTTTTAGATCCAGCAGATATGTTCTTTTTTGGACTTGTTGGTTTTATAGTGATAAAGAATACACCTTATAATCAGCGGGTAGGTGATTTATGGGCGAAGACAATGGTTATTAACTAACACACTTCTATGAAAACAACACTTAAACTAGAAGAACTGGCACAATTTGGATTAGGAATCTATTTTTTTAGTATACTTCCTTTTGCATGGTGGTGGTTTTTAGTACTATTACTTGCACCAGATATTGGTATGATAGGCTATGCATTTGGGAATAAAATAGGCGCTTTTACATACAATCTTTTTCATCATAAAGGACTAGCAATAGCCATCTACCTTTTAGGAATCTATTTCCAAAATAATATCCTAATGCTTATAGGCACTATCCTATTTGCACACGCTGCTTTTGATAGAATACTAGGTTATGGTTTAAAGTATGAAAAAGGCTTTAAATTCACGCACCTTGGAGATTTGTAAATGATATAGTTTTGATAGTGGCCTATCGAAAGATTGTCGTAAAATTTGAAGTGAAAATTCCGTAAAATTTCAGACTTTTTGAGCATAGCGAGTTTCTGAAATTTAGGAATTGAGCAATACATTTAGACAAGGCTTCGTCTGCCTAGACTTTTTTGTTTCTTTTTTTGGCGATGAAAAAAAGAAAAGAACTTCCTTTAAGATATAATAGAATACTAGGCTATGGTTTAAAGTATGAAAAAGGCTTTAAATTCACACATCTCGGAGATTTGTAAATGATATGATTTTGATGTTTACCTAACAATGAAGACATTTTTTATGATCTCTTTTCTCTTCTCTTTATTCTAGTTCTTTAATCAAAAGAGATGAATTTTAGTAACATTTTATAACTCTCTCCCTTTGGGGGAGATGTCCGATAGGACAGAGGGGGAATTTAGTATCTTTACATCATGGAGTTTTTATTTTTAGGACTTGCTTTAGGGGCGATTATAGCTTATTTTTTATATGGACGTTTTGCGAGGCGAGGAAGTAAAGCAAAAGTACATTCACAATCGATGGTTCTTATGGAACGCATCCGTTCTGTATGTAAATTTATTACAGTAGAAGGAGATTTTGCAGAGATTTACCACTATGAAAGCTTAAAAGATAAATGGATTCAGAAGCTATTAGGAACCAAAAAAGCATTAGTACTTATAGATGCCAAAGCACATATCGGTTTTGATCTTACCAAGATTAAAATGGAAGCAGATGAAGAGACAAAAACCATTAGACTATATGATTTTCCGTCACCAGAACTACTCTCTATAGAAACCGATTTTAAGTTTTATGATAAAAAAGAAGGATGGGCAAATCCGCTGACGAGTACAGACCTCACCGAAATCAATAAAGAAGCCAAACAACATATTATAGATAAAGTCCCCAATAGTGGCTTGTATAAACAAGCCTCTCAACAAGCATTAGATACGATTATCCTTATTCAAAAGTTGGTGGAGACAATTGGATGGCAACTCAATTACGATGCGTTGAAAATAACAAGTCAAGAAGAACCTCCAAAACTCAATCCCTAGTGATACATATGATTCTCGGAAATACAGGAGCTGGTAAAACTACCTATGCACTTTCGTTAAGAGATAAAGAGCAAGGCGTGATTTTTTCTATAGATCATTGGAATAAAACCCTATTTCTGGAGGATAAAACCCAAGAAGACGGCGTCGATTGGTTTTTAGAACGCATTGAACGTTCGGACACCATGATTCAATCGATTGTAAAACAATTGGTCGTTGCCAAGACCCCAGCTATTCTAGACCTTGGATTTGCAAAAAAAGATAGGAGAGATCGTTTTTACGCTTTCGCGAAAGCGTATAAAATCCCCATCCAATTACACTTTTTAGATATTCCATTAGAAACACGAAAACAACGTGTGATGCAACGCAATCAAGAGAAAGGAGAAACGTTTCAATTTGAAGTATCTGAAACCGACGTAGAATTTATGGAAACCTGGTTTGAAAAACCAACCCCTAAAGAATTAGAACATGCGTATATTATTACAGCATAACATACCTATTTTTATAGCGTTTGTGGTATTCATGAGTAGTACCGTAGTATTAAGCCAAGACTATGCAAAGGTAGATGCTACCGTATCTTTTTATCCAGAGCGTTTTGCTTCAGACCAAGCGCTGGCAACTCAAATCAAAAATGATTTTACAAACCCCAAAGAACAAGTACGCGCAGGATACTCATGGCTGATTCATAATGTAGCCTATGATCCTCAGGAATATTACACCTATAAATTTCAATACCGTATTCTTGAAGAGCGTAATGAAAAAATGGCCGAAACGCGCGAAGCTATTATTGAGAGAACCTTACAACAAGGGGTCGCTGTATGTGAAGGATATGCCTTAACCTTAGAGCGTCTCTGTGAATTACTAGGAATACAAGCCTATGTGGTACGTGGAGATACAAAAACACAACCTTCAGACATAGGCCGCCCTTTCGATAAAAATCATATGTGGATGATTGCTATTATTGATGAAAAACCAATGCTTTTAGATCCTACTTGGGGCGCAGGAAAATATAATGGCACCTTTATCAAATCGCCTTCGTATGACTATTATGATACACCTCCAGCACACTTTATAAAAAATCATTATCCAGAAGTTTTTGATGATGCGTATGTGGATGTCAGCTTGTCAAGAGAAGCTTTTAGTAAACAACCATTACTCATCGATAAACGACTGACACTACAACAAGTGAGTCCGATAGGTGGTATCATAAAAGCTAAAACATTGTCTAAAGGAATTATTTTCTCATTAGAAGGCATCAAAGGCAAGAACGTATCATATACGCTAGATGGAGGAGAAAAAACCAATGTTGATTTTAGTATAGAAAATAAGGCATTACAATGTATGATCGCTATCAAAACAAAAGCACAATCCTTAGTGATTTATGTAGATGACGCCCCTACAATTGCGTATAAAATTAAAAAATAGAACACATGCATATTGAAGATGTACGGAATTACTGTATGGCAAAAAAAGGAGTTACTGAAGAATTCCCTTTTGATGAGGTTACTTTAGTTTTTAAAGTAATGGGAAAAATGTTTGTCCTTAGCGGATTAGAACATATACCTGCTGCCATAAATTTAAAATGTGACCCTGAACGTTCTGCTGAGTTAAGAGAACAATACGATGGGAGTATTACAGGTGCCTTTCATATGAATAAATTACATTGGAATACTCTTGTGTTGCAAGATTTACCTCCGCAGTTAATTATAGAACTTATAGATCATTCCTATGATCTTGTCGTGAGCAAAATGACAAAAAAACTCCGTGCCGAATTAGAAAATTTAGAATAGATGTCTGAAAATAATTTAGTAGGTCATTCTGAATTCATTTCAGAATCTCATTACATTAGTTATTCGTCTAGTGAGAAACTGAAACGAGTTCAGTTTGACAAAATTCAGACCTTTTACACTATTAAAAACGCCCATACCTTTTAATGAACAACCCATCTCAGTTTTATACAAAACAAAAAGCAATACACCAGGAATCCCTTGGACGTATTAAAAGACAATTGAATTTCTCAAGCACGATACGTTTGTTACTATTTTTTGGGATTTTAGGAACCATATACGCAACATTTGGCAGTTGGAGACTCATGATTGGTCTTCTCATTGTAGAATTTTCACTATTTGTTTTTTTAGTCGTGCGCCACGGTAAAATTGCATATCAAAGAGATCTGCTAAAAGCATTAGTGGCTATAAATGATACGGAATTAAAGGTGTTAGATCGTGATTTTTATGACTTGCCTTCCGGCGAAAAATACCACGACCCAGACCATTTTTATAGCCAGGATATTGATCTCTTTGGAAGAGGATCGTTTTTTCAATACCTCAATAGAACCGCATTAGAAAGTGGATCAGACGTACTTGCTGAAATCACAAAAGCTAATGAGATTACAGGAATTCCTCAAAAACAACAGGCAATTCAAGAGTTGAGCACCCTTCCAGAATGGCGTCAAGAGTTTTCTGCCATAGCTGCACTCGTAAAAACAGAAGTTCCAGCTACCTCTGTAGTACAATGGTTACAAGGACATAGCTCTTTTATTCCTAAAGTCGGACGAAAAGGAGCGATAGGATTTTCTATCCTATCACTAGTAGCACTAGTCTTGTATTTTCTAAATGTGATACATGGAGGTTTTGTTATAGGATGGTTTTTACTAGGACTAGCGATCGTAGGAAGGTTTGTAAAGAAAATCAATATGCTCGCCGTGCATACAGGAAAAATACAAAGCACCTTTGATCAATATTATAAATTATTAGCTAAAATAGAAGCACAAACCTTTGAAAGTGATATCCTCAAAGAGAAGAGAGAAAAAATCATCAATGCCACCCAAAAGTCATCAGATGTACTTCGTACATTTTCAAAACATTTAGATGCCTTAGACCAACGAAATAATATCTTAATAGGAGTGATTGCTAATGGATTTTTTATAAGGGATATCCTTATTGTTTCTCAAATAGAAACGTGGATTCAAAAACATAAAGATGATGTGGCTATTTGGTTTGAGATCATTGCTTTTTTTGATGCCTACAATAGCTTAGGAAATTATGATTTTAACCATCCTACACATCAATATCCTGAAATTACAGATACGCAAGTAACACTAAAGGCAACACAAACAGCGCATCCGTTATTAGATCCCGCCAAAGCAATTTTAAATGATATCACCATAGATACAGAACAGTTCTTTATTATCACAGGAGCAAATATGGCAGGGAAAAGTACCTTCCTACGTACCGTTGCGTTACAAATTGTGATGGGGAATATGGGATTGCCGGTATGTGCTCAAAAAACATCGTATACGCCTATAAAATTGATCACAAGCATGCGTACTACAGATAGCTTAACAGATGATGAGAGTTACTTTTTTAGCGAACTCAAACGTCTTAAATTTATTGTAGAAGAGATTAAAAGTGATCGTTATTTTATCATCCTAGATGAAATCTTAAAAGGAACCAATAGCACCGATAAAGCAAAAGGCTCTCGCAAGTTTGTAGATAAACTTGTCAATTCAAAATCGACAGGAATTATCGCAACCCATGACCTGAGTTTATGCGAAGCGGCCAATGAATTACCACAAGTTAAAAACTACTTCTTTGATGCGCGTATTGAAGATGATGAGCTCTATTTTGATTATACCTTTAAAGAAGGCATCTGCCAAAATATGAATGCAAGTTTCTTATTAAAGAAAATGGAGATTGTGGATTAAATAGTGATATATGGGACTTGACACTGTAGAACTGATCGTTGAAATAGAAAAACATTTCGAGATCGCTATTCCAGATGAAGAAGCTGAATGTATTGCAACAGTAGGACAGTTAGTAGACTATGTATATCTACACCAAAAACCCGATTCTAAAAAAGAGAAAGAAGAAATAGTTAGTATTGTCAGACATCTATTGAACAGACTCATCGGAATCCCTGAAGAAGAAATAAAACTACATCATTCTTTTACAAATGATTTAGGAATGGATTAATTGGAAAGTTAAACTATTTTAAAGAACTGTACGAGTGCTTTTCTTAGAAACCATTGATGTACAGCTTTTTATTTTTTAAATATTGTTGCCATCGAATCCAGACAAGGGCTTACATCAAAATACAACCCTTCTATTTTTGCTTCATTTTCAGCAAGAGTCAAATAATCATAATGTTCAATTAAACTTTGAGACCCTCCAAATTGAAAACCAAGAATATTCAACAAATCATATTCATGTGAGGTGTAAATCACATAAAATGCTTCTTTTTTACTTGTTCCATTACCGGAACTCATTAAAGCATCAACAATAGCTTTTAATTGGGTAACTTTTTTATTGAAAGTCGTTTTATTTCCCATTTGTTCCAATGAATATAATTGATAATTGATTGCATTCAAATCAAAAGGGTTGTCTAAAAGCATTTTATCTGTAAAATCTACTACTTTAATGAAATCTATACTGTCTAACTTTTCTTTTTGTAATACAACTCTTAAACTATCACCATAATCAGAACGTGAATAAGGTGAGTAATTTTCATCAAATCGATACCCGTAATACAAATGTCTTTTTTCCTCTAAAGTCATTGTTGAATCTGCATTTTGGAATCTATTCATCAAAGATTCGTAGAAGAGATTTGATTTTTTCTTTTTAATATTCTTTTCAATTTTCTTGTAATTAGGTTTTTCGAAATCCCAATCTTGAGAATAGGATAAGAAACTCATAAAGATGAATGATACTAAAATTATTTTTTTCATTAGGATTTATTTAATGATGTAAAACGGAATTGTATATGAAAAGTACGCCTAGCGTTGTTTTTCCGTTTTGATTTAAAGATAATTAAAATGTAGTAATTTTAATTCGCATAACCATTTTAGCGTATTTTTCATATACATTATTACACCTAGTTCTTATAAGACTTTATTACATCCATTATAATATTTAGAGCCTTGTCATTTCCATTAAAATAATCGGTTGATAATGTACTTATGGGAATATGAGGGGTAATCCAATTCCTATTGTCTTCTGCTTTTGATGTTTGATGAAACTGTGTAGAAATAAGCCCCATTAACCCTGAATGTGGTAGTTTAAACCATCCTGCTTCTCCTATATGATTTGGTTTTGAACCACTGGGTTCACCAACAAGGATAGCATTCGTGTATTTTGTAATATCTGTTAATAGGTTTTGAGCCGCAGAAAAAGTTTCTCGTCCCATTAACACAAAGACTTTTCCATCTGGATTCATAACTTCAAAATTGATAATGGTTTTTAACATTGGTGGTAATAAAGAACCATTTCCCCCGTGATTATGTCTCAAGTCTAAAATTAAATATTGTACATTATTTTTAGAAGTCTGGTTACGTAATTCTATATTAAAACCTTCTAAAGTTTGTGTTTTTTTATGTGTAACAACATTAAACTGAACATAGATACTATTATTTTCTGGAATCAATTTATACCAATATGGGTCTTCTGTTTTCGATAAGAATAATGGTTGTTCCTTGTCTTTTAGTTTTGGCATTTTTGGAAAGTCAGAAAAATTCCAAGAAACAGGATTCATTATTATTTTTTGAGACTTTCCATTTTTGTCATTCAAAGTAATTGTTACTTGCTGGGTATTATTAATAATTCCTAAACCCATTAATACATCTGGGAGTCCTAAATAATATGGGCCCAACCAAAGTGTTTGCATATCGTTATCCCTTGCATTTATAATATTTGTTTTTTGAAGTGCTTCTTCTATAGGTGTATTTTCAATCAACTGTACTTTATAGCCAATCCATTGTTCAAAGCCTATTTCAGCATCGACAATAAATAATCCGTCATTAAATTGATAAAACTGAACAGGAAGTTTCTTTAAGGCTCCTTTGTTTGGGGATGTTGGAATAATTAAATTATGTCCATTACCTAAACTACCAACAATTTTCATTAATTCTACGATTACTTGTTCATCACGTAATGAGGATATATTTGTTTTTATATTTAAAATCTTTTTTGATAGTTCAGTTTTAGAAATGGCGTGGTTAGGACTAAAATGTAACTCGTTAATTCGTTCTTCTAAATATATTATATCTCTTATCCAGGCTTCTTCTCTTGTGATATCTTCTTGAGGATTATTCCCAAATAATACTAAAAAATCTTTGTCATTAATAAGCTCTTTAAAAGCAAGATCTCCTATTAAAAAGGGTTTTTCGTCGTAACGAGATGCAAATCCTTTTTTTAGCCATAACAGAGCATTATCCTTATCTCCATCTTTAGCATAGGCTTTAGCAATTTTTATCATAATATCATTTGAAGGTGCTGACCCTGTTGGTATTCCTCTTAAAATAGTTCCACCAAGATCAAGGGTCTCTTTTAATGCAGAAATAGCGTTTTGATATTTTTCTACTTGATAATAGGAGAGTCCTAATACATAAAATAAATCAGCGTCATTTTGATATTGAGAAGTTAGATTTTTTAAAATTTCAATGGATTCTTGCCATTTTTCATTTTTGACTAAAGTCATTGCTTCATTTCTCTGATGAAAATATTCAGTTATATATTTTACATTATTTTTTTTCGATTGAGAAAAGGTGTTGAAAATATTTAGAGAAACTAAAAGGAGTAAACTAATTATTTTTCTTGGGCTTATTTTCATATTAAATAGTTTTATTTATAGAGACGCAACAAGAAACAGAAAGGTTGCCCAATGCAATTTTTTAATTAGACATAACTACGTTTCATAAAAAGATCTCGACTGCACTCCACCAGACCATAGAAATACAAAGGTTTGCTACTAAAGAGATGAATCACCTAACACTTTTTCTGCTTAGAACACTTCGACAAGCTCAGTGTGACACTTGCTGGAGTAAGAGACCGAGGGAGGTATGAAATCCCCTTAGCCCCGAAGGGGAATAAAAATAGAGTACTACTCTAAAATAGAACAATACTCTATTTTAGAAATATGATGTGCATAGTATATCAAGTAAAACATCTCTAACCTTTAAGTCTACAAGTTAAGCATACAGTTTTCTTAGGAAGGAACTTATAATTCCCTCGAAGGAGGGAATCTTATGTTTTATTAATGGATATACTTTTTAGATTCGTTTACAATACGTTATGTTTAAAATATAAAAACATTAATCTGACCTTAAACCTTAAACCTTAAACCTTATACTCACAAAACAATTCACTACTTTTAAAGAACAATCTTAAACCTATCAAGTATGAAACTAGGAGCCTTTTCAAGTAGTTTGAGTGTAAAAGACATTCATAAGTCCAAAGCTTTTTATGAGCATTTAGGCTTTGAAGTATTTGCAGGCGATATAGAACGCAAGTATCTCATTATGAAAAATGGCAATGCCCTCATCGGACTTTTTGAAGGGATGTTTGAAAACAACATTTTGACATTCAATCCAGGCTGGGATGAAAATGCCAATGTTTTAGATGACTTTGATGACGTACGCACCATTCAAAAACACCTTAAAGAAAAAGGAATCCCCTTAGAACGCGAAGCAGATGAAACTAAGACAGGACCTGCTAGTGTTGTACTGATGGATCCAGATGGAAACGCCATACTCATCGATCAGCATGTATAAATGAATTCCCGCGAAGGTTGGAATCTTTTCTCTGGCATTCGAAAAGTTGTCGTAAAATTTGAAGTGAAGATTCCGTAAAATTTCAGACTGTTTGAGCGTAGCGAGTTTCTGAAATTTAGGAATAGAATGATAAATTTAGACAAGGTTTCGCCAGCCTAGACTTTTTGTTTCTTTTTTGGCAATGAAAAAAGAAAAGAAAATATTTTTTGAACGAACGAATATACCTTAGCTTAACGATTGTCATCATTTAAACTAAATAATAACGTCATTCTCATTGACCAACATGTGTAGATCCCTTTCCTTTTTTATAATACTCTCTTTATTGTTACAATCTTGTAATAAACAATCAAAAATAGATAAAAGAGATCCTTTTGAGGTAAATCATAAATTATCTTGTGAAGGACTTATAGAAAATGGATATAAGAGGTTATGGGGAGATGATGTTGTATTAATTAGTAAAGAAATAGGAGATACCCTAATTTATTACCAATTAGAATATGATCAAGAAGAGATAGAGCCAGATATTGGATATATAGATGATGATCATTCATCAATACTTATTCCTGAAGGGTCAAAAGAATTTTATTCTAAATTATGTGATGAGGCATACATTTATTTTAGAAATTTTAAATTGAAATTAGATAAAGATAAATCTAAAGCATTACTGTTCTTAAAATCAATTGATACTAGAGAATATAAAATAATAACAAATCAAAGCTTATATCCGCAAGAAGGGGAATATTTTGAAGTATTAAATTTAAAGACACTAGATACATTTCATTGTAGTGTTACAAGAGAAAAGGGATATTGGTATTTTCAATCATCCATAACTTTTAAAAAATGGTAAAAAAAGAAAACATTGGATAGTTTAACACAAGTCGTTTTAGGAGCAGCCGTAGGAGAAGCGGTCTTAGGAAAAAAAATAGGAAATAGAGCTATGGTATGGGGAGCCATTGCAGGTACCATTCCAGATCTAGATGTTGTAGCACGCTTTCTTACAGACACGATTACCGCGACCGAAATGCATCGAGGATTCAGTCATTCTATTATCTTTTCAGTTATAATGGCGCCCCTATTAGGTTGGCTTGTTCATCAAATAAAAAAACGAGATGATGTAGGTTGGCAAGGTTGGGCCAAACTCTTTTTCTGGGGGCTCTTTACGCATCCATTACTAGATGCATTTACGACTTGGGGAACACAATTATTCTGGCCTTTTGACTGGCGTCTTGCCTTCAATAACATTTTTGTGATCGACCCTTTATACACCCTTCCATTTTTAGTATGCCTTCTCATTGCAGCGTTTAAGAAGAAGGGTACGCTTTCGCGAAAGCGTATAAATCACCTTGGCATATATTTGAGCACAGGATATTTAGTCCTTACCCTATTTTTGAAATGGGCAGCACATACAAAAATTACAAAGGCATTAGAAGAACAACAGATTACCTATTCTAAAATATCAACACGTCCGGCCCCAATGAATACCATTTTATGGAATGCTAATATAGATGCAGGAGAAAACTATTTGATAGGCGACTATTCCTTTTTTGATTCCCAACCCATCACATTTACGGCCTATCCAAAAAAACGGAAAGCATCAGAAGAGCTGGCTTCTAGAGATGAGGTACAACGCCTCATCAACATCTCAGAAGGTTGGTATATTCTAGAAGAAGAAAACGGACAGTGGATTTATAATGATTTGCGCTTTGGATTGATCGCTATTGATCCAGAGCATCCTCAATTTGTATTTAGATATGTATTAGCAGAAAAAGAAGGTGTGATTACTGCCACAGAAGACCGCCCAGAAATGGAAAATACTGATGCTATTTTTGGAACACTTTGGGAACGTATTAAAGGGAATTAATTAAAATAATTACAAAACAAAAGAAGGCTGTCCTCTCGGACAGCCCCCTAAAATCAAAAATTATTCTTTTTGTGTGAATAATACCTTGATGTATTATTAGTTTCTTGGTGCTCCAATTTGAGTTCCAATCACACTCGCATCTGGTTGTGTAATTACTGGACAGTTAATGATAGCTCCTGTTGCTGTTAATAAATCTGATAATGAATTTGCTAACGGACTTGGATTTGCATTTCCTCTAAAAGGAATTAAAGTACCGTCTTCTAAAAGATCATTAATTTGACCAAAACTTGTTAAGATTACACGATCTTCTACAGGAACAGTAAACTCAGTAATATGTGCATCCCACATTGGAGAGTAACGTGTGTCACTTGGATCAATTGGGAATGTATTTGTAGGATCATTTACTTGACGTTCACTTATAGAAGCCGTATTTAAACCTTGAAATCCTAGAGGATTATTAGCGTCTGGTGTAACACCATTTGCAGTTGGGCTAAAAGGTAACATAGAACCTCCTGGGAATAATCCAAATTGAGGAATCTCATTTAATCTTGGCGCATATACTCCTAATTCGATCGTCGCTGGTCCAGGATCTGAAGTATCAGTTACAAGGTGGAAGTAGTATGCTCTGTCGTCATGCCATCCATCTAGAAGTTGCATTACTACAGATGCTTGATCTGGTGCAAAGTTAGGGTTGTTTAAATCGTCTTCTTGCGCTTGTCCGTTTCCATTTGGATTAGGAATTCTGTCGTGTATTCCTGTACTATTTGCTACTAATTGTGCATTGATTACAATGTTAGTACCCGGTAATGCTACATATGAAGACCAGTTTGCATCTGCAACTGCTCCAGGAGTTACTGCTGCAGGTGGGAAGCCAACTAATGCTCCATCTGCTGATACTCCTCCAGCGGTTAAGCTTCGTGTAGGAGAAAAATCTACAGACCCTTCAAAAATAAGTCTACCATCATCTGTCCATTCAGAACTTTGAACTCCTCCAGAACCAATAGCTTCTGCCATTCTAGGTGCATAAATAATTCCAAGTTCTCTTGCGAAATCTTCATCAGAAGCTTCTGTAATTACATAGTATGCTTCTCTAGGACCACTAGGTGTTGTTTCCCATCCTTGGAACATAGGTAATCTTACTGTAGGGCCTGCTGGCACTACATCTCTGTCTACACGAAAATCAATTCCTAAAACGCTAGGAACAAATACGTTTTGTGCGCCAGTAAAACTAAGAGCAGGATTGTCTGCATTATATGGAGTACCTCCATCTACTTCAATACTATTTAATAATAAACTCGCTGCAGAAGGTGCATCTGCTGGTGGATTTTCACCTTCTGGAGTAGAACTGTTATTATCGTCAGAACTACAACTTGCTATAAATATAGCTCCTGCTGCCATTAATGTATATATGATCTTTTTCATGATTATGTGTTTATTTAATTTTTTGTTTAAATATGTTTCTTTATTTGTGTATTAGGTTTGTTTGAAAATAATGAGCGCTTTATTTTTATCACACCGGTTTAGACTAAAGGATTTCGTTATACTTTCTCTATTTTCTTGGGGATCGTAGAAAAAAGGAAGATTGTCATAGTGTTTGAAGCTCTGATTTTTTGAACTTCAGAATACTGGGAGTATCTGTTTTACAAGGATTTAGCTTAATTTTATTTTTTGGAAAGAAAAAAATGTTAAAAATGTAATTAAGGTAATAATGGTAAGTCTTAATAAAAAAAAAGTGTAACGGTTCTAACATAAAACGCTTATTTTTAGACTTATAGTGATATAGATAAAACTTATAGTAGTCTACTTTTCGATAGTTTTATCGCATGTGAAGGTTTTTGACTCCAAAAAATAGCATTCATTTTGAGTCCTTTTATTGAAATGAAACTCTATATATAGAAGGACTTACTTTTTTATGGTATTTGAATTTTCTATTAAAATGGGATAAAGTTTGAAATCCTGAAAGTTCGGCAATAGCTGCGATAGATAATTCAGGCTGTTCTTTTAATAATTGACAAGCTTGTGCAATTCGTAATTCCGTTAAAAACTGAAAATACGTTTTATTTGTTCGTTTTTTAAAATATTTACAAAACCCATTGGTACTCATTGCTGCAATATGCGCAATATCTTCTAATTGTATAGGTGTAGAAAAGTGCTGTAAGGAGTATTCAAAAATGCGATGTAACTTTTTTCCATCAGCTTCCGATATATTTTTAGGATATACAAAAGAAGAAATAGGTGTATAGGTACTTTTGGTTAATAATTGTATGAGGAGTAAAAAATAGGCCAGTCGAGAGACCCCTTCATGTTGTGCTATGGCACCAAACATGGCGATAAGTTCTTGCGTTGCGGTTGTTTTAAATCCCGCTTTCGCGAAAGCGTAAAAATCCTGAACCCCTTTGCCTTCCTCTAAATTTAAAAAGGAATCTCCAAAAGACTGCGGATTAAAAAACAGGGTATGCATTAATGCATCTGTTGTTTCACTACGAAATACATGAGGTTGTTGTCCGCCAATCACAAAAACATCCCCTTCCTGAAAATGATGTATAGTGTCTGCAATAAGTAATGTGCCATTTCCTTTTAGAATATGACTTATCTGAAGTTCTTGATGTTGATGTAATTGCTCATAAAACGCACCCGTATCTATTTGAAAGATAATAGCAGTATTACTAGGTTTAGGTATTTTAAAAGGCAGTACTTTCACAACATAAAGATACTTTATTGTTTCAAAATAAGAAATGCTTCATATAAAATGGATAATATACGCATAGTATTGGATAATTGACACATTATGTATCCGTGTGATGTATGGTATTTTTATTCTCAAATTAGAAGCCTCACTTTGATACGTGAGGCAGCATATGATAACCATATACATATAGATATGTCAATACAATGGAAAGGAGTGATGCCAGCCGTCACGACAAAGTTTACAGCACAAGATACCTTAGATCTAGCTATGTTTGCCGTAAATATTAAAGCGCAATTAGAAGCAGGCGTACATGGAATTGTACTAGGAGGAACTCTAGGAGAAGCAAGTACCTTAAGTGATGCTGAAAAAAGTATCTTGACACAAGAAACTGTACAACTCGTAGACGGGAAGGTGCCTGTTCTTATTAATATTGCAGAGCAAACCACAAAAGGAGCGATTGCCGCTGCGCATTCGGCAGAGAAAGATGGCGCTACTGGATTAATGATGTTACCCCCTATGCGTTATAAAGCTGGAGATGCAGAAGTCGTTGCTTATTTCAAGGCCGTTGCAGAAAATACTTCACTACCTATTATGGTCTATAATAATCCAGTAGATTATAAAATAGAAGTGACACTAGCTATGTTTGATCAATTATTAGCCTGTGATAATATAGAAGCGGTCAAAGAATCTACAAGAGATATCTCTAATGTAACGCGTATTAAAAATGCGTTTGGTGATCGATTAAAAATAATGACAGGGGTAGACACCTTAGCATTGGAATCACTTCTTATGGGAGCAGATGGATGGATTGCTGGACTTGTAGATGCATTCCCAGCAGAAACTGTTGCGATATATGAATTACAAAAGGCAGGACGTATTCAAGAAGCTATTGCTATATATCGATGGTTTTTACCCTTGCTAGAGTTAGATATAAACCCGAAATTAGTACAGAATATAAAACTAGCAGAAGTACATACAGGGATTGGTACAGAACATGTAAGAGCACCACGATTACCATTATCAGGAGAAGAAAGAGCGCATGTATTACAAGTAATTAAAAAAGGACTTGAAACGAGACCTACCTTACCAGATTATAAAAATTTATAAAAAATAAGATGTTAGAAATACGCCCTTCTTGTGAACATTGTGATAAAGCACTTCCATATGATGCTAGCGATGCCATGATCTGCACCTTTGAATGTACCTACTGTAGTGATTGTGTAGAAAATGTATTGCAAGAAGTCTGTCCTAATTGTGGTGGCGGTTTTGAAAAACGACCGATACGACCAGCTTCATTACTAGAAAAGTATCCAGTATCTACAAAAAAGATTCATAAACCTGTAGATATTGAGAAGCATATGGAAAGAATTAAGAACAAAACATAAATAATAGGCATCAGCATTTATTCATTAAAATAGTTAATCATTCATAAAATGATCACAGGAAAAAATTATATAGGCAATGCCTTAAGCGCAAAAGGAGAGATGACGTACCAAACGTTAAATCCAAAATTAAATGTCGCCAATGCTACTTCTTTTACAGAAGCTACTTCTGAAGAAATAGACTTGGCTGTAGCACTTGCATATCAAGCTTTTGATACGTATCAACATATATCTGGAGAAAAAAGAGCTGCTTTTATGCATGCCATTGCAGATGAGATCGAAGCACTAGGTGATACACTAGTAACCACATATATGTCTGAAACAGGATTACCCGAAGGAAGAGCTAAAGGAGAGCGTGGTCGTACCTTAGGACAACTACGCATGTTTGCAGATCTTATAAAAACCGAAGATTGGCGTAACCCAACCATTTCAGGAGAAGCTAATGAGTTACGTCAATACTTGATGCCTCTAGGACCTGTAGTTGTGTTTGGAGCAAGTAATTTTCCATTAGCATACTCTACAGCAGGCGGAGATACAGCCAGTGCATTGGCAGCAGGATGTCCCGTGATTGTAAAATCACATCCAATGCATGCAGGTACTGGAGAACTAGTGGCAAGTGCGATTCAAAAAGCAGTACAAAAAACAGGAATGCCTCATGGTGTTTTTTCAAATTTAAATAGTGCAGGTATTGAAGTAGGTGTTCAATTAGTAAAACATCCTATGGTAAAAGCTGTTGGATTTACAGGAAGTATACGAGGAGGACGCGCTCTTTATGATCTTGCTTCTCAACGAGAAGAACCGATTCCTGTCTTTGCAGAAATGGGAAGCATCAATCCAGTTATCGTTACTCAAAACGCCCTAAACGCACGTTCGGAAGAGATTGCACAAACCTATGCAGATTCGATTACCTTAGGTGTTGGACAATTTTGTACAAATCCAGGATTGATTTTAGGGATTAAAAGCCCAGAATTTACGACCTTTACACAGAATTTAGGAGAAAAAACGGCTGCAATAGATGCAAATTGTATGTTACATCCTAACATTCATACAGCGTATGAAAAAAATGGAGCAGCTGTCATTAGCCAACCTGATACGACTGTAGTCGCTATGCATCAAGACACTGTTCAAGAAAATTATGCGCAAGCAAAAATAGGAACAGTTTCTGGAGACGCTTTCTTAAAGAATCCAAAGTTACACCAAGAAGTATTTGGACCTTTTTCATTAGTAGTACAATGCGACGACACACAACAATTATTGCAAATTATAAGCCAGTTAGAAGGACAGTTAACAGGAACAATTTTAGCTGAGCAAGAAGATTATAAAGATCTTTCACCCCTAATTGAAAGACTGCAAAACCGTGTAGGGCGTATCATTTTTAATGGGGTCCCTACTGGGGTTGCAGTAGTAGACGCCATGACCCACGGAGGTCCTTATCCAGCTTCTACAGATAGCCGCTTTACGGCAGTAGGAAACCAAGCTATTAAAAGGTGGGTACGACCTTTTAGTTACCAAGGATTTCCAGAAGAATTACTACCCGCATTTTTAAAATAAATAATCATCAGATGCAGACTTTCCTCCTAGAAAGGCGTTGTGCTGAACTTGTTGAAGTAAGGGATCGAGGGAGGTGTTTAAAAGACATATAATATGAATAAGATAGTAAGTGTATTACTGGCCATCAGTTGTAGTGCAATGACATTCGCACAATCCCCATCAGAAAACCTTCATACCATTATTGAAGAAGTACAAAGTCACAAAGGATATGAAGGGAAAGACTATCCTATGGGATTATTCTCTAAAGAATATTTTAAAGAGGAGTCCGCTTTCGCGAAAGCGCAAATAACCAAACTCGCAGCCATTTCTGAAAATACCCTTTCTGAAACCGAAGCCATCTCACTAGCATTACTTCGTTTTAAATTACAAGAAACCGTAGATTATTATACCTATGAACGCTATTTAAATCCGTTGCTGTCAGATTCGGGATTTCATAGTAGTTGGAATTATATGGTACGACCTATTACCAATTATAAACAAGCAAAATCGTATCTCAATAAACTCAATGCTCTTCCAGATGTAGTAGATCAATATATTCCGTTGTTACGAGAAGGATTGGAGAAAGGTGTTTCTCAACCTAGAGTAATTTTTAATGGGTATGAGAGTACCTATGATTCTCAAATTGTAACTGATTACCAAGACAGTTTTTATTATGGGCCTTTTAAGAATTTACCAAGTTCGCTTACAGATACCCAAAAAGATTCTGTGCTTGCTGCTGCAAAAATAGCTATAGAAAAGAAAGTGATTCCTTCGTTTAAGCGTGTCAAGGCCTTTTTTGAAAACGAATACCTTCCTAAAACACGAAAAGCGATTGGTGTTTCAGAAACTCCAAATGGCAGGGATTATTACCAAAATAGAATCAACTATTACACAACCTTAGACCTCACAGCAGATCAGATTCATCAAACAGGACTCAAAGAAGTGGCACGTATTAAAGCTGAAATGGAAAAGATCATTGCTGAGGTAGATTTTAAAGGATCGTTTGCAGCATTTCTAGAATTTCTCCGTACCGATGAGCAGTTTTATGCGAAGACACCTCAAGAGATTTTAATGATTGCACGAGATATGGCAAAGCGAGCCGATGCACAATTGCCTCGATTTTTTAAAACGCTTCCGCGAAAACCATACGGAGTGGCTCCCGTACCTGATGCGATTGCGCCTAAGTATACGACAGGACGTTATGTAGGAAGTGCCAAAGGAAGTACAGATCCAGGGTATTATTGGGTAAATACCTATGACCTTCCTAGTAGACCTTTGTATGTATTACCTTCTCTAACAGTCCATGAAGCAGTACCTGGACATCATTTACAGGGAAGTTTAAATCAAGAATTAGGAGATGATATTCCGCAGTTTCGTAAAAATATGTACCTCTCTGCTTTTGGCGAAGGATGGGGATTATACTGCGAATTTCTCGCTGAAGAAATGGGTATGTATACAACGCCGTATGAGCGTTTTGGAAAACTTACGTATGAGATGTGGCGAGCCTGTAGACTCGTAGTAGATACAGGAATTCACGCCAAAGGATGGACACGTGATCAAGTCGTTACCTATATGTCTGAAAATACCGCATTATCCATACATGAAATCAATACAGAAACCGATCGCTATATCTCATGGCCAGGACAAGCATTATCCTATAAAATAGGGGAGATCAAAATACGCGAACTCCGCACTGAGGCAGAAGCAGCTTTAGGAACTGCATTTGATATTCGTGAGTTTCACGAAGTGATTCTAGGTCAAGGAACCGTGACTTTGGAGATTTTGGAGAAGCGAGTGAGAGATTGGATTATCAAAGAAAATGGAAATTAGAAAAACGAAAAATAAGAGGAGATCAAAGATTCTAAAATAGACTAAGGGTGATTGAGTGATTTGCTGTAAGCAAATTGTATCGAAATTACCGATTGGAATTAAAAAAGTAATAGAGAATAGAGTAAAGAAAAAGTATGAACAATTAAGATTCGTCGTTCGTATTTCTAATTTCGTATGTTATATATGACACATAAATTCACTTGTATAGACGCACACACCTGTGGTAACCCTGTCCGACTAGTAAAAGAAGGTGGTCCAGAACTTATAGGGAATTCTATGAGTGAAAAACGCCAGCATTTTATTAATGAATATGATTGGATCCGTAGAGGATTAATGTTTGAACCTCGAGGTCATGATATGATGAGTGGAAGTATCTTATATCCACCACATGATCCAAAAAATGATGTAGGTGTATTATTTATTGAAACCTCAGGGTGTTTACCGATGTGTGGACATGGTACTATTGGCACCATGACTATTGCTATCGAAGAAGGATTGATCCAACCCAAAACACCTGGTAAAGTCCGTATGGAAGCGCCAGCTGGATTGGTAGAAATAGAGTATCAACAAACAGGAGAGAAAGTAGATTGGGTAAAACTAACGAATGTTGCTTCTTACCTTGCTGCCGAAAACTTAACGGTTGATTGCCCAGACCTAGGTGAAATCACCTTTGATGTGGCCTACGGTGGAAACTATTATGCCATTGTAGATCCGCAAAAAAACTTCTCGGGAGTACATAATTTTACAGCCAGTCAGATTATACAGTATAGTCAAGTAGTGAGAGAACGTATTAAAGAGAACTATCCAGATCAATTTATTCATCCAGAAAATGAGACCATTCGTGATGTCACACATTTGCTCTGGACAGGTGACCCTATAGATCCTAAATCTTCAGGAAGAAACGCTGTTTTTTATGGAGATAAAGCTATTGACCGTAGCCCTTGCGGAACAGGGACATCGGCACGATTGGCGCAATTACATGCCAAAGGAAAATTAGGAATAAATGAAGCCTATATCCATGAAAGTTTTATAGGATCTACATTTGTAGGTCGTGTAGAAAAAGAAGTAACTATTGGAACTCATAAAGCGATCATTCCAAGTATTCAAGGTTGGGCGCGTGTGTATGGACAAAACACGATTACGATAGATGAAGATGATCCGTATGCGTTTGGGTTTTCGGTGATATGATGAAGTGATGAATAACATAAGGTGATTGAGTGGTTTTAAAACGAAATAGCGTGAAGTTTAAAACTTGCGCTGCATTGAGCTTGTCGAAATGTATCGAAACCACCGAGTACAGAATTACGAACGACGAATGTAGAGATGAAAAAATAATGCTGTGAATAATTTTTTGGAATATAAATAACTGTATAACGATTTATTTTATTTCTTTCATTAACCCATTAACCCATTAACCCATTAACCCATTAACCCATTAACCCATTAACCCATTAACCCATTAAATCATTAAATCATTGCAAAAGTGAAACATTGTATCATCATCGGCGGCGGAATTATAGGATTATCTTGTGCGTATTTCTTACATAAATCAGGGCATCAGGTAACAGTGATAGACCAATCTAAAATGCAAGGTGGTGCCTCATATGTAAATGCAGGCTATTTAGCGCCTAGTCACTTGATTCCGTTATCGGCACCTGGCGTTATGAAACAAGGGTTAAAATGGATGCTGGATAAAAAAAGCCCTCTATATATTAAACCTCGTTTAAATTCAGATTTGATAAAATGGACGTGGGCCTTTAATAAGTCCTGTACCTCAAAACATGTACAACGTGCGGTGCCAGCCATGCGAGAAATTGCCGTTATGGGACGTGATTTATACGATCAAATAAAACAAGAAGAAAAGTTTGATTTTCAACTGGAGAAAAAAGGATTGTTTATGCTCTGCCAATCAGAACATATTCTGGAAGAAGAAAGTCATTTGGTAGATTATGCCTTGAAAGAAGGATTAGTTGCTCGGACGGTTACATCACAAGAAGTACAACAAATGATGCCTGATGCACAATTAAATATTGTAGGAGCGACCTATTTTGAATGTGATCACCATACGACTCCCGATGAGTTTATGGAAGATTTAAAAGCATACTTAATCAAATCTGGCGTTACGATTCGGAAAGAAGAGAAAGTAACGGATATTGGTGTTCAAAATGGAACAATATCGCATGTGCAAACCGATAAAGAACAGCTCAAAGCAGATGAGTATGTACTCGCCGCGGGATCATGGACAAGTACGCTTTCGCGAAAGCTGAATTTGAATCTTTTATTACAAGCAGGAAAAGGATATCGTATACAAACCACAACGCCCACAGGAATTACTTATCCATCTATACTCGCTGAACGGAAAGTAGCCATCACCCCAATGAACGGATTTACACGTTTTGCAGGAACGATGGAAATAGCAGGAATTAATCAAACAATTAATACAACAAGAGTAGAAGCTATTGCAGAAGGAGTAACGCAGTACTTCCCAGAAGTAAAAATTTCTAAAATAGAAAAATCACAAGCGGCTTCTGGCTTGCGCCCCGTATCTCCAGACGGAATGCCTTATATCGGGAAAAGTGCAAAATGTAAAAACCTAACGATTGCAACAGGACATGCAATGATGGGATGGAGTTTAGGGCCTTCTACAGGGAAGCTAGTGCAAGAAGTTATTGATGAGATACAACCCAGTATGGATATGTCATTGTTTCATCCAGATAGGAAGTTTTAATCTCCAATGAGATAATGATATAATATAATAATGAATACTATAAGGTGATTGAGTGATTTTAAAACGAAACAACGTGAATTTTAAAATTGCGTTGCATTGAGCTTGTCGAAATGTATCGAAATTACCGAGTACAGAATTACGAACGACGAACGACGAATGTAGAGCGATAAAAAAATAATGCTGTGAATAAATTTTGAAATATAATTAATTATGTAACAATTTATTTTATTTCTTCCATTAACCCATTAACCCATTAACCCATTAACCCATTAACCCATTAACCCATTAACCCATTATTTCATTAAACAATGACAGATATTACACTCCTTACTTGCAAAACCTATTTTCAACCCAAAGAGGTGACGCCTTATATTTCTAATATTTTACAGGAACGAAAACTTTTGCAAGCAGCTCTAGAAAAACGAGGGGTAAAAGTAGATTGCACCTATTGGGATGATCCTAATTACGATTGGTCACAAACAAAAGCAGTTGTTTTTAGAACGATATGGGATTATTTTGAGCGATATGATGAATTCTCTATATGGATTGAAAAGGTAAAAACACAAACACAATTAATCAATCCAAAATCCCTTATCGATTGGAATATCGATAAACATTACTTAGCAGGTTTAGAAAAAAAAGGAATTGCGATTGTTCCTACAGCTTATGTAGATACGGATGCGTATCGCTCTATAGATAGTGTATGTGCTGAAAAAGGATGGACAGATGTTGTGATAAAACCAGCAATTGCTGGAGGTGCATTTCATACACATAAAGTATGTCAAGAAGAAAGAACTTCGTTTGAAGACTTATTTAAAAAACTGGTAAGTGAGCGGGATATGTTGATACAACCGTTCCAAGAAACAATTACGAGTTTCGGGGAAGCGTCTCTTATGGTATTTAATGGGAAATATACACATGCCATTCTTAAAAAAGCCAAAGCAGGTGATTATCGAGTGCAAGACGATTTTGGAGGTACGGTATATGATTATACACCAACTCCTGAGGAAATTGCTTTTGCAGAAAATGTGTTTAATGCTTGTGATCCTATGCCTGCCTATGGTCGAGCAGATATTATTTGGGATACAGAAGGAACCATTCTTTTAGGTGAGCTTGAAATCATAGAACCCGAGCTTTGGGTACGTAATCAACCCGTTTCTGCCGAAGAATTTGCAGAGGGTATTTTAAAGTATCTATAGTTTTTATATAAGAATATTGATTCCTTCACTCATGGAAAATAGAACATAGATTATTTGTTGAAATTAAGTTGTTTTTTTCTTTTTCTCCAGTATAGTAAAGTGTTTTCGTTGAAAATTTTTGAAGCCTTGGAAAAAATTTAGAAAACTCTTTATGGTTTTTCGCTTTAAGCGAAAAAATACCTAAGAAAAAGTGTCTTTTCTTTTGGTTCCGTTTTCTTTGGACAAGCAAAGAAAATGAACAACTTTGTCTATTGTCAATGAATAAATTGAAATTTAATTAGAATTAAACAAAAAGTACTAATTGATTCTTTGCATAGAAAAAGTGAAGTTAAAATAATAGTCTAAACCATTTAACGAGTCTAAAATACCACTCGTCTATAGTTCCTGATGACCTAACGAATTTTATAAAATAGGGAGGCTCTTCGGTCTACATTTGTTCTTATAAAACAAAAAGACCCAGGCCATGAAAAGATTATTACTACTGGTATTAACATTTATAACGCTAACCTCACAAGCTCAAGACATTCCTTTTAATTGTGATTACAATGCTTATTTATTTCAGTATAATGATGTGTATGCGATTGATTTGGCTTCTGGAAACTCATACTTGGCAGCAGAAAACGTAACCGAAGGAAATATAAATGCTACAGCACATAATGGAACAGATGGTTTTATATGGGGGTCATTAAGCACTCCTTCAAAAACCATTGTACGTATAGGAAAGAACTTTACAACGACTACTTTTTATGTGCCAGAATTACCAACGAGTAATAGATACATTGGAGATATTAGTTTAGATGGCGTGTATTATCTTAAATCCGGAGGTACAACCTATTATAAAATAGATGTACATCCAGAATCTGAAAATTATGGAAAATATATAGCTACAGAATCATTATCGCAAGGAATTAGTATTCATGATTGGGCATTTAATGCAGTAGATGGGCTTTTATATGCCGTAGAAAGAAATACTAATATTTTGTATCGAATAGATCCTTCAAATGGGGCGGTACAATCACTTGGAGAAGTACCTATTTTATCAGGCTTAGATTATACCTATGGAGCTGTTTATTTTGATACTTCAGGACGTTTTTATGTCTCTGCAAACCAGACAGGGGCAATCTATGTAATTCATAGCGTACAAAATTTGGATGGTAATATTGAGATAGATTCAAACTTATTTGCTTTTGGACCTTCAAGCTCGAGTAATGATGGAGCTCGTTGTTGCACAGCACCTGTTCTGCAAGAAATCTGCGATAACGGAATAGATGATGATGGAGATGGATTGATAGATTGTGAAGATCCTTCATGTTCTGGATATGGGTATTGTGAAGTTATAGAAGCACCTAGTTCTAGTGCAAATAATGGAGGCTTAGAAAGTAATAATAGACTTTCTGATGTGATTAACCAACGTAGTTATAACCGAGCTAAAACAAATTATACATTTAATAAAGAAACAGCAGCGCGTGTCGAGAAAACTTCAAATTACGCACATCGTAACGCAGATGCATCAATACAATTAGAAGATTTTATTCCACTAGAAATAATTGATGAATCGTATGTTGTAGCATCCACTCCAGAAGATTTAATTACAATTACCAATGCCACCGAAGTATATGCGGTAGACTACATCAAAGAAGACATATCAGTGGCGTCTATTCTAGCGCTTAAAACAGAAGATGGCGTGTATGAGCACACCAAATATATATGTGATCGTTTATTAGGCGGAGAATTGATTTCTGTGTCTACCATCGATATTAATGAGCAGCCTTTTATAAAATCATTGATCAAAAATCCTGATGGTACTGTAGAATTTGTGTTAAGCCTTTCGGCGAAAGCTATTACAGGAGATACTGAGTTTGCCGTAGAGAGTCATTGGAACTTAGATCAGTATGAAGAAGATGTCACGTATTATAATTTTCAAATCTGGTCAAACTCTATAGATGATTTATATCTATTAGGAACCGAAGTATTAAACTTACTTAACATTGAAAAACCAATTACTGAGTATGATAATTCAACGCCACCTACGGTATTCGTACGAAAAGGAGCCTATGTAAACGGGGGATTAGATCTAGAGATCATCAATACCAATCAAACAGAAGAAATTGCATTTGATGCAGGTATTCGCACTACAGAAACTAGTGAAGTAGTTACGATGGCATCTACGATCGATTTACAAGGAGATTATATTACAAATGTGACTATAGAAACTGGAAATTTATTTGATATTGGATTTAGAATAGGAGATGGGATTGCTACACCTGATGATTTGTTTATGTCAGATGGGCCTTGGGGAATAGATGATAGCCAAGAAGGAACGACAGTACAAGACTATATCGTGAACCCAAATACAGAAACCTTTGATATAGATCTATTTCCAATAGAACGAAATGTACATGTAGAAGCAACTACGAGTTCTTATGTAGCTACATACAGAGCATTAACGCCTCGATTCCAAGCCGTAGATGTATCTGAGTATACGAGCTTTACATTAGAAGCAAGAGGAACAGGAGATTTAGAAATCACATTTGTAAAACAGAGTATAGATGCCTGGGAAGATCAATACAAGCAAACGATTACATTGACAGATGAATTACAAGAGTTTATGGTGCCTGTAGAAGCAGCAGATCTTACGGATGTAGTTACTATTGTCTTTACAATGGTTTCAGAAAGTGGCAGCTTAGAAACAAAAGAAATGGATATCCAGCAGCTTCGTTTTTCAAATGAATCTGTATTGGCAGTAGATGCCTTTGAAACAGAAAGTACAACCTTAAGGAATTATCCAAACCCTTTTACAAGTAGTACAACAATACAATTACCACAAATGGCGAGCAACATAAAAATAGAAGTATATGATATGTTGGGGAGCCTAGTAGATCAAAAGGATATACAACCCCATTCAAGTAACCAAGCTATCTCGTATAGTGCACCACAACTGGTTACGGGGATGTATGTCTATAGAATTACAGACGATCAACAACACACCTATACTGGACGATTTATGATTAAATAGTGATTAGTTTTTAATTGATTTTATGGTGAGAAAAAGTCTCCGTGGGGTAGGGCCCATGGGGGCTTTTTTGTTTAGGAAAATAGAATGTGATACATATTATTACTACATATTATGTTTAGCTTTCCATTCATTCATAAGTTGCGTCAATGCTTTAGCAGACATTCCATAAGTATCAGGTAAAGCCCCTTCGCTTCCAGAAAGTATTTTAGCAATCTTTTTCCCGTTTTTATATTTTGTGTGCTCTTCATTATAGTTTAACATGACCATTTTATTAGGTCCGATATAGTCTGTGCTGAACTCTTTAACATCACTCCATTTAGTAAAATTGGATTTGAAAAGAGTTCGCATTTCAAACCCCTCTTTGGTTAATTTTAAATATGAAGTGTTTGGGAATAATTGGATTGTAAATATGATGATTCCTAATCCAAAGAAAATGATGGTAATAATACCTATGAAGAATTTTTCTTCAAGCATCAGATACCCTCCAAGTACAAATAAAATACTAATGACTATAAGTATTATGCTTTTTGTTTTTTTCGGTCTTAATATTTTGGATTCCATTATTAGTTATAGTTTTTAGATTAAACTCCACCACAAAATACTTGTTATAGCAAAAACAACAAGCACAAAGAGTAGTCCGTTGGTTCTTTTAATTTTAAAAATTTCTAAGACTTTAATCCGATTTAAAAAGTATACGATTCCAAATAAAACTACAAAAAGTAAAATGATACTTAAGATAGTAGGTCTTGGAAATAAAGTATCTAGTATTGCAGAAAGTCCGTCAGTACTCCCCATAGAATATTTATATGAAATTATTCCAGAATAAATAGTTGAAAATGCTAAGTATGTTTGGAGCCCAACGATTAAATACCATCCATATTTTTTACTTTTCCATAATCCATATATACCTATTGGAAACAGGATATAGGGAAATAAATATTCTATATAGCTTAGATCCCAATTTGCAATGTCTTCAAAGAAGGCTATGATCATCCTAATATCATTAAATAAATAGTATATGTAGGAGATACTCAAAAAAATACAAAGGGAAAGTATGGTTTTTGGAAGCGTATCTTTTTCTGTGGGAATTAGGAATTTACTATAACTGATTGCTTTGTTTTTGAGTTCAGTTTTTTCTTTTTCTTTTTCTAATTTTAGTTGATTAGCTTTTTGAATCTTTTGTTCGAATTGAGCAATTTTCTCTGAACTAATAGCTCTCGCATCAAATTCCTTTTTGGCAGCATCTAATGCTTCCTGTCTGTAACTGCCTTCTTTATAATAAATAATCTCGTAAAGTTCAAAATCTGATCTTTCAGACATTACAATGTCAAATTCACTCATTCTATAATTTCTAATTAGTGTATAAAGTTACTTTTTCTATCGTTAAGATCCTTAAAAGAGTTTATATACAAAACTAAAAGAGGCTCCTATTCACAAGCGAATAGGAGCCTCTTTCTTTAAAACTATAAAGTAAAATATACTACTTCTCTATTTTAAATAGAGGCTTCTTTGTAAGCTGCCATCTTAATTTCACACCTATTTCCATAAATTCAAAACCGGCAGCTGTTTCTGAAGCAATTGTGCTGTATTTTCCATACCCACCTACTTGAAAACGTCCAGTGAGATCATAGGTCAATTTCGCTTCAGCTCTAAAAAGACTAGTAGCACTATTATTTTCTATAAACTGATATCCGCCTGCGATATTGGCACTATACGTCCAGTGGTTCTTTTTTCCTTGAAGGTCTAAAAATGCTTCTAACGCCTGGTATTTTGAAGGGCTAAAGTATAAAGTCGGCACTTGGTTTTTAAAACCTAAGAATTGGTAATTAATACCTCCCTTAAGTGCAGGACGCTTTGTAAATGTATAATACAACGAAGTAAATAATAAATGACGAGTATTCCCGTCGGTTTGTGAGGTGTAGGTATATCCTGTGTACCAACCCAAATTAACGTTGGTTCCCATATTGTAATTCAGGGTATAGTTATTCATAAATATTTTCTCATCTATAAGAGAGGCATTAAAGTTCTGTAACTCTCTACTATATCCTACTTTTAAATATTGTAATGGTAACGGTCTAGATGTTAAAAATAAAGATCCGTTTACATCGGTATACTCATTAGAAGGTGCATTGGCTTTTATAAAACCTAAACTACTTTCTACCCAAGTATTATTGAGTACACGATAATGTGCACCCAGACCCAGTGTCGTATTATATGCCATTTGCTGGCTTACCGTATTCTCTGTAGTTCTATATCCATATTGAGCAAATATTTTAAATCGCTCAGAAAAAGGAATGGTTACAGTTGCATTGATTGCATACGCTTCATTATTTCCATTATCTACGGTATACGCTGCATTTGTATTGATAACTGGAGAAAGGGTGTTTTCAATAGTTTTGATCAAACCTATGGCATCTTTTTGATTTGGATAAAATTGCAATGTCTTTTGCGCATACGTATACGCTTTGGTAAGATTTCCTTGTGCTCTATACGCATTTGCAATGCCAAGATTTCCATCAAAAGAGGTTGAATCTTTAGCAAGCATCTTTTCATAGGTAGTAATGCTCTTTTTAAAATTTCCAGTATACATTCCATAGGTAGCTAGTAAACTAGCTGTTTTTGTGTTTTCTGGGAATGCTTCTGATACTTGTGTGATGGCTGTTTTTGCTTCGGCATATTTGCCATTCCATAATAAGGCTTGTATGTATCGTTCTTTAGCGATTATTATTTTTGTACTATCTGTAGTTTTGACAGCTATCGTAACGGCATTTTTTGCTAAGGATAACGCCTCTTTTTCCTTGTGATTTGTATGAGCAACAAGTGAACGTCCAGTATAAGATGCCACTGAGTCTGTCATGGCTGTATATACTGCTGTTGCTTTTTCATATTCTTTTTGTAATAGATAAATATTAGCTAACAAGCTTTGAGAATCTTTATCTGTTGGGAAATCTACCATGTTTTCCTGTAGAAGAGCAATAGCTATATCAAAGGACTCTTCTTGCATATGTGCAGAAGCTTTTCCTAAACGGATATACTTACGAGAATTCATAGCATTAGCATTGCCAGGTTGTACGCCTAAGGCTTTATTTACATAGTTCAATGCGTCATCATACACTTTAAGATTTGAAAGTGTATTGGCATATCCTAATAAAGCAGAGAAGCTTTCTGGTTGTTCCTTAAGTAATGTTTTGTAAAACGTACGTGCTTCTTGATAGTCTTTATTCCATAATAATGCTTCTGCATAATTTAGTGCTACTTCAAAATCTGTAGGGTAGTCTGATTTTAACGTAGTAAACCATGCTTTTGCTTCTGTTGTTTTTCCTTGTAATCCTATAGCGCGTCCATAACATAGACGTGCTGTCTTGTTAGAAGAGTATTCTTGTAATACTGTTTCAAAAAAATGTTCGGCTTTTTGATATTGACCCGTTTCTAAATAGGTGAAACCTGTTTTCATCTCTTGTGAGTGACCGTATATTCCTATACATAATAACACTATTGTAAGTACTAATTTCATGGTGATTGTTTTACAATAGCAAGGTACGTTTGAGTCACGCTGATACAATCTATAGATAGTTGCAATTCGTCGAAAGTAAATGGTATTTGGTAGTCAGTTATTACATGTAAACGTCAAATGACTAGCCATTTAGGACTTGTGCAGTGCTATAATTCGATTTTGTAATATGCTGTCTATTATGAAATTGTAAGTATGTTGTATACGCTTTAACGCTACACTCCCCCTTTTGGTCGTGAACCTGCCTGCCGGCAGGCAGGAGCGTACCTAGTATCATAAGATTCATATAAAGTAATATTCTTACCATTGAACTATAGCGAATGACCACTCATCGAAAAACATCCAAACATCTACAGTTCATATTCCATATTTGTATCAGAATAAACACCAATAGATATGGAATTTACAGTAATTACAAACCGCACTCACCTTAAAGTAGTACATAATTCGATAGTAAAAGATGGATCACAAGACACATTGCAATTGGTCTATAAACGTCAAGAAAAACCAGTGTATTACTTATATCAATAAATGAGTAATCCTAAAAAATAAAATCACCATGAAACTTACGATTAAAGAAATAAATACGGTGCATTACATAAAAGGAAAATGCGAAGAAGGCCAATTAAAAGAAATCAAGTGTTATATCCTTGAGAAACTTCAAAAAGGTAATAGCGTGATGGTCAATTTAGATCACCTAGAGGATACAAGTCATAAGGTTATTTATATGATACAACGACTCAAAAAAGTATTGACCAATAGAAAACAATTACAGTATAGTAAATGTGCTGTTTAAAGCAGACTCACCATAAAAATTAGAAGTATGTTAGCCCTTACCAAACAACTTAAACGCCGAATTACACCCGAGCAATTCTTTATGATCAGTGTGTTTTTAGTAAACGGTGGAAATTATATATATAATTTAGTACTAGGTCGTGTGTTAGGACCTAAAGCCTTTTCTGATGCCGCAATACTCATTACATTATTGCTAGTGCTATCATTTATTGCAATGACATTTCAACTTGCTGTTGCAAAGTTTACCGTTATTTTCGAATCTGCGGTATTGCATCGTTTTATAAAAATGTGTTATACCTATGCCGTTTCTTTTGCATTGGTATTAGGTATGGGGGTTATTTGGTTTGCAAAAGATTTACAAACGATTTTCCAAACAGAATCACATAGTATGTTTGTGATTTTTGGTACTGCAATTCCTGTTTATTTTATCATGAGTGTACGTAGAGGAGAACTGCAAGGAAGTAAGGATTTTATTAATCTATCTATTACATATCAGTTAGAAATGTGTACACGATTAGCACTTACTTTTTTACTGATCAGTATCTTTCAAATAAACTCTTCTGTAGCCGTAGCGATAGGGATTGGAATTTCATTTCTTGCAGGTGTTTTTCCGCTTAAAAAGAAACAAGGTGACACGTATCCCAGAATTCAACTGTCTGCCAAAGACAAGAAAGCAATTCTTAACTTTTTTATACTTACAGGTTGTTATGAACTTACTCAGATTATCTGTAATAATAGCGATATCTTATTGGTAAAGCACTATTTTCCTGCTCAAGAAGCTGGGTTATATGCCTCATTAGCTTTAATAGGGCGAGTGGTGTATTTCGTGACGTGGATGTTTGTTATGTTACTATTGCCAACAGTTGTAGAGAAGAAGAAAAAAGGAGAAAACACAAAACCAGTACTTGTGAAGTATACTGGGTATATCATCGTATTAGCATCTGCCATTGTAGCATTCACATTTTTATTTCCTGCTTTTTCAGTTCAGCTATTATTTGGAGAAGCGTATACTTCGATTGCTTCTTTATTAGGATGGTACGCGCTTGCTACCTCTTTCTTTGCCGTGTCTAATATTTTTGCTTATTACTTCTTATCACTAGATCATTATATTCCTATTCTTATTGCAGCACTTATGGGAATTTTACAAATAGTATTGATCGTATTTTTTCACAACGACCTATTTCAAGTAGTGTTGATGCAAGTAGTTGCAATGGGGATATTACTTGTATTACAAGTGAGTTACTTCTTTTTGAAAAAGAATGAATTGTAGTAGATTATTCTACTACTTGTACACCTTTCCAAAAAGCAACACGATTTTTAATACTGGTAGCCAACTCGCTTACTTCTGGATAAAACCAAGCAGCATCTGTATTTTGCTTTCCGTTTACATCTAAGGTATAATAGTGTGCTTGTCCTTTCCAAGGGCATACAGAATGCGTGTCACTAGATGCGTAAAATTCTTTTTTAATACTATCATGTGGAAAATAGTGATTTCCTTCAATGACGATGGTGTCATTACTTTCTGCAATAATAGTGTCGTTCCAAATAGCTTTCATAGCTTATGTGTGTATTATGATTATTTCTTTTTGAATAGATAGTTCTTGTAAAATCCTTTACTGTCAACAAATTGGTCTGCAATTTGTAAGCCAGCTTCATCTGCTAACCAAGTAACGACTGTATCATCATATTTCTGACTGATTTCAGTATGAATGGTTTCCCAAGCTTTAAAATTAACATCGAGTTCCAATTTATTTATGCGTACGTGTTGTTCTTTTTTACTTACCAAATAGCTTTTTGCAGTACCCGTTTCTGGATCATAGACTTCCCAATGCGTAAACTGATCTACATCAAAATTGGCATCAAGTTCACTATTAATTCTGTGGAGTACGTTTTTATTAAATGCAGCGGTGATACCTTCTTTATCATTATAGGCATCTAAGATGGTTTGCGGATTTTTCTTTTGGTCAAACCCCATAAATAGTAAATCATCAGTATTCATTCCTTCTCGAATATTAGCTAAAAACTCAATAGCCTTAGGGTGTAATAAATTTCCAATATTAGAACCTAACACCATAATGACTTTTTTACGGGAATTATAGGAAGCTAGGTCTTCTAAAACTTCAAAATAGGTGCCTTGCTGAGGTCTTATGTCAATACCTGGAATTTCTTTTTCGACACTTTCCTTTAAACCATCTAAAACATTCTGACTTATGTCAATGGGTAAATATGAAAAATCTATATTTTGTTGGGTTAAGTACTTTAATAGGACTTTGGTTTTTTTGCCATCACCGGCACCTAGTTCAATAAGGTCAAATCCGTTTTCTCCCTGAAAAGCAGTACTAATAGCTTCTTGTTGAGAAGAGATAATTTCATATTCACTATTGGTAAGATAATAGGTAGGCATTGCCATGATATCTTGAAAAAGTTTATCTCCTTTTTTATCATAAAAGTATTTTGATGATAAGGATTTGGGAAAAGAAGTAAGCCCTTTTATAACGTCTTCTTCAAAGGTAGAAGTATATGTGATTGTTTTTGTAGTCATATGATTGGTTGGTCGTAATAAATAGTATGATCTTTCAGTTATTTTACAAGGCGAAGGCCTGTAAATTGCCAGCGTAATCCTGTCTGAAAGAAGTTGCGATAGGTAGCTCTTGTATGATTTGTAGGTGTTGCCACAGAGCCTCCTCGAAGCACTTTCTGATTGACCATAAACTTCCCATTATATTCCCCCAAAGCACCCGGTTCTTTTGCATATCCAGGGTAGGGGAGATAAGCACTTTCTGTCCATTCCCAACGTTGTCCCCAATTGAATTGAGATTGTGCTACTTCCCATTCAAACTCGGTTGGAAGTCGCATTTCTTTCCATTGTGCATAGGCAAATGCTTCATAATAAGAAATATGTGCTAGCGGTGCTTCTGGATCTATTTTTTGTAATCCTTTAAACGTATATTGATGCCATTCATCATTGATGAGATGCCAATACAATGGCGCTATAATCTTTTGTGTTTGTACCCAATCCCAACCTTCGGCATGCCATAGTAAGGTTTTTTGATAGCCTCTAGCATTTATAAACTCTATAAATTCACCATTGGTTACTAATTTATTAGAAATCTCAAAGTCATGAAGATATACTTTATGTCTTCCCAATTCATTATCATAACAGAAATCGTTTCCTTGATGCCCAATTTCGTAGATTCCTTCAGTAATAGAAATCCATTCTTGTGATTGTTTTTCTATCGTATTTTCAGAAAAAGTGCCGTCATATGCAGGCATTAAAGGGTTATTTCCTAAAATATATTTGATGTCAGTAAGTAATAGCTCTTGATGTTGTTTTTCATGATGGATCCCAATGGTCAACAGTTTTAAGATTTCATCATTTTTGCTTTCTTCAAGTAGCTCAATCAATCCTTCTGTAACGTATTTTCTATAGGCATATACTTGTGCAACGGTAGGTCTTGATAAATTACCACGATCTGTACGAACTACACGTTTACCAACACTTTCATAATAGCTGTTAAAAACAAACGCAAAGTCATCACTAAAGATGGTATATCCTGGCTTATGGTGTTTTAATATAAATTCTTCAAAAAACCATGTCGTATGTCCTAAATGCCATTTGGGTGGAGATACATCTACAATGGGTTGTACCACATAATCTTCGGTTTGTAAAGGGGTACAGATGGTTTCTGTATGTTTTCTTGTTTCTTTAAAGAAATCAAGGAGGGTTTGAGTTGTTATCATAGCAAAAGAGTGACCATCTATAGGTCACTCTCAAAGTTACTAATTTTATACGCTTTCGCGAAAGCGGACTCACGTTAAGACATCGTTAAAGTGTCTTTTGGAGTAATTTTATAAAAAGGCATTACCCTTTCTTGGTGTTATCTTCTATGTAAAAAGTGATAGGTAATGAATATAATACTCCTACATTTTTACCTTTTTGTTTTCCAGGTTGTAATCTAGGAAGTTTTTTCATGACACGAATGGCTTCTTTTTCTAATTTTTTATTTGGGCCACGACTTTTTATGTTTGTCACAAATCCTTCTTTATCTATCTTAAAGTTTACAAAAACATTATGTTTTCCTGATGCAAGTCCTTTAGACGCTTTTTTTATATTGAAGTGTGTGCCTACAAATGCAGCGATATTATCAGACATACATTTTTTAAGTAATGCATTGTCTTCTCCAGTACATCCTGGATATACAGGAACGTTTTCTATAATAGCAAACGGTAGATCTTTTGGAACAGCATCTTCTGTTACTTCTATAATTTCTACATCTTCTTGTGCTTGTAATGTGTTTATTGAAATCATTACAAACAGGATAATAACGATATATTTCAAAGCTTTAGAATGTAAATGGAAGCTTATATTTACGTACTTCTGGTGTTCCTCCAGAGTGTCCTGGTTTCACATCTGGCATCGACATGATTTTACGCTTAATCTCTGCTTGTAGTTCTTTAGATCCGCCTTCCATTCCTTTGATTTCTGGACGTCCTTTTGTGTTGATAATCATATCAACGACTACACGAGTTCCGCTTTTATGTCCTGCAGGAAATTTAAAACCACGTACAACATGGTTTGCCAATTTTTGTCTAAAACAATTGTTCTTTTGGTTGATAGAACCATCACATCCAGGCCAAGTAGGCGGCACTTCACTAATGGTAAGTGTTGTGGTACGTTTCATAGATACACCTTCTTGTGCAAAAGATACAGTACTTACTAATACGAAAAGAACTAGGGCTAATTTCTTCATTTTTTTGATTTGCTTTTTAGTTTATTATTGGTTTAAACTGCAACTGCTCCTTTAATATGTGGATGCGGATTGTAGTTTTCTAAGGTGAAGTCATCAAATTTGAAGCCAAAAATGTCTTTTACCTCAGAATTTATTTTTAAAGTGGGTAAAGTACGCAATTCTCTGGACAATTGTAACTCGACTTGTTCAAAGTGATTACTGTAGATATGTGCATCTCCAAAGGTGTGTATAAAATCTCCTGCTTCATAGCCACATACTTGTGCCATCATCATGGTAAGTAAGGCATAACTTGCGATATTAAAAGGAACGCCTAAGAAAATATCGGCAGAGCGTTGATAGAGTTGGCAACTCAATTTTCCATTGGCCACATAAAATTGAAAAAAGGCATGACAAGGCGGTAATGCTGCTTTTCCATTGGCAACATTTTCAGAAAATGATTTTGAGGTATCAGGAAGCACGCCAGGGTTCCAAGCACTTACAAGCATACGTCTGCTATTAGGATTGGTTTTAAGCGTTTCTATAATTTCAGCAATCTGATCTATTTCTTCGCCATTCCAACTACGCCATTGGTGGCCATATACGGGACCTAAATCACCATTCTCATCAGCCCATTCATTCCAAATACGCACACCGTTTTCTTGCAAATATTTCACATTAGTATCTCCATTCAGAAACCATAAGAGTTCGTATATAATAGATTTTAAATGGAGTTTTTTTGTGGTAACCATGGGAAATCCTTCAGAGAGGTCAAAACGCATTTGATAGCCAAAAACACTTTTTGTACCTGTTCCTGTACGGTCTCCTTTTTCATTTCCATTTTCAAGTACGTGACGTATAAGGTCGTGGTATTGCTTCATAATAATTGCCCGTGGAGACGGGTAACTTTTTACCCCTGTAAAACAGGATTTATTTATTTATTTTTCTGGTATACGCTTTCGCGAAAGCATAACAAATACCCTCACAAAAAGTGCTCTAAAATAAAAACACCTTCCGAGCTATACAACGGAAGGCGCTTGTAGTTATTATAAGTTGTTAACTGAATACGATTATTGGAATATTAGCAACCTAAACTCACAATTTCTGTACCCGTACCACCTGGTCTACCATTACAGGTGTTGTCATTTTCAGTGTCGCAAACCCCATTAGGTCTACTTACTCTTGGACATAAAGGAGATATATCTGATGCACCTTGACCAGTACATGTAGTCTCTTCGTCTGTATTTTGTGACCCTCCATTTATAGAATGAAGATCATTTAATTTTGAAATTACAAGTTTGTTTAATTCAAGTACTTTTTTTGATTTTTTCATAAGGTTTTATTGTTTAAATATGTGTGCTAAATCTAAGTGTAATTACTATCTGAGAAGTAAATATATATTGTGAAATAGTCTAAATTCTTAGAATTACGACTAATTTTCTACGTTCTTTTTGAGGTTTCTAATGTAATATGAAGGTCTAATCCCTGTTTTGTTTTTAAAGGCTCTAGCAAATGATTCTGGCGTGTTAAAACCAGCTTCTTCACTAATGGTTTTGATGGTATATTTTTGTAGCGTGGTATTTTCCTTTAATTCTTTTAAGATATAATCTACTCTAAGACTATTGATATAGTTTACGAAGGATTTATTTTTATAGGCATTTATAATTTTAGGTAAGTATTTCGTATTTGTAGTACATTTTTTTGCAAGAATAGATAGCGTGATATCTTTCTGTAAGAAACCTTCTTTTTCTTCAAATTCAGTAAGTTTATCTACGATTGTATTAATGGTGGTTTCATCAATGACATCGAGTAATTTTTCTTCAGTAGTTAAAGACGTATATGAAGGTGTGTTTTTCTCTTTATGTGTATCTAATTCAGAAATAATTTTATTAAATCTATCTTTATACGTTTTATGTTTTTTATACTGTATTAAAAATAATATGATAAAAAGTAGAATGAATACACTTAAGTAAATGACTTTTTTGCTAAGTTGTGTTTTCTGTTTTTCTAAGTTCTTAATGATTTCTTCTTTACTTTTTGTTAATTGAAGTGTGTCATATTCTGAATGAAATTTGGTAAGGGTATTTATCTTTCTTTCAGCAGCAATGCTATCAAATTTCATTAGTTTATTTATAGTATTGATCTGTGCATTTGCATCTTTTTGCTTTATATAGTCTTTAATAAAAAATTCATACACTTCTCTAGTTTCTGGAATGATAATATTTGTAGCTGTATATAAAGAATCAATAGTTTGGAAATAACGTTTCGTTTTATCTAGGTTTTTATTTAGAGATTGATTAATCTTTCCTAGGTATAGTAGCGATAGTATGTGATATCTATGACTACTTTTGTTATTTAAATTAATGTTTTGAAGGCCTTGATGTAAGAGTACTCCACTTTCTTTAAGCTTGCCAATTTCATATAAATTAATTCCTTGGTTAATAGTGGCTATATTTAAGTAGAAGTTATTTTTTTTATAACCATGGTCTTTAATATATCTATAGTAATAAGAGGCAGAATCATGTTTTTTGAGGTATCGCATAGATTCAGCCATGTCTACATAAGTGCGTGTTAGAGAAATGGAGTCTATGGGTATCTTTAACTTCTCGTAATGTAAACACTTTTTATAAGTTTCTAAAGCTTCTTTATAATTTCCTATATCTCTTTTTAATTGCGCAATACGATTTAATGCATTAAACTCATAAACTTCACTATTAGCTTTCTTTGAGTTATTATACAATAGTAAATATTCTTGTAGTGCTTCCTCATATTCAAAATGACTGTGGTAATTTATACCAAGCATCAAACGCGCAGATAATGACATGTAAAGCGCTTCTTCTTCTCCTTTAGCAATAGATTTTTTAATAAGATCTAATTTGTCATTTCTGTTTGTAGTATAGTAGGCTAATTGAGATAAAGCAAAAGATTGATTTGCTATATTATTTTCTATAAATCCTTTTTTATAAATAGTGTTTAGGTATACTAATGATGTAACAGTGTCTAAATAATGCGTTCTGAATTGCTTGTCTAAATAATTGAAGTCTTTTCCCTTAAGAGAATCAGGAATTATAAAATCTTTTTCTTGAGCAAAGATATTTTGCGAAATAAGTACTATAAAAATTATATAAATGTAAAGCGATCTTTGCGTCAATGAATACATCATTAATTATTATATTTTTTTGAAAAATAGATAATTTATTTAAAAGAGCCTGTTAGTATTTTCATAAGTATACTTGTTATATATAGGTTATTTGAAGAAGATGTTAAATAAATGATTTTAAATCACTTGTATTAAGGTTGTTAGTTCTTTTTTTTTCTTTTTTGAATTCTTAGAATTCCAACTTTTAATTCTTAGAATTCCGATTAGCTTTCCTTGTCTTTTCTATAAGATTCCCTAATATTTGGAGTATTGGTGGCCAATTAATAAATAGAATACCGTCACATAATCATACTAGCGTGTATATAATTTTTTAATAATCTATTACATAGCTTCTTTATAAAAATATATGGTTAACACAATACATCATATTCTTTAAGATAAAGTAGACATATACTTGAGTGTCTTTAAATGATCAAGAATTCAAATAATACAAAAAACAAGCAATTATGTTAAAATCAATTTCGAATTTAGGAAAAGAATTAAACAAGTCAGAGAAAGAACAAATCAAAGGAGGTTTTGGACCTATTCAAAAGTTTGAATGTATAAATCCATATTTAAATCCAGGAGGAGAATGTATGGACGGTTATGTACCGCATCCAGTTCAAGGTCATTGCATCTGCTGTCAGGCATAACTAGATGATATATAGAAATAGGGAGGTCATTTATTCATAAATGACCTTTTTTATTCTAGTTTTATTCTAGGAAGGTTTTATACCTTGAGGACTATAGATACATGGATATGAGTATTCATATATTCATGAGCTTTTTGAGATAATTTACTTTTCACGTCATTTGATAGATTGATGTATTGCAATGGGCTTTTGTTATGCGCTTTCGCGAAAGCGTATTTAACACCATAAATAAAATAAGTTAATCCCTAAATTTCAGGGGTATATCTTAAAATGAATTCTTATTTTTAGGTCTCTCAACCGACTTAAAAATATATGATGTATTCCCCCTCACGATATAATATATATCTAGCAAGTATTCCTATACTTATTATTTTCTTTTTAAGTATACACAACAAATCATTTGCACAACAAGAAAATATACGCGTCGATTTAAGGCAGGAAACCAATGATCAGCTTTTTTCTAATATCATAGAGTTGTCTCAAGAAAAAGCTATTCCTTATGAAAAAGAATTACTGCGAAGGTTTCAAAGCGATCTCGATAGAGTTGTACTATATGAAAAACTGAGTCGCACATTTTCAAAACAAGGAGATAATAAACGATCTGTATCCTATATCAAAGAAGCTATTTTATATGCTCAGTTTATAAAGAATAAAGAAAAACTCATTGATTTATATACGTCGTTAGGAAGTTTAGAATTGACAGCATGGCGTAATCAAGAAGCACTTGATGCTTATTATAAAGCATTAGAAATTACTCAAAAACAAGGTCAAGATAATCACAGGATAGTTATTATACACCCCAATATTGCTATTATTAGAAGAAGAATGAGGCAGTTAGATAAGGCGCTCGAGGTATGTAATCAAGGACTTGCTATTGTCTCTGAAACAAAGTATCATAATGAACGAGCTCATGTAAACTTACTTACCATAGTTGCAGAAGTACATCTAGATATACAACAATCTAAAAATAAATCAGATGTACAACAATATGACACTGTTTTAACGTATGTCAATCAAGGACTCGCTATGAGTAATGTTTTAGATTATAAGGCAGGCCTGATTGATTTATATACAAAAAAAGGGACCGTTTATTTTTATAAACAGGATTATACGGAAGCATTACAATATTTGAAGATTGCAGATAATATTCTTAAAGAAAGTGACATAAAGAATAAAACCTTTATGATTAATATTAATTATTTTCTGGCGAGTTGTTACATAGAAAAAAAAGAATACAAAAATGCAATTGATAAATTACAGCAGATTATAGATGTAAAAAGAGATGATGAGTCTATAAATCATAGACCACGACTTATTCATGCCTATAAATTAATGGCAACCTCTCATGAAGGTCTTGGCGATCATAAAGAATCTTTGTATTGGTATAGTGAATTTAGTAAACTAAATGAAAAATATCAGAAAAATAGAGACAAGGTTGTAAATAAAATTTATAACAATGATACAGGGATATTAGGCGAAGAAGTAGCAGCTCAAAAAAGGAATGCTATCTATTTTTTATGCCTCCTTATTGCTGTCTCTGGAATTTGTGTTCTTATTTTATACGTGTACAAGAAAAAACAACGTACAAGTCAGCAATCTTTTGATAAACTGCTTAAGAAGGTTGATCAATTGGAAAAGTCTTCTAAAGAATCCTTAAAACCAAAAGAGAAGTCTCGGGAAGTAATTATTGATGATGAAAAAGTGAGAGCTGTACTTAAGGGGCTTAAACGTTTAGAACAACAGGAGTTTTTTCTTAATACAGAATGTAGTTTACGATCTATGGCTAAGAAAGTAAAGACAAATGCTACCTATCTATCTAAAATTATAAATACCCACAAAGGACTTAGTTACAATGATTATATAAATAACTTGCGTATTGATTATGCGGTTAATCGATTAAAAAATGATAAGAAATTCAGATCTTTTTCTATTAAATCTATAGCTACAGAATTAGGATATAAAAGTGATTATTCATTTGCTAAGCATTTTAAATCTAAGACAGGAATCAATCCGTCATATTATATAAAAAAAATACAAGAGATTTAAAATCAATATGTTATTGTTTTTTTTACTTAATTATAGAGCCCTATTTTAAACAATTTAGGGATTGTGAATTATGTTTCTATAGAGATTGCAATTACATTTAAGGAACGCTAAAAATAGATATGTTATAATTTTCAAACATATTAGCTAACATTAATTTTTATAAAACACACTCATATGAAAAAACAAGTAAAGAAAGGTATTAACCTTAATAAACTTACAATTGCTAGAATAGAAACAAGAGGAATGGATATTATTAATGGAGGAGATTGTATTCCTACAGATGGTACTGATTGGTATAAACATAGCAATAACTGTTCAGATCTTTATTGCACCACAAATGATTTACCATAAAAATCATGTAAAGATTCATGAAAACGCTATCCATTGAGGATAGCGTTTTTTTTGCCCTATTTTGTTCAATATAAGGCAACAGTACTTTTTTAACTCTCTATAGTTGACTAATTTGATTCCTGATTGAATACACAATATTTATGTGTTTAATTATAAGGGAACGCCGAAAACCTTAAATAGAGTAGGTCTTTATTAAACCAGAATAATCATGAAAAAGTCATTGAAAGAATTAACACTTAACAAAGAAGTTATCAGTAATCTTGAATTAGATAAAGTTGAAGGTGGAGGTGTAACACATTGCTGTCCTACTGGTGGCGCTTTAAACAGTTGCCCACCTCCAGGAGTATATTGCTACTAGAAAATAGAACTATATACTATTATAATATATAATGAGAAGGACTATCACTTACCTGTGATAGTCCTTTATTATGAATGATACATCCATACAAAATTGCGTTAACAAGTATCGTATTTAGTTTGTCAGAATATGAACTATAATATAAGGGGAAACCGAAAACCTTTAAATAGAGTAGGTCTTTATTAAACTAGAATAATCATGAAAAAGTCATTGAAAGCATTAACACTTAACAAGGAAGTTATCAGTAATCTTGAATTAAATAAAATTGATGGAGGTGGTGCAACACATTGTTGTCCTACAGATGGTCCTTTAAATACCTGCCCACCAAGAGGAGCACAGTGCTACTAGAATAAAATATATCTAATTATAATATAATGTATATTCGTTTAGAGGCCTAATACATTATAAAAAGCTATCTGTAAAAAGATAGCTTTTTTATGTTGTAAATTTTTCCGTAAAAAAACCAAAATACTAGGTTGTTCTAATTATAGTTAAGGTTTTTAAAGTTGTGTTTTGTAAATAATTGATTTTAAGCACCTTATTTTGTTTAATATGAGGTGTGTTAAGTTGTAAGACGTTGATTTACAGTGTATTTTTATAAAGAATCGAAAAATAAATTTTAATTATTTATTGATTTTAGGGACACGCCGAAAACCTATACATAGAGTAGGCTCTTTATTAACTAATACAGAATTATCATGAAAAAATCATTGAAAGAATTATCGCTTAACAAAGAAGTAATTAGTAGTTTAGAATTAAACAAAATTGAAGGACAAGGAACTTGTGGTTGCGGACCAGGAAGCGCTGAAGGAACTTTAATTAGTATCCCACCTCCAGGAATGCAGTGCTTCTAGTATAGAAATTATACATTCATTGTATATTTTAAAAGCTGTCTTACATCGTAAGATGGCTTTTTTATGTGTATATTTCATTAAAAATTAGTACAGTATGCGTGAGCAAAAATTAAAAGATAAATTAGAAGAAATAAATAAAGAGCTTATAGCAAATGGAGAGCTAGACACTACTGATGTAGGAGTGCTTTCAGGTAGCTCAGGACTTGCATTATATCACTTTTATTACAATGCCTATAACCCTAATGAAATAAGTGAAGATGTTGGAAGTGAAATTATAGCATCTATAGTGGGTAGCATTAATGAAGGATACAATTTTCATACGTTTTGTGGAGGAATTGCGGGAGCAGCATGGACTATTGAACTTCTTAATGAGTTAGAATTTATAGAAGTAGATACAGATGGTCTTCTAGGAGTGTTAGATGATTATTTAAATCATGTTGCAAATCTCAATGATAAAGATAATTTTTATGACTTTCTACATGGCCTCATAGGAATAGGCTACTATTTTTTAAAGAGGTATGAAAATACAACCTCTGAAGAGCTCAAAGCAAAGTACGAAAAGATGTTGTTAGAGATGATTGCTAAGCTAGATAATACAGCTCAAAAAGGTGAGTATGGCATCTATTGGGAATCAATTCTTATAAGAGAAGAAGGGCTTAAAGGGTGTAACCTAAGTCTTTCACATGGATTATCTAGTATTATTAATTTTTTAGCTAGACTTTCAAAGCACACTGTTTTTTCTAAACAAGCACTACCTCTTTTAGAACAGTCAATACATCATTTAATGAGTCGTAAAAGAGAACAGGTAACCACCTCTTATTTTCCGGACTGGATTACAAATAATAATGAAGAAACTGAAAGTAGTAGACTCGCATGGTGTTATGGCGATTTGGGGGTTGCAGTTTCGCTTTGGCAAGCCGCAAAAGTGATGCAAAATGAAGATGTAAAGCAAACCTCAATACAACTTTTAGAACATGCTGCAACGCGTAGAGATATAGAAGAAACCCGAATTGTAGATGGAGGATTATGCCATGGCGCTTTTGGTGTGATGCATATTTTTGATTTTATGTATAAGGAAATAGGGACTCCAATTTTTAAAGAAGCTGCCGATTATTGGATAGATTATGGGTTGACAATAGACCATCATAAAGATGGATCTGCGGGATATAAGAAATGGAGAGGTGGAGATACACCTACCTACGAAAAAGAAAACAGTCTTTTGGAAGGTATTGCAGGTATAGGACTTGCTATTCTATCGTATTTAAATCCAGAAAAAACAGATTGGAATCAATGCTTAATGATTGGGTAATTTAATATACGCTCCTGCCTGCCGGCGAGGCAGGTTCGCGAAAGCGTATAAAGATATAAAGCAAAAAAGAATATATATGTTAGATAACATATTCACCCTTTTTAGTTATTTATTAAATAACATGATCATCAATGTATTATTACCCATGATTACAAAAAGCAGTTACTTGTACTGCAGAAGTCTGTAAACAGGTTGGAGGAGTTAAAGGACCGTCAGAATTATAATCAGGATCGGGTTGTGTATTTGTTAAACATTGTGGAGGTAGTGTGTTAGGTTCTGTTTCAATTCCTCCTGTTTCATCACCAGTTCCTCCTTTTAATGTTTTCATTGTTGTTAGACTCGCAATTTTGAATTTGTTTAGATCTAATTTCTTTTTCATGAATATTGTTTTATTAATTGATTGAGTTAAAACTAAGAAGACTTGAACTCTTATTTTAGAAGTATATACCGATTTTCATGAATATTGGTAATTTTAATTCATAAAACACTGTTTTTTATGTGTTTGTCTTTTCAATACTTCTCATAAAAAAAGAAGGTTTGATACCTGTTTCTTTATAAAATGCTTTAGAAAATGACTCTGTATTGTTAAATCCAAACTCAGCAGCAATCGCCTTTAAGGTGTATTTTCTATAGATAGAATCATTTTTTAAAGAGCTTACTGCATATGTTATTCGAAGCGTATTGATATACTGAGAAAAAGACATTTCCTTAAAATGATTGACAGTTTTAGAGAGGTAATTAGGATTCGTTCCAATAGATTTAGCTAAACCAGCAATAGATATTTTTGAATTAAGATATTCCTTGTCTTTCTCAAACTTTTCTAAACTAGTTAAGATTTTTGAAACAACAGTATCTGGAATATTTAATGTTGTTTTTGTAGAAGGTTTTTCTTTTTTAATTGATTTTAGATTTAAAGTATCATCCTTTTTACTGATTAACTCCTCAAATATCTTTTTGTACACTTTTCTTCGTGTATTTAAATAAAACAAAATGATAAGAATAGCTATAATAATAACGACCAAGAAATAAGAAAGCAATTTTGTTCGCTTTTCTTTTGCTTTAATCTTGTCCATAGCTTTTTTGGTGTTAGCCAATATTAATGGGATGTCGTAATCATTTACAATTTTTTTATTAGTATATAGTTCATTAGCATGCAACTTATTGGTTAAAGCAATGGTTTTATCTTGGTATATAATTAAATCTTCTAACTGTTTCTGATCTCTATAATAAGAGGTTAATAACGCATAGCTTTCTTGCACTTTTGTTTTTGGTCTAGCATCATTGCTTTCTATATAAAGTGAGTCTACTTTTTTTAGAAATTGAATCGCTATTTTGTCTTCTTTTAATTTCAAATAGTTTTTAGCTAAATAGTAATAGGTAAAAGATAAATTTGCATGATCATTACTAGATTTATAATAGGGTAATATCTTAATTAAATTATTTAAAGAGCGATCATATTTTTCTTTATTAAAAAGCGCTTTAGCCTCGTTTAAAATAAAGTCATTGTATTTAGTGGTGTCTTTTAAACGTAAAGATTCTTTAATTCCAAAGTCGTTATAGTAAGATATTGAATCATAATTGTTTAGTTCGTTGTAAGTAGAGGCTATAGAAAGAATAATTTCAAGATAATCTGTGTTTGATAATGTATTAGTATTTCCAGAAGTAGCAAATTCAAAATTTTCTTTATAAAGCGTAAGTGCTTGCTTATAATCCCCTGTTTCTTTTTTTAGTAATCCTAAACTTTGCTTTGAGCGAACGATCATGTCTTTGTTATAATATCTATTTGCATATTCATTGGCTTTGATGAAATTATCTGTTGCTTTAATAAAGTTGCCGTTATTAAAAAAATAAAAACCTTTATTATAGTAAGCACTTGCAGGATAGAAACTATTGCTATATGTATCTTTTAAAGCAATAATACTGTCACTATACAATAGTTTATTTTCATCTTTTAATCGTAAAGCCATATAGTTATAACTGTTGATAAGGACTGACATATTATTTTCTTCTTTGGCTTTTTTAATAGCTTTTTCAAGAATAGAAATGTCAGGGCTTCTTGCAGAGATGTAAAAAAGTTCTTGCGCCGTTTTATTTTTTAAAGTATCAATAGATTTTGCTTTATTTTGACTTAATAAAGTATTGATACTACTTAAGAAGAAAATACATATAAGAAGGTGAGTTAATAACTTCATAACAAAGTAATAAGGGTCATTAGGTGGTTTTGAGATAATAAATGTAAGTATCCTTTATCAATTTATTAAACCTACACGATATCTTTTTGCGAAATGTAAATCCCGATCAAAGTTCACTAGATAATTTGTCTCGTCGTACACACTAAGGATACGATGTACATCTAATGCTAATCATTAGAACATATTATTAATATTCATGAAAAACGAATTCGTTTTTCATGAATACCAGTATGCTCAAATTGCAAGTGCTAAAAATACAGTTCATATTTGTAATGTGTTGCAACATAAAAAATTAATGTTAAAAATATATTATGAGAAAACTTAAAAATACAATAGGCTTTTTATTGCTATTACTCGCAGGGTTTACTGCAAATGCTTCTTCTACAGAATTAGAAACTTGTGAAGAGTTTTATTACCAATTACTAGCAGAAGATCACCCAGAAAGTTGCGTTCAATGGGCGTTTGATCAAGCAAATTATGACGATGTTGCTTCTGGAGGAACATTGACAGTGATGGAATACTTGTCATTGGCAGACTTTTACTTAGATATGTGTGAAAGCAATGTCATCTTAGATCCTGTTACAATTTATGGAAACTAATTATATGATATTTAAAATATTCAAGCTTGAGTGTGACGCAAACCTTGAGCGTCATTAAATGATCAAGGATACATTCATTTTAAATTTTATATTATGTTAAAAAACATTTTAAATATTAAAGGAATTGAATCTTTAAAGAAAGAAGATCAAAAAAACATTAATGGTGGTTTTGGGTTTTGTATAGATCAAGAATGCCCAGAAGAAGGAGCTTTCTGTTGTGGAGGTCCTTATTGGGGCCCACCATGTCTAGCGGGACCCGTAAATCTAGTTTGTGCAAATAATGTTTGGATAGCTTGTTAATAGATTTAACTGAAGGCCTATCTATTATTAGCACTTCTAGAAGATTAGTGAATTAATCTATTGGTTAGTAGCTTGTAATTAATAATTGAGTTTTATTGATTATTAATTGATGAAGTCCATTTTCTCTGAAAGGAAGAAGATGGGCTTTTTTACATACTATTATAGAAAAATCACTTCTTTATACGCTTTCGCGAAAGCGTATATAACATATTCTTATTATAAATAGATGTTAATTATAATAATTTAACTAAGTAGTTAGTTGTAAGAATAGTTACATTTGGAAACACATTCTTATTCAATACATTAATGACTTTTTTCTCAAAGAAAATACCTCTTATAATCAATACGATTACAGTACTAATTATTTTATGTTCTACACATTTTTTCTATGCCCAAGAAGCATCTGTTCAGATTACTGATAGTTTAGTTAATAAATCTTCACAAGAGCTTGTGCAACTAATTAAAAGCGCAAAATTAGATAAAGCCGCATTTTATGAAAAAGTGGTTTTAAAACGTGCTAAAGAAAATAATACTGCCGAGATATACCAGGAATTAGGAAGACGTTTTTCTAAAGAAGAAAATTATGAAAAGGCGCATCAATATCTAGACGAGGCGCTAGATTTAGCAAAGAAAAATAATGAAAAAAGAAGAACCTGTGTTATTTCTATTATTAAGGCAAAATCATTTATGCTTGATGGTAACAATGAACAAGCAGTAGATCTTTACAATACGGCAATAGATATTGCTAAAAAACATGCATATGTAACATTAGAAAACATAGCAACCTCGAGTTATATCAGTCTTATATCACAAATGGATGATCAGTTAGAAAAAGCACTTGATATGTCTGATAAACTATTGCTAGCGTTAGAACAATCTTCAGACAGGAATACTAAAAATTATGTACAGATGCTTACGACGATTAATGATGTTTATCTAGGAGCAGAGAAATACGATAAAGTTATATCACTTGCAGATAAAGGAATAAAAATCGCAGATTCTTTAAACTATAAAAAAGGACTTGCAGATTTATACATAAAGAAAGGTATTGTTTATTATAATAAAGATAGCAGAGAAGAATCGCAGTTTTTTTTAGATAAAGCAAAAAAAATAATTAGCGAGTATGCGTTAGATAATGACTTCCATCAGAAAGTAAGAGTACATTACTTTTTGGCGAAGCTTAAATATGATAAAGGGTTATATCATGATGCTATTGATTACCTGAATATAATAGTATCTAATTTAGAAGATGAAGACACCAATAAACTTCCTATTATTCAAACGTATTACTTACTTATGGAATGCCACAGAGAATTAGGAGAAGATAAACAAGCTTGGGTATACCATAAAATATATATGGAGCTTACAAATGCATATAAAAAAAATGAAGGTAAAACCAGGAATAGAGTTTTTGAAAAAGAAGAAAATGCAGCTAATGAACGAATAGCTTTAGAGAAAGCAAATAAGAGGTATGCACAAATAGGATTGCTTATCACTTTTGTTTTACTGTTAATAGTAGGGTATTCTTTCTGGCGAAAGCAGAAAAAAAATAAAATGTTATTCAATAATTTAATCAGTCAGATAGATCAACTTGAATCTCATAAACAACAAAAAGAAGAACAGAAGACTAAGAAAATAGTAGCAGAGATTGCCATTGATGATGATAAAGTAGATGCTGTTTTGAAAGGACTTTCTAAACTGGAAAAACAAGAATACTTTTTAAAACCTGATTGTAGTCTTAGAACGATAGCCAAAAAAACAAAAACCAATGCCACGTATTTGTCCAAAATAATAAATACTCATAAGGGTAAAAACTTTAATGGATATATAAATGATTTAAGAATAGAATATGCATTGACAAAATTAAAAAATGATAAAAGATTTCGATCTTTTTCTATAGCGTCTATAGCTTTAGAAGTAGGATATAAAAGTGATAAATCATTTGTAAAGCACTTTAAATCTAAAACAGGGATTAATCCTTCGTACTATATTAAGAATATCGAGATACTAAAGAATACTGCGGCTTAAGAGATGAAAATCCTACCGTATTTTAGACAAAATACGGTTGTTTCATTGTGAACGGAAAATCACTTAAGGTATATTTCAAATTCAATTATATAGGAGGATTCTGAAAAACCTTAAAAGAGTAGGAGTAGATAAAACAATTAGTATCATGAAAAAAGAATTTAAAACACTAAATCTTAAAAAGTTAACGATAGCAAAGATTAATACAAGCGAACTATTGAAAATACAAGGAGGAAGTAGTGATCCTACAGATCCAGATCCACATACAGATCCAGAATTGTCTAGAGAAATGGGTTGTACATATTCGCATTTTCATTAGTAAATAAATAAAGAAAAAAAGCGCTGTAAGTCAGCGCTTTTTTTATGCGGTATTTTGTCTAAAATACCGATAGGTTTCTTTTTTCATCTTTTTGTCTAGGCTACTTTAGTGTCAGAATTATTGCATTGTTAACAACCAATTTTTGACAAGGGAAAGCCGAAAACCTTAACTAGAGTAGGTATTTTAAGTAACAACATAGAATTATGAAAAATTCACTAAAAGGATTAACATTAAACAAAGAAGTAATTAGTAATCTAGAATTAAATAAAGTAAAAGGCGGAGGTTCGCATTGCTGCACTACACAAGATGCTTTTAATAGCTGTCCTCCTCCAGGAAGAGAATGTTATTAATAAAATGTACCTATTGATTTATTTTGAAGTAAATCAATACGTAAAAGCCATCTTGTTTGCAAGGTGGCTTTTACATGAAATGTAATTACCCATTTGAATGAACAAAAATGAAATAGATCAATACAAATTGTAAATAATGAGGGTTTAATTAGAAAAACTATTAGCTTAGATGAATATATTCTAGTATCTTGGTAGTTAACTTTTTGAAATTAAAATTAACTTAAATTATAGCGCATTATAGAATGCAATACACCCATTTTCCCAAATACGTTTTAAGATCACCTTTACTCCCGCTTAACTTCTTTTTTGAGCTTACAAAAGATTCTATCTTAACACAAGATACGCTCAAAAAAATATGTCAAGAAGCACATATTAAAGAAGCACTTTTTTTAGCTTCCCCATCTTTATATACCGCTTTTGAAAAATGGTTAGAGGGTCAAGCAAATCCTAGTGATAGTGAACGTATGACATATTCGATACTTAAATACATAAGTAGAATGTCATCTAGATGTACCCCTTTTGGATTATTTGCAGGGACTACCGTAGGCGTTTTTGGAGAAGAGACAGACATTGTTCTAAAAAAATCTACAGAAAATAAAAGACATACGAGGCTTGATATGAATTATCTCGTTGCACTGTCTCAAGATATTGTAAAAGATGAAACGATACGAAAACAACTCCGTTTTTATCCTAATACAAGTATATATAAAGCAGGATCACAATTACGTTATGTAGAGTATCACTATGAAAATAGTCGTAGGATGCATCATATTGTTGGAGTACAACATTCAGAATATTTACAAAGAGTACTAAGTACAGCAGCTTCAGGAGCAACACTAGCGGTAGTATCAGAATGCTTGGTAGATGATGAGATTTCATTAGAAGTGGCTTCAGGGTTTATAGAAGAATTGGTAAATAGTCAGTTGCTAGTGAGTGAACTAGAACCGTCTGTTTCTGGTCCAGAGTTTACAGATCAAATTATTCCTGTTCTAAAAAAACTTGAAGGCACTGCTCGATTTGTAGAAAAGTTAGAAGAAACACAGCTAAAAATTAAAAAACTTGACACGAAAATAGGAAACCCGTCTTCAGACTATATAGATATAAGTACTTCTTTAGAAGCATTAAATACGGGTTTTGAACTCAAGTATCTGTTTCAGACAGATATGTCGCTACATCCCCAAAAAAATAGTTTAAATAAGCAATTGCTTTACAAAGTAAGACGTGTAATGCGTTTGCTTAATAAGATCTCACAAGCACCTAGTGAAACATTATTATCACAATTTAGAAAAGCATTTTATGAACGTTATGAAGATAGAGAAGTTCCTTTATCTCAGGCATTAGATGTAGAACTAGGAGTAGGCTTTCTTCAAAATAAAGATTCTGGTGATGTAAGTGCGTTAGTAGATGATATTATGCTGCCAGGTGGGTCTGCAAAAATCACGACGAGAGAAGTAAAGTGGAATACCATCCATACTATTTTACATGAAAAATTAGTAGACTGCTTACGTGAGAATAAACAAATAGTTACGCTTATAGATTCAGATTTTGACAAATTTGAAGAAAACTGGAAAGACTTGCCAGATACCATTTCGACAATGGTAGAAGTAGTAAATATTGATGGTGAAGAACAGATTGTAATGGCAAATGTAGGAGGCTCTAGTGCAGCAAATTTATTAGGTAGGTTCTGTCATAGTGATCCAGAAATACATGAATATGTAAATGAAATAATCGCTGTAGAAAAACGATGTAATTCAAATAGAATCCTAGCAGAAATAGTACACCTTCCAGAATCAAGAGTAGGAAATATATTAATGCGACCTGCTTTGAGAGAGTATGAAATTCCATATTTAGCTAAATCTGTATTAAATACAGAGGCGCAACTTCCCATTGATGACTTAATGGTATCTGTAAAAAGAGATCGTGTTATTTTACGTTCAAAAAAATATAATAAAGAAGTGATTCCACACTTAAGTAATGCTCATAATTATTCTAGTGGTGCATTGCCTATTTATCAATTTTTGGCAAATATGCAGAGCCAAAATAAACGAGGAGGGATCGGTTTTCACTGGGGACCTTATGAAGGGGATTTTCCGTTCTTGCCTAGAGTTGTCTATAAAGGAGTTATTTTATCTTCAAAAACTTGGAATATTTTAAAGTCTGATATAGAGGCACTTCAAAATTCCCTAAAAAATATGGGTAATTTTCAAGAGAATTTGGAACTATTTATAAAAGAAAAACAATTACCCCAATACGTGCTTTTGAAGGATAGTGATAATGAACTACTAATCAATTTAAAAAATATAACGAGTGTACAAATGTTGTTGTCAACAGTAAAAAAGCGAGGACGATTTATACTCAAAGAATTTTTACATACTGAACAAAGTGTTGTTTCTGGAGAAAATGCATCCTATACAAATCAAGTGATTTTATCTTTTTACAATGAAACCCTTTTAAAACAACAGTCTGATGCCTAATACACAACGTACATTTATACCAGGAGATTCGTGGGTGTATTATAAAATATACACAGGAACAAAAACAGCTGATATTGTACTTGCAGAAGCGATTAAGCCTATCACAGAAGAGCTGTTTCAAAAAGGACATATAGATCAGTGGTTTTTTATACGATATGCAGACCCTAAACATCATATTAGGGTGCGTTTTCACTATAAAGATGCAGACGCAATAGGGGTCATTATGAAAACAGTATATGCACATTTACACGCTTTCGCGAAAGCGGATTTAATATGGAAAATACAGCTAGACACCTACAATCGAGAAATTGAACGATACGGGGAAGAACATATTGAAGCCGCAGAACAGTTATTCTCCCATGAAAGTGATATGATTGTTAACTTTTTAGATATGGTAGATGGGGAAGAAGGAGAAGAGTTACGATGGCTTTTTTCTATAAGAGCATTGGATACCATGCTAGCAGATTTTGACTATTCAGAAGACCAAAAGTTAGCTTTTATGGAACGATTAAAAACTGGCTTTGGACAAGAGTTTGGGATGAATAAGTTTCTTAAGAAACAATTAGATGAAAAATTCCGTTCTAAACGAGAAAAAATAACTTTCTTTATAGACTTTAAAGCCGAGGATCGTCCAGAGTATCAACCTCTTTTGGAATTATTGGCGTATAAAAGTGAAAAGAGTAAAACGACTATTGAAGCACTTAAAAAGTCTGCATCTAATGAAAAAATAGATGCCTATTTAGGAAGTTATGCTCATATGCTTATGAACAGGATGTTTAGGTCAAAAAACAGATTGCATGAAATGGTGGTATATGATCTTTTGTATAGACATTATAAAGTAGCGTGGGGGATTAGAACATTTAAGAATAAAAAGAAGTAATAGTAGTAAAAAAAATAGACGTATCATTTTGAAGAAGTTTCCTTTTTATAAACAAGCAGATAGTAAAGATTGTGGGCCTACATGCCTCAAAATGATTGCTAAATACTATAAGAAACCTATTCCTATTCAATTACTACGAAGTCTTAGTGAAACCACAAGATCTGGTAGTAGTTTATTAGGAATTAGTAATGCAGCAGAAAAACTTGGTTTTAGAACCTTAGGGGTGAAAATAACGTTGGATCAACTTCAAGAAGAAGTTCCATTGCCATGTATACTCCATTGGAATAAAAACCACTATGTAGTACTTTATAAGATCTCAAGAGGTGTCTTTCATATTTCTGACCCTGCACATGGCATATTAAAATATACAAAAGAAGAACTCCTTAAATTTTGGATAGGGAATAATGCTACAGACGCTACAGCCGAAGGAATTGCATTATTACTTGAAACGACTCCTAAGTTTTATGAAGAGCATTTTGAAGAAGAAAAAAAGAATTTTGGCTTCTCTTTTATCTTTAAATATGTATTCAGATATAGAAAATTTATTGTTCAGTTAGTCATAGGACTCCTTGCAGGAAGTTTGTTGCAAGTGGTCTTCCCATTTTTAACACAAAGTGTTGTTGATGTAGGTATTAAAACACGAGATATTAATTTTATCTATTTAATACTTATTGCACAAGTCGCTTTATTCTTAGGAAGAACAGGAGTTGAGGTAATTAGAAGTTGGATTTTACTGCATTTAAGTACCCGTATTAATATCTCTTTAATCTCAGATTTCTTTATCAAACTGATGAATCTACCTATATCATTTTTTGATGTACGTATGACGGGAGATATTTTACAGCGTATTAATGACCATAGACGTATAGAGCGTATCTTAACAACATCATCATTGAATGTGTTGTTTTCAATGGTGAATCTTGTGGTGTTTGGCTTTGTATTAGCCTATTATAGTTTTCAAATTTTTGGAATATTTCTATTAGGAAGTGTGCTTTATTTTTTCTGGATTGTTATTTTCCTTAAAAAGAGAGCCGATCTTGATTATAAGCGTTTCTCTCAAGTAAGTCAAGAACAAAGTAAAGTGATTGAGCTTATTAACGGAATGCAAGAAATCAAGCTTCATAATGCAGAAAAACAAAAGAGATGGTCATGGGAGTTTATGCAAGCACGTCTCTTTAAGATTTCTATAGAAAGCCTTGCATTAGAACAATATCAGAGTGTAGGTTCTGGATTTATAAACGAGCTTAAAAATATTTTAATTACCATTTTATCAGCAACACTCGTAATTGATGGAGATTTATTACTGGGGGAAATGTTTGCTGTTACGTATATCGTAGGGCAATTGAACTCTCCTATTTCGCAGTTAATAAGCTTTATTAGAGAATTACAAGATGCTCGTATTTCATTAGATCGTCTAGGAGAAATACACAATAAAGAAGATGAAGAAGGAAGAGAAGAAACAAAAATAACAGACATCCCTAAAAATGCAGATTTTGATATTAAAGACATCTCATTTAGATATATTGGCTCTGATGTTAAAGTACTTGATGGTTTGAGCTTGCATATTCCAGCAAATAAAGTAACCGCTATTGTTGGGGTAAGTGGTAGTGGTAAAACAACACTAATGAAAGTCTTGCTTAAGTTTTATGAACCTAATGAAGGGCAAATAAAAATTGGAAGTGCTGACTTGCAGAATATTTCGCAATACTCATGGAGAGCATCTTGTGGTGTGGTTATGCAAGAAGGATATGTGTTTAATGATACGATAGCCAATAATATTGCTGTAGGAGATGATTATGTAGATAAGAAAAAACTTGCGCATGCTGTAGATGTTGCTAATATTAAAGACTTTATAGAGTCACTGCCTTTATCGTATAATACGAAAATAGGAATGGAAGGTGTCGGTTTAAGTACAGGTCAGAAACAGCGTTTGTTTATTGCTAGGTCTGTATATAAAGATCCTAATTTCTTATTCTTTGATGAGGCAACTAGTGCATTAGATGCAAATAATGAAAAAGTAATCATGGAGAAGTTGGATGAGTTCTTTAAAAATAGAACAGCTGTCGTAATAGCCCACCGATTAAGCACTGTGAAAAATGCAGATCAAATCGTTGTATTAGATCAAGGTAAAATCGTAGAAGTTGGAAACCACGAAACACTTACTCGTGAAAAAGGGTATTATTATAATCTAGTAAAAAATCAGTTAGAATTAGGATCGTAAAAAAGAAAAGGAATGCCAGATCAAATAGATGACATAGAATTACGTAGCGAAGAGGTTCAAGAGATTTTAACACGAGCTCCTAACTGGATGATACGTTGGGGAAGCGCACTTTTTTTAGGACTAATAATCTTATTACTTGCTATTTCTTGGTTTTTAGAATACCCAGATATTATTCCTTCGCAAGCTATTATAACTACACAAGTACCTCCTCAAAAAGAACGCGCAAAAAGTTCAGGAAGGTTTTCTGCTATTTTAGTAGAAGATAATCAAGATGTGGTAAGGAATCAGCCTCTTGCGATTATTGAAAACGCAGCAAATTATAAAGATATATATACCCTTAAAGCTGCATTAGATACGATATCATTACAAAATGAATCGTTCTATTTTCCTTATACAAAGATTCCAGAGCTTTCTCTAGGAAATATAGAAACTAATTATGCACTTTTTGTAAATAGTTATGTGTTGTATGAACTGAATAAAGAATTTCAACCTTTTTCTAATCGCGCAATTGCAAATCGTATTTCTATTTCTGAGCAAAATAGACGATTAAAATTCACAGAGTCACAACGTCAACTCAATAAAGACGAATTAGACCTAGCTAGGAAAGAAAAAGAGCGTTACGAAGAACTCTATAGTAATGGAGTAATAGCAACTTCAGAAGTAGAAAGGAGAAGAATAGAGTTTTCTCAAGTAGAACGTAACTATAAAAATGTAGAGGCTTCAATTTCTCAATTAAAAGAAGCTATTAGTGGTGCTCAAAGCACAGCTAAGGGAACAGAAATTGACGGCGCTCGCGAAGAGCGAGTCTTATTGAATGGAGTGATTCAGTCTCTCAATGTACTTAAGGCAAGTATTAAAGATTGGGAGCTTAATTTTGCGTTAACTTCTAAACTAGATGGTAAAGTTTCTTTTCTTAATTTTTGGAGCGAAAATCAAACCGTAAATGCAGGAGATGTCGTTTTTACTGTCATTCCTAACGATGGATCAGAATATGTTGCAAAATTAAAAACACCTGCGCAAAATTCTGGAAAAATAAAATTAGGACAAGAGGTGATTGTAAGACTTGAAAATTACCCTGATACTGAGTTTGGAACATTAGAAGGTAGAATAGAAAAGATATCTGTTATTGCAGATGAAGAAGGGATGTATGCTATTGATGTATCTCTTCCTGAAACGCTAGTGACTACGTTTGATAAAGAAATAGATTTTCAACAGGAAATGAGAGGTACGGGAGATATCATTACAGAGGATCTAAGACTCATAGAGCGTTTCTTCTATCAATTGCGTGATATATTTAAACGATAATGGTTAAGTATACGCTTTCGCGAAAGCGTATATATCAATTACTCATGTAAATTGAATTAAAATGGGAAAACTAGATGTCGCACATTTTCTTGGAATATATACAATCAGAAAAGGTATGCAAGAAGAGGGTGTTACAAATCCAAGTGATGAGGTGAAACAGTTTACGAGAGACTTTGTTGATACATTGTCAAAAATGCCTTTAGACGAAGAAATTAAAATTATGAATCACTCTTTTTTAGATTCGAAAGGAAATATAATAGCTGAATTACCATTTAAAAAGTAGCGTAACTTTTTAATAGCGAAGAGCTAAAATGTAAAAGTCTAAAAGCTAACGACTAAAGACTATCAACTAAGCCCTTCGACACGCTCAGGGTGACATATTCTTATCTACTGACTAAAAGCTAACGACTAATTATCTTTTTTAATTATCCAATAAGCATTCCAGCTATAGTAGCGGTAAGTAAAGCTGCAACAGTACCTCCTATAAGTGCTTTAATACCAAATTTAGCAAGAGTTGCTCTTTGGCTAGGAGCTAGTACACCTATTCCACCAATTTGAATCCCTATAGAAGCAAAATTTGCAAATCCACAAAGTGCATAGGTCGCGATGACAATAGAACGATAATTAGTGATTGCTCCACTAGCTTTCAATGTACTTAAAGAACCATAGGCATAAAATTCATTAAGAATTGTTTTTTCACCTAAAAGTTGACCAACCGTGGTAATATCTTCGGCAGGTACACCAATAATCCAAGCGACAGGAGCAAAGACATTCCCTAGAATAAATTCCATAGATAAGTCTGTGTAACGTCCATCTGTGGCGCCGGCAATAACTCCATTTAAGCCTGTAATGTCTCCTAGTAAATCTCCTAGTATCCAATTAAGCACTCCCATTAAAGCTGTAAAGACTAAAAGCATCGCACCTACATTTACGGCGAGTTTTAAACCATCTGTAGTTCCTCTAGAAATAGCGTCTAATATATTGGTTCCGACTTTCTCTTTAGAAATGTCTAATTTTCTATTGACCTCTTCCGTTTCTGGATGTAATATTTTTGCGATAATAATTGCTGCGGGTGCAGACATGATAGATGCTGTAAGTAAATGCTTTGCAAAAATGGCTTGTTCGGCAATACTGTCGCCTCCTAAAAATGCAATGAAAGCAGCTAAAACACCCCCAGCAATAGTAGCCATACCACCTACCATGAGACAGAGCATTTCAGACTTTGACATTTTATCTAGATAGGGTTTTACTACAAGTGGCGCTTCTGTTTGTCCGATAAAAACATTGGCAGCAGCAGCCAAACTTTCTGCTCCAGAAAGACGCATCGTTTTACTCATCACCCATGCAAGACCTTTCACAATAACTTGTAAAATACCTAAGTAATATAATAAAGAAGTGAAAGCAGAGAAAAAGACAATAGTCGGTAATACTTTAAAAGCAAAGATATATCCCATACTAGCAGAAGGATCTACTAGTTTTCCAAATACAAATAGAGCTCCTTCTTCAGCTATATTTAAAAATTCAACTACTTTTTGTGATATCCAATCAAAACCGGCAGCAACAAAATCTACTTTCAATACAAGGATGGCAAATAATAATTGTAGTCCTAATCCTGTAAGTACGAGACGCCAATTAATTTTTGAACGATTGCTGCTTAATAAGTAACATACACCAATTAAAAAAAGCATTCCTAACAGACCACGTCCTACACTCGTAAAAGAGAGTCCAATACCTAGATCTGGATCTAGTGCTATCGTTTCTTGATTTGTTTGCGCAAAGCCTAAAAGAGGCATAAGTAACCCAATGATTGTTAGTAATTGTTTGCGCATAAGTTAGTTGGTTAGGTTAGTTTCGTTTAGAAATCTCGTCTCTTATTTTAGCGGCAAGCTCATAATCTTCATTGGTTACAGCTTGCTCAAGTTGAATATTCAACTCTTTTAAAGACATTCTTTGATAGTCGTTTTCACTAGATAATAACTCTTCTTCTTCCTCAAGAATGATTTCATCCATAAGGATTTCATCTTCATCTGTAAATTCTTCAGGGTCTGTATTTCCTTTTAGGTAAATACCTGCTTTATCTAGGATATTTTTATACGTGAATATAGGTGCTTGAAAACGAAGTGCTAATGAAATAGCATCACTAGTACGTGCATCAATAATCTCTTCTATTTTATCACGCTCACAGATGATACTAGAATAAAACACGCCATCTACAAGCTTATGAATAATAACTTGCTTAATCACAATATCAAAACGATCTGCAAAATTTTTAAAAAGATCATGTGTAAGAGGGCGAGGTGGTCGTATTTCTTTTTCTAATGCAATAGCAATAGATTGTGCTTCAAAGGCACCGATAACAATAGGTAGTTTACGATCTCCATCTACTTCGCTCAAGATAAGGGCATAGGCTCCATTTTGTGTCTGACTATAGGAAATCCCTTTTATATTTAAACGTACTAAACTCATAGTTGGTAAAAGTAATAAAAGTTAATTGAGTTTTGAAGTTTATCTAGCGATGAGTTTATGTTTTTTAATGAGAACACGACAATTTCTATAAAATAGGCACGTATGCTCATAAATATTTAAACCCTCATACCATATCTCTAATGCATATAGCGGGTTAAACTAAAAATAGGCGAGAATCATACAATTCTCACCTATTTTTTTCTGTAATAGCAAATATATTAACTATTTGCAGCTTTAAAAGCTTTTAGTTTTTCATTAAGTTCTGGTACGATTTCAAAAGCATCACCTACAATTCCGTAATCTGCTGCCTTAAAGAAAGGTGCTTCAGGATCACTATTGATTACTACTTTAACTTTAGATGAATTAATACCAGCAAGGTGTTGGATAGCACCCGAAATTCCGATAGCGATATATAGATTTGACGCTACAGGTTTTCCTGTCTGTCCTACGTGCTCTCCATGAGGTCTCCATCCTAAGTCAGATACAGGTTTAGAACACGCTGTAGCCGCACCAAGAATATCTGCCATCTCTTCGATCATTCCCCAATTTTCAGGACCTTTAAGACCACGACCTGCAGAAACTACGATTTCAGCATCTGCAATAGATACTTTATCTGAAGCCTTATCTACAGATTGTACTTTTACACCAAAATCTGCATCATCAAAGTTAGGAGCAAAGCTTTCTGAAGCTGCAGCACCACTTGTTTCCTGAAGACCATATGCATTCTTTCCAAGACCTACGATTTTTACAGTAGTAGAAATTTCAGTTTGATTAAATGCTTTATTGGTAAATGCAGTACGTTTTACTTTAAATGGCGCTGTACTTTCAGGAAGTGCAACTACATTTGAAGCATATCCAGCTTCTAACTGCGTAGCAAGTAAAGGCGCTACATATTTTGCATCGGCTGTTTGACTTACGACAACAACTTGAGATCCTTCTGCTTTTGCAGCTTGCGCAATTGCTTTTGCATAAGCAGATGCATTAAAAGCCTCTAGATTGGAATCACTTACTTGTAATACTTTGTCTACTCCATAAGCTCCTAAAGCACCAGCATCTCCTCCGTTTATAGAAACTGCGGTAACTGTAGTACCCATCATATCTGCAATACCTTTTGCATAACTAGCTACTTCAAAAGCTGTTTTCTTAAAAGTACCGTTTTCTGATTCTGTATATACTAAAACTGACATAATTTGTGACGTTTAAGTGGCTGCTTATTTATCTTAAATAACAACCTTATATTTTAATTTTTTACTATTGTATACGCTTTCGCGAAAGCGTATATCTCTCTATTGAAATTGGTTAGATTGCTTTTGCTTCGTTGTGAAGTAAATCAATTAATGCATCTACATTGTCTACAAGCTTTACAGCACCTTTTGGAGCTGGCTTTTCAAAAGATACAGTCGTCGTATCTGCCGAAGCACCCGCTGGTTCAACAACGTTAAGAGGCTTTTTACGAGCCATCATAATTCCTCTCATGTTTGGAATACGAAGATCACTCTCTTCTACAAGACCTTTCTGACCTCCTATAATTAAAGGAAGACTTGTTGCTACGGTTTCTTTACCTCCGTCTATTTCACGAATTGCAGTAGCAGTTGTACCGTCTACTTCTAGACTAATACACGTATTTACGAAATTTGCTCCTGTAAGTCCTGCAAGCATTCCCGGTACCATACCTCCATTGTAATCAATAGATTCACGACCAGCAATCACTAAATCATATCCTCCATTTTGAACAACAGTAGCAAGTTCTTTTGCAACTTGTAAGCCATCTTTGGCTTGTGTGTTTACACGAATCGCTGTATCTGCTCCTATAGCAAGGGCTTTACGAAGTGTTGGTTCTGTTTCAGGACCTCCTACATTTACTACATCTACAGATGCACCTTGTTTTTCTTTAAACCACATGGCGCGCGTAAGTCCAAACTCGTCATTTGGATTAATAACAAATTGAACTCCGTTTGTGTCAAACTGAGTATCATTATCTGTAAAATTAATTTTAGAAGTAGTGTCAGGTACGTGACTTATACATACTAATATTTTCATAACAATTTAGTATTTATTATTTAGGTATTTTTGTGTTTTTGTAATAGCTGTCGAAAAAAGAAATAAATACTATCATGGTACTTTATATAAATAATTTTTAGCACGATAACATTACTATTTCGTTTTCGTAACAAAAGTACGTTAAAAAACTTAATTTTACTATGCGTGCATAATAAAATTTTATAAAAAAGCAATTTAAAGAGCAATCATAAATGCTTACTTTTGTTACCCTATTTTAAAGTCGATTAATTAATGAGAACAATCCAATTTAGAGAAGCGGTATGTGAGGCAATGAGCGAAGAAATGCGTCGCGATGCCTCTGTATATTTAATGGGTGAGGAAGTCGCCGAATATAATGGAGCTTATAAGGCATCAAAAGGAATGCTAGATGAGTTTGGTCCAGACCGTGTAATTGATACGCCTATTGCCGAACTTGGTTTTGGTGGTATAGGTGTAGGAAGTACTATGACGGGATGTCGTCCTATTATAGAGTATATGACATTCAACTTTTCTTTAGTTGGGATTGATCAAATTATAAATAATGCTGCTAAGATTAGACAAATGTCTGGTGGGCAGTTTCCATGCCCTATTGTTTTTAGAGGACCAACGGCTTCTGCAGGACAATTAGGAGCAACGCATTCACAAGCTTTTGAAAATTGGTTTGCAAATACACCTGGACTTAAAGTTATTGTTCCTTCTAATCCTTATGACGCCAAAGGACTTTTAAAAGCTGCCATTAGAGATAATGATCCAGTTATTTTTATGGAATCAGAGCAAATGTATGGTGATAAAGGAGAAGTGCCAGATGGAGAATATATATTACCTATAGGTGTAGCTGATATTAAAAGAGAAGGTACAGATGTGACTATTGTTTCTTTTGGTAAAATTATTAAAGAAGCATATAAGGCTGCAGATGAGTTAGCTAAAGAAGGGATTTCTTGTGAAATTATAGATTTACGTACTGTGCGTCCTATGGATCATAATGCGATTATGGAATCTGTAAAGAAAACAAATCGTCTTGTTATTCTTGAAGAAGCATGGCCTTTTGGTAATGTTTCAACAGAAATTACGTACCAAGTACAAGAACAAGTCTTTGATTACTTGGATGCGCCCATTATAAAAATAAATACGGCAGATACTCCAGCGCCTTATTCTCCAGTTTTATTGGAAGAATGGTTGCCAAATAGCGGAGATGTCATAAAAGCTGTTAAAAAAGTACTATATAGATAAAAGGTACGTTAACGTAACAATAATGGAGCTTCATTAGTAACAATTAATGAAGCTCTTTCATTTTATATATGAATAGCTATAGAATATTAATACTCGTACTGCTTTTTCCTTTAATGATGGTCTCTCAGACCAAAGTAAGCGGTATTGTTTATGATGAACAAGATAATCCTGTACCATTTGCCAATGTAGTATATGTAGGGTCTAATGAAGGAACTATTACTAATGAAAATGGACGTTTTTATCTTGAATCTGATGAGACTTGGGATAAAATACGCATCTCTTTTATTGGATTTTCAGAAAAAGAAGTCACACTTACTGCTCGTGTAAATTATGACATGAAAATCATACTTGCACAAGAAGCGGCATCCATAGATGAAGTATTTATCTACTCTGGAAAAACATCAAAAAAGAACAACCCAGCTATTGATATACTTCGTAAAATATGGTCCCGTAAAAAACAAAACGGACTCAGGCAGTTCAAACAATACGAATATGACAAGTATGAAAAAATAGAATTTGATCTGAATACGATAGATAGTGCTTTGATTAATAGTAAGCTCTTTAGAGGAATGGAGTTTATTTTTGACCAAACAGATACGTCTAGTGTTACAGGTAAAACATACTTACCCATTTTTGTAAATGAGGCAGTTTCTAAAATATACGGTGATAACGAATCAAAAAAAGAAAAAGAAGACTTACTAGGAAATAAGAACAGTGGATTTAGTGAAAACCAAACAATCATTGGTTTTGTAAAAGATTTATATAACGATTATGATGTATATCAAAACTACCTTAAGTTTTTTGATAAAACATTTACAAGTCCGATAAGCCGCACAGGAATTCAAACCTATAATTATGTATTAGCTGATAGTGCTTATATAGATAATAAATGGTGTTATAATATTATTTATTATCCCCGTAGAACAAATGAGCTTACCTTCAAAGGAGATTTTTGGGTAAATGATTCTACGTGGGCTATTAAAGAAATTAATATGCAACTCTCTAAGAGTGCAAATATTAACTGGGTTAAAGAAATTTACCTAGAGCAAGAATTTGATATTGTAAATGACACCACCTTTTTGTTGAAAAGAGATTACTTCCTTTCAGATTTTGCATTTCGAAAAAAAGAAGAGTCTAGAGGTCTTTATGGAAAACGTACAACACTTTATGATAATTACGTTTTTAATCAAAAAAAGGATAAAGAATTTTACGAAAAAGAAGTGTACTATTATGATAAGGATGTTTATAATAGGGATGATGATTTTTGGGAAAAGAACAGAAAAGAAGAATTAAGTGCCGACGAAAAAGGTGTCTATAAAATGCTAGATACCCTTAAGACAGTGAAAAAGTTTAGAAACCTCTATAACTTAGGATCTGTATTAGCATCTGGGTATTGGGAGTTTCCAAGTCTTAATCTTGATTATGGACCTATATTTTCAACATTTGGATTTAATGAAGTGGAAGGGCTACGTCTTCGTACAGGAGCAAGAACCTATTTTGGACAAAACGATTTGTGGAGAGCTGAAGGTTTTCTTGCCTATGGATTTAAAGATCAAAAATTTAAATTCGGATTGTCTGGAAAATGGCTTGCAGATAAGAAAAGCCGATTAATATTCTCTGGTGGATATAGACAAGATGTAGAACAAATAGGAGCTAGCCTTACAACCTCTAGAGATGTCTTAGGGAGGAATCTGGCTTCTTCTTCCTTAGTAAATACTGCAAGTAATGATAAATTGACATCAATACAGCTTACAAATTTTGCTGTTGAAATAGAACCTGTGCGAAACCTTAAATTCCGAACAGACTTTTCATTGCGAAGCTTAGAGTCTGCATCAGAAACATTTAACCTTGAATATTTTACAGATGCGTCTGAGACAACGACAAAGGCAGATTTAATCCAGACCGAAGTGGTTTTTACAACGATATGGGAACCAGGAAAGAAAACTTCTGGATTTGGTGTAGAACGACGTGTCGTAAATGAATGGTTTCCAAGCTTTTTCTTGAGTTACACTCGCGGTCTTGAAGGAACTTTAAATAGTGATTTTGAATATGATCGATTACAATTTTCCTTCAGAAAAGGAATTCGTATAGGAGGATTTGGGACCTTAAATGTATCTACAGAAGTAGGAAAAACATTTGGAGAAGTCCCATTAGCCCTGTTAAGCCCAGTGCCCGGAAATCAATCGTTATTCTCTATCTTTAATACCTATAGTCAGCTTAATTTCTATGAATTTGTGACAGATGAGTATGTTTCTGTACAACTAGAGCATAATTTTGGAGGACGATTATTTTCTCGTATTCCGTTTTTAAAGAAATTGAATCTTAGAGAGATTGTTGGGATACGTGGTGTGATAGGAAATATTTCTCAAGAAAATATAGATTTGAATAGACCTGCATTTGAAAATCTTCGTTTTATTCAAAATGACTTGCCTATTTCTACACTCACTCCTGAAGACATTGCTCCTACTGTAGAGCCTTATTTTGAATATAGTTTTGGGGTAGGAAATATTTTTAAAGTCTTCCGCATTGATGTGAACTTTAGAGGAAGTTATAATGACTTGCCAGATGCGCGTAATTTTGGAGTTACGGGATCTTTCGGATTCTTCTTTTAAGTTCTTTAATGCTGCTAATAAATCGTTCTTAAAATATTTATTACACGAAAACGATAGCGTAAAGTATCCTAACTTAAACTTAACACGCTATTCTTTGGCTATATCATTGTTTCAGCGTATTTTTGCACCCCGAAAACGAAGAACATATACTTTTTAAGTATTTAAATAATTGGTTTTCAATTGTTTAATTGTGTTTTTAAAATTTCTTTATACGCTTTCGCGAAAGCGTATAATTAATCAGGCATATGTAGTGAATAGTTTTTGTAATAAAGAAATAATAACTAGGAATGCTTTTTAAAGATACCCGCCTATGCGGGCAATGAATATGACAGCAGATAAAATAAAGACGTTTGATGTACTTATCGAAATTCCTAAAGGAAGTCGTAATAAGTATGAATATGATTTTGAATTGAAGAAAATACGATATGATCGTATGATTTTTTCATCAATGATGTATCCTGCAGATTACGGGTTTGTGCCTGAAACACTCGCTTTAGATGGAGATCCTCTAGATGTGTTAGTATTGGTAACTGAACCTACGTTTCCAGGATGTGTTATTGAAGTAAAGCCTATAGGTGTTTTTCACATGGCCGATGAAAAAGGACCTGATGAAAAAGTAATATGTGTACCTGTAAGTGATCCAATAGCTAGTAGAGTAAATGATCTTTCTGAATTAAATCCACATTTAATCAAAGAGATTGAGCATTTTTTCCAAGTATATAAAGATCTTGAAGAGAAAAAAGTAGACGTAGGAGGATGGGGAGATGTACAAGAAGCAAAAGAAATTGTTGCAAAATGTATAGAACGTTACCAAGATAGTGACGTGCCACGCAGTGAAGTAAGTATCTACTAAATTACACTTTTTAAAAGAATTAGCCTTTAGCCACAATCCTTTGGATTGAGGCTTTTTTTGTTCGCTCTGATTTTCCTACATTAGCGACGCTTAAAAAATAATTAAACCAAAAAGATATTATATGGAATCAATGATGATTTATATGCCTATTGCAATGGCAGTATTAGGGCTAATTTATATGCTAGTGAAGCGTTCTTGGGTGATGAAACAGGATGCAGGAGATGGTAAGATGAAAGAGATTTCTGATCACATTTATGAAGGAGCCTTAGCGTTTTTAAATGCAGAGTATAGATTACTCGCCATTTTTGTAGTTATTGTAAGTGTTTTATTGGCCATTGTTTCGTTTGTTGTTCCTACAACACACTGGCTTATTGTGATTGCATTTATTTTTGGCGCTATATTTTCTGCTTTTGCAGGAAATGTAGGAATGAAAATCGCTACAAAAACAAATGTAAGAACTACACAAGCAGCACGTACAAGTTTGCCAAATGCACTTAAAATCTCTTTTGGAGGTGGTACGGTAATGGGACTTGGTGTTGCAGGTCTTGCCGTTCTAGGACTTACGGCATTCTTTATCTTTTTCTTTCACTTCTTTATGGACGGAGCTTGGACTAATACGATGGATATGACTATCGTTTTGGAGACACTAGCTGGTTTCTCTTTAGGAGCTGAGTCTATTGCACTATTTGCTCGTGTAGGAGGTGGTATATATACAAAAGCCGCCGATGTAGGAGCAGATCTTGTGGGGAAAGTAGAAGCAGGTATTCCAGAAGATGATCCTCGTAATCCAGCAACTATTGCTGATAACGTAGGAGATAATGTAGGAGATGTAGCGGGTATGGGAGCCGATTTATTTGGTTCATACGTAGCAACCGTTCTTGCAGCAATGGTATTAGGTAATTATGTGATTAAAGATATGGGCGGAAGTATCTCTGATGCTTTTGGAGGAATAGGTCCTATCTTATTGCCTATGGCAATTGCAGGTGCAGGGATTATCATTTCTGTTATAGGAACTATGCTTGTGAAAATTAGCAGTAATGAAGCAAAAGAGTCTCAAGTAATGGGTGCTCTTAATAAAGGAAACTGGACATCTATCGTTTTAGTAGCCTTAGCATGTTTTGGGCTATGTATTTGGATGCTTCCTGAGACTATGAAAATGGAATTTTTCGGAGAAGGTCTACAAGAAATTTCTTCTATGCGTGTTTTTTATGCTACGCTTGTAGGATTAGTTGTTGGCGCTGTGATTTCTTCGGTGACAGAATATTATACGGGATTAGGTAAATCTCCTATCCTTAAAATCGTACAACAGTCTTCTACTGGAGCAGGAACAAATATTATTGCAGGTCTAGCAACAGGAATGATTTCTACATTCCCATCGGTATTATTATTTGCTGGCGCAATTTGGGCATCCTATGCTTTTGCAGGATTCTATGGAGTAGCACTTGCTGCTTCTGCAATGATGGCAACTACGGCTATGCAGCTTGCGATTGATGCTTTTGGACCGATATCTGATAATGCTGGCGGAATTGCAGAGATGAGTGAGCAAGAGCCTATAGTACGTGAGCGTACAGATATTTTGGATTCTGTAGGAAATACAACAGCTGCAACAGGAAAAGGATTTGCTATTGCTTCGGCAGCATTAACGTCTTTAGCTTTATTTGCAGCGTATGTAACATTTACGGGAATAGATGGAATTAACATATTTAAAGCACCGGTACTTGCAATGTTATTTGTAGGAGGAATGGTACCTGTAGTATTTTCTGCACTTGCAATGAATGCAGTAGGAAAAGCAGCCATGGAAATGGTACAGGAAGTACGTCGTCAGTTTAGAGATATTCCAGGAATTATGGAAGGTACAGGGAAGCCAGAATATGATAAGTGTGTAGCTATCTCAACGCAAGCGTCTTTAAAGGAAATGATGTTACCTGGATTATTAACGATAGGATTCCCATTAGTGATTGCTTTTGTGCCTTTATTATTTGGAATGGATAATTTAGCTATTGCTGAAATGTTAGGAGGATATATGGCTGGAGTTACGGTAAGTGGAGTGCTTTGGGCAATTTTCCAAAACAACGCTGGTGGTGCTTGGGATAACGCAAAAAAATCTTTTGAAGCAGGAGTAGAGATTAATGGAGAAATGACCTATAAAGGCTCTGATGCGCATAAAGCAGCAGTAACAGGAGATACTGTAGGAGATCCATTTAAAGATACATCTGGGCCATCTATGAATATTCTTATTAAACTAACCTGTTTAATTGGTTTAGTAATCGCTCCAATTCTTGGAGGACATACAGAAGATGGTGTTGCTATGGCAAATGTTCAAGAGATTGGAATTGTTGCCAGTACAACTTCTGATGAAGATGGAGAAAAGGAAGTACAGGTAGAAATGGTTGCTGGTAAGGATGGACAAGCAAAAGCAATAGTGACTACAAAACTTACTAAGAAAGGAAAGACAATGACCCAAAAGAAAGAATATGAGGGTACTGTAGAAGAAGTGAAAGCAGCAGTAGAATCTGCAAACGAAGGTGTTACTATTAAAGTAAATACAGAAAAATAAAAAACCTGTTTGAATAAATAAAAAAGCGAGCTGTTAGGCTCGCTTTTTTTATGCTATTAATTACACTGATGTTTTGTGAGTTTAAAAGTAGCTTTTAAATAACGATTACTGATACCAGATGTATTACATAGTAAAGCATCTCCAAAAAAGTTTACATCAGAAACAATCCAACTTGGATGATTTGTTTGTTGGTATTCTCTTATTTTACAAGCAAAATGATCTTTAAGTTCATTTGCTTTTTCAGGAGTAATTCCATCACTTGATAAGTATTCATAATAATCATATTCAAAAGTGTCAAAATTAAAAGCAGGGCTTTCTATGAAAAAAACTTCTCCAAATGCATCTTCTATTGGAGGTCCGCAAGGACGGATACAGGTGTAACTAAACTCACAACTTGATAGGAAATTTTGTTCTAATTCATAATCTATGTACCCAGGTCCATTGTCTCCTATAGTCCAAATAGTTGTTGTTGTAATTGGAGCTATATAATTTATAAAGGTACACGTAGTAAGGTTATTTGAACCTTCAAAACTTGGAGTACAACCAGATCGTCTTGTTGTATTAGAATTAGGCTTGGTCGTAATTTGAAAGTGTACTTTTTCTGTAGCACCGAGATTTGAAACATCTGTACTATTAAAGATATTTTCATCTTCCGTTTGACAAGAAATCGACACGAGTATTACTGCAATAGCAATAATCCATTTTAATTTTAAAAATTGGTTTTTCATTTTAGCTATGTTTATGTTAATAATCAAGCTGTTCTGAAAAAAATAATTTTGTTACCCGTCTATTTAGTTAAAGCGAATGTTTTAGTATGTATGAGATATAAATGATAAGTATAGATATAAAAAAGACGAACTATTTAGCTCGTCTTTTTAGTTCAAATAGCGTTGTGTTTATAATTTAAGAAATAAGGGGTAATTATTCTTATAATCTTTCAAGGCTTACCGATGCATTTACAACTGCTGTAGTTTCAATACCTTGTTGCTCAATTACAAACTCAGCATCTGTTATCTCTATGACAAGTGTAGTCTCATTTAACGTGGTAATAGTACCCGTACTTTCCATATCGTTAGAACTAATAGTAATCTGATCTCCATCTATAACCCAATCTCCAGAATCAATAAATAAAATACCAGGAATAACCTCTGTAATAGATTGTCCAGCAATTGTAGTTGTTAATTCAATATTATAATCTCCATCTGCAGTTACCTCGTTTGGCTCTTCAGTAAAAGTAACAGAATAATTAAGGTCAATACCTTCTCCTAGAAATTCAGTTTCTATAGTTTGCCCTGCAATTTCAACAGTCGAAGTTCCTGAAGCATCAATAGAAGTGACTTCCCACATACCAATTACAGATGCAGATTCATCTTCTGTCTCATCAGAAGATTCATCCATGTTTTCTGGAGTCTCTTCATTCATGGGATCAGGAGTTTCATTACTATCATCGTCACTGCAAGAAGCAATAATAATTGCAAATAAAAAGAGAAAAGTTAGTTTGATAATTTTCATTACACGTAGTTTTTAGGATTTAAAAATATGTGGCGAAAATAGGGAAATATAAATTACTTGTAATATAAGTTTATTAATGACTCATAATCAAGCAAGAAGGGTCTGTTGGGAAGGTGCTTTTATGGTAATTAGAATAAACCGTGTAGTTGAGCGTCGATTTTATTAATAATTTCCCCTAAATCTTCTGGATTGTCTACAAAGTTAATATTGTCTACATCTATAATAAGAAGTTTTCCTTTTTTGTAGTCATGTATCCAAGCTTCATAACGCTCATTAAGCCTACTTAAATAATCAATACTTATAGAGTTTTCATAATCACGCCCTCTTTTATGGATTTGAGATACAAGATTAGGGATAGAACTACGTAAGTAAATCATTAAATCAGGAGCATCTACTACACTTTCCATTAAGTCAAAAAGAGAACGATAATTGTGATAATCACGATTGGTTAATAATCCCATCGCATGTAAGTTAGGTGCAAAAATAAATGCATCTTCATAGATGGTGCGATCTTGGATAATACTTTTTTTACTTTCACGTATTTCTAATAATTGACGAAAACGACTATTCAAGAAATATATTTGTAAATTAAATGACCAACGTTCCATAGCGTTGTAAAAATCGTCCAAATAAGGATTGTCTACCACATCTTCAAATTGCGGAGTCCATTTATAATGTTTAGCAAGAAGTTTTGTGAGCGTTGTTTTTCCTGCTCCTATATTACCGGCGATTGCAATGTGCATTAGATTATTCTTTTGATAGATTGAGTCTGTAAGAGGTCAAAACTTGACCATCGTAAATATAAAGGATTTCATCCTTGATCGAAAACTGTTTTACTTTAATTTCTGGAATTTCTAGATTTGAAAGTTCTACTATATCTTTTTCCTTATATACGAGTTTTTCATCCGATAAAGCAAAAACGTATTCATTATATATTGTAATAGCTTGTATTTCAGCTTCTATTGGGAGTGAGTTAATTAAACTTCCATACACTGTATAAGAATCTATGGTGTTTTTTGTTTTTACCCAACATACATTAAAATTGCTAGTAAGCTCTAAGGCAGGTAAACTTGTAGGAGGAAACTCAGTAATCACTTTATTTTGATTGTAATCAAACAATTCTAAGCGTTGTATATCCGTATTAAAAATCCACAAACGCCTATCTCCAGCATTGGTGGCTTGGCTTATGTTTCTAAAATTTTCTATAGCACTAAAGTTAATACGTCTAATCTCAGCCAATGTATTATCAAGAATAACGACTGTATTAGAGTCTTTATAAAAAACAGTGAGCTTAAGGGGGTTAATTACATCTACACTTGTAATCTCTCCTAGATTAAGAGCCGCATATTCAAGTACGGTGTTGTTGCTTTTTTTATAAAGCGTACTTTTAGACGTATAATAAAGATTCTGAAAATTATCAGCGCCAATAAAAGAATCGCTTTGTAATGGAACTTCGTTGAGTTTTGTGATAGTAAAAGACTGCGCCAGAGCAATACTCTGAAAACATATAAAAAAGAAAAAGACTACGATTCTCATTAGGGAGGTAAAGTACAAAAATCTAGCCGTTTTTTGAGTACGCTTTCGCGAAAGCGTATAAAGAAGCTTTTCTCTTAAACTAACATATGAGTTTATATCCATATCCTCTCACATTTACAATAGAGATATCAGGATCTTCTTTAAGTTTTTTACGAAGCTTGGTGATAAAACATTTGTAGAGTGATCACTAAAAAGGAACAAGTAGGTAACGGAAAGTTTTCTAGTTTTTGTGCTCCGCATTTTACAAAAACCAGAAAACAACCACCCCGTTTATGGGACTAGCATATGAGTTTATATCCATATCCTCTTACATTTACAATAGAGATATCAGGATCTTCTTTAAGTTTTTTACGAAGCTTTGTGATAAAACATTTGTAGATTGATCACTAAAAAGGAACAAGTAGGTAACGGAAAGTTTTCTAGTTTTTGTGCTCTGCATTTTACAAAAACCAGAAAACAACCACCCCGTTTATGGGACTAGCATATGAGTTTATATCCATATCCTCTTACATTTACAATAGAGATATCAGGATCTTCTTTAAGTTTTTTACGAAGCTTGGTGATGTATACATTTATAGATTGATCACTAAAAAGAGTATAGTAGGTAACGGAAAGTTTTCAAGTTTTTGTGCTCCGCATTTTACAAAAACCAGAAAACAACCACCCCGTTTATGGGACTAGCATATGAGTTTATATCCATACCCTCTTACATTCACAATAGAGATATCAGGATCTTCTTTAAGTTTTTTACGAAGCTTGGTGATAAATACATCCATAGAACGACCGCTGAAGAAATCATCATCACCCCATAATTTTTTAAGGATTAAGGAACGGTCAAGGACTTGGTTTTTATTCTTATACAGATGAAATAATAGATGTGCCTCACGGTGGGTGAGGTTTTGTTCGCTTTCGCGAAAGCGTAACACCTGTTTTGGAAATTCAAAAATATAGGCGCCTATTTTTAAGGTATCTGCATTTTTTTGCTCTAAACTTCTATTGAGTAAGTTATTGATACGCACAATAAGTTCTTCGATACTAAATGGTTTTTTTAGATAATCGTTACCCCCTATACTAAATCCTTCTACCACATCTGCCGTTTGAGATTTTGCAGTAAGAAATATAATAGGAATCGTATCATCCAGTTTTCGAATCTCTTTTGCGACAGTAAACCCATCCATTTTTGGCATCATAACATCTAGCACAACAATGGCTGGCTGGTGATTTATATATGTTTGTAATGCTTGCTCACCATCTATACACAAAGTGACATCAAAATCACGAGTTTCTAGACTCTCTTTTACAATTTGACCCAATGCAGGTTCGTCTTCGGCGAGTACTATTTTTATTTTAGACATAAGGTAAAAGAATTTTAAAACGAGTTGGATTTGTATCTACAGTAATCGTGCCTTCGTGTTTCTCTATAATGACTTTGGTGTAATAAAGACCTATTCCAAAGCCTTTCACATCATGAGTATTTCCTTTAGGCACACGATAAAATTTTTCAAAAATTTGTGTTACTTGCGTTTTTGTAAGTGTATTTCCTGAATCTGATATAATAATTTCTACACCAGGTTTTAGCTTTTGTATAGCTATTTTAACAGTGTCGCCACCATATTTTATAGCGTTATCTACAATGTTATCTAGCGCATTTTCTACGTGAAAAGCATCAATAGGAATCCAAATATTATCTTCTTCAGCTTGAAATACAATTTCTTTTTCAGTGTACGTAGCTACATACTTTTGATGTATAGACTCAAGTACATCTATGATATTGGTTTCTTGTTTATTAAGTGCTAATGCTTCACTGCTTATCGTTGCTGTTTCTAATAGTTTTTCGACCATTTCATTGAGCTTACTCACTTGTTGAGAAGACATTTCTACATATTTTTTTGTCTTCTCCATATCATTAGAAGCATTAAAATGCTGAATACTTTCCATAGCAACACCTATCGTAGCTATAGGTGTTTTGAATTCATGCGTCATATTACTGATGAAATCATTCTTGATCTCAGCAAGTTGCTTTTGTTGTTGTATAATATGTAAGAGATATAATAAACTACCTATAACGGCTCCTAGTAATAGTATGGATAATAAAATACCAAGTAAGTTTCTTTTTAAAACCACGCCTGCAATATTTTGAACACCCGCTTGTAAGACAAACGCTTCAGGTAATAGTAAGGATGTTGAGGTTACCACTAGGTCGTCTGTTAGAACTATAGTATCATTGGCGATAGAGTCTTGGTAGGAAATATTATGTGGTGTACGGATACTTTTTCTAGTGAGTTCATTTGTAAATAAAGAATCAATTGTAGGAATATCAACCGTGTCATCTGTAAATGAAAGCACAATTCGAGTGGTTAAATCTTTAAGCGCATTTGTGCGTAAAGAATCCCCTTTAATTGAAGCTCCAAATCTGTATGATGTGTCATTATGTGTACGACTGTTAAATCTTCTAAAGATAGTATCTATGCTTTTTCCATTTGTACTTTTTATAGTAAATGAACTTTTGGGCTTAAGGGAATCTTTTTTATAGCTACTTTTTCGAAAAGAAGTTAAAGACTTCGTAGAGTTTTGTATGATAGAATCTATTTCTTCAGACGTAGCACCCTCAATGGTAAGATAATCACCAGAAAAAATAGAATCAGTAATAATAACTGATGCTGAATTTCTACTAAAGCCATTTGCCGTACGGTCTGTAAAATTTTTGAAACGATCTGATTTAAAAAAATCTTTAGGATATTTTTCATTGCTAAAAAAACCTAAAGTGTTTTGAGCCGCTTTGTTTTCATAATAAATACTAACAGCATTATCCAAGCTTGCTTGTACGTCATTAACAAGCTGTTGCTTTCCTGCTTGATAATTTTTGTAATTCCAATATACTTGTATAGCGAGTGTAATCAAGATCACACTACTTATAAAGTATATAATGGTTTTATAATTTCTTTCTTGCATACCCCAAAAGTAGGAGGTTCATCCCTTGTAAAAAAATCGGTTAACACTCGTTAACGTTGGTTAACGTAAATATAGATTCAAGATATGCAAATTTGTAGTGTTCAAAATGTATAACCATAAAATCATAATACACATGAAAACGTTACTAACTATTATCGCAGCCTTATGTATAACCACAACAACATTTGCACAAACGGTTATCAAAAAAGAAGCAATCATTGAGATAAGTGATCAAGAAAAAGAAAGAATACAAAATGTAATCACAGAACTTTCTGAAAAATTACAAGCATCATTAAAAGAAAAAGAAACATGGAGTAAAAATGACATTACGTCTTTAAAAGAATTATTAGAAAAAATAGACCATACTAATAACATAGATGATGTACGTAAAAAGATTATCATAAAATCAAGTGATGATTCAAATAACACGTCTATTTCATATGCTTTTACTCTAGATGCTGATGAAGAAGTAACTATATTAGATGGATTAGAAGCATTAAATCTTGATGATTTAAAAGAAAAACTAACGGAATTATCGATATCAATAAATGATAGTGATGCTTTAAAATTACTCGCTAAAAAACTTAAAGAGAAGCATGCCGTTATTGTAAAAGAGATTGAAGAAAAAGAAGAGAAGTCAAAACACTAAAAACTATATAACTTTACTAGATTATGAAAAATATCATCTTATTTATTTTAGTATTCGCTTTCGCGAAAGCGAACTCACAAAGCATTCAAGGAGTAGCCACCTATCAAACCCAACGTCATGTTGATATTAAAATGGACAGCACTTCTGGGATGAATGATGAAATGCAGAAGTCAATCCAAGAGCAATTACGCAAGCAGTTTCAGAAAGAATATACCTTGTCTTTTAATGAAGCAGCAGCTACCTGGAAAGAAGAAGCAACCCTTGATAAACCACAAGCTCCACCAAGTGGAGGAATTAGTATCGTACTAAGTGGGAATAGTGATGTTTTATATCAAAATATCAAAGATCAAACGTATACGCAACAAAGTGATTTGATGGGGAAACAGTTTCTTATAGAAGATAAACTTGAAAAACCTGAGTGGAAACTTGAAAAAGAAACAAAAAATATAGGACAGTACACGTGTTTTAAAGCTACCTGGACTAAAGAAGTAGAACAGCGATCTTTTCATAAAATAAATGGAGAAGGAGAAGAAGAAGTAAAAAAGGTAGAAAAAGTAACCACAGCGTGGTATACACTTGATATCCCAGTGCAACATGGTCCAGATGATTTTTGGGGATTGCCAGGTCTTATACTTGAAGTGAGCGATGGTAAGATGGCCATGATGTGTACTCAAGTTGTTATTAATCCTAAAGATGGGGTTACACTGGAGATTCCTACAAAAGGAAAGAAGGTGAGTGAGGCAGAATATCAAGAAATTTCTGAAGAAAAAGCAAAAGAAATGATGGAACGCTATGATGGGGGAGGACGTAAAAAAGAAAATGGAAATACGTTTTCTATCAAAATAGGAGGGTAAGTAACCTTGCTGAAATCATAAAGTATTCTTAAAAAAAAGAAGTCGCCTAAACTTTGGTTTAATTTTATAGTCTAACGAACTAAACAAATTACACTATGGTTCTCAAAAATATGCGAAGTGTTATCATGCTATTTATAAGCTTGTTTGCACTTACTACGTATGCTCAAAATGTACAAGGAGTTGCTACGTATCAAACAAAGACAACAATAGATATGTCACGTTTTACAAGAGATGGGCAACAAATGTCTGAGCAACGTAAAAAGCAAATTATGGAGCGTATGAAAAACTTTTTGGAAAAAGAGTTTACGCTTACATTCACCAATACGGAATCTTTTTACAAAGAAGAAGAAAAACTAGCAACACCCGGACAAGGTGGTGGTCGTTTTGGAGGCGGTTTTACGCAAGGAGGAATCTATAAAAATGTAGATCAAAATGCGTATGCAAGAGAAAACAATATGTTTGGGAAAGTCTTTTTAATCAAGGATACGATTAATCATCTAGAATGGGAACTCGTAAAAGAGAGTAAGATGATAGGACAGTATCCTGTTTTTAAAGCGGTAGCAACAAGAGATATTGAGCAGAACATTTGGAGTAGAATGGGACGTCGTGCAAGAAATGCTCAAAAGGCAAGAGAAAAGGAAGATGATACGCTCAAGACAGCAAGTACAGAAGATAAAGTTGCTGAAAAACCAGAACCTAAAACAGAAACCATTGTTGCATGGTATACACCTATGATTCCTGCAAGCCACGGACCTGACGATTTTGGAGGACTTCCAGGACTTATCTTAGAACTAAGTACTAATAATACCACCATGTTATGTACAAAGGTAGTACTAAACCCTAAAGAAGAAATTGTGATTGAAGTTCCTGAAAAAGGAAAAGAGGTAACACGAGAAGAGTACCGAAAAATTGTAGATGAAAAAGCAAAGGAGATGTCTGAACGTTATGGAGGCGGTAACCGTCGCGGAGGCGGTGGTAGAAGAGGCGGTCGATTTGGCGGATAATCATACTACAATCATCATATATAAACAATAGAAATTCAAGAATATATACTCTTGAATAACGAACCAATACACACAATCAAAATGCGTTTAAAAACTAGTATGTTGGTGTTGCTCTTTGCAATGCCCTTGAGTCTCTTTGCCCAAAGTATAGAACTTAGAGGTACTGTAAAAGACAGTATAGGAAACCCTTTAGAGCTAGCCAATATCATTGCTACAAATAAAGCAGAAGGCACCTTAGAATCTTACGGAATAACAGATGCTCAAGGTCGATATAAATTAGAATTAGCTGTAAATACGACCTACGAACTTAAGGTGAGTTTTCTAGGATTAAAATCAGAAGTTGTAGATTATACGGTTCCAGAAAATGGAGCAGATGACACAAAAGATTTTACCTTAGTTTCAGATCCTAATCAATTAGATAATGTAGAACTCGTATATGAAATGCCTGTAACGGTAAAAGGAGATACTATTGTATATAATACCGATAGTTTTACCAATGGAAACGAAAAGAAGCTAGGGGATGTACTAAAGAAACTTCCTGGTGTTGAGGTGACAGATGATGGGGAAATAGAGGTAGATGGCCAAAAAGTTTCTAAAGTAATGATAGAAGGGAAAGACTTTTTTGATGGCGATAGTAAATTAGCGACACAGAATATTCCTGCAGATGCCCTCAAAAAAGTAGAAGTTCTCAAAAATTATAATGAAGTATCTCAAATGCGAGGTTTAGGAAATGATCAAGATAATATAGCCATTAACCTTAAACTTAAAGAAGGAAAGAAGAATTTTTGGTTTGGTGATATTACAACAGGAGCCGGAGAAGGTGGTGATGAATTTAGATATACTGTAAAACCTAAATTGTTTTACTATAGTCCCAAAGGGAGTATTAATGTCATTGGGAATTTTAATAACACGGGAGAAGTCCCTTTCACGTTTAGAGACTACTTTAATTTTACAGGAGGATTTAGAGGCTTTAATCGACGAGGAGGAACCTCTTTTAATATTTCTGATGGAGGATTAGGCTTCCTAACAACACAAAACAATAGAGCCAATGAGATAGAATCTGATTTTATTGGAGCTAACTTTACCTATAGCCCTTCAAAAACGTGGGATCTTAGCGGATTTACAATTTTGAATGATGGCCGTACTAATTTTATAAATAACTCATTAAATACGTTTATAAACGGAGGGGTGTCTCAAGAATTTAACGAAGTAAGTGACCAGCGTAATCAATTAGGAATGGTAAAATTTAGCGCTGTACATAAACCAAGTACAAATCTTCAGGTAGATTATGATGTATTAGCTAAATTATCTAAACAAACAGAGTTTTCTGATGGTACTTCTATAGAACGTTTTACAGATCCTGATGGGAACTTTGTAGAGCAAATAGACAACGTAGATCAACGTAAAGAAAACAGCCCGTTTTCTGTGAACCAGAATTTAAATGTGTATTATACTCTAAATGAGAACAACATTTTTGCCGCTACAGCGCAACACCTTTTTCAAGAGGAAGACCCTTTTTATAACGCATTGGTAAGTCAGCAACCTTTTCAATCTGTATTACCATTAACGACAGAAGGACAAGATCTTTTTAATGTAAGTCAAGATAAAACGATACGATCTAATAAACTAGATGCAAAAGTAGATTACTACTATGTAATCAATAATAAGAGTAATATTAACTTGACACTTGGAAGTACATTAAGTAGACAGGATTTTAACTCTAATATTTTTCAGATTTTAGAAGGTAATGGACGTGAAGATTTTGATAATTCACTACCTGATCCTGACACAGGAGAGGTTGCATCACTAGGAAATGATGTGCAATTTAATTTTAGTGATTGGTTTTTAGGAGCACACTATAAGTTTAAAACAGGTATTTACACCTTTACGCCAGGACTTACATTACATAGATATGGGATTAAAAGTGATCAAGCTGGAAGTATTACAGAAGATAATCAGTGGTTAGTATTGCCAGATTTCTTTGCCATAGCTCAATTTGCACAGAGTAAAAGATTGCAATTAAACTACCAAGTAACGGCTCAATACACAGATGTGAGTAATTATGCTGAGGGGCTTGTGTTTAATAATTTTAACCGTTTGTTTAGAGGAAATCGCAACTTAGAGAATGCACTCTTCCATAATGTGAACTTAAACTATTTCAGCTTTAGTATGTTTAATTTCACAAGTATTTTTGGAGGCGTAAATTATAGCAGACGTATAGATCCTGTAAAAACGGCAGGCGTATTTCAAGGAATTGATCAAATCTCATCGCCTATAAACAATACAAATTTTGTAGATGAGACCTATGGAGGGAATGCGCGTTTCTCTAAAACATTCAAAAAATTCAAGTGGAATGTACGAGGAAATGTCTCTTGGAGCGATCTTAACAATGTAATTAATGGTCAAGATCGTAACACGAAGAATTTTACACAGAATTATCAAACAAGTTTGGAGACCAATTTTAAAGAAGCGCCTAATTTTGAAGTAGGGTATAACTACACAAGTACACGCTCTGATAATGGATTTACCGATCGTACTTTTATTACCAATAGACCTTTTGCAAACATGGAAGTAAACTTCTTAAAAGGATTTACATTTGCTGCAGATTGGAGTTATTATGACTATGATGATAATGATGACAGTACAGATTTAAGTAATACATATCAGTTTTTAGAAGCCAACTTGTATTACCAAAAACCTGAAAGTAAATGGGAGTTTAGAGTACAAGCAACTAACTTATTAGATGTAGATGTTATTAGTAATAATAATGTGAATGATATCTTGATTTCAAACACAGAATATTTCGTTCAGCCGCGTTATGTTATCTTTACAGTAAAGTATAATTTGTAATATGCTTTTTATGCTTTCGCGAAAGCGTATAAAAGCTTTGAAGAAGTTTATACTGAGCAAAGCCGAAGTACGGGTGTATACAGTAAGAGCGTATATAGAAAACTAACCATTTAATTAAACTACATTATGAAAGTGAAAACAATCCTACAAACTGTCTGTTTATGTATGTTATTCATATTAGTATCCTGCAAAAACGAAACGACAACAAATAAAACTTCTTTTTTAGATGGGCTGACAGAAATTCCAAATGAAGAGATGGAAAGTCTTAGTTTTGAGATTGAAGACGTAACATTTTATAATGCAGAAGGAGACTCTTTAACACAAGATGAGGCAATGGAGTATCTTAATGGAGGTTCTTTTCCTAAACTATATAAGAATGAAGATGGAGAAGTTTCAGTAGGAATACTTGCACCTCCAAGTGAGGAGCAAAAAGCGGAGATGATGAAAATGATGGCTCAGTTTGAAGAACAAGAAGCAAAGCTTCAAGAAAGTGTTGGACAGCCACTTCCAAAATTTGATCTTGTAGATTATGAAGGGAAGCAAATAACTTCAGAAGAATTAAAAGGGAAAGTAACGGTAGTAAATTTTTGGTTTAAAGAATGTAAACCTTGTATTCATGAAATGCCAGAGCTTAATGAATTGGTAGCAACATATAAAGACAATCCTAGTGTGCAATTCATAGGATTTTCTACAACCGCAAAAGACCGTTTGCCTTCGTTTTTTGAAAAACACAGTTTTGATTATCGTATTGTTCCTGATAGTCAATCATATGCTATGCAAAATGGAATCACTGGATATCCTACCAATATAGTTGTAGATCAAGAAGGAAATATAACCTTCCTGAGAACCGGATTTGTTTCGGGTATTGCCGAAACTATAAAAGAAAATATAGAAAACTTGTTATAATGTGATTAACGGCAAGAAGTTCTTTACAATATGAGAGCAATCCTAATTACAATTGCATTATTTTTTATGAACTCATCTATGTACATGATAGATTTTGGGACTTCTTGTGATACTTGTGACTGGTTTGTAGTGGTAGATGGTGTGATGGGAGGACGCTCTAAAGGCACCGTTGTAGAGACTGAAGATAGTGTTGTTTTTACGGGCGAAATATCACTTGAAAACAATGGGGGTTTTGCATCGTATCGAAGTGCGTATGGGGAGTATGATCTATCAAAATTTACAGAAGTTGAGATTAGATACAAATCTACAGGACAGAATTTTGCATTTACATTAAACAATTATCAAAGGTTCTATAAACCTAGTTTTAAACATGAATTACCTGTTACTAATGGAATGTGGAGAGAAATAAAACTTCCATTACGAAATTTTAAAAAATATCGACTAGGGAATCAACTTTCAGGAAATCCATCTGAAGAAGAGTTAGCAAGTATCATTCGATTAGGTCTTATTTCTAATGATGAAAAGGCAAGTGCTTTTATCATTGAGATCGACTATATTCGTTTTAAATAATTTAAAATGCCCATAACAACACTTCAACAACTTTATAAAAGAGATCTCACAAGGCTTAAAACAGAAATCACTTCATATACCAAAGAAGAAAACCTATGGATCATTGATGGCACTATAGCAAATTCTGGAGGAAATCTTTGTCTACACTTGTTAGGAAACCTCAATGCATTTATTGGTGCAAAAATGGGTAATACAAACTATGTACGTGATCGCGCGTTTGAATTTGCTGGCAAAGATGTTCCCGTAGCAACACTCGTACAGCAAATAGATGAAACAATACATGTTGTACATGAAGCATTGACGCTGGTAGATCAAGAGATGCTTGCATCAGAATATCCGATTCAAGTGTTTAAAGAAAAGATGACGTATGAGTTCTTTTTAATACACTTATCGTCACATCTTACGTATCACTTAGGACAAATTAATTACCACAGACGATTACTTGATAAGTAAATTACTGCTTTATTTTAACAGGAATAGGTCCGCCGCTAGAGATCCATCCGCCACCTATCTCATCTATATTAATATCCAGTTCATCACTGGTGTTAATACGACGTAAATCTACTCTTAACTCATCATAGGTGTCAATATTTTTAATATTCACATCTAGTTGTTCAGTACTTACTAAACGTACATTAATAGATCCATCTTCATTTACAGGAATAAGACCATAACTGCTATTTACAACAGGTATATCACTGTTTGCTGAGGTAGCATGCGCTTCTGGAATTATAGAAATATCTTTTAATACAATAATAGATAGTGCGATAGCAATAACAGTAAGAATACTTTTTGTGTATAGATCGGTTTTCATAAGAATATTGTTTTTATTAGTGATTGAATGTAATCAAAAATAAAGCCATATCTTTTCTGTAACTAACTATTGATATTCTATGAAAGAAATTACCTATGATAAAAATCGGGTCATTAATTTTAGTGATGCGGTATTCTCTATAGTCATGACACTTCTTATATTAGAAGTTGCAGTACCTTCTGCAAGTGCAATTAGCACCACAAAATTCACCACCTTACTATCTAATAGAATTCCAGATTTTATTGGATTAATTGTTAGTTTTTTGGTGAGTGCACTTTATTGGATAGGTCATATACGATTAATGAAGTACGTAAGTGTCGTTAAAGGAAAACTATTATGGCTCAATATTTTCTTTTTATTGGCTATCGTAATATTACCTTTTTCAACAGCGATGTATGTAAACGGGTTTAATCATACAGGCCCTTTTGTGTTTTATTGTATTAATCTTGCTGTTATTGGATTTTTTAATTTATGGATGTTACGCCATGTATACTACCAAGAGAAGCAGAAAACAGGTTTTACGAGACTATACTATCGGTGGTATCGTGCTCGTGGTTTAAATGTAATGGTCATCTGGATAGTCGCATCACTTATAGCTTCCATGCTGCCTTTAGGATCTCGATTGATATTCTTATTATTATTTGTATTTCAATTTTTCATAGACCGTCGTTTTAAGAAGAAAATAAAGGGATAGGGCCTATTAAATAAATGGTTTATACGCTTTCGCGAAAGCGTAATTAGTAACAAAAAAGAAACCCATCTAAAAAGATGGGTTTTTGTTAAAGCATATATTTATGATAGAAATGAAAAAGAGTGTCTGAAAAGTAGTCAAAAACGTCATTCTGAATTCATTTCAGAATCTCATTGTATTAGTTCTTAATTTTGTGAGAAGCTGAAACAAGTTCAGCTTGACGAAAAAAAATCTTTTCAAACACTCTTTTAATAATATCTTATTGCGCTATTAATTCACTTTAATACCTTTCATCTCCTGTCCTCCTTGATAAAGCGTTACATGGGTTACATTTTTTGAGGCATCACGTGTAAAGATTAATTTAGCAGGGACTACTTTTAGGAAAAAGGCATCGGTGTCTTCGCCAAAGATTTCAATTTTTGATTGTCCTGTAGCTTCTGCAAAGATTTGATTCCCTGCTGTTGTGATTTCAATACTGAAATTAGGATTTAATTTATAGGTTCCTATATAGTCTTTAATTGCATTTGGATCAAGCGAGATACCTTCTTTGTCAGCAGTAGCTTTTTTAGTGCTTTCTACACCTACTTCTTCATCAATACGATTTTTGAAAACAGCTTTTTTCTTTCCATTTTCTTTAGAAAAAATATAGGTGGTAAAACTATCTTCAAAAATAAAAGTATGATCATCTAAAGGAGAAATAGAGATTTTTTCACTCCCTTCTCGTTGACTATACAACTGGTCTCCCTCTAGGGTTACAAATCGTAATACATCATTTTCAAACTCATAGGTACCTGTCCATTTTTGTAATTGTTTCTGAGAAAGATTCACTGAAGTCGTATTTGTAAACATAGGAGTATCCATCACCATGCTCGCAAGTTTTAAGGTGATATCTTGTGGAGAGTTGCCATTAGCATTTGTAAGTACAATGACATAAATATCTTCATCTGGAACATATACACCTTGAGTGACAAAACCAAAAATCCCACCTCCATGTTCGATACTTTGTTTTCCGTTTAGCTCATTAATTTGCCAACCGTACCCATAATTGGTAGGTTTTCCATTGTTAAGGAAGGTGTTTGTATGTGCTTTAGCTTTACTTTTTGCACTAATTAATGTGTTGTCTATTATTGCTTTATGCCATAAAAACATATCATCTACACAAGACATTAAAGACCCGGCAGCATAGGGTATGGTCATGCTTATTTGCATCGCATTACGAAATCCTTGGGCTGTAGGTTGATATCCAGAAGCTCTGTTTTTAATAATTCTTGCTTTATCTCCGTAATACGAATTTTTCATTCCAAGCACATCAAAAATACGTTGCTGAATAAAATCTTCATAGGTCTTTCCAGTTACTTTTTCGATAATATACCCCAATACAATATATCCAGAATTGTTATACTCCCATTGTTCTCCAGGTTGGAAATCTACAGGTTCGTCTTTAAAATAATCTATGATTTCAATGGGGCTTTTATCAATTTTCCCAAACGCATTGAGTCCTTCCATGGCAGTGTAACTCTTAATGCCTGAAGTATGGTTTAATAGTTGGTGTATCGTTATTTGATCTCCATTTGGATAGTTAGGAAGGTATTTTGAGAGTTTGTCTTGAACGTTCAGTTTACCTTCTTCTTCAAGCATTAAGATGGAAACTGCTGTAAATTGTTTTGTAATAGAACCTATTTCAAAAACATGATCTGGATGCATCACAATGTTGTTTTCTAGATTTGCTTTTCCAAAAGCATTTCTATAAAGGACTTTGCCTTTTTTTGTAACTAAAACAGTGGCTCCAGGTCCATCACTAGGATACTTTTTTTGGAATAGCTGATCAAAAGTTGATGTAACATTCTGTGCACTTAATGAGGTGACAAAAAGTAATATGAATAGTATTTTAAAAATTTTCATGAGGTGATTTTTCGATTGATTAGTTATAAGACGATCAACTATAGGAATTGGTTACAGTAACGTAGATGTAATTTTTTTATGTGCTTTAACATTTCGCTTTTCCTAAGGTCGTGAACCTGCCTGCCTGCTGGTCTTACAAGTTCGATTTTGCACTTCGCCATGCTCAGTATAAACTTCTACATCATAAATTCCTTGAAAGCGTTTACATCTATTCAAATATATTTTGTTAAAGTCTATAAACTAAGTAGGATATTCCTTTAGAAAATTGTTTTAACAATACATAAACAAATGTACTGTTTTCGATTTAGTACCTTTGTTTAGTTTTATTAATAAAAACTGACTAGCAAAATGAATAATGCTTCTAGAATATTTATAGGTATACTTTTTTGTTTGATAAACATGATTTTCATTCAATGTACTTCAGGAAAAAAAATCAGTATGGAAGAAAAAGAAGTGTTGGTTTCTAAAATAGGAGTAGAAGTTTTTGAAAATGTTTCTTTTCAGAAAGTGTATAATACCTCAAAAACGATGGTATTACTATATAGTAGGCAATCTATGCGATCTGGCTCTGCAAATAAAATTCATTTTGTAGTTTATGATTTTGAAACTAGAAACATTATTGAAGAATCAAAATTTGATGGAGGAAGTGTTGTATGGAATGATAACACCTCTTTAAAAATATATCCTTATAAAGGAATCGTTCCTCAAGGGACTTTAGATAATATACCAAACCAAAATTCAGAAGGAGAACATAGAATATTAATTTTAAAAAAATCATTATGAAAAAACACTATTTTAATGAAACTTTCTGTGCTATTTTACTAGCCCTATTTTTTTTGGTAATCTCCTGCCAAAAAGAAACTTCTGATTCTAGAAGAGAACGATTTGAAAAAACAGAAGGAAAGAAAAATGTTCCTGGGCATCTTGATGAGTATCTAGAAGCAATTCAAAAACCTTTAGGGACAGAAGAATCAACATATCCAATAGGATATAGGTATATAGCCTATGAATCTGCAATGCAGCGCTTATCTACTCAAGGGTTTTTGGAATCAGACTCCTTTGATATTAATGAAGTGGTAATGACAGAGCGTGGTCCTAATAACGTACCAGGTAGAGGAAGGGAAATCATAGTAGATCCTTCAGATAATAACACATGGTTTGTGACTACAGCTGGAGGAGGTTTTTGGGTAACTAGAGATGCGGGAAGTACTTGGGAAAATTTAACCGACTTTAATACACCAACCCTATCAATATCTGCAGCAGCTGTGTATGAAGGTAATTCGGATATTATTTATATTGGATCAGGAGAACCATTCGGTAATGGGAATGCTATTGTTGGGATAGGATTATTAAAAACAACAGATGGAGGAAATACTTGGGAATATCTTGAAAACACTACGGGTTTTGGAGATGTAGGGAGAATGACTTTAAATCCTAATGATCCTGATAATCTTATAGTTGCATCTGCATCTGGAGTATATGTTACTTTAGATGGAGGGACTACTTGGACACAAACATTTACAGGAGGAAATGTACAAGACCTTAACCCAGATCCAACAGATTTTTCAACCTTATATGGAGGTGTTCAGGGGTTAGGAATCATCAGAAGTAATGATGCAGGTATGACTTGGCAAATAGTACTAAATAGATCTGATCTAAACCGTTTTGAGTTAGATGTATCTCCTGCAAACCCAGACCGTATTTTTGTGTCGACGCATTCTTTTGGTGGTGGGGATGTTGCTGCAAATACTTCTATGTTTCTTTCGGATGATGGAGGCGATAGTTTTACTTCGCTAACATATTCTGGATCGAATAACCCAGATATTGTAAGTGGTCAGGGATGGTATGATAATGTAATTAGAGCGCACCCTTTTGATCCTAATATTGCATATTTTGGAGCAGTTACTGGTTTTAGAGTGCGAATTACAAATAGTGGAACTTCGTTTGACTATGATACTACAACTTTTGCTGGCCCTATTTTTGGATTGAATGTACATCCAGATCACCATGGTATTACATTTGCTACAAATGATGGTTCTGAAGACTTTAGATTAATACTTAACACAGATGGAGGTGTGTTTTTTACAGATTTCTTAGCAGAACCTGGTATTTCTCCAGATGATTTTGCATCTGGAAGTGTTTTTGGATTACGAAGTACACAGTTTTATGGAGTTGATAAAGAAAATGAAATAGATAATTATATAGGAGGAACACAAGACAATGCCAATTGGTTTTCAAACAATGGCAGTACTGATGAAAATACTGACTATATTAGATTGCCAGGTGGCGATGGATTTGAAACCATATGGCATCCTACTAATACAGATCAATTTATAGTAACTACTCAATTTGGACTGTTTGATAGGACTTTAAACAGAGGTGCTTCTTTTCAAATTATAGACCACCCAGAATCTGGAGATAATAACATTAATACATTTTTTACAAGATTATCTAATGCCAGTTCAAATCCAAATACCATATTTACATTAACTACTTCTGGGGTTTGGAGAAGTACTGATTTTGGGACTAATTGGAATTTAACTCCCATTACTGATCCTAGTTATGCAGCTACTACTTTTAGTTTAGATGTAAATGTATCTAATGCAAACCCTGATATTGTATGGGCAGGAACCGCAATGCTAGAATCTGGAGGTTTTAGACCTCAAATCTCTACAGATAATGGTCTTACTTTTAACCCAGTGGCAGGTGTCTTTGACGACCCAAGAGCAGGAATAACTCATGATGCAATAATCACAGGAATTGAAAGCTCTTACGTAAATGATAATACTGCTTATAGTCTTTTTGGCGTACAAGGATTAGCAAAAATCTTACGTACTACTGACTTAGGGGCTACTTGGGAAGATATTACTGGATTTTCGCAGAACGAAGATCGAGGTTTTCCTGATGTTCCAGTACATAGTGCGTTAGAAATGCCTTTTGATACTGACATTATCTGGGCAGGAACCGATATTGGTGTATTTCAAACATTAGATGGAGGAGCAAACTGGGAAATAATAACTAGTATTCCGGCGGTATCTATTTGGGAAATGAAAATTGTTAATGATCAAGTGCTAATGGCAACACATGGAAGAGGTATATGGACTGCAACTGTTCCTGAGTTATTATCTGTTGATGAATCTTTTTTACAAGAATTTAGCTTTTTCCCTAATCCAAGTAGTGATATTTTAACAATAAGTAATCCACAGGCAGAGATTCAAGAAGTTTCTCTTGTTAATATTATAGGACAGGAGGTACTTAGAAAAGAGATTAATGCTATGCGCTCAGACCTTGATATATCAAACCTAACCAAAGGAGTATATATCATGCAAGTAATGTCAAATGGTCAGAAAGGAGTTTACAAAGTAATAAAAGGATAAAATAAAGAATACGCACATAAGAAAATGCTTTTGCTCAAATACTTGTTGAGTAAAAGCATTTTTATTTATAAGTTAATTATTCCATTCTTCATTAGAAAACGTATTATAGCTATAATATATTAGAAGTATCTTATAAACATATAGAATGTCTTTTCGTAGTATATTGAAGGCTTATCAGGAAGGTTTAACTCATAATTAGACAAGCAGCATTGTATTTCACATAAATGTTATTAAAATAAATAGGGAGCAAAAGCTCCCTATATTTCTTCAAAAAGATATGATCATTATATTCTAAAAACCGAAAGCTGTTTTTACTTTGTCAACATAATCTAATTTTTCCCATGTAAAAAGTTCTACTTCTACATCTTTTGTGGTGCCATCAATACGCTCAAAAGTTTTGGTAACTGTTTCATTTTTACGCCCCATATGTCCATAAGCAGCAGTTTCGCTATACATTGGAGAGCGTAATTTAAGACGTGACTCAATAGCAGCGGGTCTCATGTCAAAAATTTCAGTGACTTTCTGTGCAATTTCACCATCAGTCATATTTAGGTTTGACGTCCCATAGGTATCTACAAAAATTCCCATAGGTTCAACAACTCCAATCGCATATGATACTTGTACTAAAATCTCATCGGCTACGCCAGCAGCAACAAGATTTTTTGCGATATGGCGTGTTGCATAAGCTGCACTGCGGTCTACTTTTGACGGGTCTTTTCCTGAGAAAGCACCACCCCCATGCGCTCCTTTTCCTCCATACGTATCTACAATAATCTTACGTCCTGTAAGTCCTGTATCTCCATGAGGACCTCCTATGACAAATTTTCCTGTTGGATTAATGTGATATTTGATGTCACTATTAAATAATCCAGCTACATGTGCAGGAAGTTTCGCTACGAGTCTAGGGATTAATATATCTACGATGTCTTTGCGAATTTTAGCAAGCATAGCTTCGTCTTCATCAAAGTCGTCATGTTGTGTAGATACTACAATTGCATCAATACGTTGCGGTACATTATCATCACTATATTCTATTGTTACCTGACTTTTTGAATCAGGACGTAAATAAGTAATTTCTTTTTCTTCACGACGTAATTCTGCAAGCTCAATAAGAATTTTATGAGATAAGTCTAAGGCTAGTGGCATTAGATCTTCTGTTTCTTTGGTTGCATAGCCAAACATCATTCCTTGATCTCCGGCTCCTTGTTCTTCTTTTGAAGCACGATCTACTCCACGATTAATATCGTCAGATTGTTCATGTATAGCAGAAAGAACACCACATGAATTCCCATCAAACATATACTCTCCTTTGGTATATCCAATTTTATTAATGGTATTACGCGCAATTTTCTGAACGTCTAGATAGGTGTTACTTTTTACTTCTCCTGCAAGTACTACTTGTCCAGTTGTGACAAGTGTTTCACAGGCTACTTTTGATTCAGGATCAAAAGCCAAGAAATTATCAATAAGCGCGTCAGAAATTTGATCTGCTACTTTATCTGGATGTCCTTCAGATACACTTTCCGAAGTAAATAAATATGCCATTAGTTGTTTGTTTGATGTTTTGAAGTCGATTTGACGAAAGCTTCCTAGGAAAATTACACCGAAGTTGAAGATTCAACTGTAATTATTTAGGCATTTTTTTCAGAGGTTGCAAGCGGTCAAATCTATCCTCATTATTTCAGATGCAAATGTAAGTAAACTTTTAAAATTAGCAATACGATTAGTAATCTCTTAACGAGGAGGTGAAGCACACTATTATTTTGTAAAATGCAAAGCATAAAATAATAGGATGCTTGTCCATGTTTTACAGTACAAATCTATCCTAGATGAACCTGTTAACGAGGATGTAAGTAAAAATCTTTTTTGTGCCAAAAGCTACAAAAAAACCTTTGTAACTATGTTGCTTGTATTTTCAAATCTTAAGAATGTGAAAATTCTTAATTGATATGCATACCTGTATATTGTTGTGTAAATGTATTTCTAAAGATGATAAATAGTTTTTATATACTTTTTGCATTGTTAATTTCTGTATCGGCATCCGATTTTTTATTCCGAGTACCATAAAAATATAAAGAATGATGATCAATTTCTACATCTAGCATTTCTTCTATTGTTTTCTTGATTTCATCAATAATAGGATTTGTAAATTCTAATACTTCACCTGTGTCTGTTAAGATAACATGATCATGTTTTCCATGGAAGAAACATTTTTCAAATTGTGCAACATGATCATTAAATTGATGTTTACGAACAAGACGGGATTCTATCAATAAATCCATTGTATTGTAGAGTGTAGCACGACTTACCCTATAATTTTTATTCTTCATTCTCACATACAAGGAATCTATATCAAGATGCTCATCACAATCATAAATTTCTTCTAGAATGGCGTATCGCTCTGGCGTTTTTCTATGCCCTTTCTCTTCTAAAAATTTAGTAAGTATTCCTTTAACAATGTTGAAACTGCTGAAACATGTCATACGATATGTAAAATAAATTAGTGTGTTTTATTTGGTATTTGTTGGATAGCAATAGTTAGTTTTAGAGCTCTAAATTCAACCATGTGCTCCATGTATTTTTTTCTTTTCCTTCATGTCTTTTTGCTCCTGGAATGATGGTCGCATCTTCCCTTTCTGTTACATCTTCGGGAAATAAGAAAATAGCACCTAATAAGATTTCGTTTAGCGGGATTTCTAAATAGTCTCTAACTTTCTTATCTCTTAGTTTTCCACCAGAAGACCAATAGTTAGGTATTTTTCTAGCTGTAGCACCAATAAGGACATTTTGAATAGCACAAGAAGTAGCAGCAATATGCTCCATATTGACACCATTGCCTTCAAATGGAATAGGCTCGTAAGCTCTTTCTTGATGTGTGTTTTTTACATCTTTTCTAGAAGGATGAGGTAACCATGTAACCATTAATAATGCATCTGCTGCACCTAACATATCTCGTATTTTATCTTTTTTTACCGTTGGATTTTTGACGAACATATGTAAATTTCTACAGGCTTCAGTATCTAAAATATAAAAACGCCATGGCACACAAGAAGTAAGTTTACTATCCGTATAATAGTCCTCTTGTATTTTATAATGGTATGGAGCATATTGAGCTAAATTTAATAACTCTTGAATGGTCTCTTTTAGAGTCTCTTTTTTAGTATCATCAATAGTCCAAGGTGCTTCAGCTAGTACTTTTTGTGTCTTTCTGTTAACAATAGCCTGATCAACGATCTCTATGTCCGTAAGATGTTTTTTTTTCATATGCTTAATGATTATAAGTTTGCAGTAAAGCTTATAATGTCAAAATAAAACAATTATTTTTATTTATTCTAAATAAGCATAGTTAATTTTGAGTGAAAACTTTAAAAAAGCATTTGAAAGAGAAGACAAAAATGGAGTGCGCTTTGAAAGTAGCAGATTTTGATTATAAGGAGTTAGATGTATACAACCAAAAAGAGTTCTGTCACATTGATATAAAATGTTACTTTTTAAAGTTAACGGAATTCTGGAGAATATTAACTCAATGCGACAGAACTTATTTTTAAAAGACTATTCAGCCTTATTGAGATGTTAATGATCCTAACAATTAGGAGTGCAAACATCCATACAAGCGGCGTAATGTGATCGACATCCGTTAGAACTAGCAAGACAACTGTTATGGCAGGCAAAATAACATTGGCTTGACCCATTAATTGATTTTTGCTCTTTCTTATTTAAAACTCTAACTTTTTCGATGTTCGAAATTAATTTTTTCATAATACATAATATTTAAAAAATAATAAAAACCTTGATCATTTAAAGACACTCAAGGTTTGTGTCTATTCTTTAAATTGTATTCTCACTAAATTCAATCATCACTTCTTCTTCAGTTTGATATGATTTAAAAACAATCTTAACGATTTATAACATTTTATTATCAGCTATAAGTACATACGGTTTTACAATGTACCTTAGTGCTATTGTTTTAGTAATCACACTATAAATATAACGAAAAATATATCGTTATAGTATGATTATCAATTATTTATATAGGGTAATGGTGGCGATATATGGCAATTCAATAGCTTCATTCCTACTTATAGATAGGATGTTCTAAACTATATATCCAAACTAGGCTAAGACTAACCTTTATATACTCAAAAAAGATTCGAACATCTCAACTAGTCATAGGTGTTATTCTTTATAGACGTCTATGATAATTCAATTTTAATAAAGAAAATAAATCTACATAATGATAATTAAATAGATTAAAAGTCTTAATAAAATGAAATAATTGATTTTTTTAGAAAATTTTTCATTTAAAATTTGGAAAGTCCATTTTTCTGTTGCAATATTTGCATTCACAAAGTTCAACAACTTATTGAAATGTTATCAAGAAAGGTTGAGGGAATGACCCTATGACGCCTTAGCAACCCTTTCACTTAGAAAGAAGGTGCTACATTCTACCCAAGAATCGATCATTACCGAAGCTTGAGGATAGATAACATCGAGACACGCCAAGTGCGTAGCTTATGTTTTTTCTTATAATATTTTTCTTGTAGGTATTTCGCGAAAGCGAAATGTTAAGCTTTTGTTTTTAATCCATTCACACGAAGTGATTGGGCAATTATTAAACTCAAAAAAAAAGAAAAATGAGTACAAAAAAATTAGCAACAAAATCGTTGCATGCAGGACATGATTATGAAGCAAATGGAGGAACCCGAGCAGTACCTATATATCAAAGTACAGCTTATGTTTTTAAAGATGCAGATCATGCAGCAAATTTGTTCAATCTATCAGAACCAGGATTTATTTACACGCGACTTAACAATCCTACCAATGATATCCTTGAAAAACGCCTCACAGAAATTGAAGGAGGACTTGCGGCAGTAGTCACAGCATCAGGAACAGCAGCTATCAATACTACGTTACTAACCTTATTAAAGCAAGGCGATCATATCGTTGCATCTAGCAGTTTATATGGCGGGACCTATAATTTATTAAATGTAACACTTCCTCGATTTGGAATCACAACGACATTTGTAGATCCTTCAGATCCTGAAAATTTTGAAAAAGCAGCACAAGAAAACACTAGAGCTTTCTTTGTAGAATCCCTAGGGAATCCCAAACTAGATGTGTTAGATTTAAAAGGTATTTCCGCTTTCGCGAAAGCGTATAAAGTACCATTTATCGTAGATAATACGGTAGCAACTCCTGCATTATTAAATCCTATCGAATATGGCGCAAACATTGTGATTCATTCACTTACAAAATATATAAATGGTAATGGAACAGCGTTGGGTGGAGTTATTATAGATGCAGGAAATTTTGATTGGAGTAATGGGAAATTTCCAGAATTTACAGAACCATCTGCAGGATATCATGGACTAGTGTATCATGATGTTTTAGGACCCGCAGCATTTATTGCTAAAACTCGTATTGAAGGTTTACGTGATCATGGTGCTGCATTAAGTCCATTTAATGCGTTTCAGATTTTACAAGGATTAGAGACTCTAGAGATTCGAGTAAAAAAGCATTCTGAAAATGCATTGGCATTAGCTAAATGGTTGCAAACACGAGATGAAGTGGCATGGGTGAATTATCCTGGATTAGAAAGTAGTGCTTATAAATATTTGGCAGATGTATATCTCCCTAATGGACAAAGTGGTATTGTCACTTTTGGTGTAAAAGGAGGATTTGAAAGTGCTAAAACCATTGCTAATAAAACACAATTGTTTTCATTACTTGCTAACATAGGAGATAGTAAATCGCTCATCATTCATCCAGCTAGTACAACACATCAACAATTGAGTGTAGATGAACAAGCTAGCACTGGAGTAACTAGTGATTTGATTCGTTTATCAGTGGGGCTAGAAGATATAGAAGATTTAAAAGAAGATCTTATTGCTGCTTTTGCTAAAGTAGATAAGACAGTCTTAGTATAATTAATATTCGTTGGGAAAGTGAGGGCTTCTTTTCAATAGGAGTTCTCACTTTATACAGATCATAAGCTATGCTACAAAATCTTTTTATACCTTCTTTTCAAACAAACACAGGTTATGTCTGTGATCTTACAGTTACTTATCAACTATTTGGTCCACCTTTAGGAACGGCACCTATCGTATTAGTAGTGCATGCCCTTACGGGAAATTCTACGGTGACAGGATCACAAGGTTGGTGGAATACATTAGTAGGTCCAAATCAAGTTATTGATACAAATGAATATACCATACTCGCTATAGACATTCCAGGGAATGGTTTTGATGGAAAAACAGAAAACTTACTTTTAGACTATAAAGAGTTTCATAATCGTGATATAGCAATAATACAATTAAAAGTAATAAGAGCATTAAAAATTACCTCTCTGTATGCCGCTATAGGAAGTTCGCTAGGAGGGCAAATTCTTTGGGAGCTTGCCATCGAAGCTCCTGAGTTGATAACACATCTTATTCCTATTGCCACCGATTGGAAAGCGACCGATTGGGTGATCGCACAATGCGCTATTCAAGAACAAATACTATGTAATTCAACTCAACCTATTCATGATGCACGTATGCATGCGATGACTTTTTATAGAACAGCATCCTCTTTTACCGCAAAGTTTAATAGATCTATACATGAAGAAAAAGGAATCTATAATGTAGAAAGTTGGTTGCTACATCATGGTAAACGTTTGGAAGAACGTTTTGAGTTGGCTACGTATAAACTGATGAATCACTTATTAGGATCTGCTTCTATTACTAAAGAAAGAGGGGGAATACATCATCTACTAAAAACGATAAAAAGTAAAGTATATCTCATAGCTATAGATTCTGATGGATTATTTTATCCTGAACCTATTTATAATACGCATCAATTACTTAAAAGCGTAGGAGTGCAGAGTCATTATCATGAGATCACATCCATTCATGGACATGATGCATTTCTCATAGAATATGATCAATTAAACAACATATTGACAACCATTTTTAATACAAAATATAAAGATGAAAATTTTAAAATTTGGAGGAAAATCGCTGGCTAACGGTAAAGGACTTCAAACTGTTGTAGATATTATTGAGAAGCGAGCCAAAAAAGGCGAAGCAATTACAGTAGTGCTTTCAGCGAGAGGAACGTCTACCGATGAGCTTGAAGAGATTCTTGAAAAGGCAGCTAACAACGAAAACTATAAGGCACAACTAGAAGCGTTTAAAAACTATCAGCTTAAAGGATATGAAGCTTTAGATGCTCAAGAAGAGTTTTATACATTAGATACACTTTTTGAAGGAGTTTCTTTATTGGGAGATTACAGTGAAAAAATCAAAGACAAAGTCTTATCACATGGCGAATTACTCTCTGCACGATTAGTTACAGCATTATTAAAAGAAAAAGGAGTTAATGCTCATTTTACAGATAGTAGATCTTTAATCATAACTGATGACCAGTTTGGAAATGCACAACCTTTAGATACTGTATCTAAGGAGAAAGTACAGGCACATTTTAAAAAATATAATGGTACTACAGTAAATATAGTTACTGGGTTTATTGCATCGAATAGGAATAAAGAAACTACAACCTTAGGAAGAAATGGAAGTAATTATACAGCCTCATTACTAGCTAATTTTCTAGATGCAGAAGAGCTTCAAAACTTCACGCATGTTGATGGAATTTATACTGCAAACCCAGATTTGGTAGCAGATGCAAAAAAGATTAGAAAGCTCTCTTTTTCAGAAGCCAATGAATTAGCACACTTTGGAGCCAATGTGTTGCATGCTAAAACCATTATTCCACTCATAGAAAAGAAAATACCATTACGTATTTTAAATACATTTGATTCTGAAAATGAGGGTACATTAATTACTTCAGAAGAAAACGAAGATGGTATTAAAAAACTTTCAGTACTAGAGAATGTATCTCTGATTAGTCTTGAAGGAAGAGGACTTTTAGGTAGCGTGGGAATAGATGCACGTATTTTTCAAGCGTTGGCTTATGAAAATATAAGCATCAGTATTATTTCACAAGGATCTTCAGAAAGAGAGATTGGATTAATCGTGAATAGTACAAATGCAACCAAAGCAAAAAGAGTACTGGAAGAAGAATTCAAAATAGATATCTATAAAAAAGATGTAAGCGCTATAACCATTAGAAAAGATGTGTCTGTAGTTTCTATTATTGGGCAAGACTTAAGTACATTTCATAAACCCTACAATCGACTGATTAAAAATCAGATTGTACCATTATTAGTCAATAATACAGCTACAGGGAAAAATGTAAGTTTAGTTATTCTTAAGAAACAACTACATAAAGCATTAAATGTGATTCATGGAGAGATTTATGGAGTTCGGAAAAAGGTCAACGTAGCTATTTTTGGACATGGCTTAGTAGGAGGAACATTAATAGATCAAATTCTGGCATCTACCAAAGAAATAGAGAAAAGAAAAAATATTCATTTAAACATTTTCGCAATAGCGAATTCAAAAAAAATAGTATTTGCCAAAAATGGAGTTGATAAGCAATGGAAAACTAGATTGCAAAACGATGGCGAAACATATACAATAGATGATGTGATTCGTTATGCAGATGCGCATCATTTAGAAAATGTAATCGCTGTAGATAATACAGCTAGTAAAGAGTTCATATCTAATTATGAACACTTAATAGCACATGGATTTGATTTGGTGTCTTCCAATAAAGTAGCAAATACAGTCGATTTTACATTTTATAAATCTCTCAGGTCAACTTTAGAAAATCATCAAAAGCAATATTTGTATGAGACCAATGTTGGTGCAGGATTGCCTTTGATTGAAACCATTAAACTATTGCACCTTTCAGGAGAGAATATTACGAGAATAAAAGGCGTATTCTCAGGGTCGTTGAGCTATCTGTTTAATACATTTTCAAAAGAAGATAGACCTTTTAGTGAAGTACTCAAAGAAGCAATGAATAATGGATTTACAGAACCAGATCCTAGAGAAGATTTATGTGGAAATGATGTAGGAAGGAAGTTATTGATCCTTGCAAGAGAATTGGACTTAAAAAATGAATTTGAAGATATTTCGATCCATAATCTTATTCCAGAACATTTACGGGAAGGAACACCACAAGAATTTATAAGTAAACTACAAGAATTTGATTCTGTTTTTGCCAAGATTAAAGTGGCACAACCTGAAGGACATGTACTCCGTTATATTGGTGATCTACATGGTGATTTATCACAAGAGAAGGGAATTCTAGATGTGCAATTAGTATCTGTGCCAGAAGATAGTTCGCTTGGGCAAGTAAAAGGTTCAGATTCTATATTTGAAATTTATACAGAATCCTATGGTGATCACCCTATGGTTATTCAAGGTGCGGGCGCAGGTGCTGCTGTAACGGCTAGAGGTGTCTTTGGAGACATCCTAAAAGTAGCACAATCCAATAATTAGTTATAAGAAATATTCAATGAGTTATATACACCCAGAAACACAAGCGATACGTACCCAATCAGAACGTACACAACATCAAGAACATTCGGTGCCAATGTACTTGACATCTAGTTTTGTATTTGATGATGCCGAAGAAATGAGAGCTTCGTTTGCCGAAGAAAAACAACGTAACATTTACAGCCGATATACAAATCCGAATAATCACGAATTCGTACAGAAAATGTGTCTACTGGAAGGAGCAGAAGCTGGTCATGCTTTTGCAACGGGAATGTCGGCTATTTTTAGCACATTCGCAGCGCTTTTGGATAGCGGTGATCACGTACTTTCTGCACGTTCTATTTTTGGAAATACACATACCTTATTTACAAAGTACTTCCCTAAATGGAATATATCACATACGTATTTTGATGTTCAGGATATAGCTAGTATAGAATCTCTCATACGTCCTGGAACAAAAATCTTGTATGTAGAATCTCCTACAAACCCTGCAACTGATATCGTAGATTTAGAATGGTTGGGTACGCTTTCGCGAAAGCATAACCTGATTTTTATAGTAGATAATTGTTTTGCAACACCGTATTTGCAACAACCTATCAAATGGGGCGCAGATGTGGTGATACATTCGGCAACAAAATTACTAGATGGCCAAGGGCGTGTGATGGGAGGAGTTTCGGTAGGATCTGCAGATTTAATAGATACGATTTATCGTTTTGCACGTATTACGGGACCTGCATTATCTCCTTTTAATGCTTGGACACTGTCTAAAAGTTTAGAGACCCTAGCTGTGAGGGTAGAAAAGCATTGTGAAAATGCATTACAATTAGCACAACGATTAGAAAAACATCCTAAAGTAACACAAGTACGTTATCCTTTTTTGCCATCGCACCCGCAATATGAACTCGCACAAAAACAAATGAAATTTGGAGGAAATATTGTCACAATAGAAGTAGAAGGAGGCTTAGCAAGTGGACGCACATTTTTAAATGCGATTGAGATGTGTTCATTAACAGCAAATTTAGGAGATACACGAACGATTGTGAGTCATCCTGCAAGTACAACACATGGAAAATTAAGTGTGGAAGAACGTCAAAATGTAGGAATCACTGATGGATTAATTCGTATTTCTGTGGGTCTAGAACATATTCAGGATATTATACAAGACATTGAAAATGCACTAGTTAATATATAGTTTTTTAAACTTTAACATAAAAAAAGAAAGTTTTAAGAGTTGTGTATGACTATAAATTTTAAATTTGCTAATCTATTATCCTAGTAATCCGATAGGATAATAGGTATTTAAATTTTATATATGATTTTAGATCAATTCATTCTTACAAAAAATAAATCAAAAGAGCCTTCTTATAAAGAGGTGAAATCTTCTGAAAAACCAATTCGAAGCATTGTAAAAGCATTGAGTTGGCGATTTATAGGAACATTAGATACGCTAATTGTGTCTTATGTGCTTACAGGAGAAATTGGTATTGCAACATCGATAGCTTCTATAGATTTTGTGACAAAAATGATCTTATACTTTTTCCATGAGCGTATCTGGAATCTTATAAAATGGGGCAAATAGTTAAACACACCTAGAAATAAAGGAACATGATAACAGAAGAACTAATAGAGATTAATAAGCAATTACGAGATAAAACACCACTTGAGATTTGTAAATGGGCAGTTGCATATAGTAAAAATGCTATCGTAACAACCAATTTCAGACCGTATGAGGCAGCTATCTTATATGCTTGTGTACATGCTAACCCAACAATTCCTGTGGTGTGGTGTGATTCTGGTTATAATACGCCTGCGACTTATGTGCACGCAGAATCACTTATAGAAAAACTACAACTTAATATACAATTATATGTGCCTAAACAAACGGTAGCACATCGTGCTATTACAATAGGTATTCCAGAGATAGATGATCCTAAACATGTGATTTTTACAGAACAGGTGAAGCTAGAACCTTTTAAGAGAGCAATGAATGAACTACAGCCAGATGTATGGTTTACCAACCTTCGAAAAGGCCAAACCGCTTTACGTGATAGTCTCGACATTGTAAGTTTAGATAAAAACGGCGTCATTAAGGTGAGCCCATTCTATTACTATAGCGATACCGAATTAGATGTGTATCTAGAAGAAAATGCACTCCCTAATGAGTTTAACTATTTTGATCCAACTAAAGTGTTAGAACACCGTGAGTGTGGATTACACAGTAATTAAGTTTTAAAACATTCACATGGAATTAGTAACAAAAGATAGAAAGACAATAGACCCCTTGGAAACTATAGAAACACATAATAACACAGCAGCGCTAACTATAAATCCGTTAGAAAGTGAGGCTATTTATATATTCAGAGAAGTCGTTGCTCAGTTTGAAAAACCGGTGCTTCTTTTTTCTGGAGGAAAGGACTCTATTACATTGGTAAGACTTGCTCAAAAAGCATTTTACCCAGCTAAAATCCCGTTTCCATTATTGCACATAGATACGGGACATAACTTTCCGGAAACGATTGCTTTTAGAGATAAACTTGTAGAAGAGTTAGGCGTAGAATTAATTGTACGCTATGTGCAAGATTCAATAGATCAAGGAAAAGTAGTAGAGGAGAAAGGAAAATATGCCAGCCGTAATAGTCTTCAGACTACAACCTTATTAGATGCTTTAGATGAGTTTAAGTTTGATGCTGCTATTGGAGGTGCTCGTAGAGATGAAGAAAAAGCAAGAGCGAAAGAACGTATTTTTTCTGTCCGTGATGATTTTGGGCAATGGGACGAGAAAAATCAACGTCCAGAGCTTTTTGATCACCTTAATGGGAAGATAAGTTTAGGCCAAAATGTACGTGTTTTTCCTATAAGTAATTGGACAGAACTAGATGTATGGAGCTATATCAATAAAGAGAAGATAGAAATTCCTTCCATCTATTTTGCGCATATCCGTAAGACATTTGTTAGAGATGGAATGATCTGGTCTGCAGATGAGGCCGTATATAGAGAAGAGGATGAGGTTGTTGAAGATCGTCTGGTACGTTTTAGAACTGTAGGAGATATGTCATGTACCGCAGCCGTACTCTCAGATGCTGTGACCTTAGAAAAAGTAGTAGAAGAAATACGAGCTTCTACAATTTCAGAAAGAGGTGCGCGAATTGACGATAAACGATCTGAAGCTGCGATGGAAAAACGAAAACAACAAGGATATTTCTAAATCCTTAACCCCAGAAGGGAATATAAGATGATTATTGTATATGCTTTCGCGAAAGCGGAATTTACAGCAAGAAAATTAAAGTACGAAAGCGTATAAAGAATAAAAAAGTACTAATTAAAAACAGCTCTAAACCACAGGAGTGAAAATTTTTCCTTTTGGGAGATTAAGTGGCAAGCCATGGAAGTATTAAAAATAGCAACAGCAGGAAGTGTAGATGACGGGAAAAGTACACTCATCGGTCGTATTCTTTATGATACACAATCCTTAACTACAGATAAATTAGAGGCAATCGAAGCAAAGAGTAAAGCAAATGGATTTGATTATCTAGACTTCTCATTGGCAACAGACGGTCTTATAGCAGAGCGAGAGCAAGGCATCACCATTGATGTTGCGCATATTTACTTTTCGTCAAAGACAAAAAGTTATATCGTTGCAGATACCCCAGGTCATATAGAATATACACGTAATATGGTAACGGGAGCTTCTACGTCTCAAGCATCTATTATTCTAGTAGATGCTCGTAAAGGAGTTATAGAACAAACGCATAGACACTTTTTTATTAATAATCTGTTGCGTGTCAAAGACATTATTGTAGCAGTGAATAAAATGGATTTGGTAGATTTTTCAGAATCTGTCTATGAAGAGATCAAAGCAGATTTTCAAAAAATGATTGATCAAAGTGAGTATAAAGAACAGAACATCACCTTTATTCCAGTAAGCGCATTATTAGGAGATAATGTAGTGACATCTTCTGAAAATATGCCTTGGTATCAAGGAAATACAATACTGGATCATTTAGAAAGCTTAGAAGCACAAGATGTATATGAGCAATCACAAATGCGTTTTCCAGTACAAATGGTGATACGTCCTAAACAAACCGATTTCCATGATTTTAGAGGATATGCAGGTAAGATTTATGGAGATGACCTTGAAGTTGGAGATGAGGTGACAATACTTCCTTCACTAACAACATCTCGTATTAAGGAGATTTACTTTTTTGATCAAAAATTTGATAAAGCTGGCAGAGGAAGTTCGTGCACAATCACATTAGAAGATGATTTGAATATCAGTAGAGGCGATATGATTGTCAAGAACGCTGAAAGACCCAATATAGGTAAGCAATTAGAAGCAAAAGTATGTTGGATGGATACCAAAGAGTTACAAGCGGGAACACAATATTTTTTACAAAGCGGAAGTAATAGAATTTTAGCGAAGATAAAAGAGGTGTCAGGCGTGATACATACAGACTTTTCTGGTGAAGATACGACTGCAAATTCCTTAAAACTAAATGAAGTGGGGAAAGTAAATATTTTGATGAGTAGACCTCTTGCATACGATTCTTATACGGAAAATAGAATTTCTGGCTCCTTTATATTAATAGATGCACATACAAATACTACAGCAGGTGTAGGCTTTGTACAATAAAATAATAAGAAAAGCTTCACAATGCTATGAGAAGCAACAGTCTTTCGGGAAAGAAAGCGCTATAAAAAAGAAAAAGAATGCAAAGTTTTAGAACAGAAATAGAAAACCCTTTAGTAGAAAAAGATATTATCGAGCTTGCCGATAAGATTGAACTTTTTCATAAAGGAAAAATAGACGAAGAGCGTTTTAGAAGTCTTCGTCTAGCGAGAGGTGTATATGGACAACGTCAGCCAGGCGTACAAATGATACGTATTAAGCTTCCCTATGGAAAAGTGTCTAGTGCACAATTGCATAGAATTAGTGAAGTGTCTGATGAATACTCTAGAGGACGTTTGCATATTACTACACGTCAAGATATTCAAATACATTATGTAGATCTTGATCGTACACCAGAGTTATGGGCACAGTTAGAAAAAGATGATATTACATTAAGAGAAGCTTGCGGAAATGCAGTGCGTAATGTCACCGCTTCTGAACTTGCTGGGATTGATCCTGAAGAACCTTTTAATGTATCTCCGTATGCAGATGCTATTTTTAAGTTCTTCCTAAGAAACCCAATCGGTCAAGAGTTAGGACGTAAGTTCAAAGTATCTTTTTCTTCGTCAGATAAAGATACAGGGCTTTCTTATATGCATGATCTTGGTTTTATCGCCAAAATAAAAGACGGTGTGCGAGGGTTTAAAATTATGCTCGCTGGAGGGTTAGGATCTCAGCCTAGACATGCTGATGTGTTTTATGAGTTCTTGTCATCAGATAAGATTATCCCTTTGATGGAGAGTGTAATACGCGTATTTGATCGTCATGGAGAACGCAGAAGTAGAGCCAAAGCACGTTTAAAATTTCTAGTAAAAGATATAGGGTTAGAAGCATTTAAAGAATTAATAGAAGCAGAACAAAAAGCACTTTCAGAACATACAGTGCCTATTGATGTGACTTCGTATCCTCCTACCGTTCCTGTAGAAATCAATACGATTCCAGAAGTGCAAATAGAAGACCAAAAGGCATTTGAACGTTGGAAGAATACAAATATCATCGCTCAGAAGCAAGAAGGATATGTTGCTATAGGAGTTAAAGTACTCTTAGGAGATTTTTATACAGATAAAGCACGCTTATTAGCCGATTTAGTAGATCAATATGCTGCAAGTGAAGTGCGATTAACATTGCGTCAAAACATTGTGATTCCATATGTGAAAGAAGCACTTCTTCCGTTCTTTTATCAAGAATTGAAGAAACTTGGATTTACAGAAGTTGGCTATAATAAAGCAGTAGATATTACGGCATGTCCCGGTACTGATACATGCAACTTAGGGATTGCAAGTAGTACCGGAATTGCCGAAGAATTAGAACGTGTTCTTAAAACAGAGTATCCACAGTATCTAGAAGATCAAGATTTAGTGATTAAGATAAGTGGATGTATGAATGCTTGCGGACAACACAATATGGCAAATATTGGTTTTCAAGGAATGTCTGTGCGTACAAAAGATAAATTGACAGCACCTGCGCTTCAAGTATTATTAGGTGGAGGTAATAATGGAAACGGTCAAGGGGTATTTGCTGATAAAGTAGTGAAAGTACCCAGTAGAAGAGGCCCTGAAGCCTTACGTAGAATTCTCAATGATTTTGAAACAAATGCCAATGGCGCTACGTTTCAAGAATATTATGCACTACAAGGTGAAAAGTATTTCTACGAACTCTTAACCGATCTTTCTAATGTAGATAATCTTACGCAAGAAGACTTTATCGATTGGGGAGAAGAAGAAAAATATGTAAAAGCAATTGGTGTTGGAGAATGTGCGGGTGTCGTAATTGATCTGATTGAAACATTATTTTTAGAATGTGAAGAAAAGATCGAAAATGCAGAGCAGGCATTACAAAATAAAGTGTATTCTAATGCTATCTATTATGCCTATAGTTCGCTGATTAATGCAGCCAAAGCAATCTTAATTTCAGATAGACAACGCACTAATACACAGGCAAGTATTGTGAGACAGTTTGATGAGTTGTACGTAGATACTGAAAAAATAGTATTAGGAACTTCCTTTAGTGATTTGATATATCAAATTCAAGAATATGCTCCAAGCGAGGAGTTTGCAACCAGTTATATTAAAAACGCAGCACAATTTCTGCAAAAAACAAGAGCATACCGAGTAGCAGAACTGGTATCATAAGGAGTATGAAAAAAGCAAAATTAACTGTAGTGGGTGCAGGTCCAGGTGATCCTGATTTAATTACGCTCAAGGCTATTAAAACATTGGCTTCTGCAGATGTGGTTCTTTATGATGCATTGGTAAATCCAGTATTACTAAATTACGCTCCCAATGCCGAAAAGATTTTTGTAGGCAAACGTAAAGGGTGTTATGCCTATCAGCAGGAGCAAATCAATGATTTGATTATAAGTCGTGCTTTTAGCCATGGTCATGTAGTACGTTTAAAAGGTGGTGATCCCTTTATCTTTGGACGAGGCGCTGAGGAGTTAGATATTGTACGTGAACATGCCATTGAAACAGCGATGGTGCCTGGTATTTCTTCGGCATTAGCGGTGCCTGCATATCAGGGAATTCCATTGACGAAACGCGGAAGTGCAGAGAGTTTTTGGGTGATTACTGGAACGACAAAATCTCATAAAATGTCAACAGATGTAGCACTAGCAGCACAATCCAATGCAACGGTTGCCATCCTGATGGGGATGAGTAAATTGGGTGATATTGTGTCCGCTTTCGCGAAAGCGGGTAAAGAAAAAATACCCGTAGCCATCATCCAAAACGGAACACGAGAGGATGAGAAAACAGGCTTTGGTACCATCGAAACTATCGAAAAAGTAGTAGCAGAAAAAAAGCTCACATCTCCTGCTATTATCGTGATTGGAAAAGTAGTTGAAAATAGAAGTGTACTGTCTGAAAGAATCGCTGCTATTCAAGAAAATGAATACACAGAAAAGCAATTACGGTATGCATAGTTCACAAACAACTCCGATAGGAGAACAACGTAATACACTATATCCCGTTTTTCTAAAAGTTAGAAACTTACACGTCTTGATTGTAGGAGGAGGAAATGTAGCCGAAGAGAAATTACGCTTCCTATTAAAGTCAAGTCCAGATGCAAAAGTGACCATGATTTCTCCAATGTACCGTGAAGAAACGATTAAACTTGCTGAAGAACATCAGGTAACTATGCTTAATGGGAAATACCATAAAAAATTATTGAAAGGGAAGCATATTGTGATTGCCACAACAGACAAACCCAAAGTAAATATCAAAGTATACAATCACTGCAGAAAACGAGATAAACTCGTAAATGTAGCAGATAACCCTCCGTATTGTGATTTTTATATGGGAGGCATTGTAACCAAAGGTCATGTGAAAGTAGCGATTTCTACCAATGGTCAATCGCCGACAACAGCCAAACGATTACGTCAGTTTTTTGAAGAAGTAATACCAGATAAAGTAGATGATCTGGTTCAAAATTTAAATGAATATAGGAAAACTATTAAAGGGGACTTTGAAGAAAAAGTCGAAACCTTAAATGAGTTTACCAAAGGATTAGTAGAAAAAAAAGAAGCTTAAAAGAAATGATTACAACAGATATATTAATAATTGGAGCCGGTCCTACTGGACTATTTACAGTGTTTGAAGCAGGTTTGTTAAAACTAAAATGTCATCTTATTGATGCGCTTCCTATTCCGGGCGGGCAATGTGCAGAGATTTATCCTAAAAAACCTATCTATGATATTCCTGGATTTCCAGATGTATTAGCAGGTGATTTAGTAGATAATCTGATGAAACAAATTGAGCCGTTTGAGCCAACATTCACTTTAGGAGAACGTGCAGAAACCATTACAAAATTAGAAGATGGTTCTTTTATCGTGACAACAAATAAGGGAACAAAACATCATGCACCTGTGGTTGCTATTGCAGGAGGATTGGGAAGTTTTGAACCTCGTAAACCACAATTAGAAGAGCTTTCTAAATTTGAAGATAATGGCGTTGAATATATTATTAAAGACCCAGAAGTATATCGTGATAAACGCGTTGTGATTGCTGGAGGTGGTGACTCAGCATTAGACTGGAGTATCTTTTTGGCAGATATCGCAAGCGAAGTAACCTTAGTACATAGACGTAATGAGTTTAGAGGTGCTTTAGACTCTGTAGATAAAGTACAAGAATTGAAAAATCTAGGGAAGATCAATTTGATTACCCCAGCCGAGGTGAAAGGGATTCTTGGAGATACACATGTAACGGGAGTTGCTATTGAAAAGAAAGGAGAAGATCCCTTTATTGTAGATACAGATCATTTTATTCCATTATTTGGGCTTTCGCCAAAATTAGGTCCTATTGGAGACTGGGGATTAGAGATAGAAAAAAATGCTATTAAAGTTGATAATACATTAGATTATCAAACCAATATTCCTGGTATTTATGCCATTGGAGATGTAAATACCTACCCAGGTAAATTAAAGCTGATTCTTTGTGGTTTTCACGAAGCAACTTTAATGTGTCAAAGTGCATATAAACGTATTTTTCCAGATAAAAAATATGTGATGAAGTACACGACAGTGGGCGGTGTAGAAGGATTTGATGGAACAAAGAAACAAGCACCGAAAGCAATTGTAAAAGCAATCGTCTAAGATGATCGAAATATGCAAGATGTAAACCTATATATCACAGATAGAGAAGGCGTGCAGCATGAAGTCATAGCTCCTACAGATATGGCCATGAACCTTATGGAAGTAGTTCGTTCTTATGAACTAGCTCCAGAAGGTACCATTGGTGTTTGTGGTGGTATGGCGATGTGTGCTTCCTGCCAATGTTATATCACATCTGAACATCAACTTAATGAAATGGAATATGATGAAGATGCCATGCTTGCAGAAGCATTTCATGTGCAAGAGAATAGTAGATTAAGTTGCCAGATTCCTATTACAGAACATCTCAACGGATTAAAACTAACACTAGCGCAAGAAGTTTAATATAAGATATTCACATGGATTCAATACATAACTGGCCACTCAGACTTAAATGCAAAGTAGAAGCATTTACAAAAGAATTGTTTTATAGTCTTTATGAAATTACAAATGTAGCAAGTGAACAATCACAAAAGATTAAAAAACAGTTTGTTGATATTCTTGAACAATTAGATCATACCGATGTAGAAAATATCTGGGAACTATTTATAAAACAATTTCCTGAAATTCATAAAAAATTAGCATTAGACGCTCAAGCAGCTTTTGATAAAGACCCAGCAGCTACGAGTGTAAAAGAAGTATACTTAGCATACCCAGGGTTTTATGCGATTGCTATTTATAGAATGAGCCATGTGTTATTAAATATGGGAGTTCAAATCTTACCTCGTATGATGAGTGAATATGCGCATGGTGTTACAGGTACAGATATTCATCCAGGGGCTCAAATAGGAGAATCCTTTTTTATAGATCATGCAACAGGAATTGTCATTGGGCAGACATCAGTAATCAAGAATAATGTATCCATTTATCAGGGGGTTACCCTTGGAGGAGTGCAAGTGAGCAAAGAACTTGCAAACACCAAAAGACATCCTACCATTGAAGATCACGTGACTATTTATGCAAATGCAACAATCTTAGGAGGTGATATCGTGATAGGTGAAAATAGTATTATTGGTGCCAATGTATGGATCACAGAATCTATTCCAGCTAATACCATCGTGAGTCATCAAAGCTCAATTAAAACAAAAATTAGAAACAGTTATGCAAGTTAATCCCATAACAGGACAAATAGGAAATACACCATTAGTAGCACCACAACGATTAATACAAAAAGAAGGGGTACAACTTTTTTTAAAACTAGAAGGCAACAACCCTGGAGGGAGTGTAAAAGATAGAGCTGCTTTTAATATGATCTCTAAAGCATTAGAACGAGGTGATATCAAAAAAGGAGATCATCTTGTTGAAGCCACCAGTGGAAATACTGGAATTGCACTTGCTATGGTAGCTTCTGTATTGGATTTGAAAATTACACTTGTTATGCCAGAAACGGCAACAGGGGAGCGTGTACAAACGATGGCTGCCTATGGAGCAGAGATCGTGCTTACAGGAGGTGACAGAGGGATAGAAGGTTCAAGAGATATCGCAAATCAATATCGAGATGAAAAAGGGTATTATATGCTCAATCAATTTGGAAATGATGATAACTGGAAAGCACATTATGCAACGACTGGACCTGAGGTTTGGAACGCTACACAAGGCAAAATAACACATTTTGTTTCAGCTATGGGAACCACAGGAACGATTATGGGAACATCTACGTATTTAAAAGAGAAAAACCCTGATATTACGATTGTAGGAGGCCAGCCAACAGATGGTTCTAGAATCCCAGGCATCAGAAAATGGTCGCCAGAATATGTGCCTAGTATTTTTGATCGAAGTAAAGTAGATCAAGTTATAGAGGTAAGCCAGAAAGAAGCTACAGCAATGACTCAACGACTCGCTAGAGAAGAAGGAATATTTGCAGGAATGAGTAGTGGAGGTTCAGTGGCAGTTGCTTTGAAGGTTGCCGCACAAATAGATAAAGGAGTGATTGTGGCCATTATTTGTGATCGAGGCGATAGATACCTTTCTTCAGGAATCTACAATTTATAAGTATCAGTCTTATCAGAAAATTACTGCAAAATTATTTGGGTATTTCAATCGCAAGTATAATATTTGCACATACTATTATCTGTGGTGCGATAATGATTACTTAGTTGAATATATTGAAAGAAGGATAGATTTATTTCTCTAACTTCACTATAATCACACATGTACTATAAGTGTCATATTTTTTAACTGATAAGACACTCTTTATTCACATTAGATAATTTATTAATAGTACTTATTTCTATTGAAGTAAGTATGAAGTAGTAACAGTACTGACTATGTTAGTATGAATTTTTGTGCAATGAATGTAGTATTAAAAAGAAAATTAAAATTCCCTATTTATCTGTTGTCCCTTAGTATTCTGGGTCTAGTAAGCTGTGAAGAAGAAGATGACTCTGTAATGACCTTACAATCATTTGAAATTCTAGCAATAGGAGATTCCAGAGTAGAAGGTCATCAAACAGATTTTGTAAGTTACAGATATGAACTGTGGAAGATGTTAAAAGAGAATAATAAAGAAATAGACTTTCTCGGAAGTAGAATTGATGAAAGAATCTATCCGGATTTTCAAGAAATACCTTTTGATATAAACCATGAAGGAAAAGGAGGAGATGTAGTTGGTCAAACCTTTGCTAGAATAGATACATTACTCACTAATACTCCAGAAATGATTGGTAATGTAGCACTGATTGGTTTAGGAGGAAATGATTTAATACAAGATGTTCCAGTCGATGTCTCTGTGAGATACCTTAATCTTATGATAAGTAGGCTACAGGAGGCTAATGAATCCATAACAATTTTTATTGAGCAAATAGCGCCAGGAACTACAGATTATCAGGAAAATAATATAATGGGACAAGAAGATTATATTAGATTGAATAATGCAATAGCTGAATTAGCAATCCTTAGATCTACACCAGATTCAAGTGTTATTACTGTAGACATGACAACCATTTTAACCGATGAAGATTATGCAGATGATGTGCATTATAATGAATCAGGAGCTCAGAAAATTGCAAATCAATATTTTGAAGCAATGCAATTTTTGTTTTAGAGTAAAGGCATTATCAATTTAATTTTAGGACTAAAGTAGCAAACACTTTTCTTTTTTCTGCGATATCAATAATTAAAGGAAAATTTTTCAGAATTATGTGTGTGATTTAATTTTTATAGAAAATTTATCTAATAAAGCTTGGATATTTCAATTTTGAATCGCAATATTTGCAGTAATAAAAGTTCAGTACATTTTGAAAAGTTATCAAGAAAGGTGGAGGGAATAGACCCTGTGAAACCTTAGCAACCCTTTCTCTTGAAAGAAGGTGCTACATTCTATCCTCGTTAGTAGGAATAGATAACCCAAACATAGGTTTATAAACCTATACTCATTCTTGATATAAAAATAGTAGATGTAAGTTGACAAAGATGTCACGTCTACCCCTTTTCAATGTTTTGTTTGTAAGACTAGAAAAGAATGAATACAATATATAATGCTCTTAAAGAACGTATCCTTGTGCTAGATGGAGCTATGGGAACCATGTTGCAAGCCTATCAATTTTCTGAAGAAGATTTTAGAGGAGAGCGATTCAAAGATTTTCATATTCCGCTTAAAGGGAATAATGATCTATTAAGTATTACACAACCTGATGCGATTGCAGAGGTGCATCGTAAATACTTTGAAGCTGGAGCAGATATTGTTGAAACCAATACATTTTCAGGGACCACTATTGCGATGGCAGATTATGAGCTAGAAGATGTCGTGTATGAATTAAATTACGCTTCCGCGAAAATTGCCAAAGAAGTTGCACAATCCTTTACCCAAAAAGAACCTTATAAACCTCGTTTTGTAGCAGGCAGTATTGGTCCTACGAATAAGACTGCGAGTATGTCGCCAGATGTAAATGACCCAGGATTCCGCGCTATTTCTTTTGATGAATTACGTATTGCATATAAACAACAAGTTGAAGCGCTTATAGATGGAGGTGTAGACATACTACTCGTAGAAACCGTCTTTGATACTCTAAATGCAAAAGCAGCACTATTTGCTATAGAAGAAGTAAAAGAAGAGCGTGATACTGATATTCCTGTCATGATCAGCGGTACCATTACAGATGCTTCTGGAAGAACGTTGTCAGGACAAACTGCCGAAGCATTCTTAATCTCTATTCAGCATATTCCATTGCTTTCTGTAGGGTTTAATTGTGCATTAGGGGCAAAACAACTTCAACCCCATTTAGAAGCTATTGCTTCTAGAACACAAGCAGGAATATCTGCACACCCCAATGCAGGATTGCCAAATGCCTTTGGAGAATATGATGAAACTCCCGAAGAAATGGCTGATCAGATTAAGAATTATGTAGATAAAAATTTAGTAAATATTGTAGGCGGATGCTGTGGGACTACTCCAGCACATATCAAAGCAATCGCCAATATCGTAGAAGGAGTAACCCCAAGATCTGTAACGATATGACAAAAGAAGCCCCAAGATATTTGAAACTTTCTGGTTTAGAACCTTTAATTATTACACCAGAAAGTAATTTTATAAACGTAGGCGAGCGTACTAATGTCGCTGGGTCTAGAAAGTTTTTACGTCTCGTCAAAGAAGAAAAATTTGATGAAGCCTTGGCAGTGGCACGTGATCAAGTAGAAAATGGTGCGCAGATTATAGATATCAATATGGACGACGGGCTTATTGATGGGAAAGAAGCGATGGTTCGTTTTTTAAACCTTGTCATTGCCGAGCCAGATATTGCACGTGTCCCTATTATGATAGATAGTTCCAAATGGGACATTATTGAGGCAGGATTACAAGTAGTACAAGGAAAATGCGTAGTAAACTCTATTAGTCTTAAAGAAGGAGAAGAACAATTCAAGCAACAAGCAAAACGTATTAAAAGATACGGAGCTGCTGTGATTGTGATGGCATTTGATGAAGTTGGACAAGCAGATACGTATGAAAGACGTATAGAAATTGCAAAACGATCCTATGATATTTTGGTAAATGAAGTAAACTTTCCTCCAGAAGATATCATTTTTGATCTTAACATATTTCCTGTCGCTACAGGAATGGATGAACATAAACGCAATGCTATTGATTTTATAGAAGGGACGCGATGGGTACGAAATAATCTGCCGCATTGTAGTGTGAGTGGAGGAGTGAGTAATGTGTCTTTTAGCTTTCGCGGAAATAATACTGTACGTGAAGCCATGCATTCTGTGTTTTTATATCATGCTATTGAAGCAGGTATGAATATGGGAATTGTAAATCCATCGTTACTCGAAGTCTATGATGATATTCCAAAAGACTTATTAGAACATGTAGAAGATGTAATTCTTAACAGACGAGATGATGCTACCGAACGCTTACTGGATTTTGCTGAAACAGTTGGACAAAAAGTAGTTACGGAAAAAGAAACCGAAGCTTGGCGCGAAGGAGATATCCAAAGTAGAATTACCAGAGCTCTCGTTAAAGGAATTGACAAATATATAGTAGAAGATGTAGAAGAAGCACGCCTATCTGTTACTGCACCTATACATGTTATTGAAGGGCATCTAATGACAGGAATGAATGTCGTAGGTGATCTTTTTGGAAGTGGGAAAATGTTTTTACCTCAAGTGGTAAAAAGCGCCAGAGTGATGAAAAAAGCAGTGGCTTATCTTTTACCATTTATTGAAGAAGAAAAACTTAAAAACGGAACCGCGGGAGAAAGCCAAAATGCAGGAAAAGTCCTGATGGCTACCGTAAAAGGCGATGTGCATGACATTGGGAAAAATATTGTTTCGGTGGTCTTAGCCTGTAATAATTATGAAATTATAGACTTAGGTGTCATGGTGCCACCAGAAAAAATTATTGCTTCAGCTATTGAAAATAATGTAGATATCATAGGGTTGAGTGGCTTGATTACTCCATCGCTAGATGAGATGGTCTATCTCGCAAAAGAATTGCAACGACAGGATATTGAAATTCCTATTTTGATAGGAGGTGCAACAACCAGTAAAGCGCATACGGCTGTAAAGATAGATCCAGAGTATAAAAATGCTGTGGTGCATGTAAATGACGCATCCCGTGCAGTGACTGTAGTAGGTGATTTATTGCAAAAGGACACCAAAACAGCTTTTAAAAGTGAGTTGAAAGAAGAATATATACGCTTTCGCGAAAGCTTTAACTCACGCCAACGTATAAAAGAATACCTATCTATTGAAGAAGCAAGAGCTAATAAGTATACCATCGATTGGAAGGCTGAAGATATCATGAAGCCAAAAGAATTAGGGATTCAGGTTATAGAAGACTTTGATCTTCAAAAATTAGAAGACTATATCGATTGGAGTCCGTTTTTTAGAAGTTGGGATTTACATGGGAGATACCCAAATATCTTGACAGACGAAGTTGTGGGGAAACAAGCAACTGAGCTTTTTGCAGATGCCCAAGAGATGCTTCAGCAGATTTTTAAAGAAAAATGGCTCACTGCCAAAGCTACTTTTGGTCTCTTTGAAGCAAACACCATTAATCATGATGATATTCTTGTCGGTTCGAGCGCAGTCGAGAACTCTATACAAGATGACGCTACTAATTGTCACCATGAGCTTGTCGAAGGGCAAGTTAAGAGGTTCAGAACCCTCCGTCAACAATCTAAAAAAGCATCTGGAAAACCGAATATAGCCCTCGCCGATTTTATTGCTCCCAAAGAAAGCGGATTACAAGATTATATGGGTGCTTTTTGTGTAACAACAGGCTTTGGGACTGCTCAAAAAGCAGCCGAATTTGAAGAAGCACTTGATGATTATAATGCGATTATGATTAAAGCGTTAGCAGATCGTCTGGCAGAAGCTTTTGCCGAATACCTTCATAAAGAAGTACGAACAACATATTGGGGATATGCTACTGATGAGGTATTAAAAAATGAAGAATTGATTAAAGAAAAATATAGAGGTATCCGTCCAGCACCAGGATATCCTGCGTGTCCAGATCATTTAGAAAAAGAAACAATTTGGGAGTTATTACAAGTAAAAGATAGTATTGGTGTAACGCTTACAGATAGTTTGGCTATGTGGCCAGCAGCTAGTGTAAGCGGGTATTATTTTGCTCATCCAGAAGCACGTTATTTTGGATTAGGTAAAATAAAAGAAGATCAGGTGCGAGATTTTGCAAATAGGAAAGAGATCGCTTTTGCAAAAGCAGAAAAATGGTTAGCACCCAATATTGCAGATTGATAAATAATACGGTCTTCTCGAGCGCAGTCGAGAGGTTTAAAATATAGAGTTCTCGACTGCGCTCGAATAGATAAAGAAATTTTTATCCTACTAAAAATGCGTTTAACGAAAGAAGTATGACTAAAGTAATTGACCACATTGCCCAAGCATTAGAAAAGAAAAAAACGGCTTTTTCTTTTGAAATACTGCCTCCACTTAAAGGGCAAAATATAGACACGATCTTTTCAAATATAGATCCGTTAATGGAATTTAAACCTCCATTTATTGATGTGACGTATCACAGAGAAGAATATATCTATAAAGAACGCCCTGATGGATTACTGGAGAAAAAAGTAGTTCGTAAACGCCCAGGTACTGTGGGTATTTGTGCAGCTATACAAAACAAGTATAGCGTTGATGCTGTACCTCATGTGTTGTGTGGCGGGTTTACTAAAGAAGATACTGAGAACTTCTTGATTGATATGGACTTTTTAGGGATAGAAAATGTCATGGCATTACGAGGCGATGCTGTAAAAAGCGAAACTTATTTCAAACCTAATAAAAATGGAAATATGTATGCGCAAGATTTGGTAGAGCAAATCATGGATTTGAATGATGGTAAGTATCTGGATGAAGATCTTTTAAATAGTTCTAAAACGGATTTCTGTGTAGGTGTAGCTGGCTATCCTGAAAAACATTTGGAAGCACCTAGTTTGGAAAGTGATATTCATTTTTTAAAGAAAAAATTAGAAGCGGGCGCTTGTTATGTAGTCACGCAAATGTTTTTTGACAATCAAAAGTATTTTGATTTTGTAGCTAAGTGTCGTGCAGCCGGCATTACAAAGCCTATTATTCCAGGATTAAAACCATTATCTACAAGAAAACAGCTCAATATGATTCCGCAACGTTTTAGTGTAGATGTTCCTGATGCACTTGTGATGGAAGTCGTAAAGTCTAAAGATGCAGCAGCCGTTCGTCAGGTAGGAATAGAATGGTGTATCCAACAAAGTAAAGAATTAAAAGAAGCAGGTGTTCCAGTTCTTCATTATTATTCTATGGGTAAAAGTGATAATATTCAAGCAATCGCAAAGGCTGTTTTTTAGAAAAAGGTATGTTGTAATTGTAATAACTATACTATATAAATTAAAAAGGGTAAGCTATATATCACAGCTTACCCTTTTTTAATTCTATTATGATATGTTTTTAGCTCATTGCTGGAGCTTCATTTACAGTTGTTTCTGGTTTGTGTAATCCTACAACGACAAGCACTGTAGCACCAATTGTCAAGTAATAATATGCGTCTAAGCCCTCAAAAGAAAGAATAAATGGTGCTAAAATAAATACTACAGCCACCATAAAATCTACAAGTAAGTGAACTTTATATGGGATAACTCGAAATGCACCTGTTTTATGATCTGTTAAGAGGGTTAAGATAAAAGCAGCAACTCCTGTCGCTACAGAGATCGTTAAGGCTAGCGGGTTAGAACTTCCTAAACCAAGTAAAAATGGTAAGGCAATTAATGATAGTGCTACTGGGTAATCTAAATAAGCATGAATGGTTTTTGTTACGAATTTCATAGTGTTAAGTTTTAATTATTAAATATGATTAAATGAAAATATATTTTATTGCTTTTATAGTAGGTCGTATGATATAAGTGAAATGTACTTGTCAAAGTGATTTATTATTGTATATACTTCCTGATATATTATATATATTTCTTTTTTTGTAAGAAATATTTTTTTTGTTACTTTACATATGAGATTACAGTATCAAGGGAAAAGAGAAGAAAGCTCTTTTGTTTTTGCCGATTTTAAGTGTAGCCCATCTAGGAAATTATTAAAAGAAAAAGGGTATTATAAGGTTTTGTGGAATAAAGGAGAGCATGCAATAACAATTACTATTGATGCCTATTCAATTCTTCTCGAAAAAAATCAAGTAATATTTTGTACGCCTTTAAATATTTTAGATCTTCCTAAAGATTCAGATCTTATAGCAGTTGTTTTTAATAGGGAGTTTTATTGTATACGAGATCACGATTATGAGGTGTCTTGCCAAGGACTCTTATTTTATGGATCTTCTTTTCTTCCTATAATTTCATTGGCCCCATCAGAAGTTGTAAGCTTTGAATCTATGTTTCATATATTTAAAGAAGAGTTTAGAAATAAGGATCATATACAAGGAGAGATGCTTCGGGTTCTCCTTAAACGGTTACTTATTATGTCTACACGTTTAATCACAGCCAATGTTATTAATGCTAGTGTCTCTAAACCTCAAATTGATCTTGTAAGGAAGTTTCATATTTTAGTAGAAAATCATTTTAGAGAAAAACATAAAGTTGCAGCATATGCTGAATTACTCAATAAATCACCGAAAACACTCTCTAATGTATTTAAAAAAACAAGTGACGATTCACCTTTGCAAATAATTAATAAGAGAATTATTCTTGAGGCTAAACGTCTGTTAATGTCTTCTTCAAAGAATGTAGATGAAATAGGATATGAACTAGGCTATAAGGAATCTGCACATTTTTCCAAGTTTTTCAAATCTCATACTGGCGTACCACCTACTAAGTTTAAGGAAACGTATTTGTTAGGTAAATACAAATAGCCCTGTATATTTTACTTCTTTGTACGCTTTAACGTTTTACTCTTCCTTTGGTCATGAACCCGCCTGCGGACAAGTCTCGCTAGCTCAATTTCGCGAAAGCGTATATAAAACATTTATATCGTATACTTAGGTACGTGTTTATCTAAGAACTTTGCATTAGCCCTATCAAGTCGTTCTAGTTTTTTATTTCGTTCTTTAAAAAGTTTATCAATTAATTTATTAATGAGTTCGCTTTTTTCATTTAAGACATCAACTTTGTTATTGTAATTGTCTATTTGTTCATTAGTGCGATCTGTTTCTGGAGTTTTTTCAATAGCTGCTTGAATTTTTTCAAAGTCTTCTTGCAAGACTAGGTAATCTAAAATCTGCGGAATTGTATTATTTGTTTCATTTAAATGAATTTGAAAAACTTCTTTTACAGCTTTAACAATGCGATCATCTTTTTTATATAGGGGAACACTATCTACTTCTTTTAACCCTTCTTGTACAGCCATTTTGAGTGCATTTATGTTTTGGCGTATCGCACTGATATCTTTTTCTTTGATAGCATCTAAGAGGTTACTTTCGTTAAAATGAACTTTAAAGAAAATTAGATATAAGTCATTATGATAATCAAATACCTTATTGCTAATTTCCATCTTTTTTCCCAATTCAGACTGTCCTTCAAAAACTGTTATATCATGCTTTTTTGCGTATGCATAAAAGTTTTCCTCGTACTCCTTTTGTGCTTCAGCCATTTTTTGATCTGCGAGTTCTTGAGCGAGGATATAAGCTTCCATAGCATCATAGGATTGCTCTGCGACGGCTTGCATATCAATAATTTCGGCATAGTCTTCTAGAAGTAAACTTTTATTGATCTCAAGATTTCTAAGTACTTTTTCTTTATACTCGGTCTCTCCTTCAAACCCTTGAGCTTTTGTTATTTTCATGATAGCACGATCAATAGATCGGATAAGAATGGTACGCTTTTTATCTATCGTTCTATCATCTTTGCTATGAGCGATAGCTTGTGTATATCTCCAAGAACTTTTTACAATAAGTACTTGTTGTCTGGAAATGAAGTTCATATAATCTAATGCTGTTCTAAACTTTTGAGCATTACATTCTGAAGCGAATATTAAAAACGGAATAAGAAAGAGTAATTTTTTAAACATAGATAGTAATTTTAATTTTTCAGATAGTCTTTTAAGATATTAGATGCTTCAATAATATAGGGATCTGTACTCATATTGGAAAGCAATTGTTCATTGGCTTTTTTGGCAGTAGCATCATATCCATTTATTTCGGTTGTTGTTATTGTATTTTCTATCGTAAGTATAGCATCTTCCTGACTAGAGGCATCTCTAAAACTATCCCATAATTCATCTCTAAAGGAAAGATATTCTTTTACTTTTGAAAACGATACTGGAATATGATCGTTTTCCTGTAACATAGCAACTAGTTTTTTATTACTGTCAGTAATACTGGAAAATGTGCTGTTACCCTGAATTCTTGCCTTACTATTTTTAGAGAGAACTTCTTTTGCAATAACGGGTAACGGCCTAGCTTTAAGTTTTACGATTACATCATCATTTGGAAGCGGGTATTTTTCTGAAGCTTCACTACTGGCAATATCTGTATAAATAGAAGGCAATGTAATATCTGGAATCACCCCTTGCGCCTGATGGCTCTTTCCTGTAGCTCTATAAAACACTTCTGAAGTAAGTTTTGTAAAATCACTATTTTCATCATCTTCCTGTAATGGAATCATCACTTGTGCAGATGATTTTCCATACGTAGTAGCTCCAATAATTAATGCTCTATTATAATCTTGCATTGCTGCCGAAAAGAACTCAGAGGCAGAGGCACTATATTCATTTACAAGTATTGCTAGGGGTTTTGTAAAAGCAACACCTCTGTTAGAATCTCGTAACGTGGCTGTTTCTCCTGCTTGATCTTTTAAAATAGCAACTGGACCTCTGTCAATAAAAAGCCCAGAAAGATCAATAGCTTCTTTCATAGAACCACCTCCATTGTCACGTACATCAATGATTAATGCATCGATATTCATTTTCTGTAATTTATATAACTCTCTAGCCACATCATTTGCCATTCCTAATCCATTTGGAGATTCGTAATCTGTATAAAAAGATGGGATGCTTATAAAACCTATGCGTTTCTCTCCAGTAATAACAAATCCTGTGAGATTATTTTCCTCCACTTCTATTTTAGATTTTACAAGTGTTATTTGTTTTAATACACCGTCATTTTTTCTGATGTTAAAAGTTACTTCTTCTACAAATGTATCTTGTATTTGTCTTTGTAATTCATCGTTTGAAAAACACGATAAATCAATGGTTGTATCTTTTATGGTTACAGAAACAATGATATCACCTTCAGTAATATTTCTATTTTTAAAAGCGTTACTTCCAGGTGTTATATAAGAAACTTCAATAGCACCTTCATTGTTTTTATAGGTTTGCACACCTGTAGCGACTTGTGAGGTGGCAAGTTGTGCTTCATATGCTGTTTTGTCTTGCGTGTCTAAAAATGAAGAATGAGGGTCTTGATATTTTACAAATGCATCTAATACAATATTTTCAAATTGACGCTGTATTCCATTCTTAACACTGAGTATTTCATCAAGTTGACATAAAGCATTTTCTATAACGTGTGTGCGGTATGTTTTTTCTACAGCAAGAAAATCGTTTTCTATATGTTTTTCTTCAGGAGCTTCATTGATATATTTTGTGATGGTTCTATACTTTATAGATTTACGCCAGTATCTTTTTTTATTTTCTATATTTTTATAAAAAAGGTCGCCATTATTTCGTGTAAAATGTAAAGTATCTTTTCCATCGTAAGAAAGTGTAGCCGAAGAAAGTTCAGAAATGATATTCTTAGACTCTTGAATTCTTTTTTCAAAAGTAGTTACATACGTAGTGAGAAAGGAACAATCTTTATTTGATAGATAGTCATCTAATTGTGTTTTGTCTTTTTCAAAGGCATCAAAATCAGATTTTAAAAAATGAAATCCTGTGTCATTAATTGCATTGATCATGAGATCGAAAACAGCTTCAGACATTTCATCATCTATAGATTTTGGACTATAGTGATTTGTGGCGACTACGTCTTGTAGTAATTTCCATTGTTTGCAGAAATCTTGGCTTAATAGCGACTTGCTAAAAAGAATACAAATACTAAAAACAAGTAGTGTAATTTTATTCAATAGAATGGTTGTTAAAGATAACGTAATGATAAGAAAACTAACACATTTAGAAAAATGATATGATTGTTTCTTTATACGCTTTCGCGAAAGCGTACACAAATACAATACCAAAAGTAGTGGCTGTATTATTTTCTAATTGCCTTTTGAGTAGGGAGACCCACTCCATCTGCTATCATATTAATCAAATAAATTCCCGTTCTAACCGAAGCTAAATCTAGTGTGATACTTGTCTTTGTATTTTGATACCTTTTGGAGTGTACTTGCTGTCCCAATAGGTTAGTAACCGTTACTTGTACTTCTTTGTAGGGAGTTGACATTGTAAGATGGAATATCCCATTGGAAGACGGGTTTGGATATAAGGATGGAGTGGAAAAAGAATTTGAAAGATTTTCTGAAACTTCCTCAGTTACTACCGTCCAAGAACACCTTGTGCTACAGGTAACTCTTCGACTAGACTGTGAAGTTATAATCACTTCATCAAGGGATTCATTTTCTAAAGTAATAGGGATAAATTTCTGAGTGTTAACGACAATTTCTTTAGTTTGATATCCTGTATAGGAAATAGCAAGTGTGTCTCCTTTTTGCACTTGTAATTTGAAGTTTCCATTTGCATCTGTGGTAGTTCCTATGGTGCTATTTTTAATATAAATATTGGCCCATTCTAATGCACTTATCTCATCGGTAACAGTACCTTTAATGGTTGTTTGGGCACTTAAAGTGTTGAAGGCATACAATAAGATAGCGAATAGTGTAATTTTTTTCATGAGATGGTTGTTTGATTATTTATATCAAAAGTAGACTAGGCAACTGCCTTTTAAAATGATAAATGAGTGAACGTTACTTTTGAGTGAGGTAATGTTCTTATAAGAAATTAGTAACTTGATATGTAGCAATTTTTACTATATTTAGTCATATGACTGTAAAAAAGAATAATACACAATACCGATCCGATTTATTTAGACATTTAGATGGTATTGTAACAGCGCCAGTTGCATATGAACTTTATGCGAAAGGAATCACCACACAATTACTAAAAGATGAATCTTGTTTGTTATCAGAATTGACAAGTGCATATAATGCAAATGAAGGATATCTCAATGTAGCTTTACGAGTCATGTGTTCTCAAGGTTGGTTGCAACAGTCTATTCAAGATAATGGTAGTGATGTACTATATCGTACAACTGCTTCTAGTGAAATTGCTTTTGGCTTATTTCATCTTTATGAAGATGTAGTCAACTTACAGAAATTTTCAGCAAAGTTTCATGATCGAAAATTTGAAGCAGCACCTTTTCAAATGCTAAAGAACATCTTCATGTCTTTTAAAAAGAATTATGGAGTCACTATAGCAGAAGATGAAAATGTAGCTACTATTCAGCATCAAATATTAAAACATATAGAAGGGATTATTTTAGGGCCAACTTTAGTACATCTCGCAATGGGAGGAATGTTTCATAAGTACTTTATGCAAGCAAGTTTCAAGCCTGAAGAATTTCATAAGGATGCTACTCATTTTAAAGAGCTACTCGATATATTATGTTATTTTGATTTGTTTACATCTCATAATGGCACCTATCAGTTTACGGAAAAAGGACTCTTTTATGCCAAGCGTGCAAGTGCTTATGGGGTAACGGTATCGTACATTCCAACCTTGAGAAGGTTAGATGAATTGCTTTTTGGAAACCCAAAAGCAGCCAAAGATGCAGGAGATGGAAATAAAGAAGGACATGTAGATAGAGCGATGAATGTATGGGGGAGTGGAGGTGCACATTCCAGTTATTTTAAAGTAGTAGATGAGATTATCATTCACTTATTTAATAAACCTATAGAAGAGCAACCGAAAGGAATCCTTGATATGGGATGTGGAAATGGAGCTTTTTTAATTCACTTATATAATGTTATTGAAAAGCAAACATTACGGGGTCGAATGCTAGATGAACATCCACTTATCTTAGTGGGAGTTGATTATAACGAAGCAGCATTACATATTACGAAAGGAAATCTGGTACAAGCTGAAATTTGGGCGAAAGTAGTCTGGGGTGATATTGGAGATCCTGACCAATTAGCAAAAGATCTTCAAGATAATTATGGAATTGCATTAGGCGAACTATTAAATGTACGTTCGTTCTTAGATCATAATCGTATCTGGAAAATGCCTGAGCCTAGATCTGAAAAACGCATAAGTGACTCTACGGGAGCCTATGTTTTTGAGGGTGAACGTATGTCTAATGACCTAGTGGAAGACTCCTTATTAGAACATATTGAAAAATGGGCTCCGTATGTGTCTACATTTGGATTATTAGTTATTGAATTGCATACGGTGCAACCAGAAATTGTAGCTCAACATATTGGAAAAACAGCAGTAACAGCTTATGATGCGACACATGGTTTTTCAGATCAATATATTGTAGAAGTTCCAGTCTTTTATAAAATTCTTGCTGAAGCAGGGCTTCACCCTGATAAACGATTAGGGCAGAAGTTTCCTAATTCTGAATTGGCTGCTGTGACGGTGAATTTGTTTAGGAAGAATTAATGTTACTTTTACTTAATGAAAAGTGTTAAAAATTTAATCAAATCCTTAAGGGAAAATTATTATTTAGAATTCTTAGTAGACCCAAATTCTGATTTAGTTGCTTTTGATAAACATTACGTTCTTGTGAATTATCAAAATAAAGATTATTATGAAGTTGATATAGAGTCAATAAAATTGCGTCAACAGGAAATTTTGATTGATCTAAAAAAAGAATATGAAAATGCTTTATCACAAATTTTTTTAAAGCTAGCTACTTCTAATTCAGATACTTTTGAATCATTTATTAGGTTTAATATTGAAGCGGTTAAAATTAGTCTTAGAACTATTAAAGCTGATTTTTATATTGATAGTAAGCAATCTAGATATTATTCCAATCTAATAGATAATTTAGGTGTAAATAAACTAAAAATAATAAATAATAGAGAAGTTAATTATGAAAGTTATTTTAAAGATAGTTCAATAGTTGAATTTTATGAGTCTCTTTTTAAAGATTCGAGCATATCTGGGCTAGATCATGTGTTTAGTTATTATAGTATAGAATTTCATAATCATAGAATGAAAATCTTAAGTCGTTTACCTTTTGCTCTTTTTCATATTGCTAGTCGATTCATTATTGACTTAAGCAGAATTGAAGAAAAAATAAGGGAAATCCGTTCCTTGAATCAGGAAACACCCAAAATTAAATGGTTAGGTAAAAGAACTCATATTGGATATGTTTTTAGTAAACTAGCTCAAGAAGGTTATATAGAAACTCCTAAACTAAAGAATGGAGAAGTAAATTACACTGCTTTTGCTAGATTAATTAAGCAACTTTTTGAGGTTGATGTTTCAGAGGGTACATTAAGAAAATATTTAAATCCTTTAGATAGTAAGTTTGAAGAAAACCAAAATACTTTTGAAAAAGAAAATTTTCATTTGCCAAATATAAAACTAGTCAATTAATCCGTTCCGGAACGCATAGGAACGAGATTTTTGATTATTAAAACTTTATTTTGTTGAACATATTATTACAATTTTTATGGAACAATATTTCTACAATTTAAATTTACTACTCGTGTTGCTATTTTTCTTGATAGTCATATTGCTGTTTTGGATTATGCCAACAAAGAAGTCTGGTATTGTTGTAAAAAGGATTGTTCAGTTAATTAATGCTTTACCTATATCTAAGATTTGTTTAGCAATAGTAAGTTATTTTGAAAGTAAGAAGTTTTAAATGTGTTGTATGATCTTTTTGAGTGATAGAAAGAGATATATTCTTAACAAAAAAACACCGCCTAGAAGGCAGTGTTTTTTTATATGATGAGATTCCCGCCTTCGCGGGAATGAAATTACCCTAAAAATGGATATCTATAATCTGTAGGTGTTACAAAGGTTTCTTTAATCATGCGAGGACTCACCCAACGTAATAAGTTTAAAGCAGAACCTGCTTTGTCATTAGTTCCTGATGCTCTTGCACCTCCAAAAGGTTGTTGTCCTACCACCGCACCTGTTGGTTTATCATTGATGTAGAAGTTACCTGCCGCGTTTTTAAGTGCCTTTGTTGCCTCTTGTATCGCATAACGATCGGTAGAAAGCACCGCACCTGTTAAGGCGTATTCACTAGTTTGATCTACCAATTCTAGTGTTGCGCTCCAATTGGCATCTTCATAAATGTATATCGTAATCACAGGGCCAAAAAGCTCTGTACACATCGTTGTGTATTTTGGGTCCTCTGCTACAATAACAGTAGGCTCGATAAAGTATCCTTTTGATTTATCATGACCCCCACCTACGATAATCTCAGCACCAGCATCTGCTTTTGCTTGATCTATAAATGAAGCTAATTTATCAAACGAACCTTCATGAATCACTGCCGTAATATAGTTGCCCATATCTTCTGGTGACCCCATCTTAAATGAGTTCACATCTTTAATTACCTGTTCTTTTACAGCTGGCCATAAGCTAGCAGGAATATATGCACGACTTGCAGCACTACATTTTTGCCCTTGGAATTCAAAAGCACCACGTACTATAGCAGTAGCTACTTGGTCTGCTTTTGCAGATGGATGAGCAACGATAAAATCTTTTCCTCCAGTTTCTCCAACAATACGAGGGTAAGTTTTATAATTGTGAATATTCGTTCCAATTTTTGCCCAAAGATCTTTAAATACGTGTGTCGATCCTGTAAAGTGTAATCCAGAAAAATCTGGACTATCAAGTACGGTATCAGTAATCATTACGGGATCTCCGTGCACTACTTGGATCACGCCGTCAGGAACACCCGCTTCACGGAAAATATCTAAGATAATTTTAGCAGAAAGCATTTGACTATCTGAAGGTTTCCATACCACAACATTTCCCATTAATGCACAACTTGCAGGTAAATTTGCTGCAATTGCTGTAAAGTTAAATGGTGTAATTGCATAGATAAATCCTTCTAAAGGACGATATTCTAAACGGTTCCAAGCATCAGAAGTAGATTCTGGTTGCTCGTTATAAATGTCAGTCATAAACTGTACATTAAAACGTAAGAAATCTATAAGTTCACAAGCAGCATCTATTTCAGCTTGATGTACTGTTTTAGATTGTGCAATCATCGTTGCTGCATTAATACGAGCACGATATGGTCCAGCGATAAGCTCGGCTGCTTTTAAAAATATACCGGCACGTTGTTCCCAAGGAAGTTCAGCCCACGCTGTTCTTGCCTCAAGTGCACCCGAAATAGCATCTTCTATATGCGACTTCTCAGCAAGATGATACTCTCCTACAATATGTTTATGATCATGAGGAGGTGACATTGTTCTTGTATTTCCTGTACGCACTTCTTGACCATTGATGTACATCGGTACTTCTGTATGTGCATTAAAAAGTGTTTTATAAGCTGCCGCTACTGCTTCTCTTTCTGGAGAACCAGGTGCATACCCTTTTACAGGCTCATTGACAGCAATTGGTACTTGAAAAAATCCTTTTCCCATAGGTGTTTCGTTTTTTAATTTTAAGAGTTGCGAAGGTACGAAATTGTTTACGCTTTCGCGAAAGCGAAGTTTATACTGAGTTCATCGAAGTACGAAATCGAGCCTGCGAGATTCACGACCAAAGGGAGAGTGGAACGTTAAAGCGTACGCATCTTCAATCTATTAGCGTATCGTGATATGCATTCGTAGAATTTTTTGTAAGTTGCGTGCTAATTTTCTGACCAAATTTTTATGTGTACAGTAACCTATATTCCTAAAGGAAATTCTAATTTTATTCTAACTTCTAATCGTGATGAAGCCGTGGGCCGCACTACGTTACCTCCCGATTTTTATAATGTAGATGGAGTGAAAATGCTATTTCCAAAAGATGCAGTTGCTGGCGGTTCTTGGATTGGAATCTCTGAAAAAAACACGATGATATGTCTCCTGAATGGTGGTTTTGAAAACCATGTGAAGGTAGAAAACTATAAAATGAGTCGTGGCGTGGTTGTAAAAGAACTTTTAAAAGCAGATGATTTAAGTGATGCAATTGACACTTTTAATTATGAAGGCATTGAGCCTTTTACGATTGTAGCCATAGATTGGAGTTCAGAATTAAAAGCAACAGAACTGGTGTGGGATGGATATAAGGCTCATATTACGGTATTGCCAGATGCTCCAAAGATTTGGTCTTCTTCTACACTGTATGATACACGAATGAAACAAAAACGTCGTGATTGGTTTGAAGTGTTTTCAAATGAAGATAAATTTGATGCTAGTGATTTACATCATTTTCATACCACAGCAGGAGAAGGAGATAAAAATGTAGATGTGCTTTTAGATAGAGGTTTACTTAAAACTGTAAGTGTTACACAGGTAGAAAAAATAGATGATAACTGTGCAATGACATATTATGATTTGCAAAAAGATGAGGTGCATCGTGCCGAGTTTGATACAGTAACAGTGTGAAATACAATGGTAAAATAATTGTCTTAGCTTTTCCAGACACTTTTGTAAAAATGTCTGATGAGCTGATGTGTAAACTATTACCTCTTGTAGGATTAGGTACACGTACGCACATTAAAGCGGGGCATGCTGCGCTTGTACTTATAGAAAATGCTACCGGAAATTCATTTTATTATGATTTTGGACGTTACATCACTCCCGAAGGGATGGGAAGAGTGCGAGGTGCAAAAACAGATGCTGAGCTAGAAATTCCATTTAAAGCAATAGTGACCAATGATACGCTTGAGAATTTAGATGAATTTTTAGTGTGGTTAGATGCACATCCTGAAAAAACACATGGTTCTGGACGACTCGTAGCCTCTTTAAATGAGCATGTCAATTATGAAAAGGCACATGAATATATAATGAGTCTTCAAAACCAAGGAAGTGTTCCTTACAAGGCATTTGGTAATTTAGGTAGTAATTGTGCCCGATTTGTGACAGAAACAATACTTTCGTCTACAGAAGAGAAACATATTATCAAAGCACTTAAACATAACAAAAAATTTACCCCTAGTACAGTAGGAAATGTAGAAAAAAGTGCATCAAATAGGGTATACCAGATTTACAATGGAGTGATTTCTGAATATAATTCTACAGCGTTAAAAGAAAACTTAACCAATTACTTTGATAAAAAAGTACCTGCATCTTATTTCCAAGATGGAAAAGATGATGTAGCATTGCCAGAGGGAGCACAACTTTTAACCGGCATTGGCAGTAGTGCTTGGTTTCTTTTAGAAAAAGAGACTAAGAATCAAGTGCTAATTACACGATTTACAGAAAAAGGAATTCCTGATTTTAAAGGAGTTGCTCAAATACCTGACGGTTTTGATATTGCAAAAGACTACGCGTTTGTATATGATAGCAATTGTGCATTTTGTACACTAGAACAAGAAGGGAAATCGTATCGTTTTGATTTGACTAAGAGAGAAATAGGAATAGTGCCTAATTCAAAGCAAAAGGAGCACTTAGTTTAAATGTTGGAATTTTTACTCTAAACTTTCGTGTTGTCGTAAAATTAACCATATGATAATAGCCTTCCATCGCTCCAAAAGGAGAGGTGAGTAAACATCCAGAACTATATGTATGCTTTTCTCCTGGTTTTAAAACAGGTTTTTTTCCAATAACACCTTCACCATCTACAATTTCAGGAGAATTTAATGAGTCATAAATTTTCCAGTGGCGAGCCATTAATTGAACCGAATCTTTACTTTGATTTTCAATAGTCACACGATATCCAAAGGCAAAATGCATTTTATAATTTTTATAAAACGTGCCTTCAAAGGTAGTTTCTACCGAGATTTTTATGCCTCTTGTGACCTGTTGTACCATCTCTTTTTAATAAAAAGCTGCAGTTAATGCAAAGAATATCAACGCAAAAATGGACGTTGATATCATAAAAACAATATTTAAAAATACAAATTTTATTAATGTGATAACGCGATTTTGCTTATAAAAATTTCGTAAGGCCTTATAAAAATAAAATGGACCTATTAACGTAAGCAAGATAGGAGCTACAATACTATCATTAGGAATAAAGGAATCGGGAATTAAAGAAATTAATAAGACCACAAAAATCCAACTAAAAATATGGAAGATAAAAACCAAATGTTCCATATAGTTTGCTCGCTTTTTAGAGTAAATGAGCCAGAAAAATAGTGCGTAAAAAGGAGCGAAGAAAAACAGGAAGAAAGGAGTTTTTGATGCCATGTAATTTACAAAGCGAAAAGGATCTTTTTGAACTCTCTCTATGGCGTCATTTTTATTATACATCCAGACATTTATTTTAGTTCTATCATATTTGAGACTGTCTAGCGCTGTAGTAGCGCTAGAGATATCTGTAGCTTGATAAAAATCCCTGAATAATTTGAATCTTTCTACAAATGACTCAACATCATTTAAAGTGTCCATATCTTTTTGAGCTATATATTTGTAGCCTAAAGAGTCTTTTTTAGCTTTTTCAGCTTTTTTTCGTTCTGTTTCTTTTTTAGCTTCTTCTATAGCTGCTTTTATATTCTCATTAAATTGAGTAGGAATTCCTTGAATTTCGGGGATAGAATCCTGTAGCGCAATGTCCAATGCTTCAATAGCTTTTTCATTATCCATATTTATATTCACTAAGGGTGAATCAGGAATATCATCAGTGAAATCGTTGTTAAAAAATGACAGAGCTCCTAGAATGATAAAGTAAAAGATACTGGCACTTAAAAAGAATCGAAAAGGATTTGCATAATGAAAACGTTTTCCATCTACATAATATCGTGTAATCGTTCCCGGTTTAAAGAGTAAATCTTTTAGTGTGTGTCTAAAACGAGAGTCGTAGGTAAATACACTTAAAACAAACTCGCCGATAAAATCTTTAAGTGTAAGTCGTTTGGTTGTGTTAAGTTGCCCACAATAGGCGCAGAATCTATCAGTAAGATCCAGTGGGTGCGCGCAGTTGAGACATTCAACTCCGCGGTATTTGATGGCTTTGCGGCTATTTGGCTTTATCGAAGTTTCCTCCATGCCATAAATATAGGAGTTTTGTGTTAATTAGTGATCACAGAAGAGTTACTACTTCCTAATCCTACTAATTCATCAAAACGTCCACCTGGACGACGATAATATACTAATACTTGATAGTCGTTTTCTGTTTGCCAATAATTCCCGCTAATTGCTTTTTCTCTATTAATTGTACCATCTTCTTCTACCAATACATATTTGTAATTATAAAACCCTTGTTTTAAAAGCATCGGCAGTTCGTATCTATAGGTCTTTGGATTGTAAACTAACTTAGTAGATTTGTTAGTAACATAATTATTAAAATTACCATATACATGTATCTCTTTTCCTTCTTCTACCTCTGTGTGATCTAGGCTAAAATGAATCCATGCATATTCAGCTTCAGATCTAGGTGTTCTACCTTGTAAGGTAGTAATGACAAAGTTTCCATTTATGTCTGGGTTAAATGTATATGGAATATCAGAACGAACTTGATTTGTATACAAATAATTATGGTATAGTTTTTTGAGTTCTATATAGCGTATAGCTGCTGTTGCACCACGTATATCTTTGTTTTCAAAATTAAAAAATTCATTCCCTGCCCAAAAAGCAGTCTCTTGATCATAACGATATTCCAGTTTATTACCTACTGTAAACTGAGGTATGACACCCGTAATAGCAGTTTTAAGATTGTTGTTTTGTAAAATCACCACTTTTACATTTTGCCTTGGATTAATGATAGGCTGCTCTCCTCCGTTTACAAAAAAGCGAACTACTTGTTTTGTGTTTACATAATTAAGATCTCTAGATCTTTTTATTTGTACACCAACTGCAAATTGCGGATTGTAGATCATAAATTTTCTAGAAAACACTAATTCTCCTTCTTCATTAAAGATACTCATTAAATAATTTCCAGTTTTGGTAAGTCCTTGTGTGAACTTATTAGGGATATTTAAATGGTAATTAGAATATAACTGTAAAGTAGCGACAGAATTTTCAATATCTAGAATACGCACATTATCCATGCCTCTCATAAATTCAGAACGCGCTAACTTACTAGGAGACCAATCTGCATCATGATGTGTGATTTTATAATAGTAATCATGTTCATCTCCAATAATATCATCAAAACTTAACTGTAGTGGATCACCTAATTTTATAGTAGGAAGTTCTCCTAAAAATGTATCTCCTCTAAATTGAATAGATTTAATATAGGAAGGTTCTGGAGTTTCTACAGCAATCTGAGCAAAAGACAAATTGTAAGCAAAAACCACAAAAAAGAGAAGTAATAATTTAGATGATTTCATAAGTAATGATAGTTATTGGTCAAATATAATCAAAATCTATACCGAGAAATGGATGATTCTTTATACGCTTTCGCGAAAGCGTACTCTTAAACAAACCCAATATGATTCGTTAATTTGTTACTAATAAACGCCTTTAGACTCGCTTTATGTTTGTGATTTGTTTAAGGATGTTTAAATTTAGTTATTTAGAATAGTTATAAATAATATGATCCCTATTTTCCGAGTGGAAAAAACGTATAGAAATTTGTAAATTTGCACACCTTAAAATAGTAAGGTTTTAGATAACAAAAATCTACTGACATATGTCAAAAGACATTAGAATTAAAAAAGGTCTTGATATACGATTAGTGGGCGAAGCAGAAAAGAGTATTTCTGAGGGGCCACGATCAAGAACTGTAATTATCAGACCTTCAGATTTTCATCTGGTTACTCCTAAAATGGTTGTCAAAGAAGGAGCAAAACTTCAAGTTGGCGACGAGTTATTCTTTTCAAAATCACAAGAGCAAATACGTTTTGTGTCTCCTGTAGCAGGAACACTCGTAGAAATTAAGCGTGGTGCACGTCGTGTGATCACCGATCTTGTGATTGAAGCAGATTACTCAGGAGGGACTAGAGATTTTGGAAAATTAAGTGCTTCTGCATCTCCAGAAGACATCAAAGAAAAGCTTTTATCTAGCGGATTATGGCCGTTTATCAAACAACGTCCATATGATGTGGTTGCAAATCCAGTAAATGAGCCAAAGGCAATTTTCATCTCTGGACATAATACAGCACCACTTGCACCAGATTTAGATTTTGTTCTTTCTGGGAAAGAAGCAGAACTACAGGCAGCATTAACAGCATTAAACGCACTTACTTCAGGTGGTGTGCATATTTCTGTTGGATCTAGCAGTTCTATATTTTCAGGAATGAATAATGTGGTGACACATACAGTAAAAGGACCGCATCCAGCTGGAAATGTAGGAACACTTATCAATAAATTAAATCCTGTAAATAAAGGAGAAACTGTTTGGACAGTAGCTGCTCAGGATCTTGTTATTATTGGAGAGCTACTACTTACAGGCGCATTTAATGCAACTCGCATTATTTCTGTAGCTGGTTCTGGAGTTAAGAAACCTTCTTATTATAAAACGATTATTGGAGCTGAAGTATCTACGTTTGCATATGATGCAGGAGTAGATGGAGATACCAATCGTTTTATTTCAGGAAACGTGCTTACTGGTAATCAAATAAAGCCAGACGGCGCTTTAGGATATTACGCAAACGAATTTGTTGCTATTCCAGAAGGAGATGATTATGAATTCTTTGGATGGAATAAGCCAGTTTTCAATAAAATATCACCTTCTAGAGCATTAACGTTCTCATGGATGCAACCTAAAAAGAAGTACGACCTTGATACCAATACAAATGGAGAACACCGTGCTTTTGTAGTTACTGGTAATTATGAAGAAGTATTTCCTTTAGATATTTATCCATTACAGATTTTAAAAGCTTGTATGGTAAAAGATCTTGATGAAATGGAAGCGTTAGGAATGTATGAGGTAGCACCAGAAGATTTTGCACTTACAGAGTTTATTTGTGTGTCAAAACAACCGCACCAAGACATTATCAGAGAAGGTCTTGACTTGATGTATAATGAAATAGGATAAGTGATGGGATTAAAACAAAACTTACATAAAATTAAAATGAAGTATGAGGGCAAGAAAATGGCCCCCGCATTTAATGCAATTCATACTTTTTTATATAGTCCTAATGAGACGACTCATAGTGGTTCGCACATTAGAGCTGTAGATGACTTAAAACGTACTATGAATACCGTGATTATGGCATTAGTGCCATGTTTAATCTTCGGTATTTTTAATGCAGGATATCAGCATTATGCAGCTGTCGATGCTGCAAATGGGATTACAAGAGAATTATCTATATGGGGTAACTTTATTACTTGGGAAAACTTTTCTTTAGGCGCTTGGAAAGTAGTCCCACTTGTTATTGTTTCCTATGGTGTTGGTCTTCTTGTAGAATTTATTTTTGCAGTGATCAAAGGCCATGAAGTAGAAGAAGGATACCTAGTAACAGGAATGTTAGTGCCGTTAATTGTGCCAATTGATATTCCATTATGGATGCTTGCAGTTGCAGTGATTTTTGGTGTTGTGATAGGAAAAGAAGTATTTGGAGGAACTGGAATGAATATTCTTAATCCTGCACTTACGATCCGTGCTTTCTTATTCTTTGCATATCCAACATGGATGTCTGGCGATAAAGTATGGGTAGCAGAAGCTGTTGATAGAGCAGGAACTGCAGATGCGATATCTGGTGAAACACTCTTAGGTGCTTATGCTCAAAATGCAGGTAGTTTAGGATATGATTATGCTGATATGTTCTGGGGATATATACCAGGATCTGTAGGAGAGACTTCTAAGTTTTTAATTATTATTGGTGCTTTATTCTTGATTTTCTCTAAAATAGGAAGTTGGAGAATTATGCTTAGTACCGTAGTTGGAGCAGTAGCTATGGGACTTATATTTAACGGTGTTGTAGAAGCCGGTTGGATAGATGAAAGTAGTAAATTCTTTGGATTAATGAGTATTCCTTATTGGCAACACCTTATTATAGGTAGTATTTTATTTGGAGCAGTCTATATGGCTACAGACCCTGTAACAGCTTCTCAAACCAATAAAGGGAAATGGATTTATGGATTCTTTATTGGATTTATAGCTATTATGATTCGTGTATTTAATCCAGCATATCCAGAAGGAGTATTCCTTGCTATACTATTAATGAATGTGTTTGCACCTACGATTGACCATTATGTGGTTCAAGGGAATGTGAAGAAAAGAATGAAACGTCTAAAAGTTAAAACAGCATAATCATGGCAAATACAGACGGAAACGGATATACAATAGGTTTTGCAACAGTAATGGTATTTGTTGTAGGAGGTATTCTGGCAGCACTTGCTACAGGCCTTAAACCTGCCATTAAAGAAAATGAACGTTTTGAAAAGCAACAGAGTATTCTATACGCTATGGGTGTTCATGAAAACGGAGACGATACAGGCTCTGTAAATTTTATAGCTACCGATAAAGTAGAAGAAGCATATACAAATTACATCAAGGAAAGTTTTGTTTTTCAAAATGGAAAAGTTCTTGAAGGAGAAGATGCTTTTAAAATAGATATGAAGAAACAAAGTAAAACGCCTAAGAGTGAACGTAAACTACCATTGTTTGTAGGAGAACGCGACGGTAAAAAGTTTTACGTAATCCCTATGTACGGGAAAGGACTTTGGGATGCTATCTGGGGATATGTTGCCCTAGATGATAAACTCATTGTACAAGGTGCTATTTTTGATCATAAAGGAGAAACACCTGGATTAGGAGCCAATATCAAAGAGCGTTACTTTATGGATGATTTCTTAGGAGAACAAATTATGAACGGCAACAAATATGCAGGTATTACAGTTGCTAAAGGAAATAATGATCCTAAAAATGAAACTAAAGATGATAATGAAGTTGATGCTTTAGCTGGTGCAACAATCACAGGAGATGGTGTAACTGCCATGTTCAAGAGCACATTAAAATCATATATTCCTCATATTCAAAACTTGAAATAATATTATGGGATTACTATCAAAAAAAGATCAAAAATTAATTCTTGATCCGTTAGCAGACGATAACCCGATTACAATACAAGTATTAGGTATTTGTTCTGCATTGGCAATTACAGCACAGTTAAAGGCATCTATTGTGATGGCAGTATCTGTAATTTTTGTGTTAGGTATAGGAAATGTAGTGATCTCGCTTATGCGAAACATCATTCCTTCAAAAATCAGAATTATTGTACAATTAGTGGTTGTAGCAACACTTGTAATTATTGTTGATCAAGTACTAAAAGCATATGCATATACCTTAAGTAAAGAGCTTTCAGTATTCGTAGGACTTATTATTACCAACTGTATTATTATGGGACGTTTTGAAGCCTTTGCTTTAGGAAATGGCCCATGGCGTTCTTTCCTAGATGGAATAGGAAATGCACTTGGGTATGGAGTGATCTTAATTATTGTAGGATTCTTTAGAGAACTTTTTGGTTCAGGTACATTACTTGGATTTAAAGTATTAGGAGATCCAATAGAAAAAACAGGATTATATGCTACAGGATATGAGAATAATGGATTTATGTTATTATCACCTATGGCACTGATTGTTGTTGGACTTATTATATGGGTACAACGTTCACGCAATAAAGCATTAATCGAAGAAAACTAGGGTTTTAGTATTTAGTGAAAAGTGTCTAGTTTTTATGCTTTCGCGAAAATATATGTTCTGAATAAAATATGAAAGTTCAAGATTTATTAGCGTATCAAAGATCATTTGATCTTGCTATGAAAATCTTTGAATTATCAAAAGAGTTTCCGAAAGAAGAAAAGTATTCTCTTACTGATCAAATTAGAAGATCATCAAGAAGTGTTACCACAAATCTTTCCGAGGCTTATAGAAAAAGAAGATATCCAAAACACTTTGTAAGTAAACTTACTGATAGTGATGCGGAAAATGGAGAAACACAAACATGGTTAGAATTTGCTTATGCATGTGAGTACATAACTGAAAAAAAATTTAAAATATTAAATAATGATAGTGAAGAAGTAGCGAGGTTGTTAAATTTTATGATTTTGAATCCAGAAAAATTTGGGTCAAAATAAAATTAACACTTGATACTTTACACTTTACACTAATAAAAAATGGAACATTTAGAATTATTTTTTAAATCGATATTTATAGATAACATGGTATTTGCCACGTTCCTTGGAATGTGTTCATACCTTGCAGTATCTAAAAAAGTAAGTACAGCTGTGGGACTTGGAGCCGCAGTAATATTTGTACTTGCAGTAACGGTTCCCTTAAACTGGTTACTAGATCAGTATATCTTACGTGATGGAGCATTAGCTTGGTTAGGACCTGAATATGCAGATTACGATTTAAGTTTCTTATCCTTCATTCTATTTATTGCTACTATTGCAACCATGGTACAACTAGTAGAGATTGTTGTAGAGAAATTTTCTCCATCGCTTTATAACTCACTAGGTATTTTCTTACCACTTATTGCTGTAAACTGTGCGATTCTTGGAGGATCTTTATTTATGCAATCAAGGGATATTCAAACATTAGGTCTTGCGACTACATATGGAATTGGATCTGGAATAGGATGGTTTTTAGCCATTCTTGCTATCGCAGCGATTAGAGAAAAAATCAGATATTCAAATGTACCTGCACCACTTAGAGGATTAGGGATCACGTTTATCATTACAGGACTTATGGCTATTGGATTCATGAGTTTTGGAGGAATGTTAACTGGAGGAGATGAAGAAGAAGAAACAACACCTGTTGCAGAAGTTGCTCCAGTAAAAGAAATGTCAAAAGAGGCTAGCGATGAGCTAGTTTTAACTACAAACGAAAAAGAATAATCATATGTTATTAGTTGCTAGTATGTCTGGCGTTGTAATCGCCACGATTGTTGCCTTTTTAGTACTTACACTATTGTTAGTGGGACTACTATTATTTACAAAACAAAAACTATCTCCTTCAGGACCCGTTACGATTACGATTAACGGCGATAAAGAAGTAGAAGTTGCTTCAGGAAGTACTCTTTTATCTACCTTAGGTAATAATAAAATATTTTTACCATCTGCCTGTGGAGGTGGAGGTACGTGTATTCAATGTGAGTGCCACGTATTAGAAGGTGGGGGAGAAGCGTTACCAACAGAAACACCTCACTTTAGCCGTAAAGAATTAGCGCATGGAGCTCGTTTGGCTTGTCAAGTGAAAGTAAAGCAAAACATGAATATTACAATTCCAGAAGAAGTATTTGGAATTAAAAAATGGGATGCCACTGTTGTTCGTAATTATAATGTAGCATCTTTTATTAAGGAATTTGTTGTTGAGATTCCTGAAGATATGGGATATAAAGCAGGAGGATATATTCAAATTGAAATTCCTGAATGCGAAATTAAATATGCTGATATAGATATTACAGCCCATCCAGAAGAGCATGATACTCCAGATAAATTCCAAGCAGAATGGGATAAGTTTGGTTTATGGCCGCTTACTATGAAAAATAATGAGACTGTAGAGAGAGCCTATTCTATGGCTTCTTTTCCAGCAGAAGGTCGTGAGATTATGTTAAATGTGCGTATTGCTACGCCACCATGGGATAGAGCTAAAAATCAATGGATGGATGTAAACCCAGGTGTTGCATCATCATACATATTTGCTCAAAAACCAGGAGATAAAGTAGTGATTTCTGGACCTTATGGAGAATTCTTTATTAATGAGTCTGAGGCAGAAATGCTTTATGTAGGAGGAGGAGCAGGAATGGCACCTATGCGTTCACACTTATACCACCTATTCAAAACGCTAAAAACGGGTCGTACAGTCACGTATTGGTACGGAGGACGTTCTAAGCGTGAGTTATTCTATCTTGAACACTTTAGAGCATTAGAAAGAGAGTTTCCAAACTTTAAATTTTACTTAGCACTTTCTGAGCCATTAGAAGAAGATAACTGGAAAGTAAAAGAGACTACAGAAGGAGAAGGAGACGGATTTGTAGGATTTATTCACCAAGTAGTGATAGATCAGTATTTAAACAAACATGAAGCTCCTGAAGATATCGAATTATACTTCTGTGGACCTCCATTAATGAACAACGCTGTTCAGAAAATGGGAGAAGATTTTGGTATTCCAGATGAGAACATCCGATTTGATGACTTTGGAGGATAATTTCATTCCCACGTAAATGGGAATCTTATCATATAAAACCTCGATGCAATTTTGTGTCGAGGTTTTTACTTTTATTGGCGCCTCCAAAGGTGTTACTGTTATTACTTCGAGACTTGCTTCGAAATTAAAATTAAGTTTCGTATAAATCCCTCGTGTACTTGCCTTTAAGTAATGTTATTACCCATTGTTATAGATTGTATAAAAACAAAGAGCATCTATGATAGGAAAGAAGAGAATAAATACATATTTCAAAAAGGTACTTTACGAATAATCTAAATCACCCTTTTGAAATATGATAGTTATTGAAAGTCTTCTAATTATTTCCACAAGCTTCTAAGCATTCTATAGCGGTTGTATGACATTGAATTAGCCTCTCAAGATGGGCTATTTCAGCAGTAAGTTTACAGATTCTTAAAGCAGCTGGATCATTTACATGATTTATATCACATAATGATGTATCATTAAAGAATTGTATGGCCGAGTCAGTAGTACAAAAGAAGAGTTCTCTTTGACAACGAACTATGCATCTTTCTAGTTCATCAATAGGGTCTATATCTACAGGGGTTTCACTATTTCTTTTAGTAGTATTTAGAGCATCTAAGGCAAACTGGGTTAATTGTGCTTGTGTATATTTACTTAAATCGTACTGTTCATTAAGTGCTTTGATAGTCTCATTTTGTTTATTTAAATGACTCTCATATTGTGCTTTGCTGTCATATCCTAATAGGCTTGATATAATAGTAATATCTGCATCACTTATATGCGTTTTATCAAAAAAAGGTTGGAATGCATTAAAGTCTTTTACATTGTCTAAAACTGTCGATTGATCTTGCATAAAACTTATAAAACGAGCATCAGAACCCAAATCTTGGGCAGCACTATGTGATTCTGTATCATCTGTTGCACAAGAAAAGCAAACGATACTTAAAATAATTACGGATAATGTTGTTAAGATATTTTTCATGATTTTTGATTTACTTAGAGAGATCGTCTCTATTGGTTATTTAATAAATAAGATTTTAAATGTTGTGTTTCTTCTAAGGTTAGTTCTATTAATAGTATTACTACAACTCATAAGAATCAACGATACTAAAAGAGAATATTTCTTGTAGTAAAGAATGAGGTTTTCATAATAAACTATAGTAATTGGGTTACTAATAAGAACTTTACATGCATGTTTTTGACACTTCAAATGTTTCTATTTTTTATCTATAAACAAAGTGTTGTACCTGAGCCATTTATAAAAAAAGAGTCGTGTTTTATAAAACACGACTCTTTTATGTTTGACATATGTAACTGATTGTTAGCTAGTTATTTATTTGCGTAGCTAGCGGCAAAGAATTACCTTTAAATGTCCTATTTTCAGTGATACATTTCATTTTTTATATAGATATATAATGAATATATATATTAGAGCCTGTTTTCTTCAAGTATATTTAGGGATGTTTTTGATGCCGTTTATGTATGGACAAACAATTTCAGATTCTCTTTATCAAAAAACCTATGAAGAATTACGAAAAGGATTTTTGACTCATTATTTTCAAAAAGATACTATTCAGGCTACGTTATATGCTAGTGTATACCTTAATAAAGCTAGAAAAGATAAAGAGCCAACGTACTTAGTTAACGGATACTATTATAATACATTACTAGAAACAAATGATAATAATAAGATCGCTCTTTTAGATACGATTATTGATATTTCTATAGACTTTACAAACAAAAACTTTCCTACGACTGGTTATTATGACAAAGGAGCCTATTATTATAAACAGGGTCAATTTGAATTAGCTCTTGATAATTTTTTAAAAGCATCGGCCTATAATAAAGGTACTAATAAAGAATATTTAGGATTTTTATTAAATCAAGCTATTGGAATTTTAAAAACCGAAATTGACCAAAATGAAGAAGCCCTTGTTTTAATTAAAGATTGTTGGAAATATGTAGTAGATAATAATTTTAAAGAGAAAAATCCAGAAATGTATTTTGATGTATTGCACTCATTGGCAAATTCATATAGAAAAACAAACTTTTTGGATTCTGCGAGAGTATATACGCGATTGGGCTTAATAGATGAAAATACAACTAGAGGAGGTACAAATTATAATAGATTTTTACTATTGAGTGGTATTCTTGAATCTTATTCGAGTAACTATAAGGAAGCAGAAAGTCAGTTGTCAGAAGCAATCTCAAATTTTAATAGTAAAACCAATAAAAGGTTATTATCTACAGGTTATTATTTTTTAGGAAAAACAAATTTAGAATCTGGAAAAGAAGATAAAGCTATTGCCTATTATAAAAAAGTAGATAGTCTTTTTGAGATCAATAATGATATTCTCCCCGAGAATATGTCCGGGTATCAACATATTATAAAATATTATAAGAATAAGAATAATATAGAAGAAGAATTAAAATACACTCAAAAATTAATTACCGTTGATAGTTTTCTGGATAAAAATTATAGAATACTAAATAAAGGAATTATAAAGAAATATGAAATACCAAAATTGGTAGAAGGCCGTGATATACTTATTAACCAATTAAAGAATGATCAAAAAAAGTCAAAATTATATATTGTAATAGGCTTTGGAGGTATATTTTTAATACTAGGAGTGGCCATTTTTCAATACAAGAAAAGACATCTTTATAAAAAAAGATTTCTAGATATTATTAATAAAGAAGATGATAAGGTAAAAGAAAAATCACATAAGAATCAGATAAGAGGAATACCTGCAGAAACACCCATAGAAATACCACAAGATACTATAGATGATATTTTAAAAAAATTACAGCGTTTTGAAAGAAATGAAGAGTATATAAATGGTAAGCTAACACTACATAATCTAGCAGATAATTTTGGCACTAATAATAGTTATTTGTCCAAGGTGATCAATCATTATAAAAAAACGAGTTTCTCGACATATATAAAACAATTGCGTGTTGCCTATGCATTTAATAAACTAAAGTCAGATGCTACATTTAGAAAATATACTATAAAAGCAATAGGCCAAACATGTGGTTTTAAAACGGCAGAATCTTTTTCCAAAACGTTTTTTAAAATTTATGGTATTTATCCTTCCTATTTTATCAAACAAATAGAAAAAATAAATACTTGATAAGTAGCAGTTAATACTTACAAGTTAGTCGGCTTTTATAAATGCAGACATGCAGTTGTCTAAATGACTTTAGATGAGATGATAATTCTATATAAATTTATAACGAACCAAAAACTAAACCGTCATGAAAAAACTAGACAAATCATCAGAACTTTCTTTAGGATTAGGAAGAACAAAAATTGCTAAATTAAACAGTACGTATATGATACAAATTGAAGGAGGAAATAAATCAAATGCACCTACAAGAGGAATTCCATCATCATCATGGACATGCTTAACGTCTATTGTACCTTCGTCAAAACTTTGTGGGTAGGAACTTAAAAAAATACATTAAGTAACCTTGCGTAAAATATGTAAGGTTTTTTGTTATATACGCTTTCGCGAAAGCGTATACCTGTTCACATAAGAAATAGAGATTTCTAGAGTTATATAAGTAATGAAAAAAGGAATACTCTTTATCATAATCGCAGGACTTGGCATCTTCGCTTTCTTGAATTTTTCTAGAGAAGGAAAGGTAGTTAAAGGAGCAGTAACGGCCTATGTAGCTCCAACTTCTTTGGTAAATAAAGAAGGGATGACTATAAAAACACGCGTAAAAATTCCTGAAGGATATACACGAGTAATCCCTGAAGAAGGAACATTTTCAAACTACATTCAAAACTATCAACTTAAAGAAGTTGATGCCGAGGTGATCAATTATGATGGGAATCCCTATATATTTCAGCATGGTCATGTAGGTGTATTAGAAGTGCCAGTTCCTTCCAACGGACTTCAACAATGCGCTGATGCACTTATTCGACTACGGTCAGAATACTTATGGGAAACCAACAGGCAAAACGAGATAGGTTTTAAGTTTACAAGCGGGCATTATTGTTCTTGGACAAAATATGCAGAAGGATATCGCCCTAAAATTAATGGGAACAAGGTCACTTTTTCAAAAACAGCTACGGCTAATCATTCCAAAGAAAACTTTTATAAATACCTCAATCTTATTTATACCTATGCAGGCACGTATTCTTTATCTCAAGAATTAAAAAAAGTATCAAGTTTATCTAAAGTCATGATTGGCGATTTATTGATCTATCCAGGCTTTCCAGGTCATGTAATGATGGTAGGTGATATTGCTGAAAATAACCAAGGAGAACGCCGTTATGTGTTTTTTCAGGGGAATACACCGGCACAAAGTGTACATATCATTAAAAACGTTTCAGAGACAAGTATGAATCCTTGGTATGACCTGAAAGGAAAAACATCACTAGAAACCCCAATCTATACGTTTTCTAGTTTTGAAATGGTACGATTCAAATAACATGTCTTTCTTTCTTGTTCTTCTTTTTAAAAAATGATTTTACTAAAATAATAAGATCCACAATAGGATATACAGGGGTAAAAAGCAAACCCAAAATCCCATAAAAAACGGATCTTGTTTCATGAAAAGAATTTGCATGATAGGTATCTCCAGATACGGATTGGTAACTTAAACCCGAATCATGCATTAGAGATTTGTTAAGAGGGATGAAAGCTCAATAAAATCAAGTGTTTTCTTAATTTTAGCATAGCATCGCTATGGTTACATTAAAAAACACAACGAAGTGTTTGATTTTGCAGAGATTTCAATACGTAATAGATTCCCTAATGCATAAAGCGGGTTAAAATAAATAAGAATACACAAAAAGGATAGACAACAACCCTAAGTAAAATATTTTTGAAAAGTTTGAGCATATAGAATATAAGTATACCAAATTTCTATAATGTTACAAGCGCTCTTTTGTGTAAAATTAAAGCATAATTAATCGATAGGTCTTACCTTTGTATCTATGGCAGTTTTTCTTACAGAACAAGAGTTACATAACCTTGCAATGAATATTGTAGGGGAAGATCTAGAAGCACAAGGGTATGAGTTTATGGGGGTCAATTCAAAACTTAAAAAAGACCCGCAATTTGTAGCCTTAAAAGATAAAAAACTACACTTTGTTATTGTTAGAGCGATTACCTATCCTGATAATGCAAATGTGTATGATGAGGCCTTTATGCAAAAAATGAAAAATCATGCACTTAAGTTTGAAGCGCGTACTTTTTATGCAGGCGTAGGATTAGGGCATGGTGATAATTACCAACATCCTGCCGAAAAGGATGTCCCTTACACCATGATTTATAATGGTCTTCAAGAAATCGTATAATAAAACCCACAATAGGTAGTAATAAAAAAAGCATGTGCTTATTAACGTTTAGTCGATGAAATATTTTATAATACTTTTAATAGGATGTCTTGTCTCTTGTACATCTGATATTCCAAGTCAAATTACAATCCAAGGCGAAGCTTTTGGGACTACCTATGCAGTTACTTATTTTGGAGAAGCAAACACATCGCCTCAAGTTAAGAGAGGAATAGATTCCGTCGTTCAGGTCGTTAATAGGTCTATGAGTACATATATTCCAGACAGTGATATTTCAAAAATTAATAGAGGAGATAGTACGATCGTTGTAGACGCTATGTTTAAAGATGTATTTACGCTTTCGCGAAAACTACACAGATTGACTAACGGTTATTTTGATCCAACAGTGGGAGGCTTGCGTAACGCTTATGGATTTGGTGACACAAAACCACTAGCAATAATAGATAGTGTACGTTTAGATTCTATGATGCAATATGTAGGATTTGATAAAGTAAACCTTTCGCCGAAAGGCACCATACAAAAACAATATTCAGAGATATATTTTGACTTTAATGCCATTGCCAAAGGATATGGTATCGATCGAATAGCGGTATTTATGCAAGAGCAAGGACTTAGCGATTTCTTAATTGAGTTGGGAGGAGAAATACGAGCACAAGGAAAGCATCAACTGAAAGATAAATCATGGACTGTAGGTGTTGAGAGTATTTATTCTTCTACTGAAGATAGAGTGGCTACCGTTGCTTTACGATTGGATGACAAATCGATGGCGGGATCTGGAAATTACCGTAAAAACAGAATAGATGCTCTGACGGGAAAACAATATGTTCATACGATAAATCCATTGACGGGAAGCGCCGAAAAAAGCAATGTGTTAAGTGCCAATGTAATTGCCTCTACGTGTGCCGAAGCAGATGCCTGGGCTACTGCTTTTATGGCCATGGGATTAGAGCGTTCTAAAGTACTACTAGCTGCGCAAAAAGATATAGATGCGTATTTAGTATTTTCTAATGGAGAAAACTCAACAGGTACATACGTAACAGGTGGTTTTAAACAATTATTGACAGAGTAATTTTAAAAACGCAACGCTTCTTTTTTGTCAAATTCTTTAGCTGTAATAGGTTTCCCTGCAATAGTTGCTGTATCCCAATCTTGCGTGATTTTCCATTGTCCTTTTATTTTTTCAAGTACAATGTGAAATTGCCCATAACTGTATTGTGTTTTTCCATCTTTTGAAGTAAACCCTATACGATAAAACCCTACTTCATACGAAGTGGTTTCATTCGTTTTTCTACTATCAAACCAAAAGTCTAAGCTAATCGTATCTCCATTTTTGCGATTTGCAGCAAAACGTTCTGCATTTCCTTTCTTAAAGGCGTTTTCTGTATCAATACCTTGAGGTGTGACACGTAATACTTGAGCTGCATACGTCGCATTTAAGGCATCTCCATCAAGTGTCTCAAAGGCATTTTGAAACGGTTTCCATACCGTTTGATCTATTTCTTTTTGGATAGCTTCAGTTGTGTTTTGTGCATTCATTGTTGTGATTGCTAAGGTCAATAAAAGGAATAGGTGTTTCATGATCTATATTTTTATATACAATTTCTTATTTTCTACACACAGGCAAAATTTCGCCTTGAGCGAGTCTATAGAGGTCTACTTCTTTGGGAGATAAAATGGTTGTGTAATCTACCTCGTCTACGGTAAACCCAATACCTCTGAGTTTGTCAAAATAGTCTCTTCCGTATACGCGTACATGATCATATTGTCCAAAGATGTTAGCGCGTTCAATAGGATCCGTAATGGTGTCATCTTCAAAGGTAACATCACGATCTAATTCTTGAGGAATCTGTAAAATGGCCATACCGCCAGGTTTCAGTACGCGATATAATTCTTGCATCGCTTTCGTATCGTCAGGTATATGTTCTAATACATGATTGCAGAAAATGATGTCGTATTGGTTTTCGCCGAAAGGCAACTTACAAATATCGGCTTTTACATCAGCCAGTGGTGAGTTCAGATCTGTTGTTGTGTAGTCTAGATGTTTTAGTTTTCGAAAACGCTTATAAAAGGCTTGCTCTGGTGCAAAATGAAGCACTTTTGACGGTTTTGTAAAGAAGTCAGTTTCACGTTGAAGCCAAAGCCATAATAAGCGATGCCTCTCTAAAGAGAGGGTAGAAGGGGATAAGATGTTTTCGCGTTGCGTTACATATCCATAAGGTAAAAACTTTCGAAATCCTTTTCCATCAATAGGATCTTTATAACGTGACCCTCTTAAAAATAATGCAAATACAGGGCGTATTACATAACTCAACCGAATAAGTAATGGCCTTGGAATGGCATTTAGAAAAAATTTAAAAAGCTTTTTCATCTATGATATAAATTTTTAATTGTAGAAATAAAGCATATAAAAATTTTTAGCATAGATCAATCACTTCGTTTTCGTATAAAAAAAATAATTTTTTAATAAAGCAATGTAAAAAATATTTTTGTTTACACTCATTTCACGATTTATAGTACCAATGCTTCTTGACGAAAAGGAGTTTCTTCATCACTTTCAATACCTAATGCTTGATAAATGTAGGCAAAAGTAGAGAGGAGTTCAGGTTTCCCATCTAGAATAGCTACATCATGTTCAAAATGAGCACTAGGTTTATTATCACGCGTTGTGATAGTCCAACCATCACTGTGTTGTTTAATATTTTTTGTTCCTAAATTGATCATAGGCTCTATAGCAACAACCATCCCTTCTACAAACTTTTTACCGCGGCCTCGTTTTCCGTAATTAGGCATTTCTGGAGCTTCGTGCATCACTTTACCTAGCCCGTGACCTACAAGTTCGCGTACCACACCATATCCATGGTCTTCGGTATATTTTTGGATAGCATAGCCTACATCACCTACTCGGTTTCCTACTTTGAGTTGTTCGATTCCTTTATAGAGTGATTCTTTCGTGACATCTAGTAATTTCTTTACTTCAGGAGCAACTTCGCCTACTTCAAAGGTATAGGCATGATCTCCATAAAACCCATTTTTGATAGCACCACAATCTATAGAAATGATATCTCCTTCTGTCAGAGGTGTGTCATTTGGAATCCCGTGTACCACCTGCTGATTTGGACTCATACATAGGGTATTTGGGAAGTCATATAGTCCTAAAAATCCAGGAATTGCATCTTGACTGTGTATGTATTCTTCGGCGAGTTTGTCTAAGTATAGAGTAGTAACTCCAGGTTTTACTTCACCTGCAAGCATGCCTAACGTACGAGATACAACGAGGGCACTCTCTCGCATAAGTTCAATTTCTTCTCTAGTCTTCTGGATAATCATACGTCTGTGTCATTTTGATCTTTAAATATCTCTTCTATACGAGATAAGAATCCTTTCTTTGATTTTTTAGCTTTTAGATTAGGTCTTTTTGATGCGCTAGCATCACCTACGAGTATATGATAAATTTCTCCCCATCCCATCATGCCGCCTATATTTCTATCATCTATAAATAAATCTGCATTTATTTTCCTACTGATGTTAGGACTCATTTCCTCCTCAGGATAACTTTTATTTACTGCATAAAAAGTGATTCCATTTTTTTTACAAAAGGCAACTGCTTCTTCGAGTTTTTCTCCAGAACGATAGGTCCATAAAATAAGTATGTGCCCTTCACTTTGAAGTTTTTTTAAGGTGTCAAAAGCAAATAATAATGGCTTACCTATATCTGGATATGCATTTGTTACAATGGTTCCGTCAAAATCTACAGCTATTGTCTTTTTTTCCAATGAAAATCAATTTGGTGCAAAGTTACAAAAATGAAAAGGTAGTGAATACAAAAATAATTGATAAGACAGAAGAATGAATAAACTATAATAGCACCTAAAAACACATGTTTTAGATGCTATTACTATTGTGTTTTATAATGAAATACCAATAGTAATTTTAATTACTAGGGTATACTATAAATTATTCAGCATATGGATGCTTATACTCTTCTCCATTAAGAATTTTAGCCATATCCTGTTCTATACTGAAAATAGAATACTCTACAATACGCCCTAATTCTTTTCCTTCTTTTTCAAAGATGATCGTAGGTACATATTCTACATTTCTTCCTTCCAAAAGATCGGCAGGAGCTAACTTATCTTCAGATACTGTAATAAGATTTATTGTAGAAGCATCAATACCAGCGACGTCAAGTGCTTTAAAAAAGGCAGGAACTTCACGTTGACTGTCTTCACACCATGTTCCCATAAATACAGTGATATCTGTTTGGGCTAAATTCTCTTTTATAGAAGTCATGGTCGCTGTGTCTAATGGATGTTGCTTGTAACTTTCTTCAAACCATCTATTATAAGGTTCTTTTTCTAAGGTTGCGCGTACTTGTTTACCAATAATAATAGGATCTCCATTGTCATCTATCAGATCATTCTCAGAATTTTCTATAGCTTCAGTTTCTGCATGCTGCACAGGCGTTTCTGTAGTTTGTGTATTTTCTTTACAAGCAGTAAATGCAAGGCAAACCATTAATAAGGCACTTACGATGTTATTGAATTTCATAGTTATTTTCTTTTTTTATTAAACAAGAGGTATGCGATCCATCACCTCTGGTTGTGGTACTCCAATTAGTTTTAATACGGTAGGAGCTACATCTGCCAAAATACCATTTTTTATTGTTTTTATGTCTTTATCTACTAAAATCACAGGAACTGGATTTGTGGTATGTGCCGTATTTGGAGTTCCATCAGGATTAATCATGGTTTCTGCATTTCCATGATCTGCAATGATAATAACAGTATAGTCTTTTTCTTGCGCTTGGGTTACAATAGCTTTGGTACAACTATCTACCGTTTCACAAGCTTTAATAGCCGCTTCCATAACACCAGTATGACCTACCATATCTGGATTTGCAAAATTTAAACACACAAAATCTACGTCTCCTTTTTGAATCTCAGGAATGATTTTATCTCGTATGTCAAAGGCGCTCATTTCAGGTTGTAAATCGTAAGTCGCTACTTTTGGTGACGGACATAATAATCGTGATTCACCTTCAAATGGAGTTTCTCTTCCTCCATTAAAAAAGAAAGTGACATGCGGATACTTTTCTGTCTCTGCAATACGAATCTGTTTTTTGCCTGCCTTTGCTAATGTCTCTCCTAAGGTATCTACAAGATTATCCTTATCATATACGACATGAATATCAGAAAACGTATCATCATAATTGGTCATTGTGACATAATGAAGGCGTAATTTTTTGGTGTTTTGTTCAGGGAAATCTTTTTGAGATAGCATTTCAGTAAGTTCACGACCACGATCTGTTCTGAAATTAAAAAAGATAATCACATCATCTTCTTGTATGGTAGCTATTGGAGTACCATTATGTGTACACACTAAGGGTTGTAAGAACTCATCGGTGACATCGGTATCATAGCTTGCTTGTATGTCCTGAGCAGGATTTTCTGTGTGTGTTCCTTTTCCGTGTACAAGTAAGTCATATGCCATTTGTACACGTTCCCAGCGTTTATCTCGATCCATGGCATAATATCGCCCTATGACGGATGCGAGTTGTGTATTATACGCTTTCGCGAAAGCGGATATATCTTCCACAAAGGCTTTCCCCGATTTTGGGTCTACATCGCGGCCGTCTGTGAATGCATGAATATAAGATTGAGGAACACCGGAAGCATGTGCAGCTTCAATCAATCCTTTCAAATGATTGATGTGAGAATGCACACCTCCATCGGATAGTAATCCTAAAAAATGAATAGGTTTCTGATGCTCTTTTGCATAGGTGAACGCATCAATAAGTGTTTGCTCGGTTTTTAACGTATCGTTTTTTAATGCACGATTAATTTTTGCAAAATCCTGATAAATGATTCGACCAGCGCCAAGGTTCATATGTCCTACTTCGCTATTCCCCATTTGCCCTTCAGGAAGACCTACATTCTCTCCATGAGTGAGTAATTGTGCATGTGGGTATTTTGTATAAAGACTATCAATAAATGGTGTCTGAGCTTGATCTACCGCCGATACTTTTTGATCTGGAGCCATCCCCCAGCCATCTAATATCATCAGGATTGTTTTCTTATTCATGGATATGATTTATAGTTGTAAAGATAAAAAACAAAACCTCGCCTAAGCGAGGTTTTGATGTGCTTTTAACGAAAACGTTTTAGCCTTGATATCCATATTTTTGAATACTCTCTTTTATTTTTTCAATACGATTATCAGGATCGGGATGTGTACTTGAGAATTCTGGCTGACGATTCGGTCCAGCTGCTGCTTTTAAGACTTGCATTACTTTTATCATTTCATTAGGATTATATCCTGCACGAATCATAAAACGCACCCCTAGGTCATCACTTTCTAACTCATCATCACGTCCATTTCCTAATAAAATATTTTGACCTATAGCTCCAGCTGCTTGTCCCATGCCGCCTCCTACTTCTGCACCCATTGAAATGGTTTGCCACATTTCAGATTTTGCTACACGTTCTGCACTGTGTTTTCCTAATACATGACCAATTTCATGACCTAATACACCTGCCACTTGATCTTCATTTTCTAATTTGGAAAGTAAGGCATACGTAATAAATATCTGCCCGCCAGGAAGCGCAAAGGCATTGATGGTTTGCTCATCTCGTAATAAGTGAAATTCGTATCTATAAGGAGTTTCACGAGCCATACTACTTTGAACTAGTTTTTCTCCTACTTGATCTATAAATGCTTGAAGTTGCATATCTGGATGTAGACCTCCGTGTTGATCTGCCATTGCGGGAGCGTGTTGCAAACCAATGGCAATTTCTTGATCTGGAGTCATTGTTATGGATTGTACAGTTCCTGTATATGGATTTTTTTCTTTGCTACTGCAGTTCTTAATAAGTGCAAAAGCTACTACTGCTACTCCGATTAGGAGTCTTATTTTCATTCCGCCACCGCGTCTCATCACATATTAATTTTGGTTAGTGCAACTAAGGTACAAAAAAGTCAGTAGTCAGTATAAGATACAATTTCTTGCTTAAGAATTCCCTCCTAATAAGGAGGGTTAGGGAGGTGTAAAATAGAGCCATACTCTAAAATAGCGTACTACTTTATTTCGTATATCTGTATATAAAAGATGTAATAAATTATGAATAGAACTATTGTATAGAAAAATCAGAATTTTATTTTCTAATAAACCTACTTCACTTCATATCTCCATCCATGAGGATCGGCAGCGCGATTGTATTGTATGTCTTTTAGAGCTTTCTTAAATTTAGAAGCGTAACTATGTTCTATAGAAGGGAGGTCATAGTCTTTTTCTTGGTATCCAAAACTTTTAAAAGGTACTACGACGGCAGCAGTTCCTGCACCGAAGATTTCTTTCAATGCTCCCGATTGTGCAGCAGTTACAATTTCTGAAACAGCGACACGACGTACTTCTACGTTTATCCCTGCATCTTGTGCTAATTGGATAATACTTTTACGCGTGATTCCGTCTAGGATACGATCATTGTTTGGAGCGGTAAGTAGTGTGTCACCTACTCTAAAGAATACATTCATCGTACCTGCTTCTTCTAAATACTCATGCGTACTTGCATCTGTCCATACAATTTGTTGATATCCTTTTTCTTTAGCAAGATTGGTCGGATAAAATTGAGAAGCATAGTTTCCAGCAGCTTTTGCAAATCCAACACCGCCATCGGCAGCACGACTGAATTTTTCGGCAAATAGAACACTTACTTCCCCAGAATAATAGGCTTGGGCTGGTGCACAAATAATCATAAATCGATATCGATCTGATGGAGAAGCAGAAACACCAGATTGCGTTGCAATCACAAAAGGTCTTATGTATAATGCATTTCCGTCGCCAGATTTTATCCACTCATTGTCTAAATGAAGCAATGTTTTTAGACCGTCAAAAAAGTATTCTTTCGGAAATTCAGGAATAGCAAGTCTTGAAGACGACTTATTAATACGTTCCCAGTTTTCTTCAGGACGAAATAACCATGTGTCTCCTGCATCATCTTTAAAGGCTTTCATGCCTTCAAAAACAGCTTGTCCATAATGAAAAACTTTAGCACTAGGATCTATCGTAATAGGTCCGTAAGGTGCAATTTGAGGCTCTTGCCAAGCACCATCTACATAATCACAAAAAAACATATGATCTGTAAACACACTCCCAAAAGTAAGATTATTAAAATCTACTTCGCTTATTCTACTCTTCTCAGACTTTGTTATGTTCATTGCAACGGTTGTATTCATGGTGCAAATTTAAGAATTTAACACGCTAAGGATGCTTATAAATTCATAATTTTGTCTTATAATTAGCGTAGACCTATCAAAAGATTTTAAACAAATGAAGACAAAATTTATCATATTAGTAATTGCACTCATTTCGTTGAGTTGTAAAGAGCAGACTGAAGCGGTGAAAAAAGAAGGAGATGTTGCCATCATACATGCTAAAGAACAAGTAGACCAAACAACCTATACAAGTTATGGCGAAAAAATAACGGCACAAAACTTAATGGCAGTTGCTGGTGTTAAAGAAGAATATAAAAACTTAAAGAAAGGAGATACGGCTACCGTTAAGTTTAAAGCACCTATAGATGCCGTATGTAAAAGCAAAGGATGCTGGATGCGTCTAGACTTAGGAGATGAAGAAGAGGTGTTTGTAAAATTTAAAGACTATGCTTTCTTTGTGCCTACAGATGCAGCCGGAGAAGCGATTGTAGAAGGAAAAGCCTTTGTAGAAGAAACTTCTATACAAGAACAACAACACTTAGCATTAGATGCGGGAATGTCTGCTGATGATATTGCTGCTATTACAGCACCAAAACGTGAGTTAAAACTTATGGCAACAGGTGTGTTAATGGAAAAGTAGAATGCATTCTGTTTTTCGTTACCTCAAAAGATAATAAGATATTTATATTTTCTGTATGAAACGAGAAATCATTATCACAGGTGACGGATCTAAAACCATTCATATTCCTGAATGGGATGAACAATACCATAGTAAACATGGGGCGATACAAGAAGCACAACATGTGTTTTTAAATATGGGGTTGCATCATTACATATCTAAACCGTCCTATAAAAAAGAAATGCCTGTTGCTATTCTAGAAATGGGTTTTGGGACAGGACTCAATGCGTTATTGACTTTTTTTGAAGCTAAAAAGACGAAAACGCCAATTTTGTATACTGGCATAGAAGCATACCCTATAACTTCAGAAGAGATTGATGCCATGGAGTATGTATCGCTCCTAAAAGAAGAAGAGGCTCAGCAAATATATGACGAGCTTCACACGACTGTGTGGGAATCTCAAGAAGCAATTAGTACTTCATTTCAATTGACAAAACGAGAACAGCGTTTTAAAAATATAGAAGATAAAGAGGTATTTGATATTGTCTATTTTGATGCTTTTGGCGCGAGAGTGCAACCTGAACTTTGGGGAGACGTTATTTTTAAAAAAATGTATACCGCTTTACGCGAAAATGGAGTTCTAGTGACTTACGCAGCTAAAGGTAGTGTACGAAGAGCGATGCAAGCCGTAGGTTTTGACGTAGAGCGTTTGCCTGGACCTCCAGGAAAACGAGAAATGTTACGCGCTACAAAATTGTAGTATATCTATAAAATAGTCAGTATACACTTTTGTGCATTTAGAAAAAATAGAGTGGGTTTAGAGGCTATATTTTCATTCTTTTCCTCAAATCCTAAAGGATGGAATGAAAATTTCTACTATTCACCCTTTAGGGTAGGGGAAAAAGTAGTAGAAATAGAATCAAATGCACAACAGGTTTAGTATACACTTTTGTACCCCGACTTAGCACTTCGACAAGCTAATGTGACATTCAATATAAACTTTCTGCGTTATATTATTTCGCGAAAGCGTATCCAATAAAACACCTTTAAAAAATAGTCTCATGTGTGGTATCTGTAAAGCGTTCTAAAAACTTCATACCGCGATAGGAATTTCCTCTTTCGTTGAGTTTAGGGCTCCAAACACTAATCGTGTACGAATTAGGAAGTACAGCGACAATACCACCACCGACCCCACTTTTACCGGGCAATCCTACTTTATATGCAAACTCTCCAGCTTCATCATAAAAACCACAGGTTTGCATAATCGCATTCACACGTTTGGATTGAGAACGTGTTAGAATTTCTTTATTAGTGATTAATTGATTGCCACCATTTGCTAAATACCCAAACGTTTTTGAAAGTTGACAACAATTCATTTCTACAGACGAGAGATAGAAATAGAGATCAATCACTTGATCTACATCGTTTTTAATGTTGCCAAAAGACTTCATAAAATTGACTAAGGCAAAATTACGGTACCCATTAGACTTTTCAGACTGTGCAATGATTTCAGAATAGTGAATATCTTGATTATTGGCGACGTTTCTTATGTAGGCAATCAATGCTGCTTTTGGGTTTTTAAGATGACTACATAAAATATCACACACGACAATAGCACCTGCATTAATTAAAGGATTCCGTGGAATTCCATTTTCTGATTCTAATTGCACTAACGAATTAAAAGCAGATCCGGAAGGCTCTACATCAATACGTTGCCAAATGGTTTTGTCTCCTAATGATAATGCAAAACTAAGTGATAGTACTTTGGCAATACTCTGTATAGAAAATAAGGTGTTTGCATCACCAGCAGTATATTGTGTTCCGTCATTGGTAGTCAGGCATACTCCAAAATGAGCAGGATCTACCTTCCCTAACTCAGGAATATAGGTAGCTACATTTCCTTTGTTTTCTATGCTTTTGATATATGTATAAGTATCTTCAATGATGTGCTGGCAGTTCATAGTGGTAATTATTCTTAGCAGTATGTTATACTATTTATGAGTTATTGATCACTTTACCAAAATATGTTTCTCTTGCTTCTTCTAAGCTCATTTGTTTATTTTTAATGCTCCATGCAATATCAAATAATTCAATAATATTAGACATGGCAATAGCTCTTGTAGGATCTTTAGGCAAACAATGGAAATGAGCTTGTTCTGATGGAGAAATTCCCTTTCCATTATCTGTTAATGTAACATAAACAATAGTTTTGGTATCAGCTCCAGACATTCCTTCTTCGATGTCCCATCTCCATCTCACATCATCTGTGGCTCCAACTAAAACAACATTATCTTCAATTGTAATCCAATTAATAACAAGATGTGTTATTTCTTCATTCATAGTATTTAGTGATTGTACTTCTCAAATATAAGAATTACAACCCCACCTAAGGTATACGCTAGTATATCTTTCCAATCAAACGTCGTCCCGAGTATGATTTTAGCAATTTTATTGTTAGAGAGTCCTACCCAATCTATAAAAGAAGTGGCTTGTATCACCTCAACGCTATATGCAAAAAGGAGTACGCCAATAATTGCTTTTATATAGTTTGTGTTTATAAAGGTTCGTACAAAGCAATAGACTAAAATCACCACGAGCAGATCTCCGATAAATGGGCGAATAATCGTATCGTGTACAAAAAGAGCAATTCCTACTTCTACAGTAAGTAGTAAGCAAAATACTAAAAAGTATTTAAAGTTAAATGCCATATTTATTGTGCAAAAATAATGTATACAAAGCCTTCATTCCTGTTTCTCCCAGAGGGAGAAATGATATACAATAGGATTATTAGTTTTACTCTTTTACCAAGTTAGAAAATCTAATGACATGATAAAACAACCCTGTAATTGCAGCATATCCAAAAGTGACAATCCAGGTTTTTGCGTAGGTAAATGGATGTCGTATACGCATGATGATATCTTCAATGAGTGCTAAAGGATTTTGTATAATATCCCAACTATTCCATCGTAAGAAACGTCCTAGATAAATACCAAAACCACATAAAACAAAAATGCTTATGAGTACCAAAAGAGACCATTTGTTTGCTATTTTTTTAGAAAGTATGATCTGCATGTCTTGAATAGTTAAGGTCATAATAAATAATCCGTAAGCAGCAAATGAGAATAACAATAAAGTGTCATACCATACCATTTTTTGGGATGCATGTTGTAAGTGTTGCAAATCGGTAATGAGATATGGAGTATTGGGTAAGAATACTAACCAAAAACTAAAAATAGGCAAGAGCATCCAGCTCTTATAGGTCCACTTTTTTTGGCTTCGTACCATAAACGTGATTCCATATGGAATAAACGCCAGGAAGAGATTCCATACTAAAAACAGATAGTGAAAAGATCCCGTGATTTTAATACGCATTGTTAATAACAATCCACAAAAGAGAAAGCCTATAAACAATGTACTGAGTTCGTTTATTTTTGAGATAATAAGATGTTTCATTTGTTTGCGTTTTTTTAAAATCCATCTATGGCCATTACGAGATAAAAACACCCATAAGCAATAGGAATGTTGGCAAGCATGGTAATGATCACCAAAAAATGTTCTTGAATGTCTTTATAATTCTTAATAGCATTTACTAGCACTAAGAGGAGTACAATGGTATGTATCGCCACTGTTGGATATAAGTGAAAAAATCCGATGAATAATGAAGTTTCGTTTGGATGTATGGCATAAATAATCACTTGTAGTATGCCAAAACATAGACTAAAGAGCATTAATCGTAATGCAAATCGATTTAGAGGATATGTGATTGTTTTCATAGTGAATTGTGATATTTAATTCCTCGTAAGGTTTTTGATTGCCAAGTTTGGTTTTGAAGCTTTTTTATATAGTTTTCATAGGTATATGTGATCGCATCCAATCTTTCCTGTGAGAATTTTTCTGGGTGCGCTTTCGCGAAAGCGTATAATAGATCTATATGATTACTTCTCATAGATTCTAAATACATAAGATCAGGGCGTTCTACCTGTGTTAAATTATAGCGGGTAATCTCTCGATTCCAGCTAAAACTACTCATCATGACAATGACTAGAAAGACAATTCTTGCATTCAAGCGTACCAAATACATCACATTTTTACGATACGCAACCTTGAGATAGGTAGTGACTAATCCTGCAATGCATAAGGATAGGTAAATACCAACACCTATGCGTTTATAGGTAAGTCCGAAGTCTGTGATATAGATATAATTCTTATAAGCCGTAATGAGTACAAGGATGCCGTTTAAAATAATCCAGATGTACGTGAGTATGCGTAAACGCTGACTCTTTTTATAAAAATTAAGATTGCCTCTAAAAAAGATAAGAATCAAGGTAATTGCGATAAGAATAGAAGTAATCAACGCATTCACCCCTTCGTGTACAGTTTTAGATAATTCTGAGGCATGTTGAAATGAATTAGTAGTTACATACCAGATATCTACAACTAGAAAAAAGAGAATAAGCGCATTAAGTACACCTATGACAAGGGATCCTAATAATTGTTCTTTGTGTAATAACGGTTCTTGTGTTTCAGAAATAGGAGTTGAGGTCAAGTCTAGTGCCACACTTCGATCTGCATCTGTAAGAGGTGCTAAAGATGCAGGCGCAGTCATATTGTTAAGTAATAGATACCCCATTACGGTCATTAATAACCAAGATAGGTTGATAAAACTAAGATCGATAGCTGCGACCCATTTTTCAAAGATGGGATTGATGTTGCTGTATAAGCTTGCAAATATGATGGGTAAGCCTACCACGAGTATAACCGTTAACATGATAAAACCATAATCACGTTTTTTCTTTGGTGTAAGTATTTTGCGCTCTTCTTTAGGTGTCAAATAATAATGTAGTGCACCTACTACAGATTGATAAATTCCATTGATACCTTGAACATAAATTGCATTTTTTGAACCAGAGATCGTACCAGCAAAGACAATAAAAGTGATAAAGGACATGAAGAGTGCTAATGCACTATGATTTGTGAATACAAAAAAGGACGTGAGAAGATAGATAAAAGAAGCGAGTAGCATATCTGCTCGTTTAAATACTTCTCGACGCATAATTGCGAGTATTGTAATGGCTACAACTGCAAAAATGAATAGGTTAAGTCCTATGTTTTGATTGTAGAATAAGGTGCTAAATCCCAAAGCACTAATCCATAAAATGAGTTGACGTTTCATATTGTTGTGATTTTAAAGGTGTATTGTAATGTGATAAGTGGTTGCTGTAATAGTTTTAAAAAATTGAGATGATAAAAAGCATGTGCTTTTCTTCCTTTCTTATATGCATCTCGAAATTGTTTGATATGATCTGGAAATAGGATGGCGCCTATAGATAGTACTGTAAAGAGGTATAGTGATCGTTTGCCATTGCCAAAAAGATAAAATTGCATGGCAATTTCTTCAGGAACAGAAATACCACTTCCAGTAAGCACGTGATAGATGTCATGATCTTCTAGTTGAGGTTCTGGGGTAAAATGATGTTTGAGTAAGAAACAGCCTAGATGGTACCCTAAACTTTCCATAGGATAGGTGAGTAAGTCTTTGACTGAAATACCCCATGGAGATTCCTTTTTGAATAGTAGTCTATAAGGGAGTTTACTCCACTCATAGAGACGTTCTAGTAATATATAGCGTAGTGTTTTCATAATTATAAAGTACTTTGTATTTCAAAGTAAAATGATAAAAAAATATAGTTTCTATTTACCGATAAGCTTTTCTAGGGCTTCGATATGCTTTTTAAAAGCGGCTTTTCCTTTTCTTGTTGCGGTATAACTCGTATTGGGTTTTCGGCCAATAAATGTTTTGTTTACAGAAATATAGTCTTCCTTTTCTAAGGCTTTTGTATGACTTGCTAAGTTTCCATCGGTCGCTCCGAGTAATTCTTTAAGCTCTTTAAAATCGGCACTCTCATTGACCATCAATACACTCATAATCCCAAGACGTATCCTGTGATCAAAAGCTTTATTTATGTTATTTATTATTGACATTTTTTTGGTGCGCTTTCGCGAAAGCATATAAAGAATTAATTTCTATCAAAAATACGTTATGTTTTCTGTGTTTCATTTTAAAAATAAACAACCACCCGCTTATTCCTTTTTCATATCATACTTCATATACATGATACTCCCATAAACAATATGTAAGACTCCAAAACCAAGAGCCCAAAAGTAGAGGCCGTAGCCTATAAATTGTGTGCTTATGAGTCCTATGATGACATTAACGAGTCCTAAATACTTAATATCTCCTAAGGTGAATTTGCTAGCGTTAATTAAGGCCAAACCATAAAAAATTAAGGTACAAGGAGCCACAAGACCTAGAAGTCCATATTGTAATAACACCAAGCAAAAAGCACCTCCAGTGAGCAACGGAATTGAAAAGTTAATGAGTAACCTTCTTGAAGAAGGGTCCCATATTTTTTCTTCATGTTTTTTTGCTTTACGTATAGTGAGTATAATTCCTGTAACAACCGCGGCAATAAGCACGATAAGCGCTACTAAGAATAATTTTGAGCCAGAGGGATGCGCAAGATATGCATTAATCAATCCTACAACTGAGGCATACCTAGCACCACCTGAAGTAAGCTGTTCGGTTGTAAGAATGTTATGTGCAATAAGGGCACCAATTAAGGCGTATATACCTGCAAGTATTCCAGAAAGTCCACTTAATGACATAAATCGTGATGATTTACGCATCATAGACTTGATACTCACAATGTCTTCTAAATATTTATTTGACTCCATAATAAAGTACTTTGAAATTCAAAGTTAATAAATATTTTGAGATTTGCAAGAATATGATAATGTTCCTTGTGTTAATTATCTGTTATTTAAAATTAAAATCAGTGAAAGAATTGGATGTGTCTAGCTAGATTTATGGAGAATAAAATAGTATTAAATATGTTAGACAATAAAAAAGCGAACTTTTTAGTTCGCTTTTTTAAATATTTAATTTACACAGCAGCAATTAGGATTTGTATTTGTATAATGACAGAAACAGGCATAGCAACCTCCATTTTCACCATTAACTAGTTTTTGTTCTTCTATTTTAAGAACGTAGATCCCCTTTAATTTTGAAATGTTATTTAACATGGCAATATGTTTTAAAGATTAGACATTTCTTAAAGATACCACTTTTCTCTTATATTTCTGAATATAAGTATTTTATATTTTATTTCTTATTTGAATTCAGTATACGCTTTCGCGAAAGCAAAAGAAGAACGATTACCTTAATATTACGATACTTAATTTAACGTAGTGCTTTCTTAATTACTCACAATCTCCAAATTGTGCATCAATTTCACATTACCTTCTGAATCTTTTCTAAAGAGAAAAGAATAACTTTTTCCTTGATAGAATTTAGGATATTTCCCTCTGCGTTTTCTTTTAAAGACTAAGATTTCAATAGCAAAGACATTGTGTTCTGTTTCAGTAACAATAAATACATGTTTTGCTCTTTTTTTGGTGCGTAATTCTTTAAAAACAGGAATTTCAATAGGAATGTATAATTCTCCAAAATAACTTTCAAAGTCACGATCCTTAAATTCTAAGGTTTGATCATCTAGCCAAAATGCATAGGCTTGATTTGCAAAACTCGTCGTTTTTGCAGAAGTCGTATACGTCTCAATCCCTAGTTTTTTAAACGTAGGACTGTTCTCTATAATACGTAAAGCATCTTGATATACTGTTGCAGTTTCTTGTGCGTATGTAGAGAGTAAAAATGATATTCCTAAAAGGAAGGTGACTAAAATCTTTTTCATGTGTATAAATATAACGCTGTGTCTATGTCGGCTAATCTGCAATTTCTTTAAGACGTTTCCAAACTTTTAACAATGCACCTCCTGAAATACCTGTAATACTCAATGTAATAAGCGCATTTGTAGTTTCTCCATAAATAAAATACCCTGTAGTGAATAATGCTCCGTATACAAATACACATCCTAATAACATAGCCAGAATTCCCTGTGGGACAATCCAAGGAGTTTGAGACGCTTCTTGCTGTTCAGGCGTCATTTGTGCCACTATTTTTTTCCAGCCTTTTCCTCCAGGCATTGTCTTTTGATAGAATCTTGAGAGTGTCTCTTGTGATTCAGGCTGTGTTGCATAAGTAACAATAAGCCAGATAATAGAAGTAACAACCACAATAAATGGGAATTTATAATAGGCTGGCATCCATCCTGAATCCCCAAACATGGTATCTCCAAGGGGAGTAAAGGTGAGTAACATAGAGATCGTTCCAGAAGCGATCATTGCACTTATTTCTGTCCATGCATTAATACGCCACCAGAACCAGCGAAGTATGAAAATGAGACCCGTTCCAGCCCCAAACATAATAATGATATTAAATAGTTGAAGCGCATTATTCATCGCAAGTGCCATGAGTGCACTTATGATCATAAGGATCACTGTTGCAAAACGCCCCGCTTGTACCTGCTCTTTCTCAGAAGCATCCTTCTTAATTTGTGTTTTATATAAATCATTTACTAAGTAGGAGGCCCCCCAATTCAGATGCGTAGAAATCGTACTCATAAAAGCAGCCGCAAGCGAAGCCAATACAATCCCTAATAAACCACTTGGTAATTTAGTAAGCATCGCAGAATAGGCAAGATCTTGTCCTAATTTATCTTCTGAGATGTTAGGAAATGCTTCTTGTATACTTGCTATATCTGGAAAAACAATAAGTGAAGCCAATGCCACTAAAATCCATGGCCATGGGCGAATTGCAATATGCATAAAATTGAAAAAGAAAGTCGCACCTATGGCGTGATTTTCGTCTTTAGCAGCAAGCATACGTTGCGCAACATAACCACCTCCACCAGGCTCTCCACCAGGATACCAACTGCTCCACCATTGTACAGCAATCGGAATAATAAAGAGGGTGATATATAATTCTTTTTTATCAACATCAGGAACAAAAGCAAGCTTGTCTGCCACATTAGGATGTGATACGAGTGCTTCTAAACCGCCCACTTCAGGAAGCCCTACAATATAAACAGCAGCACCTAAGGCACCGATCATCGCTACAAAAAAGAGAATGAAATCAGTATATACAACCCCTTTAAACCCTCCAATAGAGCTAAAAAGTAAGGTAATAGATCCAGCAATGAGTATCGTAACCCATCCGTCAAGACCGAGCATCACTTCGCCTATTTTAATAGCGGCAAGCATCACCCCAGCCATCGCAAACATATTAAAGAATACGCCTAAAAATACGGCTCTAAACCATCGTAAGAAACGAGCAGGAGCACCGCCATAACGTAATTCGTAAAACTCAATATCTGTTTTTACATTCGATTTTCGCCATAAGCGAGCATATACAAAAACCGTCAATAACCCTGTAATCAGGAACGCCCACCATACCCAGTTACCCGCCACACCATTGGTACGTACAATATCTGTTACCAGATTTGGCGTATCTGTCGAAAAGGTAGTTGCTACCATAGAAAGCCCTAATAACCACCAGGGCATATTCCGTCCGGATAAAAAATATTGAGAGGTGTTTTTTCCTGAAGTCTTACTTACATAAAACCCTACCGATAGGATAATAACAAAAAGTGTAATAATAATGACTAGGTCTAGTGTCGATAAATCAATCATACGTAAATTCAATTATGCATTCCAATCTAAGGTCGGAATATGTGTAGAAAGATAATCATTCAAAATAAAAATATCATCTTTTCCGGTTAAATCAGGTACGTGTTCTGCAAAAGGAATGGCTTGCATCGCAGTAGGATGCTCATGAACCATCGCAAGAACAGCCGTTGGTAACTCTTTTTCATTTCGTTCAGGATGCATAGGGCATGCCACTAAATACGGATAAAAAGAAGCGCCTTCAAATTTGAAAATATTCATACTGACTCTAAAGGTTCCATCGGTATTTCTATAATGCTCGACTTCTGATGCCTCAGGTTTTTCAATAATGTCTTCTAGATATTGTTCGGTAGTTACTTTTGTTAATGCAAACCGCGCAATACGTTCCATAGGATATTGTAGTGCATCGCGATCATAATTTAAAAATGCATGGCTGTTTTTGTTTTCGCGCAAAGCGAAAAATGCCGTAGTACTATATAAATTATCAGCATTACATACCAGGAATGTAGTTTTTTTTAATGTCGGATACTGTTCCATAGCCTGCAACAAAGCATCCGTCGTACCTAATGGTTTTTCTCGACCTTCAGGAATATGTTGTACAGCATATGAAATGGATACTCCATGAAAATGATTACTTCGTTCTTTGTTGCCATAATATTCTTTAAACAAAGTGCCTTTAGGATGAATGACAATAATTACGTTGGTAATTCCTGCTTGTTTAGCGTTGTATAAGACATAATCAAGCATCGGTCTATCATTTAGTAAAATGAGTGCTTTACTACGGGTATTTGCTTGCGTTGTCATTTCATCAGAAAGCGTTGAAGCTTTTGATTTTTTCATACGCGATGACGCGCCACCTGCGAGTATAATTAATGTATCTGTCATGCTATGAATGCTCCTTTGCTAATGTGTACGTGATAGGCATCTTTTGCGCCTGAATTCAGTATGGCTTCAATAACAGCTTGTTGTTTTTCATGAGGCGCAATGGCACAAATACAACCGCCACCACCAGATCCTACAATTTTTGCACCGTAAGCACCTGCGTGTAATGCAGCATCAATCATAGCATCTATTAATGGAACTGTGATTTGAAGCGTATTTTTTAAAACAGCATGATGCGCATTTAATAAATCACCTATATGTTTATAATCTATTTTTGTTTCGCTTAAAGCGAAAAATGCCTCTTGTGTAATGAGATGATTTTGAATAGCCGCATAAAAAAAAGGGTGTAAATTATCAGGAAGTAGTGTTTTGTAGGCTGTATATTCTTCAAGTGTTGCCGTTGCAAGGTCAAAGGATGGGGTTATTTTTTCTATAAAAGCAATGGCTTCCAATGATTTTCCTTTAATATCTCCTAAAACACCCACTGTATTTTTTGCAACACCAGATTCACCAACAATCAATCCTTCTAATGAACATCCTATTTTACGATAATTTGATGCTAGATTTGTTTCTAAATAAATGGTATCCCCAATAGCACTGGTATACTGATCCATTTTTCCGCCAGGTGCTTTCTGAGCAACAACCTCAGCTTCATACGCCACTTGACCCATAAACTCTGGAGTTATTTCTTGATGACACCCAAAAGTGGTAAACAACCACTGTATCCAAGCAACCACCATAGCAGAAGAGCTGGATAAGCCTGCATTGATAGGAATATCTCCTTCTATAGTGATATCATATCCTTCGGTTGGGACACATCCGTATTGCTGTACGACGTACAAGGCTGTTTTGAGATGCGAACCTTTTGTGGGTTTGAGTTCGCTTTCGCGAAAGCGTATATATTCTTCTTTCCCAAGATCAGGCATGTTGATCACAAACGAATCGGTACCATTAGGCGTCCCTTGTATGCTAATATATCTATTGATCGCACACGCAATAATAGGAAGTTCTAAATAATCTTGATGATCACCAAATAGGCAAATACGTCCTGGTGCTTTTGAAATCATAGCAGCTATTAGTAGGTATCTTTCATCCAGTTATAAGGTTTGCGACTCACCCATAAACCTCTCGTGAAATCGGGAAAATCTTGAGGTTCCCCATTATTTGCAATAGAGGCCTCAGAAAGTGGCGTGATCGCACTCCACGCTGCCGCATCATACGCATCAAGAGGTGGTGCTATATTTTGCTTTGCAGATTCTACAAAAGCATTGAGTACAAAAAAGTCCATCCCTCCATGACCAGAACCTGTTGCATATTCTCCATACTTTTTCCATAACGGATGATCGTATTTGTCTAACCATGCTTTGGCATCATCCCAACGATGGGGCTCACTTTTTCCTTCTATATAAATACGACTGCCATCTACTTCCCATAACCCTTGACTTCCTTGTACTCTAAATCCGAGCGAGTAGGGACGTGGGGAGTTACAATCATGTGTCACAATAATAGTTTCTCCATTTGCCGTGTCTATTGTAGAGGTGATCACATCTCCTTGTTTCCATTTTAGTTTTGCATTCGGGTGATCTTTTCCTCCGTTTTCAACAATGTATTTATTGATACCAACCGCTTTGGTTGCATGCGAAGTCATAGATACAAATCGGTTCCCTCTATTAACGTTGCACATAGTTGCCATTGGTCCTACACCATGTGTAGGATATACATCTCCATTACGTAATAAGGAATGTTGTGTACGCCATTTGGATTCAGAAATTCCTTTGTCTCCAAATTCGACTCCTTTTCCATAGGGAGTAACTCCATCATTCAGTTTTACAAAGCGTAAGTCATGTTGATATCCGCATCTAAAATGAATTAGTTCACCAAATACTTCTTGACGTACCATATTCAACACAGCAAGAATATCACGACGGTAATTTACATTTTCCAAAATCATTAAATGGCTTCCCGTTTCTTCATGGGTATTGACAAGGTCCCAACATTCTTCCATGGTATTTGCCGCCGAAACTTCTACGCCCGTATATTTCCCTGCTTTCATTGCATCTACTGCCATGCGCGTATGCCATAACCAAGGCGTGGAAATAATAACAGCATCGATACTTTTTTCTTCTAGTAGATTTCTATAATCATAATCATCTTTTCCAAATACTTTAGGTGCTTTAAACCCCGCTTTGGCAATGTGATCTTTAGCAATGGTGATTCTAGCAGGATCAATATCACAAATCGCTTCTATAGTAACATCTTTGCGTTGTAATAAATTCGTAAGGTGATTGGTACCTCTTAATCCTACACCAATGAGGGCAACACCTAAGGTTTCTTTTAAAGGGTCAGAAGCACTATAAGCTATGTTAGGAGCAAGAGCAATACCTGCGCCGACTAGGGCTGTTTTTTTTACAAAATCACGACGAGAATTCATAGATGAGGTTATTAAAGTTGCTTAAAAATAGGGATTTTAATCGCAGGGCGATAGCCAAGGGTTTAATTCTCTTAAATTTGTCTTGAAATTTCATAGAATATCTAAAATGATAAGATTCTAAAACAAGTTTAGAATAACATCTTAAGTTACTTTTTAGACAAGATTTTCTTATTCTATAGCAAATATGGATATATTATAGTTGATTACGCTTTCGCGAAAGCGAATAAAACAACTTTCATCTATTTGGAGTATTTTTAATACCTAATTTGTGTTAAAAATAAAATACCAAACTCTTGAATCCCGCCGAAAATTATATCGTTTCAAAACCAGAGCCGTGGCGTACCATCCTTATGGAATTGCAGGCTATTATTAAACATACCATACCAAATATAGAAGAACAATATAAATGGCATTTACCGTTTTATAAAGTAGATGGAAAAATGTGTTGCTTTCTCAATTTTAGAAAAACATTTGTAGATGTAGGTTTTATTAATGGCATTCATATAGCTATTCATAAAGACCACTTAGTAGCAGGCGAAAAACGTAAAACATTACGATCATTACGATATTATTCCCTAGAAGATATAGATGTAGCTGTATTACAAGATATTCTTCATGCAGCTGTCGCACTGCATAAAAACAAGTGAAAACCCGTTGTGCATTTTGAATAGATTTCTTGATTTTTTCCCCTTCCTGAAGGGTGAATCAAAGAAATCTTTAGTACTTCCTTTAGCATTTGAGGAAAATAATGAAGATTGATAGGATACTATGACAATTATTTTGTCAAAATGCACAACGTGTAAGTAAAAGCATATTCATATTATTGTAGTGTTAATTTTTAGGCTTTTAAGAATTTATTAAGACTCTTAGGCGTATGTTTGTAGTAGTTTCACTGAAACTTTAACTTGCTATCAATTATGAAGATATATGTATCTTATCTAGCAAGCAAAAGGGAACCTTTGGGGGAAGGTTCCCTTATTTGAAAAACAGAAAACGCGTATTCATTATAAATACGCGTTTTCTGTTGTATATGTTATGGGTATCTACAATGTGTTTATGGTTTTGCGTATTGCGACTAGGTTGGTTAGTAGCTTTTCTAAATACGCTAAATCTAGCATGTTTGCACCATCACTCTTTGCATTTGCAGGATCAAAGTGTGTTTCTATAAATAACCCGTCTACATGATTTACAATTCCTGCGCGCGCTATCGTTTCTATCATATCAGGACGACCACCTGTGACACCGCTAGACTGATTAGGTTGTTGTAAGGAATGTGTGACATCAAGTACCGTTGGTGCATATTGTCTCATCGTAGGAATTCCTCTAAAATCTACAATCATATCTTGGTATCCAAACATCGTCCCACGATCGGTAATCATCACTTGTTCATTACCAGTTCCCGTTACTTTTTTAGTAGCATGTTGCATGCTTTCTGGAGACATGAATTGTCCTTTCTTCAGATTTACAACCTTTCCTGTCTCAGCAGCAGCAACGACAAGAGCTGTTTGTCTTACTAGAAAAGCAGGTATTTGAAGGATATCTACATACTGTGCTGCAAGTGCCGCATCTGGAACTTCATGAATGTCGGTTACGGTAGGAACATCAAATTGCTCTGAAACTTTTGCTAGTATTTCTAATGCCTTCTCATCTCCTATTCCTGTAAAACTATCGACACGACTACGATTTGCTTTTCTAAAACTTCCCTTAAATACATAAGGGATTTCTAATTTGGTAGTGATTTCAAGAACCCTTTCTGCAATGCGCATCGCCATCTCTTCGCCTTCAATGGCACATGGACCTGCTAATAAAAAAAAGGTGTCTTTATCTGTGTGTTTAAGTTTAGGAATCTTAGATAATTGCATAGTGTTTTGTATTGTTATACGCTTTTGTACTTCGACAGGCTCAGTATAAACTCCAGCGTACGTCTCATAAAATCTATACAAAGATAAAGCTAAAAAACAGGAAAATACCTTTTACTTTTTTAGAATAGATGTGGTAGGTTTGTCTGGCTTTGCATACTGTAATCGATCTAATAGCTGAGGTTGTGAATAACTATCTAAACCATTAATCGTAACGCCGTTTGCTTCGCTTAGATCTATCCATCCGTCTTCGGTATGTACTCCTTCCGGAAGGTAAATGTCTTCAATGGCTCCCACCATCAGTACGGTGCTATTTTCTTCAATCGAGTATTCGTTTATATACCGACATGCAATTTTGATATGTGCCTCTTTTACAAAAGGCGCTTTATGATTTCCTAGAAACTCAGCAGTAAGTCCTGTAGCATCAAATTCAGAAATAGCAGCATCGTATCTTGCAGAGGTTTGATGTGCTTCTTTTATGATAGCTGTATTGATATGATTAATGGTAAAAATACCTGTGTCTTTTATGTTTATGTAGGTATGTCTTGGAACTAGGGTAGGTCTTGTGATAAAACCGATTAAAGGTGGATGACTGCCTAAATGCGTGACAGAACTAAAAACCGCAAGATTGGTAACCTCTTCTTTGTCAACTGTTCCAAGAAGGTTGGCAGATTTGTATCCTGTAACGCTATTGATGAAATTCGCTCTAAATCGCTTATCCATTCCTTCAATAGTCTCTTTATCAAAATGTAGTATCTTTCTCAAAGTTTTATTAATGAAACACTATTTTGTAAAGTCTGTAAGACGCATACAAAATAGATAGTTGAACTAATCCCGCTTTTTGGCGGGATCTAAAGTTTAATAACTCTAAACTAGCTTTAAGAGTACAAGATTATTCTTTAATAGATAGTCTTACGCTTTTCTTAAAGTCTATATTATTTCAAAAATACGAATTATGTCTGATGCAAATTCTGATTATTTTTCAGTAAATCGCGATACGTGGAATCAAAAAGTAGAAATTCATGCGTCTAGTGAATTTTATAATATGGATGGATTTCTTGCTGGAGAAAGTTCCTTAAATCATTATGAGTTGCAAGCCTTAGGAGATGTGAGTGGAAAGTCTTTCTTGCATTTACAATGTCATTTTGGTCAAGATACTTTAAGTTTTTCTAGACTGGGAGCGCAATGTACGGGAGTTGATTTAAGTGATGAAGGTATTGCACTGGCTCAAAAACTAAATAAACAACTTGAACTCGATGCTACGTTTATACGATGTAATGTATTAGAGACTTCTTCCTATGTCAAAGATCAGTTTGATATTGTGTTTACCAGTTATGGAACGATAGGCTGGTTGCCTGATTTAAAACCTTGGGGAAAAATGATTGCCGAGCGTTTGAAATCTGGAGGTGTCTTTTATATGGTAGAATTTCACCCTCTAGTTTGGATGTTTGATTATACTTCAGGAAAAGCAGAGTTGCGATATGGATATAACCAGAAAGAAGCAATCTATGAAGAGTACGAAGGAACCTATGCCGATCAAAATGCAACCATGGTCAGTAAAGAATATGGATGGAATCATGGATTGGGTGATGTGATTTCTGCACTTACCGAACAAGGGTTGATCGTAGAGTTTTTAAGAGAACATGACGAGAGTCCATATGATGTGTTACCCGATCTTATAAAAAACGAAAACGATCTTTATGTGACTAAAGACCGTTTGTATCCGTTGTTGTTTGAATTGAAGGTGCGAAAACCTTAATGTGCAGTTTCCTTTAATAAATGCGGAAATTTCTTTTGAAAACGTCGTAATCTCGGAATAGACACATTTTGAATGTAAGAGCTTCTAGGATGTAGACGCTCATAATTTTGATGGTATTCTTCTCCTCTCCAAAATTTTTGAAAGGGTAAGATAGACGCAGCAACCTTTCCTTCTCCATAAATCTTTTCTTGCTCTTTTACTTTTTGAAGGATGATTTCCTTTTCTTTTTCATTTTGATAAAAAATGATAGAGCGATATTGAGATCCTCTATCGGGTCCTTGACCATATACTTGGGTGACATTTTGAGATCCAAAATACACATCGACTAAGGTTGCAAATGACACAACAGCTGGATCATAGTAAATTTCTACAGCTTCTGCATGACCTGTACGACCTGTATTACTTGATTCGTAGGTTGGATTTTCTGTATGGCCTCCGCTATATCCCGAAATAGATTCTTTTACGCCTTCTACACTTTCATAAATAGCTTCTACACACCAAAAACATCCGCTAGCAAAATAGGCTTTAGCTAAACCATCTTGCGTTTGTGTTTGTATAGGAGTTAGTTGAGCAGTAGGTTCATTCTGTTTATAAGGTTTGCTTTGACATGAAATAGCAAGCGCAAGGCTTGTAATGATTATTGATAATTTCATTGTTGATTTTCTTTTCGCTTTTTGTCTACTAATTTACGAGAATCTTACTACTTCATATACTAAGGCTTTGTTAACGCAATGATGTATTGTTGTATTTTTTGTAATTTTGTGGATAACAATGAAAGCAATAATTCACAAAATAAAGGCTGTTAGCATGGCATTTGTAGTCATCTTTACTACAATGTCCTTTACTGTAGACATGCATTATTGTGGAGATACATTAATAGATATTGCTGTTTTCCAAGAAGCAAAAGATTGCGGAATGCAGATGGCAATGTCTACGGCTACTTCTAATGAAATGAAGGGAATGAGTTGTTGTCATGATGAGCAAATTGTGAGCATTGGTCAAGACGATTTAAAACCCTCTTTTCAAAAAATGGATCTAGAACAACAAGAATTTGTTGTTGCTTTTTATGGATCTTATATTCAATTGTTTGAGTATTCAGAAACCCAAACAGTTCCTTTTGATGGCTATCCGCCACCCGATATTGTCACAGATTTTGTGGTTCTTCACGAGCAGTTTTTGATTTGATATATGATGCTTTATTAGTGAAACACTATTTAGTAAAGTCTGTAAGATGCATACAAAATAGATAGTTGAACTAATCCCGCATTTATTAGCGGGTTGTTGGTTTACTACCTTGCCTCTTGGGTCGTTCCTTTTATCGGTTCCAGAATTTGCCTTGAGGTTCAGCCTTTTACTCGACGCAGTTACGTTTAATCATATATTAGTAATTACATGAAACATATTTTATGGGTTGTTGCATTATTCGCTTTCGCGAAAGCGTATGCACAAGGACCCCCTATTACAGCAGACAAGCCTATTATGTTAGGCGGCGGTAGCTTTACTGCCAAAACATTAACAGAAATTAGAAGCACCGAACGACTTACAGCAGTATACGTTCCTATTATGCTTCACTATTTGCCAACGTCCAATTCCTTAGTTGCAGTACACCTGCCATATCTACATTATGATATAGAAAATGGCGCATCAGAAAGTACCATTGCCGATATTAAGGTATTAGGAAAATATCAATTTTATCGTAAAGATGCTACTGGAAAAACCTTTAGAGTGATCGCTAAGACTTTTCAAAGTATCCCGACAGGAGATAAGATTGATTTGATTGGGCTTAGTACAGGTTTTTATGAAGGCTATTATGGCATAGTTTCTGGTTATGAAACCTTAAAGTACGGTATTTCGACAGAGCTAGGTTATAACTGGTCACCAGAAGCAACGGTAGATGAATTTCGAGGGAAATTTGGTGTAGGCTTACCTTTATTAAAACCGCAATACCCTAATAAACAAATAAACCTATATTTTGAATATACGAGTTCGTTATTTACAGAAAGAGATTGGTATCAGTTACTCTATGCACAAGGGATACAGTATGCAGGGAAGAACATCACCTTTGATCTCGCTGTGCAATTACCACTTATTCAAAATATGGACCCAACAAGAGAGTTAAATTATAGTGTATTTCTCGGTACGAGATACACGTTTTAAAACACAAAAAATGAAAAAAATCATAATCATAGTCTTTGCCGTTTTATTGGCAATACCCGCAGTACAAGCTCAAAAAACCTACGATCAATTTGAAGTACAAGTAGACGGATTGGGATGTCCTTTCTGTGCCTACGGCTTAGAGAAGAAATTCAAAGAATTTAAAGGGATTAAAAAAGTAAAAATAGATATAGAAACGGGTGATTTTAGCTTTGCATACCCATCAGAAAAAGCGTTGACGATTCAAGCGGTAGAAGAACAAGTGAAAAAAGCAGGATATACGCCTATGTCTGGTCGTGTAACACGTCATGATGGTACTGTAGAAGAAATGGTTGGTGCTAAAGAAGCCATTGCAGCCGATGCAGAACTCATCACAGAAAGTGCTTTTGTTGCTGGAAATTGCGAGATGTGTCAAGCGCGTATTGTAAAAGCTTCTACAGATGTGTTTGGAGTCGCAACTGCTGTTTGGAATAAAGACACTAAGCTTTTAGAAGTGTCTTATGACAAGAAAACGACAAATCTTGACGCCATTGAAAAAGCAGTAGCCAAAGCTGGTCATGATACAAAAAACCATCAAGCTAAAAATGGCACCTATAAATCATTACCTGGGTGTTGTGCGTATGAGCGTGTGGAGTATTAACAATCGTTTTTTGACCTTCGAAAAGTTGTCGTAAAATTTGAAGTGAAAATCTCGTAAAATTTCAGATTGTTTGAGCGTAGCGAGTTTCTGAAATTTAGGGATAGAACGATAAATTTAGACAAGGTTTCGTGAGTCTAGACTTTTTTGTTTCTTTTTTTGTCAATGAAAAAAAGAAAGAGAAATAAGAATTCATTATTACAAATCAAGCTAGTGATTATGGGTTTTAATAAATAAAAAGAACAATGAAATATATATATAGTCTATTAGCACTCCTTATGTTTATAAGCTGTGCAGAAAAAGAAGAAGTTGCAAAAAGTTGGCAACTCTCAAAAACAATCCCTATCACTGGGATAAATGCCATCGGAATGGCAATTACTTCAGAAGGATTTTGGTTAAGTGATGGAGATCATAATCGGTTGGTACTAATAGATAATGAAGGGAAAACGATAAAAACCATCGATTCTTTAGAACGCCCTATGCATATAGATGGAGCAGAAGAAATACTCTATGTACCACAATATGGAAATGATGAAGTGAGTGTATTTACTAATGGAGAAAAGAAAACACTTTTTCTTTTAGACTCATTAGATGCACCTGCTGGTGTTTCTTCCTATAAGCAGGAAAAAGCCATTGCCGATTTTTATAATAATCGTATTCTGTATAGTAACGATGGAAAAAAGTTTATCTCTTTCGGAAAAGAAGGAAAGGCGACAGGCGATTTTTATTATCCAACTGATGTGCAAATAACAGAAAACCATATTTGGGTAGCCGATGCTTATAATAACCGTATTCAGGTGTTTGACAAGCAAGGAACCTTCTTGAAAGTAATAGGCGTCGATCAAAAAATGAATGCAGCTACAGGGATTTTTGTAACCTCCACGGAAGTATTTGTAACCGATTTTGAAAATGATCGTGTCTTGGTATTTAATCACGACGGCGTCTTACAGCAAGAACTTTCAAAAGGGGTAGAAAAACCTATAGAAGTGATTCAACATCAAGGACAACTATTCGTGAGTAATTACAGAAAAAGTGAATTATTAGTTTTTGACTGGAAGGGTACTCCAGAAGGAGAGACTCATCAAGAAGATACACAAGATCATGACCATGATCACTAATGATATACAACATAGTTACACTATAACAGGAATGACCTGTAATGGATGTCGCGCTGGCGTAGAGCGAGATTTAAAAGCCATTCCAGAGGTTAGTGACGCTATGGTTTCTCTAGAGAAGGAAGAAGCCATCATTCATATGGCTTCTCCTGTTTCTCTAGCAACATTGCAAGCAGGATTAAAACCAAAGTATACCATTACAGAGAATACGCAACAACGCGTATTTTCTACTACCGAACAACCACTTTCAAAGTGGAGACAATTACGCCCTTTATTTCTCATTTTTGGATACATCACTGTCGCAAGTATAGGATTACATTATAAAGACTGGAAGGTAGAAGAGGCGATGCTAGACTTTATGGGGTTGTTTTATATCGTATTTAGCTTTTTTAAATTTTTAGACCTCAAAGGATTTGTCTTAAGTTTTAAGATGTACGATCCTCTAGCAAACAAGATAAACGTATATGGTTGGATGTATCCCTTTATAGAACTTGTATTGGGTATTTTATTTTTAACGCGAACAGCGATACCTACAGCCTTAATTAGTACACTTGTGATTCTTGGTGTGACCACGATAGGTGTTACTAGAAGTTTACTAAGTAAACAAGAAATTCAATGCGCTTGTTTAGGAACCGCTTTAAAACTCCCGATGACAGAAGCGACCTTTATAGAAAATGCCATTATGATTGTGATGGCTGTTTTTATGCTCTTCATATAATTCCCGCGTAGGCGGGAATCTCTAAGTAGGCGGGAATCTTTCAGTACTTCGACTATGTTCAGCATAAACTCTGATGGGAATCTTAGTAATAGCAGTGAGTAGGCTTAATTAAATGTAAGCTCCTTCCCTTGGAGAGGGAAGGTGGCTGTAACGAGGTACGAGTTACAGTCGGAAGGGAGCAAACTCTATGGTTTTAAGAAAAGACAATTATTTCATCTTCACTCAAAACAGGACAAAGTCTAGAACTAAATTGAATGTAGCATAATCTAAGAATTCTCGATGACACTCGAATAGAGATTACGATACACTTTTTTATATTTACAGGATGGCATATATCATTCCTTTCGTTCTATTTGTATTTGTACTTCTTTTGCTTTCGCGAAAGCGTAAAAAGGAACAACCCAAATCCTTTCCAGTGCATTGGCATGAAATTCTGTTAAAACGTGTCAGCTTTTATAAAAAACGTACCAAAGAACAACAGCAAGTATTTCAGAAGCGAATGATGCTTTTTTTAAATGAAATAAATATTGAAGCTGTTCAGTTTGAATTGGAAGAATTAGATACCATATTGATTGCGGCAAGTGCCGTAATTCCAGTATTTGGATTTAAAGAATGGCATTATAATAATTTGAGTACGGTATTAATTTATCCTGACTATTTTGATGAAAACTTATCCTTTGATGCCGATGTTCAAGGGCGAAAAATTGCAGGATTGGTAGGGACGGGGCGTTTTAAAAACCAAATGATCCTTTCGCGTAAAGCATTGCATCACGGGTTTACAAATGCTACCGACAAAGGGAATACAGCCATACATGAGTTTGTACATTTATTAGATAATACTGATGGAATGACTGATGGAATACCTGAACGGTTATTAGAACATCAATACATTGCGCCATGGTTAGTTTTAATGCATAAGGAGATGGAAGCTATTAATAATGATGCTTCAGATATACGGAGTTATGGGGGTACAAGCCAAACAGAATTTTTTGCCGTCGCTTCCGAATACTTTTTTGAACGCCCTGATTTATTTAAACGCAAGCATCCAGAACTCTATGAGATGCTATCTCGATGCTTTACTCCTGCTGAAGCATAAATTAGATAAAAGAAGTTTTCTGTAACATATAAAATAGATACTTTAGCACGTTGTGCATTTTAAATAATTTTATCGATTTTTCCTATACCCTAAAGGGATATCGACGAAATTTTTAGTTCTTCCTTTAGGATTGAGGTGAAAAACTGAAAATTTCATTAGAAAATTAGAGTAACGAACATCTAAATGCACAACGGGTTACTTTATAGTAGATGTATCGAATATCCTCTTTATTTAATAATTGCATTATTTAGCGTCATTCCGAATTTATTTCGGAATCTCATCAAATGCATACTCAAACTATTGTGATGAGAAGCTGAAACAAGTTCAGCTTGACGAAAACTCAGTATTAGTAATAACAGACAATTAAATAGATTTATTTCTTTTTTCTTAAAAAAAAGAAAGGCACTCATTATAAGTGAGTTATCTTTTTTATGCTTAATACCTACTGAAAAGACTGGATAAGCACGCATTTTTTCTTGGTAAAAAAGACAAACGATGGTATTATTGTAGCTTGTTAAGGGGATTTGAGTTTACTTTCCTAAACCATATGAGCAGTTCCCTAAATGAAGTTCGTTTTTTAAGTGAAAGCGGTTTAATTTTAACAGCTTTCTGAAAAAGAAAAATAGATATAATGTGTAATTGTCGATAAAAAGAAGATTTGGTGAGATAAAAAACAAAAAAAGAAGTAACAAAATTGCGAATTAAGCTACTAATCATAGGGTCTTTAGGAATACAGTAAAATATGCTATTAGAGAAATTAGAAATAACTATTTGAAAGTTAATATTGATCGGTAGTTACCAGATTATAAGGTTGTTTAGATAATTTTAAGATTTAATTATAAAAGAATAAGCCAATTTTAACAGTTTTTTTCTCAATTCAATATATGCTCATAAAGAAAAAATGACGTTCTTTAGAGTCTTAAAAGTAGTAAGTTTAGACTTACAGTATTTGTAAGAGATTACCACACATTACGTACTATCTCGTAGGGGAAGTTATAGACGATAGTACATTCAATTATAGCAAACAACTAAGGTATGGTACATAAAGTACCTTGGGACAACTATCTCAAAGACGTAAATATATGTCGGGATAAGAAATAATTACTATATAACATACGTTATGTAGTACTATAGTTAAGTCACTTTATGGATGCATTGGGCATTTTCTGTGGTGCGTTGATTCTCAATGTTATCCTTAGTGATTTAACTATAAAAGAATGTGTTTCTCTAAGGAAGTCATACAATGACGACTTATAAAAACGAATATTAAAAAAAGCTTGTAATTTTAATAGAAGCTTGACATACTATTAGTGTTCTATTAACAATAGAATTATAATATTTACAGTGAAAATAGAAAGCACCACTACACCCTATTTTCAAACCAAACACCACACACTCAGGACTGACTCATAAGGGGAATATGTTGTCGCAGTTAGTCTATTCATTTTTTAAACACCACACACCTCCCAATTGCTGGGAAGAAGGCTTTGTATGGCTTTTTGTAATCATGGTGTAGCTATGGGCTATGCGTTAAAAACAAGAGGTAAAGTCTTATGGAAAAAGAAACAAAGATAATAGCCGTAGGCTATCGTCTAGGTTATATCACTATGAGGATACCTCAAGAACTTTTATGTGGGGTGTTTGGGCTTGAGGGATTCCTTAAGTGGTATGGCCATAATACTATATCATTTTTGATATAAAAGTACGTATGTAAAACGAAGTAATTTTTTGTTTAGGCGAAAAAGAAAATCTAAGCATAGCTATAGCTACGGTTCTATTTTATTTTGAAGCATAAGCGAAAAAGAGCAAAATTTTAAAAGCAGTTTTATGTCAGAAATGATATCATATCTAATCACAAAGGACACCCCATCTAGGTATGTGGTGTGGTGCTAACCCTAGATGCGTCCTGCGTGATGGTATATGAATTGAATTTTGGGTGTTTTATGTGTTATAAAACAGTACAGATACCGTATTGACCGTTGGGTTAAAAGTATCTGTAGTAATTAAGAAATAAGGATATTATTATGGAGGAAATGCCAGAAACAAGTGCGCAAATGCAAGGTCTTACCACATCACAAGATGGTGTGGGTAGGGTTGCAAAGTTGCAGCCTGTATCACATTTTTATATACATGGAGGAAATCAAGTTGGAGATTTTACACAAGTAGCAAATCAATCATTTGGTCCCGTTGATGAAAACCAATTTCGTACAACGGCAACTGTATCTTTTAGTGGCAGTAAAGATATCTATGCACTATGTATGGGGACAGTTTTCTTACAACCACAAACAGGAGATACCAGTAAAATCAATCTTGTCTTAAAACCATTCAAGCAACCTGTCAATGGGTTGAATATCAAGTATATTGTATATCGTGGTTTAGAGAAAAGTGATTTTATAACTACAGATGGTAAAGTAGCAGGTAGTGAAACGAGTGGTAGTGGATTTGTAAAGTACATATGGGCGCAATACAATAAATTTTATAATGTTGGAAATGGAGAAACTGCACCAGAGTTTAAAGCAAGTTTTTTAGGATATCCTCATACTCCTGAAGAATTACAACTTCAAGAAACTACTCATTTGATGGATCAATATTTTTTCAAAATTGCTTCTATAGATGAGACCACTTCTGAAGAAGATCCTATGACTTCATATGACCTACCTATTATTCCAAGAGGAGTTCATTTAGGAAAAGCTACAGGGAGTATAGGTATAGATATTGTTTTAAATGATGGTGATTATATCATAGAAAATGATACACTTCCTTTTCAATTAAATTTAGAGTACGCCAGAGATTCGTTTTATGTTATTGATACAGCAACTGAAACAGATGCATTTGTAAAAAAACGTTTAAAAGAAGTAGCTACAAAGTTTATAGATGTAGCCGCTTTTTATGGACTTCATGCGAATGGCGCAGGTAAATTATATGTTGATGCAGTAGATGCTCCTTTGACAACTAAAGAAGAAATCGCATCACGACTTCAGAATTATCATACGAAGAATAATTTCTACCTCTATATACAAGCCAACAGACAACGTTCTTATAATTTTTATGGAAATTATACGCATTCTGAGGGGAATGATAATACGATTAAAATTGGTGCCACTGAGGATAATCTAAGTGAAACTACTTTTGGGACTAATGGTTGGCCTATTCATATTTTCAATCAAGGACAAGATCCTGCTACCGAAAATAATACGGTTACGTTTCAGTTAACCACCGATACTTATGATGGTGCCGCATTATTTGTACAGATAGGGGAATTGGCTTCTCCTCATGAAGAGAATTTTGTAAGAGGGATTAATTTACTACAGGAATTATCAAATGCTGCTGCTGCTGAAATTGACATTAGGTATACCAAAACCTTACAACTTACGATACCTTCTATTGGGGCAGATGCGATTACAAGCTTTTCTCATTGCATATATGAAGGTAAGATTTTAGAAATCAAGGATGATATTTATCCTGACCAAGTATTTTATTTAAAAGATATTGATGATGTTTTTGGATTGATTAATGCACAAAGTGTTTTTTCACTAGAAGGAGGAAATCTTCCTACTGTTGTTAATGAACAGTTGCAAATCATTGATTTTCCTAATTCATCTTCGAATAAAGATATTGGTGCAATTAGGAGTCAGAAAGTAGAAGATAAAATACAAACAGGCGAAAATATGTTTCAGGGAAGGGTAACTTATGAAACATTGATGAATACTACTAAAAGAGATGCTTCTCCATATCTAAAAAAGTCTACACCCACATCAGATAGAGCTAAAAGTGGCTTTGATAGTTTTGGAGTTGAACAGCGAGCTTTTTATGCTCCTAAACCTCCATATTCATTAAGAACAAGTCTTTTTACAGATAACGTTAGTAATAAAATTACAAGTGTAGTTTTAGAGGTTGAATATGCACATTTAATTACAAAAAAAATACTTGGCTTAACTAGTGATGAAAATGGTTTATTAAAAGATATAGCGCAAAATGTAATTAATCCAAAAGTATATTTTCAAAATACACTTTATAATGATGATGATGTTTATCTCTCCATAGAAAATATTAGATATTCCATCTACAATCTCTCTGTAGTTGGTGAAAACATATTTGGAGAACTAACCCTGTTTCAAATGCCAAATCCAATACGTGTGTATAGTGTTGATGGCTTTGTGTTTTTTACTGATGAATACGCAAAATCAATTCCCCAAAGATTAGAATCTGATTTCTTCACAATTTTAAAAATTTAAATTATGGCAAATTATTTTGTAGCAGTAAATGGGCACTTTTTAAGCCTTACTCAATATTCAGGAACACCTCAAGGTGTTGCAAATAATTATGATATAGTTTTTGATGACGAGACAGGAAGGGTATTATTTTTTGATCAATATTTGTCATTGTATAATTCAAAAGACAATGGTAAGTTTGTAGGATATTTTCCTCACGAAGATTTTTACAATAATCAAAGTGGTTATAGTAAAAGAAAAAAAGTAGAAGTAGAAAAATTCTATAAGTCCATTGTACTCCCTAAATCTAATGAAGCTTTCCCTTATATAACAGGAGCACCTATCAGTCCGTCAGATAACGTTTTTTTGGCAAAAAGAGAATTGATTATAGAGAATGGTCAACATAGGGTAAAGACAATAGTTGAGAAATTTAATGTTGGCAACCTAAAAAAATTAGATTACTATCAAGATCCAACAACTAAAAAATATATAGCAACACAAATTATAGGTTCAGGTTTAATTGAAGGTGTAGAATCAACTCCATTTACAGTAGATTTAGCAAAAGAAAGTTTAAACAATTATTTTAATAAAATTACTACTCAAGGTTATTATAAAAATCAAGTTCTAGAATATTATGGAGATAATGCTAAGGAACTTATTGAAAATGTTATAATTCTATTTCATAGTTTATATTCTAATTCTCGTTTTGTAAATTACTTAGATATTTACAATATGTCATCCATATTTGATTTACATTTTACAATAATAGATAATGCTGAGAATTATTCTTCATTTCGACATATCTATAATCCGGGGTATTTTAATTTGTTGAGAGATAGATTGCTAGATTTTAGAAAGTATCTTACTACAAATTTCTTGATATCTAAAATAGAATTTCAAACACTTGTATTTGGTCTGTTTAATGAAGATGTACTGATGCATCTACCTTATGATGATAAAATAAAATTATTAGAAAACTTTTACATAGAAAATAAATGGCCACTTTTCGGATATCTAATAAGTGGGATATGGTATCTGACTGGCAATTCTGTTGATATTTCGGAAGAAAGATTTGTAGTTAAGTTAATTAAATCAATAATGAGAGTAGATGAAAATGGGACTCTATTGAATCTTGATGAGGTTAATAAGTTTATGGATTTGCTGGCGAAACCTCCATGTTGGGAGAAAGATGCTGGTTCTAATAATAGAACTTTTTATGAGTTATTATACGACACTATAGATACTGATGTAGCTTTTGGAGGACCAGGAGCAAAAGGGGAGTTAGTAGATGCTATATATCAATTATGGTTAAAAAGTAAATATAATCCAAAATCTAATCAACCTATTGACACTCATTTTGTGTATCAATACACCGAAGAAAATGCTATACAATATGATCCAGATAACACAAATCAGCCTTACACACTAAATAAAAGTGCAGCCCCAAGAATTTTACCTTATGAGTCTGAAAAAGTATGGGTTTGGCATGTAGATAATTTCAACTTTAAATTTAAAGACAATAAAATTTTAGCATTACAAGACATAGAACCTGGTTTTTATACAGAGTTAAGAGAAAATTATGCGCATGAAATATTAAATGTAATTCATACAAGTAACCATAAAAAACCTTATGGATATTATCATTCTTTTCAACCTATAAACATAGTTAACCTAAGTTCTGATGATACACAAGAAACCATAGTGAAAATCCCTTATGATAAAAGCACTCTAAATTTAGTTGAACCAGCAAATTTTAATCCTTGTGATATAGATGAGTCTGGTAGAGGAAGTAACCTACCCATTTTTTACCTAAAATATATAGATGATGTAGGCGATCGTAAAGATGCGGAAGAAGCTATTCTATTAACAATTGACATATTAAGTATAGCAATAGGCGGTTGGGCTATCTATAGAAGATTAATAGCAGAAGGGGTTAAAATTTCAATACGTACTGCATTTACTAGTGGATTATCTGCAACTACTATTTTAGATTCTATACCAGAGGCAGCAGGGCGATTAATTAGAATTTTTAGGTCAGTAGGCGTTTTGTCTCTGGCTGAATTTCTGTCTGGTGCTGCTAGTATTGCGTATAATATAGCTTCTGGTGGTAGCTGTTCAGACTATAATAATTGTAATAACGAACCTCTTCAACCAGATAATCCAAACTATACAGCATACCAGCGCTGTATAACTATACAAAAATGGTTGTTTGCTATTGAAATATTATCTCTTTCAGGTGATGCTATCACTAAACGTTTTTTCAAAACAACAACAAGGGAACTTGATAACGTTTTACCTCCTGATAATCCATATAGTACAGATGTTGTAGGAAATTCACAATATTCAGGATTTAGAGGAACAGTAACATCTCTTAAAAATATATCTACACAAGAAGTGATAGATTGGTTAAGTTACCTTCAAACTAATGGTTATAATGAGATACATGCAAAAGTTATTCAATTTAATAATATAGATAAACAAGAAAGCTTTATAGCAGCTTTTGGTAGGAATACAGAACAGTTAGACACACTTAACCAAAATAGTGCACAAGCTACACAACGCTGGTCTGAATTATTTGACAGAAAAGTTGTAGATAGAAATGATATAGATATACTAACTGATAATGAATTGTATCAGCGCTATATTACAGTATATAATTACAATGAATTAGCACCAGAGTTAAATAGACTCACAAAAGTCAGAAGGCAACAATTTTTAGAAGATTTTGCAGATCAAACAGAAGATTGGTTTTTAAAACTTAAAGAAAAACCAGAAGCTATTGCTAGATGGGATAGAATGACTGCGGAGATGAAGCTTTCTATGAAATCTGAGCCAGAGTTTTGGTTGTATTATATTGATATATTACCTGAGGGAACTACATTTAGAAAATTAAGTACATATTTTGAAGTTCAAGGACCAAATCTGCCAAATGGTAAGCCAGGAGAAATTTATTTTTATGGACCTAAAGTTTCGGTTGAATTTTCAAGCAAAAGAAAATATATAGGATACGATACTATTGTAAAGTACTATAAATATACTCCAGATCAAAGACAAATGTTTTTAAATAATTTTTTTGATGATTATTCACCTGCATTTTCATATAATGCTAGTAAGGCTATACAGCATGGTTACCCAACCCCTACTAGACCACCAAGGAATATTGGTCCAGATTTTAGCGGGTTAAATTATTTTATTAATGCAGATGGTACACTTGGAAATGGAAAATATCATCTTTTAGATGGACTACTTACAGAGTCCGTAGATGATATATTTATTAAAATTCAAAACAATGGAGGAGAATATTTTGGAGCACTAAGCATAGATAGGAAAAAAGATTATGTAGGTTTTTGGTCTTCAATGGATATAAATCCAGATGACGGAGAGAAAATTAAATTTTATCTAAAGCTTGAAATTCATCATTTAGATGATATTGATAAAGATCTTAAAGGAACTTTACAACTAGTAACATATGATGCTCATAGGGCAACAAAGAATCATGTTGGAAACAATAGTATGTATTATGAATTCCTTAAGTTTATAGAAGCACAACCTTAAAAAATTATAAATTATGATTATTACATTTCATATACAAGCAGATCAGCTAATTATTGATACAGATTTAAATGATTTTGAACAGCAAATAAATAAAACTTTACCAAATGATTATCGTCAGCATATGCTACAATATAATGGAGGAGGGATAGATAAATTTAACCTTGCTCATGTTGTAGATGAGACTTATGGCGCTTATGGTTTAGCTTATTTATTTGCTCTTAAATATGATTCAACAACTATAGAAAGTATTTTTACTGCATATCAAGATGATTATCCAGTTGGATACATCCCTATAGGTGTAGCTGCTGGTGGAGGAGAGTTTATTATGTCATTAAATAATGATGAAACTTATGGAGAAATAAAAATTTTGGAAGAAGATGGAATAATGGAATATTTATCGCCTTCATTTTCACAATTTCTTGAAGATATGGTGGAAATTAAAGGATAGATGATAGGTTGAAAATAATGATAATATTGGTGATTTATCACCTTCTTTTACAGATATTATTAATGATATGGTAGAAATTGAAGATGATTTTTAAAGTATATCAATACGTGAACTAGGATTGATGATTGGCGTAATTAACTTTAAGTAACAAACGAAATTAATTCTAATCCAGAACGAATAGTTAACTTAAAATTCTAGAGATTATAATAGCACACTAGTTATGAAAATAACTAGTGATAGGGGAGAACTGTCTTCATTTAGAAAGGAATAGTAAAAAAATAATTGAAATAAAGTAACAGGTAAAATGCTTTTAGTGAGCTTTTTATAGAGGGGTCTTTTGCTATAAAAGTAACTAAAACTAATAATTCTACATCGCTATTTCAATGAATAAAAAATAAAGAATATGTCTACAGAAGAAAATAATACAGTAGCATTAGCACAACGGTTTTATCCAACATTATCCAGTGTGGTAAATCAGGATGAAATCCCAGAAATATTAGGGTTTATCAAAGATGGCATTGTCTTTCTTTTTGATAAAATCCATTTTAAAGATTTACAATACAGTAAAAGCCCAAGGGGAGATGCGGCTTTTTATACTTTGTCTATTGTAACGAGAGATCGGATTGATATCGAAGTCCCAGGCACAGGCATATTCTTGGTATTAAATCCAGATGCAGATGATGCAAACATTTCATCATTTCCTATCACTATTGATTATGAGTGGAAATTGCTGGTCTATTTACGTTCTTTTAATTTGGATCAATTTGATTTCTCCCCTAAGTCATTTTTTGAAACCGCTTTACGTGTATTAAGTATTTCGGAAGAAGATGCGATTGCTAATTTCATAAATATATTTACAGAACCTGTAAATGATACAACAACAGCTTTAGAGCAGTTTGTAAATGACTTAAATGCATTTAATACAGAGGCAAATATCTCTGCTCCGACAGAAAACACAACACTTACAGATGTTGTAAAAGATATTTATGCTAAAACGCAGGATTATGCAACAATTATGGCTTTTGGAGCCTATATCTTAACCAATGATGTAGAAGAGACAAAAGTAAAGTTAAAAGAATTTTTTAGAAGTCTTCTGCCACAAGATATAGAAGAGTATATTAAAGATCTTTTACTACCCAAAGTAAAAGCAACGCTCCAACTTAGAGCAGGGGTTGAATTCCCACGTTCTATCCTAAAACCTGTATATGATGAGCAAGGAATCCATCCAATAGATGGTTCTATGGGAGAACCACTTACAGAGGTTCCAGAAACCGATGGGGAAGGAAACCCTAAAGTATTATTAAGCTTTGGAGAAGCCCTGTTTTATGCAGATACAGAAACAGGATTAGGATATAATCTAGATATTGTACTGAATACTAACTTCCCTGCACAAGTTGGAAATACAGGGTTGATCATTGATATCAAAAATTTAAAAATTGATATCAGTACCACCGAGAATATTATAGAAGCAGATGAAGATAATCGCCCACCAGAATTTATGGGCGTATACATGGAACGCACCGATATTTTCTTACCTAAAAAATGGTTCAAAAAAGAAACGGGACAAACCTTAGTTATTTCTGGAAGAAAACTACTCATCGGTACGGGAGGTATGTCAGGAACCATTGCACTAAGAGCAACCCATGCTATGCAAGATGACGTGGTAACAGATTACTTTAGTGAATATTTTGATTTTAATTATCCGCTAACAGTTCTCGTCAACAATACAGAAACAGAAATTCCTGATTATACAGCATTATTAGCACATGTAAATACGCTGGATAATCCTAGTGAACCAAAATTTCAATATCCATTTACGATAACAGCTCAAGGTGCTGTCATTCAGTTTAATGAAGAACAACAGTTTTTTAACTATATCAATGCTCTGAATCCAAATAAATTTATGTGGTTCCAGTTAGGGAGTAATCCTGAAAGAGCCTGGCGTTTAGGATTTGATGTTTTTGATTTAACCTTCCATCATGGGCAAGTCATAGAGTCTAATCTTCATGCGCAGATAGAGATTCCGAAGTTTAAAGGTGTTAATAATCCAAATGAAGATCTGTTAATAGACCTCGTAGGACATTGGCATAGCGAAGATGATTTTAATCTAACAGCAGCCTTTTTGCCTTCAGGATTACCGATTAATCTATTCAATTTTATGACGCTCAATTTATTAACGGCGGAGTTAGGAAAAGATGAGGGGAGGTTCTACATCGGGACTTCCTGTCAAATCTCTTTTGAGAATAATGCGATCATGCAGTCTTTTATTGGTGATCAAGCTATTGAAATTCCACAGTTGCGTATTTATGATAATGGAAGTATCGAAATAGTAGGAGGAAATGGATTTATTCCTTTAAATATCTCTCTTAATCTAGGTCCTGTTGAAATGGCAGTTACAGGAATTCATTATGGATCAACACAATTGGAGCATAATGGTGATATGCGTACCTATAATTATTGGGGATTTGATGGCGCTATAAGTATAAATCCATTAGGTCTTGATGCCCGTGGTGATGGAATTAAATACTACTATACCACAGATAATGATGAGTTTGGAGGTAATGGCGATAGTTTTATACACGTGTCTAGTATAGAGGTAAATCTTGTTATTCCTGGCACAGCAAGTCCAGAAAGTGCTGTAGCTATTATTAATGGAGCATTATCATTACCAGATCCAGGAACATCTCCAGAATATACAGGAGAAATTTCGCTTAAGCTTCCTAAAGCAAAAATTGCAGGGGGTGCCGCAATGCGATTAGCACCGCGATATCCAGCATTTGTCATAGATGCCTTTATAGATCTTCCAGCACCCATTCCAATTGGACCTTTAGGTATTTATGGGTTTAGAGGCTTATTAGGTTTTAGATATGTCGCAGAAAAAGAGGCGGTTGGTCTCGTTTCTGGAGAAGATAGTTGGTATGACTATTATACGTATGAACCTAAAGGGGTTCATGTTGAAAAAATGAGCGGCCCTGAACGAACAGAAGATTATGAATTGCCTATTTCTTTAGGCGCAGGAGCGGTTTTAGGAACTAGTTTTGATGGAGGAACTGTATTTTCAGTTCGAACCATGTTATTGCTTTCTATGCCTACACTCTTCTTGTTAGAAGGTAGAGGGAGCATTCTTAGTGCACGATTAGGCCTCACAGATGATAGAGAACCACCATTTTTCGCATTCTTTGCCTGGGGTGATAACTCGATAGAGTTTGGTATGGGAGCAGATTTCCAGATACCAGATAATGGTTCGATTTTAGATATCTATGCCGAAGCACAAATGGGCTTTTTCTTTGATAATCCTTCGGCTTGGTATGTTAATTTTGGTACACGTGACACACCCATTACAGCAGAAATTCTTACAATTTTAAGAGGTCAATCATACTTAATGCTTTCTGCACAAGGTATTGAAGCAGGTGCTCGCTTAGACTTTGAATTGAGAAAACGTTTTGGCCCAGCCAAAGTACATATACTTGCCTACTTAGAGATGGGAGGGTTCGTGAGTTTTGAACGCCCACAAATAGGTGGATATATTGCTGCTGGAGGTAGTATTGATATTGATATTTGGATTGTAGGAGTAACGCTAGAATTGGATGCTATATTTTCGGCAGAAGCGTCAAAACCTTTTCTAATATATGCAGAAGTTAAATTACGTGTTTGCGCGAAGATCGTCTTTGCTAATGTATGCAAAAACTTTACAGTAAAACTGAAATGGGAGAAAAACAAAATGGTAGACCGCTCTCCTGTGGCACCTCTTCCTTTCTCTACTGAAAATGGTCAGTTAGATCGTACTGAAGAGTTAGTGAAAGGAATCCATATGCTTACGAATGAGGCATTTGATTTGGATTATCTAGGAGTGAATATCTCTTCTCCTGTAGATCCTAGCGAAATAGCTCACGATGCAATTATTCCTTTAGATACCTATATTGAATTTAAGGCGATTAAAGGATTAGTGCCTGGCGCTATATCAAATAAAATAGGTGGATATACATTTCCTCCTGAAAAATTTGTAGATCTCATCCCTCCACAAAGAACTGTGACTGGTGGATACGAACTACGCCAAGTAAGACATCGCTATTCTATAGAAGATATTGAAATTAAAGCTTGGAATGGAACTTGGCAAGACTATCATCCATTTAAAGCAATGGTACATGAAGATAATAGATCGGAAGTCGAGAACTTACGTATAGGATACTGGCAGCTTAAAGAAAAGCAATACGATACCATTCGTTTATTAGCAACAACACCTTTTACATATATGGAAGCAGGAGAGCCGGGATGGTCTATTCCTGAACAATATGGAATTACACCTTCAACATTATATTGTAGAGAAGAGGAACGTGAAGAAGATTGTGCCAATGTTTTAGGAATACCGCTAGGAACGCAATATCACATTCCTATTATGTATAATGCCCATTTTATTGATGGCGCTTATTTTGTACTAGCTGGAGAAAATGGATATGATATTACTAATGGAACAGTCACTGTTGCACTAGACGATTATATGGAGGTTGCCAATATTGTCAATAATCATGATTTTGCACGATCTCTAGCCTTTAGAAATGAAAATAGATTAGTGATTCGTTTACCAGAACCATCGGTGAAAACAAGTTTAAAGCTTACTACTGATGCAGAAGGAGTTACTGTTGATTATTATAGAACGATAATAAACGATGATGTCAGTCAAGTACAGTATGCACTTATTGAGTCTACATATAACACAGCGAGTCAGTTAAGTAGTATTGTTGAGTATACTAATGACCAGTATCAGATAAGTAAAGTGATCATCACTCCAAAAAACTGTAATTCAAAAACATTAAAGGATATAAAAACTAGCTTAGCAAATTTAGAAAAGACATCTTATGCTAACGCTAATGGCGATGTTTCAGGAAGTAGCTTTACTCAAAGTACAGTATATAGTGATCTTTCTAATCAATTAAACACTGCTAAAGCTTCTTGTTGTAAAGAATCAGGAGGTGTTTCTTGTGAAAAAGATGATGTCGTATGTGATTTTTATAATATACTTAAAACAGAGTTATATGCGTGTATAGACGCGATAGGTGTACCTGGAGGAGATGATGAAACTAAGTCAAACATTAATATTCCTATTTCAGTTAAGTATGAACCTTATAGTGGATGTTTTGAAAAATTCATACATGATATTGAGGCATTTAACATGCAGTACCCTGAATATGACTTATTGAATTTACTACAACCAACCTTAGGTGATTTAGAGGTATATCCAAATGGATTTTTTGATGATAATCTGTCTACAGCGGTATTTATGGCAGAATTAATTTTAGCCATGATTTACGAGTTAGGGAATTGTGATTGTGATCCTAAACCAGTAGAAAGTTGTGTAACCTCACTTCAAGAAGTATGTTGGTTAACCTTAGAAGATCATCAGTGGAATGAAGCAATTCCTGGTTCAGAAGCTATAGAAGCAGAACATCAAGATATGATTGATGCATTGCAACAAGCAGCACAACCTATATGGAGACCTAATACAACCTATTATGTAAAATATACTTTAAAAGATGAAGTAGATAATGGCGAAAGCGAGCCTGGAATTTATGACTATTATTATGGATTTAGAACCGCTGGACCTTTGGGTCATTTCCATAAGCATCCTAATGTGAATTACCCTCCAAATGGAGCAACAGAAGAAGAGTATACACTTACGTCACTACGATCTTATATAGACTATAAGCGTTCGTATCCAAATGCAAATGGTAATTTATTAAGGGCTAAACCACTCTTTTATGGACATCACCAATGTAAAATAGATTTGTTTTTTAATAAATCGCTTACAGAGCATATGCTTAATAAATGGCACCCGTATTTAGGAATGCCTGAACTAGATGGAGCATTGCATATTGCAATTAAAGACCCAGTAACCGATGTTATTGTTCCATATCCACTACCAGCAGATTATAATGAAGAGTCTGTACCTGTGGGTGAAACATTTGCTACTTGGCTAGAATTTGAAAGTGCTGAAGTATTGAATGGAACACCGAGCGTTGTCACATTATTTGATAATGATAATCAGCAGATAGGGATGTATTCCACCTTAGATTGGCAATATCTGCAGATATCTAATAAGTATCATATACGAATTGATGATGATGCAATACTCTCTGAGAATACAGATTTAATTGGTGGTAAGGTTTCTTGGGAGATTAATGGGGTAACCATTGAACGTAGTATCATCGATATTGGGCAAGAAGATGCGACTTGGAACATAGATAATAACCCATTGTTACCGCCTCATATACAAGCAATCAATAATATGATTGAGAATGGAGAGATACCTTGTGATATTGATCTTGGAGATCCAATAGTTCCTAATAGTTCATTCTATACAGTTACACTTACAAATTTAAAACCGCAGAAATTATATACAGCGCTTTTCTATAATGCTTTTGAAGTATTCAATGGAACCGTATTGAGTGAACCTGTACATCAATTTGTATTTCAGACATCAAGATATGCTGACTTCAAAGCTCAGGTTGAAAGTTATATCGTCTCTGATGATCAGGAAAACACTGGAAAAGCGATATATGAAATTCCAGTAGCTGTAGATACGGCATCTATAAATGCAGCATATGCATTAGTAGAAGCAGAAGAAGGGCCTGTAAATGATCCTTGGGAAACACAATATCTCCACTTTTTTGATAGAGCTACTGAAGGAATATTTGGAATAAATCCGTTAGATCCTCCTGCAACGACAGAATTTAATAAGGTTATGAATGCTACGACAGGAGATGTTATCGCATTATTGATAAAAAGTCCAGAACCTTTTAATGATCCAAAGATTCCATTGAATAGTATCAAAGGAACTATTGAAGTAGTAGATGGAAATGGAGAGAGCAGTACAGCATATAAGACATTATATAGTAAAGACTATTCACAAGTATTGATTATGCATAGTAGCAAAAAAATAACTACTTCGGCATTGAATATCAAATTTACATATCTACGATGGGAACAGGGTAATGAGTATGTAGCTACAGATAGTGTAATAGTAGAGAATATTTTAATTAACGAATAAAAAAGAAACGAAAATGAGTTTTTTTAATAGATATACAGGTTTTAGTACAAGAAAAGTTATTGAGTTTTCTGATGGTATATACATATTAGGACAATCTAATGATGGTTTAAATATTGCTAAGTTAAATTTTGAAGGTGATATATTATGGAGTAAATCCTATTTTAATGAAAATTTACAGTATACAGAATTTCAAGATGGTATAGATATTGGGACAGGCATTGTCTTTCTTTACAAAAGTTCAGTCTATACTGATAATCCTGACTTTAAAACAGGAATGATTTTAATTGATTATTCAGGAAACATTTTATGGAATAATATTTATTATCAAGCTTCTAATCATCCAAATAGTGGCGGAATAGCAGGAGCTAGAAATATTATTACAAGGAGGTTAATTGAATTAAATGGAGCAATATTTATAATAATACAAGATAGAATAGCAATCTCTGGTGAAGGTCATGATGGTATATTAGATATATTCATATACAAAATTGATTTTAATGGAAATGCTATTAATCAGAAACGTATTTCCTTCAATCATGCATTAACATTCATTATAAATGCAACATCCTTTAATAATAGCATTGCTCTTTTTGGAGAGGATATAATTGATTATTCATCTACTTCGGAAAAAAAGCATGCTGCAATTTTTATAATTAATACAGACTTAACCACAATAAATCGTCACATTCTACAAGATGTAGAACTATCAGATAGAACGATTAATTTTAGAAGAATTACAAATTTAAGTGCTGTTGAAAATGGCAAAGTGTATATCTCGGGAATGGTAAACGAACTGTCATTGCCTTCCCCTACTATAACTACTAACTTTACCCGTACATTTATAGCTAGATTGGATATAAATACCTTTAATGTTGAAAAAATGATTTTTGATGAATCTAATCCTCAACTATCTTCTTTTTTAGAAATCTATCAAAATCAAGTTTATTTCTATTCTGTTACAGATGATAGTTTTAGAAAATTTACAACTAATTTAAATCATATTGATAGATTCAGATTAGGCTCAAATTCTCATGATATTCTACATCCTCAAATTTTCAACAATAAAATATTGGGAATATATAATGGAGGATCTGTATATAATACTTTTGCATTAGACCTAAACTTAAACAGTTGTCTTACACAACAATTACAAGAATTGCCTACAACCGAATTTCAGAATAACGTAGAGCTGCTTTCTGATCAATTGTATAATTTTCAAACTAATTCTGAAGCCTGGATTGGTGTTTCTCATTTTGTAAGCGATAAGCCTTTAATTAGAGCTTTTATCTGTGAATTCTATAGAGGAATTGATCTTAATCAAAGTACAATAACAGCAAATCCTACTGAAATAACAGCTAACGGAACATCAACATCAACAATAATTGTACAGCTAAAAGATAGTGAAGGTCAGATTGTTACAGAAGGAGGGCAAGACATAACTATTATAAAAAATGATGAAGCAAGTGCTGCTATAAGTAATACCACAGATAATAATAATGGAACTTATCAAGCAACGCTCACTTCCAGTCAATTATTAGAAACTGTCACGTTATCTTTTTACCTGAATAATGAAAATAACCTTAGTATTAATACTGCTTTGGTTGTCATAGGTAGTCTTGTTAATCTAGAACAAAGTACAATTACGGCGAGTCCAACAGAAATAATGGCGAACGGTAGTTCACAATCTTTGATCACTGTACAGCTTAATGATGATAATGGAGAGCCAGTTACAGAAGGAGAGTATGTTACTATATTAAATCTAAATGATGCTGGGACACTAGAAAATCCTAGTGGGATGACGGGTGAGAATGGTGTATATACGACCTTACTAACTTCATCTACGACAATAGAGACCGCATTACTTGGGTTTTCAGTAGAGAATGTAGGTCAGGGTATAGATACAGCAACAGTAGAATTTATTGAACCTGGTTCAATTATTACGATTACAGATACGACCGCTATACAGTCTCAACACCTATATTTACAAGCAGCTGGTTCTAATGGTCAGGAAAGTACGAAGGGAAGACATTTGCGCTGGGCATTGCGTGGTGCTTTAGGTGAGAAACACTTGCCAAAGGGAGATTATGCAACCACTAACGTTAATTTTAACAAACCAAAAGATTATGTACGTATTTATAGAGCTGCATATAAAAAGAAAACGACAACGCTAGATTTTATAGTAGATACACCTGAAGTAGTTGACAATACCAATTATCTATGGATATATAGAATAGAGGATAAGGATTTTAGTATCCGTTTTAATAATACGATACTATATAATCAAATAGTAGCGACCATCAATCCATTATCACAACCAACAGCGTTTTTAGAAGCCTATGGGGATCAACTCATAGAAATAGAAAGTGCTTCAGGACTCTTTTTTGCTGCGCGATGCTATTTTGAACAAGGTATCTCTTCAGTACAAAAAACAATCAAAATGGAAACACTCTCTGTAGAAGCAGATACAGCTATCGCAAGTAAAATTGTTTCCAATAGAAGAAGTTTACAAGGATCTCAAGTTGGAAGTTCACTCAGACTCTTATGTGAAAATGGAAAAGCAGTCCGTGGAGAAATTTCAGGAGTGACTTTAAGTTCCATTGATTTTGAATTCTACGATACACTTATTGACGAGATAAATACAACAACGGGTTGGGATGAATTAGGAGATTTTGCGTTAACACTTGACACGAATACAGCCTATGAACAACTCGAACCGTCCCATGGAGATGTGCATGGAGTTTGGCAACGATTTAATGATGAAGCTTATGTCAATATTAATAATTATCATGATAGATGGGAAGGAGCCGTGGAGACAGGTGATCGTAATATAAAACAAGTTGTAGATAAATACATTTCTTTAAGTAATGAAGCTTCTAATCCTACAGCTGTAGAATCAATTCCTTTAGGAAATGATCCTAATGATCCAACAGATGCTGTCTCAATATCCAATTTAGATTTGTTAGCTATCGCAGCTAATGACTATCATGTTGCTCGTTTGCTAGGTTTAGGAACACTAGATATAAATACCCCTGAATCTTTTACTACAAAAGATGCTACAGGTAAGCAGATCACTGTTCAGGCATACAAAAGTCCTTTGTATGTGTATGTTGCAGAATATTATACAGTGGCAGATCTTGAAGATGGTCAAGGAGAGAGAGATGTACATCACCTTTTTATGAGTTTGCCTACATCTGATGCTACAAGTCGATTACCGTTAGCAGTAAACTTAAATAATATAGAACCTGGATTGTCTATAGGAAATATAGTGCTTACTGATGAAGAGGGGTATACACATGATGGTTTATCTCGTTATGTAAAGTTATACAATGAAAACCTGCCAGAAGATCAGATTGATGTTCCTTTCTTTAATTCTAATGAATATATAAACTTAAGTGCCATAACCAATACAGTGTATGGAGGTTTAGAATATAAAATGGATAATGAACAGGAATGGAGAAAACCAGAACTTCCTAAGGAAATACGGTATGAAAATGCTGTTCCAACAGGAGAAGAACCCCATTTTGAATCACGTTTTCTAATGATTCCTTCTACAGATGCTGCGTATTATACACATAGGCAAAGAGTAAGTGGGACACATCATTATAGTAGTTATGGTATTAATTGGTTTTCAAGAGCGACAGCAAGTGGTACAACAGTATCTATTAGTACAGAGTTGCGTCCCAAAAACCCATTACTGCCACCTTCTAATACCGCGGCACATTTAATACGAAGTGAGAGCCCTTTATTATTAACATCGGCGAGTGAACAAGATCGATTAGGTGGAATTAACCCTAATGGAGATAGAACACTTATTCGTCTATCATTTGATTACCATAGTTATCATGAACTTAAAAATTATCAGATTCCTGTAGACGATTCTATTACTAATTCAGAATTGATTGCTGATACCACTAGTGTATATTCGGATAATGATGAAATTTTTGCTGAAAATATTGAGGTGTTCTTTCGAAATGAAGTCCCTAATAACATAATAGGGAAAGCATTAACAGTTACAGATCACAATTCTGACGAAACACTATCCATAATCCAAACAGGAGATTATTTTATTGCGAGTACTGGGCAAACCGTAACTCCTACAGTAGCTCCAGGTACAGAAGCTAATTATATAGGTGGTTTCTTTACAATGGGAACTGATAATTATTTAATACAAGAAGTTGAACAAGCTACTCAGGGACCACAATTTACAGTCTATAAAAAAGAAATTACAGAGTCTATAGTCAATGGAGGAATGCCTTCTAACCAAACAGATGGAGAACTTGTTTCACCTGAAATTATAGGAGATGGATATTTTATGGCATTTGAGAATATGCAAACCCCTGATAATTGGGGGAATCCTAACCCATATGCTGTCAATGTTAAAGTTGGAGAAAATTCAAATATTCATAGAGAAGTGATCACATTAGTTGATGATGATGGAATAGAAGATCGTTACCTAGAGAAGACACGAGGTATATGGTCAGATGAAAGTTCTAACCATACTACGATAGAGTCTTTAGATGAAAATGGAAATGTAACTGCCCAAAATACAGGATTATACAAAATTACATTTCATGGAATTCAATTACATGAACATTCACAATATAATGAGAATGGGGTGAGTGTAGAATGGAGCGGAGGAATCATTCGTTTATTTACTGAAGCGACAATGGCTTCAGGGATTCCTACAGGGTCTCGTAAGGTGTTACCTGTACTTAAAATAGAAAATGTTATACGTGTAGGAGAAACAGTACAGCCCTATAATGATCTAGTTGTTTATGTTCAAGACCCTGCTTTTGATTCTACTGATACTGGATATGATGCAATTCAAACTGGAAATAATATAGAAGCAAACTTTTATCCCGGATATAAGGTATACTTATATGCTGATGCAACTTTTGGACTTACAGAAAGTAATATACTTCCAGATGAGGGAGAAGGAATGAAGTATTCAATTTTTGGTTTTAGAAGCCAGGATACAGATGATGATTTTGTGTCAAAAATGAGTATTCCCGCTGTAATGTATGCTCAAGAACTTATTGAGGCATTACCTCCAGAACAACCAGAAGGAGGCGTATATGCAACACGTCCTGATTTTTATGGAAGATCAACATATACTTTGACTACTAAATATCAACATAAACCACATGGAGTACTCTTTTATAGAGCTAATGATGAAGCCATACTTAATTCACTGTATGAAAAAGCAACCGTAAGAGAAATCCGAACGCAATTAGCACTATTAGGAGGAAACAATGAAGAATACTTAAATAACCGTTGGGAAAACTTTTTAAATTTCGGACAATTAGAAATGGATGGTGATTATAAGGTATATCCCCCAGCAGATGTTTCTGAAGATGGTTACAAATTCCCAAATCCTGATAAAGTATCACTCTATGAATGGGCTAATACGATATTAGGGGAATTAGGGCAACCTCTTATTACAGAGTCGCCTGGAGATTTAGCCGTAGGTGATCCTAAAATTTTAAACTTTGTAAAAGGGTTCATTTATAATGCATTTGTGCCTCTTACTGAAATTCCAATTCTGTATCAATATCTTAATGACTCAGAATATCAACCAATTGCTAAAAAACAAGTCGTATATGATCGTAATGGACACACATTACCACCGGTAGATCCTAAAACATTAGGACCAGATGATGAAGCTCCAGAGTTTGATATGGCGCCTATGATGAAAATTATAGGCGAAGCTCCAAACGAAACGCTATTTACTGATTTTACTCTAGATGGAACCTCAAATAATTTGTATTTCTATGGCGCAAAAGAGCTAAGTACTCAAATGAAAATGAGTCCATTTAGTCCCTTCTTAGGGCCTGTTAAATTAGTAAATACAAATGCACCAGAACAACCGGAGATAAAACGTATTATGCCAGTTTTGGAGAATCAAATATTAGGAATAACACCAAAAGTGCAACTAGAGATTAATGCCTATTCAGAAGCACAGAATATTCAGAGATTGACAGTCTATAGAGCTACAAATAAATTAGATGCTCAATCAGTAAGAACAATGAATCCTGTAAAAGTAATTGATTTAACACAAGAACAGTATGCAGGACAGTCTGTATTAAAAGTATATGACGATTTCTCAGATCTTACAGAAGTTCCCTATGGACAAGGATTATACTATAGAATTACTGTATCTAGAGCTGTAACATATATAGATAAAGAAGGTGTTTTAGTAGATGATTTTGCACCATCAAAAGCTTCTAAAATTGTAGCAACTATGATGGTAGAAGTAAATACACCATCCTCTCCAGAACTTAGTTATGAAGCAAATATAAATTCATATGACGATACTACAAATAATGATAGCACTATAGTATTATCAGCAGTTCGTTTGTCATGGGAGAAACAAGTGTATAATGCAAAGTATCACCTTTATAAAATGAATAGTCAAGGAAATTGGTATAAGATCTATGAATTACAAACGAATGATAATCAAATAGAAGTGTCCTTGTCTGAAACTGATGCAGAATCACCCCTATTATTAGTACAAGATGGTGAAGGGACTAATAGATATCATCACTTTAAAGTAATTACAGAGAATACTTCTGGTATGTTGAGTACGGAAGAAAAGATTCTGACACTACCAGATACTGTAATCCCTAATAATGGAGTATCATTCCCTACAATTGGTGTGAGTAGCATGGATATAGGGACAACATTTACAATAAACTAAAAATAAAAAGATTAAAATTTATATTATGGCAACAAGTAAGGAACAATTAAAGCAATACTTTGAAACTGGAGATACACCATCAGAAGGGCAATTTGGTGAACTTATTGACAGTTATAGACATATAGATACTGGGGAGGTAATAAGTACAGTTGACGATGCAGATGATAGCACAACGCTAACAATTACCGATGGAAGCACTGTAATAGTACCAAAGTCTAATTTCTATGACAATAGATATAAACGTCAATATTCTGAAACCATCATGGTAGAAGGTGATGCAGATAAATACTATCAGGTAGTTATCAAAGGCGGGAATCAAAATAGAATACGAGAATTAAATATTCATAGGGGGTTTAATGATCCTGCACCAGATACTTGGAATACCCCTACGCATAAAGGGGCTTTAACTGCCGAATTTAGGTTAAATGCAGGAAATTGGGGAGGTGCTCAATATGATTGGATGCTTTTAGATTTTAGAGAAGTATATTCTAATATGCTTGCAGATGCAGGTCGCACACCTTATAACCGTGCCTTTTATGTGATGTTACGAGGAGGAGGTGCTACTTACCTCATAGATTCTGATGACGTTTTAGATATCCAGATTGCTTATAGTACTGCAGATATTGTATTTCCAAGTTCAAATCCTACATATGTAGTATATGGAAAAGAACCCCTTAATGAAGTAAATACACAGAATTTATCAGGTCATCAACTAGTTTTGAAAAGAGATGTTGGTGATTTGTTGAACATAGATGCTGCTAATATAGCAAGTATAGAACCTAATACCTATGCTTCAGAAAGAAGAGGTATTGTAAAGTTTAGGCATATCCCAACTGGAGGTAACACTTATTTTCATATAAAAACACCTATGCGAGTAGATAGCCACAGTCACATGTATCACTTTAGTGCTGAAGGATATTTTTATGGGGCAGGAGAGATTATAGATATCGTATGGGTTGGATATTGTTATAATGCAGGAAATAATATTATTAGAACACAATCAAATGTATCACGAGCAGATCTAGCGAGGGTGACAGCAGGTCAGTATGTAGGAACAGATAATCATGTATATTTATGGCTTAAAGGATATAGTAGTTATTACACTACGTTTAGAATAAATACGATACGAGTAGGTAGTGGTCCTTTGTTTGAAGAAGGAGATCTTGAAGTTATTGTGAGTGATCAAGCTCAATTATAAAAAATGCTTGTACTCTTAGACAATGGTCATGGCGGCCTTATCAATAACACATACCAAACCCCAGGCAAACGAAAAGACTGGGGTGATGGGAATGTGATCTATGAAGGCGAATTTAATCGTGCGATTGTGAATGGGATTATTCAAGATCTTACGTTCTTAAAAATTCCATATGTAAATATCGCTCCAGAATATTGGGATGTGAGTTTAAAAACACGGGTACGTCGTGCTAATGTCTATGCACGTCAAAAATGTTTTTATCTAAGTATCCATTCCAATGCGGGTGGTGGTATAGGAAGCGAAATTTTCACCTCTCCAGGACAGACTCAAAGTGATCGTATTGCCTCTATTTTTGGTCAAGAATATCAAAAGACATTTCCAGATCGGAAATTGCGAACTGATTTTTCGGATGGTGATCTCGATAAAGAAGGACGCTTTTATGTCCTTACGAAAACGAAAATGCCTGCGATACTCACAGAGAATTTCTTTATGGATAATAGAGAAGAATTTAATACGATATTAATGACCTCAGAAGGACGCTCTCGTATTATCAAATACCACGTAGATGCTATTCGAAGAGTGGTACATGCGATGCAATAATACGAGAACGTGTTATGCGAAACCTTTTTATGCTTTAATGTTTCAGGCTCTATAGTTGTAAACCTGCCTACCGGCAGGCAGGTCTTATAAGTTCGCTTTAACGCTTCGCTCTCCCTTTGGTCATGAATCTCGCTAGCTCGATTTCGCGAAAGCGTATATAAAAGGAATAATTTAGTAAAGCTCAATTTTGCAAAGTTTGTAAAACGAATCTAATAATGTAAGTTGAATCTGCCCATAAAGGCAGGATAATCTTGCTTTTTCAGTGGAGTCTTGAATTAATATTTCGGTTTTTGTATTTATCCTTTTATAAAGCTCCTTCCCTTGTAGAGGGAAGGTGGCTGTATGGAGGAACGAAATACAGACGGAAGGGAGGAATTTCTGTACTATTTTTGTCACCCTGAATTTATTTCAGGGTCTCACTACTTTTAGAATTGGTAGGATGAGATGCTGAAATAAATTCAGCATGACGTATTCAGTTTCTTCTTAAAAAGAACATTACTCCTCAATCTCTTTCAAGATCGTTTCAGAACTACGTAACACCTTTTTGTAACAACGTGTCACAAACCAAATAAGAAGTCCGAAAAAGACAAGCATAAATGGTACGGCAATACCGAGTTTAGGATCCAGCGTTTCAAATAGATTTTCGTCATTAAATAACTTAGCCGAAACAGGTACTGTAAGAGTCATAAATAGAAAACTAATTCCAACGTTCAATTTTTGAAAATTGACAAAGTTCTTTTTCCCTTTAGCATAGGTTTCCATGGTTTCTTTATAATTCATTTTAGTGACATTCACTTGTTGCATCCCTCGTATCGTTTTTAAGGAAAGAATAGGAAGTACAGCAAGGATGAGCATACATAAAATAGCAGATACTTGTAGGGAGATGGTGTCAAATGTTTTAAAATTAGCTAATAATACGACCAATGCTACGTAGCAAACCACGCCTCCTATTTTTTCTGCAGTAAAGATCTTATTCCATTGTGAGGTATATTTTTGTTGTGTCATTTTGAGTATAATTTCGTCTGTTAATTGTTTTTGTTTTTCTAGTTCCTGGCTCATTTGTGACCAGGCAGCTTGCATTTCTTCAAGTTCCATAGTGTTATTTTTTAACCAGTTGTGTTCTTAGTTTTTCTTTGATACGAGAGATGCGTGTGGCTACTTTACTTCTAGAAAATCCAGTAATGGAGGCAATCTCTTCATACTTTTTACCTTCTAATAAAAGAAGGATGATCCCTTTGTTGACATCAGAAAGTTGCCGTATCTGAGCATACATTTCTGCGAGTCGTTCTTCCAGAATCGGGTCGTCAGGCTCATATTTCAGATGTAGGTTGTCTATTCCTACAGCGGTGCCTTTTCGCTTTTCCTTTTTTAAGAAGGTAAAGGCAGTGTTTAACGCCACACGATACATCCAAGTACTGGCTTTAGAATCTCCTCTAAAACTGTCAAACCCTTTCCATAATTGAAATACGATATCTTGATACAGATCCTTTTGATTTTCAAGCGTATCACAATACACCCTAGAAATCTTAAAAATGATCCCTTCGTTTTCTTTTATGAGTTGTGTAAATGCTTCTTCTTTGCGCATTAAAGATGATTTTAGTGAACCTCAATGTTGAGGAGTCTATACGACGAACGCAACATTGTAAGTTGAACTAATCCCGCTGTATAGCGGGATCTTATTCTATTTACATACTATTAGTAAGATATGTATTAAAAAAGTCGCAAAAAAGTTTACTTTTTTTCAAACCGTTGTTGTAGAAGGGTTTTGTATGTTTGCTTAAAGCGAAAAGGTATAGTGGAAATAGAGTATTTAAAATTATTAGAAAAGACTCCTAAAAATAAACCTGATGGATTTACAAATAAAGGTGTGTCTATAAGTGAAATAGAAAATCTTGAGAAAAAATATAATAAAGGAAACCGTTTTCCTAAATCATATAGAGAGTTTCTTTTTTTAGCCGGGAAGTTTTGTTGGTTTTTTCATAACGGAGGAGAATTAGATGAATTAATAGATTATTTTCAAAGAGATTTATTATATAGTAAAATTGAAATGAATAGACCTATTGTAATTTATGATACAAATAGTTCAGATAGTTATTATTTTATGTATTTGGATGAAGGTGTAGAAGATCCTATTGTTTACTATATAACTGTTCTCCCTCCAGAAGAGCTTAACTGCGAAATGATATGGTCAGATGAGAAAAAATTTTCAGAAATAGTGTATAGTTGTATTAAATCAGGATGGTAATTGTTAGATTAATTTTGATTTTTAATATTAAATAAAAAAATAATAAATGAGTTGGATAAAAACCCTAGGATATGATGAAGCAGAAGGCCTTTTAAAACGTATGTACGACCGCGTAAAAGGTCCTGATAACAATATAGACAATGTATTGTCTATACATAGTTTGCGACCGCATACATTAAAAGGGCATATGACCTTATATAAAAGTGTCCTTCATAATTCCAATAATACCTTGCCCAAATGGTATTTAGAAGCGATAGGAGTCTACGTGAGTTATCTCAATAAATGTGATTATTGTGTACAACACCATCTGGCTGGATTCACACGATTACTCGCAGATGATGATCGTGCTGCTGCTTTTTATCAACGTGTACAAGATGATACGGTAGCTACTTTTTTTGATACCCATTATAAAGATGGTATTGTACATGCACAAAAACTCACCCAAGCCCATCACACCATTACTAAAGACGATATAGAGCATCTAAAAACCGTAGGCTTCTCTGAAGGCGAAATTCTAGAAATCAACCAAGTCACTAGTTACTTTAATTATGTAAACCGTATGGTCGTTGGTCTAGGCGTCAACACTGATGGAGATATCATCGGACTTTCACCAGGCAATAGTGACGAACCCGATAATTGGAGTCATCAGTAAGAGTTGAGAAGTTCATGAATTCGTCATTTCGAGGGAAACGTAGTGACGAGAAATTGCATAACAGTGAGAAAGTTAGTTTAGGAGTTTAGGAGTTTAGGAGTTTAGGAGTTTAGGAGTTTAGGAGTTTAGGAGTTTAGGAGTTTAGGAGTTTAGGAGTTTAGGAGTTTAGGAGTTTAGGAGTTTAGGAGTTTAGGAGTTT
>NZ_CANLNH010000008.1 GCF_947492535.1 uncultured Dokdonia sp. | reverse complement strand
GGTGAAGAGACTTCTGGAGAATGGGAAGAAGAAGAGGAAGAAGAAACGACTGGTACTGGTGAAGAGACAGAGACAGATACTGAAGGAGAGGAAACAGAAGAAGAGACTGACACAACTGATACTGATACTGAAGAAGGAGATGGTACTTCTGAAACAGATACTGAAGAAGAAGAAGACACTTCTGAAGAAGAAGATACTTCTACAGATACAGAAGAAGAAACAGAGGCTGACGAACAGGATACTGACATCGCAGTACAAGAAGAAAATGTGTCTTTAGAAGAAGAAACAGACCTTCACAGTGTTACTGTAAGCTTCAATACGCAAGGAAAATATATTACGATTACTAAGAATGAGCGTAATAATGTAAACAATGCTACATTGTACTCTATGCTTGGTCAAGTAATACAACAATGGAAACCAGAAACTGGAACAGGTACAATACAACTACCAGTATCGAACATAAGTAAAGGACCTTATATCCTTCGTCTAGAAACAGATATGGGATCATTTACAGAAAAATTAATTATTCACTAGCGCATTTTATGCATACATTGACAAAAGGAGCCTCTATTGCAGAGGCTTCTTTGTTTTTATAGAAAATTGGTTTTATACGCTTTCGCGAAAGCGTATAAAATATCTATCCTATATGGACATAAAAATAAAGTACTTCCCTCCTATTTATCTATGATAGTATACAAATGAATTGCTTAGATATTCTTAAAATAATCTAATATCCTAGACATGAGTGAAATTGGCATACAGTAATATATAATAAAGAGTTACCATTAGTTTGACATTTTCTGTAAGTTTGATCTATGATAAAAAATACATTCCTATACTGTTTTTTATTAAGCTGTCTACTCGTTGCATGTACTAGTCAAAAACCTACAAATGAAAGTACAGAAGAAACTATTAGCCTTTTACAAAAAAAATCTTCTGAAACTTTATCAGATTCTACACTGATATATCTAAGGGACGTAGCACGACTTATTAAATCGACCCCTTCTCTACCAGATTCTTTAAAATCTGAAAATGATTTTTTAATCGGAGATTACTATTCTAAAAAAGGGCAAATTGATAGTGCTGCCGTTTATCATTATAAAGCAATAGAAAGTATCAAAGATTCTATTCAAAGTGATAGAGAGTATCAGTATTTTTTTAATGCATGGAGTACACATCAACAACTTCAAGAATATGGAGAGTGCATCGCTATTACAAGACGTTTTGAATCGTTAATTAAAGAATCGGATAATACGAATTTACTTAGGGTATACTATCAATACATCGAGACTTATAAAGCATCAAAAAAATACCAAGAAGCGATTAAATATATAGATTTAAGTATTGAGACCTATAAAGAATTAAAGAATACTAAAAGAGTCATCATTACCACAATTACAAAAACAGAATTACAGTTTTTATATCTTAATAAAGAAGAAGCATATTCTACTTTAGAAAAATTACTCCTTTTAAAAGAAGAACTTGACTTTGACTTAAAAAGACAACTATATACACAATATGGATATTACCTCCATTTAGATCAGAGATATAAGGAAGCAAGAGATTATTATCATAAAGGCTTATCAGCTATAAATCACTTAGAAAAAACACCTTTTTTAACTACAGAATATACACAATTATATTCTAATTTAGGAGAAGTATACTTAGACCTCAAAGTTTATGACTCTGCTAAGTTTTATTTAGATAAAGCATCTCAGGAAGATAAATTGAGCAATTCAAATGATAAAACAAGACAACTTTTAAGCTATAAGTTAAGATATGCCTACGAAACCAAATCTAATTATAAAGAAACTCAAAATCATTTAGATACCATTGCAAAGTATCAAGAGATGAGATATGAAGAAAGATATTCTAAAGGTTTAAAGTCATTAGAATCTTCTTATAAAGAAAAAGAAGCTATCCGAATTGAAAAACAGCAAGTAGAACTAGAAAAAGCAAAAACTCAAATACAGTTGTTAATTGTTTTTATAATATCTAGCCTACTAATTACCTTAGGTATTTATTTTTATAAAAAACGCCAACGTACGTTTGATAAAATGAGCCTGCAAATGCAACAACGCTTATTACGTTCTCAAATGAATCCTCATTTTACTTTTAATACGCTATATGCTATTCAGAATACGATTAAAAAAGATCCGCAAGGTGCTGTCAATTATCTCTTGAAATTTTCAAGATTGTTACGACTCATACTTGAAAATTCTACAAATAATTATGTTTTACTTGAAAAAGAATTAGAGTCTCTTCGTAAATACATGGATTTACAATTGTTACGTTTTCCAGAAAAGTATACTTATACTATTACATTACAAGATCTAGAAGAGGATGAGTTTATATTTATCCCTCCTATGCTTATACAACCTTATATTGAAAACAGTATAGAACATGCATTTAAAGGAATAAACTATAAAGGAAAGATTCATATTACATTATCCTTGAAAAAAGAATTTATAAAATGTATTATTGAAGATAATGGTATAGGTATACAATCTAAAGTCAATTCTCATAAAGAATCGGTATCAACAACATTGATTGCTAATTTTATAGAAAAAGCAACCAAACAGAAAATTAACGACATAAATAAAAAGGATCGTGATCCTTCTACTAGTGGAATGATCACTTCTTTTTTAATTCCATATAAACAAACAGAGCATGATTAAAACAATTATTATTGATGATGAAGCCAGTGTAAGAGCAGATGTAAGAGAAAAAATAGCCTCACATTTTAAAAATGAGATTTCTATTATAGGAGAAGCAGATAGTGTTGCTTCAGGAATAAAAGTGATAGAACAACTTAAACCTCAACTCTTACTACTTGATATTAATTTAGGAGACGGTACTAGTTTTGATATCTTAAAACAAACTTCTTTTAAAGATTTTGATGTCATCTTTATCACAGGATATGATATGCATGCTATTAAAGCTATTAAAGTAGGAGCCTTAGATTATATCTTAAAGCCTATTGAAATGGATGAGTTTATAGATGCACTTCGAAAAGTAACAACGCAAGAAAAACAAGAAAATCACTTAGAAAAACTTATTGAGATCTCTAGTGAATACTTTAGCGGTGTAAAAAACAAAAGAGTTATTCTTAAAACCAGTGATAATGTATATGCCATCTATGAAGATGATATTATTTACTGTAGATCTGAAGGGAATTACACTACATTTTACACACAGCAAATGGAAAAGATTATGGTTTCAAAATCTATAAAAAAAGTAGAAGAAATCCTTTCTGAAGAATCATTTATACGATGCCATCAATCATATATAGTAAATAAGAAACATGTCCTAAAATACAATAAGCAAGGAATACTTGTAGTACATCTAGATTTTAAAGTTCCCGTTTCTAGTAGAAGAAAAGACTATGTGTTAAAAAGAATTTTTGATTAAAATCAAAAATGAAATGAACGCATACGAAAATGAAATAAACAGATACACTTATATAAGAACATCATGATTTTGCATCAAAATGTAGTATCATTACCCTATAATTAAAATTAAAAAACTATGAGAACACTAAATCCCTATTTAGTATTAATCGCATTATTATTTTCAGCAATATCGTGTACTGTTGATCAAGAACCGATTATTGAAAATGATTCAAGCAACTTTATAATTGAAACATCAGGTTCTGATCAAACGACTCAGGGAGGAGAACGATTTTATGATCCTTTATTATCTCCAGAGAGTATTGAATTAGAAAATCATATGCAATGGGTTTCTTATATTGCCGCAGCTGCAATACATAATAATCCAGAGGCAAGAGAACGTGTTATTGATCAAATCACCCCAGTTCCAGGTCCAGTTGCTGAACAAAAACCATCTGTATTAATAAATGATCTATTAGGCAGTGATATACCAGATACAGATCCATTTAAAGATGCTTTTAGACGAAGTTATAATTACTTTTTATTAGTTGCATTGGATTGTATAAGACCAGGAGGAGCTACAGCAACCCCACCTCCAGGAAGCAATCCACCTGGAAATATACTAAACCCCAATACAATTAATAATTTTAAAATAGCTAATAGTAATGAAACAGCTACTATAGATCCAGATTGTTTTGAATATGTAGAAAGTTTAAGACAAGAATTCATGAACACTATTATAAATAAAAACTGTTTAGAATTATATTTCCCAAATGGAATTACAGATACTGAATATAGATCAGTTACTTCTACGGCACATCCATTAGTTGAAGGGGTAAATGAAAATACTGGTTATTTCCGTCATTGGGTCTCTATATCAACATTTGGAGTAATTATTGAAGTTATTCAAACGGATGAAATCACTGTAGATCAATCATATATTAATACTACAAACGATCTAGTTATCGTAGCAAGACCTAAGAAAAATAGAAGATGTCTATATTCAGAATATAATTTTGATTTTACAAATTTTCTACAATAATCAATAAAAATCCTAATTAAAAAAGCCACATCTAAACGTTTAGATGTGGCTTTTTTAATTATACTACTAGAAAATCTATAAAATAATCTTATAGGTTTATTTATAAATTATCCAATTGATTACTGTTATTATCATCACTGATAGTCCAGAAAAAACCTACAAAAAAGAATTGATCGGCAGCGGGAGTAAGTGCTCTTCTATCAAAAGTCCCATTTCCATTTGGCGTATTGCTATACTGGAATCCATTTACATTATTAAATCCTAAGACATTATTTACAGACACATATAAAATCTTTTGTTGTGACAATAAATAAGCCCAATTTAAACTAAGGCTATTAAATGACTTAGTTTCTTCTTGTAAAAAACCAGGTACATTAGGATTGGTATGCGTACGTCCAGAAGCATATTGATAACTCAAACCAACTTGAGACTTCCAATCTGTAATAAAATATTTAACCACTCCCGAAAAATTATGTGTATTAGCAAATGAAGGTCTTGCTTGCTCTGGAAAATTAAGATATTGCCTTTCTGAATCTAAGAACGAATAACTCACCCAATAATCCATGTTTTTAATACTCGTATTATCTCTCCAAAAAAGATCTAGTCCTTGAGCATACCCATCTCCTCCATTCTCAAATACACTATCTACACCTGCAAAATCAGTATCAAAAGTAACAAGGTTGTCATATGATTTTCGATAAGCCTCTGCTCTAAAAATACGCCCATTACTATTATATTGATAGTTCAATATATAATGCTGTGTCTTTTGTGCTTCTAATTCTTGACTAAACTTTAGAAAATCATTCGTAGGGTTTTGATAAAAATCTCCATACGCTAATGACAACTGACTTTTCTTACCTGTTTTGTACGCCAACGAAACTCTTGGAGAGATCGTAAACTGATCCGTTAGATTTGTATACGAACCTCGTAATCCAGCCTTTAATGCTAGTTTTTTAGAAAATATCACATCTCCCTCTGTAAATAATGCGCTGATAGCACTATCATAGCCATAAGAATCACCAATAGTCTGTGTATTAAAAACACCGCTAAAATCTTCATTAAAATCTGTGATAAACTGCTCTGCTCCCATTGATAACTTAAAACGACTTGAAAAACGCTTTTTAACTTTGAGTTTAAAATGTGCAGAGTTTTCTGTATTATCGATATCGTTAGTCATAACTCCTACATCGGTTTTAGCAAACGTATAGCTCCCTCCTGTTTGTATACTCCACGTATCTGATAACACACCTGTATATGAGGTATTCACATATAAATTACTGTTCTTTAATTTAAAATCCAATCCATCTTCTAGATTTATATCTTCTTGAGTAAGTTCAAAATTTGACGTATCAAAAGCTGTATACAATTTAAATAAGCCATCGGTTGTTCTATAGCGATACACAGCTTCTCCTGAAAGTGCTTCAAAAGGTTTTGACCAATCGTTGCGATCTGGAAACACTTCTATATAAGGTGCTAAATTAATATAAGAAGTACTCAAACTCAATGAAGATTTCTCCCATTTTCTTGTCATTCCTAATCCACCTCCTACAGACATAATAGATATATCTGTTTTGTTTTGATCTGGCTCATCAACCGTATTTAGTAAAAGGACACTAGAGAGTGCCTCCCCATACTCGGCAGAATAGCCTCCTGTAGAAAATGTAATCCCATCAAACAAAAACGGACTATATCTCCCTCGTGTAGGGATATTATTAGTAGTAGGTGTATACGGTGTAAATACACGAATCCCATCTATAAAAATTTGTGTTTCTCCTGCATCACCGCCACGCACAAAAAGACGTCCATCTTCAGCAACAGTAGTCGTACCTGGCAGTGTTTGTAAGGCACCTACAAAATCTCCTAAAGCACTCGCTGTTGTCACTACATCCAGCGGTTTTAGTACAGAAATTTTACTATTATCACTTGCCTCAAAACTCCCTGCAGAAATTACTACAGTATCTAGGGAGTTAATATCTTCTTTAAGTTTAATTGGCAATTCTTTCATACTTGACACAGGTCCAAAAAAGGAATACGTCTCGAAAGATAAAAAAGTAACGATCAGTACCTGATCTCCTGTTTCACTTGTGGTAAAACTAAACGTACCATCTACAGTACTAGAAGCACCATCATAAGTACCGTCTAGATATACGTTGGCACCCTCAATAGGAATTCCTTTAGGATCTGTTACCGTCCCGGAGATTGTTGTTTGTGCATACGTCGAAGCACATAAAAAGAAAAATAAAGCAAATAGATAATTCATGATAATGGGTTGATTATTTTGATTGATGATGATGAATGGTTTATACTATACGATATTCAGAAGCCTGTGCTAAGTGTCTATTAGAAACAAATAATATAATCGTAAGTATTGCTAATGCGATAGCCATTACTAAAGGCGCTAGCATAGGTGATTCGGTGAGTACTGTAAAACTTAACACGACAGTGCCTACAGATATAACCCCAGCCATAATTGCATACATAGGCTGTTTATAAAACCAAGCATATGGAAAGAAATGAGCCCCAGTTATGATCATAAATACAGGAAGAAAATAGGTAGGTGTAAATTTGATTACTAGTATTAGAATAGGAAAGTAAAATAATTGCGCGATATTAAGGAGTAACCCTAATGGATGTATAGGATTATCTTTCATTTTCCATTGTGACTTATATATTTTTGAAAATAAAAACGCCAGCGGCATCATAATCCCTCCCACAGCTAGTGTCGCTATATTTTTAGTTTCTAATGTCATTTCTGTACTCCATATAATGGTAATAAGTACCCAAATAAGGGTAGCTGCTGTAATAAAATCAATGCCTTGTTTTGCTCTTTGAGCGACATCTAATCGTGCTTCGTTTAATTGTGCTTTAGAGATCATACTACTATATTTTTATTGGTTACAGGACAAAAGTGTTACTTCTTACGCTTTCGCGAAAGCATAAACTACTCAACCGTCATTTTTTGATTCTCAATTGTATATTCCTAGTACAATTAGGATATAAATCTCTCCTAAACACTTGAGAATATTGCTCGTAATTGATTAACTTTAATGTCAATAAACATTGTTATACTATGAAAAAAAATTACGTATTACTCATTGCATTATTTTTAAGTTTTGTTACCTATGCTCAGGATACATTCTCTATTATCGCTGTAGACCCTGATACAGGTGAAGTCGGATCTGCAGGAGCTTCCTGTGTAGACGGCATTGGACAATTTGGAGGACTTATCGATATCATTACAGACATTATTCCTGGACGTGGAGGCGTAAATTCTCAAGCATTTGTATGCATACCTAATACCAATTTAGCAAATGCTATTGATCAAATGGAATCAGGTCTTTCTCCTGATGAGATTATTGAGTATTTAATTAATAACGATGATTGTAGTTCTCAAGATTTCAATCCTGAGTTTAGACAATATGGCGTTGCCGATTTTGATCCAGATGGAAATCCAAGAACCGCTGGCTTTACTGGAAGCCTCGCAGACGATTTTAAAGATGATAGACAAGGAGCTACCTATAGTGTTCAAGGAAATATTTTATTAAATGAAACTGTACTCATTAATATGGAGAATAATTTTAATAGTACAGAAGGAACATTGGCAGATAAGCTTATGGCTGCCATGCAAGGAGCTAACTTTGCAGGAGCAGATATGAGATGCTTGGATAGAGGTACCTCATCTACGGCTGCATATCTGGTAGTATATCAAGAAACAGACGCTCCCGGAGATCCTACATTACGATTAAATATCGAAGAAATGCCATTTGGTGAAGAACCTATCGATTCTCTTCAAATACTCTACGATAACTTTGTATTATCTGTTCAAGACAACACTCTTGAAGATTTAGTGCAGGTATTCCCTAACCCTGTGTCAGATCAGTTTCAAGTAGTCTTACCTCCTTCTACATTTATTTCTAAACTTGAAGTATTTGATGTAAGTGGAAAACGCGTACACTTACAAACGCAATTTTCAGGAATAGACTCTGGAGAGCTTATAGATAGTAGTTCCTATAAAAAAGGAGTTTATTTCCTTCGTATTACAGGAGCAAATGAAATACACACAATAAAAATTATTAAAAGTTAAGACTTAGATGACCTATGAAGAAAAACTAGAACAGTATTATACAAAATCATCTCCTTGGCTAGAAGGCATACAGCAGTTACGTGCTGTTATTAATGATACTGAACTTACAGAAGAATGGAAATGGAATTTCCCCTGCTATACGATACAAGGTCGTAATGTAATAGGTGTAGGGAATTTTAAAAACCATTTTGGCGTTTGGTTTTTCCAAGGTGTATTTCTAAAAGATTCTAAAAAGTTATTGCGCAATGCACAAGATGGAAAGACCAAAGCAATGCGCTCCTTACATTACGAATCTATAGAAGACATAGACATAACGATCTTGAAAGAATACCTCTTAGAAGCCATTCAAAATGCAAAAGATGGGAAAGAAGTAAAACCCGATAGATCTAAAAAAGAAATTATTATCCCTGTTGAATTGGAGTCCGCTTTCGCGAAAGCGGGAACCTTACAAACCGCATTTGAAGCCTTGACACCCTCAAAACAAAGAGAATACGCAGAACATATTGGCAGAGCTAAACAAGAAACCACAAGACTGCGAAGATTAGAAAAATGTATTCCTATGATTCTAGAAGGCATAGGACTAAATGATAAGTATAAGAATTGTTAAATAAAAGATAGACATTAAAGACCTAAACTTTTAAATAGTCCACCTCATACACTTTAAAACTCCTAAACATAAACTCATGAGTGATGTAAAAACCAAAGTAAATGATGCCTCTGTAGAAGATTTTCTAAATGCTGTTGCACATCCCGTAAAAAAAGCTGATGGTTTTATATTACTAAAACTCATCACAGAAGTGACAGGCGTAGCACCAAAAATGTGGGGAGATAGTATCGTTGGTTTTGATTCCTACCATTATGTATATAAGAGCGGTCGTGAAGGAGAATGGCCTATTGTTGGTTTTTCTCCGCGTAAGCAAAATATAAGTTTATATATCATGCCTGGCTTTGCAAATTTTGATTCCTTACTAAAAAAACTAGGAAAACATAAAACCAGTAAAGCCTGTTTATATATAAATAAACTCGCCGATGTTGATTTAGATATTCTTAAAGAACTCATCCACCAATCAGTCGATTATATGAGAACTAAATACCATAAATAACAGCCATAAATTGGTCTATTTATAGCTATGTTATTCCTATTTTACCGAAACATTTCAGAAATGTAAATTCCTATATACACCCCTATAAAGCGTAAAACTTTCGTAACGTTAATTTCAAGTAATTAGAATGATGTCCTAGTATTTTTAGGGCTATCAATCTTATAAAACTCGTTATGAAAAAAAACTATTTTTTAGTATTCTTATTAAGTATTACTACTATCATTCAAGCACAAGACCTCTTAATCACAGGTGTTGTAGATGCTACACTAACTGGAGGAACCCCTAAAGCGATAGAGCTTTATGTACTAAACAATATTCCAGATTTATCTACCTATGCTATAGGCTCTGCCAATAATGGCGACGGCACAGATGGTGAAGAATTTTTTCTCTCAGGAAATGCTTCAGCAGGTGACTTTATATACATTGCTAGTGAACAACCTAACTTTAATACCTTTTTTGGATTTGACCCTACATTTGTAGATGATACAGCTAATGTAAATGGAGATGATGCTATTGAGTTATTTAATAACGGAATGATCATCGATGTATTTGGAGATAGTAATGTAGATGGAAGTGGAGAAGATTGGGAGTATCAAGATGGCTGGGCATATCGAAATAGTGGTACTACAGCAGATGGAGCTACATTTATGATAGATCATTGGAGCTTTAGTGGTCCTAATGCTTTAGATGACGAATCAGATAATGAAAACGCTGAGATCCCATTCCCATTAGGAACGTATAGTGTAGAAGCACCAATTCTTATTTCTTTTAATGAAGAATTAACGCAGGTATCTGAAAATGATGGAGTCGTGACAATTCCTGTATCTATATCGGAAGCGGCAGATGCAACTGTAGTTATTACAGTAACTCTAACAAATGATCTTGAAAGCTCTTTCGTGTTAAATACAACCACACTCACATTTACTGCAGATGGTGCAACAACACAAAATGTGATGATGAATCTTGCAGATAATACAGATCCAAACCAAGATTATTATATCGCACTAGCCTTAGAAAATAGCATAGGTGCAGAAGAAGGAGAATTCACAACACATACGGTGTATGTTCTTGATGATGAATTACAAACGCCAAATGCAGCAAATGTATTAGGAATGTCTTTTACGACGAATATAGAAGTTAACGGAGCAGAAATAGTGACTCATGATATGGAGTCAAATAGACTATTTGTTTCTAACGCTGGAGACAACACTGTGGAAGTAATAGACTTTAATGATCCGTTAAACCTCACTACGCTACCCGCTATAGATATGAGCACCTTTGGAGATGAAGTAACCAGTGTAAGCGCTTATAATGGTACTGTAGCTGTAGCTGTAAGAGCTGCCGATCAAGGAAATGGCCAAATTGTATTTATAGATACAGACGGGACTGTATTAAGTAATGTAGAAGTTGGTTCGCTGCCAGATATGGTTACATTTACGCCAGATGCAACAAAAGTATTGGTGGCTAACGAAGGAGAGCCTAGCGATGACTATACGATTGATCCTGAAGGGACGATCTCAGTTATTGACATTACTGGAGGAATTGAAACATTAACACAAGCAGAAGTAACCTCACTTACCTTTACTAATTTTGATGCAGACCAAGCAGCATTAGAAGCAGCAGGCGTCCGTATTTTTGGCCCAGAGGCTTCTATCTCTCAAGACTTAGAACCAGAATTTATTACCGTTACAGATGATAGTACAATCGCTTATGTGTCTCTTCAAGAAAATAATGCATATGCCATTGTAGATTTGGTAACACCCAGCATTACTGCTGTTGAAGCTTGGGGCGTTAAAGACCACTCTCTAGAAGAAAACGCATTAGATGTTTCCAATAGACTTGACTTTGTATTTATGTCTACTTGGAATACTGTAGGAATGTATCAACCAGATGCTATTGCAAATTATACAGTAGGTGGAACAAATTATATTGTGATTGCAAATGAAGGAGACGCTAGGGATTACGATGGTTTTAGTGAAGAAGTTCGTATAAACGATCTCAACCTTGACCCAACCGCCTATCCAAATGCTCATTTCCTTCAAATGGATGAAACGTTAGGAAGACTCCGTACTACAAATGCTACAGGAGATACAGATGGTGACGGTGATATTGATCTTATACACACATATGGCGGACGTTCATTCTCTATTGTAAATGCAGATACAGGGGCTATTGTATATGATAGTCAAGATGTATTAGAACGTATCGTAAAAGAAGACCCTGTATACGGAGTCATTTTTAATACAACAGACGATGAAAATGTATTCAAAAATCGTTCTGATGATAAAGGGCCTGAGCCAGAAGCTGTCATCGTAAAAGAAATTGCTGGACAATGGTACGCATTTGTAGGTTTAGAAAGAATTGGAGGAATTGCTGTATTCAATGTAACTGACCCAACAGCGCCTACTTTTGAAACCTATGTAAATAATAGAGATACTACAATAGACATCGAAAATCCAGAAGGAGATCTTGCACCAGAAGGTGTAATTTATATAGCTCCAGAAGATAATGCCACTGGGAAAGGACTTATTGTAGTAGCAAATGAAGTAAGTTCAACTATTTCAATATATACACTTGAAAACGATACCCTGAGTACTGAAGAATTTACTATAAGTAATGAGACCATTACAATCTATCCAAACCCAACATCAAACGGAACTTTATACTTCAGCAAGGAAAGTGGTTTTGTGATGTATGACTTAGTAGGCCGTCAAGTGGCAAGCAGTCCTTTAGCTTCTCAAGTACAGATCAACACATTAAAAACAGGGGTTTATCTTATCAATTTTGATAATGGTACAACACAAAAAGTAATGATTAAATAAGAAAAAACATTTTAATTATTAATTAGGGAGAAGAGTCCGCTGTATTCGTACAGGGGGCTTTTCGTTTTCTAATGGTTTGTATTAAAATGAAAATCAGCATATATACGCTTTCGCGAAATCGAACTTGTGAGATTCACGACCATAGGGAGAGCAAAGCGATAAAGCGTACGCATCACTATTAAAATAGAAATCACTACTACAGTTAAAATAAAAACTCATAGTTTTTGTAACATTACACCAAATTCCCCTACCAATAGGTAACTAACGATCAATCATTGGAGAAAGATTTACAAGAGAAATTTGTAACACTTCTGGAAGAAAACCAGAACATTGTACACAAAGTCTGCCGATTATACACCAATAATCGAGAGCAGCATAACGACCTATTTCAAGAAGTGACAATACAATTATGGCGTGCGTTTCCGAAGTTTAGAGGAGACGCAAAATTTAGTACATGGATGTATCGTGTGGCTCTAAACACAGCAATTACCTTATACAGAAAGTCTAAACGTACTGTGCAGACACAAGATTTTGATGATGTAATGTTTCGTATCTCTTCAGAAGAGTATGATGATACTGTAGAACAACAATTGAAAGTCATGTACAATGCGATCAAAGATTTAAACGATATAGAAAAAGCCCTAGTTTTTCTTTATTTAGAAGATAAAAATTATAAAGAGATTTCTGAGACGATGGGAATTACCGAGGTAAATGCCCGTGTAAAAATGAATCGTGTAAAAGGAAAGCTTAAAAAACTAGTAAACCCATCATAGTTATGGTAGATGAATTAGAATTATTAAAAAAGCAGTGGCAAAAGCAGGATGAAACACTTCCTAAACTTAGCAAAGAAGATATATACCCCATGTTATTGAAGAAATCGTCTTCTGTTGTAAAATGGATATTTATCATCAGTATGATCGAGTTTTCATTCTGGATGATCATTTCATTATTATTCAGAGACTTTCAATTTGGAGGAGATTTAAAGTTGGAGTCAGAAAACCTACGAAATTTTGAAACCATATTTCTTATTGTACATATAGCTGTTTTGTTATTTTTTATTACAAAGTTTTATATAAATTTTAAAAAAATAGCAAGTACCGATTCCGCTCGGAAGTTGATGAAAAATATTCTTAACACTCGAAAAACAGTAAAATATTATATCTATTCAAGTATGACCTTATTTGTCATAGCAGCCATTTTTACAACGGCCCTCATTGTAAATAGTAATCCTGAAGCATTTGAAGAAATTAATAAAACAGTTCTTATCATAATAACAGCCATTCTTACTATCATGATTACAGGTATTTTCTGGTTAGTATATAGTAGAGTATACGGCATTTTAACAAAACGTTTAGACCGCAATTATAAGGAACTTAAAAAAATGGAAGTATAGTTTTTGGGAAACTATGCTCAAAAGCCTAAACATCTGTATAAATGTTTAGGCTTTTTTTGAATGTATCTAATACGCTTTCGCGAAAGCCAACTCTGAACTATTTATATTATTTTACAATGCTCTAGAAGTGAATGAAAAATCAGATTTGAAACTTCAAAAAAATAAGCAAAATGGCAATAATCATTAAAGGGAAAAGCAAATGCTCTATTTGTAATAAAGTGTTAGAAAATGATCACATTATTGCTTGGAATTGTAGGCTTCCCTATCTACTAAGCAAATTACACTAGATGGAGAATCTATAGCTGTCTATACTGAAAATGGAACAAGAGTTAAAGGAATGCAAATGATGGAATTAGTCATTTCTGGGCAATATACTCCTGATTTCTATATGGATAAAGATCAAGAAATAAAGGTTGCTGTATTAAAACCTCGTAAAAAAGAGGAAAAAACTCAAGAATAAAATAACAAGTAGATTAACTACTAGTATCAATAAAAAGAGGCTCTTACAGCCTCTTTTTATATTTAATACTCCCATCACACTTCTTATTCAACGCTTTTTCTTTTTCAAATTCCTCTAGAAGGATTCTTTTTAAGAAAGAAAAGTGTTTAGCGATAGCATATTTTAATTGTTCTACTTTGCGTCTGTAAAATCATGTTTAGAATCAATTTTAAAATGATTTTTTCCTTCAATAGTTTTATACGATCTAAAACAACTTATATGATCTAATTGTCCATACATTAGGACGCTTTCTCCATTTTCAATCCTACATACTGATAGTACTTTTGTTTATATAAATCAGAATAATATAATTTAAAAAATAAACAAGATGAATTTAGAAAATAATATTAAAGGAAAAGTCGTTGTCATTACTGGTGCGAGTAGTGGATTAGGAGAGACTACAGCTCGTCATTTAGCCTCTAAAGGAGCTAATATAGTTTTAGGGGCTCGTAGAGAAGAACGTCTACAAACGATCTCTGAAGAAATTAATGCACAAGAAAATGGGAAAGCTGTTTTTCTAAAAACAGATGTCACCCAAAAAGAACAAGTACAGAATTTAGTAGATAAAGCTGTAACAGAATTTGGTAAAGTAGATGTAATTATCAATAATGCAGGACTCATGTCTATTGCTCCTATGAACGAGGTTAAAATAGATGAATGGGATCGTATGATAGATATTAATATAAAAGGAGTGCTATATGGTATCGCAGCTGCTTTACCTATTTTTCAAAAACAAGAGTCAGGGCATTTTATTAATATATCATCTGTTGCAGGGATAAAAGTATTTAGTCCTGGAGGAACTGTTTACAGCGGAACAAAATATGCCGTTCGTGCTATATCAGAAGGATTGCGTCATGAAGTAGGAGGAAATATCAGAACCACTACAATAGAACCAGGACTTATTGATTCTGAATTAAAACACGGTAGTTCTCATAAAGAAAGTGCTGATTTTGTAAAAGATTTTTACGAGATCGCTATTCCATCGAGCTCTATCGCAAGAACGATAGCATTTGCTATAGAACAACCTTCGGATGTAGATGTAAACGAAATAGTAATTCGTCCTGCAGTTCAAGAGTTTTAATTTCGAGGCAAGCCCCGAAATATTAAATCCTTTGGCGGTGCCAATAAAGTCTAAATCTAAGTGCAAGCAAGCTATCATGCTTGTACTTAGATTCGTTTTCTAAACAAATACAGAAGGGAAAACGAAAGTAAATTGATGTGAACTATATACGGTTATGGGGTATGCCTAATACTCCCACTGTCGTTTCTTATTGAGTTCTTCTTCTTTCTCAAGTTCATCTACTGGGATTACTTTTAAGAAAGAAGGATGTTGCTCAATAGCATATTCTAATTGTTCAACAATAGTTTCTACAGAATCATTTTCATAGTCAATCTCAAGAGGTTCTTTGATTTCAAAGGATTGTAAAATATTACGTTTTTTAATACGTAGTCCTTTCTTATCAAAACTACGTCTAAAGCCATCTATTACAATAGGGACCACTGTAGGTTTGTATTGTTTAATAATGTGTGCGGTTCCTTTTCGAATAGGTTTCCAAGGTTTTGTTGTTCCTTGTGGGAAGGTAATCACCCAACCATCATCAAGGGCAATACCAATATTCTCGGTATCTTGAAAATTCACTTTACGGTCTATTTCTTTTCCTTTTTCACGCCAGGTTCTACTTACGGTAATGGCACCTGCATACGCTAGAATACGAGGTAACAAACCACTTTTCATAGTCTCTCCCGCAGCCACATAGTATAAATTCATTTTAGGGTTCCAGAGATATCCTATATTCTTTATAGAATCTTCACGTCCACTCAAACTTGCATTAAACACATGAAACATAGACACCACATCTGCAAAATACGTTTGGTGATTAGAAACAAACAACACATTTGTTTCTGGTAGATTACGAAGTATATCAGACCCTTCTATTTGTAATTCATTAAACCCTCGGTAACGCCTATGCGTCAAAGCACCCGCAATGCGAATAAGCCATTTTTTTAAAAAAAGTATATGTCCGAATGGATTAGTTTTAAATAGACCCATGTAGTAATTTAAATAGTGTCCTGTCGTAAGAACAGAATCACAAAGATACAAAACCCTATTATTCCTGACCAGAAAGTAGCAACACCTTTAATTCACTAAGCATCATAGCTGTAGCTCCCCACACAATATGATCATTTAATAAAAAGGCAGGTACATCTATATCATCCATGTAAGATGTCGACATTTTTTTGGATATAACAGCTTCATCTGATAAAAAATCAGTGATAGCAACTTCTATCAATCCCTCTACCTCTTCTTCCTGAGGAACAAAATCTAATGGGGTATCACTGTACCCCACAAAAGGATATACACAAAAATTACTAGGCGGAATATAGGTAGCACTCATTTCCTTTACAACCGTAATTTTATCTCTAGAGATACCTATCTCTTCTTCTGTTTCGCGTAAAGCGGTATCGAGCATACTTGTATCCTCCTCCTCTACTTTCCCTCCTGGAAACCCCACTTGATTGGAATGCACTCCCTTATACGTTTTTCTAAGCATTAAGATCATCTTTGCCGTATGATCCTGATCAGGATAAAAAAGCATCATTACTCCTGCTTTACGAGGATTCATTTTAGCAACATCCAAATCACTAAATTGTGTGACTCGTTCTATAGGCGCCATCATAAATTGCGCTTTTTTACCTGGCAACGGCAAATTGCTTATTTTTGAAAGTAATCGTAAACACGTATCAAATTTCATGTATGTATAGGTCTATTATGCTATTATTCTTAATATCCGTTTTCTTAGGATGTCAAGATACTAAATCTACAAAAAAAGAGACACCAAAAGCCGTTGTAATTAAAGATACTCTTTCAGAAAAAAAGAAACCTAAAGCACCTGCTCCAAAAGGAACTCCTGAAAACCCAATGATTGCTTCGCAAGCAGAATTGAAACCATTTTTAAAGACCTATGGAGAAGAAAACCCAGAAACCAAAGTGCGTATTATAACACGCTTTGGAGATATCGAAGTAGTGCTCTATAAAGATACTCCCCTACACCGAGCAAACTTTATCATGCTTGTGAAAAATGAATATTTTAATACTACACAATTTCATAGAGTATCACCCGATTTTGTAGTACAAGGTGGTAATAATGATACTAGAACAACAGCTCGTAATAGACAAGGCATGGGCAATTACCTATTACCTAATGAAGCAAAAAAACACCATCCACACGTGCGTGGTGCCTTTTCTGCAGCAAAGTATAGCGAACAAAATATCAGTAAGGCTTCTTCCCCATTTGAATTTTTTATTGTTCAATCTCATCGTGGTGCACATCATATAGATGGTGAACATACCGTTTTTGGAAGAGTTACCAAAGGCATGGATGTGGTAGATGAAATGAACAAAGTAGCTGTAGATGGCACCGAATGGCCTGAAGAGAATATTTACATGAAAATTGAAATTATTGAGTAGCTATTAGTCGTTAGTCAAAAATAAAAAGGCTCCTCCCCTCGTTGAGGTGAGGAGCCTTTTGTTTTCGTGAAAACGAGAAATATAAGTGTATAACATTTTTTGTAAAAGCAAAAGACAAAGAACTAAAAGCTAAACAACTGAATGCCTCTTCAGATTCTCCACTCGTTGTAACAAGGTAGGATGTGAGTAGTGTAACGCTACATATAACGGATGCGGTGTCAAGTTACTTAAACTGTTTTTAGAAAGTTTTTTAAGCGAACTAATAAGCGGTTCGGCTTCATAGGTTTCGGCGGCGTAGTTGTCTGCTTCATACTCATGCTTTCGCGAAAGCGCACTCATAAAAAATCCCGTAATCGCAGATATAGGGCTGTATAAAATTCCGAAAACAACCATCCCAACGTGAAAAGAAGGAATCGAAACACCAACTGCCTCAGCAATGATAGGTTGTGCTAAACACAACGAAAACAGCCATAAGGTAACTCCCGTAATTACTACCGAAAGCAATAGATTAGTAATAATATGTTTACGTTTATAATGTCCTACTTCATGGGCAAGAACTGCAACAATTTCAGTATCATCCAAATCATTAATCAAGGTATCGTATAACGTAATTCGTTTTTCGCGTCCTAGACCTGAAAAATATGCATTTGCTTTGGTACTACGTTTAGAACCATCGATGGTAAATATATTCGTAAGATTAAATCCCACTTTTGTTGCATACATTTCGATTTTGGAACGTAATTCCCCTGCTCCTAAGGGTGCTTGTTTATTAAAAATAGGCACAATTAATCGCGCATAAAACATATTCATAAATAAAGAAAACAACGTCACAACACCCCATGCATACAACCAAAAAGAATTTTGTGTCATTTCATAAATCCAAATGATTAAGGCAAGCAAACCTCCACCTATTACAATACCCATGATCCATCCTTTCAACTTATCCATAAAAAAGGTAATGGGTTTCATCTTATTAAATCCGAACTTCTCTTCGATTACAAACGTATCATAATAAGAAAAAGGCGTTGTTAAGATATCGCTCGCAAACAGAATCGCGCCAAAAAAGATAAGTGCAACTCCTATAGGGTGATCTGTAAATGTCCGTGCCCATTGATCTACAATAGCAAAGCCGTCAAAAAAGAAAAAACCTAATGTCAATAGTAGACTAAAGGTAGCTGTATAGGTTCCAAAACGGTCTTTTGTTTTTTTATACGCCTGTGATTTTAGATATTCTTCTTCGTTATACACATCTTTTAAAGCCTCTGGAATAGGGTCATTAAAATGTTTTGCATTTAAATATCCCATGATAAAATCGACCAAGTAACTCAGTACGAGAATAGCGATAATACTATAAAATAATGTCTGTGATGTCATAAATATGCTGTTAACAATATGTGTTTAGGTTAAACCTGCTTTTGCAAACCTAGCTCTTCGGCTGGCAGGTGCGATTAAAAACCTCGTTGACGTTTTGCTTCAAAAGTAAGAATTCCTGCGGCGACACTCACGTTCATACTATCTATTTCGCCATTCATCGGAATGATAATATTTTGAGTACTTGCCGCTCGCCAAGGAGTCGTGAGTCCAGTGGCTTCGGTTCCTACAACAATAGCAGTCGCTTTCGTATAATCTTGTGTATGATACGATTGTGCTTCTTGTAGAATCGCACTAAAAATCTGAATATTTCGCTCTTGTAAAAATGAAATCACCGTTTCTGTTGGAGCCATGGCAATTTGATTGGTAAACACACAGCCTACACTAGACCTTATGATATTCGGGTTATATAAATCGGTTTTGGGGTTTGCGATAATGACGGCATCGACTGCGGCAGCATCGGCGGTACGTAATAATGCGCCTATATTTCCTGGTTTTTCAGGAGCTTCTGCGATAAGTACTAACGGATTCTCTGGCAATTGTAACACTTCTAAATTGGTTTTTTTTGCTTTCGCGAAAGCAATCACAACCTCCGTCCCATCTCGATATGCCACTTTACGGTACACCTCATCAGAAAGTGATGTGACAGCAACTCCCTCTAATGAGTTAATAAGCGCCACCACCGAAGCATCCTCCACAAAACGTTCTTTTATATAAAGCGCAGTGATGGTATATCCCCCAGCAATCGCAAGATGAACCTCACGCAACCCTTCAATAAGAAACGCGCCTTCTAGTTGACGAGCCTTTGCTTTAGACTGTATCTTTATAAGCTTCTTTACCGTTGGATTTTGGGAACTTGAGATGTGTTTTAACATAAATAATGTTTGCTATTATCTAAAAGGCAAAGGTATTATAACTATTTTTACTTTTAAACTACAGATTATGAACAAACTATTACTTTGTATCCTTACAATAGGATCTATTTTTATAACACATGCTTCTTCTTTAGAAGCTATCGAAAACCCTCCTATTAATCTTACAGCCTGTGATGAAAATAATGATGGTATTGAAACTTTTGACCTCACTATAAATAATGCTATTGTATTAGGGTCTCAAAATCCTGCTGATTTTAATATTACATATCATCTTACACAGGCAGATGCCGATAATGATACAAATCCAATTCCTACTCCAAATGCATATACAAGTAGTGATGCTACGATATTTGTACGTGTGGAAGAAATTGCAAATACAGATCTATTTGAGATTGGGGTGTTTAATGTGATTGTTAATCCTCAGCCTGTATTTACGACACCTGGACTCGTTGAAGTTTGTGACGATATAGAAAGTGGTAGTGATGTAGATGAATTAGCAACTTTTGATTTAAATAGCCTTGCTATTGAGGCAACGAATGGTGATCCTGATTTGGTTATTTCCCTTCACTTAACACAATCTGATGCAAATAATAGTCAAGATCCGTTACCAGGTATGTATCAAAATGTCTCTCCTGGCATACAAACTATTTGGATGCTTGTTTTCGATAGTACTAGTAACTGCTCAAGTGTTGTCCCTGTTACATTAATCGTAAACCAATTACCATCTCCCAGTTTTATTCCTGATGTTATGGTCTGTGATGATAATGAAGATGGTATTGGGCTTTTTGATTTACAATTATTAGTAGATGATATATTAAATGGAGAAACGAATGTCGCTTTAAGTTTTCATGAAACATTAGAAAACGCAGAATTAGGCACTTCAGAAATTGATTTAACACTTCCTTATGCAAGTATTGCCAATCCGCAAACGCTTTATGTACGTGCTACAGATATAGACCCTCTTACGGCTACAGAATGTTTCAGAATTATTACTATTACTTTAATTACAACCCCTAATCCTCCTATAGCGACTCCATTACCAGATCTTACACAATGTAATGATGGAAGTGATCTGGCTCTATTTGATCTTACTACGAATACGCCTATTATCTTAGGACCATTCGATCCAACTGATTATACAGTTACCTATCATGAATCTCAAATGGATGCGTCCAACGATACGCTTCCTATTGGTGATCCTGCAAATTATCTAGTAAGTGCACCAGGTACAGTAATTTGGGCGCGATTAAAAAATGAAACTCTTGGATGTTTTTCTATTGCTTCTTTTAATCTTACAATAGCAGAATCTCCTATATTATCTCAAGATATTCCATTTGATTATACCTTTTGTGAACAGTTTGATGGCGATGATACCATGGGCGATATAGACCTTACAACCTTAGCAGATGATGCAGGTTTCTTATTAGTGCCACAAGACACCGCTGATTTTAATATTTCATATCATGATACTATGATAGAAGCCGAGAATAATGCGTTTCCTATTGATCAATCATCTTTATTTACAGTTAGTGACGGAGATGAATTATTCTTTAGAATAGAAAATTTGAATACAGGATGTAATACTATTAGTAGCGTCATATTTAATGTAGAAACGCGACCTGAAACAAATCCTGTAAGTGATATTATCCAATGTGCTACAAATCCTGGAGTTAATGGGATTCCTAACCAAGATATAGCTACTTTCGATATAACACAACAAAGTGATATAATCACTGGTGGTGATCCGAGTACATTCGTACTTTACTATGTTTCAATAGAAGATGCTCAAAATACGGAAAATTCAATATCAGTTCCAACCGCATATACAAATACAAGTAATCCCCAGACTATATATGCGCGCGCAATCAATTCAAATAGTTTTTGTCCTTCAGATATTATAGAATTTCAAATTCTTGTAGAACCATTACCGTTTATAATTCTTGAAGAAACGTGTTTGGATACTGAAAATACTACAATATTAAATGGAACAGTAGAAACTCCTATAGCTGGAGTATCTTATGCATATACTTGGAGATTAGATGGAGAACTGGCTTCACTAGAGCCAACGATTACTGTTGATCAAGAAGGAGTTTATGAAATTAGTTGTACTGCTACATATAATACTGGTATATCTTGTAATTATATTGCTTCTATAAACATAACAATTTGTCCTGAAGATACCGATAATGATGGTGTTCCTGATGAAGAAGAAGACCTGAATGGTAACGGAGATCTGGAAGATGATGATACAGATAATGATGACATTCCTAATTACCTAGATGACGATGATGATGGAGATTTAGTCATGACCATTGATGAAATTACAGGAATAGGTGCCGGTATTGCTCCACAAGATTTTATAGATACCGATGATGATATGATAGAAAATTATCTTGATGATGATGATGATGGAGATTTAGTCTTAACGAGAGATGAAGATTATAACAATAGCGGATCACCACTAGATGATGACATTAATGATAATGGGATTCCAGATTTCTTAGATCCTGATGTTGCTTTAAGTACAGATGAATTTACAGTAACTAATTTCGCACTCTACCCAAATCCATCTTCTTCTGTAATTATTTTAGAAAATATCGACTTAGATGCTACAATTACCATCTATGACACCTTAGGTCGTGCCGTATTATCTTCAGTGAATAACAATTCTACAAGTTATTCAATGGATATAAGTACGCTTACTAATGGTGTTTATTTTATGGAAGTTGATAACAGAAAACCAATACAATTCATTAAAAACTAATCATCAAATGAAAAAAATTATTTTTTTAGTTGCTGTGGCAATTTTCGCTTTAAGCTGTAAAGAAAAAGCACAAGAAGCTACATCAACTGTTACGGAAGAAGTCACTAACGTTATTGAAAAAGAATATCCAGCTGCTATTGCTTCTGTGTTTAAAGCGCATGGAGGAATACAAAAATGGAATGACATGAATTATCTATCCTATACACTAGGTGATGAACGTCATACGGTAGATTTAAAATCCCGTAAAACGTTAATCCAGACAGACAAATACACTTTAGGTTTTGATGGAAATAAAGTATGGTTAGCACAGGATTCAACTTATTTTCAACCACAACGTGCTCGTTTTTACCATAACTTGATGTTCTACTTTTATGCGATGCCTTTTGTTTTGGGTGATGACGGTATAACCTATAGCGACGTGCCTGCATTAACATTTGAAGGTGTTTCTTACCCTGGTACTAAAATTTCCTTTGGTAGTGGTGTTGGTGATGCCCCAGACGATGAATATATCGTATACCGTAATCCAAAAACAAACCAAATGGAATGGCTAGCCTATACAGTAACATATGGTAAGAATGAAAAAAGTGATCGTTTTAACTACATTAAATATGATCAATGGGCAGATATAGATGGGGTACAATTACCAAGTGTATTACAATGGTATAAAGTAGAAGATGGAGTTCCTACAGCAATGAGTGGTGAACGTACCTTTACGGCAGCTACCATATCTAAAAATGTTCCTGATGCTTCTAAATTTGAAAAACCAGTAAATGGTGAATTTGCTGAATAATTTACTACTTAGTCAACAAAAACAAAAAAGCTGTCCTAATTTAGGACAGCTTTTTTGTTTTGTTAATATGTTACTGTTACTTCAAAAATCCATAGGTCTTGGCGTATTCTAACATCTGTGTTTGAAAATCTGTTGGTTGGTTTACTGTAAAACCTGTAATTTCTCCGTTTTCTGTCTTTGGAACAATCACTGGATTTACAAATCCACTATACGCAGCACTTTTAAACTTACTATTACGATCTAATACTTCTTTGTGAAGTGTTGGGTCTACCTTTACGCCATAATCTTCTACGAGCGCTTTAGCAGCGTCATAATCTCCTTCTGAAGTGATACGTTGTGTCTCGCGCAATAACTCTCCAAAGATTGCTCTAAGCTTTGTATAATCGTTTATGTTATAGAATGTCTTACCATCCCGAGTTACTTTTTCTATTACATTATCTTTTGCGCCTCTTTCAAAAGCCCATGCACTTACCCACTGGCGATTACGCATATGTGCTTCTTCTACATCATCTCCTAATTCCAAACGTACTAATTGAGATACTAATCCATTACGGATATAACCATCATACGCTGCAATTCCTGTTTTTTCCCAATCTTCTACCAATCCTAGTTCTTGAAGTTTAGGATCCATTAGGTAGTATAAACCAAAAAGATCGGCTCTTCCTTCTTCAATCGTAGACTTATAACTCTTAAGTGTTTCTTTAGGCGTTCCTACTCCTTCGTTAATTTGTCCAGATGCATGTCCTACTACCTCGTGTAAAGCAGTATGCAATTTATCTGCTAATTGGCCATATTTCTCTTCTAATTCTACTTCTTCTGCATCATGTGCAAATTCTTGTAAACGACCAGAACCTCCTGCATTTGCATAAGAATTGATAATATTACCTAGCGATACGGATTTACTTCCGTGTGTTTGTCTAATCCAGTTATTGTTAGGAAGGTTTACACCAATAGGTGTACTAGGCGATGCATCTCCTGCTTCTCCTGCTACAATAACCGTTTTGTAAGAAACGCCTTTTACTTCTTTTTTCTTATGTTCTGGCATTAACGGAGAGTTGTCTTCAAACCACTGTGCATCTTGAGAAAGTACAGCCATCTTTTTAGACATATCAAAATCCTTAATCTGTACGATGGTTTCATAAGATCCTTTATATCCTTTTGGATCGTTATATACTTCTATAAACCCATTGATCCAATCTATATTTCCTTCGGTAGATGTAGCCCATGCAATACAGTAATCATCCCAGGTATCAAGACTACCTGTTTTATAATACTCTATAAGAAGTCCAAGGGCTTCGTCTTGTTTTGGGTTTTCTGCAACTGTTTTTGCTTTTTCTAACCAACCAATGATTTCATCGATTGCAGTGCCATACATACCCCCACTCTTGTATACCTGCTCTACCAGTTTTCCATTTTCTTTAACAAGGCGTGTATTGAGTCCTACTTCAATAGGTTCGTTTTTATCTACTTTTATCGCTCCATAATATGCTTCTACATCGGCTGTAGTTACATCAGGTCCATAAAAGTTAATCGCACTTTCTAATACAATATCTGCATCTTTAGAAAGGTTTACTTTTTTTGCATCTTTATCATTAAAAATCACATCAAACGCTTCTCCTTCTAAAGTTGCTCCAGAAGCTGCTAATACCTCTTTAAGATACGTTGCTGAAAATTTTGGTTGTAATTTTGCGTTGCTATAGTGATGGTGGATTCCATTAGAAAACCATACGCGTTTTAAGTACTCTTCAAAATGTTTCCAATCCTCAGAATTTTTATCTCCTGAATACGAAGTATAAACTTTTTCAAGTGCATCTCTAATTTCTAAATTATGACGATAGTTTTGCGCCCACATAATATCACGACCCGCAAGACCTGCTTGTGTCATATAGTATACTAGCTTTTGCTCTTTTAGTGTCAAGTCTTCAAAACCAGGAATTTTATATCGTAATATTTTGATATCTGCAAATTGATCTACTTGATAATCAAATGCTGCTGTTTCTGTTTTCGCGGAAGCGGTATTTTCACCCTCTTCGCTTTTTGTAGTTTGTTGATCTTGACCACAACTTACAGCTAATAAAGCAGCAAGTCCAAAGCCATATAACGCTTTAAATTTCATTGAGATTCATTTTTATTTGTGCGTAAATATACCAAAATTAGAAGTTTTAAAAATCTAGTATCTTAGCTTCACTAACTAACCCCCTATATTCAATGAAAGTTTTAAAACTCCTATTCTTTCTTTTACTCATTTTTTTAATTGGCGGTGCTATTTATTTTGCTTCAAAAGATGGTCGTTATGACATCAAGGAAAGTCGCGTTATTCAAGTGCCTGCATCTATACTATATAATACGGTTAATGATTACAAAACTTGGGAACAATGGGGACCTTGGAAAAAAGAAGATTCTACAATGATATTTTCGTATGACGCTACTACGGTAGGTATAGGTGGTGGTTATTCTTGGGATGGAGCATTTCCAGGGGCTATGAAAACTACAGCCGTTCAAGAAAATATAGCCATCGAACAGGATCTTAATCTTGTAACTCCCGGAGGAGAACGCGCCTCTAAAGTAGGTTGGGAATTTACACCTACAGATACTGGTGTAGAAGTATCTTGGAAAGTTGAAGGAGAACACACGCTAATGGATAAGGTCTATTTTGCCTTTTCTGGAACCGATTTTGAAGGTGATATGCGTACGATGTATACTAATGGACTGGAAGGATTAGAAACATATGTAAGAGAGAAAATGGAAGACCACGCTGTCTCAATACAAGGTATTACAGAATATGGTGGCGGATTTTATGTGTATAAAACAACCTCTGCGAGTGGTACAAATATTAGCAATATAATGGCTCAAAATTATGGTGAAATTATGCAGTATATGAATCAAAAAGGGATTACACAATCTGGTATGCCTTTTACTATCTATAATGAAATGAATCCTAATGGAAGCATCATTATGAGTAATGCGATACCCGTTGCTAATGCGGTAGAAATCACAGAAGAAAGTACGGTTTTAAGTGGATACTTACCTAAAACGAAAGCTGTAAAAGTTACATTAAAAGGAAATTATACATATTTAGATAAGGCATGGGCAGAAGCCATGCAATACATAGCGCAATATCAATTAACACAGAGTGAACAAAAGCCATTTGAAATTTATACAAATGATCCTGGTAATTATCCTAACCCAGCAGATTGGGTAACTGATATCTATATCCCTGTAGAATAAAAAAGAAAAAGATCAATATACAATGAAGCAATTACTGCTTGTTTTTATAGGTGGCGGTACGGGAAGTATTGCACGTTACTTACTTAGTAAAGTATGGAATACTTCTACTACAGGAATTCCATACGGGACATTTACAGCAAATATACTAGGGAGTCTTATTATAGGACTTGTGTTAGGCTGGGCTATAAAAAATAATACATTATCTAGTAATACAACACTTCTATTAGCTACTGGTTTCTGTGGAGGGTTTACTACCTTTTCTACATTTGCCTATGAAAATCATAATTTTATAAAGTCTGGAGATTTTATGCTATTTGCCATCTATGCTATTGCTAGTTTTGCGGTTGGGATTCTTGCAGTATTTGGTGGTATGTGGATTGTAAAAACACTTTAATATATAATTCATCTAAGGAATCTGTATTCTTCTTTTACACTATATATTCTCTTATATTTTTTCGCTTAAAGCGAAAAGTTATAATGATTAATTCCCATTAATAATCTTCTTATTGCCTATAAATACGTTTCAATGATATGAAATGGCTTTTGGGGCGAAATTCTAAGAAATATGTTATTTAACAGGTGATGATACCTTGATTAAATGTTTTCTTATATCAAAAACACGCTAACATATTAAAAGGGCTATCATCAAAAGATAATAGCCCTTTCCTACTAAAATTAAGTAATCCCCCTAGGATTAAGAATCTAGCGTTTTATTAATCGTATGCTTTCTTGCCCTTGATTTGTAGTAATCGTAGCAATATAGATACCTGTTTTTAAATTTGATGCATTGATATCAAATGTAGCAGCATTTGGTGTTGCTACTGATACGCTTCTTCCTAAAAGATCATATACAGTTACAGACGTTATTAGGTCTGAATTTGTTGATACTGTCCAACGATCTGTAGATGGGTTAGGATATACATTGATATCTACTGCTGTAAATTCTTCTGTACTAAGTGTTGTATTATTATGTAGATAGATATTATCTAAAAAGATTGTTCTTGTTCCTGTCTCTGCTCCAGCTACTGTAAGTACAAACTGTCTTAACGCATCTCTTTGTTGGTTATTACTATTATTCCCAAAATCAAAGTTTTCAAGAGGTACATCTATAGACACCCATTCTCCAAAAGTAGTCACAGGGTTTGTTAATCCAAATGAAGATGTTTCACCAGCATCCCCAACGTGGTTAGACCATAATGGATTTGCTATTAAACCAGCAGATAAAGGAGTATCAATCCAGTAATCCATATGGAAATGCGTCATAGCTGTATTGTCTACAACTTCTCCCCAATCTACTAGCAAGAATTCTGCTGCTGGTTGGTTTAAATTGATTTGTTGTGTATCATCGCCTTCAATTTGAATAGTTTCAATATCTGTAGTACCTACATCAAAAGCTCCAAAAACTACATTAGGTTGATTGTTGTATGCATTACTAAAAATAGAGAATACAGCATCTTCTGCTCTTGCTGGAGGTGTTGGTGCAGCTACTAATGGCACTACAGGATCTCCACCGCCATCTGCTACCATCAACGATACATTATCTAATACTAAAACACCACCATCTGCTCCTAAGTCAAATAATACACGACTATTTGCACTACCTGCTGGAGGTGTTAACGTGAATGTATATGTTTGCAAATCTGAAGTTACTGTAACTACTTCAGTAGCTGCAGCAAAATCACCTTCATTAAGACCAATTCCAGCGATGATTGTTCTGCTACCATCTTCCATTGAAGTAGATGCATCAAAACTAAAAGTATATTCAACTCCAGCTTCTAATGCTACTGGATGACTTAAATTTACATCAAATGGGTTTCCTGAAATTTCATTATCAGATAGGTTAAAACTGTTACCTCCATCTTCCTGTACATTAAATGCATTTCCAAACCATGTAACCATTCCTTGTTCAAAATCACCATTCTCTAATAATTCTCCCTCTGTCATTGTATCTTCAACAGTTAGAACTACATTATCTAGTACTAAAACACCACCGTCTGCTCCTAAGTCAAATAATGCACGACTATTTGCACTACCTGCTGGAGGTGTTAATGTAAGTGTATATGTTTGTATTTCTGAAGTTACTGTAACTACTTCAGTAGCTGCTGAGAAGTCTCCTTCATTCAGACCTATACCTGCTATAATCGTTCTACTACCATCTTCCATTGAAGTGGAAGCATCAAAACTAAAAGTGTATGTTACTCCTCCTTCTAATGCTACTGGATGACTTAAATTTACATCAAAAGGATTTCCAGAAACTTCATTATCAGATAAATTAAAACTATTTCCTCCATCTTCCTGTACATTAAATGCATTACCAAACCATGTAACCATTCCTTCTTCAAAATCTCCATTTGATAATAAATTGTCCTCATTCATTGTTTCCTCGACTGTTAGAACGACGTTATCAATTACTAGGACACCACCATCTGCACCTAAATCAAATAAAGCACGACTATTCATACTTCCTGCTGGCGGCGTTAATGTAAGTGTATATGTTTGGAAGTCTGAAGTTACTGTAACTACTTCAGTAGCTGCTGCAAAATCACCTTCATTAAGACCAATACCCGCAATAATCGTTCTGCTTCCATTTTCCATAGAAGTTGATGCATCAAAACTTAATGTATACGTTAATCCAGCTGTTAGTTCTACTGGGTGACTTAAATTTACATCAAATGGATTTCCTGAAATTTCATTATCCGATAAATTGAAACTATTTCCTCCATCTTCTTGCACATTAAAAGCGTTTCCAAACCAAGTAACCATTCCTTGTTCAAAATCGCCGTTTGACAATAAATTTTCTTGGGCCTGAAGAACAATTGCTCCGAGAAACATAAAAACTAAAAAAGTAATTTTTTTCATAATAGTGTGTGTATTAAGCATTCATTAAATTCTAAGATCATTGAAATACAGATAACATATAATTGACCGACTTGTTATTGATTATGAAACTAAAACCAACAAACAATAAGAAATTGATAAATCTATCCAACTGTAATTTCGAATTACTCAAATTTAAGGGCTATTTTTTGATGAATCCCTAAAGAAGACCTATACAAAAAACATACAACACGATTTAATATTTTGTTTACTATAAAGCATATTAAAAATTAGCAAAAAGTCCAATAGATGTAAGGGATTCAACTATATTTTAGATTTTGTTTAAAGCAAGTGATCTTTAAACAAAATATACAGTTGTTGTGGTAATGTTGTATTAAAAAAACAACATGTTGTACTAGTTAAAGGTTAATGAAGTAATCATTTAGGTTGATATCCCTTGATAAGTCTAATTTCTTACGAAGTCTGTAGCGTTTTATTTCAACACTACGTGAGGAGATATTTAATAATGGTGCTATTTCTTTAGAAGACATATTTAATCGTAAATAGACACATAATTTCAAATCATTGGCTGTTAAAGAAGCATGCTTCTCTTTCACTTTTCTAAAAAAATCTTTATCAGCATGATTAAAGGCTTCTTCAAAAAAGTTCCAATCTTCTTCATTCTCTATAGTCTTATCAACTAATGATATAATCTTATTTATATCTTCAACTCTTTCAGCCTTTAATAATGCATTTTTAATAGCGTTGAGGGTTTTATTCTTATTAACCATATTCATGGTAGAAACTGCTAATTCTCTATTACGAGCATCTATATCTTGTTTTAAATTGGCATTATTTAATTCTACAATTTGTTTTTCACTCTCTAAAGCTTTCAATTCCATATCTCTTTTTGTTCTATCAAGCGCTAATTGTTGCTGTTTTCTATAATACCGTTTATAAAACCAATTCAATAAGATAAATAATAGCACCGTTAGAATAACATATAAAACGATACTTAAATTAGACAGATACCAAGGCCTATTAATTACAAAAGAATATGTTATTTCATTAGTTGTTTCCTTCCCTCCTACACGCGCTTTTGCTTTAAAAGTATAAGAACTATGTGGCAAATTTTCAAAATGTATACTCGGATTCGTAGTCCAAGGACTCCATACATCATACAGGCCTTCTAATAAGTATGAATATTCAGTAGTAAGGAACTTATCATATTCAGGAACACTATAGGAGAAACTTACGTTATTGTCTCTTGATGAAAACTCTATTTCATCACTGTAAGGAACTAATCTTGGTGACTTTCCTAAACTATGAACACTGGCAGAATTTAATTTTATTTTATACTCTTCAATAACATTATCAGCATCATTCGTATTGACAACTATATAACCATTTGAAGTACCTAATAAGTATTCATTTTCACTAAAACGAACAAAACTTTCATATCCCTCTACAGTATTACGTAAACTAATGGGTATAAATATTTTTTGTATCGTAAAAGCACCGTCTAATTTATCTCTAGAAATACATATAAGATTATCTTTTGTAAATGCCCACAACCTATTTCGATCTTCTACAAGTTTTCCAGTAACAAAGGTTTTATCATTAAATATAAGACTGAGCTTTTCTTCTCGTTTAAATTCTGCACTATTAATTTCATATACAAACACTCCTTCTTGATTTGCATAAAAAATAGTTTCATTCAATCTTGCTAAACTAGAATGATCACCAATATTCACACTTGTATTTTTAAATACCTTTAAAGCTTGTTGGTATTCATCATCTACAGTTATTTCAAAAACACCTTTATACTCGTGATTAACAAGGATTTTAGTATTGCTTGTAACCTCAAAGTGTTTTGATGAATTAACGAAGTTTTCAATTTTATTTCTTATTTCCCATCCTTGTGGAGACTTTTCCAAAACATAAAGACCATCATAATTCCCTTGTAATAAAAGGTTTTCTTTTCCTTCTATTTTTTTAATATCCCAGGTACCTTCAATACCTGCAATTAATTTATTCTTAGCACCTTCTATAATATAAGTTCCATTATTATGTCCACAAAACAGCGTACCATCTATAATTCGTAAATTCCACACTTGCCCCTCAGTACCAGGCATTCTAATAAACTCTGATTGCGAATTTTCAGGTTTATAAAAGAGCCCTTGATTTGTTCCTAAATACATATAACCATTTACAACTGCAGAAGCATATATTGTCCCTAATCTTCCACTCACATCTATATAATGATAAAAAGCACTTTGATTATTTACACAATCTATTCCTGCATCTAAACCAATCCATAAGTTTTGGTCTTTGTCTTCTAACAATGCAAGTGCTGTATTATTATTCAGACCGTTACCTTGCTTTATCTGGTATTCAAATGCCCCTGTTTTTGAAAGCTGAACAATTCCATTTTCAATAGTTCCTAATACTATTGACTCATTTTTGCGTTGAATAGCACTATAAACCGTATATTCTTTAATTGATTCATTACTTACTACATTCCAAGGTACGGACTGTTCCTCTTCTATACTATAAAAACCATTATTTGCTGTAACGCCTATTAATTCACCATCAATTCTAAAGAGATTAATTAAACGTTCCTGAAGAAGCACAGGATTTGAACTAAAGAGAATGGCTTCCCCACTCTCTATAGAATATAATCCTCTTTCTTTAACTTGGAAAAACAAATCATCACCTACTAAAAATAATCGTACCACTTGTTGATCTGGAGTAATCATTTGAATCTGATGGTCTAAAGAATCATATATATAAATCCGATCTAGAGATTGAAAAAGAACATATTGACCATAACTTTCTATGTTCCAAATATGTTCATCTTCAATCATTTCTATTTTCAGACTTGCAACAATAGAAGTGTATTTCAAGACACCTGTACTATCCTTTTCCCATACACCAAAATCCATGTAGGCGCCTGTATATATATTATCAGCAACAGCTTTAACACCTCTAACAATCGTTTTATTAGGAGAAGGATATAAATCCCATTGTGCCCCATTAAAGACTAACAAACCTCTATTATTAGCTACATATATTGTTTTATCAGGACCCTGAGTAAGCATCCAATTTTGATTATCAGCATCATATACACTAGGAGGATAGTTTATTACAGGAGGAAGTTCTTGAGCTTTTAGAAAAACAGAAGAAAATAGTAAAAAGAGTAAACGTATAATATACTTTATCATATAGCTTTTTTTGCTTAAATAGTGACTAAAAGAAGCAGATTTAGATCGTTTACAGATTCTATATTTATCTAAATGAGTTATTAAATCACATTTTTAACTCATACTCAGAGGCAATAACGCCTATACAAGAAATGAAATCACTACAACATTACTACAGCATTAACAAAAAATTAACAAAAAATAGCTATACAGCAGTGATTTTTTAATGTTAAAATAAAAACACTCCAAATATCAATATTCTCAATATTAGCAAGCAAAAACCATCAAATTCTCAAAAAAACAAACATAAATAAGCTAAATGTATAGTTTTTGTGCATTTATATTTAATGATATTAATATTTCATAATTATATATTTACTAGACACAGAAGAATTATAACTCATCATAATTATAAAATGATGTTAACATACTTACTAAAACCAATGATTCAATGAAACATTATTTATTAAGACTATTTCTATTTCTAGCCTCAACTTCAATAGTAGCGCAAGCAAATAAAGTTACTGTTGAAAATGCTAATGATGGTATGAAATTAATGGTAGACGGAAAAGATTTTATGATTAATGGTATGAATTGGGATTACATCCCAATTGGCCAAACCGTAGCAACGACATCCTATCAATTTTGGAATCAATCTGATGATATTATTAAAGAAGCATTAGATGCAGAAATGTCTCTCCTAAAGAATATGGGAGTAAATACTATAAGACAATATGTAGGTGTTAAACCAAAATGGGTACAATACATCTATGAGAATTATGGTATTTATACAATGATAAATCATTCGTTTGGACGTTATGGCCTAACCATAGATGGAGCATGGGAACCTAATACAGATTATGCAGATCCCAGAGTAAGAGAAATATTACTTAAAGAAACGGCTGCCATGGCTAGAGAATTTAAGGACACTCCAGGTATATTATTATTCCTATTAGGTAATGAAAATAACTATGGACTTTTTTGGGACGGAGCAGAAACAGAAGATATTCCAGAAGAAGATAGTAAAACAAAACCTAGAGCTAGAGCAATGTATAAGCTCTTCAATGAAGCTACAGTTGAAATGAAAAAAATCATCACTTCACAACCTGTTGCTATTTGTAATGGAGATTTACTCTTCTTAGATATTATCGCGCAAGAATGTAAAGATATTGATATCTATGGTACAAACATGTATCGAGGTATTTCTTTTGGTGACGCCTTTGAAAGAGTAAAAAATGAGTACGGAAAACCAATCATGTTTACTGAATTTGGATCAGATGCATTTAATGCTATTCAAAATCAAGAAGATCAACAAGCTCAAGCTTATTACATGGTTGGAAATTGGAAAGATATCTATGCAAATGCTGCTGGTCTTGGAAAAGCAGGAAATTCAATAGGAGGATTCACCTTCCAATTTAGTGACGGATGGTGGAAATATGGACAAACTACAAATCTAGATATTCACGATAACAATGCCTCTTGGCCTAATGGTGGGTATCAAAAAGATTTTGTTGAGGGTGAAAATAATATGAATGAAGAGTGGTTTGGTATCTGTGCAAAAGGCCCTACAAATGCAAAAGGCCTTTATACTTTATATCCAAGAGCCGCATATTATGCGTTAAAAGAAGCTCATGAATTAAATCCATATACATTAGGAACTACTGCAGCTACAGTTGAAAATCATTTTAATGATATTCAAATCATCGATGCTGTATTAAGAGCTCGTGGTGATAAAGCAGCTTCAGGAACTGCAGGTGGTAATAAAATAAAAATAAGTTCTTTAAGAGCAGAGTTTACTACATTTAATACAGGAGGTGATCGTATCACAACACCAGAGGATAGAGATCCAAATGCAAATACATTTCCTGATCAACTAGGGTTTGATAATATGGAATCTTATTACATTGGAGTTGAAGCAAGTCCAATGCCAGGATTGAGAGCAAACGTTGTTACTAATATCTTAGGAAATGTAGCTAGAAATCCTATTGATGAGATTTTCTTTGAAAATAGAGGCCGTCCCGTAAATGTTGAAACCGATAATGGAATTGTACCTATCACCGATAATAATAGAGTTCAGATATATCAAGCTGAATTTGATTGGAACACCAAATATGCAAATGTAAAAGGATTCTATCGTACAGGACATTATCACTGGGGATATGAAGGTGATTTCTTTGGATTATATCCTGAAGCAAACTACGGTCCAAACATTGACTTATATAATGGTTTAGCGCCTTTTGGTTTTGAATTTGAAGGAAAAAAAGAATTTAAAGGACTTAAAGTAGCATTTGGTCCAGAACTATGGTGGGGAGCCAATCCTGCTGTGCTTGTTAAATATGAAAAGCAATTTGGCAAATATAAAGTTGCAGGAATTTTTCACGAAGATATTGCACAACAAGGAGGGGCTGGTGTGACATCTGGAGCAATTCCTCAACCAAGAACACGAAGGTTTACAGGATATGCGCAACGTAAATTTGGTAAGTTTGATGTAGAATTAGGGGGTATTTGGGCAGGACAACCTTTAAATGGAAGAGAATATCAAATCGTTCAGAATGATGAAAATGGAAACACAAATGTTTTAGTAAACACTATAGATTCTGATGATAACTGGGGAGGTAAACTAAAAGTTAAATATACTGGAGGTAAATTCAACTGGTATGCACAAGCTGCTGCGCAAGGACTTGTCGCTGGCGGAGGCGCAGATTATACTAAGACATTCACAGGTTGGAGACTTAAAGACAGCGGAAGCGGTAATCAATATAATTTCTTAACAGGTTTCACATATACAATAGGAAATCTTCAAATAGCACCTAATTTCTTATGGCAAGAACCTATAGTAGACCCTATTCCAATAGGATCTCCTGCACCTGCCAGAGCCAGAAATATTCTTGCAGATCCTTTTGTAGTTAGATCAAACAGAAGAACAACAGCAGGTGAAATCTTATTAACGTATGATCCTACACCTGGATCTTGGTTTTATGAATGGGATAACGACAGAGCTGAGGATGCACCATTTGCAGCTAATTTAGGTTTTGTATATCGCCATCTTCCAACAACACAAGATGCTGCTATTGGATTCTTTGGAAATAGTCGTGTTCCTGTTGCATTTGAAGCTGCGCCGTCCGCACAAGACTTATGGGAAATAAACGGTAGAATTGTTTCTAAATTCAATCCAGATTTTGGCCTTATTGCTAACTTCTTTGGAGGCAATGGCCAAGCAAACGGAAGCGATGAGAGAGTTATTAATAGATATGGTACTGATGTACGTGTGATCTATAACAAACTTAAGTTAATAACTGAAGTAAAAGTAGATGATTGGGGACCTTTTGATTTCCATAGAGATTTCAACCTTACATTCCCATTACAATTTAAAGTAGATCTTTCTACTACCGTAGGAAAACCAGATTGGTTCATATTACCTAATACACGCATTGGTATACGTTATACTTGGCGTTCTTTAGATAATTTCTCACCTAGATTTCAATTCCAAGACCCTATCGATATGGGATTCCCTAACGGAAATGAATGGGAGATTAGAACATATTTACACATTAACATTGGAAAATAAAAAGTCATGAACAAGATATTCACAACAAGAAAATTAAGCTACTTCATAGCTGCGCTATTTTTAGTTATTAGTTACAGCTGTCAGCCAGATGATGAAAACTTACCAGAGGCAACTTTTCCAGATATAGCAGAGGTATTTATAGATACGTTTAGCGCAGGATTACAATATGCGGCTTTTGGTACTTCTAAAGTAACTGCATTTGATGTAGATACAGATATTACATTTGAAGGAACCGCTGCTATGCGATTTGACATCCCTAATACAAGTGATCCAGAAGGTGGCTTTGCAGGAGGTGTATTTACTACAGGAGTAGGTAGAAATCTTACCGATTATAATGTGTTAACTTTTTATGCAAGAGCTTCTAAAGGAGAAACTATAAATCAAATAGGATTTGGATTAACCTTTGAAGGAGAAGTTTTCAGAACACAAGTGAATGGTATTCAAGTAGGAACTGCATGGCAAAAATATTTTATTCCTATTCCTAATTCAGCAAGACTTACACAAGAAAGAGGGATGCTTTGGATAGCAGAAGCTGCAGACGACGGATCTTCATACCAATTATGGATAGATGAAGTAAAGTTTGAAAATTTAAATACAATTATTCAAGAAAGTGCTGAAATCCTTAATGGAGTAGATCAAGTAACAGGGGCATCAGCAGGAAATACTATTACAATAGATGGAACATCAGCAACATACAACCTTCCTTCAGGTATTTTACAAAGTCTTACAACAACGGCTGCTTATTTTGACTATACCTCATCAAATGAATCTGTTGCTACTGTAAATGAGTTTGGAGTCGTATCTGTACTAAGCGATGATGGTTCTTCTGTGATAAGCGCTACACTAAATGGTCTTGATGCCAATGGGTCTATCACACTGATGGACGTAGATGCTTCTGGCAATGTAGATGATTCTGAAAATACTGAAATCATGCTTCCGCTAGGTTTTGAATCTGCAACTTTAGGGTATAATCCTGTAGAATTTGGAGGAGCTCCTTCGGCAGTAAGTGGAAATCCACAAGTAGGAGGGTTAAATAACAGTGGTAATGTCTTACGTACACAAAAAGTGACAGGGTCTGAAACTTTTGCAGGGATAATTATGGATCTAGATGTTTCTGTAGATTTCTCAGAATCAGAACAAGTTTCGGCACTCGTATTTGCTCCAGCAGCAGGCACTACGGTATTATTAGGGTTTGAAGACGGTGCTATTGGACAAGCATCTCAAGTTGCAGCTACAGCAACCACTACTGTTGCCAATGAATGGCAAGAACTTACTTTTGATTATACAGGAACAACAAACACTGCTACAGACTATAACAGACTGGTACTTATATATAATAACGGAACCGCAGGAGATGATTCTGTATACTTTATAGATGACATCCAATTAACCGACGGCGATGGCGGCGGTGGCGGTGGAAATGAAGGAGATAATCTACTTGAGAATGGAGATTTTGAACAAGGAATGGTTACCTGGTTTGGAAATGCGTTTAATGTACAAGAAGATGGAGGAAATAGCTTCAATTTATCTGACAATGAAGTTTCTGGAAATCCTTTTGATGTAAACCTAAGCCATCCTGTAGCACTAGAAGCTGGCATAACCTATACACTAAGTTTTGATGCATCTACTTCAATGGAAGACGGTAGTAGAACAATTATTGCAGGAATTGGTCTTAATGAAGGTGATTTCGCCTCAGCTACTGAGATTGTAACCGTTACTTCAGAAACACAAACCTATACGCTTACATTAACACCTCCTGCAGGTAGTACAAATAGTCGTGTATTATTTGATTTAGGATCAGATGGTGGTGTTTTAGTATTGGATAATGTAGTGCTCACCACAGAAGAAACAATGAATGAAGAGACTGAATTACTCACTAATGGAGATTTTGAACAAGGAATGATTACCTGGTTTGGAAATGCGTTTAATGTACAAGAAGATGGTGGAAACAGCTTCAATCTTTCAGATAATGAAGTTTCTGGAAATCCTTTTGATGTAAACTTAAGTCACCCTGTAACTCTAGAAGCTGGCGTAACGTATACGCTAAGTTTTGATGCTTCTACTTCAATGGAAGACGGTAGTAGAACGATTATTGCAGGGATTGGTCTTAACGAAGGTGATTTCGCAGCAGCCACTGAAGTTGTCACTATTACTTCAGAAACACAAACCTATACACTTACCCTTACACCTCCTTCGGGTAGTACAAATAGTCGTGCGTTATTTGATTTAGGAGCAGATGGCGGTGTCTTAGTATTAGACAATGTATCATTAGTTCAAAACTAATAATAAGGAATTATAAATAATGTGATAAAAGATATGGTGTCAATATACGCTTTCGCGAAAGCGTACTCAGAAACAGTACTACAGTACTCCTTGATCCGATATCTTTTGTTTCTCATAAAAAAAGAAAAATGAAAATAAAAAATGTAATCTTAAAAGGCATCGCATACAGCTTGATCTGTATGGCTGTGCTAAGTTGTAATGAAGACGAAGGAAGTACGATCGGTTTGACTAATCTCAACCTAGTTTTTGAAGATGACTTTGATGGAGAAGCTGGTGCATCTATCAATACCGAATTTTGGAATTTTGATATCGGTACTGGTAATAACGGATGGGGAAATCAAGAACTACAATACTACACAGACCGTCCTGAAAATGTTTCTCTAGACGGTGAAGGAAATATGGTGATTACTGCGCGCAGAGAAAACTTTCAAGGAGCTGCTTTTACATCTGCTAGAATAAATACAAGAGACAAAGTAGAGCAGCAATATGGTCGTTTTGAAGCACGTATTCAAATGCCAGGAGGTCGTGGTGTATGGCCCGCTTTCTGGATGCTAGGGAGTAATATTGAAACCGAACCAGATGATGACCCAGCTACGATTGCATGGCCCTTTGTAGGTGAAATAGATATCACCGAAATGAGAGGTCAAGAGCCTTTTAGAACGATTGGTAGCATACACGGTCCTGGATATTCTGGAGGTGGTGCTATCTCTGGCGAGTTGGATCTTATTGATGAGCGTTTTGATGCAGAATTTCATGAGTTTGCTATTGAGTGGAGCCCTGATTTTATAGACTACTTTATTGATGGTGTTCGTTTTAATAGAATAAACAAAAGCGATATTCCAAATGGAACCGACTGGGTTTTTGATGATCAACCATTCTTTATGTTATTAAATGTTGCTGTAGGTGGAACTTTTGTTGGTTTCCCTGTAGATGCAACACCGCTACCTCAACAAATGATCGTAGACTATGTGCGTATATATGAGATAGGAAACTAATCAAAACGCATAACAAGAGACTATCCTCTATAGCATCAAAACAATATATCGAGTTTGATGCTATAGATATTAATATACAATCTAATTGAGCTATTGTTTTATTTGATATATCAAGTAAAATAAAATGTATTACTAATAATGGACGCTACATATGACCATTATTATGAAAAATGACAAATGACAGAACAATCTATTTACATAGGAAATAAACAAGCCACTTTTAATGATCAAGAAATTAAAGGTGAACTTATCACATTAGATAACGAAGTCTATTATAAAATATCTAATAGTGACCAAATGAGGCCCTTCTTTATGAGTCTTATTAGCAACTCAAACCATTGGATGTTTATTGCTAGTAATGGAGGATTATCGGCTGGGAGAAAAGATTCTGACAATGCATTATTTCCCTATTATACAGACGATAAAATTACCGAATCTGCAAATGTAACAGGAAGCAAAACAATGTATCATGTTCATAAAGATGGTAAAACGTATTTATGGGAGCCTTTTTCAAATACATATAAAGGAGTGTACAAAATCACTCTAAACTTGTATAAAAATGAGTATGGCAATAAAGTGGTTTTTGAAGAACATAATACTGATTTAGGGCTGACTTATAGATACCAATGGAGTACTAGTGATGCCTATGGTTTTGTCAAAAAATCGACCTTGGTAAATGATCTTGATACTCCTATCAAAGTAACCGTACTTGACGGGCTACAAAATATCATTCCATATAGTGTAGGTGAAGATCTACAAAAAGCGAGTAGCAATTTGGTAGATGCCTATAAACGCAATGAACTTATCACTGATTCTGGTGTAGGTATGTATGCACTTAGTGCCACCATAGTTGATAAAGCAGAACCTAGTGAAGCATTAAAAAGTAACATTGCTTGGTCATTAGGGATTGAACAACCTACATATCTAGTATCATCACTACAACTAGATACATTTAGACGCGGAGGCACCCTTCATCAAGAAACAGATGTAAAAGCAGAGCGAGGTGCTTATTTTGTAACTACAGACCTTGAATTAGGTAGTAAACAGCAAAAACAATGGATGCTCATTATTGATGTAAACTATACCATAAGTTCCATCACAGCGATCTCTGAAAAAATACAAACAACTCCAAATCTTATGGAGTTAGTACAAGAAGATATTGATAAAGGAACAACACATCTTTTAGAACTTGCAGGCGCATCTGATGCGATGCAGCTAAGTGCTAACGAACTTCGAAATACACGGCATTTTGCAAATACACTTTTCAATATTATGAGAGGTGGCATTTTTGATAAAAACTATCAAATAGAAAAATGGGATTTCGAGCACTATTTAGCGAAAGCAAATACAACCGTTTATAAACAAGAGAAAGCGACTATTAATAAACTACCTGATCTATTTACACTTTCAGATCTTAAGGAACTCGCATCTCAAAGTGACGATCCTCATTTTAAAAGACTTTGCTTAGAATACATGCCCTTAAAGTTTAGTAGAAGGCATGGGGATCCAAGTAGGCCTTGGAATAAATTTTCAATCAATACACGAAGCGAGATCGATGGTTCTAAGGTATTAGATTACGAAGGAAACTGGAGAGATATTTTCCAAAATTGGGAAGCACTAGCCCTCTCCTACCCTGAGTTTATCGAGAGCATGATTCATAAATTTCTAAATGCAACCACTTTTGATGGATATAACCCATACCGAGTTACAAAAGGCGGATTTGACTGGGAAGTGATTGAAGAAGACAATCCATGGGCGTATATTGGGTACTGGGGTGATCATCAAATTATCTATTTACAGAAGTTTTTAGAGATTATTGAAAACCATACTCCTGGGAAATTAGCTAGTTATTTTGATAAAGACCTCTTTGTATATGCAAATGTTCCTTATAAAATTAAAAGCTACTCAGACATCTTAAAAAACCCAAAAGACACTATAAATTTTGACTTTGATCTTGATCATAAGATCAACGAAAGAAGAGCTACTTTGGGTGTAGACGGTGCACTTATACAAGATGCAAATGGTCGTATTTATACTGTAAATTTCATAGAAAAAATACTGGCTACGGTCTTGGCTAAAGTCTCTAACTTTATTCCTGAAGCTGGAATCTGGTTAAATACACAACGTCCGGAATGGAATGATGCAAACAATGCACTCGTAGGTAATGGTGTATCTATGGTAACACTGTATTACTTAAGACGTTTTCTTACATTCTTTGGAGAGATTATAGCAAATGCTTCTGTAAAAGAATCTCAAATATCTGAAGAGTTACTAGAATTTTATAATAGTGTTACATTGACACTAAGCGCTCATAAAAATGTACTAAACGGCGCTATATCTGACAGTGCACGCAAAGCTATTTTAGATGGTCTAGCAACACCTGCAAGCACCTATAGAACCCGCGTATATCAACATGCCTTTTCTGGAAAAAAGAAAGACATTTCTTTGGCTAACATTGCTGATTTTGTTACTACTACCCTAGCATATATAGAACATACTATTGATGCAAATACAAGAGAAGACAACTTATATCACGCCTATAACTTAATGACGCAAGAAGGCGATAAAGAAGTTTCTATAAGCTATTTAGACGAAATGTTAGAAGGACAAGTAGCCGTGCTAAGTTCAGGATATTTAAGTTCTAAAGAAAACCTAGCGGTGCTAGATGCATTAAAAAACAGTGCTTTATTTAGAGAAGATCAATACAGTTATATCCTCTATCCAAATAAAGAGTTATTAAAGTTTTTAGATAAAAATAATATCCCTGAAAAAGCAGTTACTGCATCTCAATTATTACAGCAACTTCTTACGGATGGCAATACGCAAATCATACAAAAGGATATCAAGGGGAACTACCATTTCAATGGTACCTTTAATAATGCCAAAATGCTCAACGAAGCCTTAGACACATTAGGCCCAGCATATCAATCACTTATCACGAAAGAGCGCCAACATATATTAGACACCTATGAAATGGTATTTAATCACAAGGCATTTACAGGAAGATCAGGTACCTTTTTTGGTTATGAAGGACTTGGTTCTATTTACTGGCATATGGTATCTAAACTATTACTGGCAGTTCAAGAATGTTGTTTAAAAGCCATCAAAGAAAATGAAAGTGACGCTATTATTGGCCGATTGTTAGAACACTATTATGAAATCAATGAAGGGATTGGTGTTCATAAATCTCCTAAATTATATGGAGCATTTCCAACAGACCCCTACTCGCATACACCTGCGGGTAAAGGAGCGCAACAACCAGGAATGACGGGACAAGTAAAAGAAGATATTCTAAGTCGTTTTGGAGAATTAGGTGTCTTTGTACGAGAAGGCAAACTCCAATTTAGTCCAGACATGCTTCGTAAATCAGAATTTTTAAAGACCCCACAATCATTTGATTACATAGATATAAACCAAAATAAACAAACGATTACTATTCCAAAAGAGGCGATGTGCTTTACCTATTGTCAAGTGCCCGTTATGTATACCATTTCTGAAAAATCGAGTGTAGAGGTACATTCTAAAAAAGGGACATCACAGATTTTTGAAGGACTCAGCCTTGATGAAATAGTAAGTCAGCAGCTATTTAATAGAACTGGAGATATCGTTCAAATCAACGTTTCAATCACCAGTGACTATTTAAAATAATATATATACGCTTTCGCGAAAGCGTACACTAAAGAAAAACAATAGTAATAAACAAGACTCATGAAAATAACAAAGCACATCTTAGTAGGATTATCACTCGCTTTAGGTGTCTTGTCTTGTAAAGAATCTATGAAAGCCCCAGAAACTCCCAAAGAACAAATAGTAAAAAAAGTGACTGCTAAAGATATATTAGGAAATCCAGACTATGTAGCCATCTCTTATGGTGGATACCGCATGACTTCTCGTGATAGTCAGCCTACAATACCGCAATTAAAAGAAGATTTGAAATTGCTTCACGCCATGGATATTAAGATACTTAGAACCTATAATGTTCAGTTAGCGCAAGCACCTAATATTCTAAAAGCCATTAAAGAACTTAAAGAAGAAGATGTTAATTTTGAGATGTATGTCATGCTAGGTGCATGGATAGATTGCCTAAATGCTTGGACCGATCAAGAACCAAATCACGATATAGAAAGTCCTGATAATGCTGCCGAAATTGATCGCGCAGTAGCACTTGCACAACAGTATCCAGGTATTGTAAAAGTAATTGCAGTAGGGAATGAAGCTATGGTAAAATGGGCGACCTCCTATTATGTACAACCTGATGTTATTTTAAAATGGGTACAGCATTTACAAGCTCTTAAAAACAAAGGAACACTTTCAAAAGATTTATGGATTACGAGTTCTGATAATTTTGCCTCTTGGGGAGGTGGTGAAAACCAATATCACGTAAAAGCATTAGAAGAACTGATGGCAGCTGTAGATTATCTTTCAGTGCATACCTACCCCATGCATGATACGCATTACAACCCTACATTTTGGGGTGTATTTGGCCAAGAAAATGAGCAAACACATTTAGAAAAAATAGACGCGGCTATGCTACGTGCTAAAAACTATGCCATTGCACAAAAAGACAGCGTTGCTAGGTATATGAAAAGCTTAGGAATAAGCAAACCTATTCATATTGGAGAAACTGGATGGGCAAGTGCTTCCAATGGACTCTACGGACCCAATGGTTCTAAAGCAACCGATGAATATAAAGAAGCCTTATACTATGAGCATATGCGCAATTGGACCAATGAAAATGGAATGTCTTGCTTCTATTTTGAAGCCTTTGACGAACCTTGGAAAGATGCTCATAACAGTGGAGGGTCAGAAAATCATTTTGGATTATTTACAGTAGATGGAAAAGCAAAATATGCGCTTTGGAAACTCGTAGACCAAGGAGTTTTTAAAGGCTTAACACGCAACGGAAACACAATAACCAAAACCTATAACGGAGATAAAGAAGCATTACTTGCTGATGTATTATCCCCGCCAGCAAAAGGAAAGGTTGTATTGAATTAATATCAATGAATAGCAATCGAAATAATTAATAGTTAAGATAATAGGTTTTATAAAATTTTAAATACATGAAATATTTAAAAATATATGGTTTATTAATGCTCGCAACAGTACTCATGGCATGCACAAAAGAACAATCACTTCAAGTTGAAGTATATGAAACTTCAGCAAGCGGAAATAAATTAACTGCTGTAAATGCAATATCTAAGGCAGACACCTTAGAAAAAATTACTTTATTTCCAGAAAAAGAATTACAAACCATTACTGGTTTTGGAGGTGCTTTTACAGAATCTTCTGCTTATTTACTCAATCGATTAAGTAAAAAAAATAGAGATACGATTATCCAAGCGTATTTCAGTAAAGAAGGTGCTAACTATTCACTTACCAGAACCCATATGAACTCTTGTGATTTCTCTTTATCACAATATTCATATGCGCCTGTTGAAGATGATATGCAATTGGAGCACTTTTCGGTTAAAGAAGATAAGGACGATTTAATCCCAATGATTAAAGATGCCATGGCTGCTTCTGAAGATGGATTTGAAATTTTCGTATCCCCTTGGACTGCCCCGCCATGGATGAAAGATAATAAGGAATGGGTAGGCGGAAAACTACTTCCTGAATACTATGACACTTGGGCTTTATTCTTCTCAAAATATATAGACGCATACAAAGCTGAAGGAATTGACCTTTGGGGGTTCACCGTAGAAAATGAACCACATGGAAATGGGAATAACTGGGAAAGTATGCACTATACACCTGATGAAATGACCAATTTTGTGCAAAATCATTTAGGTCCAAAACTAGAAGCAGATGGTCATGGTGATAAAATCATTTTAGGATATGATCAGAATAGAGAAGGCTTAAAAGAATGGGTAGATTCTATGTATGCTACAGAAGAGTCCTCCAAATATTTTGATGGTACAGCCATACATTGGTATGAAAGTACGTATGCAGTATTCCCAGAAGAATTACAATATGCGCATAACAAAGCCCCAAACAAATTACTTATAGAAACAGAAGGTTGCATTGATTCTGAAGTGCCTGCGTGGAAAGATGATACGTGGTATTGGAGTAAAGAAGCTACAGATTGGGGGTTCGATTGGCGTGAAGAAGAAAAGAAATACTTACACCCAAAATATGCCCCTGTAAACAGGTATGCCAGAGATATTATAGGTTGCCTTAATAACTGGGTAGATGGTTGGGTAGATTGGAATATGGTATTAGACACCCAAGGAGGTCCTAACTGGTTTAAAAACTGGTGTGCCGCACCTGTCATTGTAGATCCAGACAAAGACGAAGTATACTTTACACCACTCTATTACACCATGGCACATTTTAGCAAATACATCCGTCCAGGAGCAAAAGTGATTGCTCTTGAAAGTCCCGCAGATAAAAAGTTTATGGTGACTGCTGCCAAAAATCCTGATGGCTCTATTGCTGTGGTTGTTTTTAATGAAGAACCACAAGCAAGAGATTTTAGCTTAACACTTAAAGAAGAAACTGTAAACCTTCATATTGAAGGACAAGCATTGCAAACGATTATGATTCCAAGTCGTAAATGATAATATATAGCATATACATAATGAATACTACGATAGCTCGCAATAAGATGGGGTCTTTATACGCTTTCGCGAAAGCGGACTTAGAATTATTACCGGTATTAATCAACTAATTACTAACCAAAACTCTAAAAAATTATGTCCACAACTACTCAAAAAGTACCATTTGGTCAGAAAGTAGCTTTCGGTATTGGAATGCTCGCTAATCAAATGTTTCCTGCCGCATTAGGAATATTTATGGTGGTATTAATTCAAAACTTAGGATTTCCAACTTGGATGTATTCAATCTTGTTTTTCTTACCCAGAATACTCGATGCTTTTACTGATCCTATTATGGGTTTCATTTCTGATAATACAAAATCTAAATGGGGAAGACGTCGTCATTATGTATTTGCAGGTGCAATAATTATGGGAGTGTCTTATATATTAATGTGGCAATTACATAAAGACAGTGGTTTAGAATATAATTTCATTTATTATTTATTATGGTCATTTGTATTTTATTTAGGACTGACCATTTTTAGTGTCCCCTATGTTGCTATGGGTTATGAAATGAGTGATGATTTTCATGAACGAACTAACATCATGGCCGTTGCACAATGGATAGGGCAATGGGCTTGGGTTATAGCTCCATGGTTTTGGGTAATTATGTATGATGAAAGTTGGTTTGAATCTGCAGAAGTCGCTGTTAGGGAGTTAGCGATTTGGGTCGGTATAATTTTTATGATTTGTGCGATGGTGCCTGCTATTTTCATTAAAGGCGAATCAACTTTACATGAAGATTATGCGCCATTAAATTTAAAGACTATAGGAAGTAGTTTAAAAGAGATACGAAAAGGTTTTAAGGAAGCATTTAAAATTAAACAGTTTAAAAAACTATGTATCTCCACCTTTTTCATTTTTAACGCTTTTAATACTGTTGCTGGTTTTTCCTTTTTCATCATTGTATACTATTTATTTGATGGAGTCACTGGTGATGATGGAGCATGGATATGGCCAACGCTATTCGGAAGTGTAGGAGCTTTAGTTACTACTTTTTTAGTAATTCCTATCGTTGCTAGAATGTCCAAAGCAATGGGTAAAAAGAAAGCATTTATAGTATCACAAAGTATTTCAATAATAGGATATATCTTGTTGTGGTTTTTATTTATTCCAGGAAAACCATATGTCGTTTTATTTGCATTACCTTTTTTCTCTTTTGGAATAGGGGCGCTATTTACGTTAATGATGTCTATGACAGCAGATGTTTGTGATTTAGATGAACTCAATTTTGGACAACGCCGCGAAGGTATTTTTGGAGCCATTTATTGGTGGATGGTAAAATTTGGTTTTGCTATTGCAGGTGGATTAAGTGCACTCATAATGTTTGCCGTTGGATTTGATCCTGAACTACCAACACAACCAGATGGAGCTGTTACTGGATTACGCATTTTCTTTTCTGCATTCCCTATTATAGGTACATTAATTGCTATTTACCTCATGCGAGATTATGACCTTACAGAAGAACGTGCTTTAGAAATAAGTGCAGAATTAGAAAGACGTAAAAAACCTACCTCTTTTTATGAAACGGGTAAACTAGCAACATTAATGGGTGCTTCAGTAGCTGCTAATTCAAAGTACGATATAGATTTTAGTGGGATGTCTACCGATGAACTCAAATCACTATTTACAAAATCATTAAATGGTGGATTACACGGGATATGTTTTAGTCCATATACAGAAGGTCAAAATATTGGTGATCAATTATCAGAAGTACAAATACAACGCCGTATGGATGTGATCGCTCCTCATACCAAATGGGTACGTTCATTCTCTTCTACACACGGAAATGAATTTATCCCTAAAGCAGCTCGTAACAATGGACTAAAAACCATGGTAGGTGCTTGGATTGGAAGTGATAAAGTTCAAAATGGGAAAGAGATTGATTCACTTATTCAGCTTGCAAAAAACAAACTTGCAGATATTGCTGTTGTTGGTAACGAAGTGCTTATGAGAGGTGACTTGAGTGTGCAAGAAATTATTATACATATCAATAAAGTTAAAAAAGAACTACCGGGAATTCCAGTAGGGTATGTAGATGCGTATTACCAGTTTCATGAGCATCCTGAGCTTATAGAAGTTTGTGATGTCATTTTAGTAAACTGTTATCCATTCTGGGAAGGAAGTAGTATAGAAGAAGCTACTCGTTACCTACGACAAATGTATACAGTTACTAAAAACATTTCAAAAGGGAAACCTGTAATTATCACAGAAACCGGATGGCCAAATCAAGGAGATAGCGTAGAAGGTGCTACACCAACTACAGAAAATGCCATGAAATATTTCATTTCGGCTAGTAATATGTCTAAAAAGAGTTCTATACCCCTATTCTATTTTTCATCTTTTGATGAATCATGGAAAGTACATCAGGAAGGTGATGTAGGAGCACGCTGGGGATTATGGAATACTAGTGAAAAATTAAAATACTAATATATATGTCATATAGAGGAGACCATAACTTTCTACTTGAAAACACAGACTTTACAAACCATAAAGGTCTTGATTTTAGTAAGTATACTGACAAAGAACTGAAAAAGCTTTGGCGAAAAACAGTAAAAGCTGGAATGCACGGATTGTGTTTTAGTATGTACGAAGATGGACAGGAACCTGGTGATATTATTACCGAAGCACAGGTAGAACGAAGAATAAACATCATAAAACCCTATACAAAATGGGTACGCTCTTTCTCTTGTATTGAAGGGAATGAATACATCCCTCGTATAGCTCATAAACATGGACTCAAAACAATGGTCGGTGCTTGGTTAGGAGATGATCTACAAAAAAATGAAGATGAAATTGAGGCTCTTATAGCGTTAGCAAAAGAAGGCTGTGTTGATATTGCTGCCGTAGGAAATGAAGTAATGTATCGTGGTGATCTTACAGAAGAACAATTGTTAGATTATATGCATATCGTTAAAGAAGCCTTACCTGATATTACAGTAGGGTATGTAGATGCTTATTACGAATTTTCTCATAGACCAAAAATTACAGAAGCTTGTGATGTGATCTTATCTAATTGTTATCCCTATTGGGAAGGATGTGATCAAGAAAACTCTTTGAATCACATGCAGCAAATGTTTGGACAAGCGACGCATGCTGCAAATGGGAAAAAAGTAATTATTACAGAAACAGGTTGGCCTAGTCATGGAACGAATCTAAAAGGAGCATATCCTTCAAAAGAAAATGCCATGAAATATTTTATCAATGCACAAGCTTGGTCTGCAAAAGAAAATATAGAATTATTCTATTTTTCATCCTTTGATGAATCTTGGAAAGTAGGTCCAGAAGGCGATGTAGGTGCCTATTGGGGACTATGGGATAAACGCGAGAAATTAAAATTTTAAAAATAATACATCATAGTATACGTATACCATATGATTGTGAAGAATTTATATAGGTAACTTGAACCCCTTTTAAACAATGCATCCTCATTTTACGTATTAAAATGGGGATGTCCTTTTTTTAGTATAGTTTAATGCTTTCCATAATCCTTCACACCCGCTTCTATTCTAATGGTAACATCATTATCATCAGGAGGAATGGCACAGGAATACCCTTCAGTATATGCGCAATAGGGATTATAGGCTTTATTAAAATCAATGATTAACTGGTTGTCTCTTATATCTGATATGCCTATATCTACATATCGTCCCCCTCCATAAGAACCGTCTCCACTCGTATAATCTGTAAAACCTAGCATGAGATGATCTGCATATTTATGATTAGGTGTCGCTGTAAATGTTGGGTTTTGATAAATGGAAAGTGTATGTGTTTTTCCTAATAGATCAAAAGTTACTTCTCCATATTTCACATACGTTCTAGGAATACCTGTAGAAGTAGCCATAGGAAATGGTGTTGAATTTGGTGTTCTAGTAAAGGTTGCGCTTACGCGAAATTTTAAGTCGATGGGATAGAATTCTAATCCATGAAATTTTTTTAATTGCTTCTTACTTAGAATAGACGTTTCTGGGTTTTTATATACTTCCGAAAGTGAATCTTGATGTTTCTGAGCGTGTTCTATTAATAATTTATGATGATCAGTTAACGCTGTATCTGTCTGACAAATAGCAATTTTCGCGAAAGCAAAAACAACTAAAAAAATATAAATTTTCATTTTTCTTCATTTAAGAATGTACAAGTAACACATTTTTTACTTAGTTTTGAAGTATCAAATAAAGAAAAATGAAACAAGTCAATACATGTTACCGATCTCAGAAGTGGAATTCTTTCCACTGTCGGATGCTATGTATTGTCTCTATATAATATATTTATAAAGTAACAAATACTAAAGTCCGACGCTCTGTGTCGGACTTTATACTTTTATAGAGTCGACACAGGAATATATAACTCTTAAACACCTGTGTAATGAAACTCATAATACGCAATTATATAAAAACATTTGAAGGCCTCTCTAAAGAGGTTTGGTGGTTATCACTTATTACTTTTGTAAACCGTTTTGGGGCGATGGTGATTCCATTTCTATCTATTTATCTCAATGAAAGTATCGGAATTACAATCAGTGATGTAGGTTGGATTATGTCTGCTTATGGTTTAGGATCTGTGGTAGGCTCTTATATTGGAGGTAAATTAACAGATCGTATAGGTTATTATAAGGTAATCCTTATGAGTCTCTTTTTTACAGGAATTAACTTCCTATGGGTAATGCATATTTCTGATTTTTGGGGATTATGTTTCTCATTTTTTATTCTCATCACACTTGCTGATATGGGACGCCCTGCTTTTTTTGTGGCACTAAGCGCATACTCAAAACCAGAAAATAAAACACGATCGCTCACGCTCTTGCGACTTGCCATTAACTTAGGAATGGGTGCTGGACCTATGATTGGTGGGCTTTTAATAGGAACCGTAGGTTATCATGCACTCTTTTATACCGATGGGTTTACCTGTTTGTTAGCAGGCTTATTAATGATGTATGTTTTAAATCCAAAAACGGTAAAAGAAGTAGATACGGAAGTGATTGTAGAAAATCCTATAGCACCAGAAAAAGACATCTCCTATGTTTACTTTCTTATAGGACTCGTACTATTTGCTATGGCTTTTCTTCCATTATTTACGGTAGTACCCCTTTATTATACAACTGTTTATGAAATAAGTAAACCTAATATTGGATTACTTATGGGAATCAATCCAATAATGATCGTGCTACTAGAAATGCCTTTAGTAGCTTGGTTGTTAAAAAAGAAGTATGATAATATCCAACTCACTATTATAGGGATTGCGTTTACAGGACTTAGTTATATTGTACTTGTATGGGAAGCGTGGATAGGTGTTTTATTTATTTCTATTATACTTATGACTTTTGGGGAAATGATAGGGTTTCCTTTTAGTAATAAATTTGCATTAGATCGTTCTAAAATAGGGAAACAAGGCGCTTTTATGGGATTGTATTCTATGGCATTTGCTATAGCTAATATCTTTTCTCATAATGCAGGTATGCAAATAACGGCAAAATATGGATTTAAAATTGTTTGGTTATTTATATTCGGCCTCACAGTCATTGCATGTTTTTTTATGTACTTATCTAGACGAAAAGTAATGGAAGAAACAGCGACAAAAAACCTATCTTTAAAATCTAAATAATATACATGAAGCATCTATTTATTCTAATAGCGGTACTAGCACTCTACTCTTGCGAGACTAAAGAAGGAAAACAGATAGAAACAGAGGTGCCTAATACAGAAATTACTACGTCTAATAACGCTTTCGCGAAAGCAAAACCAGAACTAAAAGAAGGGCGATATAATGTCGCCTTTCTAATCATGGACGGAACCTATAACACAGAACTCACAGCGCCTTTTGATATCTTTCAACATACACAGTATCGCGAAAACATCAAGCAGATGAATGTATTTACGGTAGCAAATACCCTAGACCCAATCCGAACATTTGAAGGCATGTACCTCCTACCCGACTTTGATTATACAGCACCAGACCTACCTAACATCGATATTCTGGTAGTACCAAGCGCAGAACACCATCTAGATACTGATTTAGATGACCAAGTAATGATTGATTTTGTCAAAAAGGTAGATCAAAATGCACAATTTATCACCTCACATTGTGATGGTGCATTTGTTCTAGCAAAAGCAGGATTATTGGATGGAAAAGTATCCACTACTTTCCCTAGTGACATAGACAAGATGCGTGAAACATTTCCACAGCTTGATATTCGTAAGGAAGTATTATTTGTTCACGATGACAAGTACATAACCTCAGCAGGTGGTGCCAAAAGTTTTGAAGCAGCACTCTACCTAGCAGAGCATTTATATGGAGCAGAAATTGCGCGTTCTCTTGCTGGAGGACTTGTTATAGATTGGAAATTGGATAAAGTACCCCATCTGATTATTGAATAGGTATATCTTTTACTGTTTGCGTGCTTCACCTGGAACTTTACCATATTCCTGTTTAAAAACACGTGTAAAATAATTAGGATCATTAAAACCTACCTCATAGGCAATTTCAGAAATATTCATCTCTGTTGTTTCCAATAAAACAGATGCTTTTTTTAAACGTATTGATCTAATAAATTGAGAAGGTGTTTGTCCTGTAAGTGCTTTTAATTTTCGATACAATTGAATATGACTTAACCCCATAAATTCAGAGATTGTATTGACTGACAAATCACTATCTTGAATATGGTCGTCTACATAAGAGCGTAATTTATCTATAAATATATTTTCTCGTTTAACTAAAGGCTCAGGAATTGTTTTGACAGTACCTGAATAATAGGCTTGCAGTTTCTCTCTGGTAGTCAATAAGTTTTTGAGTTGGACTAATAACTCCTCTTTCTCAAAAGGTTTAGATAAATAGACATCGGCACCTATGCCTAATCCTTCTAGTTTGGAAGAAATATCAGCTTTAGCTGTTAAGATGATAATGGGAATATGACTGGTTCGACTATCGTTCTTTAAAAAATCACAAACTTCATAACCATTTTTTTCAGGCATCATAATATCCGTTATCACAATATCTGGAATACGTTCTAACGCCATTTCTATTCCTTCATGACCATTAATAGCTACATTGATCTCATAACTAGCTTCTAGGATAGCTCGTATATATGTCACAACACCACTATTATCCTCTATAAGCAAGAGTAATGGTTTATCTGCTGTAGTGTGATCAGTAAGATTATTAATTTCGTCAATAGTTGTTTGAAATTCGTTCTCGGTAAAAATAGTGGCTAGTGTTTTATCTACCTCTCTTTCAAATTCTTCATTTTCTATAGGTAAACATACTATAAAACGTGAGCCCCAAGACTTTTCACTCTGAACGCTAATAGAACCTTTCATTAATTCTATCAATTCTTTTGTTAAGGCTAGTCCTATTCCTGTACCTTCAAAAGTTTTACTTCTATGCTGAGCCTCGTTAGTATTACTAACTTGATAAAAACGCTCAAAAATATGAGGCAAATCTTTAGCATCAATACCTGTACCTGTATCCTTAACAGTAATTTCAATATGCGGTCTGCCTTTATATGATATGGTCTTTAACGTAAGATTTACTTTTCCTCCAGGTCGTGTAAATTTGATTGCGTTAGATAAAAGGTTATAGATTACATGTTGTAGTTTGATTTCATCATAGTCCATAACCAATCCTTTCATATCAGAATGGAAACTCAAATGTACTTTCTTATCTGAAGCCATAGAATAAAAAGACTCTGTCAAATATTTTAAATACAAAATGATGTCCCCTTTAGTTGTATCCATCTTCAAAGTTCCTGAATCCAGTTTTGATAAATCTAATAATTGATTGATAAGACGTAATAAGTTTTTAGCATTTCGTTTTATTAAATCACGTTCTTTATCAAATCCTTTGATGGTATCATTCATGCCCATAATCACAGTAAGTGGGGTTCGGAATTCATGAGTAATATTAGTATACAAACGTGTTTTCAAATCGTCTACTTCCTTTAAGCGTTTTGTCTCTTGTTTTTCATATTGACGTTTTAAATTAAATCTATAAATAAGGAATCCAAGGCCAAAAATGAGTAAAACACCTACAATTTTAGCCCATAGTGTTTGATACCAATATGGTCGCACAATTACAGTAATATCGCGTTGGTTTTGAGAAGCAGTTTCTGGAACGAGTCCACCTCTCATTTTAAGTGTATATATTCCAGGAGGGAGATTTTCGTAGCGTACCTTATTGTTATTTCGTGCAATAGAATTCCAGTCCGCTTCATAATTTTCAAGGTAATAGCTATAACTGTTACTCCCAGTACTTCTAAAATCAGTAACGAGGAAAGACAACTCAAAAAAGCGATCTCCGGGCTGCAATACGATGCTATCTATGTTCTGAATTCCTTTTTTTTGACTTATGACTTTTTCTTCTTCTCCATTATATTGCGCATAAGAAGTAAGGATGATTTGTGATTTTTCAGACGAAACCTGATTGTAATAACGCAACACATCCTCTGGAAAAAAACTAATAGTTGGACGATCAGTTCGATCTGTCCCAAAGAAGAACTGTCCTTTTTTACTTTTGTAATACGAAGCTCTGTTGTATTCATAGCCCATCACATTGGGATGAAGCGGAAAGTCCATAAACTGCCCAGTTTCTGAATCGAAACGAAAAATACCCTTGCTAGTACTGAGCCATAAAAAGCGATCATCATCTTCTGGGAGAATACCATATACCAAACGGGATTCTGGATTGTCGGGATCAAAGGTATAATGTGTAATGTCTGAAAAGCCAAGATCAATACGACTCAATCCCGACCCATGCCCAATCCACATACGTCCTTGACTATCTTCGTAAAAAGCAGACACTACATTGTTTGGTAGAGAGATAGCACCATTATCTTTTCGATCTAGATGATGTAACAAAGTTCCATCTTCATCAAAAACAAAGATGCCTACGCCATAGGTACCTAGCCAGATCGTACCATCAGAAGGACGTTGGTACCAGTCATTAAGACTGACTACCGCCGATTGTAAGGCTTTAATAGGAATACGCTTAATGCGTTTGCCTGTATCAGGGTCATAAATGCCTATATAGGGAACGCCCCAATGAGCTTTCCATAATTCGCCCTTTGTAGTAATAAGAGATAAATAAGGTCCAAGATTAAAATCCAATTCCACATCATCAAAGTGTTTGGTATATCCTTCAACGGGGTTCACAATTCCGTTACCGGCATACATTTTGTCCTTATAAGAATTTACATGATACCAATAACTTCCAGCAAGGTTTCTTTTTGCCAGAGAAACCACCTTATCGGTATCAGGGTCATACCGATTTATCGAAGAGCCTTGCTCATATTTGTTATACAAGTCGACACTTCCATAGACATATCCTTCCCTATCCTCTATAAAAGAACGCAATCCTAAAGGTGGTAATAATTTAAAGGCAGGAGGTTGTGGCGTTAATTTATGAAGCCCATCTATACTACCCCACCAGATAATTCCAGATTTTGTTTTGAGGGTTGTAAAAGGGTGCTTTGTTAAAAAATTTTCCGAGGTATTAATAATTTGAATAGGATTGTCAAGTGCTTCATCCAGATTTCTGGCATCAGCAAATGAAAAATAACGCTCATTAATAATGGTTATCCGTTGTAGGTAATTATTGGTATCCACAGTAGAAGAGATGGTTCCACGTCCTGTTGAAACCACATCTTTAGTCAATGTAAATTGATTACTATTGGGAGATTTTTTCCATATCGTACAGGAGTTGATATACTGTCCTTCTTTATATGCAAGATTTTGTTTACATGCACCTCCCAGCCAGACTGTGCCATCTTTTTCTACCCGAAAGTTAAACGTTGTGATAACAGACGCAGGTACTTGAGGTATCGCTATACTAGCTACTTTTCCATTTACAGACCAGATTTCGAAGTCAGTTTCTGCTTTCGCAAAAATAGTTTCTCCTACACGTTTAATAAGCACACTCCCATGTGTGCGTATAGGCTTGGTAGTAAGTTGTTGGAAAGGCCCATGGTTTTTAGAGATCAATATATGATATTCGGGATTTGTATCTTGAGTATTAAGTTGCAAAGCGCCCCATACATAGGTGTCTCCCCCATTTTTTGTAACGGCAATTCCGGAAAGGGATCCCAATTGGATCTGCTCGCTATTTAGGGCAATGGTTTTAGGGTTGTCCTGAACAATAGGGTCGAAAATACGAATACCATCCCCATCATTGAGATAGAGTTTGTCTTCAAATCCTTCAAAAACAATATCACGACTGGCAAAATTTTGTTCATTAGGCAAGGGAAAACGCTTTACTTTTTCGCCATCATAATAAGCCAGTCCCTTTCCATAGACTCCCATCCATATAATACCAACAGGGTCTTCGTACAAACTGTACACATTTCCAAAATTGGCACGCTCTTCTTCAGTTAAATAGGAAGCCAAGTAATTTTCTTGTGCAATACAAGAATCTCTAATCAAAAAAAAAACTAGAAGGCTAGCGTAGCGTAATAATTGCCGTTTCATCAAAATAAAGAAGTTCTCAAAATTAAGGATAGTAATATATTAAAGTTATAAGAATTTGAATAGCACAAATCTTTCTCAAGATAGCACATATTTTACAGTACGTATTCTGCTATAAATTGAAAACGTCGTGCTAGACATCCTTGACTAATAGTAAGAAATTTGACCATTCAATTATTAGAAAAAGTATTTTATATATTTTCTAATTAAAACTTTAAACAAGTTAACAAAACAATAATTATTATGAAAAAAATTACCCTACCCCTTACTATTTTATTTTTAGTATTTGGAGCATTGTCCAATGCACAAACAGTACCAGGTGTTTGTGACGCAGGAACTCTCCTAGCCCAAGAGACCTCCACTCCACTACCCTTAGAGCTTGATGGTGAAGATTTTATTACTATAGACTGTGAAAATGAACCTAATATTATCGCATTTGACATTGCCGAAACAGGGATTATAGGTTCAACGACAAGCCTTAGTCAGGTAGTCTTTGAAATAGAACATACCTATTCTGGAGATTTAGAAATTTCTTTAGTATCTCCTGCAGGAACAAGTATTGTCCTTACAGATAATAATAGCGGAAATACAGTTGATGCCTATTTCGTTACCACTTTTGGAGATGGTGGAGAGGATATCACTACAGCCACGCCTCCATACACAGGCTCAATTTTTCAACCTCAAGGTGGAAATTTTGCAGATGTATTTGATGGGGAGTCTATAACTGGTACCTGGCAACTGAGAATCTGTGATACTACAGACCTTGATACTGGAGCCGTTGCATTTGCTGGTATTGTATTTTGTAATCCCATCCCACCATCAAATGACCTTATTGAAAATGCCATAGATGTAGATGAAGCAGGGTTTCCGTTTACCGATGCTGCTGTTAATTTCCTAACGGCTACAGGAGATGTTATTCCTAATGATACAAACTGTGGTACAGGTGGTAACCCAGTACCAGCCGTATGGTATAAGTTTACAGCTACAGAAGAAGGTACAGCCACGGCCACCATTACTACCCCTGCATCTGATGCTTCTAGTGCCCTTGTTGTTTTTTATAATGCTCCTGATGAAAATGCAACAGTTGGTGACTTGCTCTTTGAAGATTCCGGAACAAATGAATGTGCGAGTTTCATTACTTCCAGTATAGAAACTGTACCAGGACAAACCTACTATCTATTAGTGATCAATTTGGATACTGCCTCTGATGTTGTTATAGAATTTGATAACAATTTAAGTATTGATGAGCAAGCATTTGATGGTTTTGAATATTTTCCTAATCCGGTTCAAAACACACTTACCCTTAATGCACAAACGCCTATAGAAAAAATAAGCCTCTATACGCTATCTGGTCAAAAAGTGATCGAGCAAACAAATACTACCACAACAACACAACTTGATATGACAGCACTTAGTTCAGGAATCTATCTGATGAAAACTACCATTAATGGACAGGAAGGTACCTTTAAGATTTTAAAACAGTAATTAGCCAAAACAATTAATATCCTATTAAATAATAAACTCATCTTGGTCTTTTAGTTTTCTAAAAAATCAAGATGAGTTTTACAATTGTATACGTTTTATAGTCTTACTTTCCCTGCGGTTGTGGACCTACAAGCAGGCTGGTCTCAAAAAGTACGTTTTCCTACCTACCAGCAGGCAAGCGCGAAAGCATACCTATTCATTTGTATACTATTGACATCCTGTATAAGGATTTGTAAATGTATTAGGGTTCTTTGCCCACGTCAAAGTTGTCTTATCTCTAGATGTCATAGGATTGCTAGACACTGGAGTTAAATATGTATCACCCGTACAATATCCACGCGTATCTAATTCTACAGACCCATCACTCATTACGGTAATCAAACTATAGCCAAAAAATGGCGGTGAGTGAGATACATGACGATTATTAACACTTCCTCCATGACCAGCGACAATTTGGTAGGTTCCTCCACCCAGAGCGTTATTAATAGGTTGCGAACGTTCATAATTATGTTGATGTGCAGAAAGCATGGCTATTACTCCATTTTTCTCAAATGTTGGCCATAATTGCCCTCCTTGAGGTAATCCTCCATGCGTTGTGTCTGGTTGTCCATTTACATAATAAGGACGATGTCCTAACACAAAAATATGATCTATAGCGCTGTCTTTCTTATAGGCTTCTACTTGATTATTTACCCAAGACACAGGTAATTGGCCTTCTAATCCATTAGGGTTATAGGTATCGGTATTCATGACTACAAAACCTACATTATGTTTTGTAAAAGCAAACGTCAATCGATTATCTAGTCCTAAGGTATCTGGAGCTGTTTTTCTACCCGTTGGCATGTACTTTTTCATATACTTTAACCAGACATCTGTACTCCCTTTAAGGGGAATTTCTCCATTTGGTGTATATGTTAACATTTCGTGATTTCCTGGTACAGCGACGAGTTCAATTCTAGATTTGCTAATAGGGTTTGCATCGTACAATTTCTCCCAAGCTTTAAGTTGTGAATCTAAATTAGGGAGTGTACTCTCCGCAAGTACTAAATCTCCTAGAAAAAAGAATAATTCAGGCTTTAGTGATAAGCTATCCATATCCTGATAAATACGTTCTAGAGCATATGTATTTGCTGTAGAAGGGTTTGAAGATGATTGATTATGTCTATCAATACGGTTACATCCTACAAAAGAAAAACTAAAAACAGGTGTTGCTTGTTTTTTAGAAATTACTCCTAATTCTTCTTCAGTAGTCTCTTGAATAGGTGTTTCTGTATTGTTTTTACAACTACCTACTAAAATGAGCGCTATAAAGCTACTCCATAAAATTCTATGCTTCATGATGGTTAGTTTACGTGCTATGAAAATAGTATAATTTATACAAACACTTATAAGTATAAATACGTGTTTGATAATGTAATAACCAATCAATAAAACCTAGTTAAAAGGTCTTATTAATCATCATAAAACTTAGATTTTCCGAGATAGGCTTTTACAATGGCATTCCATTCTTCTCCTATACGTAATGCAGTTGTACCATCTATATTATAGAGAAGTTCATAATTTGTAAAACCACTTTTAAGTAGTTCTTCCAAATAAAACAAACTTGCATTTACATCACCTTCTTTTGCACTTAAAGAAATTGCATTTATAAAGGCTTGTTGATTGTTAGGGTCTACCAACGTACGTAAAATATTCATAAATAGTAGTTGTTCTATCTTAGGCTTTTTTTCTAAAACCTCTTTGTATTTGTCTTCTACAAGTGTTTTTGCAAATCCTTTTAAACGAATAGAAGCTTTACGTTCTTGATTATTACTTGCTGTACTATCAATTTTTGCATCTAAATCATTCATTTGAAAATTCCACCAACCTAGGTTATCAAAGTAAGAATTCTTAGCATCTTCAGTAAGGTAGTATTGAAAATCTTCTGCTAGTAAAAGCTCCGCATATTTTACAGTTGTTTTTCTAGATCGTTTTGCTTTAAAAGTAGTATTTCCTCGTATGGTTTTTAATAGCTTTTTCTGTGAATCTGTATCAACGCGATCTTTATATTGCTTCTTTAAGTCTTGTACAAAACTAAATGCGGGTAAGTGTTTTTGCTGTCTATATAATAATTCTCCAAAAGCAAGGTCACTATCATAATAACGTTGTACATCTTCTACTGGAGTTGCTCTAGTCATTAGAATATCAACCATAGCCGCCGATAAAAATCCAGCTTCTGGCCAATCTTTTCCTCCATCATACTCGTAATACCCTGCAAAACTTGAACTACTACGCAATACATTTTGGTAAGCGCGTAACTTATACGAATTAGGATTCTCATCGCCCGATATAAGCGTCAATTTAATCCCTGAGTTTTTACTAAAAATATTTTTGTCTATATAAATATCATTTATAGCAATAACTCCTTTAATTTTTTGTGTTTTATATGCGCCCGCTGTTGCTACCAATGCCCCATCTCCTCGACCTGCAAATATAATTTTAGCAGCGTCTATTGCATACCGTTGATACACCGTATTAATTAGTTTTTCTGTTCGTTTTAAGCCTGTTTGTAACGAATCTTTAATTGCAAAATTGGCTCCCACTATAATACTACGGGTAAGCTCTGCTCCGATGGTAAATTGTTGTACGGCCCGATCTCCTGCATTGGTTTCATCAAAAACAAAGACAATCGGATAACTCTCATTCTCATCATATCCTCTAGGGAGATATAAGGCGTAGGTGTCATTTTGAGTATCATCTAAAGCAATTGAAGAAATAATAGTACCGGGAACAATGTCTTGACTTAAAGCAGGAAGAGTTACAAAGAGAAAGAGTATTATATAGCGCATATACAATTTTAAATTTTCAACAATTATATCAAATATCGTGCAAGAAATTCTTTAATAAAAAAATAAATGAACTTATATGCATGATCATCCTCTTATTTTTTGCCTATTTTTAATCTACTAAAACTTTGTGTATGAAACGTTCTTTACTCATTATTATTCTCTTTTTATCCGCTTTCGCGAAAGCGCAAGACTATTATTTTGCAAAATATACTCCTTTTCAACAAAGCATTCCAACACCTGAAGAATTTCTAGGCTACGGTATTGGAGAGCAGCATACACGACATGATCAAATTGTTTCTTATTTAGAAAAACTTGCCGAAGTATCTGACCGAGCAACTATTTCAGAATACGGTCGTACTCATGAAGGCAGAAAATTAGTCATGCTTACAATCGCTACTCCAGAAAATCACACCAACTTAGAAACTATTAAAAAACAGCATCTTGCTTTTTCTAATACCTCGCAAAAAGCAACAAATTATGATCAAGTTCCAGTTTTTATACAATTAGGATATAATGTACATGGTAATGAGCCTTCTAGTTCTGAAGCTGCTCTATTAACAGCCTACACACTCGTTGCTTCAGAGCATGCAGCTATCGCCAACTACCGTAAAAATGCTATTATTTTTATAGATCCTACCATTAATCCTGACGGACGTGATCGTCATACGCAATGGGCAAATAGCTTTAAAGGATCACCGCTTGTCTCTGATAATATTGATGCAGAACATACAGAAATGTGGCCACGAGGACGTACCAATCATTATTGGTTTGACTTAAACCGAGATTGGTTACTTGGGATTCATCCAGAGAGTCGTGGGAAATTAAATTGGTATCACGAGTGGTATCCAAATGTAGTCACCGATTTTCACGAAATGGGCACTAATAGCACTCACTTCTTTGAACCTATGTTACCTATAGGGAGTTTAAATCCTATCATGCCTAAAGAAAACTACGAAGACCTCAACAACCTTTTTGCTCCTTACTTTTCAGATGCATTAGATCAGATTGGGTCTTTCTATTTTACAAAAGAAGCCTTTGATGGCACCTATCCTGGCTATGGAAGTTCGTATCCCGACTTACAAGGAGCACTCGCATTGCTTTTTGAACAAGCCAGTAGTCGAGGGCATTTACAAGACACCGATTTTGGAACGATTTCTTTTCCGTTTACGATTCGTAATCAGTATACTTCTAGCTTTGCTACGGTTAAAGCAGCTGTTGAGAATAAAGCTCGTTTACGTAAATACCAGCAAGATTTCTTTGTATCCGCTTTCGCGAAAGCAAAAACAGATCAAGCCGTTGCTTATGAATTTGGAGATCCTAACGACCGAAATCGTACCAAAGCATTTATAGACAAACTTCTATTACATCGAATTAAAACCTACAAAAAAGGAGATGGCACCTATGTAGTGCCTGTAGCACAACCACAAAAACGTATGGTGCAATCTTTTTTTGAGACGTATAGCAAATACCGCGATAGTGTGTATTATGATGCCAGCGCATGGAGTGTCGCCAATTTTTATAATATGCGCTACAAAGGGTTAAATAGTGTGCCTCGTTTGAGTAATGAAGTAACCAGTACAGATGGTATCGCTACAGTGACTCCAGTTTCAAAAACAAACTATGCGTATCTCATAGATTATGATGATTATAATGCTACAGCATTACTATATCACCTTCAACAAAAAGGAATTACAGTATCTACGGCTTTTAAATCCTTTACTGCAAAAACACAAAATGGAACCGTAGATTTTAATTATGGAGCACTTCTGGTTCCTGTGAGTAGACAGTCACTAGATGCAAATGAAGTATTTACCATTGTTTCTGAAGCCCAGCAACGTTTTCAAGTACCTATTCATGCTACAAATACAGGTTTTAGTGTTAAAGGAATTGATCTAGGGAGTAGTAACTTTGCAAAAATTGACACGCCCAAAGCAGCCATGCTTATTGGGGATGGCACGAGTTCGTATGAAGCGGGAGAGGTATGGCATCTACTCGATACACGTGTACATATGCCTATTACGAAGATTCTGATGAATAACTTCCGATTTGCAGATCTTAGCAAGTACAACACCCTAGTAATGGTCTCTGGAAATTATAGTCGGCTTTCTGATGGAGATGTACAAAAACTTAAAACATGGGTATCTCAAGGGAATACACTCATTACGATAGGGCGTGCAACTTCATGGGCAGTTAACCGAAAAATAGCTACTGGAAAACTAACAGAAAAGAAAAAGGATACAACCAAAGTAACTGAACGTAAAAACTATGTAGATGCACGTAATAATAGAGGAAAACAACGTTTAGGAGGTGCTATTTTCAAAGTAGATTTAGATATCACTCACCCGCTTGGATTTGGATATCGTTACCGCGATTTGCCTGTTTATAAGAATAATAATGTATGGTTAGCGCCTAGTAAAAATGAATATAACACAGTAGCTAAGTATACGAAAGACCCACATATAGATGGTTTTATTTCTGAAGAAAATTTGGAAGATAATTTAAAACCATCGGCTTCTTTAGTGGTAAGTCCACAAGGGAGTGGTCGTGTCGTCCTTTTTGCTGATAATCCTAACTTTAGAGGGAGTTGGTATGGTACGAATAAATTATTTTTTAATGCCTTGTTCTTTGGAAGTTTGATTAACTAAAGTAAAATTGTATGCCAACGTAGTGTTGGTGGTTGTACGTCCTTTTTTGTAATATGCGAAGCACAAAAAAGAACGTACTTTCCGTAACTCAATTCTAAATAAGTTATTTTTTAATGCCTTGTTCTTTGGAAGTTTGATTAACTAAAGTAAAATTGTATGCCAACGTAATGTTGGTGGTTGTACGTCCTTTTTTGTAATATGCAAAGCACAAAAAAAGACGTACTTTCCGTAACTAGCTTCCGAATACGTTATTTTTAAACGTTTTGTTTTTGAAAGTCCGATTCATCATTAAAGTAAGTAAATTATGTTATGCTTAAAAGTTATTTCTAGTGGTCCATACATCGACCCTAGGTTTTTAGATAATTCAGATGTACCCTTCGTTATTCTAGTGATTGTATGTTTATTCATAACCTATTTTAAGTTGAAGAAACAACGATCAACTACATTGACAGATGTACATACAATAGAAAAATACAGTATAGAGAATTATGATATTTTGATGCAACCAAAAACTATCAATCACGATGGTAGTGCTCTTTTTGGTGAATTTTCGTTACGAAATATGTACAAAGTATTACTCTTATTAGTCACTATTATTCTTGTTATATTAAGCTTAAAGTATGGTTTTATACCATATTAATAATTACAAATCTATCTATAATATGAATCATGTAATTCAACATATCATTCAACAATACAAAGAAGTTCAAAATGGAACATTATGGATAGGTAGTACATTTACTAGTAAGTTAAATCAGGTAGATGAATCTATGGTTTTTAAGAGACCCATTGAAGGATTGCATAGTATTGCTGAGATCATTTCTCATTTAACATTATGGAGAAAAGAGACCATCTTAAAAATTCAAACAGGTACAGGAAGTAAAACAGACGATTGTGAAGAAAACTGGTTGACGAATGACAAACTGGAACTAATAGGCTGGCATCATATCAAATCAGAATATGATAAGACACTTACTCAATTGATTAATTTATTAGCATCTAAGGATGATGATTTTCTGAATACAAAATATTATGATACCGACTTTAAAGACAATTATGAATATCGGTTTATTATTAACGGAATGCTTCACCATGACCTCTATCATTTAGGACAGTTAGGCATCATTATAAAATATTTAAAAAAGCATCCATAAACTTATACCATTAATGTTTAGTTCCATTATATGATCACATTGAGACCTCTTGAATTATCAGATGCATCACAATTAGCTACCCTTGCTAATAATAAGAATATATGGAATAACTTAAGAGACTATATCCCTTTTCCATACAATGAAAATGATGCAAAATCATTTATAACGCAAACCAAACAAGAGGATCCCAAACAAAATTTTGGTATTGAATATAAAGGGAATCTTTGTGGCGTTATTGGTGTTATAACTCAAAATGATGTGTATAGAAAAACCGCTGAAATTGGTTACTGGATTGGTGAGCCCTATTGGGGTAAGGGTATTGCCACAAAAGCAATAGCATTAATAACACACTATGGTTTTGAACAACTAGAACTAATAAGAATTCATGCTGGGGTATTTGAATACAATATTTCTTCTATGAAAGCACTTGAAAAAAATGGGTATATGAAGGATGGGATTTTTAAAAAAGCAATCATCAAGAATGAAAAAATTTATGACGAACACAGGTACTATATAATACGTGATGAGTATACTAAATGAATATAAGATCATAAAAAAGGAATCAATGATCTGAATACTTCTTTTTCTGTTAATTTAGCGACCACCAATGAATGATAAAGATTCTTTTTCTCACGTATATGTGAAAGCCCATATAATATGAATACTATCATTTTAATACATAGGATGCTGCGTACGCTTTCGCGAAAGCGTAATTATTTTTATATATTGTATAGGTTATAAAATAAATCAAAACCATGGCAACAACTCCAGAACACGATGCTCGTGTAGCCAATATGAAGTTTTTTTCTGTCTACCCTCATTACGTAACAAAAGTGGAAAAAAAAGGGAGAACTAAAGAAGAATTACATCAAGTTATAGAATGGCTTACAGGCTTTAATGAAAGTGACATACAACAACTCATTGACGAAAAAGTAACATTTGCCACCTTCTTTGAAAGGGCTACATTACATCCAAATGCTTCCTTAATTAAAGGAACCATATGTGGCTATAAAATAGAAGAAATTGAAACTCCATTAACCAAACAATGCCGCTATTTAGATAAACTCATAGAAGAACTTGCTAGAGGAAGAAAAATGGAAAAAATACTTCGAAAAGTATACATATAATACCCTTAGACTTACTCAAGTAATATTTTTAATAGTTCAAAACCTTCTTTTTAACTAGTTATTGGAATACTCGTCATAATAGTTGTTTCACTCAAGCAATCGTCCCGTTAACTCATTATAGCTTTCTATACACCTATGATATATCTATGTTTGAGAGAAACAAAACAGATATATTATGAAAACACTATGTATTCCAAAACAACAAAACGTATTAAAAACAGGTATTGCCTTTGGTATTTTCCTGATGATTTCACTTTTCACGACTACCGTAAATGCACAAGAAACGGAACGAACTGTTACTGGTCAAGTTACTTCTAATTATGGTATTGTACCCTCTGCAACCGTACTCTTAAAGGGAACGTATATTGGAGTGGTATGCGATGATGATGGAAAGTTTACATTTCCTCAAAAATTAAAAGAAAACGATGTATTAGTCGTGACTTCTCTAGGATTTAAAGATAGAGAGATCAAGATCACAGGAGATACTACCTATATCGAACCATTTCTAGAGGATATTCCAATCATTATTACTGCTGCTTTACGCACAAAAGCTACTACGGCACCATTAGATATAGAAAAGAAATAACGCTTTTGATATGAGAAGATATCTTCTTTTAGTATGCTTCATCTTTATGCCGTTCTTACATGCACAACAAAGCGATTTTAAAACCATCGATTTTACAAAAGCTGAGAATATTGCAGATAGACATAAAGGTGAAGCACTTACTAATTTACCAATGCTCGCTCATCAACTAACCTATACGTTAGATACGGATGTGGAGCGTTTTAGAGCTATCTATTATTGGGTGTGCCATAATATAAAAGGAGAGTACGGACTGATGCTAAAAAATGATCGTAAACGTCAAAAGCTAAAAGACGATCCAGAAGCATTACACATTTGGAACCATCAATTTAAAAGACAGGTATTTAAAAAATTACTTAATGATAAAGAAACACTTTGTACAGGTTATGCCTATTTAGTCCAAGAATTATCCCGATTGGCTGGTTTAGAGTGCAAAATCATAAATGGGTATGGCTTAGATGGAAGTATGAAATCTAAAAATTTAGAGATGCCTAATCACTCTTGGAATGTCATTAAACTCAATGGAAAATGGTATCTATGCGATGCCACCTGGTCTAGTGGTTTTACAGATGTAACCACAGAACTATTTGAATTTGATTATGATAATTCATTCTTCTTAATGCAACCGTCAGCGTTTATAAAAACACATCAACCAGTAGATAAAGAATGGACATTGCTTCCTCAAAAATGATAACGGATATTTATTAATACATATACGCTTTCGCGAAAGCGAGTTTACGAGATTCACGACCAGAGGGAGAGCTTAGCGGTAAAGCGTACTCAGAATCTTCACAAGTTAATAAGAGCTAACTAAGGTTATATCTTTTATATTTAATGAGTATTCTATATCATTTTGAATAAAATACCTAAAAATCCATTATACTACTTTGTAGTAATCGTAATAATCTACTCTGCTTACGATTATTACGAACATATTAGTAGAAAAGACGCTATTTTTGAAGAACATCCTTGGTATTGGTTATTCTTTTCTAGTGCTGCAACAACATCTCTTATCTTAATTACTTTTTTTGCTAAAAAGTATATTGAGAAAATAACAAAAATCAAAAACGTACTTATAGAAGTAACAGCCATAGGAATATGGCTTATTTTATATCTAACCATTATAGGACCCCTTTTAGCAAAAATACTTTGGCCATTTGGTACGCTGAATTTCAACTTTCGTTTTAGTAGTTTCTTTATTATCCTAGGTATTTATTTTATAACAAGAATTATAATTAACTTGATCACTAGAAAAGGAATGTTGGATTCAAGTTAATCTATACTTTATCAAAAAAATATGCATTAAACAGTATAAATCCAGAAAACGGTCAAATTATCACAAAGCAAAACAGTATATATCGTCAAATTTTACATAGAAGAAGAAAACTACTTCCTTGGTGGATGATTTTTTTTATTTGGATCTATTTTTTACCAGCAATCTATAGTGTAGGTGTTCTATTTTGGGAAGCCATACGATATAGCCTAAATTTTGGTTTTTTATTTGATGTATCGATCTATGGTATGAGTACTGATGATAGCTTCTCACTAATGGGTTTATTAATCCATTCTATTATCTTCTTCAAAGCATTTACCGCCTACACGATGTGGACAGAGAAAAATATTGCAATGACACTAGGTATTATAGATGCAATCATTGGACTTATAATTTGTGTCATGATGACTATATTCTACCCTATTTTTGAATTAGTCGGCGATGGTACTTATGAAATCAATCTTAGAATTGAAATTCTCTTTTTAATCCCTTATTTAATTAAATGTTGGAAATTACAAAAACCTTGGAAAGTGCTCGTAGAACCTATTTATTCTAAAGTAAAACCTACATCAATACACAAAGAAAGAAATAACCCTAAGCCAGATCAAAAACAAAGCAGTAGCGCATCTCCAAAAACAGAAGAGAAGAGTAGTAAACAACAAGAAGCAGAAATTATAGACAAAGAAGATCCTAAAAGATTTATGCCAAAATAAAAATTCATAATCATAAAATATAACCTTTATGAAAAATAGAATTCCCGCATATATAGTAAAATATTACATCATACTATTTTCTATTTGTATCGCTTCCTGTAATGGACAAGACGCCTTAAAAAAGGAAGAAGAATCTATAACAGGTACGTTATCTAAAAAAAAACAGACAACTCCGCTCCCTCCTTCTGAGTATAGTCCTACCGAATTCTTGTCTCCAAGAATAAGTGACTTTGTACGTAGGATATTTCAAGACTCACAAGGAAACTTATGGCTTGGTACAAATGGAGATGGCGTGGCTCGTTATAATGGAAAAAATATAGAATATTTTACATTTAAAGAGGGATTTGGAGGAGGAGCGGTACGAAGTATTTTAGAAGATCGCAACAAAAATATCTGGTTTGGCACTAATGGAGGAATCACAAAATATGATGGTACTACATTTACAAATTACACAGAAAAAGAAGGATTGGCAGATAACAATGTATGGAGTATGACGATAGATAAAGAAGGAATTCTATGGGTAGGCACTTATCAAGGAATAAGCTTATTTGACGGTACTTCATTTACTCCTTTTACGCTTCCTGAAACAAAAGAAGATCATAGAAGAGGTGTGACAAGCAAAAAAATTGTGCATAGTATCATGCAGGATAGTAAAAATCGTATGTGGTTTGGCACCAATGGTGGTGCATATATCTACGACGGAAAATCGCTAACGAATCTCTCTGAAAAAGATGGTTTAAGTAATAATTCTGTCAATGATATTTTAGAAGACACTCAAGGAAATTTCTGGTTTGCTACTCACTTCAAAGGGATTAGTAAATACGATGGAGCTACTTTTACGAATTATACCAAAGATGGCATTATAGCTGGTGATGAAGTATGGAGCGTATATGAAGATCAAAACGGATATATTTGGTTTCCCGCAGAGAATTATGGCGTATATCGCTATGATGGTACCACATTTACAAATTTTTACAATGATCAAGGGCTTACTACCAATGGGGTACAAACCGTATATCAAGATCAAGAAGGAAAGATTTGGGCAGGAGGCTGGAAAGGACTCTTTCTAAAGAATGAAAACAATTTTGCCGCTGTCACTATACATGGTCCATGGAAGTAATAAAATACTATTGCTAAATAAATGAATACGCTTTCGCGAAAGCGTATAGAACTACCCTAAAGTTCAATAACTACATTTCAGTCACAATACGTATCTTTAACACTGAACATTCAATTTAAAAACACTAACAACTCCTACAATCTATGAATAACAAAGTTATGTACACTATCCTTTTCCTTTTGGGATTCTGTCAAATAGGATTAGCACAAATCTTGAATACATCAGAAAAATATTCTTTTTCATTTGAAACCCCTGTAGAATTAAAACTCTACGATACAGAATCTGTACGTGTGGTAGGTTATGAAAATGATGATCTAGCCGTAGATACAGAGATTTTTTATGTAAATGAAGTTAGCAAAGATTACTTTGTTAATCTTGCTAGAACCACCGAAGTAGTAGCTTCTCAATTAAGCCTATACGAAGTACAAACAGCTCAAAAGTTAACAACCGTTGCTAAAGGCTATTATGTACGAGCAACAGATATAGATGGTGATACTAAAAATCCCGTATTTGTAGTCGTTATGTATCACCCAGAAAAGAAAATCATATACGAATCAACTATTTATTGTTATGATAATGATGTGATTGCTGGCGAAAAAATAGCACAAAGTTTTAGGTTAATATATTAGCCTTATCAAAAACTCTTCCATAGAATACAAACCATCACCTATGAAAAAACAACTACTTCTCACACTCACTATTATTTTTACTGTATACGCTTTCGCGAACCTGTCTGCCGCAAGGGCTCAAAATATAGCACGACAGGCAGGAGCGCAAACACAGCAAGGTCCATTTAATCAATTAATCATACGAGGTGTCACCGTTATAAATGGTGATGGCGCACCGCCTATTGGTCCCGTAGATATTGTCGTAGAAAATAATATCATCAAAGAAATTAAGGTAGTAGGATATCCAGGCGTACCCATTGATGCTACCAAACGCCCGCAACTTAAAAATGGAGGAAAAGAACTTGATGCCAATGGGATGTATCTGCTGCCTGGTTTTGTAGATATGCATGGACATATTGGAGGTGTAGCTCAAGGCGCAGATTGGGAATATGTGTTTAAGTTATGGATGGCACATGGGGTAACAACGGTGCGCGAACCATCAGGAAGAGGTATCGATTATGCCTTAGATTTAAAACGTAGATCTGCAAAAAATGAAATTATCGCACCGCGTATTGTCGCACATACAGGTTTTGGGCAAGGAAGTAAAACGCCTATCACTACTGCAGAACAAGCAAGACAATGGGTACGTGATAATGCAAAAAAAGGCGCAGATGGGATTAAGTTTTTTGGCGCAGAACCTCATATCATGCAGGCGGCATTGGAAGAAAATAAAAAATTAGGTCTTACCTCATCCATGCATCACGCACAATTAAGTGTAGCGAGATGGAATGTATTAAATTCGGCGAGAGCTGGACTTACTTCTATGGAACATTGGTATGGATTGCCTGAAGCCTTATTTACAGATCGTACGGTACAGGATTATCCTTTAGATTATAATTATAACAATGAGCAACATCGTTTTGGAGAAGCGGGTAGATTATGGCAACAAGCAGCAGCTCCTTATTCTGATCATTGGAATGCTGTCATGGAAGAATTATTAGCCTTAGATTTTACATTAGATCCTACTTTTAATATCTATGAAGCAAGTCGTGATTTGATGAGAGCGCGCCGTGCAGAGTGGCATGAAGACTATACACTACCCTCTTTATGGCGTTTCTACCAACCTAGTAAAATTTCGCATGGATCCTACTGGCATTTCTGGGGAACGGAAGAAGAAGTTGCTTGGCGCGAAAATTACCGTCTATGGATGACCTTTATCAACGAGTATAAAAACAGAGGAGGGCGTGTCACTGCTGGATCTGACTCTGGATTTATCTTTCAACTCTATGGATTTGCCTATATACGCGAATTAGAATTATTAAGAGAAGCTGGTTTCCATCCTATGGAAGTGATCAGAGCTGCAACGCTTAATGGTGCTGAAGCTCTACGTATGGATGATAAAATAGGATCTGTACAAGTAGGTAAACTAGCCGATTTTGTGATTGTAGATGAAAACCCGCTTCAAAATTTAAAAGTACTGTATGGAACTGGTGCTATCAAACTCACTGAAGATAATGAAGTGATTCGTGCAGGAGGTGTAAAATACACCATTAAAGATGGTATTATCTATGATGCTAAACAGCTATTACGTGATGTAAAAGCAATGGTAGATAAGGCAAAAGCAGACGAAGGCGGATTTGAAATTAAGCAACCTGGAGTTAAAGGATAGTTTCTAATATTTTTATACAAAATACGAAAAATAGAAAGCGCGTCACTCATAAAGAGTAACGCGCTTTCATTTTAAAGATTGAATCTCAATTAAAGGTTGCTTGGTCTATGTAAGGAAAATCTCAAAAGGAATACCAAAGTACCCCTTGCGATAGAGTTTCTCTCAATACAGATTCCTACTAATAATCATTATAATTGTATTGTATATCTTCACTCCTAAAGACAAGCACGTTATTTCTATAAGTATTTCTTCTGAGGGGTTAGAGTTCATGGCCTACCGAAGTAAACTCACGCCTTGCTAAAGAACCTCTTCAGAATTACTGTAAATTGTAACTTATCTCAATAAGCTATACACATATCAATATCAGTCTCCTGATTATCTTAATAAAGGTATCTCGCCTAAGGGGCATCCTACTAATTAAGGGTATTTCAATCTATATTATGAACATATTGCTTAATCAAAAGCAAAATTTATGGCATCGTTAATATCTCCTCCTCCAAGCACTATTTTTAAGTCTATAGGGTGTGAAGTATAATTTGTATTATCTATAGTGATCTGTAACTTCATTTGAATAGGAACATATGGTTTTCTATGCACTGAATATTTAAAAGAACCTGGATCATATTTACTACCTGAAGGTCTAAAATCACGATATAAACTACTTGGCTTAAAATAATGAATAGGTTCGATATCTAAGATCATTTCTCTGGCAGTTACATCATACTCTGATTTCCTATTCCAAAGAATTGCATCTCGCATCTCTTCTTTATAAAAACCTGATGGTTTCACATATCCACTTGTTAGTTTCTTTTTCTGTTTATAGCGTTCTATAATAATTTTAGGCTGATGCTTTACAAGATCTATAGGGCCTTGAATATAACATACTAATTGTTTATAATTTACAACTCTGCTAAAAAGAGTCCTGTAATTTGGCATAGGTGGTGCTTCACTACCAAACGGAGCTTCTATGATTTTATGACCGATAGGAGAAAACGGTTCTTGAGAATTATAGAAATGATAAAACTTTGTTTTTAAAGCCCCAGAAGGGCGTAATTTCAATCCAAAATTCAGTTCATTTAAATGCACATAAGAATCTATAAGTTGTGCAAACTGAGTTTCAGTAGGTCGATCTCCATTTTCAAAATATGCCTTTAATGCTTCTCTTTGTTCTCTCATAATACTATTTTATCATTTCCCAAGTTAATTCCTTGTTCAAATGTTTGTCAAAAGTAACTTCCTATTTTTAAAGTCACACTACGTTTTGTCAATCAGATCCGTAGTTTCAGCTCTTCTTTAACATTCTACTTTATCACTATTTCAAAACTATATGATGACATTCATTTTTATATCAATCCTATAGGTTTCAGTTCACTTTTATTTTTAAACCGATGTCAAAAGTACATGAGGAAATCAAGAATCGCACTATTATTTCAAGATCAGATCAATAGCTTCAGTGTTTCTTATAAAGCGCCATTTCAATGATATATTTATGTCTTACTTTCTCGTATTATTGACACTCCGTTCTCTTGATTTCCTTCATTACAACGTACGCTTCAAAAATATACCTTCAGGCTGTAAATCATAGGCTATTTTAAAGATCAGATCAGTAGTTTCAGTAAATAGCAATAAGTCACATTTGTCTTCGTAACTTTGATATATCCTATTCAAAAAAGCGCTATGCAATTATCTATAGAAAACACGTTTAGTCAAGAATTACCTGCCGATCCTACTACCGCAAATACAAGACGACAGGTAGCCAAAGCTTGTTTTTCTTATGTAACTCCTAGAATACCATCAACTCCTTCTCTACTTCAAGTATCTAAAGAGATGGCAGAGACTCTTGGATTCTCAGAAGACGATGTGCAATCGAAAGCGTTTCTTGAAATGGTCACAGGAGCCAATGTAGAAGAAGGCACTTCGCCGTATGCAATGTGTTATGGCGGACATCAATTTGGACATTGGGCAGGGCAATTAGGGGATGGTAGAGCTATTAACCTAGCAGAAATCACACATCATAATAAGCGTTGGGCAATACAACTTAAAGGCGCTGGTGAAACTCCCTATTCTCGTACGGCAGATGGACTTGCAGTACTTAGGTCTTCTATTCGAGAGCATTTATGTAGTGAGGCTATGTATCATTTGGGCGTGCCTACGACACGATCACTTTCACTCGCATTATCTGGAGACCAAGTATTAAGAGATGTCTTATATGACGGAAATGCTGCTTATGAAAAAGGTGCCATTGTATGTCGTGTGGCACCAAGTTTTATACGCTTTGGAAATTTTGAAATCTTTGCAAGCCGCCAAGATACAGAAACACTTAAAACACTCGTTGATTATACCATCAAACACTTCTACCCACACTATGAACAAGGCACTAAAGAAGGGTATCTTGGATTCTTCAATGAAGTCGTACAAAACACGCTCAACATGATTGTGCATTGGCAACGTGTTGGTTTTGTACACGGAGTCATGAATACTGATAATATGTCTATTCTTGGTCTTACGATAGATTATGGTCCGTATGGATGGCTAGAGGGCTATGATCCAGGATGGACTCCAAATACCACCGATCGCCAAAACAAACGGTATCGTTTTGGAAATCAACCGCAAATAGGACTTTGGAATCTTTTACAGCTTGCTAATGCATTGGTTCCATTAATTGGAGAAACCACGCAATTAGAAGCAATTTTACAGAGCTACCATACGGAGTACCCTAAAAAGTATATCGCCATGATGCGAGAAAAACTAGGGCTACAATTAGCGCTAGAAACAGATATTCAATTGATTGCTGATCTGGAAAAAAACCTCCAAGCTTCAGAAACCGATATGACTATTTTCTTTAGGAATCTATCTCAGGTATCTAAGGACACTACTGAAAATTTGAAAGATGTTTTTTACGCTTTCGCGAAAGCGGCCTTCTACACACCAGAAGAGATCACAGGAGCTATCTATACCAACTGGGAAACATGGTTTCAACACTATCTCAAACGTCTTTCACAAGAACGATTAACTGATGCTGAACGTGCGCAACAGATGAATGCCGTAAATCCTAAGTATGTATTACGTAACTATATCTCGCAACTCGTCATCGATGAAGCCGATAAAGGGAATTATGACCTTCTCGATGAGATTCATGCGCTTCTTAAAAACCCATACGATGAGCAACCTAAACATGAACGTTGGTTTGCCAAACGTCCCGAATGGGCACGTCATAAAGTAGGATGCTCTATGCTCTCCTGTAGTTCGTAAAATAGAGATGTATGTTGATAGAAAATGCTGTTCATATATTAAAAAGCACTATTGCCGAAGCTGACTTATGGGAATATGAACTTGATTTTAAAAGAGATACCTATATCAAAGAAGCAGATACTATAGATACACATTTGTATTTTTTAGAAGAAGGAAGTGTACGTGTGTATTTTACAGAAGATGCTAAAGAACATATCGTATACTTTGGATATAAAGGATCATTGATATCTGCTATCGATTCTTTTTTGACAGATACAGCTTCTACATTATGTATTAAAACCATCAAAAAAACCAAAGTTAGAGTGATCTCTAAAAAAAGATTTCTAGATTTTATTCAAAAAGAGAAAACTACATTAACGCTTTGGCAGGAAGTCCTTTCGCAGCTTTTATTGATGCAAGTTGATCGAGAAAAAAGTCTATTACTCAATTCGCCATTCGCTAGATACCAACAGGCTTTAGAAACGCATCCTAGATTATTTCAAGAAATCCCACATCGATATATTGCTTCTTATCTACGAATGAGTCCTGAAACCTTATCAAGAATTCAGAAATCTTGATTTCAATCAAGGTTTTGAGATTAAATTCGTTGTAACATTGTGATACCAATTCAGTAATCTATGCCTTTTGATTTTACTCCTTATCAATGTACACTCTTACAAGAAGAAGACAGTCTTTCTTTTTTTACACTCATACAAGAGAACAAAAAACGCTTAAACGATTTTTTTGCTGGAACCGTTGCAAAAACAACAACGCTTGAAGCGACACAAGAATATTGTAAAGAAATTTCAATACGTATAAAGCATCGTTCCTATTTCCCATACATCATTAAAGAAAAAGCATCCCAAAAATTGATTGGATTTATAGATATAAAAAATATAGATTGGGATGTCCCTAAAGCAGAACTAGGTGCTTTTATTGATGCAGACTATGAAGGCAAAGGGATTATTACACATCATCTCACTTCTCTTATAAACACAATTGTACAAGAACACGGATTTAAAAAACTCTTATGCAGAATTGCCAAGGAGAACAAGAGAAGTATTCAAGTTGCGCTGGCGTGTGGTTTTGAATTTGAAGGTACTGTTAGGCGTGACTATCGTACTACAGATGGACGATTAGTCGATTTAAACTATTATGGGAAGTTCTTTCAATGAAAGCCAAATACGACAAGATAGGGATTGATTATGATCTGACTAGAAAAGCAGATCCATACCTTACGGAGCGTATGTTATATCATCTGCAACCAACCGTAGAAGGCGTATATCTAGATATTGGGTGTGGCTCCGGAAATTACACCCATGAATTTCAAAAGACCAAATTTCAGTACATAGGCATTGATCCCTCTATAACAATGCTTGAAAAAGCAAAAAAGAGAAATACGACTATAGATTGGCGGATAGGTACTGCAGAAAAAACAAGCTTAAACACTGAAAGTATTGATGGGATTACCGCTTTTTTAACAATACACCATTGGCCAAATATTACTAAAGGAATTATAGAACTAGCAAATACATTAAAGAAAGAAGGACACCTTGTTATTTTTACTTCAACTCCTAAACAAATGAAACAGTATTGGCTATGTCATTACTTCCCAAAAATGCTTGCGGACTCTATCTCGCAAATGCCTTCTTTAGCATCTATCACTAACGCGTTTGAAAACACAGGTATTGAACTACTAGCGACAGAAACTTATTGTATACAACCTGATTTACAAGATCACTTTTTATATTGCGGTAAACATACCCCAGAAGTCTATTTTAATACACAGATTAGAAATGGTATTTCATCTTTTTCTGCTTTAGCTAATAAAGAAGAAGTAGCACAAGGACTCACTAACCTTAGAAAAGACATTGATTCTGGAGGTATTCATCAGGTGATGAAATCGTATGAGAATGACTTGGGAGATTATGTATTTATTGTGGGAAAAAAGAATATATAAATGAATAAAAAGAGATTGCTCATATTTGGAATAGTAGTTTTAATAACTACAGGTATTTTTATAGCTAAAAGAACTAATTTAAATCCGAGTTACTCCATTGGACAAAAGATAGATAGTTTACACGGAGTATATGTTTATTACAATGGAGGTGTCGGAAATATTAATGGAAGGGAAATTTCTAAAGATGGATACAACCTTGGGTTAAAATATCAATGTGTTGAATTTGTAAAACGATATTATTATGAAGAATTGCATCATAAAATGCCTGATAGTTATGGTCATGCAAAAGATTTCTTTAACCATAGTATAAAAGATACAGGTATAAACAAACAGCGAGATTTAATTCAATATACCAATCCAAGTGTCTCTAAACCTAAAATTAAAGACCTCCTTATTTACTCTGAAACATTATTAAACAAATATGGTCATGTTTCAATTATAGCTAATGTTACTAAAAATGAAGTTGAAATCATCCAACAAAACCCTGGGCCTTTCGGAAATTCTAGAGAAACTTACCAATTAAAAAAAATCAACGGAAAATGGAGCATTGATAATGATCGAATTTTAGGTTGGTTGAGAAAACAATAAGAATATTGATTACTACAAGTAGGGTTCTAAAAACCTTCCTCATATTCCAATACTCTAAGAGCAAATGTTTCCCTATAGCAGAGGGATTTGGGGTGTATAAATAGTATTATTATTAAAAAACACCTCCCTAACCCTCCTTTCTAGGAGGGAATGTCTTTACGCTGTACGTACTTCTTCTCTACTCCTCATACTCTCCAAATACACATAAAACTGTACCCCAAATAATAGAGAAGCTACTACGAGATGTAAGGGCTGTGTTCCAAATGGAAAATCTATATAATACATCGCAATGCCTGTCACAACTTCTAGTGCAATAAGAATCAATATCCATAACATTAAGTTGGCGTGTCCTAATAGGTATTTTCGGTTGCGCCAGAATAGGTATACATTCAGTAGGGTTACAAGTATAGAAAATGATCTATGTACATAAAACATAACTGTTGGCGGATTCAACCATTGGTCTTTAGCATCATATCCTAGAGCGATGACTTGTTCATCTACATATTGACGTACTTGAGTTCCAAACACAACTTGAACTAACGTCAATACGCCAGCTAATAGCACTAAGTTTTTAAATAGTGGGTCATGCTTTTTAAGCTTTAACGCTTCACTCTCTCTATGATCTTGAATCTCACGAGTTCGATTTCGCGAAAGCGTACTCCCCTCCTTCTCCTGAGATTTATACCATAGATATAATAAGAGTGCAACAATAACTAAGGCTGCAATCAAATGAATGGTGATCTTTACAGGAAGTAAATTAGAATCTACCACTTGTTTTCCTAACCATGCTTCAAACCCCATAAGCGGTAGTACAAAGAAAGAACCAAAAATAAGCCACGGACGACGTTTCCAATACCAAAAAGCACTAATAATCATTAAGAGTATTGGGATTCCTGCTAGTACGGTTACTTGTCGATTAATATACTCTATCCAAGTTTGCCATACATTAAACGTAGCATAATCATGCTTATCATACGTAGACCAGTTACTTTCTGAATACGTAGCTGCAGATGTAAAATCTTTGGGTGCAATACGCAGTGATTCTTCTACAATGATAATATATCCCTTCTTATACGCTTTATTAGGTTCCCATTGAATTTGAGCTTCTTCTGTAGGTGGTATATAATACCCAAAACATTTTGGCCAATCGGGACATCCCATACCACTTCCTGTCATCCTAACAATAGCACCAGCAATGATAATAAGATATAAGAATATGATAGAAATTTTAAGCGTTGTTCTGTACATGGATAGTTAGATTAAAGTACAATAGCGTTCAAAAAAAATCCCGCGACAAGCGCGGGATATATTGAGTTATATGTTTTAAGTGCGCTACACTTCTTAAAACATCGTTTCTTTAAATATGTAAGGGTCTGTCTTCTGTAGCTGCAAGTGCGGCTTCTTTTACAGCCTCTGCATATGTAGGGTGTGCATGACTCATACGAGCAATATCTTCTGCACTTGCTCTGAATTCCATAGCGGTTACTCCTTCTGAAATTAAATCAGCTACACGTGCGCCTACCATATGTACTCCTAATACTTCATCTGTTGTTTTATCAGCTAAGACTTTCACAAATCCATCTATATCTCCACTGGCACGACTACGTCCTAAAGCACGCATTGGGAATTGCCCTGATTTATATTCGACACCAGCTTCTTTTAATTGCTCTTCTGTTTTACCAACAGAAGCCACTTCTGGCCATGTATACACAACTCCAGGGATTAAATTATAATTGATATGCGGTTTTTGTCCTGCTAATGTCTCTGCAACAAATACGCCTTCTTCTTCAGCTTTATGGGCAAGCATTGCACCTTTAATCACATCCCCTATCGCGTAGATATTAGGAACATTGGTTTGTAAATGCTCGTTGACTTCAATCTTACCACGCGTATCTGTAGGAATTCCTACGGCTTCAAGATTTAGTCCATCTGTATACGCATGACGTCCTACAGCCACTAATACATAATCACCTTTAAATTCTACTTCGGTATTTTTCTTATTATTGGTAGCTTTTACAGTAATCTCATCTCCATTACGCTCTACAGCTGTTACTCCATGAGATAATGCAAACTTCATTTTTTGTTTTTTGAATACTTTGAGCATTTCTTTACTCTGCGCACCATCCATTCCTGCAATGATACGATCCATATATTCAACCACAGTTACCTCAGCTCCAAGTCTTTTATATACTTGACCAAGTTCCAAACCTATCACTCCACCTCCTATCACAATCATGTGCTTAGGAACTTCTTTCAGTTTTAATGCTTCGGTAGATGTAATAATACGTTCTTTATCTAAGGTGATAAAAGGAAGCGTACTTGGTTTTGATCCCGTAGCAATAATGGTATGTTTTGCTTCGATGGTTTCCTTTTTCTCTCCGTCTATATGAATATGTGTTGCATCTTTAAAAGATCCCACACCTTGATATACATCTATATTATTTTTACCCATAAGGAATTCAATTCCTTTTGTGGTCATATCGACAACGCCTTGCTTACGAGCAATCATTTTTTCAAGATTGAACTTTACGTCACCTACTTCTATACCATGTTCATCAAAATGCTTGATCGCATCTTCATAATGGTGAGAAGAATCTAGTAAGGCTTTAGAAGGGATACATCCTACATTAAGGCAGGTCCCTCCTAAGGTGTTATACTTCTCTATAAGGGCAGTTTTCATTCCTAGTTGTGCACAACGTATCGCTGCTACATATCCACCAGGTCCAGAGCCTATAACGGCTACATCATATGAACTCATAAGTTTTTTTTAATATAGTCGTACAAAGGTACGAACCGTTACTTGAGTTTAAAAGTTTATCCTTAATTGTTTTTGATTTGATCCTATGTTTCAAACATACTTAGTGCAGAAATCAAAATCTTTATATCATACGCTTTCGCGAAAGCGTATACAAAAAAAACATCTTGAAATGTCATTCTGAATTTATTTCAGAATCTCATTCTGTTACTTATCAATTTGATGAGAAGCTGAAACAAGTTCAGCTTGACGAAAATTAGCCTCTATAGAAATATTTATTTTAGTATTGCACGCGATCTACGATTTCTAAGCCATATCCTATCATTCCTACACGTTTTGTTCCGTCGGTATTAGATAGTAATTTAATCTTAGTAATAGAAAGGTCATGAAGTATTTGTGCCCCTATTCCAAAGTCTTTAGCATCCATCACAATATTAGGTGCTTTCATGATGCCTTCTTTTTGATTCTTTTTCAGCTCACTTAATCGTCCTAAAAGATTGGCTGCATTATTATCTTGATTGATAAACACAATGGCTCCTTTTCCTGCTTCATTAATAGCTCTAAACATATCGTCTAGTTTCTTATCGGCATTATTAGTGAGGGTTCCTAAGATATCATTGTTGATCTGCGTAGAGTTAACGCGAACTAGGACAGGTTCTTCTTTTGTCCAACTTCCTTTCGTAAGCGCAATATGTACTTGATCATTAGTTGTTTGTTTATAGGCACGTAATCTATAATCACCAAAACGCGTTTGGATATCAAAATCTTCTTTTTTCTCTATTAGACTGTCATGCTCCATACGGTAGGCAACAAGGTCTTCTATAGAAACAATCTTTAGATCAAATTTTTCGGCTACTTCCAATAGTTGTGGCAAGCGTGCCATAGTACCATCTTCATTCATGATTTCTACAATCACTCCAGCAGGTTCAAATCCGGCAAGTCTTGCAAAATCGATAGCAGCTTCTGTATGTCCCGTACGGCGTAACACACCTCCTTCTTTCGCTTTAAGCGGAAAAATATGTCCAGGCCTGCTTAAATCGAGTGGTTTGGTTGCTGAGTCTGTAAGTGCGATAACCGTTTTAGCGCGGTCACTTGCAGAAATTCCTGTAGTCACTCCTTGACCTTTTAAATCTATAGAAACGGTAAATGCAGTTTCCATAGGATCGGTATTGCTTGTCACCATCATATTCAATTGAAGATCATCACAACGTTCTTCTGTAATCGGAGCGCAGATGAGTCCGCGACCATGTGTTGCCATAAAGTTGATCATTTCTGGAGTGGCAGCACCAGCTGCAGCTACAAAATCACCTTCATTTTCACGGTCTTCATCATCTACCACAATGATCACTTTACCTTGTCTAATGTCTTCTATTGCTTCTTCAATGGTATGGAGTTGCGTAGTACGTTCTACAGTCATTTGCATAGGTTGCTATTTTGGTTACAAAGATACGAATTATGGTGTGTTTGTCGGAATAGAATACATGAACTATCTAATCATTCCTAAATCTTCTTTCATCCTATTTTTAAAATAAAAATAAATAATCAGATACCCAGGAATGCCTAGTAGGAAAAAAAGAATAAATAACCCATTAGTCTGCTTCTTTCCTATCGTGGTGTAATATTTAGAAATAGAAACGAGCGTAAGTATAAATAGAATATAAAATATAACAAGAAAAGCTATTTGCGATATTTGATAAGTAAGTACAATAGCAGGGTTCTTTCCTATAAGCTGTGGGGTAAAAATTGCTACTGCAAAAAGTGCAATATAAATCAGGTAATTTATTAATGTATACTTGTTATATTTCTTATAGTCAGTATAATATTTTTCTGCTTTATTATAGGTGACATTTTCATAAAACCCTTGTACTTTAAGGTTCTCTTTTGTGATCCCTAATGCATCTAATCGGTCTAATGCTCCATATCGCAATGCATCACTATACTCATATTGCTTATAGTTTTTTACTATTTCTTTCAATTGATTAATAGACCGTGCATCTAATATGGCCTCTTCTTCTTTAGTTAAGGTATATGCTACTTTTTCTTCTACTATTTCTTCAACTACTTTTTTCTTCTTTTCGAAGATTTTCTGAAGGAATAAACGAATAGGGTCTAAATCTATGAGTCCTTGGTCTGTTGTGGCCCTGTAGGTAAGATATACGCCTATGGGTAGGGTAATAAATGTACTTAACCAACTTGCTGTAAATGCAGAAATAGTTCCATCTTCTGCACTGTTTTTTGCAAAGATTCCTATAAAGTGAAACGTAAGAAATAAGACAACGCCTACTACAATAGGTAATCCTAATCCTCCTTTACGAATAATCGCGCCTAAGGGTGCTCCTACAAAGAATAAGACAATACAACTAAACCCTAGCACATATTTTTCATGGATCGCTATCTCAAATTTATTAAGACGTTTTACATCTACTGCATGTATCTTCTTTCTTCTATCTATGGAGGTAAGTGAATTTCCTATACTCGATTTTACAGATTGTAAAATAGCTACTTTATCTGTAAGATTATAATTATCCAAAAGTACTTCCTGTATCGTATCTACCAATGGTAATTTAAAATCTTTTATAGGTTTGAAATTGGCTTTTTTTATAAATGTATTTCCAAAATCCGTTCGACTCTTATCATATTTTTTAGCTAATCCTGTTAATGACGAATCTAGTTCTTTTACATTCAGCATTTGATAAGAATTATCAATCCCTTTATTATCTAAATCTACATCGCCATTAAGGGCCCCTAAATCAATATTAAGTGTATAGGTTTCGAAATAACTTTTTGCAAAAGGTTCTCTTTTTTGTTTTTTATAGTCAGACTGTTTTACTTCACTATAATAGTTACCATCAGAGAGTTTTAGAGAAAGTATAGGAGATTCTAACGAACTAATTAACTCTCCTTCTTTTGCTTTAATCACCGTATAATTTCCTATACGTCCAGGTTCTTTTTGATGTATAATAACATCTGTCAAGTATTGATCACGTTCACCGTGTTTTTCTGCTACTCGGATATTGATATCTTCTCCTATGGCATTAAATTGCCCAGAGCGTATGATCATTGCTGGTTTTAGTTTTCCAATATTATTACGAAGGTTTCTAAATTCAAATTGAGATGCAGGAATTACATAGTTTGCAAATAAAAATGAAGTAATCCCTAAGAAAACGATAAATACAATGAGACTTTTCATAGCTCGTTGTAATGATATTCCTGTAGATTTCATTGCTGCAAACTCGTAGTTTTCGGCAAAGTTTCCAAATGTCATAATACTGGTAAGTAGTACAGATAAAGGTAGTACTAGAGTTACAAGGCTTGGGGTTACAAATAATAAAAACTTAAGGATAACACTAAAATCAAGGTCTCGTCCTGCAAGCTCTTGTATATAGAGCCAGACACTTTGTAAAACAAAAATGAACATCAATATGATAAAGATGCTCAAGAATGTTTTCACGTATGTGAAAAGTATATAACGATCTAGTATTTTCATTAATTAGGAAATCGAAAACAAAAATACAATACCTTCTTCATTCCTACAGTACTGTGCTTGTTATATTTTGTTAATATAATAATCTGTGTACTTACTTTCATCAAATACAAATGCTTTTGCAGATATAGGCTGATTAGGTTTAAATGAGTTTACTGTAATTGTAATTTTAGTATCGTTTTTTTGTACAATAATCAATCTATAGATATGTTTTGTGGTAGTATCAACACCTAATAATGTGTGTTTTACTTCACTATTAGAATCCATAGGGGTTAATTTCACATATTGTATGGTACGTCCATTTACTTTTTGAGTAATATCCATTTTTTGGGTATACCCATCATTAAAGAACGAAAGCATTTTGGATGGTGTGATTGCATTTTCATCCTGATCACTTACCGTACTTATAGTAACTTCTTCATCTTCAGGAACTATTGTATAAATACTAGCGCCGTCAAAAATTTGTTTCGTTCCTAATAAATTAAGTGCATACAAATCTCCCTTTAAAACAACATTCCCTTTCGTTTCTTGATTTACACCTTCAGCTTCATTGGTTAATGCATATTTAAAGTCGATGGCTATATTTTCATAGCTCTTTACTTTACTGTCTACTTCTTTGAGTAATGATTGAGCTGATTGCGCTTTCGCGAAAGCGTAACCTCCCAAAATTAATAGCATACTCATTAAAAATCGCATACTCACTTTATTCATTTCCTTCATTATTTAAAAGTTGATCTAGAGCCATAATATCAGGTACAAGTACTTGACGTGCTTTACTCCCTTCAAAAGGTCCTACAATGCCTGCTGCTTCCAGCTGATCTATAAGACGCCCAGCTCTATTATATCCTAGTTTGAGTTTTCGTTGTAATAAAGAGGCACTTCCTTGTTGTGCAATTACCAGTACTTCGGCGGCTTCTCGGAAGAGCTTATCTCTATCACTGGCATCTATATCAAGACTCGTGCCACTTTCTTCTCCTACGTATTCTGGTAGAAGATGCGCATCTGGATAGGCTTTTTGACCGCCTATATAATCTACGATACGTTCTACTTCTGGTGTATCTACAAAAGCACATTGAATACGTACGACGTCATTTCCTTGTGTATATAGCATATCCCCTCGACCTATTAATTGGTCTGCGCCAGAGGTATCCAAAATCGTACGGCTATCTATCTTTGATGTTACTCTAAATGCAATACGTGCAGGAAAGTTTGCTTTAATAATACCCGTAATTACATTTACAGAGGGTCTTTGTGTCGCAATAATAAGGTGAATTCCAATAGCACGTGCTAGCTGCGCCAAACGTGCAATAGGTGTCTCGACTTCCTTGCCAGAGGTCATGATTAAGTCTGCAAATTCATCCACTACTAATACGATATAAGGTAAAAACTTATGCCCATTATTAGGATTGAGTTTACGGGCTTTAAACTTCACATTATACTCTTTTATATTACGACACATGGCATTTTTAAGCAGATCATAACGTGCATCCATCTCTATACAAAGAGAGTTTAGTGTGTTGATTACTTTAGAATTATCTGTAATAATAGCTTCTTCTGTATCTGGAAGCTTCGCTAGATAGTGACGTTCTATTTTATTAAAGAGTGTGAGTTCTACTTTTTTAGGATCAACAAGTACAAACTTTACTTCTGCAGGGTGTTTCTTATATAATAAAGATGCTAATATGGCATTTAACCCAACAGATTTTCCTTGCCCGGTGGCTCCTGCCATTAATAAGTGTGGCATTTTTGCAAGATCTACTACAAAGGTTTCATTAGAGATCGTTTTTCCTAATGTTAATGGTAGTTCCATTTCGGCTTCTTGAAACTTAGGAGAAGCTACAGCAGATCGCATTGACACGATTCTTGGGTTTTTATTTGGCACTTCAATCCCTATCGTTCCTTTGCCGGGAATAGGTGCTATGATACGAATTCCAAGTGCACTTAACGATAATGCAATATCATCTTCTAAGTTTTTAATCTTAGAAATACGTACTCCAGCTTCAGGTACAATCTCATATAAGGTCACTGTAGGACCAACGGTTGCTTTAATATTTGCAATCCCAATCTTATAATTATTTAGGGTCTCAACAATTCTATTTTTATTTTCTTCTAATTCTTGTTGATTAATTGTGATTCCTTGACCCTTTGTGTAATCCTTTAATAAATCAATAGGTGGGAATTTATAATGTCCCAATTCTAAGGTAGGATCAAATTCTCCAAAATCATCTACCAGTTGGTCACTAAGGTTCTTCTTAACTTCTTTTTCTTCTACAGGGGCTTTAATTTCGATATCAATTTCTTCAGAAGCATCTGTAGTAATGACTAATTCTGGTTCAGGGTCGGGCGTTGTAATCTCCATAGGTGGGTCTACAAGCTCATCCTTCTTTTTCTTTTTACCAATGGTAGGTTGTAGGTTTTCTACATTCATTTCAAATGTAGATTTTCCAGATGTATTCTCCTCTTCTGTATTTTTAACAACTTCTTCTACAATAGCTGACGTATCTTCTACTATTTGGTCAGCTTCTGGAGCTTGAACTGTTTCGGTGGTTTCAATAGTATCTGCAGGAGTTTCTTTAAACTCATCAGATAATTGGTCTTTTGTACTTTTAAAGAAGGTTCCTACTTTATCGGGTGTCATTTTAAGTCGTACTACCGCATATGCTATTGCTAAAAATGCCAAAATAAAAGCAGCTCCTATAAGGCCTAAGTAATCTTGTAGGTAATCATTAATCTCGTACCCCACACGACCGCCAAGGAGATCATTCTGTTTATGAAAGAATCCGAAAAATACCGAAAGCCATAGCATCACTAAAATACCCCAAAACCAAAACTGTCTTAATTTTGCTTTTGTATAATCAAAGAAATAATATACGCCTGATATCGTAAGTAATATCGATATAATAAATGCAGAAACCCCAAACCCTTTATAGATAAAGAAATTACTCATTCCTGCTCCAAAGTTACTTAGCCAGTTCTTTGTTTGAGCATCTCTATCTGTAATATCTGTAAGTACACTTTGGTCTACTTTCCAAGTAAATAAGTAGGAAACAAAGGAGAAGAACAAAGCGATTCCAAGAAAAAACAAAAAACTTCCTAATATAATTTGTTGCTGTCTAGAAAGTTTAAAGCTTATGGGTTTTCTGGGTGTCTTTGTTTTTTTAGGTTTACTTTTAGTCGTTGTTTTCTTTTTAGCCATTAAGCTAGTGATTGGATTGTGTTGTTAGGTTAAACCTGCATTATTCAGGTTAAAAATACAAATATGAAACGGAAATATAGGGGATTTGGTGCCCAATTACAGCTTTTTATACACAGAGATATCTTCAATAAGCCTAGGTTTTATTATTTATTGCTTATAACTTCTTAAAGTAAGGTGTTCTATATGATTATTTTAGTATCAAAATATCTTAGGGACATAAATAATACCTGCCACAATTACAGCAATAAGCGCTGCAATGCCTACAGCACCAGCAGCAATATCTTTAATTTTCCCTATTTTATTATGAAAATCAGGATGTATAAAATCTGCAATTTCTTCAACCGCTGTATTTAAACCTTCAATACTCATTACCATACCGATGCATATGGTTTGTATCATCCATTCTGTAGGTGAAATTTTAAAATAAAAACCTGCAATTGTAATAAGTATTGCTATTCCAAATTGCACTTGAATACTCGCTTCCGATTTTAATAAGAGTATTCCACCTTTAAATGCGTATACACACCCTTTAAGACGTCCTTTTATAAAACTAGTTGGCATCTCTATGACAATGCATTAAGGGCAGCATCATAATTAGGCTCGTGTCCTATCTCTGAAACTTGTTCTGTATGAATTACTTTTCCTTTATCATCTACCACGACAATAGCTCTTGAATGTAATCCTTCAAAACCACCATCTATAAGTTCTACTCCGTAATCTTTTCCAAATTCACCACGTTTAAAATCGGAAAGTGTACTTACATTCTCAATCCCTTCTGCACCACAAAAACGAGCTTGCGCAAATGGTAGATCACGAGAAATGCATAGAACTTCTGTATTTTCTAGTGCACTCGCTCTTTCATTAAATGTTCTTATAGATTGAGCACAAACACCCGTATCTACACTTGGAAAGATATTTAACACTAATCTCTTACCTCTATAATCATTAAGGGTTACAGAAGAAAGATCATTTCGCGAAAGCGTAAAAGCTGGTGCTGGACTTCCTACTTCAGGAAGGTTGCTTATTGTATTTACTGGGGTTCCCCCTAAGGTTACTGATGCCATAAAAAAGTATTTTTGTAAATGTAAAAAATCTATGAGAAAATACCGTCTATATTTCAAAGAAAAAGCCCTGTAAAATCACAAGGCTTTCTTAAAATTTATGATCGAAGCTTATTCATTTAATCGCTCGTTTAAGTAGGTTGACACTTCTAAATCACAAAGGTAATTTCTTTCATTTTAGCATAAAAAAACAGCTCTTTTAAAAGGTTAAAAGAGCTGTAAAAGTAATTATATAATAGTGTGTGTTATGCTTCTTTTCCTGCATCTTTCAATTGACGTATTTTAATATTGAAAGCTGCAAATAATAAAGTCATAAATGGGCTTAACCAGTTAAAGATGGCAAACACAAAATAGTCTAATACTGATACTCCTAGCACACCGCTTTGGTAGGCACCACAAGTATTCCAAGGTACCAAGACTGAGGTTACCGTTCCTGAATCTTCTAACGTTCTAGATAAATTTTCTGGAGCTAGTCCTTTATCTTTAAATGCTTTACTGTACATTTTACCAGGTACGACTATTGCTAAATACTGATCACTAGCTGTAACATTCAATGCTAAACAGCTAGCTACTGTACTGGCAAAAAGACCAAATGTTGTATGAAAAAGAGATAATAGTGCTTTACTTATACGTGCTAATGCACCTATAGCATCCATCACACCTCCAAATACCATAGCACAAATAATTAGCCATATTGTACCCAACATACCAGCCATACCTTTGGCTGAAAAAAGATCTGCTAATATCGCATTTTCAGTGGGTATTGTTGTTTTCACTGTTATTGCATTCATAATTCCTTTATAGCCTGTTATAAAGTCTAATTTTTCTCCACCCGCAGCTAAAACAACAAGATCTGGCTGAAAGATTAAGGCAGCAACAGCTCCTAATAATGTCCCTAGTAAAAGCGCTATTAATGGTGGTGTTTTCTTTACAATCAAAATAATCACAATAATAGGCACAAGAAATAACCATGGCGAAATATTGAATGTCTTTTCTATATCTGTCAATATCGCTTCTGTATTTGCAGTACCTGAAGTATCTAAAGTGAATCCAATAATAATAAATACGATAAGGGTAATAATAATAGTAGGTACTGTGGTAATGGTCATATATTTAATATGTGTAAACAAATCAGTTCCTGCCATTGCTGGTGCTAAGTTTGTTGTATCACTCATAGGTGACAATTTATCTCCAAAATAAGCTCCAGATAGTACAGCTCCAGCTGTCATTCCTAAAGAAATATCTAAGGCACTTGCAATACCTATAAGCGCAATACCTACGGTTGCAGATGTTGTCCAGCTACTTCCTGTAGCTATTGATATCACAGCACAAATAATAACACAAGCAGCGAGAAAAATTGTTGGATTCAATATTTGTAATCCATAATAAATCATCGTAGGGATAATACCACTAAGTAGCCAAGTTCCAGCCAATGCTCCAACCATTAATAAAATTAAAAGAGCCCCTGTAGTTGACTTTACATTTTGAGCAACTTCTTCTACCATTTGCTTATAACTCACTTTATTAAAATGACCTACAATAGCTGCAACAGCTGCTCCTAATAATAAAACAAATTGATTAGATCCAGATAATGCATCATCTCCAAACACAAAAACATTAAAAGCAAGCATTCCAACCAATGCAAAAACAGGAATAAGTGCTTCCCAAATATTGAGCTCTTTATTCTCTACTATTTTTTCATTTTGAGTGTCTTGTCTTTGACTATCCATATGATCTAAATTTTAGACTCACAATGTAACCATTTTATATAAAATATGATATAGCGAAAGACAAGATAAAACAAGAATATTTTTACGGTTTTGCCATAAATTCTGTGCGTAATTATAGTAAAATGACGTTAAAACTGTCATTTTTTGTGACTTTCATCGATTCTTTTTGACAAGTTAACGAAAAGTGTATTTATCTAATTATTAGTGTGTTTAATATCTATATGTTTGTAGTCCCAAATCGTATTGAATAATGAAAAAATTACTGCTTATTGCTATCCTACTAGTATGCTCAATTGCTACTGCGCAAGTTGGTATCGGAACAACAACACCTAATGCAGCGTTGGATATTCAATCTCCATCTGATGATCTTCCAGCATTAAAACTAAATCCACAATCGAATCCTATAGGAACGGCAGCTGGTCAGATTTCTGTAATAGGCGACCGATTATTTCTTTATGATGCCACAAGGAATAAATGGCTTAGTATAGAGACTTCTATTTTTAGTTTTGGTGATGAAGGTAATATTAATTCAGGTAACCTTGAATATGCTGGTGATATAAGAGATAGTGGTCCTCGCATTACAGAAAAAGCCAGTATTGTATATTTAACCATGAATTCTACTTCTGGAAATCAAGACAAAAGAATTTCTATCAATATTACTGATGCTAGTGGAACGGTGACAGAACATGAGTTTCAATTAGTAAATGGCAGTCTTATCCTTGAAAATCTCGATATAGAGGTAGAAAGCGGGGATTTTATTCAAATAAGCGCTGTTGATGGTGGAGGGCCTATTAGAGGTTTATCTGCAACTATTTGGACTAAATTTCGTAACTAATTTTAGAAAACAAAGAATAATCTTAAACAATATGAAAACGATTATAGTAAAGTTTATCGTGCTTTTCTTATTTAGTATATCTGTACATGCTCAGATGGGTATTGGAACTACAGATCCAAGTGCTGCTTTGGATGTAAATACTATTGATAATGGTATAGCATCTATGAGATTGAATCCTCAAAATAATCCTACTGGAACACAAACAGGACAGTTAACTGTAATAAATGGAATACTGTATATGTTTGATGCTGTAAGAGGGAAATGGTTGAGTTTAGAAAGCACTTCACTAGGTTTTGGTCGTCTGGGGCAAGGATCTGACCCTGCAGAGGTAGAATATGCAGGAGGAGACACACGAAGGAGTCCTATAATGCCTTTTGATGGTACCATCGTCGGAATTTCTATGAGTGCTACAAATGACAACTCAAGAGAAATCTTATTGTTCATAAATGAAACAGTAGTGCCTAATAATGATATAAACAATAATATTGATGGGGTATTTAATTTAGATCAATCAACTTTGCGTTATGTAAACAACAACTTTAATCTGGATTTTGAAGCAGGCGATGTCCTACGGTTTGAAATGGAGAGTGACGTGAATGATATTGAAAATCTAATTATAGACATTCGGGTAAAATGGCGTCAAAACAATTGATTTGAAAGTCAAAATGAAAAAAATTGATGCACTAGAAGCACATCTTAAAAAATTAGAAAGCCTTATTGAAGGTCTTAAATAGAGAACATTCTTTTATAAAAACATATAGTAAAAGTCCGAAATGAAAATTTCGGACTTTTACTATATATAACTAGTTTTGACTCTCTCTCATTAATTATAACATTCATTAATTTAACATATTAACCTTAATCTATCAATGGTTTTTACGTAAATAGTATTGAAATTTAAGTTGTTTATAGATGAATTCAATCATTTCAACGAATACCTATTGTTAATTATTTTTTTTGAAGATCTACGTAGCTACCTTTGAACGTAAATTTTAATAAAAATGAAAAAGCTCAGCTATATATTACTTTTTATTTTAATCCATACTGGAGTATTTTATGGGCAAGTTGGTGTGGGAACAACTTCACCTAGAGCAGCCTTAGAAATTTCTAATACCACAAATGGTGGTGTTCTTGTTCCTAAATATGCGCTTTCTGGAAATAATGACACATCTACTGTTACCAATCCGCAAGGAACTGCTTTAGAAATTGGTACAGTTGTATTTAATACAACGCAAGTAACAGGCACTAATGGTCTGGAGGTCGGTTTTGCATATTAGGATGGTGCTGTATGGACAAGCATTGTACCTAGAACACAAATTATGCAATGATCTTTTAATTCTAATACCTTAACTTCTAGTACTAGTACTACCACTCCTTTCAATTATGATACAGAACTTTTTAGTAATATTGATGGAGCTTCTTTCTCAGGAACAACAGTAACATTACCAAGGGGAATCTACGAACTCACTGCCACAATTCATGTCAATGAACGTGTTTCTGTTGACTATCAGGCAAGGGTAAACAGTGCTAATATAGGATCTATAGGAACTTCGAGTTCTGCTTCATTTAACTGTGATGCAGGAAGCTATTCACCTGTAGCTGCTGTATTTGAAATCACTGATGCTTCTGTTGAATCTAAAAAAGTATTCATCAATATATCTTTGTAGGTATTCTTTGCTATAATAGGAATGAACGTCTCTTAGCGAATTTTTAAAGTTTCTTATTTTAGTATGAAGCATTTTAAAATTCTTTCCATTATCCGATAGTGTTTGTTTCAAATTTGGATATCCCTCTTTAAGAAGTTTATAGCCTGACCAACCTAAGATATTTGCGTTACTCTTAATTATGTGTATCGAAAATAGGCTTTAGATATTTGGTGCTGTAGTCTTGAATAATCTTAGCATAATTTCTACCAGATTTACCGTCCCTATGTTCATACACAATCACACTCCTACCTTTTTATCACTCTTACTTCTACCTTGCTCTCTAGGTTGAGGAGTCCCTATTTCAAATTCATCATCGTGAACTTCATCCTCCAAAGGATATCTCTCACTACTTTTTATAGCTATTTGGACTTTTTGTCGAAAACTTCATGCGGTCTTTTGATTTACGCCAAAACGCTCTGCTAAACATATACTATTAGCTCATTTCTTATTGATTGTAATTTCATAAAGCTTTTCAAAGGCTTTATCAATACCAAACTTTAATTTATGAAATAGAGTTCAAGCAATGATAGATTCATCATAACCATAATTACTACATCTAAGACTATGTGGTTGTTTACATTGTATAAATACATCTGAATGACATCTATTACAATTATATCCATCAAACCACTTTAATTCCCCAAAAAATTTATAACAATCTTCTTTGGTCTCAAAATGAACCTTAAACACTTGTCTCTCAATCTTTTTTAATATTTTTATCTCTTATGGATTTAAATATAATACCTATAATCAAATAATTGAGATGTAAATAGCCAACCCTAATAATTTAATAAAACTATTAATATGTTAAAATAGTATTACCCAAGTGCACGATAGGTTATCTTTAAAAAAATTACGGTTAAACCATAACTTAAATTTATCAATTTTTAAAAAAATATCGACAAAATTCATTTTTAGATCGATAAAATACCACTTTTTGAAAAAAAAATTAAAACATATTAATTTCTTACAATTATATTTTACATTTATATATTTGTGAAAAAAATATTTTTAAATGAAAAAGCCCCATTTTTATTTTAGTACAATTATACTATTATTTCTTTCCTTTTTGTCTAGTAATGCTCAAGTAGGAATAAACACTACTGACCCACAAGCAACATTAGATATTTCTTCTATAGATATTGATATGCCACTATCTGATGATGGATTGCTAATCCCTAGAGTTAATAACTTAGCAGCTATTAATCCAACAGCAAATCAACAATCTATGTTAATATATTTAACTACAGATCTAACTAATGTAAATATTAATGGAACACCTCAAGATTACCCTACGGGTTTTTATTATTGGGATAATACAGTAACTAATTGGATACCTTTTACTCCTACTCCTGTATCTGGATGGAGAATTACAGGTAATGATGATGCTTTGAGTGGCACTCATTTTATTGGAACCACTAATGAAGAAGAATTAGATTTCCGCGTAAACAATAAACTTGTTTCACGACTCACTGAACTTGGGCAATTCGAACTTCAATCTGATGAAAAATCTGTTTTTATTGGATTTGAAGCTGGAGAAGCATATGATCCAGATAATACAGCATCAGAACACAATACATTTATAGGATATCAAACTGGAAAAGCAACTAATTCAGGTCGAGACAATCTTGCTGTAGGTACATTAAGTCTTACAAAAAATACAACTGGAGATTTTAATACGGCTGTAGGAGATGAAACGTTAGAAAATAATACATTTGGAAGTCGTAATACTGCTATAGGAAATGATGCATTAAGACAGAATACGACAGGAGGAAATAATACAGCTATAGGACAAACATCTCTAAGTAATAATATTACTGGATTTAATAATACAAGTATTGGAATTAATGCTGGGTTAACAAATCAAACAGGAAGTAATAATGTATACATAGGTGTAAATGCAAATACCGAAGAAATTGGAAACAGTAACGCTATTGCCATAGGAAATGCCGCTATTACTGGAAGCAACAATGCTACTGCCATCGGTAATAATGCTACTGCAGATAGCGTTGAAGCTATTGCTATTGGAAATAATGCTTTGGTTGACGGAGGTTCTAATAGTGGTATTGCTATTGGAAAAAACGCCTCTGTAAATGGAGGTGCTGACCAATCTGTAGTTTTAGGAATTGGAAGTGTTATTAATAATGGCGCTAGTTCAAGTATTGCATTAGGTAATAATAATAACATTGCTGGAGGTGCAAATAATGCTGTAGCACTAGGAAGTAATATTACTATATTAAATGGATATGATAACGCTGTCGGCATAGGTAATGGTGCAGTACCTACTAAAGCTAATCAATTAAAATACGGAAGTATTACTGAAATTGATCAAGGGACCGCTACAATTGTAAATACATCTGACGGCCGATTCAAATATGACATCAAAGCAAATGTACCTGGATTAGATTTTATAAATCGACTTCGACCAGTAACATACAAGTTTGATCTAGCAAAACTAGATGCATTTCATAATGCTCAAACGATAAGAGAAAATCCTACAAAAATCGAAACAGGGTTTATTGCCCAAGAGATTGAAGAAGCTATGATCGCTTCAGATTATGATTTTTCTGGTCTAGTAAAACCAGAAGACCTAAGTAAAGATAATTACAAAGTATCTTATGTTACTTTTGTAGTGCCATTAGTAAAAGCAGTACAAGAGCAACAAGAAGTAATTAATTCTCAAAACGATAAAATAGATGCACTTGAGGCGCGTCTTAAAAAATTAGAAAGTCTTATAGAAGGACTTAAGTAAAAAAATAACCATTAGATAAAACAACAAAAGTCCGAAAATACTTATTTCGGACTTTTACTATTTATAGTAGTTTATACGTACTCTTACGTTTGTGTAATTTTGATAACACAAACCAGAAAAAAACAACGGTTTTTACTTAATTAATTTTTAATACTTAGTTGTTTATAGATGGAACTGGTCATTTCAACGAATACCTATTGTTAATTATTTTATATAAAGATCTACATCCCTACTTTTGAGCGTAAATTGAGTACTATGAAAAAACTTATCTTTCTAATTGTCTTTATTTTTATCAACATAACTATGTCTTATGGACAAGTAGGTGTTGGTACCACTACACCTAGAGCAGCTTTAGAAATTTCTAATACTACAAATGGCGGTGTTCTCGTTCCTAAATACGCACTTTCAGGAAATGATGATACATCTACTGTTACCAATCCGCAAGGAACTGCTTTAGAAATTGGTACAGTTGTATTTAATACAACGCAAGTAACAGGCACTAATGGTCTGGAGGTCGGTTTTGTATATTGGGATGGTGCTGTGTGGACTAGTATTATGCCTAGAACACAAATTATGCAACGATCTTTTAGTTCTAATACTTTAACTTCTAGTACTGTTACTCCGTTTAATTATGATACAGAACTTTTTAGTAATATTGATGGGGCTTCTTTCTCTGGAACAACAGTAACATTACCAAGAGGAGTCTATGAACTTACAGCTACAATTCGTGTCAATGAACGCGTTTCTGTTGACTATCAAGCCAGAGTAAATGGTACAAACTCAGGTTCAATTGGAACTTCAAGTGCGGCATCATTTAATTCAGATGCTGGAAGTTATTCTCCAGTTTCTTCTGTATTTGAAATAACAGCGGCTTCTGGCACTGTAGATTTTGTGATCATCAATTCTTTTGCTCAAGGTAGTGGTAATGTAAGTGATGGAATTACTGTATTATCTGGGCAGTGCTATATGACTATTAAAAAATTATAAGTACAAAAAATAAGATATAATAAGAGCCTGTGTTTTTTTATACAGGCTCTTATCTTTTTATATACATATAGTATGTTATATGACAGCTGCGGTTTCAAAAACACCTACCTCATACATACATTTTTTCATTTCTTGATACGTACGTTCTATATCATTATCGAGTCCTACAGAAAAACGGATTAAACCATCGGTAAGTCCCATTTCTACTTGTTCTTCTTCTGGAATTTCTGAAGAAGTAGAGGTACCGGGTGCACTAAATAATGTTTTATAAAACCCTAAACTTACAGCTAGATATCCTAAATTACGTTCTTGCATTAATTCCATAAGCGCATTGGCTTTATCGAGGCTTCCTACATCTATAGTAAGCATTCCTCCAAAACCATATTCTTCATTCATCATACGCTTAAACACTTCATGACTTGGATGTGATATTAATCCTGGATAAACAGTACGTAAACCATCAGCTTGGAATTGAGTTGCTAAATAGGATGCATTATAACTATGTTGTTTCATTCTAATATGTAGGGTACGCAAGTTCTTAAGAACCGATGCCGCACGTAAACTATCCATAGTAGATCCTAATAACATACTGGCACCATCATTTACATTACGTAACTGATCTATAAATTCCTGACTTCCGCATACAACACCACCTACCGTATCTGAAGATCCATTGATAAACTTTGTTAAGCTATGCACCACAATATCAGCACCATGTTTTACAGGAGTAATAGATAGTGGTGAAAATGTATTATCTACGACAAGTTTCAGGTTATGCTTTCGCGAAAGCGCACTCAACGCCTCCAAATCGGCTATTTCTAATAAAGGATTACTTACTGACTCACAGTACAATACTTTTGTTTTTGGTGTAATCGCAGCTTCTACTTTTTCTAAATTAGTGATATCTACAAAACTGGTAGAGATTCCTAATCTTGGCGTAAAGTTCTTTAGAAAGGCATACGTACCTCCGTAAATCGTTCTACTAGAAACGATATGATCTCCTGCTTCACTTAACTGTAATAATACAGGCGTGATCGCTCCCATACCACTTGCTGCTACATTAGCCGTTTCCGTATCTTCCATAGCTGCAAGCGCTTCTCCTAAATATAAATTAGAAGGCGTACTATGACGAGAATATAAATAACAGCCATCGGCATCACCTTCAAAAGTGTCAAACATCGTTTTTGCAGATAGAAAGGTATAGGTAGAACTATCAGAAATGGAAGGATTGACACCTCCAAATTCTCCGAAGTACTGTAAATCTTGAATCTTATTAGCGGGTTTATAGGACATATTATCTGTGTTTTTAGTTGCTACGCTCTCTAAAAGAACGCTACTTTATAATTATTTATACATCAAATTTAGATGATACTAGATAATTTATCAACCAATCTATCTATATTTAGAAAATTAAACTAATAAAATTGTATTTTTGCTGTATACGCTTTCGCGAAAGCGTATAAATCACCATAACCACTAGAAATATTTTCTATTATGACTTTTGACGCTATAGATAAAAAGCTTTTAGGCTATCTTCAGGAAGATTGTAAAAAGACCAATAAAGAACTGTCAGGTTTACTCAACTTGTCGGTTACTGCGGTATATGAACGTATCAAAAAATTAGAACGAGAAGGCATTATTGAAAACTATGTCGGACTTGTAAATAAAGCTAAAGTACATCGTGATTTTGTGGTATTATGCCATATTAAATTAATTCAGCATCGTAAAGAATATCTCACTACTTTTGAGAAGGCTGTACTTGCTATAGAGGAAGTCGTAGAATGTTACCATGTAAGTGGGGATTACGATTACATTATTAAAGTATTGGTCGCAGATATAAATGAGTTTAGAGAATTTATGGTTACTAAACTCACAACACTAGATCATATAGGAAGTACACATAGTTCTTTTGTGATTAATGAAGTAAAACATACGACAGCCATTACAATTTAATATGCAGTTATCTAAATACCTCGCTACCGAATTATTTATACTTTTTATAGCACTTCCGCTTAGTCTGCTTCTTCCATATGATTTTAGAATAAAAGCGGCTTCTATTTTAATAGCTTTTATCTATCTCTTAGTTATCCTTTTTAAGAAAACACCTGTACGACTTAAACTTAAAAAGGGAATTGATTGGGTATCTTTCTGGAAAGCTACTGGAATTAAATTTATAGGAATTGCTATTATCACAAGTATTTATGTATATGTGATGGATGCTTCTGCCCTATTTTGTGTGCCTCGTAACAAGCCTGATTTATGGGTCACGATTCTATTTATTTATACATTTTTATCGGTATGGCCTCAGGAGGTGATTTATCGTACTTTTTTCTTTGAACGTTACCAAACGATGTTTACCAATAAAAAGATTTTCATTTTTGTAAATGCCATTGTATTCTCCATGGCACATTTATTTTTACGTAATACACTCGTGACAGTCCTTACGTTTATAGGCGGATTGCTATTTGCCTATACGTATACCAAAACAAAATCGACTACTTTAGTTTCTATAGAGCATGCTTTATACGGCAATTGGCTCTTCACTGTAGGCATGGGACAAATGCTCGCCTTTCCTGGAATGGATGCTTGTTAGGTATAGATTGGGTGGTTGTTTAGACTAAATTCATTCCCGTGAAGGCGGGAATCTCAACCTTCGTTACCTAACACTTTTTTATAATAAACTTTCCGTAGCACACTTCTCTTACTTCCCTGGAATGGATGCTTGTTAGGGTATAAAACGGGTGGTTGTTTATACTAAATCATTCCCGTGAAGACGGGAATCTCAACCTTCATTACCTAACACATTTTTATTATAAATTTTCCGCAATATACCTCTCCTACTTTCTCGGTATGTATTCATCTTCATTCCCGCGAAAGCGGGAATCTAATTCTTATTTACATTCACAAAGTTCTTTTGAGATTTCCGCCTTCGCAGAAATATGAAGAAGTACACAAAAAAACCGAAGCAAAGTTGCTTCGGTTTTCACGTATATGAACTATAAATAATGTGCATAAAAAAAGGCAAGCTACCTACATCACACCGCTACGACCGTCTACCCTTGCTGCGTTCCCGCCCTGGGGGATTCAACAGGAGCTAGTTGTGTAGGACTTGCCGCTGCAAAGATACATCATTTAGATACCTATGCAAGGTTTTTTTGCCCGATTTTTTGTTATAAATTGCCATTCAAATTTGACACCTATGACATCGCTATATAAGACCCTCTGTTTGCTTAGTTTATCTGTTTTAATTTACTCTTGTGGAGATACAAAAAATTTATCTGGAAACTATACCCTAAAAACTTCAAAAGCTAAAAATGCAATTACCAATGGAGAAGAAATTTCTTTTTCAATTACAGCCAAAAAAAATTATGACATAGACTCTATTGTCTATGCAATAGATGGTAAAAGATTACATAAAACGACGGCAATTAAAGACTATACTACAAAAATACAAACGCCAACCTTAGGTCGTAAAAAAGTTTCTGTTACTATATACTTTCCAAATGAGAGCATAAATCTAAAAACTACTATTTCAGTACTTAATGACAAGGCCCCAAAAATATATGGATACAAAATTGTAAATCGTTTTCCTCATAAAACCGATTCGTATACACAAGGGTTAGAGTTTGTAGGCGATACCTTATATGAAAGCGCTGGTAAATATGGAGAATCTAAACTTCGTAAGGTAGACTATAAAACAGGTGACGTTTTACAAGAAGTAAAAATGGATAATGCCTATTTTGCAGAAGGATTGACTGTATATAATGATAAAATCTATCAACTTACCTGGAAAGAAAATACTGGCTTTATTTATAACCTATCAGACTTTGAAAAAACAGGAACGTTTACGTATAATAAAAGTAAAGAAGGATGGGGATTATGTAATGATGGTACTAAGGTCTATAAATCTGACGGATCTACTAAAATATGGACATTAGATCCTAATACACTTGCTGAGCAGAGTTATATAGAACCAACCAATCACAAAAGTGTTTCTAAAGCATTTAACGAACTAGAATTTATAGATGGTAAGATTTATGCCAACACCTATCAAGTTGCGAGTATCGCGATTATAGATCCTACCACAGGAGCCATAGAAGGATTGATTGATCTTACTTCCTTACCTAAAGAAGTACAAAGTGGTCTAGATCCTCAAAATGAAGTATTAAACGGAATTGCATATAAGGCCAATGAAGGCCGTCTTTTTGTTACTGGAAAACACTGGAATACCCTTTTTGAAATTGAGATTTTTGAGAAGTAGGTTTTTATAGTCGGTGATTTCGATACTATTTTCGCTTAAAGCGAAAATCACTCAATCACCTTACTTTTTAAAAAACACACCCATTACTCCACTCTTCATAGCGAGGAAACTAAGGTTTCTAAACCAAAAAAGAGAAACCTTCTAGCACAATTATATCTAATAATCAGCTCCTTCCCTCAGCGAGGGAAGGTAGATGGATTGAGGCACGAAATACAGACGGAAGGGAGAGAACATACAATCTTGCATAAAAGCATATACAAAGCTCCACACTACAAATAGAGTATTGCTCTATTTTAGAGCACTACTCTATTTTTTAGTTTTGATTTAATAATAGTAATCACACCTCCCTAACCCTCCTTTCTAGGAGGGAATACTCAAATGTTATAATTTCCTAGTACGCTCCTGTTTGCCAGTTGACAGGTTCGCGAAAGCGTATATAAACTAATCATCAATGCAAAAGCTCCTTCCCTCAGCGAGGGAAGGTGGATGGATTGAGGCACGAAATACAGACGGAAGGGAGGGAACATGAAACTTTGTTCTAAATACATCTGAAACAACACACCTCAAATCTCTTCTTTCTAGAGTAAACCGTTATGCGACATTTTTTAATTCAAAAATTCACAATCTCCAATCAGAAATCAGAAACCTTCCCTCCCATTCCCTCACTAAAACACCCTATTCCCTCATTCATGGTTTTATGAAGCTTGTAAAAGTGCTAGGTTTGACAATGTTAAAACGAATACCCATGAAGAAATCAATCACCATTACCATTCCTGAACCTTGCCATGAAGATTGGGCAACAATGACACTTACTCAAAAAGGAAAACACTGTGCTGTATGTGAAAAAGAAGTCATTGATTTTACAAAAGTTACTGATGAACACATATATAAAACAGCAAAAAAAGGAGGATACTTATGTGGGCGATTTACAAAAAGTCAGTTAGATCGGCCTATTCAATTACAACGTAAAGAAAATAAATCTTGGTTGAGTTATGCTGCTTCGCTTCTATTACCTATTACGATACTTGCCACACAAGAAATAAAAGCTCAAAGCAATACAACCCCTACAGAGCAAACCGATGGAAATTATAAGAGTTTAGGGATTAGTTCGCTTTCGCGAAATCGAACTCGTGAGATTCACGACCATAGGGAGAGTGAAGCGTTAAAGCAAAATATGCAAGACACACTGAAAAAACAGCAGACCCGTATCATAAAAGGAACTGTTTCTGAAGAATCAGGGCCATTACCTGGCGCAAACATATATATAAAGGGAACTGATAAAGGCACGCAAACAGATTTTGATGGTAATTATGAACTAGAAGTAACTACCGGAGATGTACTTATCTTCTCTTATGTGGGATATAAAACTATAGAAGTTAAAATAACTGAACTACATTTTATGACTGCAACTATAAATACGATTCTTGATACAATCCTTAGAGAAGAACAAATAATCATAATGGGCAAACTTCGTTTGAAAGAATCGGGAAAAACACCTACAAAACATTCATAAAAAACAGATAAGAATATAGAAAAAAGAGATTCTGCTACATAGCACTAAAAAGTAATCGTACGAATAGGCAATATTGCACAGGCTAAAAAGTTATATTTGTTGTAAACTACCTCGGGGCAACGCAACGAGGCATTTATACGAAACTGAATTTTAATTTCGAGCTAAACCTCGGAATATTAAACCCTTTGGCGGTGCCAATAAAATTTATCTGAATGCGCAGTATTTATACTTTACTCTTATTAGCTTGTATCATTTTAGTAAGTTCATGTCGTAATGATTTCGAAACGACACCTAGTACTGGAGACTTACGTTTTTCTAGAGACACTATTTTCTTAGATACCGTATTTACTAATATTGGTTCTAGTACGTATAATTTTAAAGTCTATAATGATACAGATGAGACCATTAATATCCCAAATGTACGCTTAACGACAGGTGAAGATTCTGATTACCGTCTCAATATAGATGGCGTGGCAGGGCGTACTTTTGAAAACGTAGAAATCCTAGCTAAGGATAGCATCTTTGTATTTGTAGAAACCACTACAGATATTAACGAAGTAGGTGCCGGAAGTTTAGAGTTTTTAAATACGGAAGCTATCGAATTTGATAGCGGAGCCAATCAGCAAAAAGTAGAACTGGTTACGCTTATAAAAGATGCAATATTCTTATTTGCCGATCGCGATGGAGAAACAGGCATGGTAGAAACACTCACTATAAATGGTGTAGAAACTACCTTAGAAGGTCGTTTTCTAACGGATGAAGAACTCACCTTTACTAACGAAAAACCTTATGTTATCTATGGCTATATGGCTGTGGGGAGTCCTGATGGAAATACACCCAAAACCTTAACCATAGAACCCGGTGCTCGTATCCACTTTCATGCCGACAGTGGAATTATTGTAGGTGATAACGGAACATTAGATGTAAATGGCGCTTTAAGCAGTGATCCCGAACTTATGGAAAATGAAGTCATCTTTGAAGGAGATCGTTTAGAACCGTCCTTTTCTGAAACGCCTGGACAATGGGGAACCATCTTACTTACCGATGGAAGTATCAATAACGAAGTTGACTATGCTACCATAAAAAATGCAACCGTAGGAATTCTCAATGAATCTAACGTACAAACAGGAAATCCTAATCTTACGATAAGCAATACACAAATCTATAATGCCTCTGCTGCAGGATTATTAAATCGCTTTTCTAATGTAGAAGGTTCTAATCTAGTCATCAATAATTGTGGACAGTTTGCCATGCTCGTTCAATTAGGAGGGGTTTACAATTTTACACATTGTACGTTTGCTAACTATTGGACACAGAGTTTTAGAAATACACCCGCTGTATTTTTAGATAACTCTTTTATTGCAGGAGAAACACTGTTTGTAGGTGATTTACAAGAAGCTAATTTTACAAATTGTATTATCTACGGAAATCAAGGAGAAGAACTTGGGTTTAATCAAGAAGATGGAGCTCTATTAAATTATAACTTTAGGAATACACAAATACGTTTTGACGATACCTTTGGGAATTTTGAAGATGATCCGTTTTTTGATTTTACCAATACCACGCTATATACAGATATTATACGTGGTGGAGATCCTGACTTCCAAGACGAGTTTAATAACTTGCTACAAGTAGGCGAAGAAACTGCTGGAAACGGACAGGCTCTCCAGAGTGCTGCCAACCAATTTCCACTAGACATCAAAGGTGTCAATAGAACAACCGCTCCAGATCTAGGTGCTTATGAAAGCATTGAATTACCTGAATAACTAACAAACAATAGTATATATCTAAAGCCATTTCGTTATGAAATGGCTTTTATTTTATGTCTATATCACATATAGTTACTTCTTTGTTTAGTATACTTACTAAAGAAGTCAACTACATTCAAAAATCAGCAATCAAAAATCTACAATCGTTAATCTTCATTTCAATTCCGCTTTCGCGAAATGTCGTTCTGAGCCTATTGAAGTTAGAAGGCAAATAAAAAAAGTATTCTTCCTCAAAATGCACATGAAAACATTAACACATTAAAATACAGTATCTTACAAAATAAACGTATCTTTAGAATACCATCATAAAATCAAACAATTATGAAAAAAAGCATGTTAAAAATAGACGGAGTACGTATTCTAAGCAAAAACGAATTACAATCAATTTCTGGGGCACACTATAGTTCTTGTCAAAGTGATGCAGATTGCCCAATGTATTCTTCTTGTGATTGTGCAGAAAGATGTATTAGTTGGACGAATGAAGATTACGGTGACGGATTGTGTAATTAACCGCTAACTATTAGCTATCCCATAAATTACTTCACACTAACCAAACAGTTCTACAAACTGTATTGGAGTCGTTTCTTTGTGTTTTATTTTCTCATTGAATACACATCTAAGATAAGTGCTAAAACACAAAATAAATAGATGTAAGTACAATCGCTATAAAAATAGTGTGACGAACGGTAATGCAATCCAAAAATCGTATTTTTAGTACACAAAATGTAACATACAATAAGAATATAGTACCTATCACTACATTCCGCAGCTTTTCTAGATGAATATAGCGTACAGAGAAACATTACCAGATCATTTATTTTCACATCATGTGGAAAGCTATTGGCATGTCTTTTCTGATGAGCAATTGACAAAAGATCCACTAGAGATGTTTCTCCCTACCTGTACCTTTAATATCATTTTTATTGATGCTCCATGTGTTGTACGATGCAACACACAAACCAAATGGATGCAGCTAATACCAGGCGCTTATTTTATAGGGCAAACAAATACCTTATTAAGTTTTAAATCAAACAGTGCCCTTACCATTACTGGTGTTCGGTTTAAACCTTTTGCATTTGCTAATCTTATTAAGAATCCGCTTATTGATTTTAATGACAGCATCATAGCACTTGAAAATATCTTCACGCTTGAGAAGACATCACATGTACTCATACGACAAATTGCCACCGAAAGTAAAGCCATTATACAAGAACAACTTATCAATGAATTTACCGACCTCTTATTATCAAAAACAATGTCTGTCGATGAGACGTTGAGAGCGCAACTAAACTTCATTATGTTTAGACATGGAAGCATTAGAATCAGTGAATTATTTGAAGAATTTAAGGTAAGTAAAGTTACCCTACACAAGCACTTTATAAACAAAGTAGGACTTTCGCCTAAGAAAGTATCGCAAATATGGCGCATGAATAGAATCCTTCAACTCAGAAAAGAGTTTCCTGATGTAAATCTCACTACGATTGGTTTAGAAGCAGGGTTTTATGATCAAGCACATTTCATTAAAGACTTCAACGCAATTTTTAAAACAACCCCTTTTAAGTTTTTTGCTCAAAAATCAAACCTAATCGAAATTACCAATCTTAATATTTCTAAACGATTTACCCATCAATATGATCCTATTGTAGCGTAATGTTTAGATGGTTTTCTTTAATCCACATTATGTAATAGAGCTTCGTGATTAAGGTTTACTTTTTTACAATTTTTTAATACTCATCTTCTTTAATTTTATACAAATTCATATTTAAAATTAAAACAAAGATGATTATTCGTAAATACCTATTTCTCCTTTTTATATGTGCTCTATTTCATACAACTACATATTCACAAGATCTAAGCAATACCTACAAAGAAGAGGTCATTAATACCTTGTCTACACTCATGAACGATTTATATGTCTTTCCTGATATAGCCAAAGACACAGAAGCACATATAAAGAAACAATTGAAGGCAGGTCATTTTGATGCATTTAAAACAAATGAAAGCTTTGCTAATGCCCTTACAGAATCTGTGCAATCCATTAATAAGGACAAACATATGAGGATTATGAATCAACCTCCATATGAAGCGCCTGTGATGACACCCGAACGAATCATTGAAGAAAAATTATATAGCCTCAAAAGAAAAAAGGAATACAATGCAGGATTTAATACTGTAAAAGTATTGGAAGGCAACGTAGGCTATATAGATTTAAGAGGCTTCACCTACTTCCAAGAAGGGAAACCTATTGCAGATGCCTACATGAAATTAATCGCAAATACAGATGCTGTCATCATAGACCTAAGTAAAAATGGGGGTGGAGATCCTGAAATGGTAAAATACCTGTGTAGCTATTTTTTCAAAGGAGGTGTTCACTTAAATAGCCTATACTTTAGAGAAGAAGACAAAACCATTGATTTCTATACACTTGATGATGTAGATGGTACTAAAATGATTGACATCCCTCTATTTGTAATTACAAGTAACAGAACGTTTTCAGGCGCTGAGGAGTTTTCATATAATATGCAAACACAAAAACGTGCCACCCTCGTAGGACAAACTACAGGCGGCGGAGCAAATCCAGGAGGCACTAGACCTATCAATGAATCTTTAAGCGTTTTTATTCCTACGGGTAAAGCCATTAATCCCATTACAAAAACAAACTGGGAAGGTGTAGGTGTCGTTCCAGAAATCAAAGTAACAGCTGACGAATCCTTTAGTAAAACGCATGAATTGGCTAAAAAAGCAGCCGATCACTACAGAGAAAAAATTAAAGAACGATACACCAATACATTCGCAACTCTTCTATCAAAATTAGAAACCTATAATCCAGCAAATTCTGAAAAAGAAATCCTAGCTATCCTAAAAGACTGTGAGGAAAAAGGAATGATACAAGATTGGGAAATCAATGCCTTAGGCTATCAATATATGATGGAGCATAAAAAACCTAAAATTGCTGTGTGTATATTTAAAGCAAATACGGTGTTACATCCCGAATCAGCTAATGTATTTGATAGCTATGCCGAAGGATTAATGACAATTGGCAAGTATGAAGAGTCTATAAAAAATTATAAGAAAGCAGTCGCACTTGCCACTGCAGACAACTCCCCAGATCTTCAGGTATTTCAAGAAAACCTTGAAAAAGCACTACAGAAAAAATAGAATACAATCATTCAGCTACCTTGAACACTCAATGCACCACAATAGCTGAACTAGTAAAAGCCATTTCGTAACGAAATGGCTTTTATATTTTCCAGAAAAGTCTGTAGGTAAGCGTCTATATTTTTGTTATACTTCTGTATCATATCCTGAAATCATATGTCAACCTGAACTCGTTTCAGGTTCACATCATATAGAGAAATTAAAACATATACTGTGATTCTGAACCAAGTTCAGAATGACGACAAAACATCTTTATAGTATAAAACGGTTCCTATAGATTAGGAACGAATAGAAATCTATATTCTATACTCTCTTCTCTCTTCTCTCTTCTCTTATTTTAAATTCCGCTTGCGCGAAAACATTCTCAGCAAGTTTTACACTAAATATGGAAACCCGTAACAAAATAGGATGACTAACTTATATATTTACAACACATCCTAATCGTTTTTAACGGTTATATACGATTACAATTGCTAACCCATATTTGAAACACCTTAATAAACAACAAACTACATCATTATCTATTAAAATTTACTGTAGTTTTGTAAGTGATACTATACAATAGAAATTGCGTATAGGTAATGATATAAACTAGTTGTACTTCATTTGAATTAACTATGGAAACCAATAATAAAGAAGATAATTCTCATGAAAATTCTCTTAAGGATATAAAGGAAATTCTAAATCGAGCATATCCTGAAAAGAAAAAAGGTAAATTCCTAAAAGGATATGAAAAATTTCAACGAATTATAAAATTTGTTGGAGTACCAGCACTAATTCTAGCTTCAGTTTTACCAGTATATGAGTGGAGTAAATCTATAAAAAATAGAATGTCTAGGAATACAATTATCAATACATATAGAGAGTATTCATCTGAATTACTTTCAGAAGGCAAGGCAAAAAGAGCAGAAAAAGTTTTACTTGAGGTTAATTCTGATAAGCAAATGGCTCCTACTATTCATTATGCATTAGCTAAAATTAAAGTACAACAACAAATTCTTAACCCAGATAATCTAGAGGAAACAGAAGATATTTTACAAATATTAATTCGTTTAAATCAAAACGATAATCTGTTCACGGAAAATTATGGTGATGAAAGTGAACTCTTAAGTTTAAAAGTAATGTTAGCTGACTTATATATAACAAAATCTGATTTTGAATTAGCAAAAAGTACTCTTTTAAATGAAGAAAAGTCTCTGAAATATGCAGATAATAAATTAAAAGTCGAATATTATTTAAAACTTGGGACAATAAATGTATGGGAACATAAGACAGATAGTGCAAATATCTATTTAACAAAAGCAAAGAATTGTTTAAAAAACATAGACAAAAAAGAAGTATTAGAAGCTGAGATACTCTTTCAAAAGGCAAAAAATTTTCAATTTGATAGAGAGTTTTTCAAAGCTATTGATTTATATAATTCTTCATTAAACCTTTATACCAAAAATAAATCAAAACGTGGATTACTGAACACCTATAACAATTTAGGAATGATTTATTATAATCGATTATTTGAAAAAAATAACGACACATTAGCTCTAAATTATTATACTCAAGCTTCTAAAATTGCTGAAGAAATTAATGACAATGTAGCAACAGCGAGAGCCCAATATAATACAGCAATAATAAAACGAAAACAAGGTTTCGTTGAGGATGCTTTACAACTATACATCTTAGCTTTGGAAAATTTTAAAATAAGTCAAAACGATTACGGAATGGCAATTACTCATAGTGCTGTTGGAAGAGCTTATTTTGCGTTAGGCTATAACGAAAAGGCCTTTTTTCATAGTAAAAAAGGTCTAGACTTACTAGTTGAAACAAAAACCTTGAACAATATTGGAGTACAAGCTGGTAATATTGCAGATGTATCTAGAGCACTTGGAAATACAAAAGCTTTTATTTTATATGATTACTTGGCATTTGTTTACAATCGAGCTTTTAATGATACTGATTATATAAAAAATCGGGATTTGCTTGAAACATATAGAAATTTTGTTTCGGAAGAAGAATTTCGAATTTACATAGCAGAAGCTAAAAGAATGGCTAAAAAAATTAACATTGAAATTGGAAAGCTTGATATTGACCTAGAATTATAAAGACAAAGTACGACAATGGCTATAATTCATTGTGGTTTTGTGCCATACCAAAATAAAATTATAAAGTAAACAGCTGGATTTCTTCGGAATATGTGCATAATTTCACAACGAAATTATAGCCGAGACCGTTGTCTCTAATACAAAAAAAACAGAATTCTATGGGATTATTTGATTTCTTAAAACCTAAAAACACATCAACTGAACCAATCTACACAGACGGAAAAACTGAACGAAAATTAAAGTATTTAAACAAGGATGGTCAAAGAGAACTACTTAATAAATTAGGAATTAATCCATACTCCTTTAAACATGAAGAAATGGAATCTTCTGAAATCTCTTTAAACGAAGAAATTGCAGGAGCAATTAAAATATCTGATTGGCAAGCGGACAATAATGAAACTGAATTCGACTATATAAGCCTGACTGACAATAATAACGGAACAAAATCTCTATATCTATCTCAAAACAATCGTGAAGAAAGAGCAATAAAAGTACTTGTAGATAAATATTTCGCAGAGTTAGGAGAAACAGATTTAGTTGGTGCAGAATTCTCTAAATATGATTTAATGCAAATTAACGAATCACCAAGTGGTCAGTTAAGAGAATGGAATTTGAAAAATTTTAGAATTATAATTGGATATAATTACAACTCAGAATTATTATCAAATTATGTTCTTGTTGATGAAATTAATTAGTAAAATAGAAAAATACCAATACCTACAATATATAAACACAATTACGATAAATTTAACTACGTCTGAATCTACTCGGAATTGCTAATCTCTGTGCTAAACCAAAAATTAACACATATAAATCCGTAACTGGCGGTTATTCTAGACCGTTTTAATAAATAAAAGAAAACCCAATTAACCAAATGGAAATAGGATTAATAATCACAATTTTAATTTTAGGAGTTTCACTTTTCATTGTAATAAATCAATGTAAAAAAGCGAAAACCAAACTAACTTCTGAAATCGAAAATAAGAGTGCAAAAATATTTGCTAAAATTGAGGAAAATAATAAACTTAATTCAGATTTGGAAAGATTTAGAGGAATCCTATCTATTGAGAGTGAGATTCAATCAAAAAACAAAGAACTTTCAGAAATTCAAGTTAACGCAACAGAATTAAATGATAAGTTTATTAATGCCAAATCAATCTTTAAAGAATTAGAAAAAGATATTAAAATCTATAAAAATGACTTAGAATTCATTGAACTCGGAATTTACGAACCGATTTTTGATTTAGAAACTTCAGAGGAATACAAAGAAAAAATAACAGATGTTGTAAACAAACAAAAACAACTTATAAAAGGTGGTAATGCTTGTGTTTGTAACACAGAATGGGTAGTTGGAAATAGTCGAAAACAAGGAGAAATAATGACTCGAAGATATATCAATTTAACTTTGAGAGCATTTAATGGAGAATGCGATTCATTAATTTCTAAAGTCCGCTGGAATAATGTCAAACGTTTTGAAGAAAGAATAAAAAAAGCTTTTAATGCAATCAATAAGCTTGGAAAATCAAATAATACATTTCTAACTGACAAATATTTAAAGTTAAAACTAGATGAACTTCACTTGGTCTATGAATTAGCTCACAAAAAATATCAAGAAAAAGAAGAAGCAAGAGAAATAAGAACACAACAGCGAGAAGAAGAAAGAGCTCAACGTGAATTTGAAAAAGCAAGAAAAGATGCAGAAATGGAGGAAAAACGTTATCAAAAAGCGTTAGAAAAGGCAAAAAAAGATTTAGGATTAGTTAGCGGAGAAAAACTCAGCGAATTAAATTCTCAAATCTCTCAATTAGAACAAAACTTAAAAGAAGCTCACGAAGCAAAAGAAAGAGCAATTTCAAGAGCTCAAGAAACAAAATCTGGACACGTTTATATAATTTCAAACCTTGGTTCATTTGGAGAGAATGTATATAAAATTGGTATGACGAGAAGACTTGAACCAATGGATAGAGTAAAAGAATTAGGAGATGCTTCTGTACCTTTTACATTTGATTTACACGCAATGATATTCTCAGAAAATGCACCAGAACTTGAAAATTTATTACATAAAGAGTTTGACGATAGACGTATTAATAAAGTTAATTATAGGAAAGAATATTTTAATGTAACATTGGATGAAATCGAACAAGTTATCAAAAACAAATACGAGAAAGAAATTGACTTTATTAAAGTTTCAGAAGCTCAACAATTCAGAGAAACACAATCAATAATAAAACAAATAGAACAGGAGAAAAACGAACAAGCGGAAAATGAAATTGAAAAATATCCTGACAGCTTATTCTGAGAAAACACAACCACTTCTCGTAAAGGTTCATTTTCTTTTACTACATTTAGAAAGCGCTATGATAGTTGTATGATAAACAACGGTATGATAGCGTTCAAAATGTTTTTCGCGAACTTTCCTACCAATAGGAAGTAGCATAAAAAATATAAATAACGTGAGTACTATATAAATAATTAAGGAGTTCTTAGTTTAATTCTAATTATACTTCAACTTAATAATTTCATAATCGGCAATATTGTTCATTTTCTTTGCTTGTCCAAAGAAAACAGAACCAAAAGAAAAGACACTTTTTCTTAGGTATTTTTTCGCTTAAGGCGAAAAACCATAAGAAGTTTTCTAAATTTTTTCCAAGGTTTCAAAAATTTTTAACGAAAACCCCTTATTATACTAGAGAAAAAGAAGAAAAACTATTAAAACTTTATATATAATTTTAGTTAATTAACATCAATCAAAATCAGTATGTCTTCATCAAAATTACCTAGAATTGAAATCATTGATGCCCTTCGTGGGTTTGCACTCGCAGGGATCTTAATCTGCCACATGGTAGAACAATATTTGGGCGCAGGAGCGCCGCCAAATCATAACGAAGCCGTAAGCGTTTTGTTATCAGATCAAATCATAGATGGCTTTATAGGCATTTTTATGCGAGGGAAGTTCCTTGCCCTATTTTCCTTTTTATTCGGTCTTAGTTTCTTTATTCAAATGGATAATGGTGCTAAAAAAGGAAAAGCCTTTGGCGGAAGGTTTCTATGGCGATTACTAGTACTCTTAGCCATCGGCTATATACACAGTCTATTTTATAGAGGCGATATCTTAACCATTTATGCCATGCTTGGTATTTTATTAATTCCGTTTTATAAAGCGAATAATAAATGGGTATTAGGAGTAGCTGCACTACTATTTCTTGGACTTGGGAGATATAGTGTGTTCTATCTCACAAAAGGCGAACATTTATTTCTAGATGTCAATCCTATGGATATGGAAAGTACACATGTTGCAGATTATTACAACATTCTAAAGAATGGAAGCATTTTAGATGTATTTGCAACCAATAGCTGGCAAGGTCATTTGGATAAAATGAATTTCCAATATGGGATCTTTGGGCGTGGGTATTTTACGTTTGCATTCTTTCTTATAGGCTTGTATGTAGGACGGTCAGGTTTCTTTACACGCTTTCGCGAAAGCAAAAAATTCACAAAAAAAGTATTGATCTACTCCCTTATTTTGTTTGTCGTATCACTGGGCATTTCCGCTGGCGCTTTTATGAGTATGGCACAAGAACCACAAATGAATAGTTGGACAGCCATGATTGGGCTTTCAGGATATGATTTAAATAATGTAGCGATGACGTTTATCTATTTATCGCTCTTTGTGATGTTGTATCGAAAAATGAAGGTCGAAAAATGGTTAGTAAAACTAGCTCCTTACGGAAGAATGGCTTTAACCAATTATGTCATGCAAAGCATATTAGGAACACTATTGTTCTATGGTTGGGGATTTGGTTTTTTGGGATTCATAAATACATTCACATTTTTAATAGCCATTGTATTAATTATACTACAAGTTTGGGTAAGCAAAATCTGGCTACAGCATTATAAATATGGTCCTTTAGAATGGGTATGGCGTAGTCTTACTTTCTTTAAAAACTTCCCTATAAAAAAGGAGAGAATTTAGTTATATTTAGAAAAAACAAAAACTATGTTATCATTATTACTACTCTATTGGATTGGTAAATATTTTTACAAACTTGCAGAAGCGCATAATAGGAGTAAGTGGGGATTTGCCATTCTAGGAATTATCGCTTACTACGCAGGTACCCTACTCTTTGGTCTTATTCTAGGTATTGCATCAGAATTTATTTCGCCAGGATTTATAGATACTATTAATGATATATTATTAGGCATCATACTACTGCCATTTGGAATTTTATGTTGCTACATATTCTATAAACTGTTAGAAAATTCCTGGAAAGAAGAAGATCCAGAATCTTCAGAGTTGATACGTAGAAATTAACACTTCGTAAAACCTAAGTAAAAAACAGGTAAAAACCCTTGAAATGAATCGAGGTGAATAGTGTACTTTCATCCCGTATCAATCCAAGTATTTGATGGATGAGATTATTTTAAAATTGCATATTTACTTAACATCATACACTAAGCTATGTCCATAAACTATTCATTTGGCCTTCCACTTAAACATAACTTTGCTGAATATATCTACTATCAAGGGCTATTTCTCCCTCATGAAATAGACAGAATTCTTAATTTCTGGGATGATAACAAAACGATAGAAGCTACGGTCTCTGGCAAAGGACAACCAGATGAAGAGCTTCGAAAAAGTTCGGTAATGTTTATAGATCATATCCCAGAAAACGAGTGGATCTATAAAAAACTAGCAGACCTAGCCATGCATTGTAACAATGAACGCTATTGGTTTGATTTATTAGGGTTCCATCAAGAATTACAACTCACCAGATATTCTGAAGGTGACTTTTTTGATTGGCATTTAGATTTTGGCGCAGGAGAAATTTCAGCTCGAAAATTAAGCATGACTATTCAATTGTCAGATCCAGATGAGTATGAAGGAGGTGATCTACAATTTATGATCAATCAAAAGATCGTAAATGCCCCACGAGAAAAAGGAACGATTATTATTTTCCCTTCCTTTATTATCCATCGCGTTACCCCTATCACCAAAGGTACACGCCAATCGATTGTAGGTTGGGTTTCTGGACCTCCGTTTAGGTAGCGTATAGAACTCCCTTCGTTATATCTCAACAAGGTTTTCTATAAAAGGAATCTAATTACGTCATTCTGAAATTACTTCAGTAATGAGAGGTTTCTACAACAAAAACCCTCACCTTAATCCTCTCCTAGAGGGAGAGGAGATTAAAAACGACATAACAAACTTTTACACTTTATTTGATGTGTTTTTCTAAATACGCTCCTGCTTGCCTGTAGGCAGGTTCATGACCAAAAGGAAAAGCGTAACGGTAAAACCTATACTGCCACGTTCCTATTTTAAGTTATATTTATAAAATAAAGTAGAAGACCTGTTATTTCAAATAGAAGTGATTTAAACTTCTTTGATTCAAGTGAAAAATAGGGATTTTTTGATCAATTGAAGCGTTTTTTGCATTTCATAGCAGCGCTACGAAATAATAAAAAGACGAAAATTGAATAAAAAAGAACATTTTTATAGCGAATAGGAAAAAGTCTAAATCACTTCATAGTAAAAAAATACCCTAAAGCTATACGTTGTATTTCCTAAGAACATATGAAAGAGAAAGAACACGAAAAAGGTAGCTGGACAATATGCCAAGAATGTAAAGGACATGGCAAAAAAAGACGACGTATACGCAAAAAAGTACGACTCCAGCATCAAAAGGCTTTAGAAGAATTTGAAAAAACAGATGGAAAAGGCATAGCACCCATTTCGCCGAAAGGCAAATTATATCCTTGCCCTCACTGTGCTGGATCTGGATTACTCCCATCAGACACCTATCCCATACCGGATATAGAAAATTACCCACACGTAGCTATCATTGGCGGAGGGATTGCTGGTGTAGCTTTAGCTGTTGCTTGCTTACATCGTAAGATTCCTTTTACGCTGTATGAAAGAGATAACAGTTTTGACCAACGATCGCAAGGCTATGGTCTTACCTTGCAGCAAGCCAGTAAAGCCATTCAAGGATTTGGAATTACTACCTTAAAAGAAGGTGTGGTCTCCACAAGACATGTGGTACATACCACCGAAGGAAAAATACTTGGCGAATGGGGTATGAGAAAATGGGTAGAATCTGATGTAAAAACGACTCCAAAACGTACCAATGTCCATATCGCACGACAATCCTTACGTCTAGCTTTATTAGAACAACTTAACGGACATGAAGCCGTACAATGGGGACACCAGCTTATAGGTTTTAAAGACAATGAAGATGAAAGTATACAATTAAGTTTTCAAGTAAATGGAGTGATAAAAAATACCAAAGCTGATCTTGTTGTGGGCGCAGATGGCATTCGTAGTACAATTAGAAAACTCCTCATTGGCGAAGACATAACTCCTTTACGCTACTTAGATTGTATTGTCATTTTGGGTATTTGTCCGCTAGAATCACTCAAAGATATGGAGAGTCCCCTACTCGACTCAGCCACTGTATTTCAAACAGCCAATGGTAACGAACGCATCTATATGATGCCATTTACTTCAGACGCTATTATGTGGCAATTGAGTTTTCCTATGTCTGAAAAAGAAGCACAAGTTTTGAGTGCAAAAGGAGCTGAAGCATTAAAAGAAGAAGCATGTCGCAGAACTCAATGGCATGACCCCATTCCTCAGATTATGGAAGCTACCTATCCAACACAAATTTCTGGATATCCAGTCTACGATCGAGAGCTTCTTACGCCAGAGTTATTACAAAAAGGAGAAAAAGTAACGCTGATAGGTGATGCCGCACATCCTATGAGCCCGTTTAAAGGGCAGGGAGCTAATCAAGCATTATTAGATGCCTTAGCAATCGCCAGAGGAATTTCAAGAGGCTGTAGACCTTTATCTGGTTGGAGAGATGTAGGTATACGAAAAAGTGTATTAACTGACTTTGAAGCAGAAATGTTAGCACGCAGTGCTTCCAAAGTAAAAGACTCGGCAGATGCTGCACAGTTTTTACACTCTGATATTGTACTCCATGAAGGGAATGAGCCTAGAGGGCGGGTTTTAAAAAGGAAAGACACTTAATTACAAGTCATCTTCTTTGTTGCTTTCCTAATTCCGCTTTCGCGAAAATTACCTACTCTTCTATACTCGCTTATACAACCAAGAAGCCATCCAAGCACCTACGAGCATTTCTAACAGGCTCAATGGCAATGTGATTAAAAGAATGCTCCATTCTGATAATCCCATATTTGCTGTAGCTACCCAAAAGATCACAAAAACAGCCATCCAAACAAAAGTCCCTGAGACCCATACAGATTTTGCTGTATTCCCAAAAGATCGAGCATATAACCAAAAGACAAACACAAGAATCGCTGTTAATAACGTATCCCACAATCCCCAAATAGAAAAAATCCCCATATTCATATCTGCAATACCTGATTGATATTGAAAAAAAGTTTTTATTCGAGGCATGACAAGTACAAAGTATCTAAACACTTCAGAAATATTGATCCAAATACTTACTAATAATGTGATGATAACAAACTGCTTGAGATTAAAAGGTGATTTCATAATGCATTTAAGTGATTAAAATGGTTTCTTTTATGGTTTTCATAATAGTTTCAGGAGCAGGAATATCTGGCGTAGCACGATAAATAGCAACTGTTTTTTCTAAATCCCCAATTTGATTCACTAAATCCATACTTCGTTTTGTAAACTGGGCAAACCGAAGATTGTCAGGATTGATAACTTTTTGATGGGTTAGAAAGTCTATTTTCTTACGACATCGACACGGATTTTCTGGACGTACCAATCCGCATTTGTTTGTTAAGAAATTTCGTATTTTTTCTCTTGATCTAGACAACTTCTTTCTAAAATTCTCTGGAGTTATCTGGAGTATTTCTGCACCTTCTTTTCCAGTAAATTCTAGAATTTCAGCAAGAATATATACCAAACGATCACTGGAGTTTAAACACAATAATAAGCCTTGCGTACAACTTACTTTTACCTCTTCTTCTAAAAGAGCAAGCTCTCCAGCATTCTTAGCATGCGTCACCGTATCAGATTGTCCTGAATCTATCAATGTTGCATACTCCTTAAAAGGCATCGCAAACTGCTTTGATTTCTTTCCTTTATACGTAATTAGATAGTTGGTTGCGATACGATATACCCAAGTCGTAAACTGACTCTGATATTGAAACGTACTTAAATGTGTAATCACCTTAATTAAGATCTCTTGTGTCGCATCCTCAGCATCTTCTGGGAAGAGTAACATCTTTAATGATAGATTATATACTAAATCGTTCATTTCTAAAATGACAAGCTCTAAAGATTTCTTATCACCTTCATTTGCTTTTTTAACGAGTAGATTTAGTTTGTTTTCCATATGCTATTAGATTAGACAATCAAAAGATACGGTTTGTGACAAAACTGGTGAATAATCTTCAGGGCAAGTCTCGGAATATTATATCCTTTGGCGGTACCAATAAAAAAGACATATCTTACAGTTGTCCTTGTAAACTCATACAGAATTAGTTAGGTTTGTATGAACTCCTACTATACCTAAAAATAAAAACCCTAGATACATGAAAATGATTTATTGGATATCAACCACATTAACATCTATTTTTCTTTTATGGAGCGCATATTCTTATTTATATAGCAAAGCAGCAATTGAAGGCGTTAGGGCATTAGGATTTCCTGATTTTTTTCGAAAGCAATTAGTTGTTTTAAAAATTTTAGCAGCAATACTCATTTTAGTTCCAATGGTTCCTTTATACATAAAAGAATGGGCATACGCTGGTATTGCGTTATTTTTTATAACTGCAATTGTAGCGCATACGGCTCATAAAGATCCCATCTCCATTACGCTAATAAATGTTGTATTGATCATTATTCTTATAATTTCGTATATATACCTACATAAGAACAACATAGGAGTATAAATGATATAAAAACAAACTCAATGAAAAGAAATATATTAATTACAGGAACATCATCAGGTGTGGGTTATGAAGCTTCACTTTTATTCTCTCGTAATGGTTTTAAAGTCTATGCGACAATGCGTAATCTAAAAAAGTCAGAAGAGCTAAAAAAGCATATCAAAGATGAAAACTTAGATATTGAAATACTACAGCTTGATGTAACTAGCCAATCTTCTATAAATTCAGCAATCAATATAGTAATAGAAAAAGAGGGTACTATAGATATCTTATTAAATAATGCTGGCGCTGGATTTGCTAAAACACTTGAAGAAACAAGTGAAGAAGAAATTAACTGGGTTACAGATGTAAATTATCTAGGAGTTGTGCGTACTACTAAAGCAGTCTTACCGCATATGAGAAAACAAAAAGCTGGACACATCATCAATATAACCTCAGTTGGAGGATTGGTAGGACAACCATTTAATGAAATCTATTGTGGAGCAAAATTTGCCGTTGAGGGATTTACAGAAAGTTTAGCAACCTATGTAGGAACTACATTTAACATCAAATTTACGTTAGTAGAACCTGGCGGTATAGCCACTGAGTTTATGAAATCTGCCATTGAAAAAACAACTGTAGATGGGCAGCTTGCTAGAGGAGAGTATCTTCCAATTTTTGAAAAATATCTTGCAGGTTCTCAAAAAAGAGCCACTGAAAGTAACCTAGCTGTATACCAAACGGGAAAAGAAGTTGCAGAAGTAATTTTACAAGTTGTCAATACCGAAACCCCACCTTTACGAATCAGAACCTCAGCATGGGCTAATGAATTTTGTGAATTAAAAACAAAAGCAGACCCAACAGGACTTATGTTAATTAATGAAGTAAAAAAGAATTTCTTATAATATATCATCTAAGTTTAGAACATACTGGAAAAAGCATCTAAAGAAACTTGTATCTTTAGGTTATTTTAGAATATAAATGAGCACTACAAAACACATAGCAAAACATCTAAGAGATGTCTATTTCTCAGGAAATTGGACCTCTTCCAATCTTAAAAATCAACTGGCTGATGTAACGTGGCAAGAAGCGACAACACAAGTATACAACTGTAATACGATTGCCACGCTAGCGTATCATATTCATTATTATGTGAATACGGTTACAAAAGTATTAGAAGGCGGACCTTTAGACGGAAAAGATACATTTAGCTTTGACCACCCTCCTATCCAATCAAAACAAGATTGGGATACCTTCTTAGAAAAAACCTATACCGCCGCCGATCATTTTGCTTCTCTTATAGAACAACTTCCTGAAGATAAGATATGGGAGAAATTTATTGATCCCAAGTATGGTAACTATTACAGAAATTTACAAGGTATTGTAGAGCATACGCACTATCATTTGGGTCAGATTGCCATTCTTAAAAAGATTGTGAGAGCACAGTAAAATGTGGTTATATACGCTCCTGCCTACCAGCAGGTAGGTTCACAACCAAGAAGGAGAGCGTAGCGTTAAAGCGTATTTAGCCTTCAAAAACAAACACGTATTCTTATGAAAAATATTAAAATCATACCACCTCCAAAAAATGATATTACGCCTATCCCATTAAAGGATGGTATGTACAAAAACGATCCTCAGGATTTTGAATGTAAAATAGCCTTCTCTCTTGAATTAGAAGAAGGAGAAAACACACAATATCCATTAGAAGATGTCCTAGACACCTACGGATTATATGTTTCTGATTTCTTACCAAGTGACACTCCTAACATCATGAATATCGTATTTGCCGGAGCACCTGAAGATATTCAAAAAGTAGCTGCTATTGCAGGAAAAAGAGTATATAATAGCAATTATGTTGACACAGACGGTAAGACGTATGCCAAGCTGGTAATAGCCTAATAATCGCTATAGTGATATTACCTATTAAAAACTCACTCCAAAGACAAAAGCACCATCATTTGCACCCAATCCTGAAGAGCGTACATAGTCTACACGTAAAAAACGAAATTTCCCCCATCCAAGATTATCAAGTCCAATAGACCATTCTGTGTACGGTCTATTGTCGGCGGTACTTAGCACATGAGCTCCAGCAACGAGATTAAAATTTAGTGTATTTAAACCTGGTATTTTTCCTAATACCCAACCTTTAAAATTATGCTCTACATGTCCTTCAAAATAGCCTTGATTGGTACTACGTTCATAATACGGTAATAGATTAAATCGATTTAGACTGCTTCCGTCTAAGTTAATTCTTGTTTGATTTCCATTAAAGTGTTGGAAATCTATAAAGCTGGCTCCATCTGCAGAGTTTAAAAAGGTTCCTCCGTTTAATGCATATCTAAAACGTCCTTTATTTCCAATATTAAAACCTTGACGTAGACTCGCTCTTAACTGTGTGTAATTAAATCGATCTTCGTCTGCTCCTAAACCACCTTCATAGGTTAAAAATAAGGTAGGAAAACGATCATTTGGGATATTAAACTTCCCTGTAGGGTAATTATAATACTTCTGACCAAAATTAATACGCGCACTCAATTGTGTTTTTACAATAGCATGATCTACAACACCTGTTGGGTCATCAGGAAAAAGGTTTTGTGGGTCTCTAGGATTGTTACTGGTAAAGACAATATCATCTTTTGGATAAAATGTCTGATCGGTTGTATTGGCAAGTCCTTTACGGTCTTCATAACTCACACTTCCCCATAATCGTAACCCATTAAAGATTTCTTGAGAGTAGGCTACATCTACAAAAGAACGTTCATAGATTTTTAAATAATTACGTTCAAAATATAGAGATGCAACCGTATTTACTGAATTGGTAATAGGATTGTTTGCATTAAATTGTTTGGTTTCTACACCTCCTATCACGCTTAAAACGGCTCGTTTCTTTTGATCAAATTGTCGTGTAAATCCAGCTCTATAACGTAATCGATCTTCTGAAAAACCATAGTTGACTTTCGCGAAAGCGTACAAGGTTTTAGAATAATCATCATCACTCCACGTAAAATAATTAAGTCCTGTCTCTCCATTCCAACCTTGTACGGTATTATATCCTACACTATTAAAAATGCCATCATATCCAACACGCCAGCGTTTATAGGTATTTGTGTATGAATATCCCGTGATTGGATCTAAAATTCGAAACTTATTACTACGGCCATCTATAGAGTCTAAATATTTTTTAGACTTTCGAATAACTTGGATGCTGTCTTTTTTTAGATAATCATCTGTCTCTTCTAAGGTTAAAGGCACAGGGCGTTTTTCTTCCCAATAGAGACTATCTTTCTTATTAGCTTCATCTGCAAATGAGAGTACTTCATTTGTAAACGATTTTTTTGTAAAATTAGGTTCAAAGTTATAATCGCTATAGCCTGCTGTAAAGCGACCGTCTCCTTTTAATCCCAAAATACCAAAGCTAAAATCAATGACTTGAGAGATTTTCACCCATTGTTTGTATTGCGCATCATATTTATAATTCTGTTTGAAATTGAGATTTTCTATAATAGGTACTTGTATGGCATCGCCATTGGTAGCAAGGTCTACACCATATAATTGCCATTCATCTTCTACAATATAGATTAAGCCGCTAAAGACACGATCTTTAGGTCTACGTGGTGTTACTTCTATCTTATTGATAATTTTTCCTTCTTCATAAAAGGTTCCTATAAGTTTGTATTTATAATACGAGAAGGCATTTATACCTATAGGAGATATGAGTTGTGTATTGATTTCTAACGTATTTTCATAGAAAGAAAAATTAGCATCTATGGCTGTATTAAAGCTAAATCCATTATCATCACCACTTACTTTACTAGCGATAATCTTTTCTGAAAAGTTATTAGGACGTTGATAGGCTATTTCTGAAATGGTCTCACTTAAATAAATAATCCCAGTACGCGTAGAATCTAGACCTCCTCCTAAATCTCCAACTTCTTGGCCTAAGAATTTCTCTGGTGCATTTTTTACTTGCCATAATCCTCTGGAATAAAAATTGGCTGTATACTCACTGAGTCTTTCTAAATTGGCTTTTCTATTTTCGATGGCTGCACGTACTACTCTATCGGCTGGGTTCACGCCCGCTTCTACAACCACCTCATCTAGCGATGTTGTTTCTGGTACTAAAACCACATCTAAGGTGTATTGTGAGTTTTTTGTGGTAATATCTTTTCGTACGGTTGTATATCCTAAAAATTGAAAAACAACGGTGTACGTTTGTTCAGTAGCATTTCTGCCAGCTCCAGAGCCTAAGACATCTAGTACGTATTCGCCGTCGCCATTGGTTGTAGTTCCTTCTTGCGAACCTTCCAAATAAATGTTGACAAAGGGTAATGATTCGCCTTTATCATCACGTACAGTCCCCACAATTTGAGCAGAGAGTATAGAAACAAAAAAAGAGAAAAGGATGGTAAGTGTAGTTTTAGTCATGATTGTTTTTTAGTTAGCGCATCAAAGAAACTATACTTAGTAACGCTAACTTCTTAAAAAAATGTTAGTTGTGATTCTTTTAGGAAGGCTAATAACACACAATAGATTCACTTACAACTATTTAAAGATGTTAATTTATAATTATTTTAGATAAATTAAGAAGCTACGTTATGTACTTTTAGTTATTAAACGCCTTTTTAATACGGCTTAAGTCTCGTTTATTATCACGATCCTTAATTACCTCACGTTTATCATAATTTTTCTTACCTCTCGCGAGTGCGATTTCTAATTTTGCAAATCCTTTTTCATTGGTAAACAAACGAAGGGGTACAATGGTCAATCCAGACTTTTTAATCTCACGTTCCCATTTTTTGAGTTCGCGTTTATTCAATAATAATTTACGCTCACTCTTAGGTTTGTGGTTAAAATAGGTTGCATGCGAATATTCTTGTATGGTCATATTGATCACAAAAAGCTCTTGATGATCATTAAACTCACAAAAGCTCTCAGCAATTGATGCTTTTCCTTCTCGTATAGATTTAATCTCGGTACCAGCAAGTACAATACCTGCCGTGAGTCTATCTAAAATCTCATACTCAAAGCGTGCACGCTTATTTAATATATTTACGGTATTTGGTTTTGACATCAGGACAAATGTAATGAAAATGCTACTTTTGAGACTGAATACTATTTCCAAAATTAACTCGATATACATACGACCACATTTTATCACATTATGATCTCAAAAAATAGCGCTCAAAAATTCTTTACAACACATAATTTAGTTAGCCTTATTGCATTTATAGGTATCCTAATACTCGCCTCTTGTACTCCAAAAACACCTAGTGTACAAGAAATTGTAGACAATGCTATTGTACAAAGTGGTGGGACGACAATTGCTAATGCAAGTATTCAATTTAAATTCAGAGATCAGTATTATAAAGCAAAACGTGAGAATGGTACACGTACTTTTGAACGTTGTATGGATAAAGAATGTATCCTACAGCGTGATGTATTAGATAGTAAAGGTGATTTTACACGCTTTCGCGAAAGCGCACGTATACACGTACCCGATAGTATGAAACAGAAGTATGCCAACAGTGTAAACTCTGTACATTACTTTTCAGTATTACCGTATGGCCTGAACGATCCAGCAGTAACGAAAGAACTTATTGACATACATGACGTAAAAGGGCAATCATATTACCGTATCAAAGTCACCTTTGCACAAGAAGGTGGCGGCGAAGACTTCCAAGATCAATATATGTATTGGATTGCAACCGAAGATTATACAGTAGATTATATTGCTTATAATTATCAGGTAGATGAAGGTGGTACTCGCTTTAGAGAAGCGTATAACGAACGCATCGTAAATGGAGTACGCTTTGTAGATTATCGTAATTACAAACCAGAAACACAGTTCCCACCGCTTACAGATCTAGATAGACAGTTTGAGAATAATGAACTCAAATTATTATCTACCATAGAAACTGAAAACCCTGAAGTAACTCCTTTAGCTAACAATTAGGTAATTTCGATACAATTTGTTTCACAAATCACTCAATTACCTAACGATTAATTAATATGCAATAATTGTGCTGATTTTTCTTTACCCGTAATTGTTACGATATAGAGATTTCCGTTGTTGGAATCGTCTATTTGTTCGAATTTTTGTTCTCCTAAAATAGCATTTGTAAATGAAGGTGTTGTGTTACTATGTCCAACCACTAATACCGTTTTTCCTTCTGTTGTTTTTTGGAAATTTTCATCAAATAAGGTTCTTGGATTATACGATTGTATTTCAAGTCCTTTTTGAGTAGCGGTAGGAGTAGCCGTTTCTTGAGTACGCGCATAGTCTGTACTATAAATCATATCAAAAGAAACATCTTTAAAAACCGTTGCCCAGTTATTAGCTCTTGTTTGTCCAGCTTCTATAAGTGATGGGTTTCTATTTTCTGGATCACTACGATCTTTTTCAGCATGTCTTATTAAATAATATGTAGTCGTGGTTACTTCAGTATGTGTAATTTCTTCAACTACAGGAGTAGTAACTTCTTCTTTACAACTTGTAAAAGAAATAACAAAAAGGAAAATAGGTAGATATAGATAGCGCATAGTGATAAGTATTTAAGATATACACTAAAATACAGTATTCTATTAAACCCGGAACAGTAAGCAGTACATCTTCAGTGATTACGTGAAGATATAAACCATTTTAATATGTGTTTAAAATGATATGATACTATACATAGTTGGGATGTAGTGGTGCTACGCTAACATCAAAGTATCATTGACATTAGTATACAAACGTTTAGTTATATAGCATTACACTAGCTGTTCCGAGGAATAAAAAAATATTTTTTATTTTTTTGTAAGGACACAATATACTAGCCGACAGATAGAGGAAAGAAAAATTAATTCATCATTTTTGATGTCTACATACATTAAAAATCTGCTATGATGAAGAACGAAATCTGCGTACTTGTACGCAGATTTTGTCTTTTATACCACTGTCATAAGTTGAATCAGTGTGTATGCACTCGCAAATGTAGTAGTTAGAATTACGTATACGCCTAGTAATGTATTACGCCTATAATTTTTCGGAACGTTTGTTTCTGTTGTTACTTCAGTTTTCATAATTATTTTGATTTATTGATTGATACTTAAAAGACGTTTAAAAAAAATATTTGTTACAACATTTTATAAAATGCCTCCTGAAGTGTTGATTTTGTTGACTGAAGTGTCGTTAATACATTCTGAATGACAGCTCTAAAAAAAGCTAATATTTACAATGTAGATCTATATTTTCTTGAAAGTATAATTTTTGATGTGTGATATCAAATGCACATAAATGACCTAAACCTGCTTCTTTTTGTCGTGACATAAAAGCGCCACAATCTATATTTAAAACTCTTTTGTGTCCTAATTCTTTAAATTGTGCTTCTATTTCATATTTGGTTAAAGGAGTATGTCCATGAATGATAATTCTATCTCCTAACCAATCATAATTTATGGTTTCATACCAATTACGAATCCATAGTAATTCTTCTGAATGATCTAAAGGATGCTCATGTGTACAATTAATGCCAGCATGCACGGCTATAAAATCATCATCTATATGATAATAAGGCAATGTATTACAAAAATCAATATATGATTGTGGTAGTAATTTTAGATTCTTTAAACCGAAACTCTTTAAAAGTGCTTCATCGCCCATATCATGCCATCTCCATTTTGTTTCGGCAGTATGATCGTTTATAAGCATTTGTTCATGATTTCCTCGCAATGCTACTACTTGATACTGTTGTTCTTGTAATTCTTTGATATAATCAATTACACCTTTAGAATCTGGACCTCTATCTATATAGTCCCCTAATAGATATAATGTATCTTCTTTTACAAACTGTATCTGTTCTAGTAATGCTTTACATGTTGCTACACAACCGTGAATATCGCTGATACATATTTTTCGATTCATAGCGTAAATATAGAAGGTATTTTTATTTTCTTTTTTATCAATAAAAAAAGAAAGAGATTCCCTCCTTCGAGGAAATATAAATGATGTTATCTCTTAACAGCTCGTATACACATAAAGGCAGGGAATTCATTGAGTTCTTTAAAATGTTTGGGATCTAACTTCTCAAACTCAGGAACAGGTTTTGGTTCTAGAATTTTATCAATCATAAAACCATTGGTTAGTAACGGGTTGATACATTCCTGAAGGGATCTTCTAAAACTATGTACCTCAACAGGTACTCCAAAGCCATTCCAAGTACAAGAAACTGGCTCTACTTCAAAATAACGTTGAGACTTGAAATACGTATATTCAAAAAACGGATGCTCTATAGAAATTACTAGCTTTCCATTTGGTTTTAAAACCCTATAAAATTCTTGAAGGGTGTGATCCCAATTTTCTATATAATGCATGGCAAGTGCACATACAACGACATCAAACGTATCATTTTCAAGTTGATGAAAAGGGTGTTCTAAATCGTGTACAAAAAAAGTTCCTGCACCTTTATTACGTTCTTTTGCATGTTTGATCATTTCTGGGCTAATATCAAGCCCTACCACATTTGCACCTTCTAAAAGTAAGATTTCAGCATATTTTCCGGGGCCACAAGCAGCATCTAAAACTTGTTTCCCTTTAGGGTTTTCTATCAACCCTAGCGTATTGGGACGATCATAATAGGCATTATGCGGTTTATGATCTATCAATGCATTATAACGTTCGGCTAAGACATCGTATGTCTGTTTAATTTTTTCTTTGCTCATGTCTTATTTTATTGCTCTCATTGTAAAAAACCCAGCACTTAAAATCCATGTTGCTAAACTAAATACAATGATTCTAAATCCTGTTAAACTTGTAAACACAAAACCTGTTACTACTCCTATGCTTACAAAGATGATAAATAACAATCCAAAATACCCCATCCATTTTGGGAATCTGTTAGTTCGTAATATTACTATAGAATATAACGCAATGGCTAGACAGAAAGAAACGATAAAGATATAATCCAAAGGTGTGTTGAGTGCAAAACTATAGGTAAGTATCGGATGTAGTACTTCCCTATTCGCTTCTAGTCGATCAGCATAACTACCTAAGAAATACGGGACGGTTAATCCATTAACTAAAGCTGCAAACATAGCCGCTATGCATCCAAAAAGAATCATAATGAAAGCGAGTACAGATAGTTTTAAAGTGTACATCAGCCTCATCGTTAGCCCATAAAATCCGAATAAGATAATGGGTAAACAAAAAATAGCCAACGCATGTGTTATAGTAATGGTTTTTGAAATACTCAGAATGTGTTCCATACTTCCTCCAGCTGGATGTAACACCATTGTTAGGATGACTAATATTGATCCTGTGATTAGAGACACTCCAGTACTTTTATAAGCTTGATGCTTCATGATATGTATGTTGTTTAATTGACAACAAATATCATATAGCATCCAGAGTCTTACACTTGATTTGAATCAAGAAATCCGTTTACGAACACGACTTAAGGTTTCGGGACTCATTTTAAGATAAGAAGCCAACATCTTCTGAGGGAATGTTTGAATCAATGATGGTTGATGTTTTACTACATGTTGGTATTTCTCATCAGGAGTATATTGCTGATCAAAAAAGTAAACACGTGACACTGCTTTTTCCAGTAAAGATCCCATTTGTAAAAAAGCTTGGGATTGTGCAATCAATGCATGGATCGCATCTATAGATAGTACTTGTATCTTACTGTCTTCATATGCTTGTATATAATAACTAGAAGGTTTTCTACCTGTAAAACTTTGATGATTGACAATCCAATCCTCAGGTACATTTAAATCAATAATTTGTTCTTCATTCTCAGTATCTATCCGATATTGATAAATCGCACCTTTTTCTAAAAAACAAATCTCTGAACACACAACTCCAGCTTCTAATAATAACGCTCCCTTTTTTAAATCACGAACTTCAATAGCGGCTTTCAAAAGTTGTAACTCTTCTTCTGAATATCTTTCTGTTTTTCGTAAAAAATTAACCATCGGTAAAATTATTCAAAATGTATAAAAGGTTTTTTATTTAATTTTTACAGGCTGTTTATTTTCATCGATCGCCACAAAGGTAAACTCTCCAGACACTGCTTTCTCTCTAGACTCAGTATACATTTCTTCCACAAAAATATCTACACGTATCTTTAAACTTGTATTCCCTAAATACGATACTTTTCCTACCAATTCTACAATGGTTCCTGCTGGAATTGGTTTTTTAAAATCAATACGATCACTACTCACCGTCACCATTTGTTGTCTGCTAAAACGTGTCGCAGTAATAAACGCCGTTTCATCCATAAGTTGCATAGCGGTTCCTCCAAAAAGTGTGTGATAATGATTGGTAGTATTGGGAAATACAGCTTTAAAAATGGTTGTTTTAGAGGTTTCGATACGTTCTTCTTTCGTCATAGGATTGGGTTTCTGATTTTTATGCAAAGATCGTTCAAAAAAGTGAGCATTGATAACATCCTTTATACGCTTTCCTGCCTACCGGCAGGCAGGCGCGAAAGCGTATACAACATCTAAAAACACTACAAACTCGACAACACTTTATTCATCATCGTAAGACTATAGCGATTCACTTTTTGATGAGATGGCATCCAGCCGAGTAAGAAACGGGTAAAATCAGTACAGGCAACAGGATATAGCTTTCGCCATTCATGCGCTAATGTTGTAAAATCAATATTAAGATTTTTAGCATCAACGGATGTCTTCATCTCTGAAAAGTAAAAGTCCAATAATTCCTTTTCATACAATTCACATTCTTCGCTAGAAAGGCAACTGCCCAGGAAATACGCAACATCTTTTATGCCGCAGCCTCCGCCAACATATTGAAAATCTACAGCGGCCACTTGTTTACCATCTTCAGAAAAACAAAAATTAGCAAGCTTCGCATCCCCGTGAACAATGGTTTGATAGGTACATTCATTTAATAATGCATCGATTAAGTATGCCTTTGATTTTAGTTCTTGATGCTCCATAGCCTTCAACTCATCAGGTCGGGTAGCTAAATGCCAATAGGTACCTACTTCCCATAAACCAATAGGCTTCTGATGTAAGAACGTACTATGAAAATGTGCCAACCATGTCAAGCATGCTTTTACCTCATCAAGATGAAGATGTTGTTTTCGCAACGGAAACTGTAGATTTAAATTTTCCATAACAATCCATTGATCATCCCCTTCTGAAAAAGAACCAAGTAAGGTCGGCACTTTACAATCACTCGTACAGCGTTGGCTCCACTCTCTATACCAATGGGTTTCCACCTCATAAGACTTCACTTTTCTATCATGAGAATACGAAGTATTCCATCCTCTTGGATGTGTCTTAGAACGAGCTAATGAGATATGCTTTACCACGATGGTAGGAAGTGATGTAGTATTCAATTCATACCGAGAGATGTTACCATATCCACTCCATAACGATTGAATAACTTCAATCTCTTTACACACAGTCGATTTAGTGATTTTTAAAAGGTAATCTCTAAAATTTGGGTTCATAAGGGAATTCATCTGATGCAAAAATACTACTAATTAAGATTCGATATTTTAAATAGCGTTTTACTATTTAGTAGATACTTACAGTTTCAGTACGACTGCTTCATGATACGCTTTCAAAGAACGAAGTGATATAGAAGTTTATACTGAGTACAGTCGAAGTGTTTTCCGCTTTCGCGAAAAGTACCTCAACATGTTTTTAAGCTCGATTGTGGGAAACCGTAATGGGATGTGGTTTGGATAGGATAGGGTATGTTTAGCTAAAATTATAAATGACTAGAGTCAGATGGACCAGATTGACTTTAAATATATTCAACCCAAATAGACCAACACAAAATGCTTTCATTGAGCGATTCAATGGGTATGATTACAATCATAAAAGACCACACGATAATCTAGGGAAAATCTCCGCAGTGAAATACGCAAAACTTAATTCTTCTGGGGCTAGCTCTGGAAGAATTAAAAATAATAACTTTACAGAAATTTTAGAAAATTAAGTAGTTCTAATTAGGGGAAGCTTACAAGCTCCATAAAAGAAAATGAGTTCTTATAATCTTTATCCAAAATTAAAAATCACACAACAAGACTATCTTGAATACAATACTTATTTTGTGTCAAATGTTTATGATAAGGTTCCTGAAAAAGACATTAAAGACAGACTACAATTTATAAATCAAATGTATCAAGAGAGACACACTATACTAAATGATGCATCTATTTTAGAAATTAATAAAAAAGTAAAAAAAGGATTGAGGTTTGATAAACGCTTTTTTTTATCTGCTGCTTTTTTTGCAACGATTCTATTGTACTTTGGTATAAAATATATGAAACCAATTATAGGTATTAGTGCTTACTATAATGTTCCTAAAGTTTATAATAATCCTTGGGAAATTATCCTTGTAGTGCTTATTTTTTTATGGGCTTGGTGGTATGAGAAAAAAAGTTACAAAAGAAAACTTATTACAGGAGTTAAACATAGGATGATTGCCAGTATTGAAGAATACTATGCCTCTCCAAAGTTCCAAAAAAGAAAATGAACCAATATCCATTAAAATATAGCCCCTCGTCTCTACAGTTCACAACTAATCATATAAAACAGTTGCAATTTTTGTCGATAAACCATAAACCTCATCTCCTGCACAAGAAGTTAATATCACATGACCCCTTTGCAATTTTGGGTTAATCGAATAATCCCCTGCATAGCCGTCCATCTCTCCGCCATGACCATAAGAACCCGTGTTTCCATAAACATAAAATCCATAACCGTAAGTCATATTTGTACGTTCGCTTATGGATCTTGTATCTTTTGTTAATCGTAGTGAATTGTTCTCATTCATCGCATAAGCTTTAAGCTGTTGCAATATCATATTTGATAAGTCTGAAGTAGTACTATAAATTCCTGAAGGTGCCGTAAGTTTACCCATTACCCAAGGTTCCATAACAATTTGTCTTTTATCTTTTCTATATGCTGTTACTAAATTTTGAGGGTTTTTAACATGTGTAGAAGTACTTGACAAATGAAATTTAGAGCCTACAAACTCTTGTAGTAAATTCTCAAATGATTCGTTTGTTACCCTCTCTGCTAAAAAACCTAACAAAGCATAACCGAAATTAGAATAATAGAATTTTTCTCCAGGCTTTGATTTTAATTTAATCTTGTTTAAATCCCTTTTAAAATCTTCACTAGTATAATTATAAATGAAAGCACCATTTCCTTTTCGATACTTTTTATAAATTTTACTCTCACTAGGAAGCCCAGAACGATGGTGCAATAAATCTCGCACAGTAATCGCTTTTAACTTTTCAATAGTTTTTGCAGGATAATTCTGCGGTAAATATGTAACAATAGATTCGTTTAAATTTAATTTACCCTTAATCACCAATGTATTTACTATAATCGCCGTAAAAATTTTTGAAATAGAAGCGGTTTGAAAAATGGAGTGTTCATCAATACGTCTCTTTACATTTCTCTTAAAAGTCCCTTTATTAATAAATATGATTTTTCCATCAGATATAAGCCCTACACTGATTGCTGGCACATCACCATTACTCATAAATTCATTCAATAAAACTTCAATTTTCTGAAGCTTGTCAGAGTGAATAGCTGAATTATCTTGAGCATTACAATTCATTGAAAATTGAGCAATAACTACACATAAAATGAAAAACAAAATTCTTGCCATGATTATATTTTATTGCAAACCTAAAAGAAACATAATCATCTTTTTAAGTAAAACGACGTACTGCATTTAGCTACACAAGTAAATGTATTATCTACCTATAAAAAGTGTTTAGTATCTTTTCTACTGTAACCAGTATACTATCATTAGTGATAGTATAAATAACTTAAAGAAACAACAAAAGCTAGCATCTTCGATGCTAGCTTTTGTTGTTTTGTGCTTCGCAAGAAGCCTCTATATCAAATCAAGGCTTATGACAACCCAGAAATATAACTCCCATATAGATCATTAAATCGCATTCCATTTGATAATGGATACTTACTTAGTTTCTTATATTTAGGAAGACGAGACGGAAAATTTTCTGTTTTTTGTCCTAAAATCTACAAAAAACAGAAAACAACCACCCATTTTACTTCTTACGACAACCCAGAAATATAACTCCCATATAGATCATTAAATCGCATTCCATTTGATAATGGGTACTTACTTAGTTTCTTATATTCTACAAGCGCCCAAAGGACGAACTCTTTTACAAAATAAGAATCTGCGGTTTCTATAGTAGGTTGGTGTTTTTTCAATAAAGCTGTAAGTGGTGTAATACTATCCAGTTTCTCTTTATACTCAGCATCAGAAAGATCATCCTCTAAAACAAACCCACTCTGCTCAAAAAACCATGATAATACTTCATCATACGGATCTTCATCCGTTTCTTTCGTTAGTTTTTCAATCTTTGGGAAGTAATCATCAAAAAGAGATTTTGTCGCTTCTCCAATTAAAGTTTTCGCAACAAAAGCCGCTCCCTCCTGCTCTCCTTCATAGACGAGCTCTACCTTTCCAGTAATCGCAGGTACAATCCCCATCAAATCACCAAAACGAATCGACGTTTGTGTCTCTCCGCTTATTAACATACGACGCTCTGCCGTACTCATTAAGTTCTCAAAAGCGGTGATACTCATACGCGCACTAATCCCACTCTTCTCATCAATAAACTCACTCTCACGTGCAACGAAACTAATTTCTTCCAATAAATCACGTACCAAATCTGGCACATGTACCTTATCCTTTTGGCGCTCATCTAGGCGCGCTTCCTGTTCGGTGATAGCTCTAGCTGTCGCCACATCTTCTGGATAATGTGTCAAGATCTGCGAACCAATACGATCTTTCAATGGTGTTACGATACTTCCACGATTCGTATAATCTTCAGGATTGGCTGTAAAAACAAATTGCATATCCAATGGAAGACGTAGTTTAAATCCACGAATCTGAATATCTCCTTCCTGTAAAATATTAAATAAGGCAACTTGAATACGCGCTTGCAAATCAGGTAACTCATTGATCACAAAAATACTTCTGTTGGCACGAGGAATCATCCCGTAATGAATCACACGATCATCCGCATAGCTTAATTTTAAGTTCGCAGCCTTAATCGGATCTACATCGCCTACAATATCCGCTACCGTTACATCAGGAGTTGCTAGTTTCTCAGCAAATCGCTCCGAACGATGTACCCACTCAATAGGCGTTTCATCTCCTTTTTCGGCAATGAGTTCTGTTGCATATCTCGAAATCGGTTGCAACGGATCATCATTAATCTCTGATCCCGCTACAATCGGCATCCATTCATCTAGCAAATTGACCATCTGTCTTGCCAGACGTGTTTTTGCCTGTCCACGAAGTCCAAGCAAGTTGATATTGTGTCTTGATAAAATCGCACGCTCCAATTCTGGAATCACTGTATTCTCATATCCATGAATCCCTGTAAACGTAGGTTCTTTCTTTTGTAATTTTTCGATTAAATGTTCGCGAAGCTCTTCCTTAATACTTCGTGATTCCCAGTTGGATGCCTTTAATGCTCCTAATGTTGTTATGTCTTTCATACTTTCTTTTCATTCCCACGAAGGTGGGAATCTCATTCTTATTATCTTAGATAGGGACTTCAATATATTTTTCGCTTTCGCGAAAAACACTCAGCCACCTGCTTTATTCTTTTCATTTCATTCCCGTGACGACGGGAATCTCATTGTTCTATATCTAATCATCCTACAATAGGATACTACTTTATTTCTATTTTAAAAGAAGCATTTTCACACCTCCCTCAATCCCTCCTTCCTAGGAGGGAAGTTTCATTTTATTCTCATTTAGTTCCCGTATTTATTGGAAACATCATCATCACTTACCTCTTCAAAATATAGCGATACTGATTTCTGACTCCATTTTCAGGAAACTCTCTGCAATTAGGCAAGAGTGAAAATCTATGTTCTATACTCTATGTTCTCTTTTCTCATTTTGAGCGCTAGCTCAAAAACTATTTAATTCGCTTCTTCCGATTCGTTTCATAATCCTGAAAAATCATCTCACCAAGACCTTTCAGTCCTGTATAGAATGCTTTCCCTTGATTAGCCTCTGTAAATCCATCCACAAATTGCTGTAAATACGGATCACTCGCGATCATAAACGTGGTGATCGGAATGTGTAACTTTCGCGCTTGACGCGCCATTGTATAGCACTTCCCAACAATATGCTGATCCAGTCCATTTGGATTTTTATAATACCTGCCATCTTTAAGACGTAAACAACTCGGTTTTCCATCGGTAATCATAAAAATCTGTTTATTCGTATTACGTTTACGACGTAAAATATCCATCGCCAGTTCTAGTCCCGCTACCGTATTAGTATGATAGGGACCGACTTGCAAATACGGTAAATCTTTGATTTTAATCGGCCAGGCATCATTTCCAAATACAATAATATCTAAGGTATCTTTTGGATAACGTGTCGTAATGAGTTGTGCCAGTGCCATCGCTACCTTCTTAGCTGGTGTGATTCGATCTTCACCATACAGAATCATACTATGCGAAATATCAATCATCAACACGGTGCTCATCTGCGCTTTGAAATGGGTTTCTTCCACCACGAGATCACTTTCGCGTAAGCTAAAATCTCCGACTCCATTATTAATTTGTGCATTTCGTAGGCTTTCCGTCATTGAGATACGTTCTAGTGGATCACCAAAACGATATCCGCGATAATCACCTGTATGTTCATCCCCTCGACCACTTATTTTAGAACGGTGATTTCCTTGCGCACTTTTCTTAAGCTTTCCAAAAATCTGATCCAACGCTCGCTGTCGGATCGCACGTTCTGTCTTCTCTGTAATCGCACCGCCTTTAGTTCCATCTGGGCGTACTTCCTCTCGGATATAGCCTTTATCTTTTAATTCCTGTACAAAATCATCTAAAGTATACTCATCATTGGTCAAATTATATTCTTGATCCAATTGCTTTAACCAATCCATCGCTTCATCAAAATCTCCTGATGTATGTGTGATGAGTTCTTGGAAAATATCAAGCAGTTTATCAAATAACGATTGACTTTCTGCTTCGTAAGGTTTAAAGACAAACCCTTTTCTTCTTTGTTCTTTTTTCATGCACTATAAAAATACAATAATTGTGGCAAATTACGCTTTCGCGAAAGCGGACTTAACATCGCTTTATGATTCCTAGGATATGTCTGTATAGTAAGAGATAAATTACAAAAAAATGCCCCCACGAGAGGGCATTCTCAAAACTAAGTTCAGAAATTACTTATGATTTTGGCATAAGTACACTTTCGATGGCATGTATCACTCCGTTTGAAGCGTCTATATCTGTCATGATAATCACTGACTTGCCACCCTTTGCATCTTTAATTATGACGTTATTACCGTCCATTTTTAACGTTATTTTCTCTCCTTTTACTGTATTTACGGAAAATTTTCCGCCATTATCTTTGATTGCTTTTACAACATCTCCTGCTTTATATTCTCCTGCAACGACATGGTACATTAAAATATCTGTTAATGCATCTTTATTTTCTGGCTTTAAAAGAGAAGCTACCGTTCCTTTTGGTAATTTATCAAAGGCAGCATTGGAAGGTGCAAATACGGTAAATTGGGTATTTCCAGACAATACATCTACAAGTCCAGCGGCTTTTACAGCAGCAACTAGGGTAGAAAAATTGTCATTACCCGCTGCAATCTCAACAATGTTTTTATCTTGAAAGATAGTTCCTTCTTTTTCTGTGAAGGATAAAAAACTCATAGAAACACATATTAAAACTACTACTAATTTTTTCATAACGATTGGTTTTAAATTTTGTTTAAAGATATAATCAAAAAGATAAACAAAATATTAAAAGTTCGTTAATTTATTGATTCCCAATCTGAGATACGCCCAAAAACAAGAAAGCGCATAAACTCTTTCAAGCCGAATCCCTTTTCCCCATCTCTAAAGAGTGAGGTATTCTAAAACTTAACTAACATAAAGGTTTTTGCTCCCTTTAAAGTTGGAGAAACAAAAACTGACAATCAATTCAACTATTTTTACCACAAAACAAAAGTTCCTTCCCTCAGCGAGGGAAGGTGGATATATCGAGGTACAAGATATAGACGGAAGGGAGAGAAAAGCTCCTTATCATATCTTTCCTTCAGCAAAAGACTAGTGCCTGTGCTGAACTCGTTTCAGTAATGAAGTATTCTAACCCTGAACTCATATACCTGTTTTTGCTCCTATCTAGGTTTGAAAATATGTTAATTACGCTTTCGCGAAAGCGAACTTAACAAGCCTTTAAGATTTTGAACTTTCACATTTCCTTAACTTAGTCCGTTCAATAAAAAATTGATATGCACTTACTACCAAACCAAGTAGTATTTAGGAAACCTAAAAGCATATAATGCTACATATTAAAACAACCAAATGAAACACTTTTTCTCACTCCTCTTCTTGTGCCTTTGTACTATTGCGAGCGCACAAAAATTAGACATGTCTGTACTTCAAGACATGGAACCTCGTAATATTGGCCCTGGCGGAATGTCGGGTCGTGTCACAGCCATCGATGTTGTAAATGACAATCCAGATATCATGTACGTAGGTACGGCTTCTGGAGGTCTTTGGAAATCTACCTCTGGAGGGATTAAATGGGATCCTATTTTTGATAATGAGCTGACAGCTTCTATTGGAGCTGTAGCCATCCAACAATCTAATCCAAGTGTCATTTGGGTAGGAACGGGAGAAGGAAACCCACGTAACTCTTTAAATGGAGGGTACGGTGTCTACAAATCTCTAGATGGCGGAAAGACATGGCAATCTATGGGTCTTGAAAAAACAAGACATATTCACCGTGTGATTATTGATCCTACCAACCCAGATGTGGTCTATGTAGGTGCTATTGGATCGCCATGGGGCGTACATCCAGAACGCGGTGTATTTAAAACCACTGACGGCGGAAAGACATGGAATAAAATCTTATTCGCTAATAATAAAACGGGCGTTGCCGATATGGTGATGGACCCAAGCAATCCTAATAAACTTATCGTTGCCATGTGGGAACACAAACGTGATCCTTGGTTTTTTAAATCAGGTGGTAAAGGTTCTGGATTACATATGACACACGATGGCGGAAAGACTTGGAAAAAACTATCTGATAAAGACGGACTTCCAAAAGGGGAATTAGGACGTATCGGTATTTCGATTGCACCTAATAAACCGAATGTAGTATATGCACTCATCGAAGCAAAAAAGAATGCATTATACCGTTCTGATGACGGTGGATTTAACTGGGAGAAAATCAACGATAAAAGTGATATTGGAAATAGACCTTTCTATTATTCGGATATTCATGTAGATCCAGATAATGAAAATAGAGTGTTTTCTGTATTTACCTATGTAAATGTATCTGAAGATGGTGGAAAGAATTTCTCACAACTCATGGGAGCCTACGGTGTAGATAATGGTGTACACCCAGATCACCACGCATGGTGGATTCATCCAGATAACGGTCAGTTTATGATTGATGGAAATGATGGTGGTATGAACATCACTAAAGATGGTGGGAAGACATGGCGTTTTATCGGAAACTTACCGGTAGCGCAGTTTTATCATATTAATGTAGATAATGAGTATCCATATAATGTATATGGAGGGATGCAAGATAACGGAAGCTGGAGAGGTCCTGCTTATGTTTGGAAAGCGCAAGGCATTCGTAATAGCTACTGGCAAGAGATTTCGTTTGGTGACGGTTTTGATGTGGTACCAGATAAAGATGATAGCCGTTACGGTTGGAGTATGAGTCAGCAAGGGTTTGTAAGTCGTTATGATTGGGTCACTGGAAATAACTATGGTGTAAAACCAACGCATCCAGATCCAGATGTATTCTTACGTTTTAACTGGAACTCAGCTATCAATATCGATCCATTTGATAATAATACGATTTACTTCGGAAGTCAGTTTGTACATAAATCGACAGATAAAGGATTGACATGGAAGGTGATTTCGCCAGACTTAACTACCAATGATCCTGAAAAACAAAAGCAATCAGAGTCCGGTGGACTTACTATGGATGCTACAGGTGCTGAGAATCATACGACAATCCTAGTGATTGAGCCATCGCCTTTAGAGCGTAATATGTTCTGGGTTGGAACCGATGATGGTCGTGTACATTATACTACGGACGGTGGAAATAACTATACCGAAGTGTCTAATAATATTAAAGGACTTCCAAAAGGAAGTTGGATTGTACAGATCAAAGCGAGTAATAAAAAACAAGGCGAAGCTTTATTGATTGCAAATGATTATCGTCGTTTTAATTATACGCCATATGCCTACCGTACTCGTAACTATGGGAAGACATGGGAACGTATTGTAGATGGCAATGATGTACAGAGTTATACGCTTTCTATTGTAGAAGATATTGAAGAGCCTAACTTACTGTTTTTGGGTACCGATGACGGGCTTTATATTTCATTAGATGCTGGGTCTAGTTGGGAAAAATGGACCAAAGGATTCCCTACGACTTCGGTAAAAGATTTAGTGATTCAGCCGAGAGAGCATGATTTAGTGATCGGAACCTTCGGTCGTGCAGCATGGGTACTAGATGATATTAGACCATTACGTGCGATTGCAAAGGACAAGAGTACGCTTTCGCGAAAGCTACAACTGTTTGATCCTCCTACGGCATACCAAACGGCCTACCAACAGCCTACAGGAAGTCGCTTTGGTGGTGATGCTTTATACAATGGAGAAAATAGAGATCGTGGTGCGCATATCTCTTATTATGTAACCAAACAAGAAAAAGAAGCGTCTAAGAAGAAAGATGAGGATGAGGATGAGGATGACGAAGATGAAACTTCTGATGACTCGGAAGTTAAAAAGATAACGTGGGATTCTATCCATTTAAAAATATATGATGGTGATAGACAAATACGTCACTTAAAATGGAAAACACCAGACAGTACAGGAATTCATAAAACAAGATGGTTTATGAATGAAGCAGGCGGAGATAGACCATCTCGTACTATTCGTAAGCGTAGAAATGAACCAGGAGGCGTGAGTGTGAAACCAGGTACGTATCGTTTAGAAATGACTTATGGAGATCAAACAAGTACCTCATCGATTACCGTAGAATCTGATCCTAGATTAGAGGTTCCTCAGAAAGCAATTAATGATGGGTATGATGCTGGAAAAACATTAGAAGGGTTGACACAAACTGCCGCCGATGCTGTAAAACAGTTGGTAGAAAGTAAAACCATTGCGCAGGATTATAAGAAAATGCTGAAGAAGTTAGATAAAGATGATGCGCACAAAGAGGATCTGAAAGAGATCGGGAAAATGGTAAAACGTATAGATGAAGTGATTGCATTATACTTAGGGAAAGAAGACAAACGCCAAGGGATTACACGTAATCCTGAAATGACGGTAATGCGTCGTATTGGTCTGGCTCGCGGATATACAGGTAGCCGACCTAATGGAATGACTGCTACAGAGAATCTGCTTATTCAGCAAGCAAAAGATCAGTTGCAAGAGACATTAGAGACCACAAACACGTTCTTTACAGATGAGTGGACACCATTCCAATCAAAATTAGAAGGACTGGATGTGAAGCCATTTAAAGAGATAAAGAGTTTTAAAATGAATTAAGAAGCCCTCACCTAACCTCTCCCATTGGGAGAGGAATTGTTTTCAATTAGCAATCAAATGACTAATTGTATAAAATAACTAGATAGTGCTTCATATATATCTGTCCGTTCGAGCGCAGTCAAGAACTCTAATATATAGATGTTCTTGACTAGGTTCTCGACTGCGCTCGAACAGACACTATTATATAATTTCAGACTGAACTTCAATAACTAACAACCTAATCTTATGAAACAATTACTAACGCTCGTAGTCTTGTGTACGCTGGTTCTTTTCTCTTGTAAAGAACAAACGCCAGACGCATCAAAAGAAGAACGTACCATTGCCCAATACACTATTGAGCAATTTATGGATAATGAAAGTGCAGGAGCTAATGGCTTTTCTGCCGACAAATCCAAAGTGCTTATCACGAGTAATCGTTCTGGTATTAATAATATCTATAGTACTCCTGTAAAAGGTGGCGAACTTACACCGATTACCCAAAGTGATAGTAGTTCTATCTACGGAATTTCATACTTCCCTAAAGACGACCGTATCTTATTTAGCATGGATGGAAATGGCGATGAAATTTTCAAGATTTTTATGAAAGATGAAAATGGTATCAAAGCATTAACCCCTTTAGAAGGTGTACGAACAGCTTTTAGAGGGTGGGCAAAAGATGGAAAAAGCTTCTATTATGGAAGCAATGAACGGGATCCTCAATTTCTAGATCATTATGAAATGAATATTGAAAATTTCTCTTCTAAAATGATCTATAAAGTAGAAAGTGCACGTGATTTTAATGCCATGAGTGACGATGGCAAATACATCACCCTCTCTGAAGCGATTACTACCAATGATAGTGATTTGTATATTGTCAATACTGAAACCAATGAGCAAAAGAAAGTGAATGCTACGCAAAGTGGTAATGGACATTTAGATTTTTCTCCAGATGGAAAAACACTATACTTTTCTACAGATGTAGGTGCAGAAAATTCCTATGTAGCAAGTTATGATATTGCCACAGGTACTATAAAACGTGTGACTAATAATGAATGGCCTGTATTTAGTTATTATTTTACTCATAATGGAAAATACAATGTTTTCTTTACCAATGAAGATGCTAAAACCGTAATGAACGTAACAGAAGTAGCGACTGGAAAAACAATAGATTTTCCAGAAATAGACGGACAATCAGTAACTAGTGCTAGTTTTTCAAGAGATGAATCTATGGCATTACTTCGTGTAGGTAACTCTGCAAAGCCTACGAATATGTATGCATATAATATGAGTACTAAAGACTATTACCAACTAACAGATGTACTCAATAAAGAAATCAATGCTGATGATCTTGTAGAAGGAAAAGTAGTTCGCTTTAAATCATTTGATGGTGTCGAAATCCCTGCCATTTATTACCAACCGAAACAAGCAAATGCAAATAATAAAGTACCTGCATTAGTACAAGTACATGGAGGTCCAGGTGGACAATCCACACTTCGCTTTACTTCTAATATTCAGTATTTAGTAAATCATGGGTATGCAGTATTGGCTGTTAATAATAGAGGAAGTAGCGGCTACGGAAAGACGTTCTATCAAATGGATAATCAAAACCACGGCGATAAGGATCTTAAAGATTGTATCGCTGGGAAGGATTGGTTGGCACAACAAGACGTAATTGATGCCGATAAAATCGGAATCATGGGAGGTTCGTATGGTGGTTTTATGACCATGGCAGCGCTTACATCTGCTCCAGAAGAATTTAAAGTAGGTGTAAATTACTTTGGCGTGACCAATTGGATGCGTACTCTTAAAAGTATTCCGCCATGGTGGGCTTCTTTTAAAGATGCCTTATATGAAGAAATGGGAGATCCGCATACAGCAGATTCGATTCGTTTAAAACAAATCTCGCCCCTATTTCACACCGATAAAGTCACCAAACCCTTATTGGTTTTACAAGGTGCACAAGATCCTAGAGTATTACAAGTAGAAAGTGATGAGATTGTAGAAGGCGTTCGTAAAAACGGCGTGCCTGTTGAATATGTTCTTTTTGAAGATGAAGGTCATGGGTTTGTCAAAAAAGAAAATCAAATAGAGGCTTCTAAAAAAGTAATAGAATTTTTAGATCAATATCTAAAAGGAGATGTGAGTAAACTAGAAAAAACCGATCTTTAGTACTTATTTATAAATTTAAATGTCCGTTTGGTGCCATAAAAGATCTTGACGTCATTCCGAATTTATTTCGGAATCTCATAATTATGAAAATCAAAATTTTATAATGAGAACCTGAAACAAGTTCAGGTTGACGTAACGCTTTATGTTAGATTTAGGATATTCAGGTTAAGAAAACAAATTCAAAAAAGAAGAATCAAAATTTTAAAATACATGAAAAAAATATTTTTAGCGCTCGTACTCGTACTCATGACTGCAAGCACCTATGCTCAAAACAATGGAGAAGATGAGTTAGGAGCTTGGTATATGTTATTTACAAACAATCGTGTATCTGAAAAGTTAAGTATTCATGCAGAAGTGCAGTATCGTAATTATGAATTTGCAGATAATTTTAATCAATTGTTATTACGTACGGCGTTAAATTACCATATTTCTGATAAAGCTATGGCCTCTTTTGGCTATGGCTTTATTAGTACTGATCCTACATTTCCTGAACCTGAGGGAGAAGAAAACATCTCAGAGCATCGTATCTATCAACAGTTTGTGCTACGTAACTCGGTGGGGAAATTAAAGTTCTCACATCGCTATCGTTTAGAACAACGTTTTATAGATAATCCCCTTTCGGGAAATGATACGCAGCATCGTGCCCGTTATTTTTTAAGACTTACGTATCCGCTTAGTGACAAATGGTTCTTAACCGCCTACGACGAAGTATTTATCAATTTACAGAATGAGTTCTTTGGTCAAAATCGTTTGTATGGAGCCTTAGGATATAACTTTTCTGATAAACTAAGTACACAAGTAGGGTATCTTAAAAATGACTTTAGAGTAGACACCTTTGATCGTTTTCAAATTGCAGTATTTATCAAAACTGATTTAAGAAAGAAGAAAAAGGAATCTGTGGATTAACGATTATTAATTGTTGATTTTAGAACACTACATATTGAAGATATACGATCGTTTGGTGATCCGATAATTCAGTAATAAAACAATTACAACCACGCCAACGTTTTATTTATAGTAGATAGACTTCAGAAAAATGAAAGTTTTAACAAAAGGACAATATTACGGCGATCAGAATTTGGAGATGTCCTTTAATGGAATTCTGTTATCACGCTATATTTATACAGGTGTTAAAACAGATTGGCATTACCATGAGAATCCTTATTTCATGTATGTATTACAAGGCAATATGATGGATTGTAATACGAGAGCCAAAACACTATGTCCTTCTGGAAGCCTGATGTTTAATAATTGGCAAGAATCTCATTATGGAAGTATGCATTCTGATACTGCGAGTGGATTTCATTTAGAATTTGAAAGAACGTGGTTTGAAAAGAATGGTATTGACTTACAGATTTTAGAAGGGAGTCAGCGTATTGAGAATCCGCAATTACACCTTCTTTTTGCAAAACTATATAAAGAGCTATTACTATCTGATACGTATAGTGAAGTGTCTGTTGAATTTTTACTGCTTCAAATATCTGAAGCCTTAAGCAATATCAAAACGACATATATTCAAAAACCTCCTACTTGGATAGAAGACTTAAAAGAATTATTACATTACGATACAGCAGAACTAAGTCTGAAATATTTATCAGATCAATTACAGATACATCCTGTACATATTTCAAGAGCAGCTCCCAAACACCTTTCTATGAGTCTTGGGGAATATATACGACAACAAAAACTTAAAAAAGCCATTCCGCTTCTATTTGACGGCTCTAAATCATTAACAGAAATTACATATCAAGCAGGTTTTTCAGATCAAAGTCATTTTAATCGGGTATTTAAATCCCATTTTAATATGAACCCTAGTTCGTATAGAAAAATACTAAAGAAATAGATGTAATGTTAATTTCATACAATTTCTGAATACTGGTATGCTGTAAGTTTGTGACTTAAACTTATAAAACAATGCTTAAATACATCTCAATTTTAATAGTACTCTCGGTATCCATAGTCACAAGTTGCGCTCAAAATGTTCAACAAAATTATGATGGTGAATGGATAGGCTTTTTGCCAAATAAAAATAGTTTCAATTTTCAGGTTTCTTTAGAAAAATTAGATGACACTACGTATCATTTAACAATTGCTAATGATCAAATGCTTATTGATGAACCTATTGTTTCTTCTGTCAATGATGGCGTACAATTTACATTGAACAATCGCCTGTTTTTCAATCTAAATTATAGTCAAGATACACAAACACTGACGGGTTTTATTAAAGGAGGAAAGCTTTTATACCACGTAAGTTTACAAAATAAGGGAAGTGACAAATTTGTCGGAGCATGGCATCCGTTTATGCAAGATAATGGCTTGCAATCTGATGATGTGATGCTGTATGTAGAATCCATGCAAGATAAAACACTCGTTGCTTTTCCTTTTTTCGGAGATCAACGATTTAGAGGCATGTGGACGCAAGACTTTACACAGAAAGGAAACATCCTTGAATTCACAGATGGGATGACCGGATTCAATTTTCGCGCCAAGCTATTAAAAACAGCTATCGAATTAGAGATTTTTATGGCAGGTACCTTTATTACAAAAACCAGTTTAACCCACACCAATGATGGATGGGATTATAATTCAGATTACGTACACCAACCACAAAATACGGATACACCTGTACAACTAAATGATGGGTGGACAACGACCAATATCAACGCGTTTGGGATCAACAAAAGTGAATTAACACGATTAATAGCTGATGTTGAAGCTCAAAAATTAGTCAATACACATAGCGTGCTTATCGCGAAAGAAAACAAACTTGTATTTGAAACCTATTTTGATGGATTTAATGCTAATATCCCTCATGACCTGAGATCGGCATCTAAAAGTATTTCTTCAGCTATTATTGGAATTGCGATTGATGACAACATCATAGAAAGTGTTGATGAAAAATTATATGACTTTATCCCTAAACAATATCAATACACAAAAGACGCTCAAAAAGCCGCCATCAAACTCAAAGATTTGTTAACGATGAGTTCGGGATTGGATGTGAATAATCAGGCATCAGAAAACAATTATCAAGATCCGCGTTTCTCTAATAATTGGTTAAAGACCGTATTAGAAGCACCTATGGTCAAAGAACCCGGCACCTATGCAGATTATGGATCTGCCAATCCATTCTTACTAGGCGTTTATTTAAATGAACGTTTAGACATGCCTCTTGAAACCTATATGGATGAAAAGTTATTTACACCTTTGGGCATCACCAATTATATCAATCAGACGGATGATTCTGAGGTGACACCCTATTTTGGTGGTGGTATGCTGTTAACACCAAGAGACTTGCTCAAATTTGGACAACTCTATCAAAATAAAGGGAAATGGAAAGGGCAACAAATTATCTCTGAAAAATGGGTGGAAGCATCTTTCGGAAAATACTTGCGATTACAGGATTATGACGACAAAAATCTCTATGGGTATTTATGGTGGCATGACACCTATGAAGTTAATGGAAAATCTATTAAAGCTATTGAAGCTAGAGGTGCCGGCGGACAATTTATCTTTATCATTCCAGCCTTAGAATCAGTTATCGTGATTACTTCTGGGAATTTTAGAAATCGCAAAGGCAATCAACCTAGAGAGATATTAAAGAAGTATATTCTACCAGCTTTAATGAATTAGAAATTAGTGAATATTATTATTTAGCGTAAATTCCTCGCTATACTGGAGAAAAAGAAGAAACCTTATAACTTAATTATTAAACACAACTAAACAACACATACATACGTTATGTATTACATCAATCAATCTTAAAACTCATGCGCCTATTCCTTTATTTTTTTTCATGTCTATTATGCATTCCGTTTATGGCTTGTGCTCAACAAGTAGACCCTGCCCTCACCTATTTGGGACAAAAACCACCAACAGTACAACCTGAGGTATTTGCTCCTGAAATCATTTCAAAAAAAGGCGAGTATGAGTTTGGATCTGTTTTTAATAAAGATGCTACACAGTTTTTTTACGGAGTACAGCTAGAAGGACGAACCGTCATACGTTATTCAGAACTTAAAGGAAACACATGGACAACACCTATAACCATTTTATCAAATCCAAAATATGGATTTAATGATCCTTTTTTATCTCCAGATGAACAACGCTTGTATTTTATTTCTCAAAAAGCACTAGACAGTTCAGGCACCAAAGAAGATCATGATATCTGGTATGTGCAACGCAACGGTAATAGTTGGTCAGAACCTATCAATGCTGGACCGAATATCAACTCACCTTCTGAAGAATATTATATCTCCTTTACAAAGGATGGTACCATGTATTTTTCATCCAATAAAAACCAGAATCACTTTGATATTTATACTTCCGAATATACGAATGGTAAATTCCAAGAAGCGATAAAATTAGGACCATCCATTAATACCACTAGTTATGAAGCCGATGTCTTTGTAGACCCTAATGAGAAATATGTGATTTTCTGTGCCACACGCTCTGAAGGATTAGGAAGAGGCGATTTATATATCAGTTTTAAAAACCCTGATGGATCATGGACACCGTCTATCAATATGGGAACCACCATCAATACCAAAGGTCACGAACTCTGCCCTTTTGTTTCTAGCGATGGAAAGTATTTCTTTTACACAAGCAACCAAGATATTTATTGGGTAAGCACCAAGGTAATTGAGGAGTTACGGGGTAAGTAAGCCCCCTAACCGCCGAGAGAGGAACTTAGACTCAACCCGTTAAATACAAAAGGAAATACAAGTCAAAGCGGTCAGGAGTCAAGACTAAAAAAGTCGCGAGTCGTGAGTGAAGCGATCTTGAATCATATCGCCCCATCAATAAGCTCCGTTTGACAAACGAATATGCAATACGAATACGTCAAGCTGAATGTATTTCAGCTTCCCATAACACTGATAAATAACAGGATGAGATTCTGAAACAAGTTCAGAATGACGGATTAACTGTCATTTCTGTAAATGACTAAAGAAAAATCTTAAATCTTTTAATTACGCTTTCGCGAAAATGAATCAAGACTGAAGTAATGAGTACTTTTCTTACGTCTTGCAACATAGCATCTTACGTCATCTCGACGAAAGGAGAGATCACACATCTAACTCGCTGTTATGTGATTCCTAGTCGCTCGTACCTCGCTCTGTCGAAATGACTAAAGGAAAGTCCTTAATCTTGTATCTTAGAGTGTAGCGATCTTGTATCTTTTTCATGAATTGTGGAAAACCGTAAAGAACTGTGACATAAGATATCTATATTCATCACGTATAATAGCCGTTTATAACGTATAAATATTTAGAGTTTCTAAAACCTATTCAAAATTCACTTATATACAATTGATTACAAGATTATTATTAAAAATTTAGTGTAGCTTTGTGAGTAATTCTATATATCAGAAATAATGATATATACGATATAAACTAACTACCCAAAATTTAAAAAACAAAATATGACAATAATATCATTCATAAATATGAAAGGGGGAGTTGGAAAAACAACCAGCGTAGTAGAATTGGGTACAATCTTAGCAACAGAACACGACAAAAGGGTTCTAATTATTGATATTGATCCTCAAACCAATTCTACATTTTCATTAATTGGTTTAGATGAATGGGGAAGAATAAAAGATACAGCTACTATTGCCGATGTTTTGGGAATGAACAAAGGTCTTTCCTCTAGAGATGAAGAATATGATATAAATGATGCTATTATTGAAGATGTTTCTAGTATCAAAAATTTAGATTTAATTCCTTCTCACATTGAATTGACATTTTTAGACATAGATTTAAGTTCAGAGCCCGGAAGAGAAAATATTTTGAGCCGACAAATTGAAAAACTTGAAACTGATTACGATTTTATTTTAATTGATTGTCCTCCTAATCTAACGATTGCGCCGCAGAATGCTTTAGTAGTAAGTGACTACATTATAGTACCTGTCTCTCCAGAATTTTATGCAGCTATTGGTCTACCGTTGCTTATCAGCAGAGTAAACCAATTAAAAAGAAAATTGCCAGGGTGTACTGTTGAAATATTGGGTATATTATTTACACAAGTCAGAAACACAAGAGACCATAATCATCATTTGGACAGTATTAGAAGAACATGTAATTCAGAATTGTATATAGAAACCTTTCAAACTGTAATACCATTTACTACAAAAATTAGTGAAGCAGCTAAGTATAACAAACCTGCAACATTAATAAACCCTAATGAAAATGGAATTATCGCTTACAAGAATTTTGCAGAAGAATTAATTTTAACTCTAGAAGACTAAAATGGAAATATCTAATAAAATTATACAACTAGAGAAAACTCTAAGAGAACTATCTGATTATGAAAAAAGAGGGCTAGATACATCTTCATTAAGAATATTTATTAAAAATCTTAAGATTTTTGAAAAAATACAAGAATCAAGAAATCTTAAATCAAATAAAAAAATAAGCTTCGAAGATAAACTTGAATTGATTAAGTCATTTTTAGAGGATAAAAAAGTTTTTCCAAGAATACGAGATTTAATTGATTTTACAAATGTTGAAATGGGTTTAGGCTTTAAAGACCAGAAGGAATCAAGAGCCTTGACGATACAGCGAATTATTAAACGAATAGAAAAAAGACCAGAACTTAAAGATAAAGTAAAACTTGCTGTTCAAAAAATAAGAAATGAGACTTTTCACAATCAAAGTATTCAATTAGACAAGAAGGAGTTATCTAAAATAGAATCTTTTACTAAATGGGCAGAAATCTTGAGTAATTTATGAAAACAGCTATCTTAGAAAAAGCAAAAACTGATATACCTTTATATTTTAATGATTTTAAAACATTTTGGGATGAATCTCTAACAAATATAAATGATGATGAATTACACGATATATATAAAGCTACCCTAATAGCTAAAAATTATAAAATAGTATTTCATAATCTTAATCTTAGAGACTATGATATTTTGATTGATGAAATTTTTGAGGATATCAATTCATCATTTTTTTTATCTCTCATTGGGCTATATCGTTCTGCTCATATGCATTTAAGAAGCAGCATTGAATTAACACTACAATTGTTATATTTTATTCATCATCCAATTGAGTTTCAACAATGGCAAAATGGCGATTTTGTTTTAAAACACGATAAAATAATGGAGTATATAAACAAACATCCAAATTTCGAAACTGATATTTCTCCTCTACTAGTTAGAATAACTCAAAATTGGAAGAAGTTCTCAAAACATATTCACGGTGAATCTCCAATATTCTTTCAATGCGAACTTGATTCCAGAAAAACTAATTCGTTCAAAATTAGAGACTTTAATATTTGGAAAAGCAATTACACCAGAAATATCTATTCGTTGAATAAATTACTATTATTATTTTTTAAAGCTGATTTATCAAGGTTTCCTACCAAAAGTTTTGAATTATTAACTGAATTGCTAAACGAAGAAGATAAAACATTGATAGAATCGTAAAATAACTGAGGATAACACCTATATCTATTACATAAGTCCATAATTCTGTTAAGAACAACTCATTTCCTCACTAGCCCTAATTTACAACAAGCACTAACTACTACAACTTAAAGATAAATTGCTCACAACAACAATTTTCAAACTAAAAACCCATCTTAGTACATGATTTTGTTTTCATTCAATCACATCGCACTCTCGGTCAAAGATGTCGATGCATCTATCGCATTTTATCAAAAAGTATTACAACTTGAAGAAATTAAGAATACAGCTTCAGATTCAAAAACGAGATGGCTATCCCTTGGAGAAGGAAAACAACTTCATTTGATTCCGCGTCCAAATGCTGAAATAAAAATAAATAAGGCCGTTCATTTTGCATTAGCAACATCAGATATTAATGCATTTATCACACATCTAGCAGTATTAAACATTGAATACTCTGACTGGAAAAATACCCCAAACAAAGAGTATATACGAAACGATGGAATCAAACAGGTGTATTTTCAAGACCCAAACGGATATTGGATTGAAGTAAATGATGATATTCTATAGATACTATTCCTTCTTCTTCCGAATCTCCAACACCTTCCCATACGAAATACATCTCCAAATCCACTCTAAAGGACCAAATCGGAAGAAAGACAGCCAAAGCTTACTTAGTAACACTTGTCCTATAAAAACACCTATAGCGAGTCCCATGGTCTGTGAAGGTGATAAGGTTTGATACCATTGCAATCCTATAGAAGAGAATATCAATAATCCGATGAAGCTTTGTAATAAATAATTGGTCAATGCCATACGACCCGCATATTGTAACGGACTTAATAACTTTTGCCAGAATCCATACTGATATAAATATGCTAGTATCCAGATATAAAATAGCGCCATCAATGCATCACAGAGTTGCATGAGGTAGATAAACAACGTCCGCCAAAAAGAGTCTTTCCAAATTTCAGTTTCCCATAAAAAGAATAGGAAAATTACTCTGTATACATTAGAAAGTACAGCGATCCATAATACTGGTTTTTTGATGCGTTGCACTAAGGTATCTATCTCGTGTAACCATCTCTTCTTCCCTATGATGAATCCGAAGATAAACATCGTAAATGCTTTAGGAATAAGGGACACAAATAACACTGCTATATTACTTTTGTACTCTTGAATACGTAATGACATACCATCAAGATAAGAACCTTCTCTAATGGCCGTTACAATAGATTCTGGAGTATATGACTTTAGATAGGTTTCTGATTGATATCCTAGCATAGTTGTGATCCATTCAAAGATGTTCCCGTAGAAAGGGAAGAGAAATACAATGATGGCTAGTATGATCAGATTTTTGGGTTTCCATTCCGCTAAAAATAGGATGCAAAGCCCCAATAAGGCATACATATGAATCACATCGCCAGGCCATAAAAATAGGATATGCGCGATCCCAAACAAAAACAAAGCACCCATACGGCGATAAAAGAAAGTCATCGGTATCCCTTTTCGCTTTACGCTTAAAAATTGAATACTAATTCCTACACCAAATAACAATGAAAATATGGGAAAGAACTTTCCGTAGAAAAAGAGTTGTTGTAATCGTACGACTAGTGTATCTAGAGAAGAAGTCCATTGTTGTGAAAATGCATCTTGATTCATAAAGATGCAATTCATAATCTCAATATTGACAACAAAGATTCCTAAAAGTGCAAATCCTCTAAGGATATCTAGAAGTACAATTCTATTGGAGACAGGTCCAACGTTTTCATGAGATAAGTTTGTCATATATATCTTTGAAAGTGTATCAAAAATACAATTTAGAAACGGAAATCTTGACCCAAGTTTTCATAAGCGTATCCTGAAGGTAACTCAATGTATATGACAACACATCGACTCCTCTACTTTTAAGCTTTTTAAACTTTTAGACACATCAATTCTAGTGACTTCGATACAATTTTAAATCATCACGCTGTTCTGACCTAAAACCACTCAGCCTCCAGCTTTTAACTCTTAAACATTTAAACACATCAATTCTGGTGACTTCGATACAATTTTAAATCATCACGCTGTTCTGACCTAAAACCACTCAGTCCCCAACTTTTAAACCCCTAAACATTTAAACTCCTAAACACATCGACTCTAGTAGCTTCGATACAATTTTAAATCATCACCTTGTTCTGATGTAAAACCATTCAGCCTCCAGCTTTTAACTCTTAAACACATCAACTCCTCAACTCACAAACTCACCTTATGCATTAGCACCCAAAGTTCGACTTCTTCCGAACCACGCCAATTCTGATCACGCTTTGTTCTTGTAGAGGCTTCTTTGACACGCTTCTTAAAACAGCGTTCTAATCGAAACCGTCCTCCTTCTGAGAGTTCTTTTTCTATAGGATGTGATGTTTTAAAATTAGTAATCTGTGATAAGTTTGAGAATAAAATAACGAGTTGGCCGTCTGCTGCTAATCGATTTTTTGCTTCTGCGAAAAAATCAGGAAATAAATGTTCGTCATAATAAATAGCAGCATCTACATCGGCTTCTTGATTGGTTTTGGGTAACCAAGGCGGATTGAAAACAATCAATTCTGTTGGGGTATCATACTTCCCAAAAAGAGGTGCATGTTCTAATGCTATCTTACGAGAGAGTTTAGTATCTCCCATAAACGCTGCTAATCCGACAATGGCATTGGGGTTTATATCTGTACCATATACTTTTTGAAATCCATATTTTAGGAGCTGGAAAGAGAGAATTCCGCTTCCTATCCCCACATCGATGGCTGTTTTTTTAGGACCTTCATACCGTTTTAACCAATTATCAAAAAGAATCACATGATCAAAACGGGTAGGGAAATAAGTACCATAATACGGATGTATTTTGTTGCGTAGTACAGGAATTGAAATTCCGTTTGTATACCATTGCCACGAACTATTAAGTCCTTGTACTTGAGGAAATGATAGTATAAAATCGCTAGTTTCTGGATATAGTTTTTTAAGCCAACCAATAGAAGGCGCTTTCTTTAAGGCGACAGTGTGATTTTCGATCTCAACAAGAATCCGATTGGATAATATATGATATTTAGCTCTAGAGGCGCGTTGTTCTTGGAAAGAAGTGTTAGGCAATTTTTTATCTAAATACTTCTTTAGTGCTTTAAGGAGTAACAAGCCATTGCTGTAAAAACCTGAGATAACGATATGATTTCCGCTTTCTAATACGTTGATTGCTTTCTTACTATCTGCTTCATTATCAAATACGGTTGCATTTTTTTGAATCGTAATAGGTGCTGGTCTATGGATTTGTAAGTCTTTAGTCATGGGATTCTCAGGATTAATTGCTGTGACAATGCTGTTTTAAAATGGATATGCTATGTTCTCTTGCGTGAGGGATTGCAGTGGAAATCCCACAGCCTGATCCCGATTGTAATCGGGAGAAGTGCGAGGAATTGTATCGGAAAGCCCGACCTTTATCCTGAACCAAGTTCGGGATAAAGGTCACGCCCATATGAACCATGAGCGATTACTGATATATCCTATGGGTTATAGGAAAACATGAACATCTATTTTTGATAACATCATTTGCTATTCTATTAGCTCATGCGTTTTTCTATGTAAACGATGAGTGAAGACGGTTTACAGCGTAATGACTGTAGTAAAACATCTTATGAAATGTACTTCATTGGGTATGCGCTAGCAAGCAGGCATCAAGTTGGTTACTAGTGTTTATGAATAAAAAAATAAGGGCTTTAGAAGTAGAGCCTTAGCCATTTGCTAAACGGAAGCAAAGAGATAATTAATATCAAATAGATACATAATACAAGTAGGAAAGGTACGGTATTAAAACTCGCTACACCCACATTAGTTAAGGAATCATTTAAATATGTACATTGGTAGTTCTTGATGTTAGGTAATTATTCTGGAAGGTTTGTTTTTTATTTTTCCGCTTAAAGCGAAAAAAAACGCTACAAAAAAATAGGAATATTTGTAACTTAACGATTCGCAAAAGTTAGGTGTTTCATAAGAGACCGACTTAGCATATTATCAAAACAAATCAACCTCATGAAATCAAGTAAATTAACGTTTATAAATGCAGAAGGGAAGTCTTTATCTGCACGATTAGATCTTCCTGCAGATCAACATCCTCATAATTTTGCCATTTTTGCACACTGTTTTACCTGTAGTAAAGATTTTAGTGCGGTACGTAATGTAAGTCGTGCACTAGCATCAGAAGGTTTTGGCGTATTGCGTTTTGACTTTATGGGCTTAGGCGGTAGTGAAGGTGATTTTGCCGACACGAATTTTTCTAGTAATGTCACAGACCTCATCAGTGCTGCTGAATTTCTAACAAAGGAATATAAAGCGCCTACACTTATTGTGGGGCATTCTTTAGGAGGCGCAGCTGCTATTTTTGCAGGTGGTCAAATAGAGAGTGTACTTGCAGTGGCTACCATAGGCGCTCCAAGTAATCCGCAGCATGTGCAAAAGCAATTAGGAAGTCGACTCGAAGTGATTAGACAAGAAGGACAGGCTAATGTGACACTTGCTGGTCGTGACTTTACCTTTAAAAAACAATTTATAGATGATCTAGAAGCGTGTTCTTGTACAGATGCAGCTCGTAAACTCAATAAAGCGTTATTGATTTTACATTCACCGCAAGATGCTACGGTATCTATTAAAAATGCAGAAGAGATTTACCATGCGGCACATCACCCAAAAAGTTTTGTGACTTTAGATGGCTCGGAACATTTACTCATTGATAAGAAAAATGCCTCATATGTGGGGAAAGTGATTGCTGGATGGGCCGCTCGATATATTCCAGCTGTAGAAAATGATACCATAAGTACTACCTACCAAGTAGCAGCTAGTCTAGATGACGAAGATAAATATACCACAGAACTGAAGCTTGGGAATCATTATATGAAAGCTGACGAACCGCCAAGTATTGGAGGAAATGATTATGGACCTACGCCGTATGAACTTTTAGCGGGTTCTTTATCTGCATGTACAGCCATGACCATACAAATGTATGCGAGACGTAAAGGATGGAAAATAGATAATGTAGAAGTACATACGAGTTATTCTAAATCCTATCCGCAAGATTGTCAAGCATGTGAAGATGACCCTACAGCAAAGATTGATACCTTCACACGGGTTGTTAAACTTACTGCAGATGGACTTGATGACAAACAGAAAGCACGCATCATGCAAATTGCAGATAAGTGTCCGGTGCATAAAACATTACATAATGAGACGCAAGTGATTAGTACATTAGCGTAGTAATCACGTAATCATATTTTAATTCAAACGGAGATTGTTGCATACAACAAGTGTAACAATTTCCGTTTTTTTATACTAAATAGTACACATTGATACCTTTCTAAAATATACCTTCAAAAGTAAATCTCAAAAAAATCGATTACATTGTAGAGACTAACAACTAAAAATCAACATATGGGAATCATTGCAACACTTATTATTGGAGCATTAGCAGGTTGGCTAGGAAGCAAACTATACAGCGGTAGTGGCTTAGGCATTATTGGAAATATTATTATCGGGATCATAGGTAGCTTTGTGGGTTCTTGGCTCTTAGGAAAACTTGGCGTAAGTCTTGGAACAGGTTGGATCGGAGCAATACTCACTGGCGCTATAGGTGCTATCGTTATTCTATTTTTGTTTAATCTGATTTTTAAGAAGAAATAGATAGCGTTTAATAATTGTATGCAAAATGCTATTCATTAGTTACCAATGTACGTTCGAGCGCAGTCGAGAACTATTGATCAATTCAATATAACGTGAGTTCGACATAAATATTTAGTTCCCCTTTTTAGTATGATTTTACTAAAACTGGACATAATTATTTAATAACTAACATATTTGTTCATTTTCTTTGCTCGTCCAAAGAAAACGGAACCAAAAGAAAAGACGCTTTTTATTCGCGTGATTTCTATTTTAAATTTTGGAACTCATGAATCTTCGATTTCTTAGGTATTTTTTCGCTTAAAGCGAAAAACCACAATAAGTTTTTCCATCGCTACTCCTCGCACAAAGCTCACACTTTGTCGTTTCCAAGGCTTCAAAAATTTTTAACTGTATATGCCATCGCTCCATCTCGCCCAGAATTTATATTCTGTCGTATACTGGAGAAAAAGGAAAACATATTAGATAATCTATATCAAAATCATGTTAATATTAGGTTTCAACTCCACTCAACTAAACCAGACAAATAACATATATACATAAACAAAGCCCTTATCAATAACTGATAAGGGCTTTTTATTGGTGTTCTATGTACTATATAAAGTATATAGAAACTGCTTAATTCAAAAAGGAATAGACTTTATAAAAGATTTAATGTTACTCCTAGTTTTACGTTAGTTCCTCTTGATGTAAATCCAAAAACGTCTTGATAATCTTCATTAAGTAAATTATCTACACTTAGTAAAAATCTCCATTTGTCATTCTTTAGGGTATGACCAAATGCAAGATTTACAAGACTAAAACTTTCTAATGTTACTTCTGTCGCTGGGAATTCTCTAAAATCATTTGCGAGTCTATCATCTGTATATTGAAACCCTACCGAAGCGAAGGTTCTAGGAGAAAAGTCATATCCTACTAAAAGGTTTGCTTTACTTTCTGGAATAAGCACAGCGTTATTTTCATTATCGATATAGGTATAATTTGCTGTTACTGATAGATTTTTTACAGGTGTTGCATTTATTTCTACTTCAATACCGCTTGTATTTACTTCTTCTGGATTATTAAAATATCCAGCTTCGAAGTCAAAAAGAATCACATCTGTTTCTTCTCTATCAAAATACAATGCACTCGCTCTAAAGTTCTTTCCTAGTTTTACTTCTACTCCTCCTTCTACCGTTAAATTTTCTTCTGGATCTAACTCTGGATTTGGTCCGAAGTTTCCAAACAACTGATTTAATGATGGTGTTATAAATGAGGTACTATACGATCCGAATGGTTTTATATAACTTCCTTCTCCAAACTTGTAGGTATATGAAGGGTTGATGTTATATGTAACATTTGATCCATACTCACTATGATTATTAAAACGTGCTCCTGCATTAATATTTAATCCAAAATCTGACACATATACTACATTTGCATACGGATCTACGATATTAAAATCTGGATTTTCGTCTACGGCGTTTCCTTCAAATGTCGCTTGATTATCAATTACATTCAGACCAACAATGGTATAGAATGAATTATTAATGGTGTATTTATTATATACATCTAAAATCAAATTCTCTCCTTCTGCAAAAAATGGAAAATCAGATATAAACGCTCTATCAAATGTACTATAAGACGCGTTTAAGTTGACACTCCCTTTTCCATATGTATATTTAGAAGAAACCCCTACTCTGTACTGATCACTATTAAATACATTTCCAGGCGAGTCAAAAAATGCACCACCATCAAAATCTGAATTGACATCGGTTACATTTCCAAATACGTTTATAGAAAAAGCATCTGTAAATTGATATCCTAGATTTACATCAAAACTCTTTTTAGAAAATGCATCTCTTTCTGCTTCTCCTTCTTCTACAAGTGCTGCAGAAAGTCCATCTGTAAACTGCTGATTAAATCCAGCTTTGTAGGTAAACTTCCCTACAGTCCCATTTGCATTTACACTATTATTAAAATCTGATAATCTGTAGTCCTGATCGTCTTGAGACTGATTGGTTCCTACACTAGAATTGATCACAACATTCACCGCTTTATCACTAGCTTTCTTGGTGGTAATATTAATCACTGCTGCAGCTGCACCACTTCCATATAGCGTACTTGCTGCTCCTTTGATTACTTCAATCTTTTCGATATTTCCTAAAGACAATAGACGTAAATCATATTCTCCATTAATTTGCGATGGATCAGAAACTTGAACTCCATCTATAATGACAAGAACTTGACGGTTTCTTCCTCCACGTACAAAAACACCTAAGTTTTGTCCTGCATTACTTCTTGTTCCATTCACTTCAATACCAGATTTTGTATTGATCAATTCAGCGACAGAACGACCTTGGTTCTTTTCAATCTCTTCTTGAGAAATGGTAATAACTGTTTTTCCAGAATTTTCACGCTTTAATGCAAAACGAGAATCTGTTAACACTACTTCATCCAATGTTTCAACAGTAGGCTCTTGTGTTTCTTGTGCAGTCATACACATAGAAAAAAACACACCTAACGCTAGAAACGCATTTGTTTTTTTGTTCATTTTTTTAAATTAAAATCGAGAATAGTATAATCACTATTATACGTAAACTTTTATCCCGAAAGTTTGACTTACATTGCTGAATTTGGCAGGTCTCCTGACTTATCTTATGTTATCATACCTTCCCAGCATTCTGCCAGTGGTCTTGTAGTTAATAACATCCTAAAAGGTGCCGATATGCATCGACAAAGAATTACAGTTGCGGGAACAGTTCTGGATTTAACGTGATTATTTCACCAGATTCCCTTTTAATTGATACAGTTATAAACAAACAGTATCAAACCAAAATTCGGCGCGAATATACAATCATTTCTTATTCTTTCTAGTATTGTGAACAAAAACGTGCTTTTTGAATTGCAATTGAGAAATGTAATACGATATATGTATGCTTTCTCACTTCGATTATGTTAGAATAGATTTTTGTATTTCTATACGCTTTCGCCAAATCGAACTTGAGAGATCTGCCTGCCGGGAGGTAGGTTCAAGAACCAAAGGGAGCGCGAAGCATTAAATCTGAGTTAGTAAAACTCCATTTAAAATGATCACATACAAATTTATTTCTTCTATTTTTTACGGAAACCCGTAATGATGTATTGTATCATTTACGCATCTTTCAGCTCTAAAGATTAAGAGTTAGTTAATTAATTTTTTACGATCATGAAAACAAGTGCTTGCCTAGGGGAAGGGTGGGCGCTTTTTTCATACCATATCTCTAGTATCATAATCTTATTATTTTACCGTTATATTGGGACACTAACATTATAATCATTATATGTATCAGTACGTATACACTACCCTACTCTTTTTTTTCTATATCAGTTTTACCAATGCTCAAACGAGAGATCTTCCAGATTTCCCTGCTCCTCAAGATGATTTCTACACATCATTAGAAGAAAAGAAAGTAATGAATCCACTGTTTTTAGAAGGGCAGATAAGAGAAGTTAATCGTACGCATACACTACATATATCTCCCGATAGGGATGAGACATATACAAATACATATTATTATCAAGTAAATACAGAGAAAGAAATTACCAAATATGCCACAGACGATTCCTACGATGATACAACCTTAGCATACCTAAATAAAGTGCAGTCTCCTACTATAAAGAATGATACGATTCTAAAAGAGGATGATTTCTATACCTATATCTACAAAAAAGGGAAACTCACCAACTATATGTCTTATGACATTGAAAGTGGAATCATGGATAGTATTGTGTATACCTATAAAAACAATAATCTATCTACACGTACACATTATAAATCTGAAGGTACACTTGAAATGGATGATGAAGGGTTTGTAGATGAATCTGTGATGTATTTTTCTGAGTTTCGTATTCAAAGCTATGGGACAGCTACGTACACGAAAACGGGTCAACTCCTCAGCTTAACACAACACGAGTTTACCGTAGAAGACGATCTTATAGACACCTATAAAAGCAATTATATATATGATCAGAAAAATCGTTTTAAAAATGCTACTATTGTTTCAGATCGTGTTTTTCTAACTTATGAACAGCTTGATAAACATCCAAAAAAGTGGAAATTACAAGAAAATGAGACTGTGGAAGGCATGTACTTAGAAACTAATATAACAGTTACCTATGATAATCAGAATCGAATAGAAACCTATTCAAAAGCTGATTCTCAGAAAAACAATATTATATATGAAATATCCTATGATACTGATCGTAGTAAAAAAATAAAGGTATCGCGAGATGATTATCACTTTCAGAAGGAGGTAATTATACATAGGGATCTTCTCTTTGAATATACCTATGACACCTATCACAATCCGACATATATCGCATCGTATATTCTACTCAATGGCAAAAAAGTGCTAGATAAGTCTACGGAATTAGCTATTATCTATTATTAGTACATTACCACTTATACTTCCGCTTTAGAATCACGATTTCTAAAAGTAAGAATCCTGCAAGGATTATAGCTCCATATACAAAAGGACTCGTTGTTGCAACAGCATAATCTATAGTAGGCAGTTCCCAAGTAGGGATTTCTAACGATGTTACTTTATCTGATGCTTTTTGCAATACATTAGGAACAGCCGTAAACCCTATACTACGTATACTCACAAACCCTATTAACAATCCAAAAATAATAGCTAGAAGACTCCAAATGCGTTTTGAAATCAGAGGTTGATAAACAATCGTGGTTTGGGTAGCCTGTACAGCTTGTATTTTATGCATGAGTGTATTTGTAAAATCAGGTGATGGAGATTTTACAGCTACTTTCTGTATGGCTTTAGACACGGCATGGTCTACTAATTTTTCTTCATTCTCTTTCATAACGCGCTACTAATTCTTTAGGTAATTGTGTTGCCATGATGGTATATAATTTCTTTCTACAACGAAAAAGCTTCACTTTTACATTATTTTTTGTCATTCCTGTTACTTGCGCAATCTCTTCTAGTGTTTGCTCTTCAAGATAGTACAAAGTAACTAAAAAGGCATCTTCTTCTCGCAATTGCTGAATACACTGTTCTAATTGTTCTCGTAACTCTTTGGTTTCAATGGCTTCAAGGATACTAGATGTTTTCTCTTCAGTGATCTCTTCTTGTATTTCGGTAGCATAATGTGTGGGCTGTTTCCGCTTTCGCGAAAGCGTATCCAGACACCTATGATACGTAATACTATAAAGCCACGTACTAAATTTAGACGTTCCCTTAAAACTCTCCAACTTCTGAAACGCCTTCAAGAATACGTCTTGTGAAACCTCTTCTGCCTCTTCGGGAGTTTTCATCATACGTAAACTTAGCGTATACACCATATATTTATAACGATCTATTAGCGTAGCAAAGGCATTTACTTCGCCTGCCAACGTCTTTGTGATATAGATATGGTCATCTTGATGGGTCATTGTACATACCTAAGACTCCTAAACAAGCAATATGGTTACAGAATTTGTTATAAAAGTTACAAAAAAGATAGAAAGTATGCTTTCAATTAATATGTGTAACAAATGATACTATTAATTCAAAGTTTATATATTTTACCCGTTATGCACTTAGATGTTCATTACTCTAGTTTTCTAATGAAATTTTTAGTTTTACCTCAATCCTAAAAGAAGAACTAAAAATTTCATCGATATTCCCTTTAAGGTTAGGTAAAAAATCGATGAAATTACTCAAAATGCACAACAGGATATATTTTATTAATTTTAAAGCTATTAGATATATATATAAAACATATTAAACTTTATATTAGACTATATAATATATTTAAAGAACATAGGATGAATAGACACTATATTTTGATTTTTATATTTTTTGTACCCTTGATGGTAATAGGTCAAATTCCTGATGGATATTTTCTTGATGCAGATGATTCTGTAGAAAAAGGATATAAATTAAAACCTTTCAAGCAAAAAAAAGAAGGTATTTATCATTATGCCATTTTGAGTGAATTACCATTTGATAATAATTGTTCGGATACTTTGACAAAAGAAGAAAAAATTAAGTGTGCTGAGGATACGTTAAATGAATTGATTATTGATCATTGGGGAGAACCAGGTTTTTTTAAGTCAGATTCATATGTTTATATAACAATTGACGAAAAAGGAGTCCCTACAGATATCAATGTAAAATCACGTCCTCATCACGATGAAATAGAGCTTATGTTTCTTGATGCAATTAGCAGAGTACAATTTAAACCTGCTAAATATAAAGGGAAAGTTGTTAAGGCAAGACTTTGGGCAAAATTTGAAATGCAATAATGTATTTTATTTTATAAAATTATCCATAAGAAACTAAATGTACATATTATAAGAGATTATATGCCTAAAAATAGGAATTCAAAAATTTATTTCATTAAATACTTCATTTACTGCCTCTTAACCTATTCATTCCTTTTCACCAAGGTAATAGCCCAAGAAAGTGTAAATCGTTTTGAGATTAAACCTACTCCAAATTGGATTAAAAAATATCCTACTCCAAAACTTAAAAATGAATATGACCTTGATTTAGTCTTAATTCAAAATGAATTTCAATATAATAACATAACGAAAGAGTATTCTCGACATTTTTACTATTATATAAATACTATAGAAGGACTAAATGAACTAAGGGCATTCGCTACAACATATGACCCCAGTTTTCAAGAGTTTAGTATTAACGCTGTAAAAATTCATAGAAGCGGAAACATCATTAATTTAGGAGAAAGTTTGCACGTTAATTATGAGTTGTTTGAAAAACAAATTAGTGGAGAACAATATGATTCTGACGCAAAAGTAACGATCTATTTTGAAGAAGCTAGAGTAGGTGATTTTATTGAAATTGCTTACACCACTAAAGGACAACAACCGGATGTATATGATAAACTTCTTTATAAACATTATCCATATAAAAAATCGCTAAGAGGAACTGATTACGTAAGAGTTTTAAACACCCCTGAAAAACCATTATTCTTTACATCACTTAATTATGATAATACGCCAATACGAATAAAAAATAATGAATTCAATACTATAGAGTTTATATCAAAGAATGATGAGAAAAAACAGTATCCTGACACACCTATTTGGCATACTAGTGAAAGTGGAATTTATTTTTTTGATACTATTTCTTGGGAAGATTACATACAAGTTCACCTAGATAATTATGATTTGAATACGCCTCCTTCAGAAAAAATAAGAAATAAAGTCAAAGAACTTATCAAAGATATTCCATCTAAACAGGAACAAATTAATGCTATATTAAATTTCACTCAAAAAAACATTCATTACTTAGATTATGGTTTAATTGACCCTAAGAAACCAGAAACAGTACTCAAACAAGGTTTTGGCGATTGTAAATCGAAATCATTACTTACCATTAAAATGTTAGAATGCTTACAGGTTAAGTCATGGCCTTTGATCGTAAAATCAGATGGTTTAGATGAAAGACTTTTAAACATTTATAGCGGACAAATGTTTGATCATGCTGTAGTAGAGTTTGTACATACTAATGATACTATTATTTTTGATCCAACTACCTATCCTCAAAAAGGAGGAATAAAAGAAAAGTATGTATCTAACTTCAGGTATGGTGCACGAATAAAAGAAGGAGAAAAAAAAATTACCAAATTAAATTGGCATTCAAGTAATTCTTTAAACGTAATTACTTCTATATATAAACAAAAAAATAATGATGATGAATATAGAACACACAATATAGATTGGAAAGTTTCTATTGATGGTCAATTGGCAAATGAACATAACTACGTTTATAAAGAAAATGGTATTAACTCAGTATTTGAATTAGTTTCAGACTTAATTTCAGAGCGCTATTTAAGTCTTAGGAATTTTGAATTAGCTTATTTTATAGATGAAAATAAACCGCATTCAGTTTTAGATATTACGTCTAAAGAAACTATTTCCGTTTTTGATAACGGGAATTCAAATGGATCAATCACCTTTGAACCCATATCATTACATAAATGGCTAAAAATTACAGAACCTGATGAATTAGGTCCATTCTTTAGTTTATCCAATATTCGAAAAACCAATCAGCTTTTCAAAATTCATAAATTAGAATGGATGAATTTTACTCCTGATAGCACTCATTTTAAAAATGATTGGATTACCTACACTAAAAAGAGTTGGGTTAAAGATGATACCATATATGCATCCTACGTTGCTGAACTTTTAAAAACACATTTAGATTCTTCAAGATATAAAGATGTCAGAACATCAATAAATGACCTTAAAGGAGATATGCGACTTTTGCTATCAAAAGGCACTAACAAACCTCAAGACAATTATAAAACTTATAGAAATCGCATTTACATTATATATGGTATTATTCTATTAGTTATAGGAGCTATAGTGTTCTTTTTTGTACGTTCTATAATAAAAGGAAGAGAACGTAAAGCATTGATACATAAACTTCATTCAGAAATAGCAACCTTGAAAAAAGAATCAGACACTTCTAAGAAGTAGTCATACTTGTTATGGTTATTTAAACCTTTTATTCTTTAAGCATATCATTTTAGTAACATGTCAATTTTCGCGAAAGCAAAAAAAATTACATTTTCTGTAACCGTTTTAAAAAACCACTCGTCCTATGGACAAATAAATAATTTATAATCAATTAAAAATCGACTATTATGGGAGGAGAAATTATCATCGTATTATGCATTTTTGGGTCTATTTTCGGAATCGCATATCTACATTATTCTACACGTAACAAAGAACGTCTGGCACTTATAGAAAAAGGGATGGATGCTGGAATTTTCAAACAATCAAGAGAAACACCACCTGTATGGAAAATACTTGTCCTTAATATTGCACTTTTATTAATGGGTATTGGTACTGGAATTTTGATCGCATTAATGCTGCAAGAAACTGTAGGGTATAATGATGCTTTATATCCGGGTATTATCTTCTTAATGGCAGGAACAGGATTGCTTACAGGATTCTTCCTTACAAGAAAATTAGTAAAGTAATCGTATAATACATTGCTTTTGACAATCAGGTGAGTATTATAAGATACTTGCCTGATTTTTTTTGCAATAAACATTAGCAATCGTTTTTGTTTCTATTTACGTAATTAGATAGTACTTCGACAAGCTCAGTGTCACACTGAGTATAAGCTTCGGTATCGCTATATACTTTAGTGAATCTGCCTTTGACGGCAAGATCGGAAAAAAGAAAATACTCCCGATTAATTAGCCACCTCACTAATAAATTTGATACGATAAAGACGTAATTCTTCGTCATCATAATCACCATCAAATTCTTCAAGTGCCGCTTCTATCCCATCGGTTTCGGCTTCCATAAAATACTCATGAAGTTCTTCTTGCTGATCTTCATCTAGAATATCATCAATCCAATACGAGATATTAAGTTTAGTCCCACTATAGACAATTGCTTCCATCTCTTTGATAAAATCTGACATTTCTTTGCCTTTGGCAGATGCAATATCATCTAGTGGTAACTTACGATCTACATTTTGAATAATGTATAGTTTGAGTCCGCTATTAGCACCTGTACTTTTTACAATAAGATCATCGGGACGAAGAATATCATTCTCTTTAACATACTGAGCTATAAATGTGGCAAACTCTTTTCCATATTTTTTTGCTTTTCCATCACCTACCCCATGGACAGAAGACAGTTCTTCTATCGTCATCGGATATTTAATTGCCATGTCTTCAATAGATGGATCTTGGAAAACAATATATGGAGGGATATTTAATTTTTTAGACACTTTCTTACGAAGGTCTTTAAGCATTTCTACTAGCTTTTTATCAGCTCCCCCACCTTTTGCTGCAGAAACAATTAGATTATTGGAAGTGTCGTCATACACGTGATCATCTGTCATCATAAACGATGAAGGCGCATCTATAAATGCACGACCTTTATCAGTAATTTTTATGACTCCATAAGTTTCTATATCTTTTGAGATATATCCTGCGACAAGTGCTTGACGTAATAGTGCATGCCAATAGGTTTTCTCACGTTCTTTACCACAACCAAAAAACGGTTGTAAATGTGTTTTATGCGACGTGATAATTGCATTTTCTTTCCCTCGCATCGTAAAGACCAATTCTTTACTTTTATAAATTTGATTGGTATCACGTACTACTTGAAGTACTTTTACCAACTCATCTTTCGCTTCATGTTTCTTTTTAGGATGACGCATATTGTCATCTAGCATTCCTCCTTCTCCCGTTTCATTATCAAACTCTTCTCCAAAATAATGTAAAATAAACTTACGTCGAGACATACTCGTTTCTGCATAAGCCACCACTTCTTGGAGTAATGCATGCCCTATTTCCTGTTCTGCAACAGGTTTTCCGCTCATAAACTTTTCGAGCTTTTCTATATCCTTATATGCATAAAATGCAAGGCAATGTCCTTCTCCTCCATCACGACCCGCACGTCCTGTCTCTTGGTAATAACTTTCTATACTTTTAGGAATATCATGATGTATTACAAAACGTACATCAGGTTTATCTATCCCCATTCCAAAAGCAATAGTCGCCACAACAACATCTACATCCTCCATGAGGAACATGTCTTGATGTCTGGCTCTTGTTTTTGCATCTAATCCCGCATGATATGGTACTGCTTTCAGTCCGTTTACTTGTAGGGTTTGTGCTAATTCTTCTACGCGCTTTCGCGAAAGACAATACACAATACCACTCTTTCCTTCATTCTGTTTTACAAATCGAATGATATCGCCATCTACATCTTTTGTTTTCGGACGAATTTCATAGTATAAATTAGGTCTATTGAAAGAGGCCTTAAATGTATTAGCATTTGTAATTCCTAAATTCTTAAGAATATCTTCTTGTACTTTTGGAGTTGCTGTTGCTGTCACAGCGATAATAGGAATATTATCACCTATACGTTTTATGATATTACGAAGATTACGATATTCTGGTCTGAAATCATGTCCCCATTCTGAGATACAGTGGGCTTCATCTATCGCTAAAAAAGAAATAGGAACAGATCGTAAAAACTCTGCATTTTCTTCTTTAGTGAGGGATTCTGGAGCTACATATAATAGTTTTGTAACGCCTCTAGAAATATCTTCCTTAACTGTTTTTATCTCGCCTTTGGTCAATGAAGAGTTTAATACGTGTGCAATCCCATCTTCTTGAGAAATACCTCGTAACGCATCTACTTGATTTTTCATTAATGCAATTAATGGCGAAACCACAATTGCTGTTCCATTGTTGAGTAATGCTGGTAGTTGATAACATAGTGATTTCCCACCACCAGTAGGCATAATCACAAATGTATGATCTCCTCCAACAATACTTTTTATAACTTCTTCTTGAAGTCCTTTGAACTGCCCAAAACCAAAATATTTTTTAAGTGCAGCGTGTAAGTCTAATTGCCCAGTATTCATTTATTCTTGTGCATTTTTGCATACCTTTGTATTACATAAATATAGTGAATTCCTTACGGTATACAAACCTAATAAAAACTAAATTTTGAACATTTCACAGCAAATTATTGCTAGCGCCCAGAAAACCATAGCTATAGAGCAGGAAGCCATTGCACATCTTCACGCATTAATAGATGAAGAATTTGCACAAGCAGTCGAAGTAATTTATAATTCGGTAGGTCGCGTTATCATTACAGGAATAGGGAAAAGTGCTATTATCGCACAAAAAATAGTAGCGACACTAAATAGTACAGGAACTCCTGCTATTTTTATGCATGCTGCCGATGCCATACACGGGGATTTAGGAACGATACAGCGAGATGATGTTGTGATCTGTATTTCTAAAAGTGGAAATACACCCGAAATTAAGGTACTCGTTCCTCTTATTAAAAAAACCAATAACCCGCTTATTGCCATTACATCCAATAGAGATTCTTTTTTAGGAACGCAAGCCGATTTTGTATTGCATGCACAGGTAGAAGTAGAAGCATGCCCAAACAATTTGGCGCCTACTACAAGTACCACAGCACAATTAGTTATAGGTGATGCTGTAGCGGTAGCCTTACTAGATCTTAAAGGATTTTCTGATAAAGATTTTGCGAAGTATCATCCAGGTGGTGCATTGGGGAAGAAATTATATTTACGGGTGAGTGATCTCACGCAAATACACGAAAAACCATCGGTAACTCCAGAAGCTAGTATCAAAGAAGTGATCGTAGAAATATCTGCAAAACGATTAGGAGTTACGGCTGTCATTGAGAATAAAAAAATTATAGGAATCATCACTGATGGAGACTTACGAAGAATGCTTTCTAACAATGACACTTTTGAAGGATTAACTGCGCGAGATATTATGAGTGCTTCTCCTAAAACTATTGAAAATGATGCTATGGCCGTAAAAGCAAAACGCATTCTAGAAGAAAATGGCATTAGCCAGTTACTCGCTACAGATCAAAATACCTATAGTGGTGTAGTACATATACATGATTTAATAAAAGAAGGGATTATTTAATGGCTGCCAAAAAAACAAAAAAACAGGAAGCAGAAATGTCTTTCTTGGACCACTTAGAAGAATTACGCTGGCATCTGATACGATCTACACTCGCTGTAGTCATTGTTGCAGTTGCTGCTTTCATTTTTATAGATGAAATTTTTAAATATATTATTCTTGTTTTTAAGCAAACAGATTTTATTTCATACGAAAAACTATGTCAGATTTCCAAAATTTTTGGTTCTGAAAAAGGCTGTATGTCAGAACTGCCTTTTACATTCTTAAATTCTGAAATGGCTGGGCAATTTAGTATTGCTATCTGGACCTCTATTACTGTAGGCTTTATTATTGCTTTTCCATATGTATTGTTTGAGTTTTGGAAATTTATTTCTCCTGGACTGTATGAAAAAGAGCGAAAAAACTCAAGAGGTTTTATCATCGTATCTTCTTTACTCTTCTTTATAGGTGTATTATTTGGTTACTTTGTAATCACTCCTTTGTCTATTAATTTCTTAGCAACTTTTACCATAGCAGATGAGATTGAAAACAATATAAAAATAAGCTCGTATATAGCTATCATACGATCTTCCATTATTGCCTCTGGTTTTATTTTTGAACTCCCTATTATTATTTATTTCTTAACTAAGATAGGACTTGTAACTCCAGAATTTTTAAAACGAAACCGTAAATATGCGCTCGTTCTTGTATTAATACTTGCTGCTGTAATCACACCTCCAGATATCTCGACACAAGTGATTGTTGCTGTACCTATTTTATTATTGTATCAGGTAAGTATTTTTATAAGTCGCATTGTTGTTAAACGAGAAGAAAAAAGATTAAAAAGAGAGCAGGCATAAATAAAATCGAATGTTGAAAACAGAAATACGATTCACATAGAATGTATTTTAAGTATTACTATAGTAGACGTAAAAAATGATTAATTGACAGTAAATGATGAGATCTCCGTCAGAATTTATGTTGAATGACCATTGGAAAAAAAATAAAGTTCCAATACTGGATTAAAAATATTAGTTAATATATAATGAGATTCCCTCCTACGAGGAAATGAAAAATAAAATCATGAGTAAGGAAATAGAAGAATTTAATGAGTATCGTACACGTATGAACGAAATGATACTTGGTGATAATAACAAAGTCATTAAACGTATCTTTAATCTAGATACCAACACCTACACTGCTGGTGCATTAGACGTAAAAACTAAAGAATTATTAGGCTTAGTTGCTTCGGCAGTATTACGTTGTGATGATTGTATTAAATACCATCTTGAAACTGCTTATAAAGAAGGGGTTACTACAGAAGAAATGATGGAAACGATGAGTATTGCCACACTAGTAGGTGGTACTATTGTGATCCCACATCTACGTAGAGCTAGAGAGTTTTGGCATGAATTAGAAACACAAAACAACTAAACATCTAGCGTTAATACATTCCTAAAGTATTTGACTGCTTTATTACAAATCCGTCGAAACACGTATATTTACGATCTATGAAGCTAAGTGCAGAAAATCTAATGAAATCGTATAAAGGCCGAAAGGTTGTAAAAGGGATTTCTGTAGAAGTAAATCAAGGAGAGATTGTAGGACTTCTAGGGCCTAATGGTGCTGGAAAGACTACTTCTTTCTATATGATTGTTGGTTTGGTAAAACCTAATGGCGGAACCATTTATCTAGACAATCAAGAGATTACTAAATACCCTATGTATAAACGTGCTCAAAACGGTATTGGATACCTTGCACAAGAAGCTTCTGTGTTTAGAAAGATGAGTATCGAAGACAATATTCTAAGTGTACTTCAACTAACAAAACTTTCTAAGAAAGAGCAACTCTACAAGATGGAAGAACTTATTGAAGAGTTTAGTCTTGGACATATTCGTAAAAACAGAGGAGATTTACTTTCTGGAGGTGAGCGTCGTCGTACTGAAATCGCAAGAGCACTCGCAACCTCTCCTAATTTCATATTACTAGATGAACCTTTTGCAGGAGTAGATCCTGTTGCGGTAGAAGATATACAACGTATTGTAGCACAATTAAAAGATAAAAACATAGGTATTCTTATCACCGATCACAATGTACAAGAAACCTTGGCCATTACAGATAGAACATACCTTATGTTTGAAGGAAGTATCTTAAAGCATGGTGTTCCTGAAGAGCTTGCCGCCGATGAAATGGTACGTAAAGTATACCTCGGACAAAACTTTGAACTCCGAAAGAAAAAAATATTTGATTAATCACTATCAGAAATAAAAAATCCCTTTTCAGTGTTGAAAAGGGATTTTTTAAATTATAAACTATATTAAGAAGCGTCTACTGAAGTACTCATTTGAGATTTTATAGTCAATACTAACATCGCTATTCTCCCAATTAAAAAAGTAATCAATCCGAATACCGTAGTCAATAAAGCTACTTTTATACCTCCGGCAAACATAGGCTGTGACACATTACCAATAGATTCTATAGCATCAAAGGCAGATATTAATCCTAAAGTTGACCCTAAAAATCCCCATATCATTCCAAAAAGACTCAAGTGGCCTATCAACTGATATACGTGTAGTATTTTCTTCTTACCAAGTAACGCTATTATAAATAATACAACAATGGCAATAATAATTAATACTAGAGGTATCATAAATACGGGTCCGCCTTCTTGTATACGATCTACTAATTGTGACATAATTCAATTAAAATTTAAAGTTACTAATAATTAATTTTTAAAATAAGTTTGTAGCACCTGCATCATGATTTCCTGTAAAGAAGATTCATATGCATTACTAAGAAGCGTGATCGCTATTTTTTGCTCTGGAAAGAAAATAGCTAATGACTTAAAGCCATCTATTTGTCCGCTCATTCCAAAGCCTTGCATATCCATAATATCTCCTCCTCCAAGTCCCATTCCCATGCCAGTACTCACATCTGTCATTTGTTGATAGGAATCTTGAGATATAAGTGTACTAGTATACAATGCTTTTGTGAACATATTTACTTCTAACGGCGTACTCACAATAGCCCCTGCTCCCATTGGAGCACTCATATCGGTATATTGAGTAACAACTTCCCAATGATCATCCATACGTTCATGAGATACTGCTTCTTCTGTACTTTTTGGACGATCAACCCCTACACGTGTACGTTTTAATTGTAAAGGAACTACCACTTTCTCCTGTATAATATCATGAAAGGATTGTCCTGTGATATCTTCTGCGATATACCCTAATAAGATATAATTGGTATTACAATACGAAGTATCAGTTCCTGGATCAAAAACAACTCCATTCGCTACCATACGATCCAACATCTTACCTCTTGATTGTGGCTGAAACATCCATGTTTCGAAATTCTTATCTTCAGTTATATTAAATAAGCCACTTTGATGCTTTAGAAGATTTTTAATGGTGATTGTTGATGCATTCGGAAGTTTTGGAAAGAATGCACTTAATGGCGTATCAAATTGTAATTTCCCCTCCTCTATTAATTGTATAATTACAACAGCTGTATACATTTTAGTCACAGACCCTATGCGGTATTGAGTAGTCGCTGTTGCTTTTATTTTCTGTTCTATGTTTGCATAGCCAAAAGATTTCTGATAGACTTCTTTTCCTTCTTGATAGATAGAAATCCCTCCCATGCCTTTTCCTGTTGTTTCTAACGTTTCAAAAATGGCATCTAATTGATTATGTTGGTTGGTTTGTGCGATGAGTGTACAAAAACTAAATAAAAAGAGAATCGTTAGTTTATTCATAAGTGATTAGAATTAATAGTGTTTAATGATTCAAATGTATCTTGTATACGCTTTCGCGAAAGCGTAATGCGACCAACTCCCATTTTCATACGAGTTTTAACCATAATCACCTCTTATATGGTATATCATATAAATCGATGTGTTATTTACAGTATAAAAACCGTAATCTGTCTCAAAAATCTGTATAGTTAAAAGATTTTATACACCTTTGTAGGATGCTAAAACCAATCCTGAAAGAATTAAAATTTACCCCTTTACACCTTTTATTATGGGTAGGAGTTTGGTTATTTTACACCTATTTTTTCAGTTATGGCTCCAACAATGAAAGATTTGTTTTTTGGTTTTCTACAAGTCTATTACCGGTAACAATTGCTATTACATATTTTATATCCTACCTACTTATTCCCAAGTATCTAATTAAAAAAAAGTATCTAAAATTTAGCCTATACTTATTTTATACGGTAGTCTGTTCTGTGTACTTGATACTCATTATTACATTTGTAAACCTTGTATTTCTTTCTAATTTTAATATTAAGGAAATGCCATTGCTCACACGCAATGTCATTTTTGTATTAATACTCGTATATCTGGTTGTAAGTGTCGTCTGTTTTGTACAATTATTACGATACAATCATAAAGCAGCAAATCGTAATAAAGAGTTAGAAAATAAGCTCCTAGAAGGAAAACTCGTACTAAAACAAAAAGAACTCTATTACCTTAAGCAGCAAATACATCCTCACTTTCTTTTTAACACCTTAAATACCGTATATGGTTTTGCGCTTAAAGGTGCTGAAGAAACTCCTGATCTTATTCTTAAACTTTCTAATTTATTAGATTATATCCTTAATCAAATCGAAAAGCCTCTAGTGCCACTAACAGAAGAGCTGAAGCATATAGAAGCCTACATTGGATTAGAACGTGTTCGTTTTAGAGATATACTGCGTATAAATTTCACAAAAGAAATTGAAAAGGAAATACATATTCCGCCTATGTTATTTATAGCTTTTGTAGAAAACGCTTTTAAACATGGTACACCTATTGATGGATTTTTAAGTATTGATATTCATATAAAAACAACACCCCAACGATTGTTATTTACTACTCAAAATACAGTACATATAACCAATAAGTCACCAGAAAGTCATGGGATTGGTTTGGAGAACACTAGAAAAAGATTAGAAAGTCTATATCCTGATAATTATACACTTACGACCACACAAAAAGAGCATTATTACCAAGTACAACTAGAGATACAATTAGAATCATGAATACTATATATACAGCTATACTTGTAGATGATGAACCCACTGCAAGAGAAATTCTTGCCACACATCTTAGTAAAATAGATACTATAGAGGTAGTTGCTAGTTGTAAAAATGCTTCTGAAGCCTTTTCTGTATTGAGCAAACAACATATAGATCTTGTTTTTTTAGACATCAATATGCCTGAAGTAACAGGACTCATGTTTGCAAATGCAATACAAGGAAAAAGTAAAGTGATTTTTACTACAGCCTATAGAGAATATGCAGTAGATGGTTTTGATCTTCAAGCAGTAGATTATTTATTAAAGCCTATCTCTTTAGAACGTCTTATGAAAGCGGTCCATAAGTTTATAGAAGAACAGTTGGCTCCCGTATTACAACAACAAGTGTATGATTTTACTTTTTTTAGATGTGATCGCAAAATGGTAAAAGTAACCTTTGATGAGTTGCTATATACAGAAAGCTTAGGCGACTATATTAAATTACACACTTTACAAGAAACATTAGTCACTAGAGAAACGATAGCGACCATCATAGAAAAATTACCAGAACAACAGTTTATGCGAACACATCGCTCTTTTATTATAAACATTTCAAAAATAGATAGTTTTACAAGCGAGCATCTTACCGTAGGACGCGCTTCTATTCCTATAAGTAGAAGCTATCGAGATACTGTTGCCCAACGCCTTACTACAATAAAATAATTAGCTATAATAACTATAATACCTATCTTTGCAAGCCTATTCAATTTGTTACGACAGATTGTGGGATACTAGTAAACTACCTCGGGATAAGTTCGCGAGATAGTTATACGAAACTAAATTTTAATTTCGAGGCAAGCCTCAGAGTATTAAACCTTTTGGCAGTGCCAATAAAAATATTTCTAACAGCGTTTATATACACGTATATACTCAAGGAAGAAATGACATGCAAATGAAGACAGAAATAGAAAAAAACACAGATCATTACCAAGAGCAAATAGAAGCGATGGGAAATGATCATATAGGTTCAAGCGCTATTACTCCTTTAAGAGATGATGCCTTTGAATTAAGTGATATCGAAAAAATAGCAAGCATCAAAAAAGATGTAGCACACATCATGGAAACCTTAGGTCTTGATATGACCGATGATAGTTTGAAAGGAACTCCTAGCCGTGTGGCAAAGATGTTTGTAAATGAAATTTTTGGAGGTTTACATCCTGATCGTAAACCGAAAGCCTCTACGTTTGATAACAACTATAAGTATGGAGAAATGCTGGTTGAAAAGAATATTGTTGTGTATTCTACGTGTGAGCACCACCTCTTACCTATTGTAGGCAGAGCACACGTAGCATACATATCAAATGGTACGGTTGTGGGACTTTCTAAAATGAATCGTATTGTAGATTATTATGCAAAGCGTCCTCAAGTACAGGAACGCCTTACGATGCAAATTGTACAAGAACTACAGGAAGCTCTAGGAACAAAAGATGTTGCCTGTGTTATAGATGCAAAACACTTATGTGTGAATAGTCGCGGTATCCGAGATATAGAAAGCAGTACTGTTACTAGTGAGTTTGGAGGAAAGTTTAAAGAAATAGCAACTCGTAGAGAATTTCTTGATTATATAAAATTAGACACTGATTTTTAATCCGCTTTCGCGAAAGCGTATAATTATACATAAAACTTCAAAAAAGCGATAACTACTGGTTATCGCTTTTGATTTTGACATAAACCATCTATCTTCGTTATCAATTAAGTTTACAATCATTTAAAAGCCCAAAAAATGGCATTATACAAAGAGCAACAATTAAAAATATACAATTCTCTAACTGGGAAAAAAGAAGATTTTATACCCCTTCTCGAAGGACATGTTGGAATGTATGTTTGTGGCCCTACGGTATATAGCAATGTTCATTTAGGAAATGTACGTACATTCATGAGCTTTGACATGATTTTTAGATACCTAAAACACTTAGGGTATAAAGTAAGATACGTACGTAATATCACAGATGCAGGCCACCTTACAGATGATGGAGATCAAGGAGAAGATAAAATTGCCAAAAAAGCACGTCTTGAAAAAATAGAACCTATGGAGGTAGTACAACAATATACTGTTGACTTTCATAATATCTTAAATACTTTTAATTTTCTTCCTCCAAGTATTGAGCCTACAGCCACTGGACATATCATTGAGCAAATTGAGATCATTAAAAAGATCATAGAAAATGGATATGCTTATGAGAAGAATGGTTCTGTTTATTTTGATGTTGTGACTTTTAATAAAGATCATGAATATGGAAAATTAAGCGGTCGTAAGCTAGAAGACATGATTGCCAATACCCGTGCATTGAATGCACAGGATGAAAAAGAAAATCCGCAAGATTTTGCCCTTTGGAAAAAAGCAGGTCCAGAACATATTATGAGATGGCCTAGTCCATGGGGAGATGGATTTCCGGGATGGCATCTAGAATGTACAGCCATGAGTACAAAGTACCTAGGAGATCAATTTGATATTCATGGAGGTGGTATGGATTTAAAGTTTCCACATCATGAATGTGAGATTGCTCAGAATGAAGCCGCGATGGGAACGGTACCTGTTCGCTATTGGATGCATGCAAATATGCTTACACTTAACGGTCAGAAGATGGCAAAAAGTACCGGAAACAGCATCAATCCTGGCGAAATCTTTACAGGTGATAGTCCGCATTTAAGTAAAGGGTTTGCGCCTAGTGCTGCACGTTTCTTTGTATTACAAGCCAACTATAGAAGTATTCTAGATTTCAGTGATGATGCCTTGGTTGCCAGTGAAAAAGGATTTAATCGCCTTATGGAAGCTATGAAAATCATGCAGTCACTATCTACAGAAGGAGCAAGTTCTATGGATATTAGCGCATGGAGACAGTCATGCTATGATGCCATGAATGATGATTTTAATAGCCCTATTTTAATAGCACAACTTTTTGAAGGTGTGAAGCAAATACACCTGATTAAAGATGGAAAAGCCACCATCACAGCAGACGATCTAAAATTGTTAATACACACAATGGAAGCCTTTGTTTTTGATGTATTAGGTCTTGAAGATGGGGACGCTTTCGCGAAAGCGGACGACTCCAAACTATCAGGCACTGTAGAGTTATTAATCAAACTTCGTAAAGAAGCGCGTGAAAATAAAGACTTTGCTACTAGTGATAAAATACGTGATGAATTATTAGCATTAGGAATTCAACTGAAAGATGGTAGTGAAGGCACCACCTTTACACTAAACTAATGGTCTCACTAAAGAAAATAGCAATTGCGCCATTTTTAGGCATTATTTGGTTCTATCAGAAGTTTATATCATCCTGGACACCTTCTAGTTGTAGATATACACCTACATGTTCTCATTATACAAAAGAAGCATTACAAACCCACGGACTTATCAAAGGAAGTAGGTTATCTATAAAACGTATTTTCTCTTGTCATCCTTGGGGAGGTCAAGGTTATGATCCTGTACCCCCTAAAGAAGACTCTAAAAAATAGGTTAAGAATACCACGAAGGCAAACGGACTTTGTTATCTTTACCCATACAATAACTATACGCTAAGAATTAGTATGATTGCACTTAAGTTTACTTGGAATCCGCTTACAGGAATAGACCTTGGTTTTATTACCATCCATTTTTATAGCCTTATGTTTGTTGTCGCCTTTTCTTTAGGATACTACCTCACTAAAAAGGTATATGCTAATGAAGGAATCGCTCAAGAAAAACTAGATTCTCTTTTTATATATGCGGTAGTTTCTATTTTAATAGGAGCTCGTTTAGGGCATGTCATCTTTTATCAAACGGAATTATTAACAGAAGACCCACTGTCTGTATTTTTACCGTTTAGATTTGTTCCTGAATTTGAATTTACAGGCTTTAGAGGATTAGCAAGTCATGGCGCTGTGATTGTGGGTATGTATGGAATGTATAGATACAATAAGAAAATATTAAAGAAATCTGTTATTTGGCTTTTAGATCGTGTTGCTATACCCGTGTCCTTAGGAGCTATGTTTGTGAGGATTGGAAACTTCTTTAATTCAGAAATGGTTGGTAAAATTACAGATAGCACTCTAGGAATTCAATTTGTACAAGATGAGTTTTCAGAAAGACGCGCTGTCAATATTACTAAAATTGCAAAACCTAAAAAAGCATTACGCGCTCTTACTGAAGACTCTCAATATGCTGATTTAATTGCAGAAATCCCATATCGTTATCCTGGACAACTTATGGAAGCTGTGGGATATGCTATTGTATTTTTGATCATACTTTATATGTATTGGAAAACAAAAGCTTCTGAAAAAGTAGGTTTATTATTTGGTACATTTTTACTCTTATTAATGGGAGTGCGTCTCATCGTAGAAAACTTTAAAAGAGAACAAGTAGAAGGCCGTGAAGATTGGATTTTAGGTCTTAATACTGGACAAATACTAAGTATCCCATTTATCCTAATAGGAATCTATTTAGTCTACACTTCATTTACTAGAAAAGAAGCTTAACATTATGAAAACCTTTCTAAAAATACTATGCATTATAGTTGTTTCAGTGACTATCTATAGTTGCAAAGAAACTAAAGAAGAAAAAGTAATTACAGAGACTAAATTTGTTTTTACAAAAGAAGGGACACTTACCTTAACCAAAGCAGATGGCTCACTTATCAAGAAGATAGATATAGAATTTGCAGAAGATGACTATGAACGTGAGACAGGTTTGATGCATCGCACGAGTATGAAACCTCTTCAAGGCATGCTATTCATCTTAGATGAAGAGAAGCTACAGAATTTTCATATGAAAAACACATTAATTCCATTAGATCTTATTTTCATCAATAGTGATAAAAAAGTAGTCTCTTTTGCTGAAAATGCAAAACCATTAGATTTATCATTATTACCATCTCAAGTACCTGCCAAATACGTATTAGAAATTAATGGAGGCCTTGCGGAAGAATGGATTATAGAAATAGGCGATACTGTAGCGTGGACAAAAGATTAATTAGCTTATTATACAGCATAAAAAACGTCGTTTTCACGACGTTTTTTATTTTTTAAAGCTTTTACTTCCATTGTTTTAACCTATTATTTTTCCATGATCTTGTATTTTTATCTACCGTAGCATTTACGGTTTCATATCCATGAGGAAAGCAATAAGAACATCCTCCCATTTTCTCATGGTTTACAATTCTTGAAATTTTAATATTAGATATTTTTTCAGGAAAATCAATTAAACCATATTCATTTAACCCAAAAGCTTCTTTTAATTTCTTATAATTTTTCACTGTTCAGTGTTTTAAGTACATACTTAAAACACTGTCCCTTTATATATTAAAATTAAATGATTCATGATTCTCATTTTAATTATGAATGTAAGATAACACAAAAAACCCGTCTTCAAATGAAGACGGGTTCTGATATCATTGGTAAGTATAACTTATTTCTTTGCTAAGAATTCGTTTACTTTTTCTGGTGACATAACTGACTCAACAAAAGTGTATGCTCCTGACTTTGGAGATTTCACCATTTTGATAGCTTTTGTCAAACGCTTTGATCCTGTCTGTAACGATGCTACTGATTTCTTTGCCATGACTCTCTATTATTTAATTTCTTTATGAACTGTCATACGCTTAAGTACTGGGTTAAATTTCTTTAACTCCATACGATCTGGCGTATTCTTTTTGTTCTTTGTCGTTATATATCTTGAAGTTCCTGGTTGCCCAGTAGCTTTGTGCTCTGTACATTCTAAGATTACCTGTACTCTATTCCCTTTCTTGGCCATTTCTGTTACTCTTTATGGGATTTATTTTAAGAATCCTTTTGCACGCGCTTCTTTAAGCACTGCTGAGATTCCTTTCTTGTTAATATTTTTTAAAGCAGACGTAGACACTTTTAGTGTAATCCACTTATCTTCTTCAGGAATGTAAAAACGCTTTTTTACAAGGTTAGCGTTAAATTTACGCTTCGTCTTATTCATGGCGTGAGAAACGTTGTTTCCTACCATTGCTTTTTTTCCTGTAAGCTCACAAACTCTTGACATCTTAATAAACTTTTCTTGTTATTTCAAAACAGGGTGCAAATTTACATAAAATCTACAGCTACACCAAAACAAAATGCTAGTTTTTTGAAATTTCTTCATGTAATAGCTCTAAAGCCTTGTTTACAGTCTTTTCTACCACTCTTTTTCTATGGTTTCCCATCATAAAATGATGCGCTGTACTTCCATTTGGTGTAGCAATTCCGATATAGACAGTTCCTACAGGTACATCAGAGTCTCCTTTTGTAGGACCCGCATTTCCAGTCGTTGTAATTGCGTAATCTGTATTGTATAGTTTTTTTACTTGTATCGCCATGGCTTCTGCTACCTCAGCACTCACCACAGAATGTTTCTCTATAAGATCTTTATCTACTTCTAATACGTCTACTTTAGATTGTGTCGCATAGGTTACCATACTTCCAATTAAGTATTTTGAAGCTCCTGGATTTGAGGTAAAGCGTTGTACAACACTTCCGCCCGTGCAACTCTCTGCAATAGACAGTGTTTTTCCCTGTGCTGTTAATGCCTCTCCTACAAGTACTTCCAAGGGGCCATTTTCTTCATACCCTACAAAAATATCATCTACAAGAGAGACTAGTTTTTCTAATTGTGCCTCCATAGCAGCATCTACATCTTCTTTAACTGCGCCTGAGGTAGATAATCGTAAACGCACACGTCCTAATGAAGGTAAATAAGCGAGCTTAATTTCTTTTGGCAACTCATTCTCAAAAGCTTCTATACGTTCTGCTATAGAGCTCTCTCCCATTCCGTAGGTAAGTAATGTCTTATGAAGTATATAGGGAAGGTGAAATCTTTCCTTTAGGCTCGGCAACACTTCGTGCTCCATCAATCCTTTCATCTCATGAGGAACGCCTGGCATAGAAATAAATACTTTTCCGTCTTGCTCCATCCACATACCCGGAGCTGTACCAAAATTGTTTTTTAAAATTTTCGCTTTAGAAGGAACCAACGCTTGTGTTTTATTTGCTTCCAATAATGGTTTCCCTACGTACTTTTTAAATAAGTGCTCAACATGGTCTAGTACTTCTTGATTAAAGACAAGTTCATCATCAAAAAATTCACAAAATGTGCTTTTTGTAATATCGTCTTTGGTAGGTCCTAATCCTCCTGTAACAATGATAATATCTGAGTTTGCTTTCGCGAAAGCAAAACTTTCCAGAATATGTGCCCTATCATCTTGTACCGAACTTATTTGATATACAGACACTCCTATAGCATTGAGTACCTTTGAGATATAAGCAGAGTTTGTATCTACAATTTGACCGATAAGAATCTCATCGCCTATTGTAATGATATGTGCTTTCATAAAGACTAGAAGTTAAAATCTTCTTTCAATTCTTTTAAAACGATCGTGAGTGTAGAGATAATTTGGTCTAGCTGTTCTTGTATTGCTGAAGTAGGTTTATTTGAATCTGACCATTTCTCCATAGCAGCAATTTGCTTTAATAAATCAATCCCAAACATATCGATATTAGGTTTCATTTTATGAGCAAATTGATAGGCCATTTTATGGTTATCATTTTCTATAGCCGTTTGCATAGACTGCATATCTGGCGGAATCTCTTGCAAGAAAGTTTCTACAATTACACTTACAAAACTATCATCACCGCCAGCAATTTCCCTTACTTTTTCTAGGTTATAATTTTTTGTCATAGCTATTTTACATTGATAGAAAACATCTCAGTATCTCCTATACGTCCTTTTAATTTATCATCTACAGCAACGGATCCAACACCCGCTGGCGTGCCTGTAAATATAACATCTCCAATCTTAAGAGTAAAGTATTGAGAGACATAACTTATTAATTCGTCTATTTTCCACAGCATATGTGCTGTATTTCCATCTTGTACTACCGTACCATTTTTTTCTAATGTAAAGCCAATAGCGTCTACATTTTCAAACATAGTTTTAGGTAACCACTTCCCTATCACCGCAGCACCATCAAAGGCTTTAGCCTTCTCCCAAGGTAATCCTTTAGCTTTGAGATCTGATTGTAAATCACGAGCTGTAAAGTCTATACCTAGTCCTATTTCATCATAATAGGTGTGTGCAAATTTTTTATCTATATACTTCCCTATTTTCTTGATTTTTACAAGAATCTCTACTTCGTGATGCACATCTCTAGAAAATTCTGGAATCACAAAAGGATGTTGTTTCAAAAGAATAGAGGAATCTGGCTTAAGGAAAACAACAGGATGATCTGGTCTTTCGTTAGCTAGTTCTTCTATATGTTTGGCATAATTGCGACCGATACAAATGAGCTTCATAGGGTAAATATACTGTGATTTAAAATAGCTTGTTATTAAAACCTCTAAGCTTTATAGCTGTGAGTACTTTCTTTGTATATAATGGGAAATCTGCATTTTGAATCCATCCATAATATCCAGGTTCATTTTCTAATACCGCTTCCACCAATTTTCCTTTGTGTTTACCAAAAGTAAAAATTTCTACACCTTTATCATTATATCCAATAAACCCTGCAAAATCTGCTATTTTTTTACGTGTACTAAACTCAGCTAATGATTTCATATCATTTTCTAGCTCTTCATAACGATCTAATTGTGACTTTAAAACTTCATACGTCGCCTTTGTGTCTGCTGCGGCACTATGTGCATTGGTCAAGTCTTTATCACAATAAAACTTATAGGCAGCTACGAGTGTACGTTGTTCCATCTTATGAAAGATATTTTGTACATCTATTGCATTCCTATTTTTCATGTCAAAATCAATATCACATCGCAATAACTCTTCAGCTAATAATGGAATATCAAAACGATTGGAATTAAACCCTGCTAAGTCTGAATCTTTAATCAGGTTGTAAATTTCAGTGGCTTTTTCTGCAAAAACAGGAGCATCAGCAATATCTGCATCACTTATTCCGTGTACTGCTGTTGTAGCTGCTGGAATAGGAACTGTAGGATTGATACGTTGTGTATATTCTTCTTCTCTTCCGTCTGGAAATATTTTTAATATGGATATTTCTACGATTCGGTCTTTAGCTACTTGAATTCCAGTAGTCTCCAAATCGAAGAAGCAAATAGGTCTACTTATATTAAGCTTCATAAAATTTTATTGAAACACAAAAATACAATTTGAAAAGCTATCCTCCGCGCTAGAGATGGCTAAAAATATCAGAATATGTATCTTGCAGCTTTATTATTGAAGTGTCCTATTTATGAAGCTCTTTTTACTGCTATTTTTTCTTATATCTCCTTCATATGTCTTTGCTCAAACTCCAGCCGTAGAGCTCATAGAAGATAAACAGCCTAAACGCTGGACGCTCTATGCGCAAAACAATACTGATATTGAGCAGGAAGCCTTTTTAATGGTGAAGGGAGAAGGGTTTAGACGTAGTGCCGATCGCCCTATTATAAAAAAAGTTCCTCCGAATAGTAAAGTGGTCATGATTATATTGATTCCTTTAAAAGGTGCTACTCCTAGTTATACAAAGGTCTTTACCTTTGAAGAGCAATTACAAACCATCAAGAAACGTAAAGGAGAAGGACAAAAAGAGCATGTAAATTTACTTCCTGTAAACCCTGAACAATTGACCGTTTTTATAGAAAATGATTGTGAGAAATGCACGCATCTTATCAACTACCTCAGAAACAAAAGGATTAAACATCGCCCATTAAATATCAAGAAAAATAGTGCTGTATTTGATATGATGTGGAAGCATCTTAAAGATTCTGTTTCTGGAGGAGAACTTATAAAATTACCTGTATTAATGCACAAAGAAAAAATGTACTTTGATATTATTAGTATGGAACACTTTATTCAGAATTTTGATTGGAAAAAAATTGATTGGGTATACGCTTTCGTGAACCTGTCTTTGCTGGCAGGTAGGAGCGTATAAAACCATTTATATACTAATTATGAAAATTATAAAAAACAATACTCTTTATACATTCCTTTGCTTCTTTCTTGTTACTCAAGTATCTTTTTCTCAAACCGAAGAACAAAAAGCGATGGCCAAGCTTTCTTTTATGATTGGAGATTGGAAAGGAACCGGATCTTCCTATCCAAAGGAGCAAAACAAATCCTATGATGTACTTTCAAAAGTACGCTATGACTTAGATGGAGAACTATTGGTATTAAAACATAGATCAATGAGAGATGGTAAACCTGTATTGAGCTTACATACTATTATTTATTACAATGTAGAAGAAAGACAGTATTACTACTATGCCTTTAGACAAAAAGGAGTACGTCCTTTTACAGGCAAAATTGTAGACGGAAAACTCATTTGTTCTATTGGAGATGACTATCGTCTTACGTTTCAAAGGACATCAGAAGGCTTTTTTAATGAATATGGAGAAAAGCGGGTAGATGGTGTCTGGACAAAAAACTTTGAAGATCTCCTTATGCCTACTTCAGAAGTTACCTTCTAAACACTTTCTTTTTATGCTTTCGCGAAAGCGTATACGGAATACTCTTTTTTAACGTTATACCTCTATAAATCCTATATTATTATGCATAAAAAACTACCCTTCATTGTACTTTTATTCTTGACTTTTGTAGTAAAAGCACAAGATCGTCCTATCAAAATTATAGACGAACAAAAAGCAAATCGTTTATTTCTTTATGCAGTAAATGAAAACGAAAAAGACCTTGATGTCATGATTACGGTTACTGGAACTGGTTTTAGACAAAGTAAGGCTAAACCTAGACTAACTCGTATTCCTGCAACTTCCAAAGTAAATATTAAAAGTCTCATTATTGAACGTGGTAAAACACCTCAATACGAATATGAACTTGTCGTAAATGATAGTTTATCACGTAGAGCGCTTAAACGACCTTTTGAATTGATAAAAATAGAAGCAAAACGTCCTATTCTTATCTATCGGACTGAAAAATGTACTACCTGTGATACTTTAATCGCCAATTTAGAAAAGAGTATCTACCTTTTCAAAACAGAAAAATTGAGTGATCAACCTAAAATGGAAGCTTATCTTACAAAATCGTTAGCAAACTCTGCAACACCACTTGAATCACTCTCCACCCCTATTTTAAACTTAGGAGGTAAAATATTTGTAGATATAGAAACCTACGAACAACTAATGGATAAACTCAAAGAAATTGAATAGCCAATATAGTACCTATCAAATTATTTCCTTAGAATAATAGGTTGCTATTTTTTAGAATAATTAAATCCTGTGAAATTAATTTCACAGGATTTTTTGTTATGAACTCATCTTAAGAAGTCTGTAAGACATGCTAAAAATTGTACATCGAAACTACATTATTCAACATCCTATAATTCAGGTAGTAGGTATCTCTTAAAGTTAGTGGTAACCAATCGTTCATTTTAGATTCATAGTACCCTATAATTTGCTTTAAAATAGAAATGTATAAAATATAGTCTATTAAGGTTTTAGCCTTTAACAATCTCCAACACACAATATATTATACATACACAAAATAATGTACAGATTTAGCTAATAGCAAATGTATATCAAAAATACAAAATACTAAATATCAGTTAGTTATATATATAAATTGAATTGGCACATCTTTAGATAACTCTATCTAAAATTACTAACATCTAAAACTACAGTATTAAAATGAAAAAGAAATTACCACTATGTATTATTATATTTTTATGTGCTATTCAAATAGGATTATCACAAAACTTTAGATTACTAGGAACACGAGAGTTTAATACAGATTGGGATGTTCCTGAAGTTCTTGATTTCTATCAAGCTGATGATGGTTCCATCTATTATTATGTAGATGATGCATTAACTGTAAATGGAATTTCAACAAGTGAATTAGTGCGATTTAATCCTAGTATTGCCGATTGGGAAGATTTAACAAATGATACTTTTATAACTCCTCTTTCTACGCCAGGAGTAGGTGGTGTAGGACAGCCAGATGGAAGTGTGATCGCTGTACTAAGTGGATCAAATGAAGATCCAAGAATTCTTTCTTATAGTCTGTCTCCAGATGGAAGTTTTGAGCCTTTTGGCCCTAATGAAGGACTCGTTACATCAAACAACCCAGAGGAATTCGTCTTTACTCGTGTGGCACAAAGCACATCTGGAAATATATATGCAAGTGTAGGGATTGGTTCTATCAGTGTATTTATGTTTGATGGAACTGAGTGGACACAAATACCTACAGGAGGCATTAACACACAACTTGCAGATATATCTATCGCTGTAGATCAAGATGATAACTTATTTGTTTTAGGACGTCAATTTGATACAGGTAACGGACGTATTTTTAGATATGACGGAACAGAATGGATACAAGTATTTGGGGGCGGTTTTGGCTTTGATGGAACTCTCCACATCGTATCTCCAGAAGAAATTTATTTTGCTTTTGGTGGCAATGGAGGTGTACAAGTAGCTTTATATGACGGGCAAGGACAAGGTAATAACGAAGGGGTTAGCTTAATAGGAAATCTTATTCCTGTTACTGCAAATGGTGTCGGTCTTCATAGTGATATCCTTAATGCTAGTAATGGAGATTTATTTTTAGCTACAGGTAATGAAGATGGTTTTTACCGATTGAATACAGAAACTGATACGTGGGAAAGTTTTGAAAATGATGTTGCAGACGGAGGACCTATTTCAGGTTTTGATCCTATGCTTACAGAAATTGACGGCTTCATCTATAATGCATTTATAGATAATTCGGTAACTAATCAAGGTGGTGTTACTACTGTAGTCTTTAATCAATCAGTATTAAGCGTAGAAGATCAGCAAGAAGATACTAGTGATTTTACCATAAGTCCTAATCCTAGTGAAGGTCTTGTCCAAGTTGTGTTACCAAGAAACTTAGATCAAAGCCGTATTGCAGTATATGATATTACTGGGCGTTCGGTATATCAAGAAGAGGTTCAATCACAGTCACCAAGTACTACTATGAATTTAGAGACCTTATCAAGAGGTGTGTACATCGTAAATTTAATGAGTCAAAATAATCAGATACTCGAAACACGAAAACTGATTATACGCTAATTAAATAGCAATTACTATTACACATTAATAATCCTACAACATTATTTGTGAGATAAAGCTTTACACTATTCTTAAATAGGAAGCTTTATCTCACGTTATTTAATCCAAAAAAATGAAAAAAATCTTATTTACCATATTAGTGATGGTTACATCACTAATAACAGGATATGCGCAAACTCCTGCTAATGATTCCTGTGATAATGCACTACTATTAGAATGTGGCGTACCTCTTATGGCTACGACAATAAATGCTACAAATACAGATAATGATTCTTCTGGAAATCCTGAAGTTTTCTTTTCGTTTACTAGCGGTGCTGCTGCTGAAGAAGTTACATTCTCGCTCTGTAATACCGTGGATATCGCTTTTAATCCTTTAATGCGCATATACAATACAGCAGATTGTACTGTGATTAATGCACAAAATCCATTTGCAATGATTGATAGTTTCTGTGCAGACACTCCACAACTCACCATAGTAACAACACCTAATACTGATTACATTGTTTCTATAGAAACTGTTAATGTAGGTGGTGGTGGAGATTTCCTAATAGAAACCACCTGTCAGGATTTAACACCTCCACCTGCAGGCGAATGTGAATATACACTATCCTTAAACACTTCTAGTCCAAATGGATGGAGTGGTGTATTAATTGATGTATTTCGTAATGGGTTGTTAGCATTAAACAATGCAACTTTAGAAGATGGAGCATTTAGTGGAAGCATTCCTTTTTCTGTACTACCTGATGATGAAATTACTGTTTTTGTGCAAGATTTTGGAGAACGAGAATTTTCAGAGACATATCAATTTTTTGATGCTGTAGGAGAAGTTGCAAGTGTGCCTGTATTAATAGGAAGTGCCGATGTATTTACTCCCTTTACTACCTCATGTCCTGACTGTTTACGTCCTAATAATATTATGACACCACTTATTGGAGATACTAGTATTCAAATAGACTGGGATGATCAAAATGTAGACCCTATGTCTTCATCATTTGAAATAGAATGGGGAACTCAAGGATTTGAATTAGGTACAGGAACAGTTATTCCTAATCTTACTGAAACAACTTTTTTATTAGAAAATTTAGAACGAATCACTACATATGATATCTATCTACGATCTAATTGTAGTGATGGTATGACATCTACATCTGCATTAGTACAACAATTAACCGAAGGTGAAGGAGATTGTATGTATACTATCAATATGTTTGATTCTTTTGGAGATGGATGGAACGGAGATTTCCTGAGTATCTTTAGAAACGGTTCATTTTTACTCAATGTACAACTAGAAGACGGAGAATTTGGATCTGCGACCTTTCCAGTGCTTGATGGAGATGATATTACAACACAATTAAGTGACGTTGGCTTTTTCCCTGGTGAGATATCCTATGACATTGTAGATCCCAATGGAGTTACTGTAGGTAGTGGAACCGGACAAGAAGGAGGAGATATAATGCCTGGAACTATTACTACCAATTGTTCTGGTTGTCTAATCCCTACGATGCTAAATGCTGAAGACATAACAGAAACGACAGCCTCTATTTCTTGGACAGACGTTAATGATCCAGCTGCTATGTCGTATACAATTGAGTGGGGTATTTCAGGTTTTACTCCTGGAACTGGAACCGTTATAGAAAATAGTACCGAAACTTCTTTATTACTAGAAAATTTAGATCCGCTAACGACTTATGATTTTTACGTAATTGCCGTGTGTGGTGCTGATAATATGAGTTCTCTTTCTGAAGCATTTTCGTTTACCACAATTGGTGGAGATTGCGAATATTCATTAGAATTGTTAGATGATTTCAATGGCGACTGGGAAGGAGCGACGATAAGTATTTTCAGAAATGGGATCCTACTACTAAGTGATATTACCCTAGAAAATGAAGGAAACCCAATAGTACCTCTTCCTATATTAAACGGAGATGATATCACTACTATGCTCACTAATGATGGGGATTTTCCTGAAGAAATATCCTATAATATTCTAGACATTAATGGAGAAATTGTAGGAAGTGGAGATGCAAATAATAATATTGTGACAGGAACTGTAACAGCAAATTGTGCTACCTGTAATGAGCCAAATAATTTAAGTGTAAATAATATCACACAAACTTCTGCAAATGTGTTATGGGAAGATACAAATCCTAACGTTCCAGCTACTAGTTATACTGTAGAGTGGGGATTAGAAGGATTTACATTAGGAGAAGGAACAATGATAACTGGTATTACTGAAACTACAACTCTTATAGATGGTCTAGAATCAGGAACTTCTTATGAATTTTATGTTTTGGGTACTTGCGATTCTGAAATGAGTACAGCTGCGGGTCCATTTAATTTTGTCACTGCATTTCCAGAAGGCGACTGTATCTTTACTTTACAAATGCTAGATAGTTTTGGCGATGGATGGAATGGTGCTCAGATAGACGTCTTACGTAATGGAGGCCCTATTTTAAATAATGTAACATTAGGGGATGATCCGAATAATAATGGACAGATGGGTGTATTAACTTTTGAAGTTGCCGAAGGTGATGAGATCACCACTGTATTTGTTAATCCTGGTGATATTCCTGCAGACATTACCTATAATATCTTAGATATTAATAATGAAATCATCTTAAGTGGTGATCCAGATAACGATATTACAATGTCAGCACCTGTAGAAAACTGTACCGTACTTTCGGTAGAAGACAATGTCATTGAAGGGTTTTCGTATTACCCAAATCCAGCAAAAGATATATTAAATCTTACCGCTCAAACTACTTTACAAAAAGTGATAATCTATAATATATTGGGACAAGAAATGATATCACAAGAGATCAACGATATATCTACAAGTATTAATGTATCTCAATTAGCACAAGGAGCATATATTCTTAGGGTTTCTACTGATAATCAATCATCTAATTTCACATTTATTGTTGATTAATTGAAATGGATCGTTGATGAATATAAATAACTAATCCTACTAGCTAATAAAAAACCCTGCGAAACTATATTCGCAGGGTTTTTTATGTTTTATAGGTCAGTTAATAGTGACCAAAAAATAATACATTTTTAAATTTCTCTATTCATATCCCATGCTTCTAAATACTCAGCCACACGTTTTACAAATTGTCCTCCTAGCGCTCCATTTACTACACGGTGATCATATGAGTGTGATAAGAACATTTTCATACGAATTCCTATAAAGTCACCATCAGGAGTTTCTATTACTGCTGGTACTTTACGTATCGCACCTAAAGCAAGTATCGCCACTTGAGGTTGATTAATAATAGGTGTCCCCATAATACTTCCAAAAGTACCTACATTAGTTACTGTATAGGTTCCTCCTTGTGTATCGTCTGGTTTTAATTTTCCACCACGAGATCGTGTAGCTAGGTCATTTACTGCCTTTGTCATTCCGACAAGGTTTAATTGATCTGCATTTTTAATTACAGGAACAATAAGGTTTCCATCAGGAAGTGCCGCAGCCATTCCTAAATTTATATGTTTACGTTTGATGATTCGATCTCCATCTACAGAGATATTGATCATAGGGAAGTCACGTATTGCTTTTGCAACAGCTTCCATAAAGATAGGTGTAAACGTAAGTTTCTCTCCTTCCCTTTGCTCAAACGATCCTTTTACTTTTTTACGCCAGTTCCAGATATTGGTAACATCTGCTTCAATAAATGATTGTACGTGTGCACTTGTTTGTACAGAAGCAACCATATGATGAGAAATTAATTTCCCCATACGTGTCATTTCTATAATCTCATCTTCTCCATTAACACTTACTGGACTTGGTGTTGCCTTAGGAGCTGTTTTTGTTGTTTTTTGTGGTTGTGATGCAGCAGGAGCTGGTGCTTGTTTTTGAGTACCACGTGTATCGATATACGCAAGCATATCATTTTTAGTAACACGTCCATCTTTTCCTGTTCCAGCAATAGCATCTAACTCAGCTTGTGAAATTCCTTCGGCTTTAGCCATGTTTTTCACAAGTGGAGAATAAAAACGATCTCCTGAACTTTCTACAGCGGCTACAGTATCTTTAGCAACAGCTATTGTTTTTTCTACCTCAGCTGCAGCTTTTGCGACTGTAGGTGTTTCTACCACTGCTGCAGGAGCTGCATCAGAAACAGCATCACCATCTGTTTCTATAATGGCAATCGTTTGTCCTACTTGAACAACATCATCTATAGAAAAAAGCTTTTCTACAAGAACTCCATCTACCTCACTCGGAACTTCACTATCTACCTTATCGGTAGCAATTTCTAGTACCGCTTCGTCTGCTTCTATGGTATCGCCTACTTCTTTAAGCCAAGAGGTTAAGGTTGCTTCTGCAACACTCTCTCCCATCTTTGGTAGTTTAAGTTCAAATTTTGCCATTTTCTTATTTAAAAGGTGTTTTTATTAAAATTTGTGCAAAAATACTATTTTTAACGAACTTTATATTAAGAAATTCATAATTTTCTATTGTTAAAAATGAAGTACTTCTCCTCTTCCTTCCTTGCTATTACTTCCTATTGCAAAGGTAGCATTTTTAGGAATAATCTTAAATGTAAGTTGTTTATTGACTGATTCTGAAATCAATGTCATACAACCCATGTATGATAAAGATCCTACATCCAGAAAAATTTCAGTGCCTTTCTGTAATGTTTCCATATTTGTTACTTTCTTAAGATCTACTTGTAAAATCTCAGAAATTTGCTGTCCAAGCGTGTCGTTTTCTGTAGCAATTGCATACGCTGTAGGTGGTGGAGTTTGATTTTCCTGTATACGCTTTCGCGAAAGCGTAGCCAACCATAATCCAATTTTCACACCAAAAGATTCTATAGGGTTTTTCCTAAAATGCTTGTGATAAAAAATACGCATCGCCCCATAAAAACGTTTGCGATATACGGCATCTTTCGCCGTACTTTCTCCCTTATAATGCATCACTGTAGTAGCGCCGAAATAATAATTTTTATATCCTGCTTTTTCAATTGTATATGATAGATCAATATCTTCTCCATACATAAAATACTGTTCATCAAACCCTCCAACCTCTTGATAGACATCACGTTTTAAAAACATAAATGCACCCACAAGTACAGTGACAGCTCCAATTTCGGTTTGCGCAAGATCATTTACATAATACGAAGCTCCGCTACCAAATATTTTTTGAAATGCTACTTTTGGCGTAGGTAGATTACGTTTACTCTCTGGTAAAAATCTTCCTGTTCCATCAATGAGACGTGTACCTATAGCCCCAACTTTAGGGGTCTTATTTGCAAAATCTAAAAGCGCTTTAAAAGTATCTTCGGTTACAAAAGTATCTGGATTAAGAATACACACATACGTTCCCTTTGCAATGGCTACTCCTTGATTGTTTGCTTTAGAAAAGCCAACATTTTCTTCATTTGCAATTAAAACAACCTCAGGAAACGTTGTTCTGACCATCTCACAACTATCATCGGCAGAGGCATTATCTACTACAATAATTTCTGCATCGATTGTTTGTATCGCTGCTTGTACACTTTTTAAGCAAAGCTCTAAAAAGTGACGCACATTATAGTTTACTATGACGACTGAAAGTTGTTTCAAGTAGCTGTTTAAATTAGTTTTTTAATGAAGATTCAAATGGAATACGATGCAATATACTTCTTCCCAGTGTAACCTCATCTGCATATTCTAATTCGTCACCCACAGAGATCCCGCGTGCAATAGTAGAGGTTTGGATATTAAATTCTTCTACTTGTTTATAAATATAAAAATTGGTGGTATCGCCTTCCATCGTAGAGCTTAGTGCAAAGATGATCTCTTTTACTTCACCCTCTTTTACCTTTTCTATTAATGAATAAATATTAAGTTCTTGGGGTCCAATACCATCTAGCGGACTAATTTTTCCACCTAATACATGATAGAGTCCTTTATATTGACTTGTATTTTCTATAGCCATCACATCTCGTATATCTTCTACAACACATACCAAAGAAGCATCTCTATTTGGATTTGCGCAAATCTCACATAAATCTACATCAGAAATATTATGACAGTTCTTGCAAAACTTAATGGTATCTCGCATGGTCAATAAAGCTTCTGCAAGATGATGCGTCTGTGTTTCTGGTTGTCGTAATAAATGTAACACAAGTCGTAATGCTGTACGTTTCCCAACGCCAGGTAATTGTGACATCTCATAGACGGCGTTTTCGAGAAGTTTTGAAGAAAATTCCATGATCGTAAACTTACAACATTGGTTAATTAAAATAGTTTTAGTTATTTATCTAAAAGAACGAATAAATATCAAGACATCTATCAAAAAATAAATTACCATAATAAAACCGATAATTACCATACAGAATTTAATAGTCTTTAGGTATTTATTCTGTAATCGTTGGTTTTCTATAGATTCTTCTAACAATTCTCTTTTACTCATATCTTGAACCTTAGAAGTTTTTTTAGACATGGGTTCTTCTATAGGCTTTGAAAACCATGCTTCTTCTTCATCTTCTACTCCTTTATTAAAAAAATCTGCCATACTATTAATTCTTATCTTCTAGTAAAGGTACAAATCGAAACTCCCCAAATTCTTTTTTCTCAAACTTAGTCGCTTCTACTCGTACAAACAGCGTCATTACTTGAGGGTCATCTCCTACTGGAATCACAAGCCTTCCTCCTATTTTCAACTGACTTAACAATGGTTTAGGAACATATGGCGCTCCTGCCGTTACAATAATACTATCAAAAGGAGCATACTCAGGCAATCCTTTATAACCATCGCCAAAACTTAAAAATTTAGGTCGGTATCCTAATTTAGATAAAAAGAGTTTTGTCTTTTTAAACAACTCTTGCTGTCTTTCTATAGAATATACTTTAGCTCCAAGTTCGCATAAAACAGCTGTTTGATATCCGCTTCCTGTACCTATTTCTAGTACTTGATCTCCTCGTTTTACTTGGAGTAGTTCACTTTGAAAAGCAACAGTATAGGGTTGTGAGATTGTTTGATCTGCTGCAATAGGAAATGCTTTGTCTTGGTAAGCATGATCTTCAAAACTACTATCCATAAAAAAATGGCGTGGTATCTTTCCTATAGCCTCAAGTACAGCTGTATTTGTAACTCCTTTCTTTTTGACAATTTCTACCAATTGCCTACGTTTTCCTTGATGACGAGTAGTATCCTTCATTGGCATAAAAATACAGCTTTAATTGAGCTTTCAAAGAAAACTCATCCTAGATTAATTAACATCTTTTTTCTCTGTGAGATTCTTAAAAAAAATCCCTGAAATAACCTTATTTTTGTGTAAAAATAAACCCTATGCTTAAAGCTGGAGTATTAGGTGCTGGACACCTAGGTAAAATACACTTACGCCTTTTACAACAATCTGAAAATTATGAGCTTATTGGTTTTTACGATGCTTCCCCTGAAGTACGCAAAGCCATTGCTGATGAATTTGGGTATACCCCTTTCGACACCATGGAAAGCCTCATAGAAGCATGTGATATGGTAGACGTTGTTACCCCTACTACCTTTCATTATGAATGTGCAAAGAAGGTTATTACTGCTGGAAAGCATTTATTTATAGAAAAACCGATTACAAACACGATTGAAGAAGCTGAAGAACTTCTCGCACTTGCAAAAAAACACAATGTATCAGGACAAGTAGGTCATGTAGAGCGTTTTAATCCTGCATTTATGTCTGTAAATAACGCCATACAAAGCCCAATGTTTATAGAAGCGCATAGACTTGCAGAGTTTAATCCTAGAGGTACCGATGTACCCGTGGTATTAGACCTTATGATTCACGATATAGATGCTATTTTAAGTGTAGTAAAAAGTCCCGTAAAAAATGTATCTGCTAGTGGTGTTTCTGTAATTAGTGAAACCCCAGATATTGCCAATGCACGTATAGAGTTTGAAAACGGATGCGTAGCCAATCTTACCGCAAGCCGTATCTCGCTTAAAAGTATGCGTAAAGCACGTTTTTTCCAGAAAGACGCCTATATCTCTGTTGACTTTTTAGAAAAGAAAGTGGAGGTTGTAAAAATGAAAGATGCTCCTGAACAGCCGGATGATTTCGCTATGATTCTACAAAATGCAGAAGGCATAAAAAAGCAAATCTATTTTGATAACCCAGATGTACCGTCTAATAATGCTATTCTTGATGAATTGGACGCTTTCGCGAAAGCAATAAAAACCAACACTACACCCGTAGTGTCATTAGAAGCTGGTACCGAAGCTTTACGTGTCGCAAAAATGGTCATTGCCAATTTCTAAAAAATAAAAAGATGTCAATATACAGAATAGTCATAGCTATTTTTATACTATCTACCGCAACAATTACTGCACAAAAGAAAGCAGAAAAAGTGGAACTCATTGATATGGCGAAGGATTTAATTATCACCAAAAAACAAGAATCTAACATCAAACAAATTTGGTGGATTCCTAGTGAATATTGGAGAGTTGCACTTACCGATTCTCCTGATATTGGAGAAGAGATTATTACAGATATCGAAACCAAATTAGTAGGATATTCTATTTTTTCTGTAGTAAATTCAGATATAAGCCCATTTACTGGTTTTAAGAAAAGAGATGCAACCATCACCATTATACATCATAATGAGATTTTATCTCCTTTAACTGAAGAAGAGATTCCTGCAGATATAAAAGAGCTTGTAGATGTTTTTAGACCTACACTTGCGAGTATGGTTGGACAACTAGGTGAGCAAATGGTATTTTATGTATTTAAAAATGAATTAGAAGATGGCACGACTGCCATCTCTCCATACAATACAGGAAAGCTTTATGTAAAAGTAAATGATGAAGATTTTAACTATCGTCTTCCTTTACAATCTATGGTAGCCAAAAAGAAATGTCCTGAAGATCAAGAGTTATTGAATGGAAACTGGGACTATTGCCCTTGGCATGGAATACAATTAATTGAACAGAAATAACGAATAATAAATAAACAGGTTTTCGCTTTCCTGACTACTGGCAGGCAGGCGCGAAATGTTATACTGAGCGTGTCGAAGTACAGAGACACAATTGAATAATTAAAATTAAGATTTCCGTTTTCACGGAAATGAAACTATAGAATATTATGAAAAACATAGCCGTTATAGGTGCAGGAACTATGGGTAATGGAATTGCTCACACATTTGCACAGAGTGGATTCAAAGTACAATTAATAGACATCTCTCAAGCTTCATTAGATCGAGGAATGGCTACAATTACAAAAAATTTAGATCGTCAACTAGCTAAAGAGCGAATCACAGAAGCGCAAAAACAAGAAACATTAAGTAACATCACCACATTTACAAATTTACAAGATGGGGTTGAATATGCAGGTCTTGTTGTAGAAGCTGCTACAGAAAATGTAGATCTTAAACTAAAAATATTCAGAGATCTAGATGCGGCTACAGGTGAAGATACCATCTTAGCCACCAACACATCTTCTATTTCTATTACTCAAATTGCTGCAGTCACAAACCGTCCTGAACAAGTAATCGGAATGCATTTTATGAATCCAGTACCGATTATGAAACTCGTAGAGATTATACGTGGTTATAATACGAGTGATGAAGTCACTACGACGATCATGGAAATGTCTAAAGAGTTAGGTAAAGTTCCTGTAGAAGTGAATGATTATCCTGGCTTTGTGGCAAACCGTATTCTAATGCCAATGATTAATGAGGCTATTGAAACCTTATACAATGGTGTTGCTGGTGTGTATGAAATTGATACCGTGATGAAACTTGGAATGGCACATCCAATGGGACCTTTACAATTAGCTGATTTTATTGGACTTGATGTTTGCCTTTCTATTCTTGAAGTGATGCACGATGGGTTTAAAAATCCTAAATATGCACCATGCCCATTATTAGTAAATATGGTACGTGCTGGGAAATTAGGTGTGAAATCTGGAGAAGGATTTTATGACTACTCAGAAAGTCGCAAAGCTGAGAATGTAGCAAAGATGTTTGCCTAACCTGTATATCAAATAATGAAAAAGAGCATATATGAGTTGACAAAAGATGACTGGAACACCCTGTTTCCTGTTGCACTTGTTGATCATAATCCTATATGGAAAGAGTTATATAAACAAGAAGAAAAACGAATTATTGATATCTTAGGGAATGCTATTTTAAGAATAGAGCATTTTGGAAGCACTTCTATTCCTACTATCAAAGCAAAACCATATATAGATATTATCATAGAGGTTTCTAAAGAAGATCTCTTTGAAGAACATATTATAAAGAGTTTTGCATCCTTAGGCTATGTCTATTTTGAAGTCCCTAAAAGAGATGGGATAGAAGCGTATATGTCTTTTGGAAAAGGATATAACCTTGATGGTAAAAAAGAACAGATCTATCATATACATATGTGTCCAAAAGACAATTATATGTGGCAACAAGTTGACTTCAGAGATTATTTGAATACACATGTAGATAGAGCAAAAGCCTACGAGCAATTAAAAGTTGAATCTGCTTCTAAATATAAAAACGACAGAGGGAATTATGTGCTTTCTAAAACTGATTTTGTTAACGAGACATTAGCTATTATTAAAAATGAGCTCCTCTAACGAATGCAACAGATAACCACACACCCATATCGTTTAGAAAAGAAAAGATATTTCCATCTACTCATAAAATTATTTTTTAAACGAAAATGGTATCTCATTACACTCCTTACTGGAATTGTTATTTATAACATCTCAACGTTTTCTGAAAATAATTTTGCGCGTTTCTTTATCATTTTTGGTATTGCATATATTCCTATACATCTTTATAGAATTCATAGATGGGTCTATTCAAAAAATAACGCTAATTATTTTATAGAAAGCGTATTGACTGCAGACAACTCATTTCTATACTTTAAAGATATTGCGGATAATGAAACAAAAATAAGTATTGCTACATTTGTTAAGATGACGCAAACTGAAGACGAATACTTGTTATATTTATCTCAGAATAATTTTAGCTATATTCCAAAGGCTGCTTTTAAAACAGAGGAAGATTGCCAATACTTTGAAGAAATTATAAACCAAAATAGTATTTCATAATCGTATGCCTACAATTATTCCATTTCGAGTATGCATATTGTTAGCATTTTATTTTCTGTTAAGTTGTCAAGAAAAACACCCACCAAGTAAGAGTACATTACCAAAAGAAATTGTGAGTCAAAACCCTCAAAAAAGTAAGTCACAACTTCTAGATAGTTTATTTACAACACATAAAGAGTATATCTCATTTCAATTTGATTTCCCTGTTGGGAAACCTACCTCTAAAGGATATTACAATGCGCAGAAATTTAGAGAAAATGATCATTTAGGAGAAGATTGGAACGGTGTTGGAGGCGGTAATTCTGATTTAGGTGATCCTATATACAGTATTTCAAATGGATATGTGTATTCATCTAAAAATATAGATGGCGGTTGGGGTAATGTTATTAGAATTATACATTCTTATAAAAACGCATATTATGAATCTATTTATGCACATTGCGACACTATTTTCATTAAAGAAGGACAATTTATTAGAAGAGGTGAAAAAATAGGAACTATTGGCACAGCTAATGGTACTTACTTAGCACATTTGCATTTAGAAATAAGAGATAGTATTTTTATGAATATTGGAGCTGGATATAGCGCCGATTCAAAAGGATATATAAACCCAACAGAATTTATCAAAACTCATTAATATGCCTACAATTATTCCATTCCGAGCGGTACGTCCCACTAGAGATAAAGTAGGCTTGGTTGCTGCGCGATCTTATGAGACCTACTCAAAAAAAGGACGCAAATTTAGAATGGATAGAAATCCCTATTCATTCTTACACATCGTAAATCCTGGCTACAAATACCATAAAGAAATCACGGGTAAAAAAGCATTTAAACTCGTACGCAATCGCTACCAAGAGTTTAAAGAAGATGGTGTTTTTCTTCAAGAAGAACTCCCATCATTTTATATCTATAAAATCATTGACCGTAAAGGACAGGTTTTTTGCGGACTTATAGGAGGTGCTAGTATCGTTGATTATGAAAATAATCGCATTAAAAAACATGAGGATACACTCGAAGATAGAGAGGAACTATTTAAAGAATATCTAGATACTGTAGGGTTCAATGCAGAAGCAGTACTCCTCACCTACCCAGATAATGATACCGTAGCCACTATCATTGAGGAAACCACGCAAGAACGTGCCGAATATGAATTTACTACTACCTATAGAGATACGCATTACGTGTGGCCTTTAAGCGATCCTAAAAGCATTGCCACAATTCAAGAAGCATTTGCACACATGCCGCAACTTTATATTGCAGATGGACATCACCGTTCTTCTTCTTCTTACTTGCTAGCTAAAGATCATCAACAAAACGATCCCAACTACCATAAAGACGCGACCTATAATTACTTTATGAGTTTCTTTATTCCTGAGTCGCATGTACGCATTCATGAATTTAATAGACTTGTAAAAGACCTTAACGGATTATCCAAAGAAGAGTTTCTGATTGCATTAGACACGGTATTTCGTATTGAAAACAGAGGTGTTGCCGCATATACACCTAGTAAAAAACATCACTTCTCTATGTATTTAGATGGAGAATTTTATTCCCTTTATTTACGTAAAAGCAATTACAATTTTGAAAATACACTTGAAGCACTTGATACACAGATTTTATATAAAACCATTCTAGAACCTATTTTAGGTATTTCAGATGTACGTAATGATGCGCGAATCTCATATGCAGGCGGAAAGAAAGATATGATTTATGTAAAAAGTGCTATTGACAAAGGTGAATATACGGTAGGTTTTGGCATGGTCCCTCTTACCATGGAAGAACTCAAACAAATTGCTGACGATGGATATACCATGCCTCCCAAAAGCACTTACATTGAGCCTAAATTACGAAGTGGTATTACCATTTATGAGTTTTAAACACTGTGAAACAGCATTTATGAGCATTAAAGAAAACATCGTACAACTTCAAAAAAATATTCCAGACACCGTTACACTAGTAGCTGTATCTAAAACCAAACCAGTTGCTGCCATACAAGAAGCTTATGATAGCGGACAACGCATTTTTGGTGAAAATAAAATTCAGGAGATGTCAGAAAAATGGGAACAACTCCCTAAAGACATCCAATGGCATATGATAGGGCATGTACAAACCAATAAGGTAAAATTTATGATACCTTATGTAACCCTTATTCATAGTGCAGATAGACGTAAACTCTTTAAAGAAATTAATAAACAAGCCGCTTTAGCACATCGTACTGTAGATGTTTTATTGCAAGTAAAAATAGCTCAAGAAGACACTAAATATGGAATGCCACTTACCGAAGCTACAGCCCTTTTAGAAGGAAATCAGTTAGATCAGTACCCTAATGTACGTGTTGTAGGACTCATGGGAATGGCTTCATTTACAGATGATATGACGCAAGTAGCTACTGAATTTCAGGTATTGGAAAAGTTATTTATACGCTTTCGCGAAAGCAAAAACCTATCTACCCTCTCCATGGGTATGAGTGGGGACTACCAACTCGCTATAGAAAATGGGAGTACTATGGTGAGAGTAGGAAGTGCTATTTTCGGAGCGAGAAATTATCATTAAACCATGGAGCATGGTGGTTTATTTTTAAGAATGGTATATTTTTTAAAACCATTCTTAAAAATATTTCCGTAAAATAATACTGGACTACCAACTCGCTATAGAAAACGGAAGTACCATGGTACGAGTAGGAAGTGCTATTTTCGGAGCGAGAAATTATCTATAGAATTAACACCCCATAGCTACAAAATCTACAAAATAATAGTATCTTATACTCTTTTACATAACATACCTATCTGTTATGTACAAAGAACTACTAATTTTAAAATGATAAGAAATTCCCTAGTTTCTGGGAATTAAGAATGTACGCGATTTTAGACATAGAGACTACAGGAGGCAAATACAATGAAGAAGGTATTACTGAAATTGCTATATACAAGTTTGATGGACATACGGTGGTAGATCAATTTATAAGTCTTGTAAATCCCGAACGTCCTATCCAAGCATTTGTCGTAAATCTTACCGGAATTAATAATCAAATGCTACGTAATGCACCTAAGTTTTATGAAGTTGCAAAACGTATTATAGAAATTACCGAAGGATGTATCATTGTTGCACATAATGCGCAATTTGATTATCGTATTCTAACCTTAGAGTTTGATAGATTAGGCTATCCATATGAGCGAAAAACACTATGTACAGTCGCATTATCTCAAGAACTACTTCCAGGACATAAAAGCTATAGTTTAGGAAAATTAGTAAGAGCGCTTGGTATTCCCATTACAGATAGACATAGAGCTAGCGGAGATGCCATGGCTACGGTTAAGCTTTTTAAAATGCTTTTAGCAAAAGACACCGAGAAAAAAATTATCCAAGCCTCTGTACGTGCTTTTCCTAAAAAGAACATGGATAAAAAGCTTAAAGACATTATTAATGATGTGCCTTCAGTATGTGGGGTTTATTATATGCATAATGTCAATGGCACGGTTATTTATATTGGGAAGAGCAAGAATATAAAAAAACGCCTTACACAACATTTTACGAGTGACAATCGAAAAAGCAAGAAGATACAGGAAGATGTTGTTGCTGTTACCTATGAAGAAACGGGAAGCGAACTCATTGCTTTATTAAAAGAAAATGAAGAAATAAAACGTAACAAACCTATTTTTAATAGGGCATTGCGAAGAACAAAGTATAAAATACAGCTTACGCAATATATCGATGAAGATGGATATATAAATTTCAAAACTGAAAAAGCAGATGGCCGTAAAAAAGGAATTACTACTTATAGTTCTATAGCCTCAGCAAAGTCACATTTAGAAAAAATTACAGAAAGCTATACACTCTGTCAAAATAAAACGGGACTCACTAATGCTAAAGGGAGTTGTTTTGGACATTCTATTAAAACCTGTGAAGGTGCTTGCGTAAATGAAGAATCTCCAGAATTATATAATAAAAGAGCACAGAATTTTATCAATACCTATAGCTACGAAAACAAAAGTATGCTTGTCATTGATAGAGGTCGTGATATCGATGAACGCTCGGTGGTGCTTATAGAAGATGGTATTTTTCAAGGAATTGGCTTCTATAATTTAAACTTTCAACTTAATAATATTGACATTTTAAAATCTATTATTACCAAAATGGATAATAATAGAGATGCACAGCATATCATACAGAGTTACTTACGAACTAAAAAAGTACAAAAGCTTATCCCATTATCAAATATTCCCAATTCCTAAGTATTTAGTACTTTTATATTCTTTAAAATAGCCTATTTGGAAACCCAAACTAAAAAAAACTGGAAGCGTAAAATGCATGAGATCATCTATGAGGCAGACACACCTCAGGGTAGACTCTTTGATGTTATTCTTCTCATATTAATTCTTGCAAGTATTATACTCGTAATGCTAGAGAGTGTGGGTAGTCTTGATGACAAATACCATGATATTTTTTATGCTGGAGAATGGATTATCACCATCTTTTTTACTTTAGAATATTTTGCGCGTATCATTACTGTAAATAAACCAAGTAAGTATATTTTTAGTTTCTATGGGATTATTGATTTCTTATCGACTATTCCACTATACTTATCATTCTTTATCGTAGGCTCTAATGCTTTACTTACAGTGAGAGCACTTCGTTTATTACGAATTTTCAGGATTTTAAAAGTAACACGCTATATAGGAGAATCTAATAAACTTACGAAAGCACTTGTAGATAGTAGGACCAAAATAAGTGTCTTCTTATTTACAGTACTTATCATATGTATCATTTCTGGTACAATTATGTATTTAGTTGAAGGAGAAGAAAGTGGTTTTCGAAATATTCCTGTAAGTATCTATTGGTGTATTGTTACCCTTACTACTGTTGGATATGGAGATATTGCTCCCATTACACCATTAGGACAATTTCTTGCCTCAATCATTATGATTATGGGATATGGCATTATTGCCGTACCTACAGGTATTGTAAGTGCAGAGTATACAAAAAGTGCATTGCAAAAAACGGATCAAAACGAACATATACATACCAATACACAGTCGTGTTCTAATTGCAATCATGATACCCATCATGACAGTGCAAAGTTTTGTAATCACTGTGGTTATTCCTTACATAATGACTAAATACCTTATTGCAGTTGTTGGACCTACGGCAATAGGAAAAACAGCCTTATCTATTAAAATAGCCCAACATTTTCAAACTGAAATCATATCGGCAGATTCCCGTCAATTTTATAAAGAAATGACTATTGGTACTGCTGTACCTGATCCAGAGGAGCTTGCTGCGGCAACACATCATTGCATTCAACATATTTCTATAGAAGACACCTATAGTGTAGGGCATTTTGAAAGAGAAGCCATTAGTTTGTTACATACCCTTCACCAAAAAAGTTCATATGTCACAATGGTAGGAGGTTCTGGCATGTATGTAGATGCTGTGATACGAGGACTAGATCAGTTTCCAGAAGTAAAACCGGGTATAAGAGAGCAATTAAATACACTCTTTGAATCTGAAGGCATTGAAGCATTACAGCACCTTCTTAAAGAAAAGGATCCTGTGTATTATGAGCGTGTAGATATTCAAAATCATCAGCGGGTGACACGTGCGCTAGAAGTATGCCTTTCTTCAGGGAAGCCTTTTTCTTCTTTTTTAGATAAGCCAAAACCTAAGCGTCCCTTTGAAACTATTAAAATAGGACTTTCGGCAGATAGAGAAGTGATTTATGATCGTATCAATAAACGCGTTGATATAATGGTTGCCAATGGCCTTGTGGAAGAGGTTCAAGGTTTGCTTTCGCGAAAGCGGTTAAACGCATTACAAACGGTAGGTTATAGAGAACTTTTTGAACACTTTGAAGGGAAGATTTCTTTAGAACAAGCCATTGAAAATATTAAAACAAATACCCGTCGTTTTGCGAAGAGACAAGGTACTTGGTATCGAAAAGACGAAGCAATTACTTGGTTTGATTACCAAACCCCATTTGAAGAAATTTCAGAATTTATACATAAAAAAACGTCCTATGATGAGTAGGACGTTTTCTTACTTTCTTCACTAATACCGTTATCTATTTAGAGGGCTTTAACCACCAATCTAAATCCTTCTCCGTGGATATTTAATATCTCTACGGTATCGTCTTTCTTAAGGTATTTACGAAGTTTTGCGATATATACATCCATACTACGTGATGTAAAGTAATTATCGTCTCTCCATATTTTTGTAAGTGCTAGCTCACGAGGCATTAAATCATTTTCGTGTAATGCGAGCATACGTAATAATTCGTTTTCTTTTGGTGATAGCTTGATCGGCTCTTCTTCTTTATACGTTAAGAAACGAAGCTTTGAATTTAGGTGGAAGTTTCCAATAACAAATTCAAATTGTTTACTATCTGCGATAGAGTCTACACTCTTACGCTGAATAATAGCTTTGATTTTCATAAGAAGTACTTCACTATCAAAAGGTTTATTTAGATAGTCATCTGCTCCTACTTTGTATCCTTTAAGAACATCTTCTTTCAGGGCTTTTGCTGTTAAGAAAATAATAGGCACATCTGCGTTCTTTTCGCGTATTTCTTTCGCTAGTGTAAACCCATCTTTATAGGGCATCATTACATCTAGTATACAAAGATCAAAATCGTCTTTTTTAAATTTTTCAAAGCCTTCCATACCATTTTTAGCATGTGTAACATTGTAATCGTTCATAGATAGATAATCCTTTAGGACTGTTCCGAAGTTCGGATCGTCTTCTACGAGTAAAATCTTTTTGTTTTCAGTTTCCATAATTATGATATTAGTGGTAATTTAATGATGAATGTACTTCCGTTTCCTTTCTCACTTTCCACAAAGATTTCTCCTTGATGGTCTTCTACTATTTGTCTGGCATAGGCTAAGCCTAAACCGTGCCCTTTGACATTGTGAATATTTCCTGACTGCTCTCGATAGAATTTCTCAAAAACTTTGCGTTGTGCCGTTTTTGACATTCCATCGCCTTGATCTTTAATTTTCACATAAATAAAGTTCTTTACATTTTCTGTATAGACATCTATTTTAGGTTCGTCTGAAGAATACTTAACAGCATTCTCTAACATATTAACGATCACATTTGTAAAATGTGATTCATTTGCCAAAACTGATGACTTTGGCGCATCTAAATGCATGTTTATATATCCGTTGCGATCTTCTACAATAAGAGATACGTGTTGCACTGCATCTTCTATGATATCGTGTAATTTATAACGTTCTTTACGGATATCAAGTTCATTCTTTTCTAATTTTGAGATACGCAATACATTTTCAACTTGTGCATGCATACGTTTATTCTCATCACGTATCATCTTATGATAATAGGATACCTTTTCAGGATTATTAGATATCTTAGGGTTCTTAACGGCATCTAATGCTAGGTTAATGGTAGCAATAGGCGTTTTAAACTCATGAGTCATATTATTAATAAAGTCTGTCTTAATCTGTGAGATTTGACGTTGTTTATTTAATTGGTGTAACGCACTTGAATAGGCAATTACAATAATTAATGTAAATATGACTGAAAGCACAATCATTCCTATGATAGAAGAGATTACTATTTTTTTCTCTCCTGGAAATTCAGCATATAAATAATAATCTGTTCTTCCATCTTCATCTGCAAATATGGGTGCTTGATAAAATTGAGCTCCCCCTTCAAATTCGAAGTTTTCTGATCGTACTCTGGTCAAAAGATCATTATCAAAAATCCCAAATTCAAAATCTGTTTCTAAATCGCTTTCTACAAGTTCTAGTGTCATGACACGTTGTATTTCTTCTGCTGAAACACGTTTATGTATTGGTTTTTTCTCTAACACATCACTTATAAGGTTCTCATAGCTGATCCTTTTAAAATCAACAATTTTAGAGATCTCTTGTATCTTACCTGTACTCGCAAGGTTTCCGTCTAATGACCCTCTTCTAAGAATCTGTCTAGAACTGAGATTAAAAAAACGTTTAAACTCTAGACTATCTAAACTACGGTCAAAAGCGGGTGCAGAAAGTTTAAAGTCTTGTTGTAAGATCCCATTACGTTGTAAAAACACATCTTTTGTAATAGGGTCTTCATTTATAAAGAAATATTCATCAAGGGTCAGATCATCAGGGATTCCAACACTATCTATTATTCTTTCAACAGCGTAATAGTAGTCTTCATATTCCCTTTCTTGTATTTTTTCAGCTACTTTAATAACAGCTCTTTTAGCATTAAAAGAAAACTGTTCTCGTTTTGCATCTACACTGTCTAAGATCCAATATCCTTGTACAAATATGATACCTATCAGCGATAGGCTCATAAGGGTTATTAAAGCATAAAACAGTTTTTTGTTCACTGCTCAAAAGTAATATTTTAACATTTAGCCTGCTTTCCATTTAACCAAATGTTAACAGCTTTTACCACTTACGATCAATTCTGAGTAGAATATGATTATGAATACGCAAAACTTTCTCTTTAGTTTGATCCATAAATATATTTTCTATGGAAAAATCTGACAATGCTTGTTTTCTGGCATCGCTCCATTGCGTTCCCATACGATCTTTAATTTCTTCTTCAGAGCTATCATCACGTTTTTTGAGTCTCTCTATACGCATATGCATAGGAGCGGTGACTAATAACATAAAATCACATTCCTTATATCCTCCATTTTCAAAAAGAATAGCAGCCTCTTTAATAACATAGGGACTGTCTTGTCGATGATACCAATTTTTAAAATGTATTGCCACTCTGGGATGCACAATCGCATTTAATTGCTCTAACAGATGCGTATCTTTAAAAACCTTGGCTGCTACATACGTTCTATTAAGGCCGTTATTTGTGTATGCTTCTCTTCCTAATAATTGAATAATTTCTTTACGAATATCTGGGGAGATAGCCATAAGACGTTTTGCTTCATCATCTGCTATATATACAGGAACACCTAGTTTTTTAAAAAACCCAGCAACTGTTGTCTTTCCACTACCAATACCTCCAGTAAGGCCTACAATCATACTATTCTAAAAATTAATCTTTTATTACTTTACCTTATGGGGAGTTCAGGTATTCTGTTTTTAAAATTAATAATAAAAAGCTTATTCTGTTTAACTTTTTATTCAAAAATTAATTAAAAACCTTAATAAGATGAAACACAATGATTAATTAACAACAATATATTTAATCTGTTTTGTTGCTAATCGAGTACTTCGTACTTCTATTGGAGCTCTTTTAATGGTGAGGACAATAAAATCGTCTTCAGAATTTCTTTTCTTAAAATCACAAATGATTTCAAAATCATTTACTGTTATAGATTCATAGGCATCTATAGGTACCGTAAAATAAATGTCTACTGTTTTAGGAAATATCTTGACATCTACTCCGTCTGTATTGATTAGTTTTACAGGAATGCTAAAAGAGCCTTCTGTAAACTTTGCAACTTCTTGCGTATATACCACTTCATACGAAGACAACTTTATTTCCTTATGCAATGCTAAAGAGTCTATAGCTAATTGTGTTTCTATATTTTCAGAAATTCCTGTTATGCTTTTAGAGATTGTTTGCACACTTGTAATGGTATCAATATATGCTTTAGGACCTACTATACGCACTACAGAGGGTGTTAGTGTTGCTTTTCCATTAGGACCATATCCTGTTTTATATTCTGAAGAAAGGAAGGAGGTCACTGGAACATCTTTACTCGCTAGTGAATCTATTTGAATCTCAATTTGTTTTGGACGCACCGCTGTAACTTCTGATATTCCAGAAAAAGCATTAGCAATCTCTAGTGGGTGTCCTTCTGGAACATATTGATATTTCTTATTAGATGTTTTTTCTAACTGACTGAAATCTATAGCAAGTTCGAAGTCAGAAAACTGATTGGAAAGCAAAGCAAAACCAGAAAGACTTGTCGTGACTTCTAGTTCTTCAGGTTCCAGATTACTCACTACTTTATCTATAGGAGTATTGACGACGGTTACAGGAAGACTATATATTTTGGTATAGTTTTTTGAAAGTTTAATGAGAACCGCTAAAATTGTAGTAAGCATAAGAAAAAATAGAAATTCTCTTACGTTAGTTCTCTTAAATGTGATTCCTTTAAAATTAGACATACCTCTAAGTTACTTAAAAAATAAATGAGGGAATTTTTTCTGTGGCTTCTTCCCTAGCCATTGTATGGCAATCGTAGATTTTAAAAACCCAGTTCCATATCCATAAAATTGTACCATAGTCGCAGCTATTGACATGATACCGATAGAAAAACTTTTAGTCATTATAATCGCATGTACTCCTATAAGAACGAAATATCCTATCACAGCGTATATAAAGAATAACCATCCAAAAAGAGCCATTACGATACTGAAAAGAATTCCTACTAAAAATACCGTAGGAAACCAGTAAGTAATCTTTGCTGACGTGGGATGCCAACTATTTAGAATGGGACGTACCATGCCAAATTTATTGACTTGTTTGTAAAACTTAGACCAAGAGATACGACGTTTATGATACACATAGGCATCTGAGAGTAATCGTGTTTTAAACCCTTTATCCCATAGTCGTAATACTAAGTCTGGGTCTTCCCCGGGATGTATTTTTCCAAATCCTTGACTAGCTTCAAATGCTTTTTTAGACAACCCCATATTAAAACTACGAGGCTGAAACGCATTGACTTGTTTTTTCCCTCCACGTATGCCTCCCGTTGTCAAAAAAGAGGTCATACTATAATTAATAGCTTTTTGTAAAGGTGAAAATGAAGGATGCGCCGCATCGGGTCCGCCAAAACAATCTACATAATCTTCTCGTAGTGTTTCATCCATTACACGCACATAATGTGGTGGCAGTATGCAATCTGAATCTAGTATGATAAAATAATTTCCCGAAGCACGAGCCATTCCATAATTTCTTGAAGGTCCAGGTCCAGAATTTGGCTTAGGGAGATAGGTGATATTTAATGTATTTGTATAGTCAGCAACAATAGTATCACTAGGAAGTGACGATCCGTCTTCTACAATGACAATCTCATAAGGTAACTGTGTGTCTTGACTTGCAAAACTGTCTAGCAACTCCTTGATTTCGTCGGGACGATTGTATACAGGAATAATAAATGAATACGATAATTGCATGCCGCAAATATAGGGTAATCCCTAAAAGCCCCCTAACCTCCGAAAGGGGAATTATTCTCGATGTATACGCTTTAACGCTTCGCTCTCCCTCCGGTCGTGAACCTGCCTGCCGGCAGGCAGGTCTCACAAGTTCGATTTACCATTTCATTCTCCCTCCGGTCGTGAATCTCGCAGGCTCGATTTCGCGAAAGCGCAAAAAATAGAGTAGCACTCTATTTTAGAACACTACTCTATTTTTATTGTTTCCTCTTTGAGGGTTTATTCTTGGTCTTTTACAAATGCATCCATCACTTCTCTACTCACACCCGTATTACTAAAACCTCCATCATTATAAAGGTTTTGCATAGTTACACGTTTGGTAAGGTCTGAAAATAAAGTCACGGTATAGTCTGCACAGTCTTGTGCTGTAGCGTTTCCTAACGGACTCATCTTTTCTGCAAAAGCGATAAAGCCGTCAAAACCTTTTACACCTTGACCTGCGGTTGTAGGCGTAGGTGATTGAGAGATCGTATTGACACGTACGTTTTTCTCTTTTCCAAAATGGTATCCAAAGCTACGTGCAATTGATTCTAAAAAGGCTTTATTATCTGCCATATCATTATAATCCGGAAATACGCGTTGTGCCGCCATATAGGTTAGGCCCACAATACTTCCCCACTCATTCATGGCATCTTTCTTATATAGTGTTTGCATTGTTTTATGAAAAGAGACAGCACTTACATCCCATCCTTTTTCCGTCCATGTATAGTTTTGATCTGTATACGCACGTCCTTTACGCACATTTACAGACATCCCGATAGAGTGTAATACAAAATCAAGTTTACCTCCTAAGATTTCTTGTGCTTTTTCTACTAGGTTTTCAAGGTCTTCTATAGAAGTTGCATCTGCAGGAATAATTTCAGAACCTGTTTGTTCTGCCAGTGTATTTAATGTTCCCATACGCATTGCGATAGGTGCATTTGTCAATACAAATTGTCCGCCTTCCTCATGTACACGCTCTGCGGTTTTCCATGCAATAGAATTTGCATCTAATGCTCCAAAAATGATTCCTTTTTTTCCTTTTAGTAAGTTATACCCCATTGTAATATCGGTTAAAAGTTGATTTTCGTTTTGAAGGACAAATATCGGCGTTTATTTTTTAATATGTATTGAACTTATCTTCTTTTTCAATGCATACATAAAAGGCATTCATTAAAGATTTTGTTGAAAAAGATTGATGAATCTGCCTGTTAATAGCGATAGGTTTAACTTACAATTTTGAAAACATCTTAAACCCCTATCAAAATCAAGTGATACTAGTAAAACCTCTTAAAATAGTAGAATGAATTCTAAAAAAGAAACCTGTAGTTTAGGGGCTACAGGTTTCAGCTTCACTTGAGTATAGTACTATTAATTTGATACACTAAGACATCCCCATCTTATTGTATCAGGAACGAACAAACTTAGATAACCAAAATCCCCATTCTGATATAAGCTTGTTCCACCCACAAATCATGAATGACACAAATATATAAGTACAGAAATGAGGTCTATTTCATTTGTGCTTATGCAAAAAAAGGAATGATTTCACAGTGTGATTTGTGTAGTTTATCGATAAACCAATGAATTTCGTAAGAACAAATGCGTATTCGTTCAGTCTATTATGTATTTTGAATGATTTCATCTATTCTTTCCTTAACCCTAAAGGAAATATCGACCAAATTTTTAGTTCTTCCTTTAAGATTGAGGTAAAACTTAAAATTTCAATAGAAAATTAAAATAATGAATACCTACATGTACAACTGGTTAGTTCAATAAATTCTTTGCATGTTCTAATGCTGCCGTTGTTTGATTATTACCACCTAGCATAGCTGCAATTTCTACGATACGATCTTCTTGAGAAAGACGTACGATTTGAGTTTTGGTTTTTTCGGCTTCGTCTGTTTTAAAAACTTTAAAGTGAGAAGCTCCTTGTCCCGCTATTTGTGGTAAATGTGTAATACTAATGAGCTGCATGGTATGTCCCATATCTTTTAAAATAGCGCCCATTTTGACTGCCACTTCTCCACTCACACCCGTATCAATCTCATCAAAAATAAGGGTAGGTAATTTCTTATGTCGGCTTAATACTGCTTTGATGGCAAGCATGACTCTAGATAATTCTCCTCCAGAAGCACCTTTTCCTAATGGTTTTACGTCCATGCCTTTATTAGCTGAAAACAAAAACGCTAAGGCATCTTGTCCGTTGGGCATTAAATCCTGCAAGTGTGTTACTTCAATATGTAATTGTGCATTAGGCATTCCTAATTCTACCAATATCTTTTCAATAGAGGCTTTTAGTTTCGGAATGGCTTTGGAGCGTTTTTCGTGTAATTGGGTTGCGATTTTTTGGGCTTCCGCTTTCGCGAAAGCGATCTCTTCCTCAATCACTGCAATCTGATCATCTACATTTTGTACTTCGAATAGCTCGGCATCCAAACGCTCACGAACATCAATTAACTCAGTTACAGAATCTACCTGATGTTTTTTCATCAAGTTATAAAGCAATTGGATTCTATTGTTTGTTTTTTCTAAAGTCAGTGGGTCTGCATCTACGCCACTCGCTACATCTGCAAGTTCCTGGGTGAGATCATCTATTTCAATAAATACACTATGGAGTCTCGTATATAAAGTTTCATAGGCATCGCCATAACTACTAATACGTGATAATGCCGATCGCGCTTCTGCCAACTGATCCATAATACCTACCTCATCTTGTCCTAACTTCTGCTGTGCGGTAGCAAGGTTTTCTTGGATTTCTTCGGCGTGACTTAAGGTTTTAAGTTGTATCTCTAATTGTTCAAACTCACCTTCTATGAGTTTGGCTTCATCCAATTCATTAAATAAAAATGACTGATAATCAAACTCTAATTGTGCACGTTGTTTCTTTTCTTGGACTTGTTCTAATTGGACAAGCTTCTTTTTCCAAACGGCGTATTGTTCGTAATACTTTTTACGAAGTACCAAGGCATTGGCAAAAGTGTCTAATACTTCAAACTGATACTCATTATCAATCACATCCAATGTCTTATGTTGACTATGAATATCGACCAATCGTTCGCCTAAGGCTCCTAACTGCGCTAAAGTTACAGGCGTATCATTGATAAACGCACGGCTTTTCCCTGAAGGTAAGATCTCCCGACGAATGATCGTCGCTTCTTCATAATCAAGGTCATTCTTCTTAAAAAAGGTCTGTAATTGATAACCGCCAACTTCAAATATCCCTTCTATGATACATTTTGACGTCATATCTCCCATGCTGGAACTATCGGCTCTTTTACCTGTAATCAGTCCTAAGGCTCCTAATAGTATCGACTTTCCCGCGCCTGTTTCTCCTGTAATGACCGTAAACCCATCTTGTAATGAGAGCTGTGCTTCTTCAATAAGCGCATAGTTTTTTATGGATAGGGATGTAAGCACGGAATTGGTATCTGATTTTAAATTACGGTTGTAAAGATAGTGGAGTTTCTCCATATTCCAAATGGAAAATGGAATATAATTTGGAATTTTTCCAAATTTATGGAATAGACTGTTGTTTTTGTTTGGATTTATTTAGGTGGATTACGAGAAACCGTAAAGGGAATTGGAATGGATTTTGGAGATTGGAAGTATGTATTTTCAAACGTTTATATCCGTTAAAAACGACTATAAACAAGCTGTTAATCATTTAAAATCCTATAACTATATGGCTTATGGGTTTTTATAGTATTTTAGAGGTAATGATATAAACTAGTTACCTGCAAGCTAAAGCAACGCAAATGAAAAAAATATTAGGAATTTTAATTATTGGACTTTCATTATTTGGATGTAAAGAAACTAAAAACAAACTTGGTGAAAATGAATTTGTACTCAATGGAGAATTAGAAGGAATTGAAAACAACAGTTGGATTTATTTAATGTTGGACAACAAACCTATAGATTCGACAAAAGTAGAAAATAATAAATTTTCAATAATTGGAGTAACGGAACATCCTAAACAATACGATTTATTCGTTAAGAATTCACGAAACTATTCTCGTATTTGGATAGAGCCAGGAAATATTTATTTCAAAGCTAAAAATGGAGAGTTCAAAGATGCAATCGTTAGTGGTTCTGTATCCCATAAAGAAAAGGAAAGACTCTGGAAGCCAATTTGGGAATACAGAAAGCACAGAGATAGCATAAGGAAAATTTTAAACAACAATCAATTAAATGACAGTTTAAAATCTGTCGCAAAACTTGAGCAAAAAAAGATAGAAGAAGATTGGCTAAAAGCAGAGAAAGATTTTATTAAAAATAATCCAGAATCTTATGTAAGTGCTGCGACACTTGACTTCTATTCTAAGACTTTTTCAAAAAAAACAGTTTCAGAATTCTATAACAACTTTAATGAGGACATAAAAAATTCTTCTTACGGTAAATCTATCAGTCGATTTTTAGAAATTAATCAGAATCCACAAATTGGAGAAAAGTATGTTGATTTTTCAATGCCAAACGAAAACGGAGAAATTATTAAACTATCAGACTTCGAAGGTAAACTTATATTATTAGATTTTTGGGCATCTTGGTGTGGCCCTTGCATTAAAGAATATCCAGCATTAAGAAAAGCTTACTCTATGTTTAATGAGGATGGATTTGAAATTGTTAGTATTTCAGAAGACCAAGCTAAAGAGACGTGGCTAAAATCAATAGAAAAAAATGATTTGAACTGGGTCAACCTTTGGCAAGATAATGGTGGAAAGGCTGACCCATATTTAATTTATGGAATTAATGGAATACCGGATAATTTCCTGATTGATGAAAAAGGAATCATTATCGCTCGTGATTTAAGAGGTGAAAAATTGATTGAAACTATTGAATCAAATATAAAAAAAGCCAACAGGTAACAATGGTAATCGTTGCACAAGTCCATAATTCTGATAAAAACAACTCATTCTAAGCCTCTTTCCTGAGGCTTTTTTTATAGTATCTTGTACTGGATTTTGATTTTTAAGACGTTTATAGGAACGTATATTAGGTCATAAAAAGTAATTTTATAAAATCCAGATGAAAGTTCCTTTCCCACTCCACTTTTTACCTTTTTATGTGTGAATTTTAGGTACTTCTTCAAGTTATAAGCCATCGCACTCAGATGCATCACCTTATTAGCCTGTTCAATACCTAT
>NZ_CANLNH010000007.1 GCF_947492535.1 uncultured Dokdonia sp. | reverse complement strand
GTGGGAGAGTAGGTCGCCGCCTTTTTAAGGTCTGATTCAGTGTATGAGTCAGACCTTTTTTTATGCCTTACAATGAAATGTAGAAGTATAGTTTATAGCTTTATGAAGAGCGTACTACTATCGAGTGGAGCGTAGAGACACCATCTTTTTAAGGTCTGATTCAGTGTATGAGTCAGACCTTTTTTTATGCCTTAAAACTAAAATCAAAGACGATCTCCCGTCTTAAAAAACACATATAGACCCGAAGGAAATGTAACAAAAGGATGTTTTCGCGAAAGCGGGAGATGGATATATGGAAAAGTTATTTATGGACGCTTTTTATATAACAATATCAAAAAACTTTTATAAAGTAATTTTGTATATGCTTTATAGCTTTATGAAGAGCGTACTACTATCGAGTGGAGTGTAGAGACACCATCTTTTGATGTCTTTAAATTAGTGGTGATCTCCCGTCTTAAAAAACACATATTAGATAGACGCGAAGGAAATGCAACAAAAGGATGTTTTCGCGAAAGCGGGAAATAGAATAAATCTAGTATGAAAATAGATGATTTCTTTATCTTAATTTGTAATAATGTTTGTTCTTCAAAAGCATTAGTAATTATTTCTAAAACATCTAAATAAAATATAATCACCGTATATAATAGTATAACTACTTAGAAACAGGTATCTGTGTCTAACAATTACGTTGCTATTATGAAAAAATACATTTCTATTTTATGTTTTGCTATTTTATGTATAACCTGTAATTCAGATGAAGATTTAGATCAATTGGAGGATTTGAATCTTGAAATCTTTCAAGAAAATTATAAAGGTATATTTACCACTTTAGACGGTCAAGAAAGAGGTGCCCTTGATATTAAATTCTCTGAAAATGAAAATTTTGTTACCGCAGATCTTATATTAAGTACAGGGGAAGTAATTACTGTTTTTACAGATCAAATCACTGATTTGGGAAATAGAAAAGAAATCACATTTATGTCTACGGATCTCTCTTTTACAATGACTACAAATCAAGAGGGAGAAACAATTCATATAGATGCTGTTAATTTTAGAGGATTAGAAAGTTCTATTGTAACATCAAGAAATACAGAATTAGCTCCATTAACTACAGTTACAGGAACTTTTACGTGTGATATGTGTCCACCTCCTTTAGATAATACATCTATAGAATCGTTTAATTTTTTGTTTACAAATGCTTCAGGTAACGATACAAATATAACTACACAGACGACATTAAATGGAATCGTATATGTTGGTGTTGCTACACAGTCTAATTGTAATATTGATGGTGACCAAACTACTTGTAGTATAAATAGTGGTACTACTGCAGGTGTTACTGGTATTGCATTTACTGCAGGTGATGGACCAGTAACTTGGTCTGGTACTCATACTTTTGATAATGGGCCATCAGGAGCAGATGATTGTTCTACAATAGCAGGTGAATGGCAATGGGATTCCCCGATTTTAGGGACAATCGAAGGTGCTTTTGCTAGTGATGTTATGAATAATTGTACGCCTGGATCTGCGCAAAAACGGATATTAGTTTTTCATGAGACTAATGGATTTAGGCACGGAGGAGCTATTACTAATGGGATTAGTATGTTTGAAAATTTTGGTAATGAAAATAACGATTGGATTACTGATAATTCTCAAGATTCTAGTGTTTTTAATAGTTCTAATTTAGAACAATATGATGCTGTTGTATTTTTAAATACTTCAGGAACTGATGAGACTGATGATGATTTATTAACGGATTCAGAAAAAGAAGCTTTTGAGGATTTTATAGAAAGTGGGAAAGGATTTATTGGTATTCATGCGGCTACAGATACGTATCGTAATGGAATTTGGGATTTTTATAATGAATTGGTAGGTGGTATTGTACAAACATCTCCTAATCATACAGATAATAACTATAATGCAGATATTGAAGTAATGACAAGTCATCCGATTGTTGATTTTTTAGGTCCAGTGGGTTCTGTATGGAACAAAGATGAAGAGTATTATTACTGGGAACTTAATGGAGGACAATTAAGTGATGATAATATGGTGTTATTAGAAGTAGAACAAACAGGAAATAATAGTTATGATATGGCAAGACCCATCACTTGGTATAAAGAATCTATGAGTTATGATCACGATAATAATGAGAGTACACCTAATATTATGATTACTGACATACGCTCTTTTTATACTGCTTTAGGTCACAATGGTGGTGATTATTCTAATAATACTAATTTTAGAACGATGCTTAAAAATGCAACACTTTGGGCTATCAACACTACGTCAACAATAAATTAATACACTTATCTCAAATACAAAATTTATTTATTGTTTTATAAATAACTTTTGTATTTGAGTATATTCTGTTGTAAGAATCACAGTATATATTCCATTTGATAGATTTTTGATATCTACAATTTCCTCTGAAGACATATTAGGAATATTTATAGATGTTATCATACGTCCAGTAGTATCATAAATCTGTATAGTTTTTAATGTATTTCTTTGATCTACTTCAATATGTAAATTATTTTCAGCAGGATTAGGATATATATTTACACTATCTATCTCTAAATCATTGTTAATGTTCAATGTTGAATTATCAATACTTACATCTCCTAACACAGACCAACCTCCCTGTAAAGCATTATTCGTATTCCAAGTTCCTTCAATAGTTGTTATTTCATTAGCAAATCGTATGTAAGTATTTCGAGGATCTATTTGCCAAGGATTTGTTTTATTACTATCCGCATTTGGTTGGATAAGGCGTATTGCTAGCTGGTAATCGTCTTCTGGAATAGTATTTATAGGAATAGATGTAGCAATTGTATATGATGTATTATCTGGTGCTATCGTAGTGAGATCAAATACCGTTTCAAAAGTTTCTATAAGCTGATTATTCTGGTCTAATAATGCAAATTGTACATCCCAATCATAATATATAGGTGCTACTCCAATATTTGAAATAGCTATATCTATCGTTAAGTTTTCTGACTGTGGTAAAGTTTCTGCAAATAAAGCCGTTTGTATTTGGAAATTATACCCCATTTTTCGGTGCATATCCATAAATCCTGCGCAATTAGGGCCATTTGGATTATTAAGACAAGGTCTATCATCATCTCCAGCTTTCATGGTAGAATAATGCCCTTTATCAATCATATCTATCCCAGCGGAAGTTCCATATAAGATATTATAATCAGATTCATTAAGACCTGGAGGTATTTCTCCTCCAATAGGGCCTTCTAGCCACTTTTCTCCTGAAAATATTGCGTTGTCAAAATCATTACTATGATTAAAAGGACCAAAGAAGTCATTGTGAAATCCAATATTATTTGCAGAGGCTAAAGGTTCTAGCCATGGGTAACGTCCCATTAGTTTTGATGTTGGAAAATGAGTGTTATACGCATTTAATATTTGAATCATTGTGTTTTGTTCTATCTCAAAATTTGGATCGTCAAAACTATAGGTATGCCATTCTCCCCAATATCCTAAAACACCTAATTGGATGGTGTATATTCTCGGATCATCATCATAATGACTCGCTAAGGCTTGTATAGCTTCTATAGCTTGGGCTATATAATTAGGATGATTGTAGTTTGTAATGTACTTCCCATTTGTAGCTTGTAACCTTTCTACACCATAATCTGTATAAAGCCATGAAGGACCAGCGTCTGAAGTTTGCTCATTACCAAACCAATCTGTATAAAGTCTTAAGATAATATGCCTACCTACAGAACCAGGTCTTTCTATGACATTCTCTACGGCATCATAGTCAAAATTACCATCTGTAGGTTCAAAGTCTTTCCATTTTAAATATTGAAAACCTACAGAGGCAAGCTCATAATCATCCCACCATCCAGAATTCCAGCCTTTCATTGGGTTTTTATCTGGTCCGTCTGTATTAGGATAGGTGTGATTAATAACATTTTGAGAAGCTATTTTAGTAGAAAATAAAATGATAATTAGTAAGACTAGTGTCGTATTTTTCATGGGAAAAAGAATTAGAGGCTATATCTTTTGTACGTTGAGAATACGTTCTTGGATGTCTACTTAAGATTCCTTAGTTGCTTTATTAAAAAGTGAATCTTCTATTTCCGCTTTCGCGAAAGCAAAAAAATAAAGAATAACTCTAAGACTTATATGAATCTATTATCTAACTAAAAAATCCTACCTATTATAGGCAGGATTTTGAGGTTACATGGCTTTTAATGTTTCTTTTTAGGGGCAGATTGTCTAATTACCTACTTACTTTATGTTTCATTACAATAAGCATGTACAGTATATAAACAAGATAAGATCAAAAATTCCTACCTTTTATAGTTTACATTTTATAAAAACAGGGTATTATTTTACAAATGATGCTCACTCAGGTAGTTTTTTTGCGAAAGCAAAACTAAGAATAGTATACTAACAGTTATATATTTATGAAGCTATGTAGTCTTTGTACTCGATATAAAAACGCTCAAGTTTATCCATGTATGTATTAAAAAAATCAAATACTTCTGGCCAAGTGTTTTTATTGTGAATACTAACGCCATCTAATTGAAGGTAACAGCGAGTAATGAATTTACCACTAGAAAGCATATAATGCTCATCAAAAATAAGATTAGGAGAGACTTCTTCTTTAAGAATATTTTTAAGACTTAGGAGTTTGTCAAAATAATAAGTTCGGTAAATTTCATCATTAGAAGTACTATCTATACCTACGATTGCTTTTTTTGTATCAAAATCAAATTTTAGACTTACATCTTTGATTCCTGTATTATATAAAAGCCATTTTCTAGGATATCGTTTATCAAAAAATATCCAAAACTGTTGTCGTATTTCTTTAGACTGTTCTTTACTAAACATGGAAATAAATGTAGGTATAAAAAATGAGGATCCATTAGTTATGAATCCTCATATTAGTATTTTAAACCAGTATAAAGTTAGTTATGTGATTTATTCTAATATCGCAGTTGTAGTTCCTGTTCTTCCATTCCAAGACCAAGTTCCTGATGTAATAGAATTACAATCATTATCTATATATGATTCAGGAATACTAGCAATAGGAATTGCTGATGTATAGTTAAAACTCCAAGTAGCTTCTATACCATTAATCATAGAGGTTTGTCCTCCTGCACTAATGGCATCTACAAATGTTGTAGGAAATCCAGGAAAAGGTGGTGGTATGGTAATGTCAAGGACTACAGGTTCTGTGGTTGGTATCATTACTCCTCCAGGAGCACAAGCTACAGCCGCATTTATGTCAAAATCGTCTGCTCCATTTATTATAAAAGGATCTGTAGATCCAGCATGGCTTATAGACATGGTTACAATTTCTTGTGATACTGCAGTACCAGCAACAGGAAATGGGACACCAGGGATTGTTGTAGAAAACGGAGTTACTGTGTTTGTAGCAGGATTGGTAATTAAATCCCAATTTCCAAAAAACGTAGCGTCAGTATCATCTACATAATTTCCTATAAAAACTAAAGGGTCAGCTCCTGCAGTACTTTTTACAACTGTAATATATGATTCTGTATCTGCGTCATTTATAAATACATTTGATGCTTGTGGGTTTCTGTAATCTTGAAAATTGATATTAAAACTTCCAGCTTTCCCTTGAAAGTGTATAATTTTATTACCCCTAGCTTGTGGGGTTCCATTAAATTTTAATACCTCTCCATTTATAAGTTCAATAAGTGCCGAGTATCTCGTATCCATACCCGCATTTATATATATTTTTCCATGTAGCTCTGAATTTTGATAATGACCAAATACGCCTACGTATTTTCCTTGTAGTGAATTATCAAATTCTGTTCCTGCAACAAATGTCACAAGATTTGCAATTTCTGGAATACTTTCGTCTACTGTTACTGTTTGATCATCTAGGTTGTCAGTACTACAACTCATAATGCATAGGATAGCAAAAGCAGCTATCATTAATTTTTTCCCCATTGTATTGATTTTATTTAGTGAGTCCTTAAAATTAGACGATAAATTATTCTTAACAAAATTTTAGCTCTTTTATTACTGGATATAATTGCAATAAAGATTTTACAGATAATATGCAATGATAAAACCTAGTAAGATAACAGCTAATTTTGAGGCGTTAAATTGATGATTTTTTGAACTTTCAAAGAGTATCGTAGTAGATACATGAAGAAGTACTCCTATGACAAAGGCATTAATAGGTGTTTTATAGGATTCTAAAATAAACTCCTGCTGGTTGATATAGCTACCTAAAGGTGTCATTAAAGCAAAAATGAGTACAAATAAAATAGATTTCCATAATTTTATTTTAGAAATAAATAAAAATGAAGATACTATAATAGCAATAGGTAGTTTGTGAACTACAATTCCATAAAGCATATGTTCATTTTCTGAAATTGGAAACCCTTCTATAAGGGCATGTATAGATAAACTAATAAATAATAACCAAGGAAAGCTATCAGTATCTTTTTGGTGGGTATGTCCATGTTCTGCACCTTTAGAACTAAATTCTAATAGAATTTGCATAAGCAAACCTGCTACTATAAAAATTCCAATTTCGTTATTTTGATTGACATACACCTCAGGTAGCGACTCAAAAATAATGGTAGATAATAAAAAGGCACCACTAAAGGATAGTAATAAATTAACTTTATTATTAATAGATGGTTTAAATGCAATAGCAATTAAAAATCCAATAAGAACGGCAAAGATGGGTAATAGTATTGCAGTCAAAGGTTATTTATTTTGTAAGGTTGAGTGGGTAAAATTAATGTATTTTTGCGGTATATGAGTGAACGAAACCAAAACTTTAGAATGGTAGCCAAAACATTTTTTGGCTTTGAAAAGATCTTGGCAAATGAATTACGTAACCTAGGAGCAGGAAATGTAGAGATAGGGGTGCGTAATGTTTCTTTTGATGGGGATAAAGGCTTTATGTATAAAGCCAATCTCTGTTGCCGTACAGCTATAAAAATTTTAAAACCTATCGCAGAGTTTAGAGTGATGAATGAAGATGATTTATATCGTCGTGTTCAAAGAATGAATTTGCGTTCTTTTTTAAGTGTTGATCGCACATTTGCAATCAATGCTACTGTGAGTGGAGATACTTTCACACATTCACAATATGCTGCTTTTAAAGTAAAAGATGCTATTGTAGATAAGTTTAGAAAAGAAGAAAAGGTACGTCCTAATGTAGATACAAAATATCCAGATGTACGTCTTAATGTACACATACAAAATAATTGGTGTACGATTTCTTTAGATAGTAGTGGTGCTTCTTTGCATCATAGAGGCTATAGAACGAAAACAAATATTGCACCTATTAATGAAGCTTTGGCAGCAGGGTTAATCTTGATGAGTGGATGGGAAGGACAAAGTGACTTGTTAGATCCTATGTGTGGAAGTGCTACCATGCTTATTGAAGCTGCGATGATAGCTGCTAATGTTCCTGCCAACCTAAATAGAAAAGAGTTTGCTTTTGAAAAATGGGATGATTGGGATCCAGATTTATATGATCTTATCGAAGCATCTGCACTTAAAAAGGTGAAAGATTTTAACTATAAAATCATTGGATATGATAAAGCACCTTCTGTTATAAGTAAAGCACGAGATAATATCAAGAATGCGCAATTAGAAGATTTTATAACAATTAAAGAACAAAACTTCTTTGATTCGAAAAAAGAAGGGAATGACTTTTTGCAATTGGTATTTAATCCTCCATACGGAGAGCGACTACCTATCGCCATGGAAGCTTTTTATGCAGAAATAGGCGATACACTTAAATCTAGTTATCCTGGATCACATGCATGGTTTATTACTTCTAATATGGAAGCATTAAAACATGTAGGATTACGACCTAGTCGAAAAATTAAGTTGTATAATGGTAGCTTAGAGAGTAGATTTGTAAAATACGAAATGTACGAAGGAAGTAGAAAAACAAAACACCAGGAATCATAAATAAAAAGTTATTTAATACCTATGAAAAAGATAAAAGTTAAAAAGCGTCAGTTTAAAATTAAATTACGAAAGAAAGTCTTAGGTGATCACGCCAAAGGAGTTATTTATGATACCGAAAATGGAATGATACTAGCGCCTATAGACGATTATACTATTGGACGTTATTTAGGTTTTAAAGGCGGATGGAATACTTCTGAAATCAAAGAACTTTTAACATATATCAATGCTGATGATACTGTATATGTATTAGGAACTCATATTGGTACGTTGTTAGTTCCCATAGCAAAACAATGTAAAACGATTGTTGGGTATGAAGCAAACCCCGACACGTTTGGATATGTGTATAAAAACGTTTTGATAAATGATTTAGAGAATGCAAAACTGTTTAATTATGCTGTAGGGGATGCTGAAAAGAAAATCTCGTTTTATAAAAATACACTTAACAGTGGAGGAAGTAAAATTAAACCTAAAACAGATAGTTATTTATATTCTCATGATAATCCGGATACGATAGAAGTAGATATGATTCGTTTGGATGCACATATCAAAGAAGAAAAACTCCCTCAACCAGATCATATTATTGTCGATATAGAGGGCGCAGAATATTTTGCTTTACAAGGTATGCAAGACATCTTAACTAATGTAAAGATGTTGTATATAGAATACGTGCCTCATCATCTTAAAAATGTATCTGGTGTGTCTAATAAGGAGTTTACAGATCTTATTCTTCCTCATTTCAATAAAGTACGATTTGTAGGACATAAAAAGGAAATAGATTTACGTACTTCTACAGAAGAATTTCATTCATTTCTTGATTCGTTATATACGGGAGAAAAGGCAGATGATTTATTATTTACAAAATAAGAAATGTAAATTGTTTTATACGCTTTAATGCTATGCTCTCCCTTTTGGTCGTGAACCTGCCTGCCGGTAGGCAGGTCTTGCTAGTTCGCTTTCGCGAAAGCGTACTCAGCAAAACCCTTTTATTAGCAAAATTCACTATTGAACATTCTGTGCGGTGACGCATTCAATAGTATTCCTTGAACTACGCTGTTTACTAAACTCGTTTTAGTATCTAGCGGAATCTTGGCCTTTTATTTTTTAAAGATCGGAATGAGGTATGATAGTGTATATCCATAACCTACGCCAAATTTACTAGCATCTGTAGTTTTTCCAAACCCAGGGATGTATACATTTTCAAACCCTTCAGGTTGTGTTTCTGTGACTCTGTTTTTGACTTGAAGATTTATACCTAAGTAAAAATTGCTAAATAATTCTGCTTGAATCCCTAATTGAAATTCTAACCAAACAGCATTTAATCCATCAAATTCTCTACTATCTATGCGAACATCTTCTCCAAAGAAAGTATTAGATGTAGAGATTGTATAGGTGTTTAATTCTTGATTAAATGTTGAAAAACCAGCACGAACCCCAGCATAAATGAGGTTATTCATCCCAAACCAATTGTTGTAGGCATTGTAGTTAAATCCTGCTTTTATATAAGATCCTTTTGAGGTTACATCAATATTTGAAAACTCATCGACAGTACGTTCTTCGTTACCTATCTCTGCGGCCACATAATATCGATTACTAACCCTAAAGTCACCTACAATCTCAAGGCCATTATATTGATCGTCTAAAAAGCTACGTATAGGTTTTGAAAGGTCCACTCCAATACGTAAGCCATAATACTGTACTTTCTGTTTTATAGTATCTTTAGCTACTATTTCTGTAGCTTTTTCGTTTTCTTGAGCATGAAGCTGTATACTCAGGAAAATAAGAGATATACTAATGAAAAATCTGAATATGTGCTGATGTCTCATCTTCTACAGAGGTGTTTATTACTTGAATGTCTTGTATCCAGAAATCGTCTGTTCCTGCGGTTCTATTTGGGTCTATGGCATCATAGGTAACTCTAAAACCACATGCTTTACTAATGTATTCTTCTGTACGAACATAACTTACAGTAAAACCATCTATGTTTTCGGAATTCTCATTACCAGCGTTTATGGCAAATAGAAAATTAGTCTGATCTGTATCTGTACGTAAAGGGATGGAAATCGTTGCCGTATTAAACGCTAATTGGTTTGCGCCTCCACTTTCTACAACAATAAGGTCAGTAGGGGTTTTAGGTTCGGTAGGATTTTCAATATCAAAAAAATCGATCACAAGTAAAGGGGTAACAGGTGTAGACTCAGCACATATATCATCTCTTTCACATGAAGTGAGTGTGATACATCCACAGAGTATATAGCCTATTATTAATAAACGCTTTGTCATTATTCTGCTATTAATTCTGTTAGAATTTCTGAAGTGATTGTGTTACTAGGACGATATTCAAATCCTGATTTTACAATGTCTCCTTTTTTATTAATAATCGTATAGGTAGGAAATCCTTGTAAATTTATTTCTTTAAATATAGGGTTACTTTCTTCTTGAGAAAGAAAATAATGTTTTCCTTTTACTTTAAACTCTGAAATAGAAGGTTTCCATAATTTTTCTTCAGATTGATGACATAAGTAAATAAACTCAACGTCTTTTTGAAACTTTTCTTTTAACTGGGGTGTACTGTTCTTAAACTCACTTTTACAAGGGCCACACCACGTTGCCCAGTTATCTATATAAATCACTTTCCCATTTGCATTGGCAATAATTTCTTTGAGATAGCCTTCAGGACTTTCACTTTGAAATGTTAATAGTTCCGTGCCTTCTGATAATACAGGGTTTTCTAATAGATTTTTTACTTTAGTATATTTAGCGTTTAGAGGTCCTGCAAAATCACTACCTGAAAATAAGTTTTCTATTTGTGTTAGATTGCGTTCATACCCTTCAATCGTATTGTTATTTAACTCTCCTTGTAACGATGTAAGTGTGATAAGTTGAGCCATTAATGTATTGTCTTTAGCTATCGTATTGATGGTATTATAAAATACAGAGTCTCTCTTTTTAGGATCTTTTAATTCTTCTTGAGAGAGCTTTGATTGTAATTCTGTTCTAAGTTGGTAGTAATAGTATTGTATATAATTTCTTGCAAGGGTGTTATTTGCTAGATCCTCTTTTGTAAAATTAGGAACTTTCATAGCATCATTGAAGTAATCTGGCGTTACATCAAGAAACTGCCTGGTAAACATATTATATAATGGAGGGTATTGCAATAAAGCAACATTTTTTGCATATTTTTCCTCGACGGCCAACCAGTTTTTAAACATACTACTCAATTCATTGTTGGCTGCAAAATCTTGGATTTTCTTATTTCGTTCTATGTATAGCGAGTCTACGTATTTTTTGTAGCTTTCTGGATCTCCTTTTTTTATTTCAAGTTCATTACGAGCATAATCAGGCTTAAAATCTTGATGAAAAGCTATAAGGTTTTTAGTTGTCTGAACTGCATCACCACTTATTTCAAGCGTATTAATAAAAGCTGTTTTATCTGTAAGACTACCATCCATTTTAAAATGGATACTATCTCCTGGTGATAGTATAATTTCTAAGCTATTATTATGATAGAAGTAGATCTGAACTGGTGCAATAGAAGAAATACTTGTTTTAAAATCTCCTGTTGTTGTATCTATAGTAGCTTTTAGTTCTTGATAATCACCAACCATATAATCGTGATATCCAAAAGATACTTTGTCTCCAAACTTGGCAACATCTAGGTTATGAATATTCCCAGAAATAGTAATGTCTTTTTTAGAAGTTTCAGAAGATGATGTATCACTCCCAGATGTTGATGTACAGGAAGTAATAAGCAGTAAAGCAATTAAAAATAAACTTGCGATTTTGGATGTCATGTTCTTTTGTTATTAAGTATGATTTCACCTTTTTTCTAGTAAAACAACATTTTCTACATGATGTGTCTGCGGAAACATATCTACAGGTTGTACTCTCGTTACTTTGTATATTTCATCTAGTAACGCAAGATCACGGGCTTGTGTTGCACTATTGCAACTTACGTAAACTACTTTTTGTGGCGCAATGTTTAAGATTTGTTTAACCACATCGGCATGCATTCCATCTCTTGGAGGGTCTGTAATAATAATATCAGGAACTCCATGTGTTGAGATGAATTGTTCATTAAAGACTTTTTTCATGTCTCCCACATAGAATTCTGCATTTGTAATATGATTGCGTTCTGCATTTTCTTTGGCTGCTTCAATTGCATCAGGTACAGCCTCTACACCAATTACTTTCTTAGCTTTCTTTGCTACAAATTGTGCAATAGTACCTGTTCCTGTATATAAATCGTATACAAGTTCATCCCCTGTAAGTCCAGCAAAATCTCTTGTGATTTTGTAAAGTTCGTAGGCTTGTGCCGAATTGGTTTGATAAAAAGACTTGGCATTTATTTTAAATTGTAAGCCTTCCATCTCTTCGAAAATATGATCTCTACCGTGATAACAAATTACTTCTTGATCATATATCGTATCATTTCCTTTTGAGTTAATCACATATAGAAGGGAGGTGATTTCTGGAAATTCATTTTTTACATAATCGAGTAGGAGGGTACGGTTTTCTATATCTTCTTTATAAAACTGCACCAGTACCATGAGTTCTCCTGTAGAAGATGTACGTATCATTAAAGTACGTAATAAGCCTTCTTGATTACGCGCATTATAAAACGGCATATTATGTTGAGAAGCAAATGCTTTTATACCATTACGTATGGCATTACTTGGGTCTTGTTGTAAGTGGCACTTTTCAATATCCAAGATCTTGTCCCACATGCCTGCAATATGAAACCCTAAAGCATTTCGGTCTTCTATAATTTCGTCGCTTTTGATTTGCTCTAGGGTAAGCCACTTGCTATCAGAAAAGCCAAATTCCATTTTATTGCGATAGAAGTATTGAGAAGCACTACCCGCAATAGGAGTGACTTCGGGGAGTTCTATTTTCCCTAAACGTGTCAGATTATTGACCACTTCTTGTTGTTTGTATTCTAGTTGGTATTTGTAGTCCATATGCTGCCACTTGCATCCTCCACATACCTCAAAATGTTGGCACTGTGGCTGGGTACGCTTTCGCGAAAACGTATGAATGTGTATTGCCGTTCCTTCATAGTAGGACTTACGTTTTTTTGTCGTCTGTACGTCTACGATATCGCCAGGTACAGCATTATTAATAAAAACGACTTTCCCATCGGGTGCATGCGCAATGGATTTCCCTTTTGCTCCAGCATCGGTTACTTCAAGTTCAGTAAAAACTTTGCGGTTTTGTTTTCTTCTAGACATCACGCAAAAATAGCCTGTTTTTATGAAACAGGCTATATAAATTATTGTTATGAAAGGTGTGGTTTTGTTTTCTTACGCTTTCGCGAAAGCGTATATTTTAATATTCTTACCTTAATTGGAAAATAACTTCTCTAAAAATGAACCTATTTGAAAATGTGGCGTCTATTATATAGAAAGTACTATGAAGCCACCTAAAAAAATAGAAGATGCTTGGTTTGTCGCCCAATATTGTGCCGGTCATACAAAAGCAATGGCAGTATTGGTAAAGCGATGGCATAAAAAATTCTGTATGCAAGCTTACAGGTATTCTAATGATGCAGATGTCGCAAAAGATATAGCGCAAGATGCTTGGATAACTATACTGAAACATATACATACCCTAGAAGATCCTTCTAAGTTTGGCGTTTGGGGAGTATCTATTGTGACCAAAAAATCAATTGATTGGTATCGGAAAAGAAAAAGAATTCAAGAGAAGAAACAAGAAATTGTACAAGAAGAAAACCAACGTGTCACAGATGAAAAAGACCATTTAGAAAAACAACTAGTAAAAGAAAAATTAAAAAAAGCAATCACATCACTTCCAGATGAACAACAAAAAGTAATAAGGTTATTTTATATAGAATCGTACAGATTGCATGAAATAAGTGAGATTCTTCAGCCATCAAAAGGCACTGTAAAATCAAGATTGTATTACGCAAGAGAAAAAATAAAAACAATACTTAAAGACTAGAAATTATGAGAAAAGAGTTTGAAGAAATAGACTTGTTAATAAAAGAAGCATTAACAGAAGAAGAAACAACCTTTTATGATAGTCTTGATGAGCAGAATGTTTTTCAGATGCTTGGTGGTGTGTTTGAGGGAAAGAATAAATGGATTATCATTATGATGAACATTGTTAGCTTTATCGCAATAGGTTTTTTTGTGTATTGCATTATTCGGTTTTTTAATACAGATATCACCAATGAACTTATTAAATGGTCTATAGGAGGTATATTTTGTATGCTTATTGTATCTATGTTGAAGTTATTTATATGGATGCAAATGGATAAGAATAGTATTATAAGAGAATTGAAGCGTCTAGAATTGCAAGTTTCGACACTATCTTCAAAATTGCAAGAATGATTTTTTTCAAAAGGTAATTTTATTAAATTGCAACTTCTAAGGATGATTTCTCTCCTACGCTGAATTTTCGAGCTTTCGAAAGGATAAAGGTACAGCAGGAATTGCGTTTTTTTAATTTTAAATTTTTTAGATTATGGCAACAGTTCATCAACTATCGTCACAAGAGGCAATTGCATTAGAAGACAAATATGGAGCACACAACTACCATCCACTTCCAGTCGTATTAAGTAGAGGAGAAGGAGTGTATGTTTGGGATGCAGAAGGAAAAAGGTATTATGACTTTTTATCTGCATATTCTGCAGTAAATCAAGGGCACTGTCACCCGCGTATTGTAAATGCAATGACAGAACAAGCAAAAACATTAACCCTTACTTCACGTGCATTTTATAATGACACCTTAGGTCCTTATGAAAAATATGTGACGGAGTATTTTGGATTTGATAAAGTGCTTCCAATGAATACAGGTGCAGAAGCTGTAGAAACAGCTATTAAACTTGCTAGAAAATGGGCGTACGAGAAAAAAGGAGTCGCAGAACATGAAGCGCAAATTATTGTTTGCTCTAATAACTTTCATGGGCGTACAACTACGATTATTTCGTTCTCTAATGATGAAGATGCACGTAGAAACTTTGGACCGTATACACCAGGATTTATCAAAATTGCATACAATGATATTAGCGCATTGGAAGAGGCATTATCGTCTAGTAAAAATATAGCAGGTTTTCTAGTAGAACCTATTCAAGGCGAAGCAGGTGTTTATACACCAGAAGATGATTATATGCGTAAAGCACAAGCACTATGTAATGAGCATAATGTGTTATTTATAGCAGATGAGATTCAAACAGGAATTGCGCGTACAGGAGCATTACTTGCTGTTTGCGGAAATTGTACGTGTGCAGGACATTGTGAAAAACAAGAGACGTATGCTACTCCAGATATTTTAATACTAGGAAAAGCACTTTCAGGAGGTGCATATCCTGTATCTGCAGTACTTGCAAATAATCCTATTATGGAAGTCATAAAACCAGGACAACACGGAAGTACTTTTGGAGGAAACCCTATCGCTGGTGCTGTTGCTACCGAAGCATTAGAAGTTGTAAAAGATGAACACCTTGCTCAAAATGCAAGAACACTAGGGAATCTTTTTAGAGAAAAAATGAATGCATATATAGAAACAAGTACGATTGTAAACCTTGTAAGAGGAAGAGGGCTATTAAATGCTATTCTTATCAATGATACTGAAGATAGCTCTACCGCATGGGATATTTGTATGGCATTGCGTGATAATGGCTTATTAGCAAAGCCTACACATGGAAATATTATTCGTTTTGCGCCACCATTGGTCATGAATGAAGAGCAATTATTAGATTGTGTGTCTATTATTACAAAAACATTGAAAGCGTTCGAGAAGTAGTCGTTCGTTTCTATTATTATAACCGTCTATATTTTATATGGGCGGTTTTTTTATGCTTTCGCGAAAGCGTATACTAAGACAATCATAATGGTATAATTTTTATGGTGCCAGATATGTAAACGGCTCATATGGTATGTTGCGAAGAATCCAATATATGCATACAATGCCAATACTTGTATATATGAAGTATGATTTATGAGGTAGATTATAGTAGTATTTAGGAAAATACTTTTTTGAGAAAAAAGCATATATTTTTGAAAGGATGCTAATCGCAATTAGTACAATGACTATATTATGTTTAAGAGCTTCTCCAATGCGAAAATGTAGCAAATCATGTGTAGCTCTTTGGCTACCACAGCCTGGACAATGAAAACCTGTCGCTAGATTAAAAATACATCTAGGGAAAATGCCTTCACCGCTAGCTACTTCAGGATCATTTCTATAATAATAACGAAGCACAAAAAATACAAGCAGTCCTAACAGGAGATAGCCATATTTTAAATAGTTATGTTTCTTGCTAGAATTAGTAGGCATATATGCATTTATAGAATTCCTTATGTTCTCTTTGTCATTTATATTTTCTTACGCTACACTATACGAATGATACGTATTAAAACAATATACTAAAAAAGACGAATCGTGAGATTCGTCTTTTTTTCTTACTATTTGTATAGAAGTGAGATATTACATTCCTAATTGCTCCATAGCTTCTCTTTGTTGTTCCATATAGGCATCAATTCCTCCAAGAGAAATAATATATATTATTGTACCAATTAGAGTAAGTACCGCTAGGACAAGACCTATAATAGCAATAATTCTTGACGTGTTTAACTGACTAGCATTTGTATACATAGATGGGTCTCCACTGGCTTCTAGTGTTTTTTTATCTTTGTTAGCTAAGAAAAGTGCTATTCCAGAAAATAAAACACCTCCAATTCCAGAAGAACAGCAACATGCTATAAAAGAAATAATTCCTAGTACGAGTGATATAGTTACATTAGGTAGTTTTTGTTGTTCCATAATTTGTGTTTTTGGTTAGTTAATTTAGTGCGTAATTTTGATCAGATAACTTATAATGATCGTTGAGACTGTTAATATAGCTAAAAAAATAATAGTTTTATTAGCATATTTTATACTAAAAAAATGATTGGCTATTAAAAAACCCAGGAGTCCTATCAAAGGATAGATTCCTGGGTACATATAAAATGCGTCTATAAATTCACCTTTTAAGAGTAATGCTACTGAACGTTGTATTCCACAACCCATGCATTCATATCCGAAATACTTTTTATTTAAGCATGGTAGCATATATTCCTCCATAAGGAATATTATCTATTAGTTACGTTTATCTTACGAGCTTTCGTAAGTCCGTTTTCAGTAGTAAATGTAACAATGTATATTCCAGAACTTAGATTGCTTGTAGGGAATGTGAATACATCATTATTCCCTAAATCTTTGCCTAAGAAAATTTGTTTTCCTGTGATATCAAATAGCATAACATTTGTTAATGAAAGACTATTAGGGTTTCTAATTTCTAATTGTCTAGCACTATTATTTTGGAATATTGTAAATGATTCTAAAATACTTTCTGAAATTACTTCTACACTTAAAGTGTCGTCATCTTCTTCTTCAGTTTCTTCTCCTGTCTCTTCTTCAGAATCAGTAGTTTCTTCTTCTTGCTCTTCTTCAGTAGTTTCTTCTTCTTCAGTAGTTTCATCATTAGAAGTATCTTCAGTCTCTTCTTCTGTTTCAGTAGAACCTTCTTCTTCCTCTTCCCATTCAGAATCTTCTTCCCACTCAGAATCTTCATCGGTAGTTTCTTCTTCTTGCTCTTCTTCAGTCGTTTCTTCCTCTTCTTCTTCAGAAGTATCTTCTTCTACTTCTCTAGTAAAACGTATTTCAAATCTTTTAGGATAGTTTCCAGCTGGGATTTGTAATAGAACACTTTCGTTCTGAATGTCATAATAGGTTTCAGAAACAGTATCAAATAAGAAGATTCCTTCATAATTAAAGTCTCTTATATCTCTAGCTCTAAATCTAAATTCAGAGGTTGTTTCTGCATTTAAGGATAATGTTAATGCTTGATACTCATCATCAGGAATAGCATTGATAATGTATTGATCTTCCTCATTTATAGAAAATGTAACGTCAGAAGCTAATACACCAGCACTCTTACCGTCCATAGAAACATCATATCCTCTAGTTGCTTGATCAAGAATTCCTACTCCAAGTTCACGACCATAAGTATCATTGATATTGATTCCTACCTTAAATTGTGAAAACGTAGGGAAGTTGTTTATATCTTCATAATATGTACCAACCCCAATAGCTTCTACAGTGTCAGTAGTTGTATCCTCACTATTTCTAAAGTCAGAGTTATTTCCTTCTTTTACAAAGATTCTCATATCATTTGTAAACGTAAATGTATCTGTAGTCTGTGTTGCAGATCCTGTTACCATAAATCCTTGTCCGATAGGAGAAAATCGTCTGTCATAATCAAGTCCAACAACTCCAGTTTCAGAACCTACAATAGGATTACCATCTTCATCATACATTAAGAATTGTGCAGCAACATACATTCCGTCTGTAGCTAATAACCCCATAGGTGAATACATTCCATAACCAGCTTGATACTCTTCTATAAAGTGTGTTTGTGCTGTAGGGTCACTATCCCAGAAATAAGCAACTCCTTCTGTTACGTCTGTTCTTGAAACGTTTACAGAATTTCCATTAGGCAATGTTGTATTTATTGTACCAGTACCTGAATTCAGTAATAAGAAATAATTTAAATCTAATGCAGATGGATACGGATTTCCAGTAATTGTTTGTGTGTCAGGAAGTACGGTAGCGGTAATTGTACCACTATTTGGTCTTCCTCTAAAATCAATACGTTGTCCTTGACCATCTCCAGATACTCCTAAATTATTTACCACTCCATCACCAGCATCTGTTAAATCAGTACCAGAAACGCCTTTCATAGTAAATCCTAAACCTGCGGGTAATGTTCCAGTACTCTGTACAGGAATAAAATCTGCAGTGGCATTTCCTGCTTCATATCCATAAATCCAGAAAGCAGCAATGTTTAATAAGTTTGGTGCGGCACTTCCGTTAAGTCCTCCTCCAATTAATGCAGGATTACTTGTTGTTTCAGGATTTAGACCTGCAGGAACATAAAATACCTGTTGAGGTATACTTACACCTCCCGAAACAAATGATGGTTGAAAGGCAAATAAACCGTTTCCATCTGGTGCAACAGATCCACTAGATAAATAGGAAAGACCCACAGGCGAAGCCCATAAGTTATAATCATATTGATTTGTAGTTCCTTCTTGGTATAAGGAGACAATCCCTGTTCCTTTGTTTAGTTCAGCAGCTCCTGAAGAAGGGCCTTGTAATAATTGTGCTTGATTACGTAATAATATGTTTGGTATACCAACATTGTTGATACCGGTTACATTATTCGTTTCTAATTCTACGTCTTGTTCTACATAAATGAATGTATCATTTACATAAATATACGAAGCGTCAGTCACTGTAGGTTTTACAGTTACCTGAGCATTTGCTGTAACACAGAGGGCAGTTAGTGCTACAATAAGTAGGTTTTTCATAATGTTTTACTTTAAAAACTCGTAAACAAATTTAACTTTTTTTTCCCAAATTCACTCTTAGTGTCAAGCTTTTCGATAGTTTGTATATTTTTACCGTTCAAAAACACAGTTTTGAGTAAAAAATTCGAAATAGGACAGTCAATTCAAGTACTAGATGATAATCTAGATGGCGTTATAGTCGCGATAGATATGCCATACATTACAATAGAAACAGCAGATGGCTTTAGTATACGCTTTCGCGAAAGCGAAATTATACCCGCTATAAGCAGTAGTATTAAGAAAGAGCTTATCAATGTATCACGTCAAAAAGGGCTTGAAAAAGAACCAAAAGCAAAACCTGGATCTGTCCGTATAAAACCAAAAGAACGAAATCTGCCTCCTATGGAAGTCGATTTGCATATCGAAAAGCTAGTAAAATCATATAAGCATATGTCTAATTATGATATTCTCACATTGCAGGTAGATACTGCAGAAAGACAATTACTTTTTGCTATTTCAAAACGCATCCCAAAAATCGTCTTCATACATGGAGTAGGGGAAGGTGTTCTCAAAGATGAACTATACTATTTATTTAATAGGTATGATGGAATTAAGTTTTATAGTGCTGATTATCAAAAATATGGATCAGGTGCTACTGAAGTATACGTCTACCAAAATGCACAACGAAAATAAGTTTAGAATGTTGGTGTTGTCGTAAATGTTGCTGATGGTGTTCCTGTAAATTCCCCAAAAATAACGCTACGAATATCTCGTATTACTTCTTCTCCATTTTCATTACGAAAATCTAAATTTTGAGTATTAATCGTAATAATAATGTCATTTAAAAAATAGGTGTGTTCTCTATATAATTCTGTGTTTACAGAATTTGTAATTGCAGGATTAAGATAATCATCTAATGATTCATTTGCAGGATCAGAATTATCATTACTAGGGTCTAAATCCATGTTTGCATCTTCATCTCTAGTTAAAACACCATCGTTATCATCATCGTCATCTAAATAGTCAAAAATACCATCTCCATCTGTATCCCGAGTTAAGGTTTCATCTATAGTACCATCATCATTTAAAACAACGCCTTCTTGTGCTGTAGGTACATTATCTCCATCATCATCAAAATCTATGATATTAGGAATTGAATCGTCATCAGTATCTAAGGTTCCTGTAGGATCTTCTATTTCTGAAGGAATACCATCACTATCTGCAAAAGTTCCTTCTGTAAATACAGTAATATCTCCATCTGTGCTTATAAACTCTTCTATAACGATAGGAGTTGCTGGAGGGATAGGGTTACAGAAATAATCATTACTTACTGCGTTGTCAAATCTTCTGTATATAATATTATCATTTGTAGATAATTGTATTTGGGTTTGCCTTTGTGCGGCATCTTCAGACCCATCGCCAGCACCAAAAATATCCTCATTTGTAGTAAAGGATAACGCAATACTTTCATTGTTATCTGGATTAATTTTAAAGAATACTAATTGCGATTCAAAATCAGTACAACGCTCTAAGGTCTGTTCTTCAAAATCAAAGGAAGTCACGATGACATCGCCATCATCACAAGAGGCAAAACAAGAAATTGCTATAATCGCAGATAAAAACTTTTTCATTCAAATGAATTTTTGACAAAAATAGTAGAAAGGAAGCAGCAAAGTAATGACAAAAATTATTTTATTTCCTTTACATTTGTTTTTTAACAAAACTACAACGTTTGATGAATTCTATTTATTTTGATAACGCTGCTACTACCCAGATGCGTAAGGAAGTAGTAGATCGCATGACAGAAGTTATGCGAGACGTGCCAGGTAATCCTTCTTCTACTCATGCTTTTGGTCGTACGGCTAAAGGTCAAATAGAAACTGCACGTAAGCGTATTGCCGAACTTTTTAATGCATCTGCAGGGGAAATTGTATTTACCTCAGGAGGAACAGAAGCAGACAATTTAGTAATTAATAGTGCCGTACGAGATCTTGGTGTTACACGTATTATTACATCACGTATTGAGCATCATGCTGTTCTTCATGCCGCCGAAGAGGTTTCTACGTGTCATAAAATAGACTTACAATTTGTAAATCTAAAAGAATGTGGAACACCCGATGAAAAGCATTTAGAAGAATTATTAAAAGCAAGTGATGCTAAAACATTGGTGAGCTTAATGCATGTAAATAATGAGATCGGTAATATGATCGACATTAAGGCAATTGCTACATTATGTAAAGCCCATGGAGCACTTGTACATTCAGATATGGTACAGAGTGTTGGGCATTACGAACTAGATCTGCAAGATATTCCTGTAGATTTTATAGCGGCAGCTGCTCATAAATTTCATGGACCCAAAGGCGTTGGTTTTGCATTTGTACGTAAAAACAGTGGTTTAAAACCTCTTATTTTTGGAGGGTCTCAAGAGCGTGGCTTACGCGCTGGCACCGAAGCAGTACATAATATTGTAGGGCTAGAAGAAGCGCTTAATATGTCATATAAGAACTTGAAAGAAGAAAGTGCGTATGTAAAAGGGATTAAATCGTATTTCGCTGAAAGGCTAAAAAAAGAGATTCCTAACGTTAAGTTAAATGGAAATTGTAGTGACTCACAAAAAAGCACTTATACACTCCTTAATGTATGCCTTCCTATTGCCGAAGAAAAAGCAGTGTTATTGCTCTTTCAGCTGGATATGAAAGGGATTGCTTGTTCTAAAGGGAGTGCCTGTCAAAGTGGAAGCATAGGAGGGTCGCATGTGCTTAAAGAAATCTTAAGTGATGAAGATTTTAAGAAACCTAGTTTACGCTTTTCATTCTCTATTTATAATACAAAAGAAGAAGTTGACTATGTAGTTGACGTCTTAAAAGAATATATTGAAAGCGAAAATATCCTAGCCTAGCTAGGATATTTTTGTTAACTATTTATTTTGATGTGCCCCTATCTGTCGGCAGGCAGGTTCGCGAAAAATTATAAGTATCTATGAGTACACTGCAAATACGTATCGCTACCAAAAGTGATGCTACTCATATTTCTCATTTAGGTAAAATTACATTTACAGAAACGTTTGGTCATCTTTTTAAAGATCCTAAAGATCTTCAGGATTATTTAGAAACTACTTTTTCTGCATCTAAAATAGCAGCAAGTTTCCATAAATCTACAAATGTCTTTTGGGTCGCTTTCGCGGAAGCGAAACCTGTAGGGTATGCTAAATTGAAATTAGATTCTAGAAGTTCATTTATAGATGCAACATCGGTTTGTCAACTCCAGAAAATTTATGTGTTAAAAGAATTTATATCCTTAAAAATTGGACGCGAACTACAAAATCAATTACTTCTAAAAGCAAGAGCATTAGGATATGAGCATATCTGGTTATCGGTATTGAATAGTAATGAAAGAGCGATCCAATTTTATAAAAAGAATGGATTTGACGTTATAGGAAATCACGACTTTACGATAGGTAAGGAGCATTTTGATTTCTTTGCAATGAGTAAGAAATTGCTATAAGTTTGTTTTGAAACCCCTTATAATTTCATAGAAACTCTCACATTAAAAACTCGAGGTGTTAAGAAATTTGGAATGGCAAACTGTTGTCCAGAATTGGCATCACGTACAAAGGTATTGGTGATAGAATTGAGTCTGTCAAATATATTATAGATCTCAAAACCAGCGGTAAGTTCTTTGAATGGGTATAACCAGTGCCCTTTAGAGAAATTCTTTTCCTTTCTCTTTTTCTCATCGGTAAAGACATACGAAATACCTAAATCAGCTCTAAAGAAATCACGTAATCTTGGTAAATCTTCAAAAAGATAAGGATCTACATTACTAGGCGTTCCTCCAGGTAATCCAGATTGATACACCATATTAAGATATAATCGTGCGCTAGGAACGGTTGGAATATAATCTTGAAAAAGAAAAGCAGCTTTAAAACGTTGGTCAGTTGGCCTTGCAATAAAACCTCTATTGTCTTGGTTTTCTTCAGCACGAAGTATCCCGACACTTATCCAACTATCTGTTCCAGGAACAAACTCTCCATTAAGTCTAGATTCAAAACCATAGATACGCGCTGTCGCATTATTATTTGCACGATAACGTAAACGTACATTTTCTAATGTAAACGTATTTACATCGGTAAGATCTTTATAGAAAGCTTCATTTACAAGTTTAAACTTACCACCCCACATATTGAAACTCCAATCATGGCCAACGACTGCATGAATGGATTTTTGTGCTTTTACATCAGGAACAACTTCACCAATAGCGTTACGTAATTCTCTGTATAATGGTGGTTGTTGGTACACACCTCCAGAAAGTCTAAAAACCATATCCTGATCCCAATCAGGTTTAATACTAAACTGTGCTCTTGGACTAAAAACAGCTTGTGATGAGTTTTCTATGTCTTCTCCACTTACCGTCCATTGGTGTGCTCTCACTCCAACATTGAAAGATACTTCATTGTCGCCCCAATCGGTACGTTTTGTGTATTGTGCATATCCAGATACGCGATCTATTTGCACATTATTTCGTGCACGTATACTAGTAAAAGGTTCTATGGGAGCATCAAATGGAGTAAAAGGCTGATCATTTGCAAAATCAGGAATAAGCGGACGTATAGAAAATCCAGCGGAATCTATAATCTCATACTCTTGTAATTGATCACGAATATCTTCATGTGTATATTTAATTCCCCAATCTATTTGATCTTCTCCTTTTACATATTCTCCTTTATGTTCTACATTCACAAATAGGGCATCTAGTAAGTTACGAGCACTTCTAAATTGACCTCCTGCTGCTTGTGTAAATTCTACTTCTCCTAAATCTTCACTTCCAATATTATTATCAGGAACACCTAAACGATATTGCGCCAGAATGTCAAAAAACTCTTGTTCTTGACTATGATAGATAGATCCAATCAATTTTAAGGTTAGGTTTTCATTGACCAATTGCGTTGCTTTTAACGCTCCAAAATAGGTTTCGTATTTATCTTCTTCTTGTCCATCAAATAGGATTAATAATGAGATGGGATCTGCAAGTGTTCCGAAATTTGTTTGACGGTTTAATGGTTCAAAGTCATAATCATTAATGGCAATATTTCCTAAAAAGTCTAATTGAAACTTCTTTGAAAACTTATAGGTTATAAATGTTTGCGCATCTGCAAAAATAGGATTGATATTGCTTTCTGTTTGTCTTGACGAAACTAATAATCCATTATTACGATATCTTAATCCAGTAATGGCAGTAAGCCTACCATCTTTAGAAACGCCTTCTACAGAAGCTGTAGCTCCTAAAAGACTTGCATTAACACTTGCACCAAACCCAGTAGGTCTTCTATAGGATATATCAAGAACCGAAGCGAGTTTGTCTCCGTACTTGGCTTGAAAACCTCCCGCACTAAAAGCCACACTTTGCGTCAGATCACTATTTACAAAACTAAATCCTTCTTGTTGTCCAGAACGGATTAAGAAGGGACGATATACTTCAATCTCATTTACATAAACCAAGTTATCATCAAAATTTCCTCCACGTACATTATAATTGGTACTTAGTTCATTCGTCCCACTAGCACTAGGAAGTGACTTTAATAAGTTTTCGACACCAGGTGTTGCTCCTCCAAATTTACGAATAGCTTCTGGCGATATAGTAACAACGCCTTGTTCTCGTTCTCTTCTCCTATTGGATGTAATAACCGTTTCCCCTAATTGTTCTACATCTGCTTTAAAAACAGGGTGAAACTCAATATCTGCATTAGGAGCTAAGTTAAATGTCTGTGTGATATTTTTAAAACCTACATATGAAAATATAACAGTGATATCTTGATCTGCGGGAATTTCAATTTGAAAAAATCCATTATCGTTAGTGATTCCACCATCATTTCCAAATGTGATATTGGCACCAGGAATAGGCGTTTGATTTTCATCTAATAAAATTCCTCTTATCGTTGCCGTTTGACTATACGCAGTCAAACAAAAAAGGAAAGCGAGTACAGGTAGGAAGTATCTTTTTTTCAAGAGATTATTTTTTTCTAAAAAATGTTGTCTCAAATGTAGCACTATTTCCTACATTATCGGTGACGATTAGTTTTAAGTTGTTTTCTGTATCAGTAACGATATTATCATTAAAATCGTGTACTAAGGTATTTGTTTTATAATCATATTCCATCAGAATAAACTTACCATTTACAGTAGCTCGGTAATTTTTAATTCCACTTTTTGCATCTTCTATCTTAAATTTAAGATAACGATATTTAGACATCCATCTCCCTTTTGCTACATTTTTAGGAGTAATGACTGGAGGTGTTTTATCCATTCCTATGGTATATTTTCCAAAAGTTCTCGTTGCCGTCGTCAGCGCATTATCTTTAATTCGAGTACTCGTATAGTAAATATCATTTCCTTTACGATTGACTCTCCCTAAATATAGCTTTTCTCTATCTTCTCCACTATAGGCAGAAAGGTCATAACTAATGACTGCATTTTTATGTAATGGTGTTTCCTGATGATGAAAATGTAATGTATCAGAACTTGATGCTAAATTCAAAAACTCATCATCATATAAAGCTCCTTTTGGAATATATACAGAAAACTTGCCTTCAGAAAAAGAAAATGGTTGATCAGAGTACGCATAATTGTCTGTAATAGTAGCAGTATTAGAAATTGCTAAGGTATCGATGTTACCAACAATTGGGATATTAATTTTTGTACTATTGCCAGCATAATCCTTTATGTTTATACCATATTGGTAGGAGAGGCTATCACTAATTGTTAGAACCCCATTATCGACCTGGTTTTTATATATACTAAGCGGATTATTTTTTTCAATAAATAATTTTTGAACTCTATTTCTCTTTTTAATATAGTGTCCATAATCAATCATTCTATTGAGATAACGCGTCTCTGCAAAAGAAAACTTATCCATCGTGAGTAAGAAGTTTTCCTCTCCATTTACAGTGGTTTGTATTTGATAGATACCATTTTTATTATTGGCACCATCTTGTTGATCTATGGTACTTATTCCAAACCCTATAGTGCCTTGCGCTTTTATTTTTTCGGTGATATACGTACTGTCTTTTTGCATAGTCACTCTAAGCTCTACAGGTTTTTGAGCACTATTGATATAAGAGTTTTCATCTAGCGGATATGCAAAAGCTTTTGTGATTTTTGGTGGTTTATGATCTGCTACGTTTATTCCAAATAAAAAGGGATTCATCGGTCTGGCATTGGCATCTCGTATTTCATAATGAAGATGAGGTCCGCCACTACCGCCTGTATTTCCACTATACGCAATAAGATCACCTTGTATAACAGCTAAGGTGCCAGACGTAGGAAATACTTCGATCTCATAACGTTCTTTCTTGTACTGCTTTTCTTTTATATAGGCTTCTATTTCTGGACTAAATTTTTTGAGATGAGCATATACGGTAGTATATCCATTTGGATGCTGTATGTATAATGCTTTTCCGTATCCGTAATGAGAAATTTTAATTCGGCTTACAAAACCTTCTGCCGATGCATATACTTTTAATCCTTCCTTACGTTGGGTTTTAATATCCAGTCCGCTATGAAAATGATTACTACGTAACTCGCCAAAAGTCCCCGCCATTACTAGCGGAATATCTAATGGGTTTTTAAAATAATCGGTAGGAATATCTGTTTGCGAAAAACAAAAAACAGTAGAAAATAGTACTAAAAAATAAGTTGCGAATCTTCTTTTACTCATAGATTGCTAATGTATACAAACCTTTTCTAAATTAAAACATGTAATCTTCTGTTTTAGTATATCTATGTCCGCTTTCGCGAAATATTATAAGGAGTATTGTAAAATACCTTAAACTTTATTGGGGTAATGATACTTTTTCTAACGGTAAAGATGCTACAACATAGGTCATAAATTCTAAAGTATAAAAAATGCCTAGTAATGGGTATTTTAAGTATTCTTTACAACTGCGATTTTTACGCCTTTAAATCTTAAAATTAATTATGATGAAAAAAATCGGTTTATTTTTTGTGCTGTTTTTATGTGCAAATTTGTTTAATTCTTGTTCAGATGACGATTCAGGTCCAATAACAATCGACTTGATATTTACATGGAACTCTGTGCATGAAGATGTTTCGTTTCCTATAATTCGCGATAGTGATGGCAATGATATAGGTGCAGAAGAAACAGCAAACTTATTTGATTTAGAGAGAGGAGAAACAAGAAGTGTAGAAGTTGTTTTAGACCGAGGAGGAACAGCACTTGAGCTTTCTAGTTTTATTGATCTTGAACTTACTAGAGTTCTTACAAACGGTACAGTAAACGATGGTGATACTGTAAGCTGGGATACGATAAATAGTTTTGCAACAGTATCTGGATCAAGTTCTAATACAGCAGGAGATGAAATTTTAGGTCGATGGAATCAACTACCTACAGAGTGTACCAATGCTAATGGAGATGGAAACTTCTTTAATTTCACTTCAAGTTCTTCGGGATCTGTTTTTCAAGCAGATTGTAACGATGTCTGTATGAATGGAGGGATCATTACAGATTTTAATTATACAATTTCAGGAAATAGTATAACCATTACACCAACAGAAGTGAGTAGTTGTGCTGGAGAGCAAAACGATCCCCCTCCAGCATTTTCAAGTACTTGGTCAATTTCGGGAAATATTCTTACGCTGGATGGTCAACAATTTGAAAGATCATAAAATACCACTTTATATATTAATCTACTACTTTTTAATTATAGAAGCCGCCTAATTAATTTTTAATTAGACGGCTTTTTTTATGTTGTCGAGTTAATTTGAACTTTAAACTTGAATAACTCCTAAGTTGAAAGGCTTCTCTATAGGTGCATGATCTGCGGCTTCGATTCCCATAGAAATCCATTTACGAGTATCTCTAGGGTCTATGACACCATCTGTCCAAATACGTGAAGCAGCATAATACGGAGAGATTTGCTCATCATAACGTGCTTTAATTCTATCGTATAATTCTTTTTCTACTTCAGGTGTAATTTCTTTTCCTTGCTTTTTAAGCGAAGCAGTTTCTATCTGTAGTAATACTTTAGCAGCAGAATTACCGCTCATCACAGCAAGTTCTGCACTTGGCCAAGCTGCAATAAGTCTTGGGTCATAGGCTTTTCCGCACATAGCATAATTACCTGCTCCGTACGAGTTTCCGATAACAATTGTAAACTTAGGAACAACACTATTAGATACAGCATTTACCATTTTGGCACCATCTTTTATAATACCGCCATGTTCACTCTTACTACCTACCATAAATCCGGTTACATCCTGTAAAAATACTAATGGGATTTTCTTTTGGTTACAATTAGCTATAAAGCGAGTCGCTTTATCTGCACTATCAGAATAGATCACACCACCAAACTGCATTTCACCTTTTTTAGTCTTCACTAACTTACGCTGATTGGCAACAATACCCACAGCCCAGCCATCTATACGTGCATAGCCTGTAAGAATACTTTGCCCATATCCTTTTTTATATTCATCAAATTCAGAATGATCTACAATACGTTTGATGATTTCTCGCATATCATATTGATCAGCTCTGGATGCTGGAAGAATCCCAAACAATTCTTCAGGATTTTCTTTTGGTAAGGCAGCTGCTGCACGATTATATCCAGCCTTTGTATAGTCACCTATTTTATCCATTAATTTCTTAATGGTGTCTAAAGCATCTTTATCATCTTTTGCTTTGTAATCTGTCACGCCACTTATTTCGCAATGCGTAGTAGCACCTCCTAGCGTTTCATTGTCTATCGTTTCACCTATGGCAGCTTTTACTAAATAACTTCCTGCGAGAAAGATACTTCCTGTTTTATCTACAATTAATGCTTCATCACTCATAATAGGTAGATACGCACCACCGGCAACACAACTTCCCATTACTGCAGAAATTTGTGTAATTCCCATACTGCTCATCACAGCGTTATTTCTAAAAATACGTCCGAAGTGTTCTTTATCTGGAAAAATTTCATCTTGCATTGGTAGATATACGCCTGCACTATCTACAAGATAAATAATAGGCAATCTGTTTTCTATAGAAATTTCTTGTGCGCGTAAGTTCTTCTTTCCTGTAATAGGAAACCAAGCACCTGCTTTTACAGTAGCATCATTAGCTACAATGATACATTGTTTACCAGAGACATAGCCTATTTTTATAACCACACCACCACTAGGACAACCTCCATGCTCTTCATACATGCCTTCTCCAGCAAAAGCACCAATTTCAATACACTTTTTCGGATCATCCACCAGATAATCTATTCGTTCTCTAGCTGTAAGTTTTCCTTTTGAATGATGTTTTTCAATACGTTTTTCACCGCCACCCAGTTTTACTTTTGTAAGTTTTCTTTTTAAATCAGAAAGTAAGAGTTTATTATGATCTTCGTTTTTATTAAACTTTATATCCATAGTATTGAAATACGCTTTTTTAGTATGATATTTTAAAAAATTCTAGGTTAGAAATCCCCTTTTATTTTTCTTAAAAAGTAGGAGTTGCTAAATATTGTTCGAATTTACGAAAATCGTATAGTTTCTCTTCCTCACGTTTATGAAATTTAGCCGATATTTGTACTTATACTTGTTATTATTTTCTTTTCATGTGAATTTAGATACGAATAGGTATTAAATTCCTTGTTAAAACAATTATTCTTATAATTGCTTAACAACTTAAAATGAATCTATGGGAATGAATAAAAATACGGTGCTCGCTTGGGCTACTTTTATTATGATTTTAGTTGGACTACTACTTATAGGTCTTGGTGCTTTTCGTTATAACGAGGTTGCTGGTTGGGGCTTTGCCGCAGTAGGTATTGGCTTTTTTGCGATTGCATGGGTGTTTAATGCCCTTAAAGGAAGAGTTTAAGATATAAAAATATGCTTCTTGATGCGTTTCAATCACATCTAAAACAACAATTTCCCTTTCTAACAGCGACTACAAAATTGCTAGTTACTGTAAGTGGAGGACTGGATAGTACTGCGTTGGTACATCTTTGTGTTTCGTCTGGATTAACGATTGGAATGGCACACTGTAATTTTAAACTACGTGGCGAAGAAAGTGATGCAGATGCACATTTTGTAAAAGAACTTGCCGAGAAGTATACACTTCCATATTACGAAAAAAGTTTTGATACATCCGCTTACGCGAAAAAACATACTGTTTCCACACAAATGGCTGCGCGTGATTTGAGGTATGCTTGGTTTAACAAACTAATCACCACTGAAGGATACGAGTATATAGTGACAGCACATCATAGCAATGATAATTTAGAAACGTTTCTAATTAACGTATCCCGCGGAACTGGTCTTGAAGGGCTAACTGGTATTCCTGCTATTTCTGGAAATGTGCTACGGCCGCTGTTGCCGTTTTCGCGAAAGCGTATTTATGAGTATGCACAAGAGAATAAAATGACGTGGAGGGAAGACAGTAGCAATGCATCTGATGCCTATGTACGCAATGCAATACGCCATCACGTAGTTCCTGAATTAGAAAAAATACGTCCAGATATACTGCATAGTGTCGAAAAAACAATAATGCACGTACAACAGTCTGCTAGATTACTAGAAACATATACGCAAGAACTAAAACAACGCTATTTTTATCCGTTAGATAGTTTCGTTGGACCAAGAGCCATATGTGTAGATATTTCAAGGTTACAAGAACATCCAGATCCTAAAGCAGTACTTTATGTATTGTATAAAGATTGCGGATTCACAGCATGGGATGATGTCTATCACTTACTAGATGCGCAATCTGGGAAGCAACTATTTTCGAATACACATCGTTTATTAAAAGATAGAACGACATTACAATTATATACTTATAGTAAAGAAGAGCAAAATAAAACGACTTCTTATCTGATTTCTGAAAATACACCTCAGCATCAAGGAGCTTATGGGAAGCTATCTTTTACTAGTGTAGATACCGTTGCAACAGATATAGATACTGAGATATATGTAGATGCAGAGCGTATACAATTTCCACTGACAGTACGTCGTTGGGAAGAAGGTGATTTCTTTTATCCTTCAGGGATGCAAGGGAAAAAGAAATTGAGTAAATTTTTTAAAGATGAAAAGCTATCTTTGGTAGCCAAAGAAAATAGTTGGTTGTTATGTGATCAACAAGGAATTGTTTGGGTTTTAGGACGCCGTGCAGATAGGAGATATAGCATGCAAGAGCATACAAGAAAAAGACTTAAAATAACATATTCAATATGATGCGTAAAACGCTTACACTCCTCGGAGTATTTATTCTTACAACAACACTCGCGATTGCCCAAGGTTTCGGAGGCGGACAAGAATTTGGAGGCGGTAAAAAATATGATCCTGTTCAATGGTCTGGAGAAGTAGAAAAAGTTTCAGACACAGAATATATATTGCATTATGATGCCAAAATTCAAAAGAAGTGGCATGTATATAGTCAGTTTACTCCTGAAGATGGACCTATTCCTTTGCATTTTGAATTTTTACCAGAAAGCAATGCGACTTATGTATTAGACGGAAAAGCAGAAGAAAGCCCTACCATTCGAGAGTACAGCGATATTTTTGAAGTAGATGAAGTATTTTGGAAAGATACAGCACGTCTCTCTCAAAAAATAAAACGCACAGATGCATCTACATCTATGATCAAGTCTATAGTCAAACATCAGAGTTGTATTGAGAATGGAGTTTGTATTAATCAAGAGTTTTATGTTGTTCATGATTTAGAAAAACAAAAAGCAGTTACGTTTACTAATTATAAAGCTTTTGAAGCATATGGAGCAGCAGCTAAAGACGATATTAGTATTTCAAATACTTCTAATTTTGGAGGAGGTCAAAAATATGACCCTGTAAAATGGTCCGGAAGTGTAGAAAAAACTTCGGATGAAACATATCTATTGAATTTTGATGCTATTGTTGAAAATGGTTGGTATATATATGCGCAAAGTACGCCTGCAGGACTACCTCTTAAATTAGAATTTGAAGAAGAAGGGAATGGATTAACGCTTATAGGTAAAGCAATAGAGAGCGAAACAAAAACATCTTATGATGATATTTTTGAAGAAGATGTCATTAAATATGTAGGGAATACCCCAAGATTATCTCAAAAAGTAACTACAAAAAGTAATGAAGTTGCATCCGTAATTTCATACCAAGTATGTAAAGAAGTATGTATTCAGCAAACGTTTTATATCATACACGATCTTCAACAAAAAGGAGCAAAGGTATTTTCTAATTATAAGGCTTTTGAAGCGTATCAGGATACTATAAAAACAGATAAATCAGAAGTAGATGCATCTGATGAAGAAGATTCAGAAGATAATAAAGGGTTGTGGAGTATTTTCTTGATTGCTTTCATATCTGGCTTTGCCGTTTTATTGACACCTTGTGTATTTCCTATGATTCCTATGACGGTTAGCTTTTTTACAAAACAAAGTAAGGATAGAGCATCAGGGATTAAAAATGCCATTATATACGGTATTTCTATTATCGTTATTTATACGGTTCTTGGAACTGTAATTTCCATACTTTTTGGATCTAACTTTATGTATGAGTTATCTACAGGACCTATATTTAATTTTGTGTTTTTTGTCATCATTCTAGTATTCGCTATTTCCTTTTTAGGCGCTTTTGAAATTATGTTGCCAAATTCATTAGTAAATAAAGTAGATAATCAAGCAAATAGAGGAGGGTATATAGGTATCTTCTTCATGGCATTGGCACTCGCTATTGTCTCTTTTTCTTGTACATTTCCTATTGCAGGGACAGCACTTGTAGACGCAGCGACCAAAGGAGGAATCGCACCTATCATAAGCATGTTAGGATTTTCACTCGCTATAGCATTACCTTTTACACTGTTTGCGATATTTCCAGGATGGTTAAATTCATTACCAAAATCAGGAGGATGGCTTAATTCGGTAAAAGTATTCTTAGGGTTTTTAGAACTCGCATTTGCCTTTAAGTTTTTATCAAATGTAGATTTGGTATTAGAATGGCATTTCTTAAGTAGAGAAGTATTTATTGCTATTTGGATTGCCATTTTTGGAGCACTTGCCTTATATCTTTTTGGGAAACTAAAATTACCCCATGATTCAGACTTAAAACATATTTCTGTTGGAAGATTATTATTAGGCCTTACAACATTAGCATTTACAATATATTTGATACCTGGACTTTGGGGAGCACCTTTACAATTAATAAGTGGATTCCCACCACCACAACATTCACATAGTGAATCTCCTTTTGGTGTAGGATATACAAATAGTACGGTATCAACTTCTGAGGGAAGTCTTTTACCAGAAGGCGCGTCGTATGGACCCCATAAAATTATAAGTTTTAAAGACTATGAGACAGGTTTGGCGTATGCAAAAAAGGTAAATAAAACAGCCATGATTGATTTTACAGGAGTGACCTGTCAAAATTGTAGAAAGATGGAAGAACGTGTATGGGTAGACCCTACAATTCTTAATATTCTTAATCAGGATATTGTTTTAATATCTTTATATGCAGATGATTCTAAAAAGCTTCCTAAAGCAGAGCAGTATGTGTCTGATATTACAGGAAACAGAATACAGACGTATGGACAGAAATGGCTAGAATTTCAGCAAACTACGTACGGTACTAATGCACAGCCCTATTATGTACTTGTTGATCATGATGGCTCTAGTTTAAATAAACCTGTCGCATATACTCCAAACATTGCTGAGTATGAAGCATGGCTAAAAGATGGAATAACACGATTTAATAATAATTAATTATATGATGAAGAAACTATTCGTATTGCTATTTGTTTTTGCTTTCGCGAAAGCGTACACTCAAGAAACTTATGATGTAAAAGCACACTACAATAAACAAGAAGTTGATATTGTAATGCGCGACGGAATTAAATTACACACGACTATTTATTCGCCTAAGGATACTTCAAAATCGTATCCTATCATTATGCAACGTACTCCGTATAGTAGTAAACCTTATGGTGAAGGGCAGTTTCGTTCTAAAATAGGCCCTAATAAGTACATGATGGAAGAAGGGTATATTGTTGTATATCAAGATGTACGTGGACGATGGATGAGCGAAGGAAAGTATGATAATATGCGTGCTTATATTCCGAATAAGACAGGTAATCAAGTGGACGAGGCGAGTGATACCTACGATACGATAGATTGGCTGGTGAAGAACGTAGAGAATAACAATGGAAATGTAGGAACTTGGGGAATATCGTATCCAGGATTTTATGCAACCTATTCATTATTAAGTGAACACCCAGCATTAAAAGCAAGTTCGCCACAAGCATGTATTGGCGATTTCTTTTTTGATGATTTCCACCATAATGGCGCTTATTTATTAAGTTACTGGAGAGCTACAGCTTTATTTGGATATCAAAAAGAAGGGCCAACAACTGAGGCATGGTATCAGTTCCCAAAATTAGATAGTGATGATCAGTTTGATTTCTTTTTAAAGACAGGACCTTTATCAAACCTTGATGCGTATTATGATGAGACCAATGAATTTTGGACACAGTTAAAAGAGCATCCTAATTATGATGAATTCTGGAAATCACGCGGACTTATACAACACTTACAAGATATCAAACCTGCAGTAATGACTGTAGGGGGAATGTTTGATGCTGAAGATCTATATGGCCCTTGGGAAACCTATAAGAATATAGAAAAACGTAGTAATAACTATAATACAGTTGTTTTTGGACCATGGAGTCATGGAGATTGGGCACGAACTAAAAAGAGACAAGCGGTTGGGAATGTTTATTTTGGCGATGATATTTCTGATTATTTCCAAAAAGAATTAGAAACAAAATTCTTTAATCATTTCCTTAAAGGAATGGGAGGGAATGAGACCAAATTACCAGAGGCACATATCTTTGATACAGGAACAAAAGAATGGAAATCATTTGATGTATGGCCACCTAAGGCAACGATGGGCGCTACCTTTTATTTAGATGACAATAATAGATTATCAGGAAGCCCTTCTACAAAGAATGGCGCAGAAACTTTTGTAAGTGATCCTTCAAATCCAGTCCCGTATGCAGAAGGGAAGAAAATGGTATTTACTCCTCGTAAATATATGAGTGATGATCAACGTTTTGCTGCAAAAAGAGATGATGTATTAGTGTATGAAACACCAGTGTTGGATGATGAGGTAACACTTGCTGGAGAGATCATGGCAAAACTTGAAGTAGCTACTACAGGTACCTCTGCCGATTGGATTGTGAAAATCATTGATGTATATCCAGATGATGTTCCTAATACAGAAGAAACAGAAGAAGGTGTGCAAATGGCTGGATATCATCAGATGGTTCGAAGCGAAGTCATGAGAGGTCGTTTTAGAAGAAGTATGGAGCGTCCAGAAGCCTTTGTGCCCGATAAAAAAGAAGAAGTATTTATCAAATTACAAGACATATTACATACCTTCAAAAAAGGGCATAAAATACAGATTCAAGTGCAGAGTACGTGGTTTCCTCTTATTGACTTGAATCCACAAACTTATGTAGATAATATATTTGAAGCTAAGAAATCAGATTTTACAAAAGAGACCCATACGGTGTTTCATACCTCTAGAATTTCGTTTAATATCCTACGATAATAGAATTCATTATTATGAAAAAAGCGCACTTTATAAAGTGCGCTTTTTTAGTTAATAATGTGTCTAAAAACGGAAAAACACCCCGCAAAGCCTGCGAGATGCCTTTCACCCCCTATGTTGTACTTGTATGTCGGTGGTAAACATACAATCTATATTATGTAGAGTTTAGATTTTTAATTTTTTGAAAAACATCCCGCTAGTTGCGGGATGCCTTTCACCCCTAAATTAAATGGTATTGTGCGTTAAAATTGTCTTTAAACACTCAAATAGAAACGACACTTCCCCCATTTGTTAAATCTAAACAAACCTTCGTTTATTTTATACCTTAAAAGTATAGTATAGTTATGCGATAGGAAAGAGGGATATACCCCTTTTTTAATTTTTTTCATCCTTATTTCTCTAAAAAAATGGGGGTGTTTTCCTTTTTGTTAACAAATATTTAAGAGTGCATTGTATTTTGTCGTTAATTGTATTCTTTTCGTCGATTTTTCAAAAATGAGCTTTAACGGTAGATTCCTAAAAAATGACAGTGCTTTTTGTCTTGTTTTTGAGCCCATTTTGTTGTTAGAAAGTGTATCCATAATTGTAATTTTTCTTTACAATGTGTAAGATATATTTCTGCATTTTTTTTATTCTGAAACCATAGATAATTGAATGGTAAAGAATATTGCGAATTTGATAATTTTTACGATAACGTTTTCGTGAGAAAATGGCTGTAAGTATATTGAATATCAGTATGTTAAAAAATGGGTAGAATAGAAGATTAATTCCATTACTAATAGTATAAACTAAAACTTTATTTTACTTTTAAATTCACTTATCTATCACATTTTTAGTTGTTTAGAATCTATTTAGTTTGATAGAGAAATTCATAAGTATAACCAATTAATCCCCCAGAATTATGAAAACAAGTAAAGTATTAACATTTCTATTCGTATTAGTAAGTTATGTCACTAGTTTAGGGCAAAGCAGAGATATTCCTTTTGTATGGGAAAATGCAACGGTGTATTTTGTTCTTACAGACCGTTTTGAAAACGGTGACCCCTCCAATGATTTTTCATATGGAAGACAACAAGATGGCGCTCCTCTACGAAGTTACTTAGGCGGTGACTTACAGGGACTTATTAATAAAATTAATGAAGGCTATTTTGACGATTTAGGAGTAAGTGCCATATGGCTAACTCCTCCCTATGAAAATATACATGGCGCTACCGATGAAGGTCCTGGAAAAAATTATGCCTTTCATGGCTATTGGGCAAAAGATTGGACAGCCATAGATCGTAACTTAGGAACAGAAGCTACGTTCCAAACATTGGTAGATACAGCACATGATCATGGAATCCGTATTGTCATGGATGTTGTGTTAAATCATGTAGGACCCGATAATCCTGACGATGAATCTTGGCCAAGCGATTGGGTCCGTAGAGATCCAGATTGTAATTTCAATGGGCCTCAAGGAACGATACCATGTGAGTTAGTTGCTAATCTACCAGATATTCTAACAGAAAGTAATACCCCCGTAAATCTTCCTCAATGGCTATTAGATAAATGGGAGAATGAAGGGAGAAAAGATCAGGAATTAGCAGAGCTAGATGTCTTTTTTAATAGAACAGGCTATCCGAGAGCGCCTCGTTTTTATATCATAAAATGGTTAACCGATTATGTGAGAGATTATGGAGTTGATGGTTTTCGAGTAGATACCGTAAAACATGTAGAAGAGTCTGTATGGACCGAATTAAAAACGGAAGGTCTCATTGCATTACAAGATTGGAAAGGGGCAAATCCTCAGAAGAAGGTAGATGATCAGCCTTTCTGGATGACAGGAGAAGTATTTAATTATTTTGCTTTAGGAATGCAACGTGTTTTTAATGGCGATGGTTTTAATGTAGATTATTACAATAATGGATACGAAAACTTGATTAATTTTGATTTCCGTTTTGTAGCAAATCAAGGATTAGAAAGTATATTTTCTAGTTATAATAATCTATTGCAAAATCAATTAGGAGGCGCTTCTGTAATGAATTTCTTAGCAAATCACGATACTGCGGAGGTATTTGATATTAATAGGACAAGAACCTTTGAAGCAGGTACAAAACTCTTATTATCACCCTCTACGGCTCAAATTTATTATGGAGATGAGACTGCACGTACACTAACACCAGGAGGTGGTGCGACAGGTGATGCGACCTTACGATCATTTATGAACTTTGGAGATCTTGCTAATCCAAATTCTTTACAGTCACTTACCTTAGTACATCATCAAAAAATTGGACGTTTTAGAAGAGAACATGTTTCGGTAGGAGCAGGTGTGCATACCAAACTTCAAGATACGCCTTATACGTTTAAAAGAGAATTTGATAACGGTGTATTGTCTGATAAAAGTTTGGTATATACAGGAAATGATGGCGATTTTCAAGATGCACTAAACCTATTTAATTTATGGCCAGATGGAACTGTACTCACAGATTATTTTTCAGGAAATACAGCGACAGTTACTAATAATACGGCAGATTTCAATAGTCCGTTTGGGCTTGTGTTAATTGGAGAAGCATTTGATGGAGATATTATAACACCGCCTACGTCATTTACAGTACGTGTTAAGAAACCATTAGATTGGAACGAACTCGATATCTATGTATATAATACAGCTACGAATAGTGTACTGTCTGGTACTAGTGGATGGCCTGGACAAACCATGACGCCTGTTTCTGGAAGTACGGTATGGTATGAATATGAAATCAATGTACCATCAGGCGTAAGTGCCAATCAAATAGGCATTGTTTTTAACAATGGGAATAATGGAAGTCAGTCTGTAGATCTTTTTAGAGATAAAGATGGTTGGTTTGAATTTACGTCTGGCGGAGCTGTACGAAATGGTACTTGGTCAGATGTATGTCCTTCAGATTGTCCAGGTACTTCTACAAATACCTATCGTATTTATGCACATCAACCCAATGATTGGAACACGATTTTTGCATATACATTTAATACGTCTCAAAATGGTGTTTTATCGGGCACACCCAATTGGCCTGGACAACAAATGACAGCACTTCCTGATACTGCAAATTGGTACTTTTATGATATTACGTTACCCTCTGGCGTAAATAGTTCTGAAATTGGTCTTGTATTTAATAATGGGAATAATGGAAGTCAATCTGTAGATCTGTTTAGAGACCGCGAAGGTTGGTTTAATTTTACTTCTGGTGGTGCTGTTCGTAATGGAAATTGGAATGATACTTGTCCGTTTGATTGCCCTACACAAAGTAGTTTTTCAAAAGACATTCCTTCTGATGTAAAGAAAACGCTTGTCACAAACTATAAAAGTACAGTTACTACCTATCCAAATCCTTCAGATGGACAGGGAGTTATTGCAATTCCGTTATCACAACGAAATACAGTTACGGTCGCTATCTATGACAGTTATGGGCGTATAGTCAAAGAATATAAATCAAAGGATTTTGATGCAGGTACAGTAGTAATAGACTATCGTCTTACTACTTCTGGTCTTTATTTTTATAAAGTAGTTTACGGATCTGAAATTGAAGTTGGGAAGATCCTTGTAAAATAGTTTTATACAAAGTGAAGATTAATTAGGAAACCTATGAAGTTCGCTTCATAGGTTTTTTTATAAAATAGAAATTCCTAAAATATTGATTTGTAAAACTCTAAAAAGCGTTTATATTTATACCCTTATAACAAGTGAGGTATAGAGCTGCGCATATTTCTATCTTACACTAACTAGAAGTATATGTTAACCAAAGTTTTTGGTAGCGCAGTGTTTGGTGTAGATGCCACGACCATTACCGTTGAAGTCAATGTAGATAAAGGTATAGGGTATCACCTTGTAGGACTACCCGATAATGCCATTAAAGAAAGTAATTATAGAATCGCAGCAGCGCTTCAGAATAATGGCTATAAAATCCCTGGAAAAAAGATCATTATTAATATGTCTCCTGCCGATATGCGAAAGGAAGGCTCTGCCTATGATCTTACACTTGCCACTGGCATATTAGTCGCTACACAACAGATTAAAGGAGATCGCGTAGAAGAATACATTATCATGGGCGAACTCTCTCTAGATGGCGGGTTACAACCCATAAAAGGTGCCTTACCTATTGCCATTACAGCAAGAGAAGAAGGGTTTAAAGGTTTTATTCTTCCCAAACAAAATGCCAAAGAAGCAGCTATTGTAGATGGACTTTCTGTATATGGTGTCGAAAATATAAGTGAAGTCATAGCCTTTTTTGATAAAGACATTCCATTAGAACAAACAGTCATCGATACCCGAGCCGAGTTTTATAAAAGTTTGGAACATCCAGAATTTGACTTTGCAGATGTCAAAGGACAAGAATCTATAAAACGCTGTATGGAGATTGCCGCAGCTGGAGGACATAATATTATTTTGATAGGACCTCCAGGTTCAGGGAAGACAATGATCTCTAAACGATTGCCCTCGATACTTCCGCCGATGAGTTTGAGAGAGGCCCTTGAAACCACAAAGATTCATAGTGTAGCTGGTCGTGTCAAAAATAATCAAGGATTGATGAGCGAACGACCATTTCGTTCGCCACATCATACGATATCAAATGTTGCATTAGTAGGAGGTGGAAGCTATCCGCAACCTGGCGAAATCTCATTGTCTCATAATGGAGTGTTATTTCTGGATGAACTCCCTGAATTCAAGCGGGAAGTCCTTGAAGTCATGCGTCAACCGTTGGAAGATCGGGAAGTCACGATTTCTCGTGCGCGTTTTACCGTGACGTATCCCAGTAGCTTTATGTTGGTGGCTAGTATGAATCCAAGTCCGGGAGGGTATTTTAATGATCCTGATGCACCTGTGACAAGTAGTCCTGCCGAAATGCAACGCTATTTAGGGAAGGTGAGTGGTCCGTTATTAGATCGTATTGATATTCATATCGAAGTCACACCCGTTCCTTTTGAAAAGTTAAGTAGTGAACAAAAAGCCGAGTCCAGCGTCGAGATTCGGAAGCGGGTAACAAAAGCTAGGGAATTGCAAGTAGTCCGCTTTCGCGAAAGCGAGGCTACCAACTATAACGCTCAGATGAATGTCAAGCAAATCCGAACGTATTGCGCGCTTGATGAGGCCTCAAAAACCTTATTAAAAACTGCCATGGAACGATTGAATCTTTCTGCCAGGGCTTATGATCGTATTTTAAAAGTATCTCGTACAATTGCTGATCTCGCGGGAAGTGAAACCGTCACTGGAACTCATATCAGCGAAGCCATACAGTATCGTAGTTTAGATAGGGATGGATGGTTGGGGTAACTAGAATGAGAACAGGGAGTGATTTTATGATGTTAGGAACAAAATAGTATCTAAGTGTCGATAGGTATTCGCGTTTGATTATTTAGATGAGCACCAATTACAAATTGGCGCTAGCGGAGGGGATAACTATGGAATGGACACCAATATAAACTGGGTCCAACTTGGAGACTGATAATAGTAAATATACTAAGTTAGCTTTCGCGAAAGCGAAATAGGTATGAAATATTAGAGAATAGAAATAAGTAATAAATGATCCTCAATTTAAATAATCAAGAACTCAGAACTTTTGTAATTTGAAGATTTGAGATTTGGAATTTACATCTTTTAAATAGGAAATTATTCATTATCAGCTTTCGCGAAAGCGTATATCAAAAAAACCTTATACAGGCAACGTAAACGAAAATGTACTTCCTACACCTGGTTCGCTTTCTACAGAAATACTACCACCATGGGCTTGTACAATTTTTTTGGTATGCGCTAATCCAATTCCTGTACCTTCATAAGCTTCATCTGGGTGTAAACGCTGAAAAATAGTAAAGATCTTCTCTTGGTGAATTTCTGGAATGCCAATTCCATTATCGGTTACATAAAAAGTATGATAGTACTGATCAGGAAATGCCTCATCTGCGTCTCTTGAATATGTGATCTTAATAATAGGGGAGGTGTCTGCTTTCCTGAATTTCATCGCGTTGGCAAGTAGGTTTTGAAATACCAAGCGTAGTTCTACTTTGGATGCATTTACAGCAGGTAATCGATCAATATGGAATACTACCTGGTTCTTTTTGATAACCGTGGCTAAATCTTTTTGGAGGTCTTCTAAAAGCGCATTGCAATCAACGAGCTCTACATTGGTCATAGCACCTAATTTAGAATGCTGCAATAAGGTTTCTATCAAGGAGCGCATACGCGTACTGGAATCATCCATAAATTCCAGATTTTGTAGTATAGTAGGATCGAGGGTATCTTCAGCATCATCCTTAATAAGCATGATCAAACTAGAAATGGTATTAAGCGGTTCCTTAAGATCGTGACTCGCAATGTATGCAAATTGTTCTAGTTCGGTATTCTTTAACGAGAGCGCTTTGGACTGTTTATTAATCTCTTTATTCTTAGCAGCAAGGGTCGCATTAAGCGCTTGCTTTTTACGATAGTTAATGAAAAAGTAACTCCCTCCTAATAGAAGTAGTCCAACAAGTAAGCCCAACAGCATGTTAATTTTCGTTTTACTCGTAATAATAGATTGTTGGGAGTCTATAGTGGTTTCTGCTGCTGTAATTTGATCGTTTTTTAACGCTAAAATAGAATCTTGTTGTTTAAGCTGTCTTTGGCTTTTTACAATTTGATCCTGTGTACTTTTTGAGAAAGCGATCTGCTCTGTGATTTGTTTTTCTAGTGCCTTTTCTATAGCTACTTTATCTTCATATTTTTGTTCCTGTAATTGGTTGATAGACCATAAGACATCTATAGAATCTAATTGCTTTTCAAACGCTTGTTCTTTAGTTTGTAAACTTTTTTCTTGTTGACTAATAGCATCTTTTTGCGAATTTAAGATGTCTTGTTGGCTTTTCAGCAAGGTGTCTTTTTCTAATAATTCTTTGTCTTTATTGGAAACAATCGTTTTTTCCTTTTCAAGCAATGATTGCGTGTCTTTAAATAAGGCTTTCCATTTCTGTGCGGTACTTACAGCATTTTGAGATAAGGAAGGCGCTATGGTAAAGTTTTCTATAGCAAGTAGAGATTCATTAATCTCATATTCAAAGGAATTACCGACAGATACCATATTAATCATAGAAGCATTATAACTATAGTCTTCAGTAATTAAGAGAATGTTTTTCCCTTTTATAGATTGTAGTATATATGCGATGTCATAATGAAAGCGATTATTTACATAGAGTATTTGAATACTTCCTATATCTTTTACTTTAGAATAGGTGATAACGTTAACAGATTTCCCTCTAATATTTCGCTTTTGAGCCATTGCTTGTAGGTCTATAGTGGTTCTATCGGGACCTAAAACACCAATAGTTACGTCATTAAAGTCAGTGGCGTTTGGCCAGGCTACTTGGTGTGCAATATTATAGATGAAAATAGCACGTTGTAAGCGTTCTACTTGCTTGTTATCTGTATCTTGAGCGTATACGTTGCTTGCATTTTGTAGGCAGAGGAGTACTACAAAAAATATTTTTATGATACTTTTTATTCTCTTTTTGTTTCTCATTACAAACGTAATAATAATTTAGCAAAGAAATTAGAACCGCTTATACCAAACTGCTGTACACGTCTACTATATACAAAACTTCCGTCACTGGTATTTGCCTCATGAGTATGTCTATCAGGAAATACATTGAGAATATTATTACCGCCAATAGTAAAAATAATATTGGTATTGGCTTGATAACTTATCGATGCGTCTGTCACAATTTTTGGTGAGAATACTTGATCTCTAGATTCAATAAGACCAGTAAACTCATTAAGTACCCAATTAGCTGGATCACCATCATCAGGATGTAAAAAAGTAACCTCTCCAAAATAGGTATTCCCTAGTTGTACTTTATATTTATCCCATTCATAAGAGACACTGGAATTGATTTTAAAATTAGGTTGTGCTTTTTCTACACGAGCAATCTCTTCTCTATTAAATAAGACCTCTTCTTGTCCAGTAAGAGATGATGACACCTTGATAGGCCCAACCACTTCTGTTTTTGTAAAATTCCCTGCTAAAGAAACATTAAGCACTCCATTGCCTAGTTGGTCTTTATAAAATGTAGAAAAATCGGCTCCAGCGGTTCTGGAGTCAATCGCATTTGTTAAGAATTGTGCAGCGCCTACATTAAATGGAGCCAGAATATCTTCATATCCTTCAGAAAATCTTCCTGAAAGTACAATTCGGTCTTTGATATTAATAAGATAGAAATCCAGTCCAAATGTAATTTTTGTTCCTAATTTCCCATTTAGCCCCGCACTAAAGTGTCTTGAAGTTTCAGCACTGAGTCGATCAATTCCAAAAGCTTCTCTTGCTACGGCACTTTCATTATTAAATGTACCTACCTGTACAATATTATTATTAATGAATTGTGTGCTAATATTTTGAAAATATACTTGATGTAAAGAAGGAGCTCTAAACCCTTTAGAATAGGCAGCTCTAAAACTAAGATTATCATGTATACTATACCTACTGGCAATTTTGTATACAGCTTGACTACCAAAATCATTTGAAGATTCATAGCGACCTCCCAAGCGAACTAAAAAACGGTCGGTTAAATTGGCATCTACATCAATATACCCTGAAGAGTTACTTCTAAATCGATTTAACTCATTTTCAGGTTGTATCCCAGGAAATACTTGCGCTCCGGGAATACGAGGTCTTTCTTCTCCGTTAGCATCAATAAAAGTAGCACCACCATCTATAAAGGATGCTTCTTCTCCAGCAATAATTTGATAATTCTCAACACGTAATTCAGCACCAAAAGCGAGATTCACTCCTTTAAAATAATCAAGTGGTTTTGAGATATCTAAATTGGTGGTGTTTTGATGATACGAAAAACCTCCAGAATAAAAGGTGCGAGGTGATGCAATCCCTAAAGATGCATTGTTTGAATTATTAATAGTATAATCTATTCTGTTGTTTCCAATAGTGTGACTAAAATCAATATTAAAGCCATTTTTAACCCCTTTAATACCTACAACTACGGCATCATCTTGAATATCGGTTAATATTTCTGGCGAAAAACCATTTGGAAAAAGTGATAACACAACTCGATCTTCATCTTTTGGAAATCGATAAAACCCTTTTGCTTTTCCTTCTCTATAATTCCTGCCTCCATGTAAATAAATAGTAGCATTAGGAGACATTTTAAATTCGCCATTAAAATAAAGTGCCAGGTTTTGCGTTTCTGCATTTCCAATCTCCATAACCTGTCTGTCATCATATCCTGTTTGGTTAAAGAAATCATTCTCTTCAATCAACAAGGCATCTTCAATAGGATCATCACTGTATACATTACCGGTATAATTACCAGCTCTATTCGTTGCATTTCTATTTCTATATTCTGCAGTTACATTTACAAAACCATTTGCTCCTAGTTTTAAGCCGAAATTTCCAGAAGAATAATTCTCAAAACCATCGCCTTCACTGTTAATAAGAAGTCTATTGTCAATATCAATAACTTCGGTTTGTTTCTTTAGAATAATATTAATTACACCAGCAATTGCATCAGATCCATATTGTGATGTTGCTCCTTCTCGTAAGATTTCAATACGCTCAATAGTAGCAAGTGGGATAGCATTAAAATCAATGCCTACACTCCCTCTACCTACGGTACCGTTAACATTTAGTAGCGAACTACTATGTCTACGCTTTCCGTTAATAAGTACCAATACCTGATCAGGACCTAAACCACGTAAGGTAGCAGGGTCTATATGATCTGTACCATCTGCAATGGTTTGATGTGTAGAATGAAAAGAAGGTACCAAATAATGTAATACCGTGCTTAATTCTAATCCAGCTGCATTTTCTAGCATTTGAGGCGTAATAATATCAACAGGAGAGGAGGTGTTTAAACCAGAGATGGGTTGTCCTCGTGTACCAATACTTATGGGTTGATCTATAGAAAAACCAGTTTGTAATAAAAAATCAAGTTGCACAGTTTCACCTACCTTAACAGAAGCCTCTTTGGAGTCTGTTATGTACATCACAAAACTTGCATTGATGATATACGTACCCTCATCCACTGAAAATTCATACATCCCATTTACATCTGTAGTAGTAACTAGGGTAGTACCTTCAATACTCACTGTCGCTCCAGGAAGTCCTCCAAATTGATCAGAAATAGTACCCGTGATAGTTGCTCTTGTTTGTGCAAAGGTTGTCGTTACAACTAATAACGTACATAGTAATAACAAACTTCTTATGTAGCGGGTAAAGAGTGTAGATTTACAAGCGTAACAATGAATAGAAAACATAGGAGTTTAATATATAAAAAAGGGGGGTTGAACGTAGGGTGTCAGTATAAACTATTATATATTATCTAAATGTTTTAAATGTCTTTTCAAAATGTAATGTGTCAAGTCAGATGGTGGTATATGTAGCTTCATAGTATATTGTTGGGCATTGATTATACACATTAGATTCTTTTTGTTTCTTTCTAAAATGAATGTCGTAGTCATTTTGTAGTGTAGGGAACACAATGAATCTATTTCTGCATTAATTAGCGCAAGTTAAAGATAAGTTAATTTATGCGATTTAAAAGAGAAATAAATCATCAATGTTAATTAGCAATATCGATAAAGTGATCAATAATACCGATAAAGTATTTGTTTCTAGGTAGTTTTGTAAACTTAAAAATAGTTTATAGTTATATTGACAAGTCATTCTAAATTATAAAGGTTCTATATACGCTTTCGCGAAAGCGTACGTAGCAGCAATACTTTAATAACAGAATTTCTATTCGATGACTTCGTTATTCTGTATGTGAATGGTTTGTAAGGTTCTTGGGCCAATTTTTATATTGTAACGACTAGTTTCAAGTCCTAGTGTTAGTTCATATACTTCGTGATTTTTATTAAAAACAACAACAGCAATAGAACCATCTATATTTTTTGCAGCAGTATAGATAAGGTCGTTTACTTCACTTCCTTCCAATCCAATTCTGATAGCATTAGGGCGGATAAACTTACTAAAGTGACTCAATAAATAATAAAGAGGGGTATAGATCACTTCATCGGTCACAGGATTAATGAGCACAGGCGCGCTATTAAAATTATCATACGGATTGGGTTGGCCAAGATGACTCAAGATCATACACCATTCTACATAGCCTTGAGCGCCATGATTTATATCTGTAATGATATCATAGGCATAGGTGTCAAATGGGACAAACGTACCAGCATAATCGGTACTCTCTCTCCAATACTGATTGATTGGATCATTGGCATCAATATCTATACTGGATTCTGTATGGATCATTCCTTTATTGGGCCATTTTGTACGTAGCGTATCCAATGTGGCTGCATGCCAATTATTTTTATCCAGTTCAGAACTGGCATACCAATGAAAAGCAGTTCCCCATGCATATTTAGAAGCTTCTGGATCTTCATAGGTTACAGTTACATAATCATTCATGGTCGATTTATTATGATCATAAATTAATACACGCAATCCAGCGTCTAAATCGTTAAGCTTTATATGTCCGTCTTTAACGAGTTCAGGACCTAGATGATCACGTAAAAAGTCACGTCCTTGTTCAGGTGTAAAACCATTGCTATCCCAACGTGCATCATGCGCATGTAGTGGTTCGTTTTGTGGAGTGATTCCCCAGATAGGTATTCCTTGCTCTTTATACGCACTTACATACTTTGATAGATATTTTGCCCAAAGTCCATAATATTTAGGCTGTAATGAACCATTTGTCATTGTAGCAGTTTCTCCAGATTTCATCCAAGAAGGAGGACTCCATGGAGATGCAATAATTTTGAAGTCGGCATCAGGAATGTTGGAAGCTTCTAAGATCATTGGAATCATATCATAGGTAGGTGTGACCAACTCAATACCGCGAACTTGATTATTCTCATCACCAGAAAACCCTTTCATATCTTCATATATACTGAACGTAGAAAGGTTTTCATCTCCATCTTCAACATACGTATAATGACCGTTTGAGTAATCGCTACTATTAATATGTGTTCTGGTCAGTGAAAATCCAGCACCTTCTGTAGGACTAAAGATGTTGGTAAGTACTTCTTTACGGGTATCTTCAGGAATCGTCGCCAAATTCCACGCTGAAGATTCGGTAAACGAAGCACCAAATCCGTAGTATGTTTGAAATTCCTGATCAGGTAATAATTGTAAAGCAACCTTTTTTCCTTCAGATAAAGCAGTGTTTGTAGTAGTATCTGAGATACGTTTGAGATTATCTCCTGCATGTGATGTTTGATACACAGTAACAATATGATCCTGATATGGAGTTTTAGGGGAGCAACAAATACTTATTGTGGATGCAACAAGAATGAGTATCCTTGTCATTTTAGGAATGTAGAACCGAATAATGAATGTGTATATATCTATCATGAGTAACTTCAAGAGTTTCTGCATCTAATGTAGCAAATACAAACTGGATAGAAAATGGTGTAGGATTTTTAGGTTACTAAGTATTGTTTTTAGGTACTTCTGTAAGAGTGATCAACACTTTTTAGTTTAAAATATCACCTAATATTTTTTGGATCTTAAATAAATTCTCCTAAATGATTTAAGCCATTTAGGAGAATTCTGTGATTTCACTTATGGTAAGTTAATAACTTCACATTCACATACGTGAAAGTTCCAACTTGTTCCTTCAGAACATGGAATAAAAGGAGTGCAAAGTCCTATACCTCCTTGAGTGTTTTTTTGTTCTGCAGTGCTTAATTTTTGAGCATTTTTTAAGTTTAAAATATCTTTTAACATAAATAATTGTTTTTATTAATTATAAATTTCTTGATCATTTATAGACATTCAAGTGTTTGTCTAAAATTTCTTTTCGCGATTGGAAATTTATTTTTAATCATAACTTATATCTTTCTAATGATGAATTAAAAAGAATATTTATTTGGATTAAATACTCTGTAAAACTAGAAGTAAAAAAATTCTACAATAGTTCGTCCCAATTAAATGTGCTGGTTTTAAACAAAAAATATAAATTTTATATGGAAATATGATTTTGTCCCAAACGTAATAGGGACGGAAAAGTATATTATTGAGATGAATAGGTTTATACTGTATTATTCACTAAAAGAAAAAATACAATATATAGTTGTAGTTACCTTTAATAAAGATATAAATTCCCATATCCAATATAAACCTCACATCAATCCACTGAAACTACTGTAAGAAAACACTCTGTAGTTGTTGACAATGAGTATTTTAAAGTATCTTTAAAGAGAATACCATTCAAAATAGCACAACAATGAAAACAAAATTTGGATTTACCTCACTTACTGTTTCTGAATTTGAACGATGGATACAACAACAAAAGATTGCACGTACGGTCTTATTTATTCAAGAGCATCATACATTTTCGCCAAGCTATATACACTTTAAAGGTGACAATCATTTTGACTTACAACGCGGTATGAAAAATCACCACGTAAATAATAATGGATGGAGTGATATAGGACAACACCTCACAATTTTTCCAGATGGAAAAATTATGACAGGTAGAAGTCTAGAAAGATCTCCCGCTTGTATACTTGGAAATAATAAACATGCTGTTTGTATAGAAAGTGTAGGCTTTTTTGACAAAGGAAAAGATGAGATGACGTCAAAACAACAAGAGAGTATTATCAGAGTAACGGCAGCATTATGTAAACGGTTTAATGTTCCAGTATCTACAGATAGAATTGTATATCATCATTGGTTTGATCTAAATACAACAGCACGTACTAATGGAACTGGGTCTACAAAAAGTTGTCCCGGAACTAATTTCTTTGGAGGAAATACAGTGACAGCGTGTGAACAGCACTTCTTACCACTTATAAAAAGTGCCATAGGTAATGAGGTCATTACAGGGATAATTTCTTCTGCACAAGGCTATGGATATGTAACTGCCGATGTTTTAAATATACGAAGTGGTGCCAAATCATCATTCACTAAAATAGGAGAAACAACACTAGGTGCTATTGTTCGTATTTATGAGGAGAAAAATAATTGGTACAGAATCTCAGAAAACAATCAGGAGTGGGTCTATGGTAATTATGTGAAAGATGTAAAAAGGGCTACCGTAAATGCCAATGTGTTAAACGTTCGTAGCGGACCTTCTACGCGATTTCATGTGGTAGGGTCTGTAATTAAAAATCAAGAAGTCTTCGCCTATGAAGAAAAAGATAATTGGTCACAGATCAGTTTGGATGAACAATGGGTGTCTAATAAATTTTTAGATTTTACTTCTTAATTTTTTTTCAATCGTTATAGCGCGGTTATACAATATATAGCGATGAATATGAAAATAAGAATAACGCTTTTATAGTGGTTATTTTATGTTTTATACATCTCCTTTACATTTGAGGCGATAGTTACTTACATGTCTAATCTTATTTTTATACATGGATACATTAGTACACATATTTCTATTAAAAAAATAGAGATAATGGGGGTATTAGAAAAGAGGAAATTGTGGTGCATTTCCTCTTTTTATGTTTTAAAGAATGTTCATGTTTCTTAGTTTCTAAGGTCTAAGTGTTTAATTTTCAGTAAACCCGTATTTATACGGGTATTTTCTTTTAACTATTCTTTTACATTTGGATTACAAATCATTAGAGGTGTCTCAACCTCATTAACCAAATATCTGTTAAATCTGAAAATCATGAAATTATTCAAACATTTATGTTGTTTGCTATTATTGACAATTTGTCTGATAGCTTGTAAAAAAACAACAAAATCTGACTATGAAACCTCCGTTGAAGGTGCTAACGTAGAAAAGAATGCAGTGACTATAGCGACAAGCTTTCCTAAGCCCAATATAGGATGTAAAGAAGTACCTGAAAGTTGGTTCTCTGGAAACGTACCAACGCCAGATCCAAGTTCTATTAATAAAAATTCTACGAATTGTGATTTTCACTTATTGTCATGGCAATACTTTCTGTGGTTAACAGAAGAAGTAAATGGACAACTTCGTTTTGAAACCATGTTTACCAATAAAGCCATCACTCCTGAGTATAAGAACGATACTTACCATGTTCTTGATGTGGTAGAACAAGCCCTTTCTAAAGGAATGCTTGTAGATCAAAATGGAAGAGCTGTATACAGTAGTATCATTATTGATAGTGTATTCCAAAACTTTGTATTAAAGAATAAGTTGTATGATAGAGAAACTATGGCTGCATTTGACCCTAATACGGGATTTCCTCCAGGTTCTTTATCACTTAAAACCTCTTGGAAAATTGTGCAAGAAGGAGAAGACACTTCAAAGCTCTATACACAAAAATCAGATATAGAACTCCTAACAATGGTAGATGGTCAGCCTAGAATTGATAAAGACAATCCTCAAATTCAAACTGATGTAGAAGTAGCTCTGGTAGGACTTCATATAGCGTTTGTTCCCGATGGACATGACGAGTTTGTTTGGGCCACGTTTGAGTTTGATGGAAATGCACCTGATTTCCCAGAAAATGTAGGGTTAAATACCCCTGTATCTCCAAAAGACTGGTTATTGTATGCAGCTAATACAACCGCAAGAGATGTAAATACAGATAATGCGGGTATTTTAAAATTTGCAGATCAAAGTAAACAAACGCTTACACCTATTACACAGGTTGCAAGACAATATAAGAATGGTGGGGGCACTCCTAAAAATCAAACGCATATCATGAATTTGAATGCGAGTGTAAAAGAACAATTAACTAAGAATAACTCCATATGGAAAAACTACTTTGAAGTAGGAGCTATTTGGTTTAATAACCCTGATTTATTAAAGCCTAATTGGAATCCTAATGTGGTAGACTCTATACTAACAGGTTCTTTACAACTCTCAAACTCGACCATAGAAACCTTTACACAAAAAATAGTTTCAGAAAATGAATGTTTTAGTTGTCATAATACACAGGCAGTGACTGATGTACCTCCTACTTTAGAAATGTTAGGTGGTAAAAATATCAATCTAAGTCATGTGCTGTTAAAGAATTATATAGAAGGAACTGAAGCACCGCCTACAAAACCTGAAAACAACTAATAACCACCTAGAAATAAGACAATCATGAAAACAAGTTTAAGAATACATCCAGCAATAGGGTTTGCCAGAGTAGGAAACAGTAAAGAATATTATCTAGGTCCAGAAACAATGGCAGCTTCACCTATAGAAGGTTCCGTTATTAGAGGGGGACTTCCTATACAGCCAGGTACAGAATCTACACCTATTACAAGTGCAGACATACGTGATGCAGAAGGGAAACTAAAAAGACAGGCCGCACGTTTTAAAATATACCAATATACAACAGAAGGAGATTCAATTACCTACCCAACTCCAGGAGGGAAGGAAGTCGTTATAGGATCTGAAGTAGATGGAAAAAAAGTAGTTGACATCATTTGGACGACACATCTTGCTAATAAAAAAGCAAATTGTTGGGAAATAGATGAAGAAGCAAATGAAGGGATTGCATTGTATGAAGGGGGAAATACACCCCCTTTACGTAATCTAAATTATAAGTCTGCTCAAGATCCAGCAGATCCAATACGATTAAAAGAATTGGTTATTGATGCAGGGCCAAGAGCTATTATGGCAAGTAAGGGAAGTACCGCAATTCCTTTTGATAAGCAAACACAAGCGAGTTATTATAACCAAACATCAGGAACGATAGAGACACAAGCTTCATATCCTATTCAGTTTCCGTTTTCAGATGGAACTGGTGATAATGGAAGTGATCCAATCACATATTTAGGAGAAATCCTAACCGAGCCTAATGGTCGATTATTAGTGTTAGGAGGTCACGGACTTGCCTGTGCATTTAATAATGAAGGAGAATTTGATGCTAGTCAAGCATTATGTAAAGATGTAGATAATGATAATTGGATCGATGATACTTCAGATGGTCCTGTCACTGCAGTTTTAGTGTTTGATGATGGTAGTAAACAGCCCATAGACGGAAGTGCTTGGATTGTCTCTACAGATCCTTCGTATGCACCACAAACATTGAATGTTGTTTCTTTATGGGATGATGTCTATAATACATGGTTAGAAAACTTCAATTTACAACCAGAAATATATAGTAATGGAAAGTATAACGATTCCTATAAACCGTATTTTGAAGATGATGTATTCCCGACATTAAATGCAGCACACATGCAAATGTGGAATACCAATTTACCAAGTAACGCAATTGCTGCTCATAAAAACATGAGTAACTTAACTTCAGAAAAGCCTAGTATTGACGTGATGCAATTCATAAGAAATCCTGATGGATCTCAAAATGAAGTTGGTGCTCCTTTAATGCCATTATCTTTAGGAGATGCAGCGCAAAGTTTTTTAACGCTTTCAGAGCAACAGTATTTTTTCTTAGATAAATGGAATAGTGGGATACATAGTGATGCACCTACAGTGATGGCAGGCCCAGGAGAGCAATTAGACAAAACAATTTTAGTGAACTGTTTAGGAGGGAGATTTAGTCCGGGAATTGATTTAACGTTCATTGTCCGTGATGTAAATCTCTATAACAAGAATTGGACAAATCCCGCGGTAGGACCTTTTAGAATCAATGCAGAGGTATTCGATTATTCTAAAGCTCAAAAAGACCAACCTTTCTTAGGAGTAGGATACACGCCGTTACGACCATTCTTAGTAGAACCTGGCGATTTATGTAAGTTTATGGCAGTACCTTGGCATACAGATTATAACTCATGTGCAACACATACGCCAGATCCTAATCCAGGAGGCTCGGTGACTGATAGCAATGTATTTAAAGGAACTGTTAATACTACGTTGTTTTGGTCATGGCCTGCACAACGTCCTGTAGCTGTATATACTTTTGAAGATTTGATGGCAAATACCAATAAAGGAGAACTTCCAGAGCAGCGATACTCTGTTAGAGGCGAAGGTACTGCTGCTCAAGAGCAATTATCTTCACCAGGATGTCCGTTTTCAGGATCATTTGATTCTAAAGCAATGAATGTAGGACGTTATCAGGACCGAAGAAATATTCTTACGAATTGGATGCGTATTGGTACGATAATTCAAGGACCAGCCATTGAAGGATATCCAGACGATTTTGATAAAGATTACTACCTTGAGGTAGAAAGTCTATTTGAAAAAGATGAGAGTAACAAAGTGATTTTCTGGCCTAATACAGTGTCAGATAATGTATTCCCTCCAGAAGATTAATTTTTGAAAGAAAAAGGAACACATAAGATCGTAATTATAGGCGCAGGACCCGCAGGGTGTTCCTGCGCTATTTCATTACTAAATGCAGGCATTCAGGAAGTAACGATCATAGATAATTCTAAAGGTGGTAAATTTCATATAGGAGAAAGTATTCCACCGGATATGAATCTTCTTTTAAAACAATTAGGCATCTACGAGTCTTTCTTAAAAGAAGAACACGAGCCTTGTTATGGGAGCTGTTCCTATTGGGGAAGTCCGTTGCGAGGGTACAATGATAGTATGCTAAGTCCACACGGACATGGTTGGCATCTAGATCGATCAAAATTCAATCAGTTTCTGGTAGATGAAAGTCTAAAAAAAGGAGCGAAAATTATAACAGAGGCCACCTATTTAGGGGCTCATAAAATGGATGTTGGATATCAACTAGAATATCAAAAACGGCAAGAAGATAAAAAAACATTAGAAGCAGATTTTGTAGTAGATGCTACAGGAAGTAGAGGTGTTTTTGCAGCAGATCGCGGATCATACAAAATCCAAGGAACTTCTTTGATGTGTGTAGGTCTTCGATTTAAAAATAAAGGACAACGAGAAGTTTCTAAACTCACGCATTTAGAATCGGTTGAGTACGGATGGTGGTATGCGGCTAGAATCCCAGGAGAATACTTGCTAGTTACTTTTTATACAACGGCTGCCGTTGTAAAAGCGTTAGGATTACACGATCTTAAAAGTTGGATTCATCTCTTGGCAGAGGCTCCCAATACATGGGACTTACTTGCTCAAATGGAACCTGTCGAAAATAAAGTACGCGGCTTTAATGCGGCTTCTTTTTGCTTAAATACAATGACAGGTAACGATTGGTTAGCCATAGGTGATACTGCAGCGACCTATGATCCTATTACATCTCAAGGCATCACAAAAGCAACGATGCAAGGAGCTAGGGCAGCAGAAATTATAGCGTATTATCTACAAGGTTCAAAAGAGGCACTCAACCAATATGAAAAGGAAGTAAAAGCCCAATATGAATATTATCTAACCTCACGTAGTTATTTTTATAAACTCGAGAAAAGATGGCCGGAGAGCCCTTTCTGGAAAACCATGCAGGCAGAAGAAGTATTGGAAAATATCCAATAATTAGTTTTTAAAATTGATGTTTGAAAAGGGGAATGCTGTTTTATACGCTTTCGCGAAAGCGTATACTCAATTATAAAAATTTTGCTGTGTTATTTTTTATACATTAGTTATCTGTAATCATAACCGATCACTAGATGTTAAAACTCTTCAATAGAAAAAAAATAACGATTCATTCAATTTCAATACCTGATTTTGGATGGACACAAGGGAAAAATGATAAAAATATCCAGCAATGGATACATCCAGATAAGGGTACTGTAGTTTCCATTAACTTTTTCAATAAAAAACCAGATTTGCCTACTATGAATGATATTCATAGTCTTAGAGCCTTTTATAGAGACCAATTAGCAGCGCATAAAGGAGGGTTGATTCAAGTAGATTTCGTTGACTTAAAAGGGTATAAAGCAATTAAAACGATATTTAAAATCCCTCAGCAACCTTCTGGCGTTGTCTACCTAGCTTCCTTTACAATACCTTTTGAAAAATTCAGTTTTGTTATAAAAATTCAAGCGCCTGAAATTGGGATGACAGGAATGAGAGACAGTATCATTGCCGAAAAATTACTTAGGGAAAATAAAATAGCTATAGGAGATACTGGATATAAAAATTGGTTTAAAGACCCTTATGGATTAGAAATTAATACAAATACCCTAATGAATAAATCTGAGGAAGCGCACTATGATATTAAGTTTCCAGAGCATCCTTTAAGTCAGGCAAGAAATATATTAAAGCAAATTGAATCCGAAATTGAATTTGAAGATGCTTTTGAAAAGAGTTCTACCTTTAAACGATAATAGCAGAAACAACTGACATATAAAACATAATATAGAGGCAATCTATGAAAAAAAAATATTCTATCTCTGGTCCAGGTGTACTTATTGCAGCAGCATTTATTGGGCCGGGTACAGTCACTACCTGTACTATAACAGGTGCCTCTTTTGGGTTTACCTTATTATGGGCAATGGTGCTTTCTATTATAGCAACTATTGTATTGCAAGAAATGGCTGCTCGTATAGGGCTTGTGACTAATACGGGTCTTGCGACAGTGATACGATCGCAAATTAAAAACCCAACAGTACGGATACTCGCTATTCTTTTAATATTAAGTGCGATTGTGATAGGAAATGCAGCTTATGAAGCGGGAAATATAAGCGGAGGTGTATTAGGTATCAAAGCATTGGGTGCTTCGGGTGTTGTTGAGGTAGGATCTTTGACGTTTAATGGTTGGAGTATTGGGATAGGAATACTCGCAGCTATCATTCTCTATATAGGGAGTTATAAACTATTAGAGCGCATTTTAGTAGGGCTGGTATTATTTATGAGTATCGCCTTTTTAATTACGGCCATTGCTACAAAACCAGATATTATTGCTGTTATAAAAGGAAGTTTTGTTCCTTCGTTTCCAGACGAAAGTATTCTTACCATTATTGCCTTGGTAGGAACTACCGTAGTGCCTTATAACTTATTCTTACATGCGTCTTTAGTGACTGAAAAATGGAAAGGAACAGATGATCTTCCTGTTGCCAAAAAAGATACGATTGTCGCAGTTACTTTAGGAGGTCTTGTATCGATGGCGATCATTATATGCGCAGCTGCAATACAAGGACAAGATATTTCTAATGCCGCCGATCTCGCTAAGAGTTTAGAGCCATTGTTTGGAGAATATGCTCGTTATTTTGTGGGCGTAGGTCTTGCAGCAGCTGGATTAACATCTGCGATTACAGCACCACTAGCAGCAGCTTATGTGGTACAAGGGTGTTTAGGATGGGATAAAAATATCAAGTCTACGAAATTTAGGTTGGTTTGGGGTGGTATCTTACTTTTAGGAATCTTCTTTTCATCACTTAGCTATAGCCCTATAGATATTATAAAATTTGCCCAAGTTGCCAATGGAATTCTATTACCAATCATTGCAGGCTATTTGATCTGGATGGCAAATAAAAAACAACTTTTAGGAAGGTATACAAATACCAAATGGCAAAACATACTCAGTATTATCATTTGGTTTATCGTCTTTGGATTAGGAATGCGAAGTATTTTTAAGGTATTTGGTTTGATATAAATGAGTTCAATGTACAAGATAGATTTGAATAGTGATGTTGGGGAAGGTGTAGGAAATGAAGCGCAACTGCTTCCTTTATTGAGTTCGTGTAATATTGCTTGCGGAGGTCATGCAGGTGATACAATGACTATTCAAAGTACCATAGAACTTGCTATACAACATCAGGTAAAAATAGGGGCACATCCTGGCTATCCAGACAAAGAAAATTTCGGTAGACAAATACTTGATATAACCCCTTCTGATCTCCGAAAGAGCCTCACAGATCAGATTGTGACTGTGAAAGATTTCGCCGAAAGGCAGCATCAAAAATTACATCACGTAAAGGTACACGGCGCCTTATATAACCTTGCCTCTGTAGATGTTTCTATAGCAAGACTGATTATAGACGTCGTTAAAGAAATAGATGATCAGTTGGTTATATATGTTCCCTATCAATCAGTTATTCAAAAAGAAGTAAAAGACGTATTGCAAACCAAGATCGAAGGTTTTGCAGATCGCAGATACAATAGCGATTATACATTAGTGAGTAGATCGTTGCCAGATGCTGTAATTCATGATGCGAGTGATGTGCTTGCTCATATCATTCCGATGATTACTGCGCAAGAGCTCACGACAATTACTGATATGGTGCTGCCATTTCATATAGATACGTTATGTGTGCATGGGGATACGCCTACAGCATTTCAAATTCTAAAAATGATTCATCAAGGTCTGAAAGATCATCAAATACAGGTGTGTTAATGCAGTATCAAGAGGTTCATATTTTTAAATTAGGAGAAAATGCATGGAGCTTGCAATGGCAATCTTCCCCTTCTAGAGAATTATTGCAGTTTTTACTAGCCGTAAAGGAAAACCTACAAAAAGAATTTGACGCAGAAATTATTCATACATATACAGAGATTTTATTGAAACGAGTGCGAGGAGCGTTTCTTTCGGATGCGGTTTTAGAAGTCCGCTTTCGCGAAATTATTAAAAGCACAACCCCTCTTAGTGACCAAAAAGCCAACATTCACCGTATTCCTGTTTGTTATGAATCTTCGTTTGGCGAGGATTTGGAATCGTATCTAAAAGCGATATCATTGACATTAGGTCAATTAATAGAACTCCATACGAAACCTTTATATACCGTATATTTTATGGGATTTTTACCAGGTTTTCCTTATTTGGATGGACTCGATGAACGTTTGTATATAGAACGGAAATCAGTTCCATCGCAAAGAGTTAAAAAAGGAAGTGTTGCCATAGGAGGGAAGCAAACAGGGATTTATCCTCAAGATAGTCCTGGAGGGTGGTACACGATTGGTCATAGTCCAATAACACTATTTGATGTTTCTAAACAACAACCTTCTCCATGTGTAGCAGGTGATTATATTAGATTTTATGCTATTGATGCTACAGAACATACACTTTTAAAAGAGCAAAATGAGATAGAATGTGTATTTCCAATAACAGAAGTCTATGGAGGATAGTATTTGTATACTGCGCACAGGTTTCTACACAAGCATTCAGGACGAAGGACGCTTTGGATATGCACATTTAGGAATTCCTGAGAGTGGCGCCATGGATAAAAAAGCCATGCAACTCGCAAATAGACTTGTCAATAATTCCCTAGATGCTACTGTGCTAGAATATACATTAGTTGGACCTTCTATTCAGTTTCATTGTGAAAGACATTTTGTGATTACTGGCGGGACTACAGTAGCTCGATTAGGTTCAAAGATCATTAAAAACAATGTTATTTATAGAGCACGTGCAGGTGATGTCTTAGAAATCAATAAAATAACAGAAGGCTGCCGAGGATATATTGCGATTGCTGGCGGATTACAATTACCAGATGTATTAGAAAGTAAAAGTATGTATATACCTATTACTGATATAGCAACCGTAGAAAAAGAAATGCACATCTCTATAGGCATATCTACCTATGGAACCCTAAAAGGGGCTCGCCTGAAGATTGAAAATAAATCACAAATCACTTCCTATATACAAGAAAATACACTCAACGTATACAGAGGCCCTGAATATGAGCTTTTAGATATAGAATTTCGCAATTATATAGCAACATCATCATTTACAGTTTCGAATCTTTGGAATCGAATGGCAGTACAATTAAAAGAAACCATAACACATTCAATTCCATCTATTACAACTGGACCAGTTATACCGGGAACGATACAACTAACACCTTCTGGGCGCATGATGATCTTGATGAAAGATTGTCAAACTACAGGCGGATACCCACGTATATTACAACTTTCTGAAAATGCTATCTCTATTTTGGCTCAGAAAAAACAAGATGATAACATCTCTTTCTTACTTAGTGGTCCGTATAGAAGTGTGTTCCATGACGGTGTCACTGAGTAATTGGATAACATCTCCTTTTCCTAGAAGTTCTTCGGTGCGTGTTGCTTCTTCTTTAAGTTCACGATGAGATGAGATAGCATCCCATAAGTTATGGATATAGTCTGCATAATCTGCTTCGTGATTCCATTCTGCAATTCCTAGACGTTTTCCTTTGGCATATAGTTTTCTGATGTTAAGTTTGCAAAATGTAAGAGTAGATGGCATAACAATAGGTCTAGGTGTAAGTAATCTTTCTGAGTGTGAGGCTTTTCCCATAATTAAAATCTTTTAATATCGCTTGTTTATTGATCTTCGTAAGAATTTTAGTATAAATTCGTAAGAATTTTATGGCTAAATTATACAGGAAGACCGTAATAGAAATACGTATTTTTACCCGTTTTTATATAAATCTTCTTGCAGAACGAGTTATATTTTCCTACTTTCATAACTTAACTTAAACTATTTACATTATGGCAAAGCCAGAAAAATGCATCACGCCCCAAGATGCTGAAAAATTATTTACGCATTGGAGTAAAACACGGGGAGAAACGCTTAGAGAGAGTTTGGGGGAACACGATACGTGTGAATTTAAGCTCGACATTTCAGAATTACGAGAATATTTAGATTACGTAGAAGAAGAATCTAAAAAACAAGGAATCACAAACCCAGGACTACGTTTGTACTTTGGAGCTTATGATGCATCAAAATCGAATAAAACTACTTTTTTCTTAGCACCTACCAAAGAAAAAACACTTAGTAGAGGAGGAGATGATGATGACGATAATAATTACGATATTGATGCTTGGAATAGACATCAAGGAGGGTGGCCACCAAATATTTATAATCCATAAATATTAATGAATGATAACAAATTACTTTAGTAATTATTTACCATTAGTTATAGAAATTGTGGCAGCCTTGGTTGCCACAATTACTCTTATAATATTCAAAAAAAATCAAAACTTACATAAGAATTTATTATATCTAACTGTATACCTATGGTTTGTAGTGTTAGTTGAAAATACAGGACTTTACTCTACATACATTTGTGATAACGGTTATGATGAGTATGGTTTTTTTATGAATAACCCTGATTTAACTCATAACTATTGGTTGTATAATATATACAGTATTCTTACATATTCTTTTTTTGTAATATTTTTTTTTAAACAATTTGGGAGCATTCAATTAATGAAAAAAGTAAAGTTAACTTTATTATTTTTTTTAATTTTCAGTATGTTCTATATGTTATGGACTGGTATTTTTATTGAGGGCTACTCTAAATTTATAGAATTATTAGGTTTAGTTCTCTTTTCTATAAGTATTGGATATTATTACTATAAATTACTTACTTCTAATCAGGTTTTATTTATTGGTACATCATTCCCTTTTTTTATATCTATATCCACCCTTCTTTTTTTTTTAACAATGACACCACTCTTTATAAGTAGTGAGTTTATTAAATTAAGCGAAACTGTTTTTACTGAATATTATAGAATAATTAGTACCTATGCTAATTACTTCCTATACGGAATGTTTATATTTGGTATTGTAAAATGTTATTGGTTCAACAAATCTCAAAACACGAAGTTCTCCTTGTCGTCTACTTTATCATAGTAGTCGTAGTTCTTGTTTTTCTATTTATTCTCTTCTTTTACACCTTCCAACGTCGTAAAAACAAACTACTTATCGAAAAAGTAGTGGCTCAAAAAGAATATGAAAGTGCGCTTGTACAAGTAGAAAATGAAATCCAAGAAGCCACGCTTAAAAACGTAGGTATGGAATTGCATGACAATGTGGGTCAACTCCTCTCGGTGGCTAAAATGCAATTGCGATCAGGACTCATGCTACTTCCTGAAGATAAAAAAGAAACATTTACAGAAGCATTAGAAACGGTAGATTTAAGCCTGATAGAAGTTCGTCAACTCTCTAAAACCGTTAATGGTGAGGTGCTTGCAAACATGGATTTACAAGATGCCATACAAGTAGAAATAGATCGCATCAATCGTTTTTCACATACCAATTCTACACTTACCGTTAGCGGTGACCCTATTTTTGTAGGAGAACGAGAAAAAATTATTATATTTAGAATAGTGCAAGAGTGCTGTAGTAATGTCATTAAACATGCAGATGCAGAACACCTTGTGATTGATATATCGTATAAGGAGGAGCATCTTCATATTTTTATAAAAGACGATGGCATAGGATATAACACTCAAAATAATAAATTAGGTTCTGGGCTTATTAATATGCAACGTAGAGCAGAGATGATTCATGCACAACTCGTAGCACATAGTAAACAAGGACATGGAACAGAAATAACATTAACCTACCAACCACCCCTGCATGAAACCGCTCAAAGTAGCCATCGTTGATGATCACATCCTTTTCGCGAAAGCTTTAAAAACATTAGTTTCAGGTTTTGAAGATACCTATGTTGTTTTTGTAGCTAAAAACGGAAGAGAGTTTATAGAGTATTTGAAAAGTGATAATGAGCAACCAGATGTTGTCTTATTAGATGTACGTATGCCTATTATGAATGGGTTGAGCACTATGGCATGGATTAAAGACAATTGTCCAGATATCAATGTCATTGCGATCACCATGGAAGATGATGAAGAAACCATTTCTAATATGATTTTCTTCGGGTGTAAAGGATACCTCCTTAAAGATGTAGAACCAGCACAACTCAATGCTTCTATTGTGAGAGCTAGTAAAGGAGAATTTATATACAATGAAATTGTAGATAGAGACCTTCATAAAAAAGCATTAAATGGTATTTCAGAAGAAAAAGAAGCAGAAGTGAGTAACCACAGAAAGTTTCAACTAAAAGAAACAGATCAAGAGTTTTTAAACTATCTATGTGGCACAGATTTAGGCTATAAAGAAATTGCAGCAAAAATGCACTTAAGTCCTAAGACTATAGAAAATAGACGCGCAGAGTTGTTTCGAAAATTAGGTGTTTCTTCTAGAGTAGGCGCTGTGATTTATGTCATGAAACATAATCTCATTGTACAATCATAACCAACGTAACAAAAACCTTAATATGTTGTTTTTCCCTTTATAAGGGGCATATCTAATAGGGATATCTAGCCAGTTTCCTTTTTTGACAATGGCTTTTGCATGGCTAAATGTAAGAAAGGTATGCTTTCCATGATACCCACCTATACCACTATGTCCTACACCACCAAATGGTAAAGCTTCATTAACAAATTGGATCACAGTATCATTTACAGCTCCACCTCCAAAAGAAAAACGTGTTAAAAACCAATTTGAAAAAGACCGCTTTCGCGAAAAAATATACCCAGATAATGGCTTCTCATAACGGGAAATGATGCGCTCAATATCTGCCTTTGTTTGATATGGTATTACGGGTAGAATAGGACCGAAAATCTCATCCTCCATCACAAAACTATCCAAAGAAGGATTGTCAATAACAGTAGGTGCTATAAACAATGCATCACGATCTGTTTGCCCTCCCATCACAATAGACACTCCTTCGAGCATCTTAGCAAGCCTATCAAAATTCTTTTCATTAATAATTCGAGCAAAATCAGGTGATGTCTTTACATCAGTACTATAAGCACTTTTTATTTCCTTTTTTAAAGCTTCTAAAAAAGAAGTTTTAATAGAAGATTCAATCAATATATAATCAGGAGCAATACACGTTTGCCCTGCATTTAAAAACTTTCCCCATACAATACGTTTTGCAACTAATGAAACATTGACAGAGTCATCAATTACACAAGGATTTTTACCTCCTAATTCAAGTGTTGTAGGTGTTAAATGCTTAGCAGCGGCTTTCGCCACAATTTTACCTACCAAAACACTCCCTGTAAAAAAAATATAATCCCATCGTTGTGCAAGTAATTCTGTAGTTTCAGGAATAGCACCTTGTACGACAGCAACATGGTCAGAAGGAAATACTTCTTGAATAATAGTATCTAATATATGACTCGTTGCAGGCGTAAGCTCACTAGGTTTAAGGACGACTGTGTTTCCAGCCGCAATAGCGCCAATAAGTGGCGTTAATGCTAATTGATATGGATAATTCCAAGGCGCAATAATAAGTGTCGTCCCATAAGGTTCATAATAGATATAATCCCTAGCAGGAAAATTAAGTAAAGACCCTTTTACTTTTTTAGGACGTGCCCAAAATTCAAGCTGTTTAATGGTAAGTTGTAATTCTCGTACTACAATACCAGTTTCACTAGACATACTTTCATAAAGAGGTTTCTTAAAATCAGAAAACAAAGCTTCATGAATTTTTTCTTCATGTTTTTTTACACTTTTATATAATTGTTTTAAAGCCTGTAAACGTAGCTGTATAGGTTTTGTCTTGCCAGTAGTAAAATAGGCACGTTGCGAATTAATAAGATGGGGGATATTCAACATATATTTTTTACAAAAATAAGTACATTTTTAATGAAGAGACTGGAAAAAGCATGCGCCATTTTGAATATGTCGTGTTTATTTCAAAAAACTTTTTATACATTTATCCCAAGTTTATGAGAAACCAGATAATTAATAGCGTCATTATTATTATTCCTCTACGGGAATGATACGGACTGCTATACTCATATATAAAGCCTGTATCGACATATTGATACAGGCTTTTTTTATGGTGTGATTTACATAGTTAAAAACAATGTAAATATTTGATAATCATAGTTTTAATTGGTTTTGAGTAAACTTGAATAACGTAAGTGAAAGTAAATTAGAATTTTTAAATAATAGATAGCAACTAGTTTTAACATTAAAATAGGAATACATTGAAAGAACTCAATCCATATAGTAAAGCCGTTACACAAGATCCAACGCAACCTGCTGCACAAGCAATGTTACATGCCATAGGATTAACAGAAGATGATTTTCAAAAACCCTTTGTAGGAATTGCAAGTACAGGGTACGAAGGAAATCCATGTAATATGCACCTTAATGCACTAGCCAAAGATATTAAAGAAGGCGTTCAACAGGCAGATTTAGTTGGATTGATCTATAACACTATTGGTGTTAGTGATGGCATTTCTATGGGAACACCTGGAATGCGTTTTTCATTACCAAGTCGAGATTTAATTGCAGACTCTATAGAAACGGTAGTACAAGCGATGAGTTATGATGCGCTGGTAACTGTAGTAGGATGTGACAAGAATATGCCTGGTGCATTAATGGCACAATTACGATTAGATCGCCCATCTATATTAGTATATGGAGGAACCATTGCTCCTGGATGTCATGAAGATAAAAAACTAGATGTGGTTTCTGCTTTTGAAGCTTGGGGAGAAAAAGTGGCAGGGACTATTACAGAAAAAGAATTTAAGACGGTTGTAAAAAAGGCATGCCCTGGCGCTGGCGCTTGTGGGGGTATGTATACTGCAAATACAATGGCATCTGCTATAGAAGCATTAGGGATGAGCTTACCATACACATCATCAAATCCAGCTATCAGCTCACATAAAACAGCCGAATGTGCCAGAGTAGGAAATGCATTAAGACATCTTATAGAACAAGATATTAAACCGTCAGATATTGTAACGATTAAATCGCTTGAGAATGCAATTCGGCTAGTGACCGTGTTAGGTGGGTCTACAAATGCTGTTTTGCATTTCTTAGCGATTGCAAAAGCTGCTCAAATCCCTTTTACATTAGATGATATCCAAAAAATAAGTGATACGACACCTTTTTTGGCAGATTTAAAACCAAGTGGAAAATACCTAATGGAAGATTTACATAAGGTAGGAGGTGTTCCAGCGGTACTTAAATATATGCTAGCACAAGGAATGCTGCATGGGGATTGTCTTACCGTTACAGGAAAAACATTAGCAGAAAACCTTGCTGATGTAGACCATTTGAAAGCACATCAAGATGTGATTCATCCTGTAGAAAATCCTATAAAGAGTACAGGACATATTCGCATTCTATATGGGAATCTTGCTACAGAAGGATCTGTTGCTAAAATTACGGGGAAGGAAGGAGTACGCTTTCGCGGAAGCGCACGTGTATTTAATTCAGAATTTGAAGCCAATGACGGTATCAGACAAGGGAAAGTCGTCGCAGGAGATGTCGTCGTCATACGCTATGAAGGACCAAAAGGAGGGCCAGGTATGCCAGAAATGCTTAAACCTACCGCTGCTATTATGGGCGCTGGATTAGGAAAAGAAGTTGCATTGATTACGGATGGTCGTTTTTCTGGAGGAACTCATGGCTTTGTGGTAGGGCATATCACACCAGAAGCACAAGAAGGAGGGACTATTGCTCTTGTAAAGGATGGAGATATCATTACGATTGATGCCGAAGCCAACACGATTTCAGTAGACATTAGCGAAGAAGAATTAACAACTAGAAAAGCGGCTTGGAAACAACCTCCATTGAAGGTACAACGAGGCACTTTATATAAATACGCAAAAACAGTTGCATCAGCATCAGAAGGCTGTGTAACAGATGAATTTTAAATAAAAATTCCCATAAGCTTCTCTTCAAGAGGGAGATGCTGGGGTGAGGGACAATTATGGAAACAAAAACAATAACGCAGACAACCACTAAAAAGCAAACCATCACAGGAAGCGAAGCTATTATTCATTGCTTACTGGCAGAAGGGGTCAATCTTATATATGGGTATCCAGGAGGCGCTATTATGCCTATGTATGACGAACTCTATAAGTTTCAAGATAAACTACAACATGTATTGACAAGACATGAACAAGGCGCAACACATGCAGCACAGGGATATGCGAGAGCTACAGGTAAAGTAGGAGTCGCAGTCGCAACATCTGGACCAGGTGCTACCAATCTAATTACAGGAATAGCAGATGCACAGATAGACAGTACACCTATGGTTTGTATTACTGGCCAAGTAGCTTCTCATTTGTTAGGAAGTGATGCTTTCCAAGAAACTGATATTATTGGTATTTCAACACCCGTTACCAAGTGGAATTATCAAGTAACAAAAGCATCTGAAATTCCTGAGGTACTTGCTAAAGCTTTCTATATTGCGCGAAGTGGTCGTCCAGGACCCGTACTTATCGATATTACAAAAGATGCACAGTTTGGTGAATTAGATTATGAGTATCAACCATGTACACATATACGTAGTTATACACCTACACCAGAAGTACAAGAAGAAGCACTCGATGCAGCAGCAGTACTTATAAATGCTGCTAAGAAACCTATGATTGTATGGGGACAAGGGGTTATTCTAGGAGAAGCAGAAGAAACATTTAAAACCTTTGTAGAAAAAACAGGCATTCCAGCTGCATGGACTATTCTAGGGGTATCAGCATTAGAAACAGACCATCCACTTAATGTCGGAATGGTGGGAATGCATGGGAATTATGCACCTAATATATTGACCAATGAATGTGATTTGTTAATTGCTATAGGAATGCGTTTTGATGATCGTGTTACAGGATCGTTAGATACCTATGCAACACAAGCTAAGGTCATCCATTTTGAAATAGACCCAGCCGAAGTAAATAAAAATGTATACGCAGATGTAGCAGTACTAGGAGATTGTAAAGAAAGTCTTTCTAAGATACTTTCTAAAGTAACGCCAAATGCACATACAGAATGGCACCAACGATTTAAAGATCTTTATAAGATAGAGTATGATAAGATTATTCAACATGATCTTACTCCAACAAAAGGAGGACTTACCATGGGGGAGGTACTTGACGGGATTAATAAAGAGACAAAAGGAGATGCAATTATTGTTTCAGACGTAGGACAACATCAAATGATTGCCTGTCGTTATGCTAAATTCAATACAACAAAAAGCAATATTACTTCTGGCGGACTCGGAACTATGGGATTTGCGCTTCCTGCAGCGATTGGAGCAAAAATGGGAAAACCAGAGCGCGAAGTAGTCGCTATTATAGGAGATGGTGGGTATCAAATGACAATTCAAGAACTGGGGACTATTTTCCAATCCAAAGTACCTGTAAAGATTGTAGTTCTAAATAATGAGTTTCTAGGAATGGTGCGCCAGTGGCAACAATTGTTTTTTGATAAACGATATGCTTCTACAGAAATGATCAATCCTGATTTTGTAGCTATCGCAAAAGGATATCATATTCAAGCACAAAAAGTAACTAAAAGAGAAGAACTAGCTGGAGCTATTAAAGAAATGATCGCGTGTCCAGATTCATACTTCCTAGAAGTGTGTGTAGAAAAAGAAGATAATGTATTTCCGATGATTCCTTCGGGAGCATCAGTATCTGATATACGACTGGAATAAAAGTCCCCTAACCCCCGAAAGGGGAATTATAAATAGAGTGTGACTCTACTTTTAAAAAAGATATAGTAGTGAAAATTTAAAAAGATTCCCGTCTTCACGGGAATGAAAAGAAAATTATGGAGAAAAAGACATACACCGTAAGTATTTATACCGAAAATAATATAGGGTTATTAAACCGTATTTCGGCTATTTTTCAACGTCGTCATATCAATGTAGAAAGCCTTTCTGCTTCAGAAAGTGAGATAGATGATGTGTTCAGATGGACATTGGTAGTACAAGTAACAGAAGCACAAATCAAAAAAATCATAGGGCAAATTGAGCGCCAGATCGAAGTCATTAAAGCCTATTATCATACGGATGAAGAAACCATCTTTACAGAAAGTGCTTTGTTTAAAATCAAATCAGATTTGCTTTTTGAAGAACGTCAGATTCAAAATATTATTAAAGAAAGCCATGCCCGAATCGTCACAGTAAATAAACAGTTTTTTGTACTGGAAAAATCAGGAATGCGCGCAGAAATTGAATTGCTGCATAGAGAGTTAAAACCTTTTGGAATTATGCAATTTGTCAGATCAGGACGTATTGCAGTTACAAAATCAGAAATGCCTATTTCTCAACTTTTAGGTTCATTAACTAAAGAAGAAGAATACGCTTTCAGCTAAGCTGAATTTTATACTGAACTTGTCGAAGTACGAAAGCGTAAATAGAAAATATAAAGTAAAAAAGATTATTAATTCTCTCCCTTTGGGAGAGATGTCCGAAGGACAGAGAGGGATTAGATCTCCGTCTTCACGGAGATGGAAAAATAAGATCATAAACACATGGAAAATTATTTCAACACATTATCATTAAGAGATCAATTAGCACAATTAGGAAAGTGCCGTTTTATGACAGCCGATGAGTTTTCTAAGGGCACAAAAGCCTTAGAAGGTAAAAAGATTGTCATTGTAGGTTGTGGTGCTCAAGGATTAAACCAAGGGCTAAATATGCGAGACAGCGGACTTGATATTTCGTATGCATTACGTCAAAGTGCGATAGACCAAAAACGTGCTTCATATCAAAATGCTACCAAACATGATTTTACGGTAGGTACCTATGAAGAATTGATACCAGATGCAGATGTGGTATTGAATTTAACGCCAGATAAACAACACACGGCTGTTGTAACGGCAGTAATGCCTTTTATGAAACAAGGAGCTACACTTTCATATTCTCACGGATTTAATATCGTAGAAGAAGGAATGAAAGTACGTGAAGATTTGACCGTGATCATGGTCGCGCCAAAATGCCCAGGATCTGAAGTGAGAGAAGAGTATCTACGTGGTTTTGGAGTTCCTACTTTAATAGCAGTACATCCAAATAATGATCCGCAAAGAAAAGGATTAGAACAAGCAAAAGCTTATGCTGTTGCCACAGGAGGACACAGAGCAGGCGTGTTAGAATCTTCGTTTGTCGCTGAGGTGAAAAGTGATCTTATGGGAGAGCAAACCATCCTTTGTGGCGTGTTACAAACAGGATCTATTTTGTGTTTTGATAAAATGGTTGAAAAAGGAATTGAGCCTTCCTATGCAGCAAAATTGATACAGTACGGATGGGAGACTATTACTGAAGCCTTAAAACATGGCGGTATCACAACCATGATGGATCGTTTGAGTAATCCAGCTAAGATCAAAGCATTTCAACTAGCATCTGAGTTAAAAACGATCATGCGTCCGCTTTTTGAAAAACATATGGATGATATTATCTCTGGACACTTTTCTAAAACCATGATGGAAGATTGGGCAGCAGATGATAAAAATCTATTGACATGGCGTGCCGCTACTGGTGAAACTGCTTTTGAAAAACAAGAAATTACAGGGGATCATATTTCAGAACAAACCTATTTTGATCAAGGTACGTTATTAGTCGCTTTTGTAAAAGCAGGAGTAGAGCTTGCTTTTGAAACGATGACAGCTGCTGGAATTATAGAAGATTCGGCGTATTATGAGTCGTTACATGAGACACCGCTTATTGCCAATACCATTGCGCGTAAAAAGCTTTTTGAAATGAATCGTATTATTTCTGATACGGCTGAGTATGGATGTTACTTATTTGATCACGCATGCAAGCCATTATTAGAAGACTTTATGACAACTATTGATGTAGATGTGGTGGGTACCGCTTTCGCGAAAACAAATAGCGTAGATAATCAAGAACTCATTGCTGTAAATGATGCAATCCGTAATCACCCAGTAGAACTAGTGGGTGCTCGATTACGTAAAGCCATGACCGCCATGAAAAAAGTAAAAACAGAAGAAACACCAGAAGCTGTGTTGAATTAAAATAAAAATAGCGTAGTGCTCTAAAATAGAACAATACTCTATTTTAGAATGATAAAGTTAATAAGAATGAGATTCCCACTGGAGTTTATGCTGAGCGTAGCCGAAGTGCGAGAATAAAAATGAAGACTTCCCTCCTAGAAAGGAGGGATTGAGGGAGGTGTTACTAGCATATTTTATAAAAGAACATTAAAACACATCCCTTAATCCCCTCTTTCTAGAGGGGAAACTCACAGATGTTAATGAAAATAGAAACCACATATTACCCTACGTTAGACGCGGTAAAAAAAGCTTCAGGGGCTATAAGAGAAGTCGTAACTCAAACACCATTGATGCAGAGTTTTACGTATTCTAAAAAATACGATGCTTCTGTGTTTTTAAAGCGAGAAGACTTACAGCAAGTACGATCTTATAAAATTAGAGGTGCGTACAACAAGATGAGTTCGCTGTCTCAAGAAGCAAAATCGAAAGGAATTGTATGTGCTAGTGCAGGCAATCATGCACAAGGCGTAGCGTTTGCTTGTGCAAAATTGGAGATACATGGTACCATTTATATGCCGATGCCTACCCCTTCTCAAAAGGTAGAACAAGTCAAGTTATTTGGAGGGGATTGGATCAAAGTCGTTTTAGAAGGGGATACATTTGATGACGCTTTCGCGAAAGCGAACACCTGTTGTTTAGAAGAGGGAAAAACCTTTGTACATCCTTTTGATGACGAAAAGATCATCGAAGGACAAGCCACCGTAGGTCTAGAAATTATAGAACAATCTACAACACCCTTAGATTATGTGTTTGTTCCTATAGGCGGCGGCGGACTCTCTGCTGGTTTAAGTACCGTATTTCATTTGTTGTCTCCCGATACAAAAGTTATAGGCGTCGAACCTGAAGGAGCGCCAGCTATGAAAAAATCTATAGAATATGATAAAAATACCACCTTATCTGATATAGACAAGTTTGTAGATGGAGCTGCAGTACAACGCGTAGGGGAGCGAAATTTCAAGATATGCAAACAGTTTTTAGATAGGGTGGTAACGGTACCAGAAGGCGAAGTATGTCAAACAATTTTAGATTTATATAATCGTGATGCTATTGTGGTAGAACCTGCAGGCGCATTGACATTAGCAGTGCTTGACCAATTTGCAGATGAAATCAAAGGAAAGCATATTGCTTGTGTGGTAAGCGGGAGTAATAATGATATTACCCGTACGGCAGAAATTAAAGAACGAGCCTTACTTCATAGAGGGTTGAAGCATTATTTTATTGTTCGTTTTCCACAGCGTGCCGGTGCTTTAAAAGAGTTTGTTGCTGAGGTCTTAGGACCAGATGATGATATTACACATTTTGAATATTCTAAACGAACGAGTAGGGAACAAGGACCTGCTGTCGTAGGGATTCAATTAAAACATGTAAAAGATTTAGAACCACTGGTAGATCGTATGCATGCACGTAAATTCTTTGGTGATTACCTTAATGATAAACCAGATTTGTTTCAGTTTTTGGTGTGATTCAATTATTTAATTCTAGATTTTTATTGAATTATATCCACTTTCCGATATTCATTGATTTTTTAGCAGCTTGCTTCATTTGCTGATAACTTTCTCCGTTAGAAAACTTACGTTTATAATGTGGCATGTCTTTATAGATTTTAGAATATGCCTTTCTATTATCTTCTTGCTCTTTTTCTAAAGCCTGCCAATATATTTCTTTTTCTATAATACGTTTTTTGAGATCGTCTAATAATTTGAGTGATTTAGAAACGTTGATTATTTTTTGAGAGATCGCTACTACAGGATCATCTAGTAATATAGTAATGAGTTTATGTTGCCCATTAATGTGTAACGAGGGTATTTGCTCAGCAATCTGTATTCGGTTTTTATAATGTCCTTTTTTTGCAACGACGATTAACCATTCTATACGTTGGGATAGTATCCATTTCTGTAAGATAAATGTAGGAATCTTAGCATAAAATAAACTGTATGTTATGTGTAATATGTACTTCAATGTATAGGTGTTATACCTTATTAGAGTACAAAACCTATACTTCGTTACATAACTATGGGTAAGAGGTCATTTTGATACGCTAATGTACATCTTATAGAAACTCAAATTAGTTGAGGTAAGCTTCTGTCTTGTCAGGTAAATCTATTGATTCATAAGTGTACTTATCGGTCCAAGTGAGTTTACAGACCGAAAACCCATTATATATTTCTTTAGGTATACAATCAAAAGATTTCAGAAATACGAGAAGTTTGTCCATACCTCCATATGGAAAACCTAATGGGGCAAAATCTACATGACCTGTTGTTGGATTAAGAATTCTTAAATCTATAAAATCTGCATCCAATCCAAATTCTAAGTAATTTACAAAAGAAGTGAAGTCTTCTTTCACTAGGTCTGATAGCGCATTTTCTTTTTTATAAAATCCATCTAGAAATTTTTTGACATATGTCGGTATGATCTCCTCCCAAAAATCTAGAGGTCTACTTTCTCCTTTAGGTTTAATTTCAAAAAGTACTTTATACACTTTCTTAAAAGCGTAATACTTTTCAGGATTTTTAATTTCAAATTGAATGTAAAGCATAAGCGTATTTAAAATAAAATATTATTTTAATCCTTTGAGAATTGTTGCTCCTTCGGGCACTTCGAGATATTCTTTTTTTGTTTCTGGTTGGAAAGATATGTTATCTACAGTAATCGTTGTGATATGTTCACCAGGAATTTCGCCTTCCAATAACCAGTGTGTGTGATATCCTGTACTTAGTGTAATTCCATCTACTTTTGTAGTACCTTGTAATTCCATAAATTTTTCAGGTAAGTGTTTCCCTTTTTCAAAATAACCAGGATATGATACGATATAACGAATGACTCCAAGGTTATGATCTTCTTTTCCAAAATATAAGACATAGTAATCATCGGGAGCATCACCAGTACCTTCTGCAAAACTCACTTTAATTACATCATACATTTTATCTTTAAATTCTTTGTCTTCTAATTGTTCCAGAATCACACCTTCTCCATCAAGTACGAAAGGTTGTGCTAGAAAGTAATAAGGTGTTAATGCCCAAAAACGAAGATTATAGGCAAAGGCAGTACTATCTGTTGTTTTTGCCCAAGCTTGAGAGCCATCCCATCCAAATTCTTGAGAGCGATCATCGTAATGTTGATGTCTTGCCGTATTACTCCACATATCTACCGTTTGGTAGGTATTGCGTCGCGTACTTCCGTCTAATGGTTTGTAATCAAAATGAAAAGCAATAGGTCCTTTAGCATACCAATTTGCAAGTCCTCCATGAGCTTCCATAGCATTCCATACTACTCTTCCTGCTGCTGAAGATTCTAATCTTTTTTTTGCGTTAGCTGTTCGTTCTGTAATCCAATTTTCAGGAACTTTAACAAGATGTGTCTGTACATCTTCTGTACTTTTTACTTCTGAAATAGTTGCTGTGTTTTCTTTTTTACAGCTAATTATGATAAATAATGTAAAAATATAAGTGAATGTCAGGATTGTTTTTTTCATAGTTCTCTTTATTATAACACTTTTTTAAAAGGAAGAACCTTCTTTTTATATTCTAAATGTACGTATTCAAAATCTTTTTTATTGATTCTTGTAATTTCTTGTGAATTGATGTTAAAACTAATTTTTGTCATGTATCTATTTGATACGTTAGAAAAATCAGATTCAATTTCCTGTGTGTCAGATGTTAATGTGTAGGGATTGTTATTACCTATAAGCACTAGTTTTGCCCCTCTCATTGTTTTAATATTAGTATTACTTAAAATAGTAACTTCTAAGAAGGTATATCCATTGAGTTCTTCAATTTCTATAATCACTTGTCCATATTGAGATGCTGCAATTTTAGTTCCAGTTATAGTTGTTATGATGTTTTCTGTGAAATCATCCACATGAAGACGTTCCATCGCTTTTATATTCCCAAAAGCAGCTAATACTGTATCAATTTTTTTAAACATATTTACCCATCAGATTATGGGTCTAAGCTACTTAAACTAAATAAAAAAAGCACCGATATGGTGCTTTTTTTATTTAGTTACTGAGGCAATTATTCTTCTTCGCCTGTTAATTCATCTTGATTTCTAAAGACAAGTATATCGTCAAATGCGTCTAAAAGAATAATACTATTTGTAGAGATTTTACCGCTCAATATTTCTTTTGATAATTGATTTAGTACTTCTCTTTGTATAGTTCTCTTTACAGGTCTAGCACCATACTCAGGCTGAAATCCTTTTTCAGCTAAGAAGTCAATAGCTTGTCGTGTTGAATCTAAAGTAATGCCTTGTTGATTAAGCATTTTTTTGACACTTCGTAATTGTAATTTTACAATATCACGAATATTTTTCTTGGTAAGCGGTGTAAACATGACGATATCATCAATACGATTTAAAAATTCAGGTCGTATAGACTGTTTCAATAAACCAAGAACGTCTACACGTGCAGCCTCTATTGCACTATCCATATCTTGAATTGCTTCAAAACGTTCTTTAATAATATGGCTTCCCATATTTGAAGTCATAATAACAATAGCATTTCTAAAGTCGGCAGTACGTCCTTTGTTATCTGTTAACCTACCTTCATCCAATACTTGTAAGAGTACATTGAAAGTGTCGGGATGTGCTTTTTCTATTTCGTCTAATAATATGACGGAGTAAGGTCTACGTCTTACAGCCTCTGTAAGCTGCCCTCCTTCATCATATCCCACATATCCTGGAGGCGCTCCAACAAGCCTGCTCACACTATGACTTTCTTGATACTCACTCATATCTATACGTGTCATTGCATTTTCGTCATCAAAAAGATAATCAGCTAATGCTTTTGCAAGTTCTGTTTTCCCAACCCCAGTCGTCCCTAGGAATAAAAAGGAGCCAATAGGTTTGCGTTGATCCTGTAATCCAGCACGACTACGTCTTACCGCATCACTTACTGCTATAATAGCCTCTTCTTGACCTACCACACGTTTATGTAACTCTTGCTCTAAATGAAGTAGCTTTTCACGCTCGCTTTGCAACATTTTTGTCACAGGAATTCCTGTCCATTTTGCGACTACTTCTGCAATATCTTCACTTGTCACTTCTTCTTTAATAAGTGCTGTTTCTTCGTGTGCGACTAATTCTTTTTGTAATGTCTCTAAGCGTTCTTGTGAATCTTTAATTTTACCATAGCGCAATTCTGCCACCAAACCATAATCACCATCTCTTTCAGCTTTTTCTGCTTCTAGTTTATAGTTTTCTATTTCTTGTTTTGTTGTTTGTACCTTTTCTACAGCTTCTTTCTCAGAGAGCCACTTCGCACTTATCGAATTTCGAGCTTCTTTCAATTCAGCTAATTCTAGATATAAGCTTTTTAATTTAACTTCATCTTTTTCACGTTTAATGGCTTCGACTTCAATCTCTAGTTGCATGACCTTACGATCTAAAACATCCAATTCTTCTGGTTTAGAATTGATTTCCATTCGTAGTTTTGCAGCCGCTTCATCCATAAGATCAATCGCTTTATCTGGAAGGAAACGACTCGTTATATAGCGTTGTGATAACTCTACTGCAGCGATGATGGCATCATCTTTTATACGTACTTTGTGATGCGTCTCATATTTATCTTTAATACCTCTTAAGATAGAAATGGCACTTTCTGTATCGGGTTCATCTACCAATACTTTTTGAAAACGGCGTTCAAGTGCTTTATCCTTTTCAAAATACTTTTGATACTCATCTAATGTTGTAGCTCCTATAGCACGTAATTCTCCACGCGCTAAAGCAGGTTTTAAAATGTTGGCAGCATCCATAGCGCCTTGACCACCTCCTGCACCTACTAGTGTGTGAATCTCATCTATAAAAAGAACAATATCTCCATCACTTGTGGTTACTTCTTTAATCACAGCCTTAAGGCGTTCTTCAAATTCTCCTTTAAACTTTGCACCAGCAATGAGTGCTCCCATGTCTAAAGCAAATATTTGCTTATTTGTTAAGTTTTCAGGGATATCACCATCTATAATACGGTGTGCTAATCCTTCTGCAATAGCTGTTTTTCCAGTGCCAGGTTCTCCTACAAGGATAGGGTTGTTTTTAGTACGTCTCGATAAGATTTGAAGAATACGACGTATTTCTTCATCTCGTCCTATAACTGGATCTAGCTTTCCATCTCTAGCAAGCTGATTTAAATTTTTCGCATACTTATTAAGTGCATTATAGGTCTCTTCTGCATTTTGAGAAGTTACTCGATCTCCTTTGCGAAGTTCTTCTATAGCAGCAGTTAATGCCTTTTCAGTAACGCCTTGGTCCTTTAGAATTTGTGCTATTTTACTTTTTGTTTTGAAAATGGCAAGAATGATATGTTCTATAGATACATATTCATCATTCATGTTTTTTGCAATAATTGCAGTGTCGTTTATGGCTTTTCCCGCTTCTCTAGAAAGTATCATATCTCCACCAGATACTTTAGAAAAACTAGCAAGTGTACTTTCTAAAATCTGTTTAAGTAACGGAATGTTTACATCTAGTTTTTGTAATAAAAAAGGTGTTACATTTTCATCTACTTCTAGGATAGCCTTAAAAATATGTTCGTTCTCAATTTGTTGATGTCCCAGCTCTTGCACAATTTGTTGTGCTTTCTGTATGACTTCTTGTGATTTTATTGTGAAATTATTGAAGTTCATAGCTTCTTAATGTTAGATATAGTTGTTTTTTGATTGATACTAGTCAATAGTTATTCCAAGATGATTAGGGCGACAAAATGGCGTGTTACACCTTGTTTTTAGTGACTTTTTGACGTGTTAATGTATTGATGTATAAAGTAGTTTGATGTTATATTTTAATGGGATAGTGGTTTTTTTTGCTTTCGCGAAAGCTTACTAAACCATAAACGACTATTTTTGTATAAAAATTCAGATATGGGCATATTTAATGGACTATTTGGCTCTAAAGAACCTCAAGAACCAAAACCAGAAATTCCTTGGCAACATCTTAGAGATATAAGTCAACTTAATAAAATCGAAAAAGATTCTAAAACAAAACCTGTTGCTATATATAAGCATTCTACAACCTGTGGCATCAGCCGAATGGTATTAAGACAGATAGAGTCTACCTATGATATAGATGCAAATCAAATGGATATTTATTACCTAGATTTAAAAGCATATCGTGATGTATCTAATGAAGTTGCTGCACGTTTTCAAGTGATTCATCAGAGTCCGCAAATGATTGTTATTAAAAATGGAACGGCGGTATATGCAGATAGCCATGGAGGCGTGAATGTTCCTGTATTGCATCAGTATCTGTAGTTTCAGATTACATAATTGAAAGATTCATAAACTTTCATAAAATAAATATCGTATTAATTCTCGATTGTGTTCGAACAAACATAATACAAGAACGGCTACTCAATTTGAGTAGCCTTTTTTTATTACAATATTTTTCTTAAAAACTAGAGTTGACGATAATAGATTTTAAGCGTTGTTTTAGATCTTCTCCTACGTCATATACCATTAAATAATCAGTATATATATCAAGTGAATCGCTAGTATTTATTATTGAAGTTTACTAGTCTTAATATATTACGGTATTCACGTAATTAATTGATATATTGTATGTTAATGTGATTTTATTTGAAATTTTCGGGTAATGAATCTTGTTATGAGACCCTTATAAGTATAAGGCGATACCCGAAAAGCCTACACTAAAAGAGTAGGGATTCTAACTAAATATCTTATCATATGAAAAAATCAATCTTTTTTTTAGTATTCGCATTTCTAGTATCCATGTCTGGATACTCACAATGTGAGGGAGATTGTGTCGATGTAGACATGAATTTTACTCCTGAAACAAATTACAACAACGCACATCCGGATTGGCAAACTTCTCACGGTTCACCTTCAGTAAATACAGGTAGTGTTTGGATGTGGTCTGCAAGTGGTGTAGGGGAAGGAATTAATTACCAATCTTATAATTTTGTAGCTGGGCAAGAGTATTGTATTTCCTTTGAAGCTACAACTGTAGTTAGAGGAGGTGGCTCAGCAAATGTTGATGCTTATTTTAGAGTAGCAGCAACTCAAGGGAATGTTATAGGAACTTTTGTTCCAAATGGAGGAGCCGCATTACCTGCTTTACCATCTCCAAGTGATGTCATTGCTAATGAGAACTGGAACGGAACTGCCCCGCCAAGTACAAGTATATACACATACACATTTACAGCTTCTGATAATTTTGACAATTTATGGATTCATCCTTTTTCACCTACTTTTCCAGTAGTAGAGTTTACATTACGAGATTTAAGAATTTGCCAAGTTTCTGATCCATGTGACGAAATTGGTTTCAATCTACAATTAAGTGAACAGAGTTCTGGCGCCACAGGAGTATCTATATTACCAACAGGAATTCCAGCTGGTGCTTCATCTAGTATGACTATTATAAAGAATGGGGTAAATGTTTACAGCGGACCTTTTATTAGTTATCTAGCAATGCCAGCGAATTATACTTTTTGTTTGAATGTAAGATTACCAGATGGTACTAGATGTAGAAAATGTTTTGATTTCTGTATAGGCGAATGGTCCGGTAGGAATAATAGTAACGGTGACGAAAAAGAAGGCGTTATTTCTACAAAGAGAAAGTTAAATACCTTATTTGAATTCCCTGATGAATTAAAGGAAAAAAGCATAGAAGGTGCTTTACTGAAGGATAGTATTCGTGTGTTCCCTAATCCAACTTCTGGTAAATTTATGATTGAAGTAGATAAGGATTTAGAAATAGCGAATGTTCAAGTTTACAATATAGCCTCAGGAAAGTCTGTAGGAAATTTGGATGTTAAAGCGAATAATATTCAAGTAGATATTTCTAAAGAAGCAACAGGTGTTTATAATGTTGCTATAGAATTAGTTAATGGAAGTACGATTCGTGAAAAAATAATCTTAAAGAAATAAAGTCCTTTAGTTTATTATAGTTGATACTTAATGAGGTTGATTTCTACCTTTAAAAAATAAATTCATTTTATTTGTTTTTATACTTGATGAATTCAGCCTCATTTTTATATCACAATATCTTTCTTAAAGATTAGAGTTGACGATAATAGATTTTAAGCGTTGTTTTAGATCTTCTCCTACGTCATATACCATTTGCTCGTTAGAAGGAAATGGAACCTCTCTATTACGCGTGTATCTTAACAAATCATTATCCAGCGCTCTTTTATCTCCATCATAGGTGGCAAAGTAATGTTCAAAAACAAATTCACTAGCAAGTGGAAATGATTCTATTACTTGGTTAGTACTTTGTGATGTATACCGTACTTGTCCTATAATGTTTACAGCTTTGGTTTGTAATACTTCATAATAAGTACAACGCACCGTGATCATTTTATCCACTTCAATTTTTTCACCATCTTCGTCTAGTACATAATCCCCATCTTCATCTGTAAGATACTCTGTACCATCTTTAATACTCTTTTCTTTTTGAACTTCTCTTTCTCTAAAACGTTCTGGAGAGATATTAATTTCTCGTAAAGAAACATCCATTACATAATCATAGGTGATTCCTTGTTGTGCTGTGCTGTGATATACTTTCCAAAAATCATTTAAATCGTATGTAGAAAAGTCTAAGAGATCGTCTTGTAAACGTCTAGGTAATAAAATATCAGAATCATTATAGAGGGCCACTTCAATATAATCTGTTCCTTTAAAGTGTGCTTCTTCCAAAAGCTGACGTACATCTTTATGATTTGGTGTTAGGTCATCTAAGTATTCTAAATCATTATGAACTCTTCTATAATCTACCTTTGCATTAGCTGCAGCAAGATCAGTAACTACTTGATTATATAATAAATCTGTAAGTTTTCTTTTTGATGTAATGAGATCATTATCATAATTCTTAATCTCAAAAACAGCATCTCTCGCTTGCTCTTGTAAACGTAGAGGAAGCAAAGGTTTTATACTTTCTTGTCTTCTGTTGAGTGTCTTATAAAGTTGATAAATTTCTTCTATAGAAGTAGGGTTTGCTTCCTTTTGTAAATATGTAATACGATCAGAATCTCTTTGTACGGCTTTAGCAAAGGCTTCTTCTAAAAGTAAGATATGTGATTCTCTATTTTTCTTTGTAGGGTTCTTACGTAATTTCTGTATGGAGGTATTAATAGCTGTATCATAATTACCACTAAGAATAGAAGAGGTAGATTTTTTTACAGACGAGCAGCTTGTAAAACAGAGTAGAATACATAATGTTGTGTAGAAGTACTTCATAATCATTGACTTTTTTATCAAGTTTCAATTTTGATGCCAAATTAATTTCAAAAGTACTAAAGATATTACATAGAAAAACCTCCTATTTCTGATCAAGAGCAAGGAGGTCTCTATTGACTAGCTTTGAAAACGCAATAAACTAGTCAGTTCTATATTTAAAATAGGACGTAGTTTCCCCTGCGTGTGTAGTCGCAATTGTGGCTATATTCTAAAATTTAGTTAAATGAGTGTGATGAGGAGGTATACGCTTTCGCGAAAGCGTAACCTGTAATAATTCATCGAGTAAGTGAGTAACGTCTTTGATATGCATGAGTCATAGACGGAAGTGGTCAGGCTGTTATCCAAAGATAACTTCTAAAGCAGCAATAATAATTTGTACCATGAGTGAGTGAGTTTAAGTGGTTAATAAATACTTTTTTGATGTTTATATTTTTTGGTTACCCAACATATTGTAACCAAGTAGTAATAATGTAACTTACAGATAGGGATACCATAAATACGGTATAGATTCCTAATGCTTTGTTTGTTTTTACTTGTTTTGTAGCTGTCATTTTTTGCGTTTCCATAATAAATAATTTTAAAGTTTTTTAATAGTTGTTTTTGATTGATATAGCAAAGAAGTGGTGTTTGTTCGAGGTTGCAAAATATTTTCAATAGATTTAATACATTTGAATACTAATTTGTAAGTAAAAAAATTAAAAGTATTTCTATATTAAAATTAATGCCTACAATAAAATTAACGTATGTAACTTTATTTTGTAATTATTGTATAAATATGAAACAATTGTAGGGGGTATTTTAGGTGTTTTTAAAATCTCTAGGGAACTTTTGTCTTAAAAACCCCTAAAAATGGGACTTTCGTCTTTTTAGATTTATTTTTTACCTGTAGAAATTGTAAAAAATTAAGCATCAAAAAAGTGTTTTTTTGATACTTTTTAGTCGTAGAATTTAGTTTTTAAAAGCATGAGGACATAAAAAAATCGCTTTGAATATTTTCAAAGCGATTTTTTTTAAAAGGTATGATATGTATTTAATCTAAATCTAATTCTGATAGTAATGAGTTTAAATCATCAGTATTATGTGTTTCTGCAAATTCAGATGGTACAATGACGATTCTGAATATTTGATTTTGTGTAAAATCGCTTCCTAAAGCTTCAAAGTCGTCGCTTTCCAAAACAAGATCTAAATCATAAATGCCTGTAGCATCGTCAAAAATAAAATTGAATCTATATTGAGCAAATCCACCATTATTAAAAAAGAAACTGCGTGGAAGTGGTTCAAAAACGTCTACGCCATTTGCAGCAGTCGCTATAGGATCTAGTACAAAAACGAGTGGGACATCAGATTCAAAAACAGTAATGTTATTGGGTACTACTACATTTACAACACCTTGAAATCCATCTGTAGTTACAAAGTCTACATTGCTTATTTCAAATGTTTGCCCGATGGTATCTGTATTAACAACATCATCGTCATTAGAACATGAGCATAAAATAAATGTAAAAAGGAGTACTGGTAAAATTTTGCGTATCATCATATTTGAGTTATAGTTTTATTATACTATATCAAAGGTAATGCCAAGGATTGGTTTTTATTATAAATATTCTGTTAGAACTTCTAAAGTTTGTAAAAAAAATCACCTTGTGCTTTGGAAAAGCACAAGGTGATTAACTCCGTTATAAAGATGCTAATTACGATTTCCAATATAACCTATATATAATCTTGAGATTGCATTTGTATTACTTTTAAATGTAGATGAGGTCTTATTCTTCTTATCTGAAAGTTTTAATGTAATAGCAATGATTTCTCCTTGACTGTTACGCTTTAATCCTTTATAAGAGAACTTTACTCCATCTTTAGCATATAATGCCTGTATTTCTTTTAATGCCGTATCTGTGGTGTTCTTATCGATAGTATTTGTTGTTACACCTCCATGACTTGCATTCGTAACGATACCGTTAGGACTTGATGTAATAAATAGTTTTTGATTACTTACATTATAACCTGTCGCAATAGCACTTTCCCTTCTTTTATGCATTTCTTCTCTTTTCTGCTCCATCACCATTCTTTTTTCTTCTAGTGCTTTTTTACGAACCTCATTCATCTGCTCTCTTTTTTCTTCTAAAAGGGCTCTCTTTTCTTCTAATGCTTCTTGACGCTCTTTCATTTTTTGCTCTTGGATTTCTGAGCGTTTTTCTACTATTTCCTCAAGTTCCTGGCGACGTTCTTCATGCTTCTCTCGAATCGTTTCCATTTCTTCTTGACGTTCTTTATGTTCTTGCGCCATTTGCTTATAACGCTCTTTTAGTATAGCTTTTCTTTCTTCCATTTGCTCACGAATCTCTTCTTGAGAACCTGCATTTCCTATCCCTGTTCTTCCATTTTCATCTTCAAAAATGTAAACTTCTCTTATAGGAGTTTTTCCATTTATAGAATAATTTCCAGTGTTGTTGTTAGAAGTTTTGTATTTAATATTTAGACTTACAATTTCGTCGCTATTATTACGAGTTACATTATAATCTATTTCAACATCATGATTTTCTTTAAGGTCTTTTTTGATATCCTTTAATTCTTGATCTGTAGTATTCTTAGTAATACGAACCTTAAATGGAGAAGCAGTCACAGCTTCATTGGTTAACGTTTGATTATTAGAAGTCTTTGTATACTTCTCATCCACCTTTGTTGTATAGTTAGGGTCGTCTATAACAATAGCGCCATCTTTTGCTTTATTTCCATATAAAGCCATTGCTTTAGAAGGTAATAACGCTGTTATTCCTTGATCAGTTTCATAAAAGACTCCATCAGTAGTGGGTACGATTTCTCCATTTATGACTACAACAAGATTTTTTCCCATTGATTCTTGGTTAGTACCCGATTCTTGTATAGAAAATGATGAAACCGATTGTTCTGGAGTAATTTTTATATTAGTTCCTTTTACATCTGCCATTAAAATTTCATGCTCAGCTACAGGAATTAAATTAAAAGGATTAAAGTTTTCTGAACTATTTACTGAAAAACGAGTAGAGAAACGTGTGTCATTGGCCATTTTTGTCTGAAACTCAAAGCTCACAAGCTTATCATGTATGTGATTTACTTTTGCAAACCGAACGAGTGTGCTTTTAAATGTTTTTGCAAAATGCGTTTCTATAGATTTTAAATATGCATCTGTAGCTGTATTGGTAATTGTAAATTGTTTTTGCTCTGTAGTGGTAGAGGCAGCCTCATTTTTGATTAAATGTTCAATTGTATTAACGTTATCTCTGTTAGGGGATACTTCTTCCTCTAAAACAGAATTAAGCTCTTTAGAAGACGTTGTAGTACTTTCAGGAGTACTAGGTATTTCTCTATATTCTATGACTTCTTTTATATTAAAAGAATACATAAATAAAGCCAATGCTGGTAATACCAGACCTAACTTCCATAAGTTGCGTTTACGTGATGTTTGTTTGTTTAGCATAACGATTCGTTTTTTGATTAATGAATGATAAAAATTATTAGTAAGTGCTGGTTGCAGTAGGGTTGATGAGACCTTAACCAGTGTACGTTGATATTCTTTAGACGAAGGAACTTCTTGTATGGCTCCATTATCAGCGATGAATTCTAAATTTTGTTCTAAGCTTTTTTTGTATAACCAAGCTAACGGATTAAACCATTGTATTGCTAGGACACATTGCGTAAGTAATACATCTATTGTGTGTTTCTGACGTACATGAATTTTTTCATGTGCCAGAATCATGGCGAGTTCTTTTGCGTTATGTAGATTTGGATTGTAACAAATTGTTTTAAAGAATGAAAATGGGGTAATAGTTTTACCTGTAATTTGAACATACGAATACCCATCTTTATGTATTTTAGGGTAGGAGGCAATCAATTTATGTAAAGATATAAGCTGTATACAAAGACGTATCATCATAATACAGACCCCTATAGTATATATAATAAGTCCTATTTGCCACCAATTGATTTCTAAAGGCTGTACTTGTGGTTGTATAATCGTTTCTGTAGCTGCTAGAAAAGGAGCATTCTCAATAACAGTTGTATGTATTGCAGGAATATCTTTATAAATAGTCTTTGTATATTCTATAAATGGGAATATCATCGCGGCTATGATTCCACTTAACAAATAGTGTCTATTAGCTGTAAAAAAAGTGTCTTTTTGTAGCACTATACGATAGATTATATAAAATATAGAAAGAATTGCTATGCTTTTTATAATGTAAATGAATGTTTCCATACGTTTTGTGTTTTCTCTTATTTAAAAGAATACTTACTAGTTAACTACGCTTTATGTTCTTTGTTTTCTATAATAGCTAAGATTTCTCTTAATTCTGCAGCAGAAATTTTTTCTTCTTTAGCAAAGAAGGAGACCACCTCTTTATATGAACTATCAAAAAACTTTTGAGTTGCCGTTTGCATAAACTGTTTACGATAAGCTTCTATGGTTAGAATAGGGTAGTACTGGTGTGTTTTACCAAATGCTGTATGAGCTACATACCCTTTTTCTTCAAGATTGCGTATGACTGTAGATACCGTATTGTAATGATTACCAGCAGGCAATGTCGCTACTACTTCTTTTACAAAAGCTTTTTCTAACTGCCATAAGGCGTGCATGATTTCTTCTTCTTTATTAGTTAACTTTTCCATGATTTTAATAGACACTTTGTTTTTAATTATTTACTAGCATTTTCTTTTTTCCAAAATTCAAACTGTTTATTGAGTAATGTAACAGCTGGTTTTCCTCCTTTTTTAATTCCATAAACAGATAGTTTTAAAATAGCATCATCTTTTGGGTTATATACAGATATAAAAGCAGACCTAGCATACTGTGCTCCACATCTTTTATCACCTCCAGCCTTCTCTCCAGCTCTTAAAGCAAGCATTAAACGATCTGCAAGTGGCTTTCCCTCTGCTTTATTATAGGCATTAAAAGCATTAGTAATTACCTCTTTATTAACTAAAATGTTTCCTAAAACGGCAAAGTCATTTCCCGTTTTCGAACCATTCCAATCTTTTATAAGATGACCAGAATATACCAAAGGAAGTGTATCTTCATTCAAAACAATAACACCATATTGTTGTTTTTCAGGATCAAATTCTTTGTCTTTCATTGCTTCGAGAATTTTTTCTGGACTAGCATCTGTCATCATTAGATTTACTCCCTTCATTCTTGCAAAGTAACTACTCGCCGCTTGAACGACAATAGCACCTTTTCCAGGAACAATAGAAGCTATGCCTTGTACATCAAATGTGCAGGAAGCCCCAACTATACCTATCTCTCCCGTTACTCGATCTACGGCAATGATTGACCAAGTTGCGTGTGCTGTTGTCGATAAAAAAAATGCTACAATACAGGTATAAAATACAAGTATTGATTTTCTGCTTGATGAGGGCAAAAAAATATTTTTGTTTTTTGATTGATTCATTTAAATGAATTTATTGATTAATTGATAATTCAAATGTATAACGATTTTTTTAGTTAAACAACTATTTTTATAGTTATGTAACTATTTTTGTAGTTTTTTATTGTGTTTACGCTTTCGCGAAAGCGTATAAAGAATCATAATTGGGCATAAAAAAACTCCATTATAATTGTATAATGGAGTTTTTTGAAAGAATGTGTTTTAATAATTATTCTGTATGACCATATATGTCATTATATAATGGTTTGTATTTTTCCTTTATGATTTTACGTTTTAGTTTCATAGTAGGAGTGAGGTGTCCATCTTCTACAGACCAAACATCTGGCGTTAAACGGAATTGTTTTACTTTCTCCCATTTTGCAAATGTTTCATTAGCTTCATCTACTTCTCTTTGATAACGTTTTACAACACGTTCTTGAGAAATTAAATCAGCATGATCCGTATAGGAAATTCCTTTTTTATCAGCCCAATCAGTTAAAAATTCAAAATTTGGCTGAATTAAGGCAGCAGGCATTTTTTCTCCATCACCTACAACCATAATTTGTTCTATAAATAAGGTTTGCTTAAATCTATTCTCTAGAAGTTGTGGTGCTACATATTTCCCTCCAGACGTTTTAAACATTTCTTTTTTACGATCGGTAATTTTTAAGAAACCTTCTTCATCAATTTCACCAATATCTCCCGTATGGAAATACCCATTTTTAATTACCTCATTTGTTTTTTCTTCGTCTTTATAGTATCCTAACATTACGTTAGGACCTTTTACAAGAATTTCTCCATCTTGAGCAATCTTTACTTCAACACCAGGTAATAACTTCCCTACGGTACCTACTTTAAAACCTCCGTCGCGCATATCATTCACAGAACAAACAGGAGATGTTTCTGTAAGACCATACCCTTCCATAATACCCATCTCAGCTGCATTGAATATACGTGCAAGTCTAGGTTGTAATGCAGCACTACCAGAAGCAATTAGTTGTAAGTTTCCTCCAAGACCTTCTTTCCATTTTGAAAAGATAAGTTTACGAGCAAGTCCTAATTTTTTCTCATACCACCATCCATTTTGTCCGTATGGTTTGTATTGTAATCCTATTTTTACCGCCCAAAAGAAAAGTGATTTTTTAATACCAGAAAGATCAGCTCCTTTTGCTATAATTTTATCATATACCTTTTCTAATAGTCTAGGTACAGCCGTCATAACAACCGGTTTTACTTCTTTAAGGTTGTCACTTATTGTTTCAAGTGATTCTGCAAAATATATTGAAACTCCCATATATTGATATAAGTACATCAACATACGTTCATAAATATGGCAGACAGGGAGAAAACTTAATGCTCTTACATCATTTTCAGGTATAGGAAGTCTATACGAACTAGCCAAAGCATTACTCACAATATTTTTATGAGATAACATCACTCCTTTAGGTCTTCCTGTAGTACCAGAAGTATATATAAGAGTCGCTAGATCATCTGTTTTCACATTATTTTTTAATTTCTCAACTTCATCTTGATTGCTCTCATCAGCTCCAAGTTCTAGAACTTTTGTCCAATTGTCACAACTTCCAAGTTCATCAAATGAGTATACGCCTTTTAATGATGGTACTTGATCCATAATGGCAGAAATCTTACCATGTACCTCAGAACAAGAAACAAAACAATATTTAGACTCAGAATGATTTAAAACATACGCATAATCATCCATAGAAATGGTAGGATAAATAGGTACGTTTTGCGCTCCTAATTGCAATATGCCAATATCACAAATATTCCATTCGGTTCTATTTGTCATTGATATTAATGCAATTTTATCATTAGGTTGTACACCTAAACGTAACAACCCTCTACTAATTGCATTAGCTTTATTTATATATTCTTGAGTTGAAGTAGCTTCCCAAACACCATCTTTCTTTGTGCAAAGTGAATCAGAGAGATTTTTTTTCTCTAATTGGTAATAAGGGAAATCAAAAAGTCTCGTAATTTCCATGTATTATAATTTATATGCAAAATATGAAAAAATGATGGTATTATTAGGTATTATGTTAAAATCATGTAGGATATTTTTAAGGATTCCTCAAGTATTTAAGAATAAGAATTTATAGGAAGCTTGACATCAAAGGTCTAGCAGTTGTTATACATAAAAAAATGCCTAATAGAATTATGAGGCGTTTTGGAAATTTTATAAAAATTACTCTTTAATGACCTTAATCGTTTTTAGTGCATTGTTTGAAGTAATTTTCACAAAGTAAATCCCATTAGCATACGTACTATAATCTAATTGAGCATTTCCAGTATGAACAGTTGTTTCAGAAACACGTTGTCCTTGTATATTATAGATAGTTGATGTGTATTCACCTTGTGGTGCTTGTATGTTTAAAATGTCTTTTACTGGGTTTGGAAAAACAGTAAATTCCTCAAGAATACTTTCTCCTATTGATAAAATTTCTTCATTTACGACTACAAATTCTAAATCATCAAAATAGAATCCATCTCTTTGTACTTGACTATCAGAGACTAATTGAAATCTTGCGATAATTTCTTCACCAATATAGTCAGATAGCGAAATTTCTTCTAATACAAAATCAGATTGTGTACCGTCATATAAAGGTTCGCCTAAGGGCTGTATATTTGTTCCTTCTGTAGTGAAGTTTCCACATTGAGGAATCCAAGTAGCTCCATTATCTATAGAAATTTCAAACTGTACATAATCCCATGAACTCTCAATTTCCCATCGAGCATAAAAAGAAACTGAAGCAGATAATGCTTCTGTTAAGTCTATAGATGTATTCATGACGATAGATGAATTTTCATTATTACTATAATTTCCATTTGGAGAATCAGTGATAGAAGTTGGCGCCGACTCAAAGAAATCGTCTGTTATTCCCCAATCATTTGTCTCAAAGTTTGTTGTAGAACTACTCCCATCGTCAAAAAAAACTTGTTCTGATTCTCCATATATTTTGGAAATAAAAATAGATGTGTTAAACGTACCATTGTTTACTATAAGCTCATAATCTATAGTATCTCCTGCAATGACGGTATTTGATAATGTGAATCCAATAGTACCATCTTGATCTTCAAGCGTATCAAGTCCAGAAAAAGTAGCAGGACTATCTACAGCTATGATATTATTAGATATAGGGTTTATGCTTACTGTAAAATCTCCAGATCCATTAATCCCTAATCGTCTAATGTTGAAAGAAGCGTCTGGTGTTGTAGTATCAATAAATAGTGATGACATATCAGATAGCGTTGCAAAATTGTTAGTCATTTTTGCAGCAGTAAGATTCAGAAACATCATTTCTCTTGCAATATCTTCTATTTGATTTGAAGGTGGATAGAATGAATTGTTTATTTCAGGAGTAAAAGCAAATATTTTATCGTGTGTTCCTACAGTACCATACATAAAGTCATCACTATCCCCAGAAAAAGGAGAATCTCTGAGAGCATTATAGCCATTTTGAGAAGTAAGTTCAGCTCCTATTCCTTGATATAAAGCATCATCGGGTGTAGCGACATCTGCATATGCAAAGGGGTAGTATAACAATCTTCCAAACGAGTGGTTATTTAATGCAATTACAAAGTCGTGTTGTTCAACAAACCATTTAATTGCTTGATTTTCTACTTCAGAAAAAGCAGATGGTCCGTGATATACCCCTGAGTTGGGATCAGATGAAGCTCCTGGACCTCCCCAAGATCCATTATTTGGATCTCCATTAATATGATAATTATAGTTACGGTTATTATCTACACCGTTTCCATTTTTTCTGTTTTTGCGCCAGAAACCTTGACCATTTGTTGGGTCTAATACTTGATTGTATAAATAACCGTCTGGGTTTACGACAGGAACAAAATAGAGTTCGGTATTGTTAACAATGCTCTGAATTTCAGTATCGGTATCATAGTTTTCTAATAGATACCACATGTAAAAAACTAATTCAGAAAGTGTGGCAAATTCTCGAGCGTGGTGTATACCGGTATAAAGTATTTGAGCTTCCCCTTCATTTGAATCATTTGGGTTATCACTTATTTTTACCCATTCAATTCTATTATTTCCTATAGATGGTGTTACAGAAGTATCTGTTTGACCTTCTGTTAAGAAATCACTTATTCCATCTCTTGCTGTGATTAAATTTGGATATAAGTCATGCATATCATCTAACTCATCAAGAAATTCTTGATAGGTCATATACCCCCCTAGAGAACCTAAGTTAAAATTATCGGGAGTGGGGTAGGTTGTCCCTGAATTTTGATTACAACTTGCATTTCTTTGTAAAGGGACATTTAGTTTAGATTGTTCTGCGAGGTGTGCTCTTATATCGTTAATAAGTACATCTACTTGAAATCCATTTACACGAGCCCGTTCTAATTCTTTTACAGAAAAATCAGAAATGATAAAGTGATCTTTTTTTCTAACCCCATGATCAGCAGGGATATCAAGTTGTTGTAATCTAAAGAGATCACTATCTTGATTAAAAGATATTTTAGCGCGCTGGTATGTCTCTAATTTCTCTTGAGCAGTTAATGTAACAAAAGAAAATAGGAATACAATTAAGTAGATATTTTTCATTAGCTCGGTAAGGATTAATAACTGTATATTATAAAAACAATTTAACAGTAGGCTTTCCTACCTATAAATATACTCTTTAACTATTTGATTCAATCCATTCACGCGCATTTACAAAGGCTTCTAGCCATGGTGAGACCTGATCTTGTCTTCCATCTACATAATGAGCCCAGTTCCAAGGAAATATAGAACGCTCTATATGTGGCATTGTTACTAGGTGACGTCCTGTTATATCACAAAGCATTGCAGTATGATAATCAGAGCCATTAGGATTTGCAGGATACTTTGCATACTCATACTTAGCTACTATTTTATAGTTCCACTCTTCCATAGGAAGATTAAACTTTCCTTCTCCATGACTTATCCATACACCTAGGGTAGTCCCTATAAGAGAAGACATCATAATGCTATTTGTATTTCCAATCGTAACACTTGTAAAGCTACTTTCGTGTTTTTTAGAATCATTATACGTCATTTTAGCAAGTTTCTCATGTTCTGGATTGATGAGATCTAATTCTAAAAATAACTGGCATCCATTACAAATTCCAATAGACATGGTATTTTCTCGAGCAAAGAAGTCTTTTAAGGCTTTGTTTGCCTTTTCATTATATAAGAAAGCTCCTGCCCAACCTTTTGCAGATCCTAATACATCACTGTTTGAAAAACCACCTACGGCCCCTATAAACTGAATATCTTCTAATGTCTCTCTTCCGGAAATCAAATCAGTCATATGGACATCTTTTACATCAAAACCGGCTAGGTACATAGCATTTGCCATTTCTCTTTCAGAGTTACTTCCTTTTTCTCTTAAGATAGCAGCTTTAGGTCTAGGTTTGCTAGTATCTATTTGTGGAAGTTTTCCTGTGAAATGACCAGGAAGCATATATTTTAATGGTTGAAGCTTATAATTGTCAAAGCGTTCTTTCGCAAGGTTATTTGCTGTTTGCTTGCTATCTAAAAGGTACGATGTCTTATACCAAGTATCTCGTAGCGAAGAGATCGTAAGTCCTAATTCAACACCATGATTTTTTATTTCTAATGTATCTGTATGTGTAACCGTTCCAATTTTTGAAAATGAAACTCCTTGTTCTGTAAGAATAGTTTCTACAGAGGTATCTCTAGCTTGGAAGACAACACCTGCATTTTCAGAAAATAAGACTTTCATCAGGTCTTGCTCTCCTAGATCAGTAAGATCTATGGTTGCTCCTAATTCGGTATCTGCAAAGCACATTTCTAATAGGGTTGTGATAAGTCCTCCACTAGCAACGTCATGTCCCGCTAAAATCAAATTATTCTTTATAAGATGTTGTAATGTATTAAACGCTTTCGCGAAAGCGGAATCATTTACAATCGAAGGGGCTTCATTACCGATTGTTTTGCATACTTGCGCAAAACTGGACCCTCCTAATTTATAGGTGTCTTGAGACATATTTATATAATAAATAGCTCCACCACCTTTCTTTAATACAGGTTCTACTACCTTATTGATGTCATTACAGCTTCCTGCTGCAGAAATGACTACCGTTCCAGGCGCAATCACATCACCATCTGGATATTTTTGTTTCATAGAAAGGCTATCCTTCCCCGTAGGAACATTAATTCCTAAGTTGATGGCAAAGTCAGAGATAGCTTTTACGGCCTTATATAAACGAGCATCTTCTCCTTCATTTTTACATGGCCACATCCAATTTGCAGAAAGGCTCACCGATTTTAGGTTATCTGTAAGCGGCGCCCAAACAATATTAGTTAAGGCTTCTGCAATACTATTTTTACTTCCTGCCACAGGATCAATCAATCCGCTTACGGGAGAGTGTCCTATAGAAGTGGCTATACCTTCGGTACTTTTATAATCTAAAGCCATTACACCCACATTATTAAGAGGGAGTTGTAATGGTCCTGCACATTGTTGTTTTGCTACTCGACCTCCTACACAACGGTCTACTTTATTGGTAAGCCAGTCTTTACAGGCTACGGCTTCTAATTGTAAGACTTGCTCTAAATAGTCGTGAAAATTTTCTAATTGATAGGTTGGATTTTCATACGTACGATTTATGGTGGTATCTGTCATCACCGTTTTAGGAGAACTCCCAAACATATCTTCAAGTGCAAGATTCATAGGTGATTGCCCAGTCGTTTCACTAATAAATGCAAAACGATGGTCGTTTGTAACTTCACCCACTTCATACATAGGTGAACGCTCACGTTCTGAAATACGTTTAAGTGTTTCTATATCTTTTTCACCGATCACAAGTCCCATACGTTCTTGAGATTCGTTTCCTATAATTTCTTTTGCAGATAATGTTTTATCTCCTACAGGAAGTTGATCTAAGTTTATGTGTCCTCCCGTTTCTTCTACAAGTTCAGAAAGACAATTTAAATGTCCTCCAGCTCCGTGATCATGTATAGATACAATCGGATTTTCTTTACTTTCTACGAGTCCGCGTATTGCATTTGCGGCACGTTTTTGCATTTCAGGATTCGAACGTTGTATGGCATTTAACTCTATACCAGAACTAAAAGCACCTGTATCTGCAGATGAAACTGCAGCTCCACCCATACCAATACGATAGTTTTCGCCTCCTAGAATTACTATTTTATCTCCATTATTAGGAGTGTCTTTTAACGCTTGGTCTTTTTTTCCATACCCTATACCACCTGCTTGCATGATTACTTTGTCATATCCTAATCGACGTCCATCTTCTTCATGTTCAAACGTAAGTACAGAACCTGTAATTAAGGGTTGTCCAAATTTATTTCCGAAATCTGAAGCCCCATTAGAAGCTTTGATCAATAAATCGATTGGATTTTGATATAGCCATTTTCTAGCAGGCATATTTTGCTCCCAAGGTCTATCTTCTTGAAGTCTTGAGTATGGAGTCATATATACAGCTGTACCCGCTAGTGGTAACGATCCTTTTCCTCCTGCAAGTCGATCTCTAATTTCACCTCCAGACCCTGTAGCAGCTCCATTAAATGGCTCTACTGTAGTTGGGAAGTTATGTGTTTCCGCTTTAAGCGAAATCACACTATCAAATGCTGTCTCTTGATAGAAATCGGGTTTATCTGCTGTTTTAGGCGCAAATTGTGTCACACGAGGCCCTTCAGTAAATGCTACATTGTCTTTGTAGGCAGATACAATCGTATTAGGATTTTCTGCAGCTGTCTTTTTAATAAGTTTAAATAAAGAAGTTGGCATTTCTTCTCCATCTATGACAAAAGTTCCATTAAAAATTTTATGACGGCAATGCTCAGAATTCACTTGACTAAAGCCAAAAACTTCAGAATCTGTAAGTTTTCTACCTATTTTTTTTGAAACGCCTTCTAAATAAACAACTTCTTCTTCGCTTAAGGCAAGGCCTTCTTGTTCATTATAAGCTCTTATATCATCAAGTTCTATAATAGGTTCTGGAGCAATATCAAACGTAAACATGTCTTGATTCAATGCAGTATACTTTTGAGAAATCATTGGATCAAAAGAAGTATCATCTTCTGTAGAAGAAGAAAACTTTTCTATACGAATGATGTTTTTAATCCCCATATTTTGGGTGATTTCAACAGCATTGGTACTCCAAGGAGTAATCATTGTTGCTCTTGGACCAATAAAAAAAGCGTCTATTATGGACGCTTCTATCTTAGGTTGATTGCCAAAAAGCCATACTAGCTTTTGGCTATCTTCTTGTGTTAGATCTTGATTGCTTTGAACTGCAAATACAGTTTCTTTTGAGTTTCCGAAGAAGTAAATCATACAGGTAAGTATGTGATGTTATTTAAAGGCGCAAATTTACATTTTTTAAGCAAAATATACACGATGAATAGGGGATAGGTTATACATATTATAAACAGGTTTTTAATGTATATGTTGATATGTGTGTATTTGTATTGGGTAGAATTAATTTGATGCTATGCGTAGAATATCTATTTACAGTAGCAAAAATTATTTCTTAAAGGTGATTTTCTAAATAAGCAACTAGTCATTATAAGAGAAAATAATTGCTATATAATACTAAAAAAGCGGGCACATGGCCCGCTTTTTTGTTCTATCGAAAGATGCTATTATCTAATCATTAATTTTTCAGTACTACCTTGTGTTTTTACAAAATAGAGTCCTGTTTTTAAATGTGATGTGTTAACAACAGATGTCATTGCGCTATCTGATGTCGTGTTTAACACTAACTTCCCTGTAATATCATAAATAGCTATGGATTGTAATGGCTGCGTTGTTGTTATAAATACAGATGTACTAGCAGGATTAGGATAGATTTCTATACGTGGTGTTGAGAAATCTTGGGTATTTAAGAGATCAAAACGATCTTCTGCCGGTGGTCCTCCCCAAATTATTGTAGCAAAACTAGGATTATCTATAAACGGGTTACGACTTCCATATTCAATTTCTAGTTGCGGATTACGTTGGTCTTCTGCTTCAGATACAGGATCTTCTACATTCCAATTTAAAAATACTTGAAGCATATCTGTATCATCTTGAGTAGCTCCTATTCCTGTAAATTCAGGTAAGCATTGTTCTCCATATTTAACATACATATACATAATGATACGTGCGACATCTCCTTTCCATTCGTCTCCAGGATACCAATTTCCCGAGTTTACATCACCAGAGTTTCCTGATCCGTTATCAAATTTTTTAGAACCTCGATTTCCATTACGTTGTACATCACTAGGGCGTAAATTATGAGGATCTGCTACAATCCCAGTAGCACTATTTACAGCATCCCCCATAGGTGGCATTGATCTACTTCTTGGGAATACATGCTCACGATTATACTCGCAAGGATCGCCTCCAAAATTATCGGTATCTCTAGTTCTATCTGTAGTACAATCTCCATCACTATCATTAAATCCGTAGATAAGTAGTACGTCATTGCTGTTAGTAGGATCAATATCTGTGATTAAAAAAGAATCTCTTACATCTCCATAAGTATACTCTTCATTGAAGGCAGATAGCTTGAGTTGTAATTCTAAATATAAATCTATTCCAGTAAGCGTAAGATCTACATCATCATAATAAGGTTGTTGTGCCTGTAGTTGTATTGTGCATAAGGCTGTAACTAATAGTAGTATTCTTTTCATTTTTATTTTATTTTTTTACGCTTTTCGCGAAAGCAAAGCCATATAAAATCCATCATACCCCGTTTTAGCAGGGCTTATTTTTTCATCTTTTTCAAGGGTAAAATCAGCCCCTTGTTCGGTTGCTAAAAACGCCTTGATTTGTTCTTGGTTTTCTTTAGGTAATATGGAGCAGGTAGCATATACTAATTTACCACCTGGTTTTACAATTTTACTATACGATTCTAAAAGAGACGCTTGACGATCTACTACCTTTTGAACAAAGTCAGGTTGAAGTTTCCATTTAAGATCTGGACTTCTTTTAATAGTTCCTAAACCAGTACAAGGAGCATCTATTAATACTCTATCTGCTTTTCCGTATAGTTTCTTAAATACCTTTGTGCTATCAATAACACGTGTTTCTATATTATGTGCTCCTGCGCGTTTAGCACGTCTTTTAAGTTCTTTAAGCTTTCCTTCATAGATATCCATGGCAATTACTTGTCCTTTGTTTTCCATTAAGGCCGCTAGGTGGAGCGTTTTCCCGCCAGCACCAGCACACATATCTACGACACGCATTCCAGGTGTTACATCTAGATAGCGAGCAACGCGTTGAGAAGAAGCATCTTGAACCTCAAAAAGCCCATTTTTAAAAGCTTCTGAAGTAAATACATTTTTACGTTCAAGCAATTGTACCGCATCTGGATATCCATCTACGAGTGTAGTATCAACATCTTGATCTGCAAGGATATTACGTAATTCCTTAGGAGTTGTTTTAAGGCTATTAGCTCTTAAAACAACGGGCGCTTGTTTATTAAGTGCTGCAAGTTCCTTTTCCCATTGTTTACCGATAGCTTTTTCTCCCATAGCATCCATCCAATCTGGAATAGACTCTCTAAATTTTCTAATCTTAGAAAGTTCATCAAACTTCCCTTTTATACGACGTGTAGGGACAGGTTCTATTTGCTTCCAATCCGGAATTGCAATACCTTTTAATGTTGCCCATACAGCAAAAAGTCTAAAAAGATTAGGTCTAGAGTAGGGGGCTTTTACTTCTGCAATTTCAGAATACAAACGTTTCCAACGTACAATGTCATATACTGTTTCTGCGATAAATCCTCGATCACGAGCACCCCAACGTTTATCAAACTTAAGTACTTGTCTTAAAACTTTGTCAGCTTGTTTATCTTCATTGAAAATGAGATTTAAGGCGTCGACAGCAGCAAAAACAAGATTACGATGTAATTTCATAATTTCTATTATGCTGCAAAGGTATTGCTTCTTGTATTAATAGTGCTATTTTTGATAAAATTTAAACCATGAGAATCATCATTTTTTTATTTATTATTTGCTGTTACTCTTGTGCTAAAAAAGAGGAAGCTATCGTTTTTACTCCTATTTCTAGTGTAACTATAGATGAGATTTATTCAGATTCTACAAGTATAAGAGCTGTAGAGGTATCTAATAAGGAAGTTCTTTTTGCGGGAAGTAATGGAAAGTATGGGTATTTTGAAATTAATACAGATACTATTTCTAAAGGTGCAAATATTGTTCCTGCTTATTTCAAATCAAAGAATAGCGGAGTGGTTGATTTTTTAGAAAAAAAACCTGCATTTAGGTCTTTAGCAAATACAAAAGATGCTTTTTTTATACTAAGTATAGACAATCCAGCATTATTATATAGAATACATAAAAGTACAGGAAAGATCGACTTAGTATACATAGAACAAGTAGAAGGCGTTTTTTACGATACAATGACCTTTTGGAATGATCAAGAAGGAATTGCAATGGGAGATCCTATAGAAGAAGGTTGTCTCTCTATTATTATTACAAGAAATGGTGGTGCTAGTTGGGAAAAGAAAGATTGTAGCATTTTACCTGAGACTATTGAAGGGGAAGCAGCTTTCGCGGCAAGCGATACAAATTTAAAAGTACTAGGAAACCATACTTGGATTGTAACTGGAGGTGTGAAATCTCGTGTTTTATATAGCCCAAATAAAGGGGAGTCTTGGAAATTATATGATACCCCTATATTACAAGGATCAGAAACTTCAGGAGGATATTCAATGGATTTCTATGATGAGAGTCATGGAATTATCTATGGAGGAGACTATACAAAACCTGAAGTTGCAATTTCTAATATAGTCACTACGGTAGATGGAGGTAAAACTTGGACAACAACCGCAGATAATGCGAATCAGGGGTATAAGAGTTGCGTACAGTATATCCCTGGAAGTAATGGTAAAGAACTTATAGCATTAGGATTTACAGGAATTTCATATTCACAAGACGGAGGAAATCAATGGAAAGAAATCTCTAAAGAACCTCTTTTAAGTTTTCGATTCTTAAATGATAGTGTTGCGTATGCTGGAGGGAGAAATAGGCTTGTTAGACTTAGTTTCCACCGTTAGGACGACCTCCAAATTTGCCTCTTCTTTTTCTTATTTGTTCAAGAAGAACACGTTTAAAGTCTTCTTCAGCTTTTAATAACGTAAGAATTTTTTTTGATGATATTACATTTTTAAGTTGTGATATAAGGCGTTCTTTTTCATCTAATTTGTCCTGTGAAAGTTTAGATAAGGTATTTAAAGCTGTTTCGCTTTCTGTTTCTGATAATTGATCAAAGTTGTTTTTAAGATTTCCTAATAGCCTACGTTCTTGACGTCTTAAACTTTCCATAGCATCTTCATAAGAATTGTAGACAGGCCAAAATGCTTGTGCTTCTTCTGAAGAAAGCTCAACTCGTTCAGTGATATGAGCTATTTTTAAAGCTTTTACTTTTTCTTTATTGGGTCTTTGTGCATTTGCTACTGTTGTAAATGCTACTAGTAAGATTATAATTATTTTTTTCATGATATTTTTAGTTCATAAGATCATATGGATCTGTTGTTATATCAAGGTATTCTAGTACCTCTGTATCTTCTAATTGTATATTGTCTGATAAATTATCTAATTCATCATCTGTTAGTAACTCACCTAGTTCATAAGCAGATAATAAATAATTATCTGTTTCTAAGTATGTGGCAATTGTATCACTTTCTAAGTCTTCAAAAGGTGTTATTGTATTAGGTGATCTTAACATCAATACGAATACAATAATAGCAGCAATACTTGCCGCAGCATAGAGCCATTTAGTATTAAATAACGAAACTACTTTTGTAGGTTCTTTTACTTGTGAGACTACTTTTTTAGTCAAATTTGAAAAATAATCTTTTGGTACCGTAAAGCCAGAAGCTTTTTTTGCACCTACAATATCTTCAAATTCTATTTGGACTTGTAATCGTTCTTGAAAATCTATAAAATAGTCTTCAGGAACTTGGTACTCCGTATTCTTTGGTATGTTTTTATTCGTTTCCATTCCTAATTATTATTTTATAGCTTACTGACTATATGTTTTTAAATAGGTTGTAATTTTTTTTGTTGCAATATGATACGAACTTTTTAAAGCGCCTACAGAAGTATCCATTATTTCACTCATCTCGTCATACGTAATATCTTCAAAATATTTCATTCTAAAAACGGCTTGCTGTTTTTCTGGTAGCGTTTGAATAGCTCTTTGTAATTTAATCTGAATTTCATCTCCTTCAAAATAGGGATCACTTTCTAAAGAATTTATAAGTCTTTCTTGTAAATCCTCACTAGATATTTGATATTGCTTTGCTCGTTTATTGAGAAATGTAATCGCTTCATTAGTTGCAATTCTATACAACCAAGTATATAATTTACTCTCTCCTTTAAAAGAATGAATACTACGGTGCACTTTAATAAATACATTCTGTAAAACGTCATCAGTATCTTCATGATTTTTTACCATTTGACGGATATGCCAATAAAGACGCTCTTGATATTGTTGTACCAAGGTATTGAAAGCAACACGATTGGGTTGCCTTTTTAGGTCTTCTATAAGTTGACTTTCTGATATTTGGGTATGTATCACAATACTTTGACTCCTTTTTTTTGAAAAAGTTTAATCTTAAAGAAATATTAATTTTTCATTGATAATGAGCGAGTTATGGGTGTTTGATTATTTAAAACATCGATAAAAAGCATATTTTTTCGGATAAAGTGCATATTTTTCTTTGTTATTTAAAAAACTCATATTATATTTGAACCATCATTGAACGATGATCGACCTACTGAAACCCCAAATTCATATGTTGATTTTATTTTGATATGTTTTTTGATATCGCGAGCCCCAAATGTGATATCAATAAAACTTACACTTAACCTGAGAAAAGCTACTTTTTTTAAAAGTAGCTTTTTTTTATTCAAAAGATTGCATGGCAACTAAATTGCTATAAACTCCTTTTTTATCTAGTAACTCTTGATGTTTTCCTTGTTCTACAATAATTCCTTTTTGCATCACAACAATTTGATCTGCATTTTGAATCGTAGATAAACGGTGTGCAATTACAATAGAAGTCCTATTCTGCATCATATTTTCTAATGCTTTTTGAACTAAGCGTTCGCTTTCTGTATCGAGAGCAGAAGTTGCCTCATCTAAAATCATAATAGGCGGGTTTTTTAATACAGCTCTAGCTATAGATAAACGCTGTTTTTGACCTCCGCTTAATTTGCCACCACCGTCACCTATATTGGTATTTATGCCTTCAGGTAATTCTTTAACAAACTCCCAAGCATTGGCAATTTTTAAAGCATCTATGATTTCTTCATCTGTGGCATTTTCTTTACCAAGATTGACATTCTTTTTAATACTATCATTAAAGAGGATTGCGTCTTGTGTTACAAGTCCCATTTGATCACGAAGTGACTTTTTAGTAATTTCTTTAATAGGGATACCATCTAGTTTAATAGTTCCTTTATGCACATCATAAAAACGTGTTACCAAGTTTGCAATAGTACTTTTACCAGAACCAGACTGTCCAACCAGAGCAACGGTGTGTCCTTTAGGAACTTTTAGTGAAAAATTATCTAAAACAGTTTCTTGATCGTATTTAAAAGAGATATTTTCTATCGTAATCTCTTTAGAAAATGCAGCAGCCATTTTTGCATTTGGTGCATCTTGAATCTCTGTTTCTGTTTCAATAATTTCTAAAATTCGTGCTGCGGCTGCATCTCCTTTCTTTACAGAATAACTTGCTTTTGCAATAGCCTTTGCGGGAGTTAGTATTTGATACGCAAGTCCCATATATGCAATAAATGTAGCCCCATTCAATCCAGAATCTACATTTAAAACCATATTTCCTCCATACCATAGTAAGGTTCCTATAACGGTAATTCCTAAGAACTCACTCACAGGAGAGGCTAAGTTTTGTCTATGTGTGAGGCCATTGCTATAGTTCTTAAAACGTTCTGTAGATGTTTCAAACTTTTCTTGCAGACGCTCTTCTGCGCTAAATCCTTTAATTATTTTTAAATTAGCAAGAGTTTCTTCTACAAGAGAAAGAAAGTATCCTTGTTCTGTTTGTACTTGATTAGATTTCTTTTTAAGGGTTTTTCCTATGCGAGAGATAATGAGTCCAGCTACTGGGATAAAAATAAATACAAATAAAGTAAGCTTTGCACTTATAAAAATCATACTCCCTATTGCAAAAATAATATTAAGTGGTTCTCTCACAAAAAGTTCTAGTATAGATAAGAAAGAATGCTGTACTTCTAAAACATCTGATGTAATTCTGGCAATAGTATCTCCTTTACGTTTTTCTGAATAAAAACTAAGATTTAAGTTTAATATGCGTTTATACATCACATCTCTAATATCTTTTAAAACACCATTACGCAAGTAAGTAATAAAGAAATTGGCTAAATACCCGAAGAGATTTTTAAGGAAGAATACAACAATGACAATCCCAACCATAATTCCTAGTACATATACTTCTCCATGTTCATCTACTTTAGTATTTATAAAGTAATTGAGGCTATCTTCTAGAAATGCTTTAGTCGATTTTGCTGTCTCATATACAGGTTTAACTCTAATTGGGTCTACTTGCTTTAAAAGAACTGTAAGCATTGGTATTAGTGATATAAATGACAGCGTACCAAAAAGCGCATAGAGTATATTAAAAATAATATTTAAAATCCCATACTTTTTATAGGGAAGCGCAAAGCGCAGAATCTTTTTAAAGTAATTCATAAGAAGTGTTACGCTTTCGCGCCTGCCTGCCGGCAAGCAGGAAAGCAAAATTAGTTTATACGCCTAACGCATTTTTTATGCCAGCAATACGTTCGTCTAGTTGTGCTGAAATTGTGTCATAATCATCTAGGCTATTTAGAGGTGCTTGAACACTGATATAAAACTTTACTTTTGGTTCAGTGCCACTAGGTCTAGCGGCTATTTTGCTTCCATCTTCTGTGTAATAAATAAGTACGTTAGAAGCAGGTATATCTATAGGTTCTGTTGCTCCGGTCTTACTATCTGTTGCTGTTTGAGATTGGTAATCTTCCACACGAACAACATCACTACCGTTAATTTCTTTCATTGGATTTTCACGTAAATCCAATAACATTTGCTTGATCTCGGCTGCGCCAGATTGTCCTTTTTTTACTAATGAAATAAGTGCTTCTTTGTAAAAACCGTGTTTTACATATAAATCTTTTAATTTCTGATATAATGTTTTCCCTTGTGCTTTTGCTCTAGCTGCAATGGTACATGCAAGTAAAGTAGAAGTTACGGCGTCTTTGTCTCGTACAAAATCTCCAACCATATATCCAAAACTCTCTTCGCCACCTCCAATAAAGTGCTGTTCAGGAAAATCATTTATCATCTTGGCTATCCATTTAAAACCTGTGAGTCCCGTTTTGCACTCTACATTATAGGATTGCGCTAGGATGTCCATCATAGGCGTAGATACAATCGTAGATCCTACAAAAGGGCTATTGTATTGGTTTTTGCTTTCGCGAAAGCGTTCTAATAAATAATCGGTCATTAAAATCATGGTCTGATTACCATTAAGAATCGCTAGCTTTCCATCATCACCTCGTACCGCAATTCCTAATCGATCACAATCAGGATCTGTTCCAATAACGATATCTGCATTTTTTTCTTCTCCCAATGTTAAGGCCATTTGAAGTGCAGAAGATTCTTCAGGGTTTGGAGAGGCTACCGTAGGGAAGTTTCCGTCGGGAACAGCTTGTTCTTCTACAATATGAAGGTTTGTAAATCCTGCCTGTCTTAATGTGTCAGGAACAAGTGTTATAGAAGTCCCATGCAAGGATGTAAATACAATAGAAAGGGCTTCTTTTTGATTCACATTTACATCTGATGTTACGTTAGCAACACTAGCATCTATAAAAGCCTTGTCCACTTCTTTATCTATATATGTAATACGATCTGCTTGTTCTTGAAACTGAATATCTTTAAAATCTAATCCTTCTATTTCTTGAATAATTTCTTTGTCTTGAGGCGGTACTAATTGCCCTCCGTCTACCCAGTAGACCTTGTATCCGTTGTATTCTGGCGGGTTATGACTTGCAGTAAGTACAATACCACACTGACAGTCTAAGTGCTTGACAGCAAAACTAAGTTCTGGGGTAGGGCGTAAATCTGAAAATAAGAAAACAGAAATACCATTTGCAGAAAAAACATCAGCAACCACCTTTGCCAGCTCTTTACTGTTATGTCTACAGTCATAGGCTACAGCTACCTTTATCGCGGTGTCTGGGAATGTTCTTTTAAGGTAATTAGAAAGCCCTTGGGTATTTTTTCCTAATGTATATTTGTTTATTCTATTGGTGCCTGGTCCCATAATACCGCGCATTCCGCCTGTTCCGAATTCTAGGTTTTTATAAAAACTATCTTCAAGTTCTTCTGGGTTATGTGCAATATTGTTTTTTATAGCATCTTGGGTTTCTGTATCAAAAGTATCAGTTAACCAAGTATTTGCTTTGTCGAGAATCTCAGGCTTGTGGTAAATCATTTTTCAGAATAAAAATTATACTACAAAAATACGTTTTTGTGTTAATTTTTATCGGTAATTACTATTTTATACTTAATATCGAAGATATTTGAATTCATAGATGACCAAAACCACTACATAAAACGCAACCAAAAACTTTGAGATATCTTTTATCCCTTTCTTTTTTTCTGTTATTTACAGTACAGATTTCTGCGCAACGAGAAGCTGCAAATTGGATTTTTGGAAATAACGCAGGTCTAACCTTCAATACAGGGAATCCTGTTACGAATGCCCAAAGTGAAATCAATACGATAGAATCTTCTGCAAGTATTAGTGATGCGAATGGCAATCTTCTTTTTTATACTGATGGGGAATCCATTTTTAATAAGGACTACATATTAATGCAAAATGGAGGGGGAATTTTAGGCCATAAATCTTCTGCAAATGGCACTGTCATTATTCCTGATCCAAATAATAGTAATTTATATTATGTTTTCACATCAGATGCGGTTCAATATTATCAAGCAAATGATGTTGGGGCAGGTCTTAATTACTCGGTTGTAGACATGAGTTTACAAGGAGGATTAGGAGCAGTTACAGCACAAAAGAATGTGAATTTATTGCCTCAAGGATCTGAAAAATTAACAGCTGTTGCTAAAAGCGATGGCTCTGGGTATTGGGTAGTAACACACTACTTAGATACATTTTATGCATATTCAGTAACGGCTGCAGGAATATCTGCTCCAGTGACATCTACCATAGGACCTTTAATTGATGACTTTAATAATATAAGAGGAGCTATTAAGCTTTCCCCAGATGGAGAGCGACTCGCTGTGGCTCATGCTATTTTTGAACCTCAGTTTAATGGAGAACTCTATTTGTATGATTTTAATAATCAGAGTGGAGTCGTTAGTAATGAACAATTTCTTGCTAGTGGTATGGTGTATTATGGGGTAGAATTTTCTTCTAATTCAGAGGTTTTATATTCCAGTGCAAAAATGCCATTCTCTCAAGGCCTTTTTACGGGTAATATATTTCTATATCAATATGATTTAAATAGCGCAAATCCTGGAGCGACTAGTTTTTTGCTTATGGAGATTGAAAGTGATTCCCTTAGTGATATTGCAGGAGCTTTACAACTGGCAATAGATTGTAAAATTTATTATAGCAGTAGGACAAGTCAGTTTATATCTGTCATTAAACGTCCTAATCGTTTAGGGTTAGATGCAGAATTTGGAAATAATATATTCAGATTATCTGCAGGTATAAGTTCAATAGGTCTGCCTTTATATGTGCAATCCTACTTTAATAATATCATAGAGTATGATGATTTATGTTCTGGTGATATGACAGCGTTTACATTAAATACATCCAAGCAGATATTGAGTGTAGATTGGAATTTTGATGATCCTGCTAGCGGTGCAGATAATACATCACAATTGATAAACCCTACACATACATTTAGTGATTCTGGAGTTTATGATATAGTAGCGACAGTAACTTTTCAAGACGGTACTGTCGTACCGTATACTAAGATAGTACCTATAGTTACACAACCAGAAGTTTTAGATGTAACGCTTTTACAATGTAATCTAGACGGAGGAGATACGGGCTTTTTTAATTTAGAAGAAGCAATTTCTTTATTTTTTGATACCCAAAATCAAAGTGTACCTGAATTTTTTAATGCTCAATTTTTTAATTCATTTGTAGATGCGCAAAACAATGAAAATAGTATAACCAATCCTACTTTTTATGAAAGCATAATGAATGGTCAAATCATTTATACACGAGTAGATATTTCATTTGATTGTTTTTTTGTTGGTCAAATTAATCTTGTTATTCAAGATGGCTCTAATCCAGAAGATAGATTTAGAGAGGTTTGTGATATTGTAGGAAGTCAAGAAGATATATTTATAGTAATAGAAGAAATACTTGAAGAATTAGAAGTAGATTTTCCAAACCTTTCTATAAAATTATATACATCAGCAGAAGATGCTATATCTGAAAATAATAATGTGTTTATAGCGCCTATAGATTCCTTTCAGGGATTTCCTGGGCTTTATTATAGAGTTGAAAGTGAACTAGGTTGTTTAGCGATAGGTTTTATAGAACTTTTTATATTAGAAACACCTGAATTGTTTAATGAAGAAATCATTTTATGTGATGAAGAACAAGGGGTTATTTTGTCTGTCTCTGATGAGTTTAGCTCCTATCTATGGTCTACGGGAGAAATGACACCATCTATTACTGTTTTTGAAACAGGGAACTATGAAATAGTAGTCGCTAATAATGGTGGTTGTGAAGATAGAGCTACATTTTTTGTCGTTGATGCAGATGCAATAAATATTACGTATACCATAAATGATTTTCAACAATACAATAGTATCGTTATTACTAATGAAAATAATAATCCAAATCTGTTGTATTCTATAGATGGTGGATTAACATTTCAAACATCTCCCGTATTTAATGATATAGCTCCGGGTTATTATAATCTAGTCGTAATGGCAGAAGATAACTGTAATACTATAAATGAACTCCTATTAGTACGAGGTGCACCGCGTTATTTTACACCTAATAATGATGGGTATAATGATTTCTGGCATGTAAATCAGGCACTAGACTATCAAGGAATGGAAGTGTCTATATTTGATAGATTTGGGAAACTACTTTATGCGATGGATTATAACGATAAAGGCTGGGATGGTACGTATGCCGGTGTTTTAATGCCTACAAATGCGTATTGGTACCGTATCAACTATGAAGGTGCAGAATATTATGGACACTTTACATTAATAAGGCGTCGTTAATCAAGCCTTATAAGGTTTCTTTAATTTGATAACGTTCTTTATCCTTAGAAGATCGTTGTAAGAGTTCTCCAATAAATCCAGCTATAAATAACTGTACACCGATAAGCATAGCAACTAAAGCAATATAAAATTGAGGCCGATCAGTAATTAAACGCCCTTCTGGGTTTATAAATAATTTATCGATACCTAGATAAAGAGAAAAGCAAAACCCTATAAAGAACATAAAAACACCTAACGCTCCAAAAAGATGCATAGGTCTTTTGGCAAATCTTGAAAGAAACCAAATAGTTAATAAATCTAAAAACCCATTGATAAAGCGTTCCATCCCAAACTTGGTAGTTCCATATTTACGAGCTTGATGTTGAACTACTTTCTCTCCAATATTAGAGAAGCCAGCATTTTTTGCTAATACTGGTATATAGCGATGCATTTCTCCATAGACATCTACAGTTTTTATAACATCTTTTTTATATGCTTTCAGGCCACAATTAAAATCGTGTAATTTTAATCCGCTAGTTTTACGAGCTGCAGCATTAAATAATTTGCTAGGTAAATTTTTAGCAATAACAGAGTCATATCTCTTCTTTTTCCATCCAGACACTAAGTCATATCCTTCTTCTGTGATCATTTTATATAACTCAGGAATTTCTTCGGGATTATCTTGTAAATCGGCATCCATGGTAATAATCACATCTCCTTGTGCGGCTTTAAAACCTGCGTGTAATGCCTGTGACTTCCCGTAGTTTTTACTGAACCGAATGGCTTTTACTTGTGTATGCTTTCGCGAAAGCGTATAAATCTCATCCCACGATTGATCGGTACTTCCGTCATCAATAAATAGGATTTCATATGAAAAACCATTGGCTTCCAGTACTTCTGAAAGCCAATGGTGTAATTCTTTTAAAGATTCTTGCTCATTGAGCAAGGGGATAACAACAGATAGTTGCATATTATTGAGGTTCTTTTGTACGCATTGCTGCACCAGCAATTAATGAAATTACAGCTCCTATGAATACAAAATACAGTGTATAAGTTAATATTCCTAATAAAGATTTAGCCTTATTTTCATTTGCATCTGCAAATTGAGCTTCTATTTGTTCAACTCCATCCGGATTAAAACTTTCCATAAACTCAATAGTTTTGCGCATTGTAAATTCTGTATCTATAAAATTGTCATAGATATAAGCAAAACTTGTGAAAAGTAAACCTAAAACTAGCATAATTATTACACCAACTCTGACAGCTTCACCTAAGTTTAAAGATCCGTTTGATTTTTTAAACTTTCTAATTGCATAAACTATAAATATAATTTCAAGAATAAATGCTATAGCGTACGTAGAGTACCATGCTACTGGAGATAAATCTAAAGTTTTAGGGATGACATCAATTAGAATTCTAGTAACCCCAGCAACTAGTCCTAAACCTAAAGCATATTTTTGAACATTTAATTTTATATTTTCCATAGTTTTTTGAGAGGTGTTGGTTATGGTTACATTTGTATACAAAGATACCAAAACGTTACATTGTAAGATTAAAATTCATAAAATCGATTTTTTAAGTGTATTTTTATGTTTTTAAATTTGCAAATAACTTATTTATATGTAAATTTGCACCTCGAAAAATCGAGCATTAATAATAGCGTTAAGAGATGAAACAAGGTATACACCCAGAAAATTATAGATTAGTTGCATTTAAAGACATGTCAAATGATGAAGTGTTTTTAACAAAATCTGCTGCCGACACTAAAGAAACGATAGAAGTTGATGGAACGGAGTATCCACTTATCAAACTAGAAATTTCTAGAACTTCTCATCCTTACTATACTGGAAAAGCTAAGTTAGTAGATACTGCTGGTCGTATTGATAAATTCAAAAACAAATATGCTAAGTTTAAAAAATAAGCTTGCATACATATTATATACTAAAGCCCTCCTTATTTTGGAGGGTTTTTTTAGTTCTATACTCTTTTATTCTAAATACCACTATTAGTTTTTACTATCTATAGATTCTTATTATATAGGTGTCTGATAGTATCTTTGTAGTTCCTAATACGTATAATTATGTCACAAATATTAGAAGCACTTCAGTGGCGTTATGCTACAAAAAAGTTTGATGCAACGCGTCATCTTACAGCAGAGAAAGTAACTCTTATTAAGAATGCGTTTAATCTTACCGCATCTAGTTTTGGTTTACAGCCTGTTAAACTACTCGTGATACATGATCAAAAATTACAAGATGAATTGGTTCCTGTATCTATGAATCAACAGCAAGTTTCTGATGCTTCTCATGTACTTGTTTTCTGTATTGAAAAAAATATTGATAAGTCTTATATCGAAGCTTATTTTGATAATGTTAAAAAGACAAGAGATACACCCGATGAAATTTTAAAACCGTTTAGAGACTATCTATATGGTCATTTTGAAAAAGAGTCTATCGAAGCTATAGAGAATTGGGCTACAAAGCAAGCGTATTTAGCAATGGGTAATTTGTTGACCATATGTGCTATAGAAAAAATAGATGCATGTCCTATGGAAGGTTTTGATTCTGAAAGTTATGATGCACTTTTGAATCTTTCGGAAAAAGGTCTCTCTTCTGTTTTGGTGATGCCTATAGGGTATCGTGCAACAGATGATATGTTTGCTGATTTTAAGAAAGTACGAAAGACATTATCTGATGCAGTGATTGAAATTTAAATAAAAGACTAACAATATTTTGGCAAGATTCTTGTTATTTTGAGTAATAGAAATCGATCAACTCTTTATTGGGTTTGCTGATTTCATATAAAACTTTAAATTTGTTGATATAATAATCCTATCATGAAGCGCTTATTATTTATTCTTTGTTTTGCTATAGTTACTGTTTCAAATGCTCAAGAAGCTACATGGCTTACTGATTTTGATCAAGCAAAAAAAGTAGCAAAAAAAACAAACAAACCTATTTTAATGTATTTTACAGGAAGCGATTGGTGTGGTCCTTGTAAGATGCTGAAAAAAGATTTTTGGCAAAATCCAACATTTCTAAAGCAATCAACAGATTTTGTACTACTTGAAGTCGATGTTCCTTTTAGAGAAGATATTCTAACACCAGAACAGTTTAAAAAAAATAAAGAACTTCAGAAAAAATACAATAAAGAAGGGGCGTTTCCTACGTTATTGGCTATGGATGCAAATGGTAAAGTCAAAGAAAGTATTTCTGCATATAGTATGTTAAGGGATACAAGTGGTTACTTTGCTTTTTTGGATAAAGCACGTGCTATTAAGTAATAGGTTCTATTTTTTTAATTTTTTATGAATTTCCAATAAATGCAGATGTAATGGCTGCTATAGCTGCAATTACAGCAACTAACATAGGGACAATCACTTTCCATTTTTCTTTTCTTTGCAATTGCCTATCATGAAGCTCAATAGCTGTATCTATTAATTTTGTAACTAAATTAGGATCTAAAGGAGGTCTTTTTCCTTTTGAGTGTTCCTCATGATCTTCATATTCTAAAACATATCTTGAAATTAAGGCAGCTCTCTTTTTTTGGTTTGTTCCAGATCTTACTCTAAATAGCTTAGGATGTTCTGTAGCTATTTGTATCCAAGAACTTCCACTTATTGGTTTTTGAGATAGCTCGCTAGCGATACCTGTTTCTGATCTACTAGTATCTATATCAAAAGCTAATACTTGAATTAAACCAATTACTTCATACAATCGATTATCTTTTAGGTAAGGAGTTTTCATTGACGTATGGTTTTAGTATGTCTACTTAAGATACGATATCTTTGTAAGTATTTGTTTATGAGTCTTTTTTAAGGCGTTTTGAAAATATATTGTTTGTTCTCTATAATCCTTTTATGTATAATTTGCATATTGATGTGTGTAGTTTGATATTTGCGCTTAAATGAAATACACATGTCTAAGGTCGTTTTAATAACTGGTGCATCTTCTGGAATTGGAAAAGCAATAGCGCATTACCTTGCTGATAAAGGGTATACCGTATATGGAACAAGTCGTAATCCAAAAGCAACTACAGATGGAAAGGTGCGTATGGTCTCTTTAGATGTTACCGATCACGATTCTATCACAAATGCTATTCAAACCATACTTAAAGAGCAAGATCGCATTGATTATGTCATTAATAATGCAGGAATGGGAATCACAGGACCGTTAGAAGAAACTCCAGATAACGAGGTAAGACGTGTCTTTGAAACAAATTATTTTGGGGCCTTAGAAGTCATAAAGGCTGTATTGCCATCTATGCGTGCACAACGTAGTGGTATGATTATTAATGTTACATCCATAGCGGGGTATATGGGATTGCCTTATAGAGGAATCTATAGTGCTACAAAAGGAGCGCTTGGTATTACAACAGAGGCATACCGTATGGAGCTTAAAGAGTTTAATGTGAAGATGACAACAGTAGCTCCTGGAGATTTTGCAACCAATATTGCTGCGGGACGTTATCATGCTCCGATTTTGGATGATTCTCCATATAAAGAAAACTACGGAAATACATTACGATTAATGGATGAGCATGTAGATGCAGGAATGGATACAGAAGTGATGGCAAAAGTAGTACATCGTATTATGCTTTCTAAGAATCCTAAAGTTCACTATCGCGTTGGGTTTTTTATGCAAAAATTTAGCATAGCACTTAAGCGCATATTGCCAGATACTTGGTATGAAAAATTACTTTTGAATCATTATAAATTATAGATTGTGCATAAGTGTGAGATAAATTAAAACCACACGTATATATTAGGATTATTTCTTTACCTATTTTTGCAAAAAATAAAACAATAACACTCTATCTTATGAAATTTTTTATTGATACCGCAAACCTTGCTCAAATTAAAGAAGCACAAGACCTTGGCGTACTAGACGGTGTAACGACAAACCCTTCACTTATGGCAAAGGAAGGCATTACTGGTCGTGATAATATCTTAAAACATTATGTTGATATATGTAATATCGTTGATGGAGATGTTAGTGCAGAAGTCATCGCAACAGAATATGATGCAATGGTAAAAGAAGGTGAAGAATTAGCTGCATTACACGATCAAATTGTGGTAAAATTACCTATGATTAAAGACGGGATAAAGGCTTGTAAATATTTTAGTGATAAAGGAATTCGTACCAACGTAACTCTTGTGTTTTCTGCAGGTCAAGCAATCCTAGCAGCAAAAGCAGGCGCAACATATGTATCTCCATTTATAGGACGTCTTGATGATATCTCTACAGATGGCCTTAACCTTATTGCAGAAATTCGCCATATATATGATAACTATGCTTTTGAGACAGAAATCTTAGCAGCTTCTGTACGTCACACAATGCACGTAATAGATTGCGCAAAAATAGGAGCAGATGTTATGACAGGACCATTATCATCTATAGAAGGATTGCTAAAGCACCCTCTTACAGATATAGGTCTTGCAAAGTTTTTAGCAGATTATAAGAAAGGAAATAACTAAACCATTACTATTTCTAGGTATATATACAAAAGCCGATTCAAATTTTGAATCGGCTTTTGTATGTTATTAAGCAAGATTTTATTGGTGCCGCCAAAGGTTTAATACTTCTAGGTGTCTCGAGGCAGTTTATTTATTAAGATAGGCTAGAAGCTCATTTTCAAAATCCGTACGGTGAATGTTAGCATGACTATTTAATATTTTACCTTTCCTGTCTAATACAATTGTTTTACTCAAATCATTGATCACTAATGATATTCTTGCTTTTCTTGCATCGTCAAATCGATACTCCATAGAAGAGTTAAATTTATGCTGTCTAATGTGTTTTACCCACTTATCATTTTCATCATTTACATTGACGCCTATAAAATTAAATTCAGGATATTTTGATTGTAAGTCCTTTGCTTTTTTATGCGATTCCTCAAGATGCATATGATTATTATAAGACCAGAAATAAAGTACTGTAGGCTTTTGAATTCTACTAGAGAGTGTTACCATACGCTGTTCTGCATCTACAAGCATAAGATCTGGAATAATATTACCAGCTTCCATTTTCTTATGAGAATCATATAGTTTTTCTACGTTCATCTTCACCTCTGGAGAAGTGATAGATGTAGAAAGTAGACTGAAAATTTCATCAACACTTTTCTTGTCATTACTATTTGCAATAAATATTCTTGCTGTCCTAAACAACTTCATGTCTTTTAGCTCAGGATTTTCAATGTATTTATCGATAACTTTTATCTCGTTGTAATTGTGTAAAAAGGAGACGGTATTGTAGGATTGCTCTTGGCAATACTCTTTATACGATTGATGATCTAAAAAAGCATTCAAATACCGTTGGTAGGGATATAAATCTCTTAAGTTTGGATTGTTAATGTTTATGCTTTCGCGAAAGCTATAAAAGTCTGACGGCAATTCATCAATAAAGGTAAGTTTGTCATTTTTCTTATAATGAGAAAACGGATAACTTTCCTTACGTTGATAATTATCAAAGTTGACAGTTGCTTCTGCGATTTCTTTGAAGCTATCAGAAATATCATCGTGTTTTTGATAAAACTTATTTAATTTATGTAAGCGTACTTGATGCATAGAATCTAATAATGCCTCAAAGTCTTCGGGTTCTTTTTGATAATGTTGCGTAAAACCTTCATTTTCTAACTCCCAATTAAGATACATATCTAATAAAAAGTTGCTTCGTTCAGAGCCTTTCCCCGAAAAACTAAGCGATTCATCAAACTCTAGTGTATTTACACGCATCATAATGCTATCTCCAGGCTCAATATGGATAAGTTGATGCTCTCTATGCCAAAATCTATATAGTCCAGTTTCAAAGTCTTTAAACTCATACAAAAAACGATTATGAGCATCTAAAGGGATGGTATCTATAATTTTATCATCTTTTTGAAGCAATATGTGATCCCTCTTAGGATTGATAACTTCTCCACCAATATAAGTGCCATTTGCGGTGTCTTTTTTTGTCGTGTCACAAGCACTTAACACAAATAGCGATAAGAGAACGGGGATAATTCCTATAAAAGTGGTATGTCGTTGAGTGTAGGTGATAACTATGATATTTTACAGATTAACTTTCAAATGTAACTTTTACGTAGAAATAGTGTTGTTAATTAGAAGTTAAAACGCATATCATTTTATCTAAATAATTAGACTTTACAACCATACGTAGGGCTTGTCCTATTTATTTTTACACAAAAACAAAAAATAATACTCGTATACTTTCAAATCTACTTCACAATCTCTTTAATTATCGGTATTTTTGCAGGCTTAAAAATATAAATAGATATAGACTATGCTTTCAGTTTCTAATTTATCGGTACAGTTTGGGAAACGTGTTTTATTTGACGAAGTAAATACATCTTTTGTTTCTGGTAATTGTTATGGTATTATTGGTGCCAATGGTGCTGGGAAATCTACGTTTCTTAAAATCCTTTCTGGAAAACAAGATGCTACTTCTGGACACGTACATCTAGAGCCGGGTAAGCGTATGTCTGTTCTAGAACAAAATCATTATGCATATGATGAGTACAATGTTTTAGAAACTGTAGTGATGGGTAATAAACCCTTGTATACTATTAAAAAAGAAATAGATGCTTTATATGCAGACTATTCTGATGAAAATGCAGACCGTATAGGAGAATTGCAATTGCAATTTGATGAAATGAATGGGTGGAATGCCGATAGCGATGCAGCAGCAATGCTTTCTAATTTAGGAATAAAAGAAGAGTTTCATTATACATTAATGGCAGATCTTGATGGAAAACAACGTGTACGTGTGTTGATTGCTCAAGCATTATTTGGAAATCCTGATGTACTTATTATGGATGAGCCTACCAATGATCTAGATTATGAAACGATTAATTGGTTAGAACATTTCTTAGCAAATTATGATAACTGTGTAATTGTGGTATCGCATGATAGACACTTTTTAGATGCCGTATGTACACATATATCAGATATAGATCATAATAAAATTACACATTACAGTGGTAATTATACATTCTGGTATGAGTCCTCTCAATTAGCGGCTAGACAAAGAGCTCAGCAAAACAAAAAAGCAGAGGAAAAGAAAAAAGAATTACAGGAATTTATTGCTCGTTTTAGTGCCAATGTTGCAAAATCAAAACAAGCAACCTCTCGTAAGAAAATGATCGATAAGTTAAATATCGAAGAAATCAAACCTTCAAGTAGACGTTACCCAGGTATTATATTTGATCGCGACCGTGAAGCCGGAGACCAAATATTTAATGCAAATGGATTAGCTGCTTCTATTGACGGCGAAACGTTATTTAAGAATATAGATATCAACCTAGCTAAAGGTGATAAAGCAGTGTTGTTTTCTAGAGATAGTAGAGCTACTTCTGCATTTTATGAAATCATCAATGAAAGACAAAAGGCAGATAGTGGTGATTTCTCATGGGGAATCACAACAACACAATCATACCTTCCTTTAGATAATGCTGAGTATTTCCAATCGGCAGATCTTAACTTGGTAGATTGGTTACGTCAATACGCACAAACGGAAGAAGAAAGAGAAGAAGTGCATTTACGTGGCTTCTTAGGAAAAATGATTTTTAGTGGAGAAGAAGCATTAAAGAAATCTAATGTACTATCAGGAGGAGAGAAAGTACGTTGTATGATCAGTAAAATGATGATGAAACGTGCTAATATCTTAATGGTAGATGAACCTACAAACCACTTAGATCTTGAGTCAATTACAGCATTTAATAATGCCTTGAAAAACTTTAAAGGAACCGTAATGCTAACAACACATGATCATGAGTTTGCACAAACGGTAGGGAATAGAGTGATAGAACTTACACCAAAAGGAGTTATAGATCGCTATATGACATTTGATGAATATATGAGCGATGCTAAAATAAAAGAACTACGTGCTAGTATGTATAACTAGTACTATGCTTTTTTTTGTGAAAAATGGGAAATAACTGTCCAAGTACAAAAAATAATAATACCAGAGCTTGCAACAATACGTAATGTAGAGAGTGTTTCGCCCTTAAGTAAAGGAGAGAGTCTCCAAGCTGAATATATAATAAGTGCAACATTTATAAATAAATTAAAAGGAGATCTACGATAGGTCTCTTTTTTTTGTGCAGGTTTCGTCATAGAAATAACAGGATCATTTTGTTGCGATAATGCTTCTAGGTCTTGATCAGAGATTTTTTCGGTTTCTATTTTTTCTAAAGTGCTAGTGACAATGTGTTTCGCCTTCAGAACATCTTTCTTATTTACAAGGAGTGTAACATCATTTGTATGAGCCACACCAAAGCCACCTCGTAAAGCGCTTTGTCCATCATCTCTAATAATACTAGAAATACCTGCTTCTTCCAACACAAGCTTTATATGTTGTGTGGTAATTTGAGAACCATTAAAAATCTTTTCGTATTGAGATTTTGGTAATATATTCATCTAACGTGTTTTGTCATATTTGCTATTCCAGATAGCTGTATTAAAGTTTTTACCTAATGCAAACCCATAAAATAAAACAACGGCAGCAATAGATTTAAACATAAAAAAGAATACCATAATGTCTTGAGAAAAATCTTGTTCTTTAGTAAATAATCCATCAGGTATAAGGGCTGTTGCAAGTATACTTACTAATATGATGAAAACGATTAAATTTTCAAAAGACTTATAAGGCCACATCAATAACTTTCGTAAAGGGTGAAGATCATTTCCCCATTTATGTATCAAATAATAATACCCATTTCCCATAGGAGCAAAAAGCAAAGGATCATCTGCTTTTTCAAGTACAAACATTTTTGAAGGGGCTATAATCTTAAAATTACTTAATAGGGTGTTATGTTTATTTTCTAGGTATTTAATTTCATCTAAAGCACCTTGTGGATATTTCCCTTTAAAGTATTTCGTATCCAAAAATCGTAAGCGATAGTTAATGCAAATCTTTTTGATTTGTTTACTGTGAAAGATTCGGTCTTTATCGAGAAGATCGATAGTAAATGGTACACTATCTTCTTTTTGAACTCCTTTTAAGACATCTAAAATTCCGCTTTCGCGAAAGCGGTCTTCTTCAAAAACACGATGTACTTGAGCTAATATATCATCTCCTGTCCCTATTTTATTACGCTCTTTGAGTAATTTCTCTTGGATATTAGTACGTTGAAGTAGCATTTTCTTTTTATTTTAAAGATACATAGTTTTCCTGTATTTGTCAATATTCAAAAGAAACAGCTCTTCAGGTTTTATAAACGTTAAACAAAAAAGCCCTGTTTTAAGTAAAACAGGACTTTTGTAATTATAATAGATCCGTAATAACTTTAACGTAAGCTAGCACCTAATTCTTTTTCAAAACGGAATTGTAACTTATTCATTACTTTGTCGATTTGTTTATCGGTAAGTGTTTTATGTTCATCTTGTAATAAGAAACTTACGGCATAACTCTTTTTGCCTTCAGGTAAATTCTTACCTTCATATACATCAAACAATTGGATGTCTTTAAGTAATTGTTTTTCTGTTTGTTTGGCAATCGTATGAATCTCTTCAAATCGAGTAGCGGAGTCCAGTAATAATGCAAAATCTCTTCGTACCGATGGATATTTTGGAATCGGTTGAAATTTGATTTTATTTCGTTTTGCGACTTCCAGAATATTATCCCAATTGAAGTCTGCATAATACACATCTTGCGATAGATTAAATTTCTTAAGAATAGATTTTTTTATAAGACCATATTCTACAAGTTTGGTTTTGCCTAGTTGAATGCCTACGGCTTCAGCAAAAACATCATTTTTTACAGTAGCTGTTCTTCCTCGCGTAATACCTAATCGATCTAAAACAGATTGTACCATCCCTTTAAGGTAAAAGAAATCGGTAGTTTCAGAAGTATGTTTCCAATGTTCTGTATGACGATTTCCAGTAACAAATATGGCGAGGTGTTTATTTTCTACAGTTCCAGAATCATAACTATGGTAAGTCTTGCCATATTCAAAGAACTTCAGATCTGCATGTTTTCTGTTGTTGTTGTATGAAATCGCTTCCAATCCTGAAAAAAGCATAGATCTTCTTAGAATACTTAACTCTTGTCCTAAAGGATTAAGCATGGTGACATTATTTTCAGTGTTCAATAACTCAGAATACTCTACATAGCTAGGTGTCGTTAAACTATTAGCCATGATTTCATAAAACCCTTGCGCTACGAGTTGATTTGCAACTACATCTTGCACTTTGTGATCTTCAAATTTAGAAGAGTTGGCTATAGTAGCATTTAATTTATTTCCAAAATTAATGTTGTTATACCCATATACACGTAATACTTCTTCTATAACATCAGCTTCACGAGTTACATCATTACGATAGGCAGGAATGGTCATTCCTAAACCAGATTCAGTAACATTATTGATTTTGATATCTAAGGAAGATAAAATGGCTTTTATCTTTTCTCTTGGTAATTCTTCTCCAATAAGTTTTGTAGCATTTTCAAAACTCAAGAATACTTGTTGATCTTCTATTTTTTTAGGGTAGATATCTACAATTTCACTAGTGATTTCTCCACCTGCAACTTCTAATAATAAAACAGCAGCTCTCATGAGTGCATAATCTGTAATATTAGGATCAATCCCTCTTTCAAAACGGAAAGAAGCATCTGTATTAAGTCCGTGGCGTTTTGCAGTTTTACGTATAGAAACAGGATTGAAATACGCACTTTCTAAGAAAATAGCTGTAGTGCCTTCAGTAACTCCGCTATGTTCTCCTCCAAAAACTCCAGCAATACACATAGGTTTTTCTTCATCACAGATCATAAGATCCTCTTCATGGAGTTCACGTTCTACACCATCAAGTGTTGTGAATTTAGTTCCTTTCTCTACAGTTTTAACTTCAATTTTATTCCCCTTGATTTTTGCAAGATCAAAGGCATGAAGCGGTTGTCCTAATTCGTGAAGTACATAATTAGTAACATCTACAATATTATTGATAGGTGTTAATCCTATTGCTTTTAAACGGTGTTGGATCCAAGCAGGAGACTCAGCAACTTTTAATCCACTAATGACGACACCTGCATACCTAGGAGCACGTTCCCCATCTATAATAGAAACATCTACTTTATTAAGTCTGTTTTCTATTTTAAACGAAGAATTAGAAGGCGTAATCAGTTCTGGTATGATATCCTGTTGCATTAAACCTGCGCGTAAATCACGAGCCGTTCCTAAATGACTCATGGCGTCTGCACGGTTAGGAGTAAGTCCGATTTCAAATACCTGATCATTTTCTATTTCAAATACATCGGCAGCAGGAGTTCCAGGTACAAGATCAGCATCTAGTATCATAATCCCATCATGACTCTTTCCAAGACCTAATTCATCTTCGGCGCAGATCATACCATGAGATTCTTCTCCACGTATCTTTCCTTTTTTAATCGTCCATGCTTCTCCTTCATCTGTATATAATGTAGTACCTATGGTAGCTACAGGTACCTTTTGTCCTTTAGCTACATTTGGTGCACCACAAACAATCTGTACAGGAGCATCACCTCCTATATCTACCGTAGTTACTTTAAGCTTATCTGCGTTGCTATGTTGTTCACAAGTGAGTACGTGTCCAATAACAACCCCTTCAAGGCCTCCCTTTACACTTTGGTATGATTCTATACCTTCTACTTCAAGACCTAAATCTGTTAAAAGTTCTCCAGTCTTTTCTGCATCCCAATCTATCTTGATAAATTGTTTTAGCCAGTTATAGGATATTTTCATGAAATTAAAATAATAATTTAATAAGTTGACAAAGATAGAATAAGATGCTAAGTAGACAAAGAAGTCACGAGACTATCTAATAGATATTTTTAATATTTTTTTAGAATGAATTATAAACAATGCATTGAGCGTTAATGTGTTGATTTTTAGACAGCTATTTTCGTAATGTTAGTATCCTTTAGAATAGTTGCTATGCGCGCATAGGAATCGCTTGATTTTTCTAGTAGATTCGTAACGTATTGTAGAGATAACAATTTAATAATAAGAAACTTAGATTAGAATCTTTATTTTTGCAGAAGTACACTAACCAAACATAATTTTTTATGAAGAAATCATTACTCTTAGTAGCGCTTTTTTGTGTTACTACTATTGCATTTAGTCAAATACCATCGTATTATGATGACGTAAATCTAACATTGCAAGGCACCTCCTTGCAAAATGAATTATCAACGAAAGTCACGCAAACTCACACTACTTTTTTAAGCTATACCCCTGGAGTATGGGAAGCATTACAAGCGGCAGATTTAGATCCAACCAATGCTAATAACGTATTGCTTATATATGGATATGATGATACCGATGGGAATACATTAACAGATAGGTCTAGAGATAAAAACTTAAACGGAGGAAGTGCAGGAGAATGGAATAGGGAGCATGCCTACCCACGATCTTTAGGAAATCCTAATTTAGGGAGTGAAGGCCCAGGAGCAGATGCACACCACATTCGCCCAAGTGATATTCAATTGAATTCCCAACGTAGTAATAGAAAATATGCTGCAGGTTCAGGAAATGCAGGTGTAACAGCACAAGGTCATTTTTATCCTGGAGATGAATGGAAAGGCGATGTTGCTCGTATGATGTTATATATGTACATCCGTTATAATAGCCGTTGTTTGCCTTCTAATGTAGGGGTAGGAAATGCAGTAGCAAGTGACGCAAATATGATTGATCTATTTTTGGAATGGAATGTAGAAGACCCTGTAAGCGATTTTGAAGATACACGTAATGATGTTTTAGCAGGGATACAAGGAAATAGAAACCCTTTTATTGATAATCCAGCTTTTGCGACACAAATATGGGGAGGACCACAAGCCGAAGATAGATTTGGAGATGGTACTGGCAATCCTGGAAATGGGGACGCTGAAGCCACTGAACTATTCTTTTCCGAATATGTAGAAGGATCTTCATTTAATAAAGCAGTAGAGATCGCAAACTTTACAGGAACAGCCGTAACATTAACTAATTACTCATTGCGAAAGCAAACCAATGGATCAGGAGGATGGAGTTCAGACTTCTCATTGAGCGGTTCTTTAGCAAACGAAACTGTTTTTGTCGTGGCACATAGCTCAGCAAATACAGCGATTTTAAATGTAGCAAATACAACGACTACAAATTCAGCAATCACTTTTAATGGAAATGATGCCGTTGGATTATTTAAAAACGGAGTACTTATTGATATCATCGGAACATTTAACGGAGGGAGTTCTAATTTTGCGAAAGATGTAACATTGCGAAGAAAAGCAACTGTGGTATCACCTTCTACAACCTATACGACATCAGAATGGGATAGCTTTCCTTCAAACACAACTAGTGATCTTGGATCACATATTGTAGAAGGAAATACACCAGCAGCAGACACACAAGCACCTACAGCGCCTTCCAACCTTACAGCTTCAAATGTAGGAGAAACCTCTCTTACAGTATCTTGGAATGCATCTTCAGATAATGTAGGTGTTACAGCATATGATGTATATAATGGAAACACCGTAATAGGAACCACTGCTAGTACAAACTATGCCGTGTCTGGATTAACTCCAGCTACTAATTATACATTTAGTGTACGTGCAAAAGATGCCGCTTCTAATGTTTCTAATGCAAGTAATTCAGTAAACGTAACAACAGATGCGATCGTTTTAAACTACTGTAATGCTAACGGAAATAATGTCAACTTTGAATACATCGATTTTGTTGGACTAGGAGGAATTTCTAATGCAACGGGAGCTAATGGAGGGTATGGCGATTTTACAAATCAAACTGGAGTGATAGGATATGGATCAAATTCAATCGTATTAAGTATTGGGTTTTCTGGACAATCCTACACAGAAAATTGGGGTGTTTGGATTGATTTTAATCAAAACGGAACGTTTGAAACTTCCGAAAAAGTAGTAACAGGATCTACGTCAAATGCAGGAAACCTATCCTACAACTTTACAGTACCTACAGCTGCTATAGCTGGAACAACTAGAATGCGTGTGGCTATGAAGTGGAACGGAGTTCCTACAGCCTGTGAGACATTTTCGTATGGCGAAGTAGAAGACTACAATATAACTATTAGCACAAATAGGAATGCCACTGCAGCTCCAAAAGTTAAAACGGACGGGAAGTTACAATCAGAAGCACGTACCTATGATGTTCAAATAACACAACAAGACACATCGGTACGTTTACAAATGGCAGATAGCAGAATTGTGAGTTATGTAGTATACAATGTACTAGGGCAGGAGATCGCTCAAAATACATTTAATACTGCAACTATGATAGAAGGTTTACGTAAAGGTGTTTATTTTATACACCTTTCTGATGGACAGCGAACTATGACTAAGAAGTTTATAAAACAATAAATATAAATAACATACCTGAAATCGCTTAAGGATTCGTTCTTAAGCGATTTTTTTATATACTATATTATGTATATTGTAAGAATACAACGATTCAGTAGACTTTAGACGTACTATGAAAAAAATATTCCTCATTATATTATGCATCAGTGCACTTTCGTGCGAAAAAAAAACACCTACCTCTCCAACTCTACAAACAGGTTTCTGGAGAGCTACGCTAGACGTGCAAGACACTAAAGAATTGCCTTTTATTTTTGAAGTAAAAGAAAACGGAACTCTGGTGATTCAAAATGCAGAAGAGCGCATCACAGTAGATGAAATCGAGATTGATGGAAATAAGATTCGTATTCAAACGCCCGTATTTGAAGGGTATTTTCAAGGAGCGTTTAGTGAAGATGGACATCAAATCACAGGTGATTTTATAAAGCCTAGTTTAGATCGTGTGGTTTCTTTTAAAATGGTGTATGGTGACGGAGTACGCTTTCGCGAAAGCGTAAAAAAGCCTACCACTAATATCACTGGAAATTGGGAAACTGTGTTCAGCGAAAACGGACCTGAAGAGACCTATATTGCCAAAGGAATCTTTAAGCAAGAAGGAAGTAACGTAACAGGTACTTTTAGAACTACCACAGGCGATTACCGGTTTCTAGAAGGAAGTATAGATGGCGATCAATTACAGTTGTCTACCTTTGATGGGGCACATGCGTTTTTATTTACCGCAACAGTGACGGATAGCACACTTGAAGGACATTTTTATAGCGGAAATCACTGGAAAGAACCTTTTGTCTCAAAACGAAATGATGCCTATGAACTTCCAGATGCAAAAGATTTGACCTATATCAAAAAAGGATATGATGGGTTAGCGTTTACATTTCCCGAAGCAGATGGAACGATGGTATCTCTTAGTGATGAGCGCTATAAAAACAAAGTAGTACTTGTTCAAATTTTAGGATCTTGGTGTCCAAACTGTTTGGAAGAATCTAAGTTTTATGTAGAGTATATCAAAGAAAATCCAAACTCAAATTTTGAAATTATAGGATTGGCCTTTGAATATGCACCTACACAAGAAAAGGCATTTAAGAGTATACAACGTTTAAAAGACCGACTGGATATCTCATATCCTATTTTATTGGCACAATACGGTGATTCTGATAAAAAACTAGCACAAGAGAAATTACCTATGTTGAATCATATTATCTCATATCCTACATCTATTTTTATAGATAAGAAAGGAGAAGTAAGACGTATTCATACAGGATTTAATGGAGCGGCTACAGGTCAAAAATTCATAGATTTTAAAGTAGATTTTGATCAGTATGTTAAAAATCTACTTGCTGAGTAGGTTTTAACAAGAGCATAACATTTTCATAAAAGAAGGTCTTGTACTTTTAAGGTCTAAAAAAACAACCTTAAAATGAAAAATATCCAACATTGGATTGCCTTATCGGTAATCTGTTTTCTTGTGTTTAGTATTGACGGTACGGCACAAATTAAAACACCCGCTACAAGTCAAAAAGCAACAGTAAGTCAGACGGTAGGAATTTCTGATATTGCCATAACGTATTCTAGACCTAGTGTACGTGGTCGTAAAATATGGGGAACACCACTTGCACATTATGGGTTTCAAAATTTAGGTTTTGGAACATCTACAGCGGCGCCATGGCGTGCTGGAGCCGATGAAAATACGGTGATTACATTAACACATGATGCTACCGTAGAAGGAAAAGCAATCAAAGCAGGGACCTATGGATTGCATGTTGCATTGGGAGAAGATAATACAGCTACGATTGTATTTTCAAACAACTCAAGTTCTTGGGGAAGTTATTTTTATGATGAAAAAGAAGATGCATTACGTGTGAAGGTAACTACGACTGAGGTACCACATACAGAATTACTTACGTATCAATTTACAGCGGTAGATGCTACATCAGCAACAGTAGCATTACAATGGGAGAAAAAAGCAATTCCTTTTAAAATTGGATTTGACGTCACTTCAATTGTGATGGATGATATTAGTAATAAACTAAGAGATCAAACAGGATTTAACCGTCAGGCTTGGGAAAATGCAGCGCAATATGCATTTAGAGCTGGAAATATGGAAAAAGCTTTAGAGTGGATTAATAGTGCACAAAATGGCTGGTTCTTTAGCCAAAAGACATTTGCAAATGCACAAATTAAATCGGCAATTTTGAATCAAATGGGGAAGCCTAATGAAGCAATTGCAGAAATAGAAAGTGTATTAGATCAAGCAACAGCATTAGAAATGCATGGGTATGGAAGACAATTAATTGCAAATGGAAATCTAGATAAAGCAGAAAAAGCTTTTAAAGAGAATGCAAAGAAGAATAACAATGCGTGGCCTACACAATACGGGTTAGGGAGATATTATTCTGCTAAAGGCGATTATAAAACAGCGATCAAATATCTTGAAAAAGCCTTAGCAAATGCACCTAATGCAGGTTCTAAAGGGAATGTGCAAGCAAACATAGATAAGCTTAAAAAAGGAGAAGATATTAATTAGGTTATAGAATATATAATTTTAAAAGAATGCTAAACGTAAATTCAAATGTCATTTCGAGCGCAGTCGAGAACTATTGCTGCTTAATGCTTAATAAATAGGTTTCGACTGCACTCAACCTGACATTGAAATCAAAAGCATTTTTTAGATGCTAAAAAGCCCATTTTGATGGGCTTTTTTTGTGATATCCCTATACATTAAGCAGCTTTTTGAGTATCTTTCTAAAAAAAAGCTGATGAGGTATTTCTTATATACCCTTGTATTGAGTGCTGTTATGCTATGTAGTTGTTCAGATACAGACGATACCGCAATGATACTCCCTGAGGAAGCAACGAATAGTCTTCCTGATTTTTCATTTCTAAATTTTTCGACACAAGGTGCCGTATTACAGTATCAATTTGATGTATCTACACAAACAGGAATAATTTCTAATCTAACGGTTTCTAACGGTATAAGTCCGTTTATTCAACGAGTGCATGAATCTGGAGATGTAGCAGGTATGTATTCGGGGAATGAAGTTTGGTTAAAAAACTTACGAACAGACAGAGTCGTAAGTGCAATGAATTTCTTTTCAGAAGGAGAAAACGAAATTAGAAACTGGACTATAAATTCTGAAACTACTGTTTTTTCAGGGCTTCATGATTCAAGCAATTTTGATAATTTTACTGTTCGCGTTATTGACTTAGATACGAATATAGTTACGACTATTCCTGTAGGGGATATAGGACAAACTGTAGAAGCTGTATATCAGGATGATCATCTTGTTTTTTATGAAAACAGAGAAATTGATGCTGGTAATTTGCAATCAAAATTAGTGTTTGTGAATACTAATATCATGGAATCTTTGGGAATACAGCTATTTGAAAATAGAAGTATTAATGGTTTTGTTTTTGGAGAATCAAATGATGTTTTTGTGTTTTTCAATAATGCCACTTATACTCGTTTTGATCTTGCATCTTTTGCTGCATTAGATACTGGTAATTCTTCTTTACCTGTACAGTTAAATGGATCAGAAATAGTTTTCGATTCAAAAATATATTATGTGCGCGCTTTTCCAGAGCCTACTGTTTTAGATCCTTTGCCAGCGATATATGATATTACGACACAAGAAGAAACGGTCATAGATGTAACGCCTGCATTAGAAATGCTTGCCAGTGAAAATGAATGGACAAATCTTACTAGAACGACAATAGACTATTCGGTAGTAACCAATAGTTGGTTGATAGGGTATAGCTATACAGACGCTACAGGTACAGCAAAAGGAGGTGTTGCTAAGTTCTCTAATGAAGCTGAGCTTTTAGTAAACCTTGAAGTGACAGATCATCCTTGGAATCTTGTGTTGTTGGAATAGTATTAACTTATATAGCTCCAGATATTTTTAAACTTGACCATTTGTGCATACATAAAGCGTATGATTTGGTTTTCCGCTTTCGCGAAAGCGGGATCATCTTTCACCACGCCCCAAGCATAACTCCGAGCGACTTTCAGAATATCATTATCCCGAATGATATCGCCTATTTTAAGATGCAGTACACCGCTTTGTTGTGTGCCGGTGATATCTCCAGGGCCTCTGAGCTTTAAATCAACCTCTGCAATCTCAAAACCATCGTTGGTGCGTGTCATTGTCTCCAATCTGGTTTTGGAGTCGCTAGAGAGCTTAAAACTGGTCATAAGGATACAATAACTCTGCTCGGCTCCTCGACCCACACGACCACGTAATTGATGTAGCTGACTCAATCCAAAACGCTCAGCACTTTCAATAATCATCACCGAAGCATTTGGAACATTAACTCCTACTTCGATCACCGTAGTGGCAACCATAATTTGTGTTTCACCATTAATGAAGCGTTGCATTTCATAATCCTTGTCGGCAGGTTTCATCTTTCCGTGAACGATAGAAATCTGAAAATCGGGTAGGGGAAACTCTCTCGAAATACTCTCGTAACCATCCATCAAATCCTTGTAATCCATCGCTTCAGATTCTTGGATTAACGGGTACACAATATAGACCTGTCTTCCCTTCTTAATTTCGTCTCGAATAAAGGCAAAAACTTTGAGTCTATTAGCGTCATATCTATGTACTGTTTTTATTGATTTTCGACCTGGCGGAAGTTCGTCAATAATGGACACATCGAGGTCTCCATAAACGGTCATCGCAAGCGTACGCGGAATAGGAGTGGCAGTCATTACCAATACATGTGGCGGGAACTCATTTTTATGCCATAATTTACTACGTTGCTTTACACCAAAACGATGTTGCTCATCAATAATAGCAAGCCCTAAGTTTTTAAATTTTACCTTATCTTCGAGCAATGCATGTGTACCAATAAGTATCTGTAATTCGCCACTTTCAAGCTGTTCGTGAATGATTTTTCTACTTGAAGTTTTAGTTGATCCAGTTAATAATGATATTCTGGTATTCAATGGTTTACATAATTCTAATAATCCATTATAGTGTTGGACTGACAAAATTTCAGTTGGTGCCATCAAACAAGCTTGAAAACCGTTGTCAAGTGCTATTAACATTGATAATAACGCTACAATTGTCTTCCCAGAGCCTACATCTCCCTGTAAAAGCCGACTCATTTGCGCATTGGAACCCAAATCGTGACGGATTTCTTTAAGTACTCTTTTTTGAGCACCTGTTAATTCAAAAGGTAAATGGTTGTTATAGAAGTTGTTAAAATTGTCTCCTATTTTTTCAAAAGGATATCCTTTTATTTTGGTTTTATGCATCCGATTTTTGAATGCCAATTGAAGTTGGATATAGAAAAATTCTTCGAATTTTAAACGGTATTGTGCCCGTGCCAAATCGGCTTGAGATTGCGGAAAATGAATGTTCAATAATGCCTCTCTTTTTGGCATTAATTTCAAAGCTTCTACAATGGGTTTTGAAAGGCTCTCATAGAGGTGATTTTTAGCCTCCAAAAAGAGTGTCTGCATCAAGGTATTTACAACCTTATTTGTGATCCCTTTATTACTTAATTTTTCGGTGCTTGGATAGACCGGTTGCATGGCACTTCGCAAACTTTTTTTGTGATCTGCCAGTAATTCCATTTCTGGATGTGGCATCGAAAATTTCCCATTGTAATAATTGGTTTTTCCGAAAATGACATAGGTTGTATTGAGTTTGATGCTTTCCCGAATCCACTTTTGACCTCTAAACCAAACGAGCTCCATCACACCGCCATCATCTTTAAAGGTAGCGACGAGTCGTCTGCCTTTTCCTTCCACCATTTTCAAGCTGGTCACTTTTCCAATTACTTGCACATCGGCGCTATTGCGTTCTAATTCTGAAATGGTATAATAGCGCGTACGGTCTATATATCGATTGGGAAATAGATGGATGAGGTCTTGGTAGGTATGAATGCCCAATTCTGCACGCAACAGGTCAGCCCTGTTAGGACCAACGCCTTTTAAGTAATCGATAGGTGTTTGAAGGAATGTGGGATTCATTAAAGCTAAGTTAAATGAAATTCTACAGGATTTGAAAATTTTATGTAACCACTTTATGTTATGATAAAGATTGTGATTATGCTTTTATTGCTTTCGCGAAAGCGTATACCACTTCTTCACTATTTTAGAAAAATAATAATTTTCTTCTTAAAGCCGTCGCCGATTGGGGAGATTATGTGGTGGCTAATTATTCGGATTAATCTTTTATTCTGTTGTTACTTTTGGTATTTGGTAATAGGTTCTAGATAATAACTTTTGTATTTAATTAAGTTTTTTCTAGAGTTATAATGTAGATTTTAAAGTTTGATAATATAATTAGTAATAAAATTGATTATACTTTTTTATGATATATAAAATATTTTTAGCACTTCCTTTTAGAGAATCAAATTCTTTCAATATTTTAGGGTTGTCTTTAATTAAAGTTCTAATTTCAGCATGTGCTTTTTTTCTTGATCCAAACCCACCAAAGTCAGCAGCCTTAATCTTTTCATTATCTTTTGATGTATAATAAAAAACGTTATCAATCATTTGAAATACATTTATACGACCGTGAATAATTTTCTTAATAAAAAAAGTACCATAAACAGTTCTTATTATACAATCGCCATCAACACCTTTTAATGAGCGTAAGACTTTTACTTCGGCAGGATTAATTAAGTGTTTCTTCCCTTCTTTGTCTTTAATTTTGAAAATTGTTTTTGATGGATTTAAATAGTTTGTTCCTCTAATTATTTTACCGTAAATGGTGTCATTGTCATTAGTCACTAGGTACTCTTTTTCTTGAGAATATACACCTCTATATGACAGTATTATCAGTAATAGTATAATATGGTATTTCATTAATAATTTTTTGTATTCCCTTCAATTAAGTTTTTAAGATTCGTTAAGTTTTTATCCTCCTGCTCAGACATAGACCCTTTCATAAAAGAAACCATAGATTTAGCCATGATACCATTTCCAGTGGTTGTTGATTTTGAAGAGATGACTGTTTTACCATCTTTTTCTTTAAAAGACATTTCATAATCCATGTTCATAAAATCCATGGTAAAGGTCATTGCCATGAGTTCATTTTCTTTTACTGCAGTAATAGTCTCTTCCATTGTCATTTCCTCACCTTGTTCCTCAATATACACTTTAGACACTGCGCCTACGGTATTGGGTGTACCACTTACATGTTCGGTTTTTTTAAATCCTTTGATCCATTTTGGTAAATTGGATTCGTCTGACATGATTGCCCAAGATTCTTTGGCAGATGCATTTACGGTAATTTCATTTTCATAGGATATAGAAGAGGTTAAAAGTCCTTTCCCGATAAATATTAATAGCAGTACAATAATGAGAATGAAGAGATACTTTAGGTATTTCATAATGAGTGATTTTGGTTAGTTGAGTATTAGTTACATTGTATTATATCTGTATAGATATATTGATTTTCTTGTAACAATGATCTTACTAAAGTTACAAAATTTCTCAAAAAAGGTTTATAGTGGCTTCTCGTATTCCTGCAATTACCTTATCAGGGTTGCATCCATTTAGTCCAGCACCCCAACTTGAATTAAACTCAATAATAAACCAATCATCTTTTGTATTGTATCCTAAATCAATAACATAAGTGTTGGGTACATCAATAGTGTGATGGGTTAAAAAGTCTTTTAAGAATGTCTTAGCATCTTCGAGATTGGTAGTTCCTTCGTAGATTGCCATATCAAGGATGTTGTTATTTAAAATGAATGTTCTTACTTCTACATCTATGTGTAAGATTTCAGATTGAATAATTTCTTCTTCTGATCCAATTCCCTTGGTTCCTACTATGAACTCTTCGTAACTAAGATACACTTGCGATTTAAATGTCTTAGGTTTTACGGGTTTAATAAACGTAGGGAACAAAGATTCAGATACGTTAGAAATAGGCAAAACGTGTATAGAACGTTTTATCCATTTTTGAGAGAGCTCGCTTATAACTTCATCTTTAGGTTCAATTAAGCTCACACCTATTACTTGTGCTAAAACCAAACTAAAAGTGTCTATTCCATAGATAGTTACTCTTTTTGTACCAATATCTGGATGTTCCCAAAATTTACCAATACGTTTTACTTCTCCTCCATTATTAATCCACGTATTAGCAATGGCATCACGTTCAATATCTGCTTTGTTAGGAATTAATAATAGTTCGTTTTTCATGGATATGAAGATAAACAAGTATCTAGAACTATTATTTATTTTTTTTGCAATCCGTTTTTAGAATTACTCCTTCCGATACTTCAAAAACCAATTGTATACATTTGGATTAGAATACATTTCTGTCCATGCATCATGACTATCACTTTTGGTAGCTGTAAAAATATGATTGTATTTTTTGTAATTGGTACTTGCGATACTTTTTGTTTTTTGAAAGGAAATACCTGTTGCTTCTAATCTTGAAATAGTACGCTCAGAATTATTATAACTGACTCTATTGTCTCCAGTATTATGAGAGTTCCAAATGGGTAATTGCGCCAATGCTTGATAATCAGAAATACCGTGATTCCCTCCGCAGATAGGTGCTACGGCAGCAAAGGTCTCGGGAATCCGGCTTGCTAGTCCCCAAGTACCATGTCCACCACGACTTAACCCTGTTAAATAGATACGCTTAGTATCAATATTCTGAGTAGTTGCGACCTCCTTTATAATAGTCTGTATAGCATCTTCATTCGAGTAAAATTGCCCTTCTTCTATATGCGGCATGATCACTACAAAAGTATCTGTTACAAGTTTTCGAAGATCTTTATCTATAGTGTCAGGTTCTGTAAGCATTTTAGGTAATCCCCATCCGTAAATCACATCTACATCGCCACCTACGCCAAGTCCTCCTTGTAAGAATACAATCACGGGATATGCTTCAGATGTTGAGGTACATGATTTTGGAACATATAAATTATATCCATCAATGGCGCTATCAGGATAGTTTTTTTCTACGGTAGTAAACGTAGCAATATCAGAAGTAGTGGTCGTTATTTGTGCAATACTATGATTGAAAGAAAGAAGGCATAGTGCTATGATCAGAGAAATCTTGCGTGTGGTTTTCATACGATGCGTTGTTCGTTAGGTTATTATATAACGGCGAATATGTTTACGAAGTATTAATTGTTCTTTTTTTCATCGCCAAAAAAAGAACCAAACCTGCCTGCCTATAGGCAGGAGCGTATACTAAAACATCACAATATATACACCACCATAAATCCTAAATACGTACCCACTGCATTCCCTAAAGAACCAACAAGTATAGCAGGAAGCAGGAGTTCTTTACGTTTAAAAGTTTCTGCAAGTGCAATTGCCGTAGTCCCACCACCAATATTTGCCTGACTCACAATCGCAATCATATCCCAATCTTTATAGATCAGACCGCCAAAAAGAATGGTGAGGATACCATGAAGAAACACAGCAAATGCAGTAAAGCCAAGAAGTGTAAGTCCTATAGTTTTTAGTTCTACCACAGCACTAAGTTCGCAGTAGGCACCAATTACTGCCAAAAAAATATACACCAAATACAACCCTAAGGTCTGACTCCCTTTTAATTTAGAAACAAATGGAATCTGAGCCAAGATAATTCCTAAAGTAGAAATAGTAATCATAGATGGAATCTGAGGAACGTAGGTCGCTAATAAATCAGATGCAAAATAGGCAGCAAGCCCTAAGAATAACAACCACATCAAACTATGAAAATTGAGAGTTTCGTTTTCTTCTGTATCACTAGTTTTGTCTGGAGTACTTATCTTTTTATCTTTCCAAAACTTGCGTAAAAGTGCAGGAAAAGCAAGCGTTACAATAATCCATAAGGTTGTCACTACATTATCAATGGCAATGGTACCCGCATATAAAACACCACGTTCTTGGAAATTATATTCTAAGGCAACCGCATTAAAATTGACACTTCCTCCAGTATATGTACCCGTAAGCATCCCTGCTATAATAGAAGCATCATCTCCTAAAACTTCTTGAGGTGAAATCAAATACCAAGAGATTAAAATACCAAGCGTTGTCGCTAATGACCCAATTATAAACAAAATAATCATAGGGGCACCCGCTTTTTTAATAGAAGAGAGATTTACGTTTAAGAGTAAATAAAATATTGAAATAGGTGCTAGGTATGTAAAAATACCACTGTATAATGGAATCGAATTGGATGCAGATGGAATCAGTTTTAAGTTGGCGATGACCGCAGTAAAAAGAATAACGATTAAAGCGACGCCCAATTTTTTGCCCAATTTTGTTTTGGCTGCATATACAGCCAGAATCACCATTCCTAACAGCATGAGTAATACATAAACGGGATTTTCTGTGATATTCATAAGATAGTATACGTACTAGAAATGGATTAGTTATTATTTTCTTCGTTGCGCTTTGATAAATACATCGATAAGATCCGGTCTATCATTTATAAATCGTAAGGTTGTTAAGCCTTCTTCATTCTGTTGTATGATAGCTGGAATAGATGAAGTGGTCAAAAACCATCCTTTTGGAAGTACTATTGTATTTCTACTTCTTCCAAAACTACGATCCCAAACCAATTGATCTTTATACACTACATAGCGATTAGGATCGGTATAGGTTTCTGTAATACGTAAACGTTTTGTTTCTCCTTCTTTTACAGGATCAAACCAAATTGCAATCACTTCGGTTTCTGGTGTAATAGGAGAGAAAATCGTAATACCACGTTGGCTAATCTCATTTCCTTTTAAAGATTCTATTTTTAACTGTTCTCCCGTGTCTAAAATAATCGCTGATGGATCTTTAGCCTTACTCCCTTTGCGTACTATATTTAGATAGCGATCAATACCAGGTCGTGATTCTGTATAATCATGATACAGTAAAAAAGAATGGGTTTCAGGCTGTTGTAAAAAGTAAACAATATCTCGATCTTGAAATGCACGTTCTCTAAATGTCCAACCTAATCGGGCTTTACTCGCATCACGTCCATTTCCTGACCCAGGAACATAGGTGTCTTCTTTTGGAATGGCAGGGAATTTATTATTAGGAAGTGGTGTTGCCTTAATAACTAAAGGGACGGCCTGCGATCCTCGATTTAAAAAGCTGACTTTGATACGAGCATCATCCGTAAGTTGTACTTGTGATGGATAGTTACAATGTATCAATTCATATCCTTTTGGTAACACAATACTGTTGCGTTTAATCCCTAATGTGCGAGAAAAAATAATTGCGTTCCCTTCCTTAAAATAACTAGCAGTGTCTTTGTATGTTTTGTCTATTCGTAGTCTAGCTTGACCTCCTTTTGGTATAGGTCTAGCGAGTTTTATTTGTAGGTACTCTGTATCCAATGCCGCACTAGATAAACCATTTTTTCTAGCAATAGCACCCGTTACAATTTCCCAAGTTAGTTGGTTACCTGAATATAAATCCCAGACGGCATTAACGATATGCTCACTTCCTTTTCTAAGCGTATTCCAATAATAAGTAGCACCACTAGACGTTCCGCTTACGTCGTAGATAATACGAAATGACTGACTACCTGGATCAAGTAATTCGTATTGTGTATAACTGTCAGTTTGCGTTTGTTGTCCATATAATAAAGTTATACTAGATAAAATACTAAGAACAATACAGATATTACGTGTCATATATAGGGTGTTAAAACAAAAGAAGCGTTACGAAATGCTAAAGGTATGTAGTAAATATACAAGATAAATTAGCAAGCTTTTATGTAGTAATCAATTTATAGATGTGGTAGATGTATTAAATTCTTGTGAAAATATACATAGTATGGATTTTTGATATCGTGTATACAATGAGATAATTGTATTTTTACTTTCATGAAGTATTTTATTTCTTTTATGATTGCTGTGTTCGCTTTCGCGAAAGCGTATACGCAAGAAATAGCACCACAAACAGCGACAGTCGATATACAAAGTATTCGTGCTGTTTTAACACCTCAGTTTGAAACCAAAAGTATAAAAGGTCAAATATGGGTGAGTTTTCAGCCTTTTGAAAATGTAAGCGAAGTACGTCTAGATGCCAAAAAAATGACAGTGACCGATAGTTCTGATATCGCTGAGGTACTAGCAGAAAAGGACCATATTCTGTTTAAAGGAAATTTTAAAGCATCTAAAAAATATACCGTACAGTTTGAGTATACAGCTACCCCTAAACAAACGATGTACTTTGTCAATACTAACGAAAAAGATCAAGTGTGGACACAAGGACAAGGGAAGTATACCTCGCATTGGTTGCCTAGTATAGATGATGTAAATGATAAAATAGAATTTGATATTTCAGTGATTGCCCCTTCAGCCTATCAAGTGATTACTAATGGAAAAATGATTAAAAAGGAAACCCTTGGTAGTAATATCGTTTGGAGTTTTGATATGAAAAAACCGATGTCTAGTTATTTAGTAGCGCTTGCCATAGGAGATTATCAAAAAACAAGTTTCCCATCTACTTCAGGCATACCTTTAGAATTTTATTATTATCCAGAAGATGCACTATTAGCGGAATCTACGTATCGCTATTCTAAAAAGATTTTTGATTTTTTTGAAAAGAAAATAGGCGTACCCTATCCTTGGCAAAATTATAAACAAGTTCCTGTAAAAGACTTTCTATATGCAGGCATGGAAAATACGGGAACCACTATTTTCTCCGATAGTTTTGTAGTAGATAGCATCGGATTTACAGATCGTAATTATGTCAATGTAAATGCGCATGAGCTCGCCCATCAGTGGTTTGGAGATTTGGTGACAGCTACAAAAAGTGAACACCATTGGCTTCAAGAAGGATTTGCTACGTATTATGCCTTACTCGCCGAACGCGAAGTATTTGGAGATGATTATTTCTATTATAAGTTATACGAATCGGCAGAGCAATTGCGGGAGTTAAGCGATCAAGGAAAAGGTCAAAAATTGGTAGCGGCTGGTGGCAGTAGTTTGACCTACTATCAAAAAGGAGCCTGGGCCTTGCATATTTTAAAAGAGACGGTAGGGGAGTACGCTTTCGCGAAAGCGGTTAAAAAATATCTTGAAACCTACCAATATAAAAATGTAACCACCGATGACTTTATGAACGAGGTGGAAGCTGCGTATGGACAAGAACTAACGGAATATAAAAAGGGCTGGCTATACCAAAGTGCTTTTCAAGCAGCTGAAGCCTTAGAATCTCTAAAAAAATCGTCATTTATGCGATCGTATTTTGAGTTACAAGCATTACGTCCAGTAGCGTTGAAAGATAAGATACGACAGCTAGATAATATCTTAAAACTCCCAAATGATTATTTAGGGCAGGAGGCTGTATATCAACTTGCAGGAACCAATTTACAACAGAGCATCGGATTGTATAAACAAGCGTTTACGAGTAAAAATACATTAATACGACAGGCAATTGCTACCTCTGTAGAACAAATTCCACAGCCTTTGGTGTATCAATTTGAAAGCTTTTTACGAGATGATAGTTATGTAACGAGAGAGCAAGCATTTTTAAAATTATGGTTACTATATCGCGCAACTACTAACTTTAAAAAACAAAAAGAAGTATTGAATCAAATGGACGGACAGTTTGGTTTTTCAGATGGAAATATCCGTACGTTATGGTTGACATTAAGTTTAGCAACACAAGGGTATAAAAGTGATGAGGCAGGCGCCCGATATGATGAATTGGTTTCGTATACAGGCGAAGAGCATCCCTTTCAATTACGTGAAAATGCCTTTCAGTTCTTAACCCAAATACAATCATTTGATCGTACAAGTCTTAAAAATTTAGTGGAAGCATGTACACATCATAACTGGCGATTTAGAGAAAGCTCACGGGCGCTTTTAAATCAACTCAGTAAAGAAGATCGTATCAAAGACATTATGGAAAGTGTGAGGCCGTTGCTTTCTAAGAAAGAGCTTGCCTATTTAGAACGTGTAAATTTGTGATATAGTCCTAAGTCCTAAGTCCTAAATCGTTGAATTGTAAATATATAAGTCTAAAAGCGTAGCGATCTATATTCTATACTCTCTTTTCTTTTTTTTATTTAAATAAGTTCAGCCACTTCTCTTTTGATATAGGTAATTCCAGCTTCGCTAGGCGCTTGATTATCCATAAGGTCTTGTAAAATAGTCTCGCGAAGTTTATCACTATTATCTATTTTACCACTCATGTTGGTTTTGCGAATGATAGAAATCGTTGCATTCTTTGCTGTACGTACTACATTCCAACACTCTTCTGTTACATAAATCTGTTGCGCTAAGTTATGCTCAAACTCTTGTTCTATATTACGAAGTAAAAGAGATTCATACTCGTTTTTATCATCACTATATGGTTTTACACGTATAAGGAGACTTCCTGGAGAAATACGCTCTAAGAATAAGGTTAAGCGTTCGTATGCCTGTAGTTTCTGAGGCAATGCAGATGCCTGATTTGCTTTGTGTAAAAGAAAGCGTCTTCTTCCATCTTCACTTTTAGTATACTGACTAAAAAAGTAATATGAAATACCAGCAACAATAAGAGCAGGGAGTAAATTAAAAGCAAGGTTAACTATGTTTTGTTCCATGGGTATGCAAATTTGGGATGACTAATGTAAATGATTTATAACAGTTTTACAACGTTAGTGCATACGCTTTGTTTTATTAAGACGTAATTTTTTTGATAAGAGGATATGATTTTTTGATTTAGAAAAAATATTTTTTGAATAAACGCAACCCTTGATAATTTCGAAAGTCTTATGAGTATAATACAAATCTTACAATCTGGAGTAAGAAAAAATGTATTACATAACGAGATACTATCAATTCTTATTTCTTCACGAAATAGTAAATCCCAATCATATGCAAACACTTTATAAATCATATTTTTTTATTATCATTTTAAGTCTTATCAGCTTTAGTTGTGAACTTGACGACACAGTTCCTCAAAATGGTCCTTTACCAGATAGTGTATTTAATACAACGGCAGATCTAGATCAGTTTTTTGGACAAGAAGTCACACGGAGTTTTTTTGGTGAAGTGGTAGATACAGATCATCATCCAATTATTGGTGCATTAATAGAAATAGGAGATCAACAAGTACGAACCGATAGTAATGGGATCTTTTCATTACGAGATGTACCGACACATGAGAAGTTTAGTTATTTAAAAGCAAGTGCTTTAGGATATGTAACGAGTGGACGATCTTTACGCCCATCGGAAGGTGTAAATCGTGTAAAGATTATGTTGTTTAGTGATTTTTCTAACATAACTATTCAAAGTGGAGAAGAAGCACAAGTAACTTTACCTAATGGAGCATCAATATTATTTAGTGGTGCTTATATAGATGCTAATGGAAACCCGTATACAGGTGAGGTGAAGGTCATTGCAAATTACTTAGACCCTTTAGATCCTGATATTAATGCGATGATGCCAGGAATGTTATATGGTCAAGATGTACAAGGAGATGAAGCAGCTCTTGAAACGTATGGAATGATTTCTGTAGAGTTACGTGGCGGCGGAGAGAAACTCAATATCGATCCTAATAGTCCAGCTGAAATTACGTTCCCTGTTCCTCCTAGTATTCGTAATTCAGCGCCAGGTATTATTCCGCTTTGGAGTTTTGACGAAGACGCTGGCTATTGGATAGAAGAGGGAAATGCTGTATTTAATGGAGCTTCGTATATAGCTCAGGTGACTCATTTTTCTTTTTGGAATTGTGATGCTCCTTTTCGTGTGGTTGATTTTTGTATACGCTTAACTAATGAAAATGGAAACCCAATAACTAATATTACTGTTATTTTATCATCATCTAATAGTTCAGAAACAAGACAGGGAGTTACAGATGAAAATGGTGAAGTATGTGGTAAAGTACCAGCAGGATTTTCACTTGATCTCTCTGTAAAAGATCATTGCGAAAATATCATTTATGAAAATAGCATAGGTCCTTTTAATCAAGACACTACTATTGATGTTATGATACCCCTAGAAGTAGATGATAATAATATTTTTTCATTAGCAGGCACTGTGCTAAATTGTAATCAAGAACTTGTTACAAATGGATATATGAAAATGTATTTAGAAGACGAAACCCAATATATACCTATTAGTAATGGAATGATTCAGGAAGTAATTCTTAATTGCTCTTTTTTGAACATTTTTTCATACGAGATCATAGATGTAGATGCATTATCATCTTCTGGAGTACTAAGTGAAACTATTACATTACCCATAACCGATATAGGAACTGTACAAGCATGTACTCCATCTCAAGAGTTTATTTCCTATACCATTTCTGGTGAAGAGCTTATATATATACCTTTTAATATTGATGCAAGTATAGATCAAACTAGTGGAGGTTATAATATATTTGGTTCAATTACGGGACATAATGATTTTTATTTTATTAGTTCAGGTCAAGAATTAGGTACATATACTTTTTCTTTTTTAGGTAATTTAGGTCCTATGGAAGTCTATTTAGAAAATTTAGAAGTTAATCTTTCAGAGCCTAATACACTTGTTTTTGAATTGACAGCGTTTGGAGAGGTAGGTGAATATATAGATCTTCAATTTAGTGGAGAATATATAAATACTGATGGAGAATTAAAATCTGTTGTTGGAGAAGTGCAGGTAATTAGAGATAATTAATAAAATAAGTACATATTTAAAATAAATTGACTTAATAGAAACGCCACTTTATACAAGTGGTGTTTTTGTTTTATATACTTTAACACTAGGCTCTCCCTATTGGTCGTGAATCTCGCAGGCTTGATTTCGCGATAGCGTATTTAGGAACATAAATTATGGGAGAATATTTTTTCATTCTAATATTATTTTGAAAAAAAATTAATTGTAGGGGTAACAAAATTTCAAGGCTGTTGATATGAGGATGTAACAACAAAACTTTTAATTATGAAAACGCTTAGAATTTTAACCATGATAGTAATTGCCTTCACATTCATTTTTACTTCTTGTGAACGTGATGATAATTTTACAGATGATAATTCAGACATTCCTGATGATACTGTGATTGTAGATGATGATAACGATACAAATAACACAGGAAATCTAGATCAGTTTTTTGGAAGTGTCGTCAACCGAGACTTTTTTGGACAAGTCGTAGATGAGAATAATAATGCCATACAAGGAGCACTTGTAAAGGTGGGAGCCCAAACAGTATTTACAGATGATAACGGAATTTTTTCTGCACAGAACGCATCGGTAAATGAACAGTTTGCTTATTTGCGAGTAACAGCTTCAGGATATGTGACGAGTGGTAGAGCTATGCGTCCTACTGATGGGATCAACCGTGTAAAAATAATGTTACTTAGTGCAGATGTAACTGCTACCGTAAACAGTGGTGCACCAGAAACGGTACAATTAGGGAACGGAACAAGTGTCGCTTTGCCTGGAGATTATATTGATGAAAATGGAAACCCATATTCGGGTACTGTAGATGTAATTCTTGATTACTTAGATCCTGCATCAGACGATTTAGATGCTGTGATGCCAGGTATGTTATATGCAGAAGATATTACAGGTGATGAGGTGTATCTTGAAACGTTTGGGATGATCTCAGTAGAATTACGTGATGCAAGTGGAAACGAACTGAATATAGACCCTAATAATCCAGCAGAATTACGTTTTCCTTTAGATCCAGCATTGCAAGGTGTAGCGCCAACGACGATTCCGTTATGGAGTTTTGATGATGAATTAGGATACTGGATAGAAGATGGTGAAGCTGTATTACAAGGTAATGAGTATGTAGGACAGGTTTCTCACTTCTCTTTTTGGAATTGTGATGCACCCTTTCCTGTAGTCGATTTTTGTACAACGGTATTAGATGATAACGGAAATCCTTTAGCAAACACAACGGTAACCATTACAAGCCCAAATACACCGTATCCAAGATCTGGAGTGACAGATCAAAACGGACAAGTATGTGGAAAAGTACCTTCTGGATTAACCATGACAATTGAAGTCGTAGATTTATGTGGGAACCCAATATTTTCAGATGTGATAGGACCTTTTGCCGGACCAACTACGTATGGACCAGTTAGTGTAAATCCTGGATCATCAACATCACAACAAGTAATAGGGAACTTTAATGATTGTTCTAATAATCCAATTACAGATGGATATGTAGTATTAAATTATGGCGGGAGTATATTTTATGAGCCTGTAACCGCTGGAACGTTTGACATCAACTTAATTAGTTGTCCAGCGAGTAATGTCTTTACACTAGAAGCAGTAGATATTGTAAATCAGCAATCAAGCGGTGTGATTAATTATACATTTACACCACCTACAACAACATTAGGAACGATCACTTCTTGTAATGCGGTATCAGAATACATAGAATGGGAAGCAGAAGGGGTGCAGCATTTCTTAACATCACCTATAAATACCTATGATAACGGGAATAACTTTAGTGTGAATGCAAGTAACGGAAATGAATTTTTCTATATAAGTAGTTCAGATACTGCGGTAGGAACGTATACTTGGGGTAATGGACAACAGGCACCTCCGGGTTCTTTTGAAATGGAAATGTATGAAGTACTATCTCAAATTGATATAGACTATAATGCGCCTATCAATATTACATTTCAATTAAATGCTTTTGGAGCCGTAGGCGATTATATTGACATCACTTTCTCAGGTACTTATTCTGATAATTCAGCAATGATACAACCTATAAGCGGATCAATGCATGTCATTAGAGATTAACGAATAACATTATAAATGTAAAAACCCACTCGTATTGAGTGGGTTTTTTATGCTTTACCTATTCTTTCTCCTTAAAGTTATGAATCTCTTAAATACGCTTTACCATTTTATTCTCCCTCTGGTCGTGAATCTCGCAAGCTCGATTTCGCAAACTTGCCTGCCGGTAGATAGGAGCGTATAAAGAGGCCTATTCATTATTCGTGTGCTTTCTCCATTTCTGCTTTGTTCTGTCCGCCTAAATACTGACAGTCGTATAATTCTTGCATACCGTTAAATGGAACGGGTGTTTTATCATAACAATAAGTTTTATCTAACTCTGATGAGATTTTGTTATCATTTAAATTGATCTCAATATCACTCATCTTAAACTGACAAGGATGTTCATATCCTGCTGCATGCGTAATTTCGATAAATTCTTTTCTAAATGTTTTAAAGTATTGTGCAAGCCTATCCGATTTGAGTGGTACATTAATTCCGTTTTGTAGCCATTTGCTTTGTGTGGCTACTCCTGCCGGACATCGATTGGTATGACATATTTGCGCTTGAATACATCCGATACTCATCATGGCTTCACGCGCTACATTAATACAATCTACACCCATAGAAAAAGCCATAGCTGCTTTTGCTGGAAATCCTAATTTTCCACTTCCTATAAATACAATTTGTTCTGAGAGTCCTTTTTGTTGGAATAAGCGATATAAGTCACTAAACCCATAGACCCAAGGAAGTGATACGTGATCGGCAAAACTAGGCGGTGCAGCACCAGTACCCCCTTCACCACCATCTACAGTAATGAAATCAGGACCTTTTCCTGTTGCTACCATGATATCTGCAAGCTCTTCCCATTGCTCTAGTTTTCCTATAGCTGCTTTAATACCTACAGGCAGCCCTGTAGCTTCGGCAATTTCTTCTATAAAATCAACCATTTCAGGAACATTAGAAAAGGCTTTGTGCGTAGGAGGGGAGAGTACATCTTTTCCTACTTCGACGCCACGTATTTTTGCAATTTCAGGTGTGATTTTAGCACCTGGTAAAACACCTCCCTTTCCTGGTTTTGCTCCTTGTGAGAGTTTTACTTCAATGGCACGTATAAAAGGATTGTCTTTTACAAGTTGTACCATCTTTTCCATAGAGAAACCACCATCTGCTGCGCGTACACCAAAATATCCTGTTCCAAAATGGAATACCACATCTCCACCATTACTGTGATAAGGAGAAAGCCCTCCTTCTCCGGTATTATGATAAGCACCTGCAATTTTTACACCCCTATTTAAAGAGTCTATAGCTTTTGCACTCAATGAACCAAAACTCATCGCACTTACATTGATTATAGAAGCTGGGCGGTACGGTCTTTTACGCTTGTGATATGTACCAATTACCTTTGCGCACGGTAAAAAGGTTTTATCTTTCTTATTGGGATGATTGTCATCTATTTTATAAGGCATCATCGCATTATTAATAAATATATGCTGATGCGCGTAGATATCTCTATCGGTTCCGAAGCCTTCGTAATTGTTTTCTTTTTTCGCGGAAGCGTAAATCCACCCTCTTTCAATACGATTAAAGGGAAGTTCTTCTCTATTGTTTGCAACAAAATACTGACGCATTTCTGGCCCTATACTTTCTAGCATATAGCGTATGTGTCCTACAATAGGAAAGTTATGGCTTATGGTATGCCTACGCTGAAAAATATCACGTAATGCTATAATGGCAAAGATGATAAGTATCCAACCCCACCATGCAATATTGCCTAAAAAGTCTAAAACAGTATCCATATATGAATGTAATTTTTCTTAAAAATACGATGGTCTATGAGAAGTTCAAAAAAATATGAGAAGATTCCTTATAGATCTATTTTACCTATTTAGTTATGTATAAGTAAGTCAATATGATAATACAACCAATTAAAAATAAGATGATGTAGGTTTTAAAGCCTGTTTTTCTTCTTTCTATAAATGGAGTTCTTTTTTGTTGATGACTCTTTACCGTTTGAGAAGTTTTTATGCTATTAGAATCGTTAAATAATTCTCTAGGAATCATATCAATCATATGGTTTTTACCATCATAATAATTAGGATCTTCATCTAGATGATCTACAATATCTTTAGCTTCCTTTAAACCGACGTGCAATTGCTCTCTTACTCGTTTTATAGCGGATAATTTCTTCTGACTATTAATAAGAGAAAGAATTTCGGTTTTATTGATACGTATGTTATTTATAGATATACTCATATCGGCGTTACTCATTTACTTCTGCTTTATCATTTTTAAAGAAAAACCACCTAGAATCAGAATAAGGAGTCCCATAATTCCCCAAAGCCATAGTTCATTTTCAAACAATGGCGCTGTTGAAGGAGTGGTGTCTTTTTGAATAGCTTGCTCCTCATCAAGAACCAATGCCGTCAGTGAGGTAGGAATGTTTTCTTGAAATTTCTGAATATCATAGGTAGGACGTCTTGCATTTTTATTTCCATACGTTAAGAAATAGGTAGCAGGTTCTGTAAAACGAGCAATGAGTTCGTGGGTATATCCTTTTATTTGAATAGTACCAATATCAAGCGGTTGATTGTCTTGATTGTGTACCAGTATTTTTAGCTTTTTAAGCGTTGTACTACTTGCTTTAAATTCGTTCTTTCCTTTAGAATTTAACACCCCAGAGGTTAATGTGCGATAGCTATATTTCCATCCTTGTTCTGTGTGTACACTATCTGCTAGATATTTTATGGTGACAGGTCTGTAATAATCAAACGATTCAGTAGGCGTTATTTTTACGTAGCTAATAGGAACTGCATGTTGTAATTCGATACTGATTTCTGTTTGTTTGGCTTGCTTATTTTCTAGTAATTTTTGCGATGTAATACCATATTTTTTTAAAGTACCTTGTTCTGTATCTTGTTGTGAAATACTCACTTTTTGTAAGTCAGGTGCTACTTTTGAACTTACGCGTAGTCTGAAATAAGTATATTTTGCACTAGGAAAACTCAATGTATTAAACGTGAAATCTGTAAGCTCATTTTTGATCGAAACGATTCGATATTTTTCAGTAATAGTAAACCATTCTTGCTGATTTTGACTCCCTTCTAAGGTAAGCTGCCAGTCATAGTTTTGTTGCCCAAAATCCAAATTTATTTGATTGATAGCTGTTTCTGAAAGAACTTCAAATGTGTAAAAATAGCCATCATTATTATGAGAGGTATTTATAATAGTAAATTCAACATCTTTAGTAACCGTATGATCTTTGGATTTTTGTAGTATGTAAGGTGCTTCGATGGTATCGTTACCCTTAGTAATCCCGTAGAGTCTGATATCAGTTAGCTTTCGCGAAAGCGTACCAAACATGGTTTCTGGTAGTACGACTTTATGCCATTGATCCTGAATACCTTTTACCTCACGTTTATACTCATAAGACTGCATTTGTCCATAGGAGTATGAAATAGAAAATAGGAGTAACGTAATAATGATGTTAGTCTGCAGTTTCATTAGCAATACTGTTTTTGTATTTGTTATATAAAAATGAAATGATGAGTAGCAACACCCCTAAGGATACAAAAACAATGGTTTTTGAAATGGTATTGAGATGTGCAATATCATATACAAATAATTTTATGAGTGTAATAGCAAATAAAACAAAGCCCATAATACGTAGGTATTGTTTCTTTTTCCAGATACCTAATCCAATCAATAATAAAGCATAAATACCCCAAAGGATACTTAATCCAAGTTTATACGATTGTTCAGACTCACCTATATCCATCCAATGGATTAATTCACTACTTGCAATCCAAAGTATGGATATATGTAATAGGATATCAAATGGTATATGGAGTTTTTTCTGTACAAATTCTTGTCGTGTGATGGTATAGCATACGTAAAGTGTGATCGCTACAAATACAAAGGATACGTAGCGTATACCTATATAAAATAATCCTCTTGGATAGTATTCTGATAATGTCTGATCGAGATAGGTCTCTCTAAGTTCACTTAATTCATAAAGTCCGCGAAATAGAAAACCAAAAAGCATTAGCGTCATTAGACCGAGACTGATATACGCAAGTGGTTTACTTTTAATCTTCTTGAGGTTAAGAAAAGCAAGAATAGCAAAAAATAGTAAGGAGTAATTAATGATCCAAATAATTCCAAAGTTGCGTAAGCTATAGTTTGAGTAATCTTCTGAATATCCAGTACTATTTTCAGGTGAAGCAATCATAGAATCTCTAAATAATTGATCCCAATAATTAGAAATTTCTAAACGAACCGCTAAATAACTAAGTAAAATAAGAACCGATGGAATTACGAATGAAATGATTTTTGAAAGCTGATTTTCAGCACCAAATGCAGGGGTATATTTTTTGTTACCGTTTAAATATTGAATAACTCCAAATGCGCCAATAACTAATAACGATGTTAAAAAGTGAATATTAATGATTGGTGTAATTTTAGTTCCCAGATATTCATAGAAATCATATGCATTCCCCCAATCATGAATAAGGCTTAGGAAAGCAATTCCCATCACAATGTAGGATAGCTTTTCATAAACAGAGATCTGTTTTGTTCTCCCAATCCAAAATAATAATACCGCCTCGGTAGCCCATAATAAAGTCACCCAATTTCCATCTAACTGTACAGGGATGGTAATAGTAATAAATACAAGCACTAAACCAGCTACAAGATAGAATAGATTCTTATCTGCAAGTTTTTTACGATAGATAATAGCACTCACTATAAAGTGAATTACGGCATTACCAAGTGTAAATAGACCTACTAACTCTTTCCCTGTATCATGGCCTTCCAAAATAGCGTATCCCACACCATAAAAAACAAAGGAATTAAGGAGTAGTAGTACAATATTCTCAAGACCGAACTTCTCATTTTTGATAAGCTTATAGGCTAAAAATGTAAGATAAAAAGTCACAAAAAAGATAGTGACAAACATAAGTGCTAAGCTAAAGTGTTCATCCTGTCTATAGTCTGTAGCAAACCAAATGAGAAAAATAAGCCATGTGAGTCCGAAGGAAGAATAGTATAAAGGTTTCCAATATTTCTTAAAAGAAATAATTAGAATCCCAATATTAATAATAGCCATATAACTAAGAAGTACAGCCACTCTTCCAGAACCATCACTCAATAAAAACGGAATGGCATAGGCGCCCACTAAACCAATATGTGCTATGATTTGTTTGTTGTAATTTATGGCAGCAATGACACTGAAAATAGTAAATATCACCATCAATCCAAATGCTATGGTTTGCGGAATAAGCTCATAAAAGTTATACGCAGAAAATGTAATGAAATACATAATAGCAATAGCACCACTTACCAGTACAGCACTGTAGCTTTCATATTTTTTCTTAAGTTTAATACCAAACCCTAAAAGACCTATACCTGCTAGATAGCCTAAAATAATTCGAGTAAGCGGACTCACTAAATCATTTTCTATAGAGTACTTTGTACCTAAGGCAACGCCAATAACGGTAATCGCAATACCAATCTTATTAATTAAGTTCTCCCCTATAAATTTCTCTAATTCGTTTTTAGATTTAGGTGTTTTTTTACGAGACGTTGTTTTGGTAGGCGTGACAACCTCTTTAATTTTTTGTTCTTCAAAAGATGTAATTGGAGTAGCAGAAGGCGGTGTAATAACTTCTGGGTCTTTAATGGGGCTAGTTTCAGGAATAGGAGGGGTGATTGGTTGTTCTTTTTCCTGACGAAACTCTTGTCTAACTTCATTTTTTAATTCGTCATCTTGTATTTTCTGTATTTCATTACGTAATAAAGTAATATCACTAGAGATAGATTCTTGTTTCTTTAGTAGTCGTTCTACGGCACTAAATAGCTGATTGATCTTATGCTGGTTTTCTGTCATAATGTATAGTGTAATGATGGGCTCACTTCGGGTTGTATTTTATGCTTATTACCTGCTAATTTTTTTACTTATGTCATGAAACTCTTTTTCAGTCAAGATATCCTTTAATTCTAATTCGATGGTTGTTCCATTAGGATGGTATCTCTGGTATTTTACCATTCCAATACCTTTTGCGTAATACGTAAATTGATAGAAATCATAGTTTTGACCATTTTCAAGATATTTGATTTCGTACTCATCCATAAACTTTACCGTTGCATATTTAGTTCCGTATACTTCAATATTTTCAAATTTATTTTTTGTACGTTCTTTTATCATTTGTCCATTTCCATATCTAGGGCTTTTATACTTTATGGAGTACTTGTATTTATTATGATCTACCCATTTATAGACATTTTTATCTACTATTATTCCATTAACGCGAATATTTTGTCCGTCATCACTTTGTTCAAAGTCAGCATACCTAATAACCTCTGCTCCTTTAGTGTTTAATTGTTCCTCAAAAATATTATAAAGTCTAAAATCAGTTGTATACGATTCTGTTAGAATGGTATTTGTTTTTGGATCAGTAGTGACTTTCCAATATTCAATATTCTTCGAATTGTTTTTATCAACGTATTTATAAACGCTGACTTCTTTCTTTTTTCCGATTTGATAATAATATCCTTTTATTTCTTTTTGTGCGTAGCAACTCGGAATAATGAATATTAAAATAAGAAAAAGAATGTTTTTTATTATTCTCATTTTTTAGTTTACATGTAACGATACAAAGACTAAATATACTGTAAATAATATGAGTTCAATATAATAAACGTTATAAAAGTAATCTAAACAAAAGATAGTCAATGTGTTGCGTTTTTCTCTCCCTTTGGGAGAGGATTAAGGTGAGGTTTTTATGTGAAAACCCCTCATCCTAACCTTTTCCCAAAGGAGAAGGAATAGAGGTAGTTTGTTAAGCTCATTAAGTGTTAATGAAAAGCTGTAGTTTTTTTAGGTTTATTAACAAGTAAAAGGATGTACATCTTTTAAGATGTACCTAATTAAAGGTAATTAGCTGTTTTACTTAAAGCGAAGTATATCGAAATTCCGTCATCACTTGAACAAGGCAGGTAAGAACGGAAAGTTTGAGAAATTACGTAAAGAAAAATTACGCAATTTCTTAAACAACCACACCTTCACCAGATATTAACTTCCAAGATAATCTGTAGTCATTTGCGCGAAAGATATAAACGGAAAGTCATTCCTTTTTTATGCTCCGCATTTTACAAAAAAGCAATGACAACCACCCTTTCACCGCGTCTTAACTTCCAAGATAATCTGTAGTCATTTGCGCGAAAGATATAAACGGAAAGTCATTCTTTTTTTGTGCTCCGCATTTTACAAAAAAGCAATGACAACTACCCCTTCACCAAATATTAACTTTCAAGATAATCTGTAGTCATTTGCGCGAAAGATATAAACGGAAAGTCATTCCTTTTTTATGCTCTGCATTTTACAAAAAAGCAATGACAACCACCCTTTCACCGCATCTTAACTTCCAAGATAATCTGTAGTCATTTGCACAAAGGTTTTAACACCTAATAAGAGGCCGCTTTCGTCTATGTGGAAATCAGGCGTATGGTGAGGTGCTGCTGTTTTGTCTCCAGGCGTTTTTCCTCCTAAGAAGAAATACACACCTGGTACTTCTTTTTGAAAGAATGAAAAGTCCTCAGCACCGGTAATCGCTTTGATTAATTTTACATTGTCTTTTCCAGCCGCTTTCTGCATCGAAGGTAACATCTGTGCTGTAAGATCTAAATGGTTATAGGTAATAGGATATCCTTTTGCAATATCAATAGTTGCTTCTGCACGATAGGCTGCTGCAATAGCAGGTACCATTTCTTGCATACGCTTATTAATCATTGCTTGCATATTATAATCTAGTGTACGAAGGGTTCCAATAATCTGTGCACTTTCTGGAATGATATTACTACGCACACCTGCATTGATTTTTCCAATCGATAATACGGCAGCTTCTTGTGTAAGTGGTGACTCACGGGAAATAATGGTTTGTAAACCATCTATTATTTTTACAGACGCCATAATAGGATCAATACTTGTCCATGGCGTAGATCCGTGGCTTTGTTTTCCTTTTACATTAATTTCAAAACTCTGTGAGGCAGCCATAATCCCACCTGCTTTATACGCGATGGTACCTACGTCTTGACCCGCTCCAATATGCAATCCAAAAATGGCATCTACATCAGGATTTTTGAGAACTCCTTCTTTTACCATTAGTTCTGCTCCCCCTTCTTCCCCTGGAGGCGCACCTTCTTCAGCAGGTTGGAAGATAAATTTCACCGTTCCTGCGAAGTCATTGTTTTTTGCTAACACTTCAGCTACGCCCATTAAAATAGCAATATGAGTATCATGACCACAGGCATGCATCACAGGAACTTCATTACCACGATATGTGCCTTTAGCTGTCGATTTAAACGGTAAGTCGACACGCTCTTCTACAGGTAATGCATCGATATCGGCACGTAAAGCCACTACTTTTCCGTTACGTTTTCCTTTTAATATCCCGACAACCCCAGTTTTGGCAACTCCAGTTTGTACTTTGATGCCTAGTGATTTTAAATGCGCTGCAATTTTTTCAGCCGTTTTGAATTCTCTATTTCCTAATTCAGGATTTTGATGAAAATCACGACGCCACTCAATGACTTTAGATTCTACAGCGTTAATTTCTTTTTCTAGTGATTGCGCTTTCGCGAAAGCGGACACCAAAATAATCCCACTTACAAGGAGTGCTTTTGTATACTTCATAGGTATGGTTTGAATTATCTAACAATTTGATTTGACTGAAAAATACGAATTAATTGGAGGAATTGATATGATATCCTTTAATTAATCTGCTTTTTGATAGGCTTGCTGCAGCCAGTCAATAAGTTGGTTGTCTATTTCATCAGTAGTAGAGATTTTTACCCGATGCGTACACATCGTTCCAAAAGGTCCCGAGTTTTCAAGACGTTCTGTTGTAGGAACCTCTTTTAGCTTTAATCCAAGATCAATACGCGTTTTTGTAGCAGGTTTGATCAATGCAAATTGCTTTTTCCGAATGATACTTACGGTTGTTTTTTTAGGCGTGATCACCACATCCTCTCCAAACTTTTTAACAACAGTGAGTAATTGCTCATAGATAGGAAGTAAGCTTTCTTTTCCTTTGTATTGTGCTTCTACAAGATCTGTAGGAGTATGAGTTTCTTCTTTAGATAAGGTAACAATCGTATTAGCAAAACCGTGTGTTACTTGATGCTCTTTCTTTAAAAAGTTAACCGCTTCAGAATGCTTACTAAATGATTTTGTTTTCAATACCGCTTTCCATTGCTCTAAGGATTTTCCTGTTTTCTCAGGCATGTTAGTAATCATGGTTTGTAGTGCTTTGTCCATAAGAATGTCTTTAGAAGTCTTATAAATGTATTAAAATTCTATTTTTCATTCAAGTAATCAATAGACATTAGACAGCAAGAGTAGCAGTGAAATTTAAATCATAATCGTACTGAAAAATACGATTATGATTTAAAAGCCACCCGCTCCATTAGTACCTTACTATAGGTGATTGAGTGCTTCGTTTTGAGCGAAGTGTATCGAAATCACCATATTCTTACTTCCCATTCAACTCATCAGATACGCATCTGACCATAAGAGTAGCACGGAAAGTTTTCTCTTTTTTATGCTTCGCAACTTATAAAAAACAGAAAACAACCACCCGTACCATTAGTATCTTCTATAGGTGATTGAGTGCTTCGCTTTGAGCGAAGTGTATCGAAATCACCATATTCTCACTTCCCATTCAGATAGTCTATTGACATCTGACTATAGTAGTAACACGGAAAGTTTTCTCTTTTTTATGCTTCGCAACTTATAAAAAACAGAAAACAACCACCCGTACCAATTTATACATTACATAGGATCATTTTCCATTCAAATAATCAATACTCATCTGACTAAGGGCTTTAACTCCCAATTGGAAGCCAGATTCGTCGATAAAGAAATCTGGGGTATGATGAGGAAATGCTTCTGTATTTCCTGGCGTCATACCGCCTAAAAAGAAATAGAATCCAGGGACTTTTTCTTGAAAGAAAGAGAAATCCTCTCCACCTGTTGTTGCCTTGGTTAACTTGATGTTTTCTGTACCGCCTACTTTACGAAGTGTTGGTAGCATTTGATCTGTTAAGGCAAGATCATTATACGTAACTACGGTCATATTTTGCCAATCAATCGTCGCTTCACCACCATAGGCTTTGGCAATATCACGCGCCATTTCATCCATACGTTTAATGATTTTTGTACGCATATCAGGATCAAGGGTACGTACGGTACCAATCATCTCTGCACTTTCAGGAATGATATTAAAACGTAACCCAGACGTAATTTTTCCAATCGTAATCACTGCAGCCTCATCCGTTAATCGGCTTTCTCGCGAAATGATACTCTGGAAACCATCTATAATTTTTGCTGAAATATAAATCGGATCCACACCAGACCACGGCTGACTCCCATGTGTTTGTTTTCCTTTTACGTTTACGACAAAACGTTCTGTTGCAGCCATGGTTCCTCCAGGTTTGTAACGAATGGTGTTTACTGGAGTTCCGCTATTAATGTGTAATCCGAAAATGGCATCTACTTTAGGATTTTCAAGAACCCCTTCTTTTACCATCAATTTTGCACCGCCTTCTTCTCCTGGCGGTGGTCCTTCTTCTGACGGTTGGAAAATGAACTTTACCGTTCCGTTGATTTTGTCTTTGTTTTTTGCTAATACTTCGGCAACTCCCATAAGAATAGCTGTATGTGTATCGTGCCCACAGGCATGCATCACGCCCGTTTCTGCTCCTAAGAACGTAGTTTTTACTTCCGATTTAAATGCCAAATCATTACGTTCTGTTACAGGAAGCGCATCAATATCTGCGCGTAATGCGATTACTTTTCCAGGGTTGTTTCCTTTTAGGATACCCACAACACCCGTTTTGGCAACACCCGTTTGTACTTCGATATCAAGTGATTTAAGATGCTTCGCAATTTTCTCGGCAGTTTTGAATTCGCGATTTCCAAGCTCTGGATTCTCGTGAAAATCACGACGCCATTCAATAACTTTATCTTTTACAGCTTCAACATCTTTATCAAAGCTAGTTTGCGAAAATGTGGTTCCTACAAAGAGTAGGAGGAGTGGTAATAGGAGTTTTTTCATAATTTTAGTTTTCATTCCCATGAAGATGGGAATCTCATAAATGTTATCGAGAATCTTATTGAGTGTTTATTTAATCTAAAAATATAGTTTTTTTAGTGATTTCTATTCTATCGAATAAATCTAAGCAGAATTTCTGGATGTCTTCCGATTTGTAATGATACTTTTCGCTAGTTATTTCTTTCATATCCTCACTAGTATAAGCTACACATGGTATTATAGAATGAGACATACTTCCGTACACTTTCTTATTTGGTCTTATTTCATAATCATACTCAGCTAATTCCCCAAGTTTGCAAGAATCGATTACATAAAACTTCTTTAAAGACTTTTTATATAGGCTGTAATGTATCTGCACTTTTTTACTACTATCAAATAGCGTTTCGCAAAAGATAAAATCTGGATGATAGGTAACTTTAGAAGTTGAAGAGTCTAATTGTACTGTAAACAGTTTTGCATCTGTTTCTTGTGCTTGAATAGACACTGTTACTAAGCAAACTATTACAGCGTATATTATAATATGAGTATAGACACGCATTCTAAAAAGCAATCAGCCGATAGCCTTCTCCTTGTGACTGTATTAAAATCGTCATGGCAGAAAGTGCAGTTTGTGTGAGTGGTAGTCTACGATCTTCGGTGATATTACGAGCACCAGCTGTTTGACCACATAAGATGATATCAACCCCTGCTTTATCAATTGCTTCAAGCAATTCAATATTTGGATTGTCTACGCCAAATTTCTCTTTATACGCTTCATTTGTGAGTAATCCATACGATGCTTGTCCGTGCATCGCCATACGTACGTGTAGATTTTTTACAGGAACCCCTGCTTTTTCATGCATGTTTAAAAAACGCGCAATAGTTTCGATATAAGGATTGCGTTTACTTTTATCTTCGGGTGCTTTGGAGACATCAAACACCGCTTTAAATTCCAATTCAGTATTGGTTTTAAAATCTGGATTTGGAACTTCATAGGTTCTGCCAAATTCTGGGATGACATTTCCTGATTGTGATGTGGGTTGCTGTGTATACGCTTTCGCGAAAGCGAATAAACAAACAATAACGACTAATTTCTTCATAGGATATTTCTTCCCCGTGAAGATACTTTATAATTTGTTGAAATTGAAATTTGGAATCTGCTATTGGTTATTTGTTATCTGTTATCTGTTATCTGTTATCGGTTATCTGTTATCTGTTATCGGTTATTTGTTAATTGTTAATCGTTCGTCGTTTGTGATTTAAAATAGAGTACTACTCTAATTCGATTAAAAAATAGAACAATACGCTATTTGAACTTTCAAACCTGAAACTTGAAACTTGAAACTTGAAACTTGAAACCTGATCTCTTCTCTATTATTAAAACATTGTTGAAAAATTGCTATAAAAACGAACGGTATGGGTTTTAAAATAGCGCTTCATATCGTACTTTGGCAGAAGCTATGGATTCTAAACTAGAAGTATATATTGAGGGCTTAAATGATGCCCAACGAGCGCCAACGTTACACAAAGACGGAGCGCTAATTGTGATTGCAGGAGCTGGGTCTGGAAAGACACGTGTACTTACGATGCGTATTGCATATTTGATGAGTCAAGGGGTTGATGCCTTTAATATACTGTCACTTACGTTTACCAATAAGGCAGCGCGTGAGATGAAAAAACGTATTGCAGGTATTGTTGGGAATAGCGAAGCTAAGAATTTATGGATGGGAACGTTTCACTCCATCTTTGCTAAGATTCTTCGTTTTGAAGCCGATAAATTAGGATTCCCTTCTAACTTTACGATTTACGATACGCAGGATTCTCAACGCCTCATCAGTGGGATTATCAAAGAAATGCAGCTGGATAAAGATATTTATAAGTACAAGCAGGTGCAAAATCGTATTTCTTCGTTTAAAAATAGCTTGATTACTGTACGTGCGTATTTTAATGATCCAGATCTTGTAGAAGCCGATGCGATGGCAAAACGCCCACGTATGGGAGAGATTTATAAAGAATATGTAGATCGTTGTTTTAAAGCAGGTGCAATGGATTTTGATGATCTGTTATTGCGTACCAACGAACTTCTAAATCGTTTTCCAGAAGTACTTGCCAAGTATCAAAATAGGTTTCAGTATATACTGGTAGATGAGTACCAGGATACCAACCATAGTCAGTACTTGATTGTAAAAGCACTTTCAGATCGTTTTCAGAATATCTGTGTGGTAGGTGATGATTCGCAGAGTATTTATGCCTTTAGAGGGGCAAATATTAATAACATTCTGAACTTCCAGAAAGATTATGATAATGTAGCGATGTATCGTCTGGAGCAGAATTATCGCTCTTCTAAAAATATTGTAGAAGCGGCAAATTCTGTCATCGAAAAAAATAAAACCCGTCTAGATAAAACGGTTTGGACGGCTAATGAAGATGGTGGACAAATTGTAGTACACAGAAGCCCAACCGATGGAGAAGAAGGACGTTATGTAGCGTCTAGTATTTTTGAAAATAGAATGAATCACCAATTAATGAATGGTGATTTTGCGATCTTATATCGTACCAATGCACAATCTCGTGCGATGGAAGATGCCTTGCGTAAGCGTGATATTCCGTATCGTATTTATGGAGGTTTATCCTTCTATCAGCGTAAAGAGATTAAGGATGTACTTGGGTATTTACGACTGATTATCAATCCTAAAGATGAAGAAGCACTAAAGCGTGTGATTAATTATCCTGCGCGTGGTATTGGAGGCACAACAGTTGATAAACTCATCGTAGCAGCAAAACATTATGGACGTTCTATTTTTGAAGTAATGGAGAAAATTGAGCAACTAGGTGCTTCTATGAACATTAATAGAGGGACGCAAACAAGGCTCGCCAATTTTGTTACGATGATCAAGAGCTTTCAGATTATGAATGAAAGTGGGGATGCTTTTGAGCTTGCAGAAACCGTTACTAAAAAAACTGGGCTTGTTCAAGAACTTAAAAAAGACGGAACACCTGAAGGAATTGCACGTATAGAAAATATAGAAGAACTCTTGAACGGTATGCGTGATTTTGTAGAAGAGCAAAAACAACTGGCAGATACCACAGGTTCTTTAGCTGAATTTCTAGAAGATGTAGCCCTTGCAACAGATATGGATAATGATAAAGGGGATGAAGATCGTGTGGCATTGATGACGATTCACTTAGCAAAAGGATTGGAATTCCCGTTTGTATATATCGTTGGGATGGAGGAAGATCTTTTCCCAAGTGCAATGAGTATGAATACGCGTAGCGAACTAGAAGAGGAACGTCGTCTCTTTTATGTGGCCTTGACACGTGCAGAAAAGCAAGCCTATCTTACCTATACAGAATCTCGTTACCGATGGGGAAAACTCGTAGAAGCAGAACCAAGTCGTTTTATCGAAGAGATTGATGATAAGTATTTGGATTATCAAACCCCTATGCAGAGCTACCGCTATAAGCCTTTAATGGATACCGATATTTTTGGGGATGTAGATAAGAGTAAATTACGATTAAAAAAGCCCGTTAGTGGATCACCTCCAAGTGTAGGAACACCTACTGGAGATCAATTACGTAAACTCAGGAAAATAAAACCTACAGATACATCAGATGTGCCTATTTCTAGTGTTGTCGGGGCATTAACAAAAGGTACTATCGTAGAACATATCCGTTTTGGACGTGGTATCGTAGAAGGTCTTGAAGGAAAAGGTCAAGATCAAAAAGCCGAAATCAATTTTCAAAATGGAGGGTTAAAGAAACTATTATTACGTTTTGCTAAGCTTAAGATTATTGAGTAATAATAGGTAAATATGTATTAATGTAATCGCTTGATTTTAAGGTTAAATCTAAAGTGCTTTCTTCGCTCCAATCATCTCCATGACCACCTTCATATACGGTAAATAGATGTGGTACATTGGCTGCATTCAGATTACTATCTAATTGCATTCCGTTGGAAAGGGGTACTAATGGATCTTGATTTCCATAAAAGAGTAGGGTAGGACTGCTACTCGTTGTGACTTGTAATGCAGGACTATTTGCCACGGCATAATCGGTGCCTTCTGGAAATTGACTTTCATCTACAAAAAGGTTAAGAGCAATATTGAAAGTAGGATCCTCCGAATAAAACGGATCTGTAAAATCACTCGGCCCTACAATATTAATAACAAATTTTACTTGGTCATTGGTATCATATACATAATCATACATCATCGCTAGATGTGCTCCTGCACTGGCACCTATCATTCCAAATTCAGGAAGGATGTGTAAGTCTTCACTTTGTGCTGTAATTTGATTAATCACTGCTTGAATATCCAAATATTGATTTGGAAATGCTTCAGTTCCTGTAGCAAGGTCGGCAAGTACATAGTTTACATTTACAATCGCATGGTCTGGATGAAATGCTTGTACAAAAGCAACCGAAGCTGCCATATCACTCTTGTCTCCAGAGATCCAACCACCTCCATGTATGAGGACAACTACTTTTGTTGTTGAAGCCGTTCTTCCTTCTGGTAAGTACAAATCATATACTTGTTGCGCATCATCACCATAGGATACATTAGTAAATGTAACAGCTTCTAATGGAGGCTGTTCAATAATTGTTTCGTCTGTTGTGATTTCATCATCAGATGAAGAACAACTTGAAATTGAGATAGAAAAACTAATAGCAATTAGGAGTAGATACAGATATCTCATGGGTTGATTTTTAGTTATAACGTTTGTATTGATGAATTACGTATATACGATCTGTATTTTGCATCAATTAGTATGCCTCTTTTGTAAAAAAGATAAAAAATAGAAGTGAAGGTGATCTTTTATACGCTTTCGCGAAAGCGTATAGGTTTTTTACATAACTTTAGGGTGTTCTTACTGAGACATATGGCAGCATTTATTAAAATATACGAAGAGAATCCAAACCCAAAAGAAATAGAACGCATCGTTTCTATTGTTCGTGACGGCGGATTGATTATTTATCCAAGTGATACGGTATATGCTTTAGGATGCGATATTACAAATAATAGAGCCCTAGAACGACTCGCTAAGATTAAGGGTGTGAAGCTTGCAAAAGCTAACTTCTCTTTTGTATGTAAAGATTTGAGTAACCTTTCTGATTATGTAAAACAAATCGATACGACTACATTTAAATTACTTAAAAGAGCCTTGCCAGGTCCTTATACATTTATATTGCCAGGGAATAATAATTTACCTACCGTGTTTAAAAAGAAAAAGGAAGTGGGAATACGTGTTCCTGATAACTTAATTACGCAATCTATTATAGAAGCTTTAGGAAATCCCATTGTATCTACATCCATTTACGATGAAGATGAGGTGATAGAATATATGACTGATCCAGAACTTATCTTTGAGAAATGGGGAGATATTGTAGATGTGATTGTAGATGGCGGGTATGGAGATAATATTCCTTCGACAGTGATTGATCTTACTAGTGACGAACCTATCCTAATTAGAGAAGGGAAAGGGAGTCTGGAAATATAATTACACAAATTTTCACTAAAGAAAAAAGCCTCCGTAGGAGGCTCTTATACTAAATCTAAAAAGATTTGGGGTAAATACTAATTGTAATTAACTAGTATGCGAGTAATTTATTTATCGCTTACAGCGATCATTGTTGTTGTATTGAACTTATTATTTTGGTAGGCTAGCTCTTGAAGAGCTAGTGTATTTATTACTTCAGGAAAATCTCCTGAAAAGTTATTGTCAAAAATGCTTAGTCTCTTAAGAGATTCTAATGATGCGATTCCTATTGGTAATTCTCCATCAAAATTATTACTGCTAATCTGAAGATCACGTAAGTTTGTAAGGTTTTCTATAGATACTGGAAGTTGACCTTCAAAGTTATTACTATATAAACTTATTCTTTTTAAGTTTTTTAACGTCCCTATATCTTCAGGAAGTTCTCCACTTAAATTATTGAAAAATAAATCTATGTATTCTAAACTAGCAAGATCAGTGATATTAGATGGAAGTGATCCTTCTAATTTATTGAAAGACATGTTTAATACTTTCAATCCTTTAATAGAAGTGATTGTTTGAGGAATCGCTCCTTGAATATTGTTTTTATGAAGATTTAAAACCTTTAAATTTGTTAAATCACCAATACTTTCAGGAAGTGTTCCATTTAGGTTATTATCTGTAAGAGATAATGCAATTACTTTATCATTAAGAATGATAACACCTTTCCAGTTTTTTGGAGATTTTTTTAAATCCCAAGAGTTCGTCCAAGATTTTCCGTCTGTTTGAGTATAAAGATCAATTAAGGCTTGTTTTTCAGTAGAAGATATCTGAGCGATCGCGCTAAAAGATACCATTAAAGCCATTGCTAGGGAAGTAAAGATTTTCATATTGTTGTTGATTTGGGTGCTACTAATATACTAGGATAGTCGTAACACTAGATAAAAGCACCCTTTTTTTCGACCAAATACTCAAAATTTTAACACTTTGGCTTGTAATTTGTGTAGTTCATCGATCTCTGAAAACGGAGATGAGTGTATTTCATCGATGAAATACATTCTAGTATAGTCCAAGTACTGTAATTTTCCATTTTTTAGATAAATTAAGATTGAAACGTTACTTCATTAAAGGATAGGATCTTTTTTAATAATTATTTACCCTTATGCTAGTAAGTATTTACAATTCATACGTCCTATATCTAATCCTTTACATTTTGATACATTAAAAACATATATATAATGAATATTACACTAGAACAAGCAGAAAAAATTATTACAGTAGCAAAAGCTACATCTATAGAAATAGAAACCAAAATGAATATTGCAGTAGTTGATGCTGGGGCAAACCTAGTTGCCTTTGCTCGTATGGACGGTGCATGGTTGGGATCTTTAGATATTTCTATTAAAAAAGCAAAAACAGCGCGTTACTTTGATATGAATACGGGTATTATAGGAGAGCTATCTCAACCTGGTCAACCTTTATATCATATAGAACATTCTAATAATGGACTCATTACGTTTCCAGGAGGTGTACCTATAAAAAATGAAGATGGAACTATTATTGGTGCGATAGGTGTAAGTGGCAGTACTGTAGAAAACGATCATACTGTTGCTGAAGCAGGAGCAGGTAGTATATTATAAATGTAAAAAGCAAAAAAGGCGTTTATTACGAACGCCTTTTTTTATAATGTATGTGATTTAAATTAGAATCTATATCCAAAAGAAACTCCTCCTCTAAAAAATATTTCTGGAGATAAGCCATCATCATCATCTCCAAAGTATCTACCAACACCTGTTGATAGCTCTATAACAAAACCATTTCTACTGACCCATTTTTGACCAATAGCAACTCCCACACCAAACTTACTCCATGTACCTCTTTCTTCTTGATTATTAAAGATATCATCAGCAAATAATCTCTCATTATCTCCTGTAGCATATTGTAATAAACCTTCAGCAAAAAAACCTCTAGCTCCGTAGTCTTTTTTATTAAAAAAGTATTGTCTAAAATAGGGTGTAAATGCAAATTTTTGTCTAAAATCAAATTCTTCATCTTGAAGATTGATATTAATATTTGCACCAAAACCAGAATACTTGCTTAAAACATATTCGTAACCAATATCTATAGAAGGTAATAGAAGACTTTCTAAAACATCTATACGAAATTCATGTTTCTTATTATTAATATCATTAAGGTTTACAGGTTGATCATCTGTATCTTCTTGAGCAAATGTGATCGTAGTACAAATAAGAAATAAAAATACTGTTATTTTTTTCATAGGATTGTTGTTAGTGATAGTGCTTAAAAATACATTTGTAAATGACGTATTGACTATCTTTAATATATAGTTTATTGTTATGTTCAATAGATTCATTAATAACTGAATGGTTGCTTCTATAGTATTTTAATTAACGTATAATTAACGTATGATTTAATTATTTAATTAATAATCAGTTGCTTATGTTTTATTTTATTTATAATTAATCTTAATAAAAATAAGTGTTTTTTATTTATGAAGTAAATATATAGTAAAGAAGTAGTTAATCGTATAGTAGGAAATACTAAACTGTAGAAAAAAAATAGCAATTTTTGCAAGTATATAAAAAGCCATTGTTTATAGGTAAACAATGGCTTTTGTATTATTTATGCTTTTCAATATTACATTAAGCTGTTTGTTTTTGGGCGGTTATCTCAGCAATTTTCACAATCACTTCTACAGCACGCATCATACTTTCTACAGGCACATATTCATAACGACCATGGAAGTTATGGCCACCCGCAAATATATTTGGACATGGTAATCCCATAAAGGATAATTGAGATCCATCTGTTCCGCCGCGAATAGGTTTAATTAATGGTTTAATATCTAGAGCTTTCATCGCTTCTTCAGCAATGTCTACAATATGCATTACAGGTTCTACCTTTTCTCGCATATTGAAATATTGATCTTTTATGTCTACCGAAACGAGATCTTTACCTAATTGAGTATTTAATTCGCTAGCAAGTTTTGACATTATCTCTTTACGAGCCTCAAAATGCCCTTTATCATGATCACGAATGATGTATTCTAGTTTTGTACTATCTACACTGCCTTCAATACTATATAGGTGAAAAAAACCTTCACGACCTTCTGTATGCTCGGGAGTTTCAAGACGTGGTAATGAATTGATGTAATCTGTTGCGATGTACATACTGTTTACCATTTTGCCTTTGGCATATCCTGGATGTACAATTTTTCCTTCTATTGTCACTACAGCACCAGCGGCGTTAAAGTTTTCATACTCTAATTCTCCAATCTGACTACCATCCATAGTGTATGCCCACGAAGCTCCAAACTTTTCTACATCAAACTTATGAGCCCCGCGACCTATTTCTTCATCTGGAGTAAAACCTACACGTATAGGACCATGCTTGATTTCTGGATGTGCTAAAAGGTATTGCATGGCTTCCATAATCTCTGTAATTCCAGCTTTATCATCAGCGCCTAATAGGGTTGTGCCATCTGTAGTAATAATGGTTTGTCCTTTATACTGTACTAAATCATCAAAATAATCGGGTGATAGTATGATATTCTGAGCTTCATTAAGAACAATATCTCCGCCATCATAATTTTCTATAATCTGAGGCTTCACATCTTTTCCTGTAAAATCAGGTGTGGTATCAAAGTGTGATATAAAACCAATAGTTGGCACCTCATGCGATACATTAGAAGGTAGTGTCGCCATCACATAGGCATTATCGTCTATAGATACATCTTGCATTCCCATAGCTTCTAGTTGCTCTGCAAGGATACGTGCCAAATCCCATTGCTTTTCAGAACTAGGTGTGGTGTCACTATTAGGGTCACTCTCAGTGTCTATTGTGACATAACTTATAAAACGATCTATTAATGCTTGTTTATTAATCATATTCTTTTATTTCAGCGAATGCGGAAATCTCATCCCACATACGCTTTGTTATTTTCATTTCCGTACTTCGACTTCGCTCAGTATAAACTTCGGCGGAAATCTCATGTTACTTTATTACTATATACTTCTTATAATTTCTAATCCATAAAATCACTTAGTCACTCTACATTTTCAAATTCCAAAAATCAAAAATCTCCAATCGTTACTCTTTAACTCTTAGCACAAACTACTCCTTAACGGCCTCTTCCTTTTTTGGGTAAAAATTCACAAACGCTTCATATACTGCTTTATGTAAAATATTCGAATGATTTTGTCCATCAAAGTACGTAAAACTAGAAATAATATTTCGATCTTCTTTTAAAACTCCTATCAAACTAAAAGCAGCACTTTCCATATAAGGACCTTCTTTTCCAACAGCTACATATACATTTGTAGGATTTGTAATAGCAACTCTTTCTTTGGGAAGTAATGAATTGTCATCCCACCATAGACTTGGACTTACAATGATGTACTTAGAAAATAATGTGGGTTTTTTCCAAAGTATTTCTGTGGCAAGAAGTCCTCCTAGTGACTGTCCAATAAGCATACGCTCTTCTGAAATACGATAGGTATTTGCTACGTATGGCTGTAATTCATGCTCTAAAAAAGAGATAAATGCTTGAGAACCTCCCGTGGTAGGAAAGTCCTCTTTGTCTTTTTTATTGGTCGTTGGGTAGGTGAAATCTCGTTTCCGATCTATATTACTAATACCTATAATAATAGACTCAGGCAACATATTAATCCATGGGAAGTTTCCAAATTGAACAATACCTGCAATATGAATAAAATCTTCATCTTTACTACCGTCCAAAAGGTAAATTACGGGATAGGTAGCTTCTTTTTTTTCAGTGTAAGAAGGGGGTAGGTATACGTTTATGGTTCTATTTTCTTTAAGCGTTTCAGAGTAAAACGTACGGGTTTCTCCTATTGTAAAAGGTGTTGTTTCTAGAGTCTTAGGAGCACTGTTTTGTTGTGCAATACCTTGTAAGGATAGTATAGAAAAAAGCAGTAAAAAAGTGTAGTATATCTTCATAAATGCGATTGATTTTTTTTATGCTTTCGCGAAAGCATAAAATTACCCATTTTCAATTACTTTTGCACTCAAGATCTATAACGATTATGTATAAACTTCTTGTCAGACCTATTCTTTTTTTATTTGACCCTGAGAAAGTCCACTATTTTACCTTTTCGCTTATTAGAAATATGACCAAATTAGGTTTTGGAGGACTCTTTCGAAGCCTATGGCAAGTAAATGATAAAAAATTGCAACGTGAGGTATTTGGATTGACCTTTAAAAATCCCGTGGGACTTGCTGCTGGATTTGATAAAGATGCAAAACTATATCAAGAACTCGATAATATGGGATTTGGATTTATAGAAATAGGTACAGTAACTCCAAAAGGACAAATTGGAAATCCTAAAAAACGATTATTCCGTTTAAAAAGTGATCAGGCGATTATTAATAGAATGGGCTTTAATAATGGAGGGGTAGATGCTGCTGTAGAACGTCTTAAAAAGAATAAAAATGTTCTTATAGGTGGGAATATTGGAAAGAATACAGGCATTCAACCTGAAGATTATACCGCCGATTATTTAACGTGTTTTCATGCACTACATCCTTATGTAGATTACTTTGTACTGAATGTAAGTTGTCCTAATGTGTCAAGTCACGCAAAGCTAAATGATAAAGACTACCTGGTAGAATTGATACAGGCGGTTCAAAAGGCTAATAAGACATATGATATACAACGTCCTATTGTTTTAAAAATAGCACCAGACCTTAATGATAATCAACTTGATGAGATTGTAGCACTTGTTCAAGAGACAAACCTAGATGGGGTAATTGCAAGTAATACGTCTGTTTCTAGAGAAGGATTAAAAGCTACAAAAGAACGTCTCGACGAAATTGGGAATGGGGGTCTAAGTGGAAAACCGATTACAGACAAATCTACACGTGTTATACGCTATCTTTCTGAAAAGAGTAACAAATCATTCCCTATTATAGGCGTAGGAGGGATTCATTCGGTACAGGATGCTCTAGACAAACTAGATGCAGGTGCAAGTCTTATTCAATTATATACAGGGTTTATTTATGAAGGTCCAAGTTTGATTAAGAATATTAATAAGGCACTTTTAAAACGTGATGCGTAAGATTTTTAAAAATAGCATGCGTCTGTAATGTTTGAATTATTTTACGATTAAATGATATAGCTAAACCAAATTCAATATATCTTATTCTAATTTACCATGCGAAATTCTCATAAAGTACTTCTAGCTTCCGTAATGGTGTTGCTATTTTCTTTAAAACCTGATTTGGCATCATTCATACCTCAAATTGTAAAAGTAGGTGTAGCGGGTATTTTATTTCTTCTAGGACTTTTTCTAGTATGGAAAGAACGTCAGTGGTAGTGTAGTAAGTGCTATTATACTTTATTTAATTACTATTTTTTGTGTGAATCGTTTTCCTTCCTGTGAAGTATTCTGCAAAAAATAGACTCCTGGACCAAATTGTGTAAGATCTACGGTTTTCAATTCGCCAGTCATTATTGTTTTATAAATTAGTTTGCCTAAGGTATTGTAAATAGAAAGTTGTTGTATAGCTGTGTCCCTATTTACAACCGATATAATGCCAGATGAGGGGATTGGAAATATAGAAATCTTATTTGTTATTTCTTCTTCTTCTTCAACTCCTAATACACCATCTAGCGTGATGGTAAGTGTTCCTATTTTTTGTGTCGAAAAAGGAGAGATTCCTTGTAAACTAGTAATAACTCCAGTAGGAGTTGTTATTTGGTTTTCAGAAGTGTAATCAATACCACTATCAGTACCTGCATCATACGGAAAGAGATCTATTATGATTTCGTCTTTCCATGACCCATAATCATCTTGTAGTTCTATACTATTTGCAGCAATCATCCAGTCAGGACTTGGAGCAATCATAGATAGAATCGTAAGAAGTGGAAACTCTGGACTTGCTTCAAATTGCCCATGAATAAAACCAGAAGCAGTGTTTAAATTTCCAAAATCTAGTTGGTTATACGCTGTGTTTTCAGAAATAGCTTGTTGTACCTCTTGAAAAAACGCTGTACTGTTTCCTAATTCAGCTACATTTTGAACACCTGTACTAGCAGGAGAGTCCATCGCTAAAAAAGTAACTTGATTCGTATGCGTGACTCCTACTAAATCTGACCAATGTGATGTTGATGGCAAACTACCTGTAGGATGAGGATGTGTTTCTTGACTCCATACACTTTCAAGTGTAATAGAGAACAACGCAAAACCATTACCTGGATCTCTAGTTTCCTGAGCAACCAAATAGATAGGAAGTAGTAGTGCACACCTTAAAATGTACCATTGTAAATGATTTTTTCTTTTTTTCATGACACTAAGTTTCTAAATAAAAACTTGTAATAAAGATACACTTTTCTCAGTTTTACAGTATGATTGAATCTCTGCTTGCATTTTTAGGAGCCACTGCAGTATTAGCATTTTCCCCAGGCTCTGATAATATCTATGTACTGACACAAAGTGTTGTCAATGGTCGCGCTTCTGGTCTGGCAACTACCGCGGGCTTGATCTCAGGGTGTATTGTACATACTACTTTAGTCGCTTTTGGTGTTTCAGCTATTATTACAACATCACCTACGCTTTTTTTCATTATCAAACTATTAGGAGCATTGTATCTCTTATATCTCGCTTATAAAGTATACAAAAGTGATGCAAAGGTATCACTTACAGAGGGTACCCCTAAAAAAAGTTATTGGAGTTTGTTTAAACAAGGGGTGGTGATGAATATCTTAAACCCAAAAGTTACGATCTTTTTTCTGGCTTTCTTTCCAGGTTTTTTATGGGAGCCAGAGGGCAATACAGTGTATCAATTTTATGTGTTGGGTATTTTATTTATGATAGCTTCTTTTTTCATTTTTGGAAGTATTGCCGTATTAGCAGGTAGTATTTCTGGGTATCTTAAAAAAAGTAATCAACTAGGTGTTGTTTTAAAATGGTTACAGATTCTAGTTTTTATTGGGATAGCGGTTTTCATTCTAATTTAGCTTTCGCGAAAGCGTAATTAGCCTTATTTTTACATAGTGAATAACAAGGTTAAAATCATAGAATGTCCTCGTGACGCCATGCAAGGAATTAAAGATTGGATTCCAACGGATGCTAAAGTTCAGTATATCCAGTCGTTATTGCGCTGTGGCTTTGATACCATTGATGTGGGGAGTTTTGTATCGCCTAAAGCGATTCCTCAGATGGTAGATTCTGCCGAGGTATTACACCGTTTAGATCTTTCGAAAACAGAGAGTAAGTTACTTACCATCGTAGCCAATGTACGAGGTGCAACCGATGCTGTTACTCATGACATGGTTGATTATTTAGGGTATCCTTTTTCGATATCTGAAAACTTCCAAATGCGTAATACGCACAAAACAATTGCACAATCTGTAGAGGTTCTTAAAGAAATATTAGACCTAGCACATAGTCATGATAAGCAAGTGGTTGTGTATATTTCTATGGGATTTGGAAATCCCTATGGAGATCCTTGGAATGTAGATATTGTAGGGGAGTGGACCGAGAAGTTAAGTACTATGGGAGTGAAGATTCTTTCTTTGTCAGATACTGTAGGGACTTCTAATCCTGAAAATATTAACTACTTATTCTCTAATTTGATTCCCAAATATCCAGACATAGAGTTTGGAGCACATTTACATACAACGCCTACTTCTTGGCATGAAAAAGTAGATGCTGCTTATAATGCTGGATGCCGTCGTTTTGATGGGGCTATTCAAGGTTTTGGTGGGTGTCCTATGGCAAAAGATGAGCTTACAGGGAATATGCCTACAGAAAAACTTATCTCTTATTTTGCTTCTGTAAATGCATATGATAATATCAATACGATGTCTTTTGAGAGTAGTTATAATGAGGCTTTAAAAGTATTTGAAAAGTATCATTAATTGTGATCGGTTCCTTTACCTCTTCGTTCTAATTCAGATTGAATCAAGTCTCTTTGAACATTATGAATATCTCTGGTGAGTTTTGCATTTCTATATTGTCTAAATATGAGTATGCTTAATAATACAAGTATGATAGCTCCGACTACATATAAAATAGTATAAAGTATGTCTTTATCTTTTAAGGATTGTAATTGTTGCTCTTGTGTTTTTTGCTGTTCTTTTAATTCTTTTAATTCAATATCATTTAGGTCTGTACTTAATGAAAGTGAGTCATTATAACGAAGTGCATTTTTTAAATAGAATGTTTCTTTTTCAGTGTCGCCTATCTCTGTATATATAGAAGAGAGTAACATACTACTTTCATAGGCACTTTTAGGTGCTCTTTGATTTTGTGCTTGTTGAAACGCTTTTTCTGCTTGTGCAATAGCAGCATCGGTATCTTTTATCGCTTTGTAAGACTTTGCAAGTACAAGATCTGCTTCACTAGAAGGTTGCTTTAAACTATCGAGTCTTTGAATTCCTTTTTTTAAATAATGAATAGCTTCTTTGTAATTACCGATAGCATAATTTGTTTCACCAAGACTTGTATTCACTACTCCAAAAAGTCTTTTTGATTCATTTTTTTTTACAATAGTAAGCGCAGAATCTAAATATGTAAGAGACTTTTTGTAGGTTCCTAATTCTTTATGAATCATTCCGATATTATTGTATAGGAGTGCTAATTTTTGGGGCTTGTTCATTTTCTTTGAAAGTAATAACCCTTCATTAAAATAATCAACAGCTTTTTCTTTATTACCTAGCGTATAATAAATAATCGCTTGATTATTTATAGCATAGGCCTCTATATCTCGATCGGTATCTTTTATTTTTTCTTCATTAGTTAATGTTCTTATTTTTTCTAAATAAACTAACGAACTATCATAATGTAATTGTTTTTGAAAATACTCATTAGAAATGTCAATGTAGTGTCTAAGTTTTGTTTGTATATCCGTTTCTTGTGCTGCTTTAATTTTTAAACTATCTATATATGAAGTTTGGCTTAATGAAGAATAAGCTTGTAAACAGAATAGCAGAGATATGAATATGACTTTTGGCATTTAGTATTTCAATGAAATAGCTTTTAAATATACTAAAGTTTTTGAGTTTATATATTATAATAAAATAATCAACATAGAACCTATACTATTATGGTTGTTTGAGAAGTAATTAATTGGTTTTAGTGTTGTTTTTTCTTTTGTCTAATTCACTTTTAATTAGTGTTTTATGAGCCTCGTGCATATCTTTAGTAAGTTTAGAAGTTTTAAACTGTTTAAATAATAATATACCGAGTAGGATTAAAACAATAGCACCAATGATATATAAAATAGTATATAATAAGTCCTTGTTTTTTAAGGATTGTAATTGTTGTGCTTGTACTTTTTGTTGTTCTTTTAGTTCTTTTAATTCAATATCATTTAAGTTTGTTCTTATTGAGAGAGAGTCATTATAACGAAGTGTTTCTTTTAGGTAAATAGCTTCTTTTTCTGAATCTCCAATCTCTGCATACATAGAAGAAAGTAATAGACTGCTTTCATAAGCACTTTTTGGGGCATTTTGTTCTTGTGCCTCTCTAAAAGCTTTTTCTGCTTGTAGTATCGCTGAGTCTATCTTTTTTTCAGCTCTATACGATTTTGCGAGCGCAAAATCTGCTTCACTAGAAGGTTGTTGTAAACTATCTAGTATAGAAACTCCTATTTTTAAATAATGTATAGATTCTTTATAATTTCCAGTAGCATAATTTGTTTCACCTAGACTTGTATTTACTACTCCAAAAAGTCTTCTAGATTCCCCATTTTTTACAATAACATATGCAGAGTCTAAATACGTAAGCGATTTTTCATATTGTTTTAAGTCTTTGTAAAGTAATCCTATATTATTATATAATAAGACGTCTCGCGAAGGCATGCTCAATTCTTTGGACACATGAAGGCCTTTGTTGAAATAAGAAATGGCTTTTTCTTTATCACCTAATATCTCATAAATCAGAGCTTGATTGTTTAAAGCCACTAATTCTGCTTCTTTATTTCCTTCTTCATGAGCAATAGTTCTTATTTTTTTTAAATAAACAAAGGCACTATCATAGCGTAATTGCTTTCTGTAATACTCATTAGAAATGAGGAAATAATTTTTAAGCTTTTCTGTTACATTCGTTTCTTGAGCAGCTACATTCTTTAGGCTATCTATTTTTGAATTTTGTCCAAAAACAAAACATGATTGTATCCATAGTACAAGAAGTAGTAAGGTAGTTTTTGGCATAGAATGTCTAGTTAGTTATTTCTAAATATACTAAAGTTTTAAAAATATATTCAAAATGATCATCATTTAATAAATTACTTGAAAGAATACTTAAGTAGTAGCACGTAAAACTATTCCCGTATAAAATATGCTTTAACTATAGAAGTATCATCTACTTCATAAATAGCAATAAATTCCAAAACTTCAATGCCTTTGCGCCCTGTGATTTCTTCGTGATCTATGACTTTATTCCCTAGGACAATTCGATGTATAAGTTTTGAATGTAGCTGTGGAGAGTTTTTAAATATTTCTGAGTAGATCGTTCTTATTTGTTCTTGTCCTTGAGCAAAAGCTTTCGTTTCAGAAAAAGAGTATAATTGCGCATTGTGTGCATGACAAGCTACAAAGGTATTGATGTCTCTAGCGTTGTATGCATTTAGTTGTTTCTGAACTATTTCTTCTGGTAACATATGAGGTATATTAAAAATAAAAGGGATATATCAAAGCTACGTGATATATCCCTTTTATAAAAACATGTTTTAATATTAAGAAGGTATTCTAGCCTTAATAAATTTAACCTGTCCGTTGTGATTTGATTCATGTTCAACTACGTGGAACCACTTACAATATGCATTGGTTGGACCCCATGCCCAGTTAGTATCTATTTTAAGTAACCAATCATCATCCCGATTTTTTAACTCATTAAGTGTATGAGAGCGTACTTCGTTAAGTGCATCGAGATAATAGGTAAGATCATTTCCTTTTATTTTTTTACGTGCTTCATCCCCTAATCCAGAGGCAACACTCCAGCGACTACGATCTTCTCGAGACCAATCTCCCCAATTTTTACCTTCTAAAGTATGTATTTGATAGAAACGTTCTGTAGCCGCTAGATGTAAAAGCATGGCACCTATGGTGTTTGCTTTATCATCTATTAAAAAATCCAGTTGCTCTTGTTCAAGACCTCGTACTTGATCTTCAATCACATTACGCATCCAATTCATCATAGAAACGAGTGTTCCTATTTGTGGAGAATATCCAGCTTTAGGTCCTACAACATTAAGTTCTTCTTGTACTGGGGTACAAGAAGCACCCATAAGAGGTATAGAAACTAGGCTTAATGTTCCTGCTGCTGCAAATGAAGATTTCTTTAAAAAGTCACGACGACTGTAATCTGGTACTATAGTATTCATGATGATATATGTTAATTAGTCGTGTACAATATAGAAGTAGCTTGTCCAAAGATTACGTTAAAGCTGCGATAAATTCTTGTTAATTACCTATAAACACTACTATTCTAGCTGCTGAAGTCTTGAGATTGCATTTTGATTTTCAGGATTTAAGATCAATGATTCTTTAAAATTCTTTTTTGCGTTTTCTATATCTCCTAAATATAAATACCCTTCGGCGAGGCTATCATAAAGATTTGCAGATGTAGGGTATAATGTAATCGCAAACTCAAAAACAGCAATGCCTTTAGCTGCTTTTGAGCGATCGAAGATAAGTTGTAGACCAAGTGTATTCAAATTACCTTCTGGAATTTCTAGCTCAGGATGTTTATTCTTTACATTGCTATAAAGACTACTCATGTTTTTATATTCTTGGTGTTTTGCTGAAGCTAAAAAATCAAAGAATGTATATAATGGTTTTTGCGCTTTTTTAGAATCAATGGTAATGAGTTCTTCCGAAATATGATTTTCTTGAGCTGAATTTGTAATAAATTTTAAAGAGGTCTTATTGTTTTTTAGGTAGGCATTAAAAAATTGTAAACTATAGATTGTCGCAATTTTATAAGAAGCCATAATTTCAGAATCACTTTTATCTTGTTTCAGATCTCGTTCTTGAAAGAGAACTCCTAAGGTACTAAAATAGGAATGTGATAGATGATGTAAACGTATTTTATAAGCATCACTCTCTGTTAATTCATCATAAAATGTAAAATGTGTATTCAGAGAATCGGGTATATTTTGCTCTTTCATAATAGCTGTTGGAATCTCTTTTTGAGCTAGATGCATAAAAGGAATAGTCGCTTTCGTCATATCATAAAATGGTGTTGACTTTAAAAGATCATGACGATACCGTATTGTCCCATCGAGGCTCATGTTGGCTTTTATTACCGTATTTCGCATCTGTAGTAATACATTGGATAACCCTCCAAAACTAAATCCCATCGTTCCTACGTGATTCATATCAGATATTGGGTAGTGTGCTATTTCCTTTATCAGAAATTCAAGATCTCTTGCTTGCGTTTCGATGCCGCGTTCTAGTTTTTGAAATTGTTTTGATACAGTACCGCGGCTTGGACTAGAAATTACAATATAGCCATGACTCGCTAATAACTCACAAAGTGCAAAGTTTTCTATAGAAGATGCTTGAAAACTAGGGGCATATATAATGACAGGAAATGCACCCTTTGCATAGGGTATGTCTTTAAAAGCAGTAGTGCCTTCTTTTAGATGTGCTTGATTTTCAGAAGTGTTTTTATAATAAAACCAATCTAAAAGAAAGTAGTTTGGGAGATGTTCCCATTCTTCTTCTTCCTTTAAAACTTCCATATAATTTAAAACAGATAATGATTGCTCATTTTCAATAGTACTATCAGAAGGATACCAGATACTTATGGGAATAGGTCGGAAGGTTGCACTTGCATTAATGTCAGGTTTTGAAATATACATACGGGTACTATCCGTAGCTGTATAATGTTTGAAACCAACAGTATACTTCCCATTTTTTAATTGTAAACCTTGTAACGAAGTCTGACTTTGTGTGGTTTGTAATAGTATAAACGATAGGAAGAGTAGTAGTGCTGATTTCATAAGTATTGACGATGTATACTAGTAAAGATGCGATTCCTATTAAACTGTTACAGTTATAGCGTATTATCAGGTTGGGTTATAAAAAAAGGCACTCTGTATGAGTGCCTTTTTACTATATATATATTGGGATTGTTTATTGTATTGCTTTCGCGAAAGCGTCCTCACCACCCACAACAGGGAGAGAAAGCGTTGTTCCTTTAAGATCTAAGGTCAGTTCTGTACCTGGTTTTGGGTGTAATGTAAACTCATTATCACTTGAGAAAACCATCAATCCTATTTGTTGTCCTTTTGGAATTACTTGATCATCTGGAATTAGATCAAAGGTCACATCATAAAAAGTCTTTGCTACTAAAGGTTCTCCTTGACGTATCGAACTATGATTCTGAGGATCTGCCCATCCACGTGTAATGATGTTATCAGTAATCTTTATTTTATCACCTTCATTCCAAGGTAACGATACCAACCATACAGATAGATTAGCAGCTGGTTTACTACTCGCAATACGTATGGTTACTTTTGGTACTCCAGAAATATGCACATCTTGAGTTAACTCTGGCGTTACATATAATAAACGATGCTTTGAATCTTCTGCTTGTGCATGATCTGCTCCTTTTATGGTATAGTCATCTTTAAATGAAGCTGGGACTTCATTGGCATTTTGAGATGTACTTAAAAGTCCTTTTCTCGAATCATCTTTACTTGGGAATAAGGTAACATGTGATGCCGCTGGATTTGGATAATCTTCATAAGAAGTAGGATTATCTCTTTTATCATCTTCACGTACAATCCAAGAACGGGCATCCTTTTCTACCCCATTTTCGATACCATGTAAATATCTCGTAAACCATCTGTTACGCATTTTTAGAGGTGGTGGACCTCCATGGCCATTTTGGTGATAGAAGATTTGAGAAGGAATTCCTTGTGCTTTTGCTTGTGCATAAATACGGTAGCTATGCTCTGGCATTACATTCCAATCATTAAAACCATGTGACATCAATAATGCTGCTTTCATAGGCTTCATTTGAGTAAGGTAGTCTCTACCTGCCCAAAAATCATTAAAATCTCCGGTAGCACGATCCATACCATTCATCATCTCGGTATCGCGTACTGTTTTATTATTGTAAGGACGTTTTGACTCATCTCCACTGTGAATAAAATCATAGAGTACATCAATATCTTCTCCCAAGTATCCACCCGGAGAACGTACTAATCCGTTAGAACGATAGTAATGATAATAGGATGTATTTGGAGCAATAGGTATAATTGCTTCTAGTCCTTCTACTCCTGTGGTTGCAGCAGCAAGAGGGATTGTTCCATTATAAGAAGTTCCTGTCATACCTACTTTCCCAGTAGACCAGAAGGCTTCTACCGTTTCTTTACCATCTGGTGTTGTATATCCTTTTCTTTTTCCCGTGAGCCATTCAATAACCGCTTTTGGAGCTAAAGATTCATTTGGGCCTCCTACAGTAGGTGCGCCTTGTGAAAGTCCAGTTCCTGGCGACGAAGAGTGTACTACAATATACCCTCTAGGAACCCATGTCTTGATATGAGAATTCGAAATAATAGGACGTTCTCCTGTACGTTTTGCTTCTGGATGTAAACGCGCTTCTGCCGTTTCACCAAGTTCATGCTCAACATTCCAATTTGGAGTATCTGCGGCAACACCTGCAAAGTAAGGGCTACTCACATAAATAACAGGTAGTTTTAAGCCTTCAGTGTCTGTTTGTGGTGGTCGTGTGACAGAAACATGCATACGATCCATTGTATCATCCCCATCTGTATTAAAATCAGTTTCTACCCAGAGATCATGACGTATCCAGCTATCTGGATCTTCAAAAGCAGAGACTATTTGTGCTTCCCCGTCTAGAAATACAGGAGTTGTTTTTGGAGTTGTCTCTTGTTTACAAGAAACTACACAACCTGCTATTACGATAGCAAGCAAGGATAAGATACTATATCTTTTCATAGGAATGGTTTAGGATTAAAAGATGGATAGAAAGATACGGATATTATAGAGGATTTTGAATTTTGTTTTATTGATAAAGTTTATACTTAGTTAAGAGGTGAATCAACAGAATAATACTTCCTAATATAAATGCTAAAATATTATAATTAAGTATTTTTTTTGTGGAAATGCCGTATACATTATATCTGATTTTTTTCATATTCATTCCTATAATCACAAAGAGATGTATTATTAGAAGTATTGTTGTGAAAATAAAAGCCAATGAATGAAAATCAATTTCATCATCATATTTAATGATAAATAATACATTTATAAGAAGATAGTAAAAATAGGATTGTATAAAAATCCAACCCAATGGTCTATTCGTAAATGTACCTATAAAGGGGATTAATACTATAAAAATAGGTATATAATAAAATGTTGTTTTTAGTATTTCTACATAATTTTTATATCCGCATTTCAAACCTATAGCATTTTCACAATAGTCTATTGTTCTATTAGCAACCATAATTATAGTACATAAAAAAACAATAATTATGAGAGTTTTTAGGATTATTAAAAATGCATTTTGTTTTAAAAAAGAGGAAAATAATTTCATATACTTATCTGTAAAGCTTATAATACTTAAAAGGCTTTGGCCATTCTTCTCTAGGTTTAAAAGCAATAGCCACTTCTTTATGATCTAAGGCAGATTCTGTTAAAACTACATGACCTTCAAACTCTTTTGCTTTCTGAAATTCTGTATCATTTACTTTACAAACTACTTTATAAAAAGTGCTAGATACCCAAGCTTGCATATCTTTATCTTCTTTATATTTTAAATATGCAGCTAGGGAAGCATGTGCTGCTGCAAGAATAGCAAAGCCTTCCGGGATATCATCTTTAATAAGAATATACATTTTCATCAATGAAACAGTTTTAGGAGTTTAATTCTATATCATACGTTTCATCTAGTCGCTCTACATCAATGGCAATTTTGTCTTTTTCATAAGTAACGAGGTATACAAATTTCTGTCCCCATTTAATTTCAGCAGGCTTATAAGACGTACGTGAATAAACAGTTTGTGAAAAGGATTCATCAAAAGCTTTTAGCGTTACAATAAACTCAGCATCTTTTTCTTCGAGATCTTCAGGTGTGAAATTGTATAATGGACTCTTATCGCTTATAGGATGAACTACAGTCCATACCGAAGGCAAAAACACGACTTTAGAACGTTCCAAATCTAAACTAAAGAAATCTCGTAGGTCGGAATTTTCTCTTCGTAAGGAGAGAGATACTTTTACTTCGACTTCTAGTAATTGGTTCTCTTTTACATTTACCACTCTAAACATAAAACCATTAATATCTCTATACGGAGCAATCACTCCATGGTCACTATATTTTACAGTCGCTTTTGCTTTTGAGAAACGTCCATAAAGCATTCCTGTTGCTAGTGCAAATGTGAGTAACCCTAACATAGATTCGGTGGCGGCTACGATATTTGCCATAAGACCTACAGGCGCTACACGTCCATATCCTAATGTCGTAATGGTTTGTGCACTAAAGAAAAAAGCTTCCATAAATTGCTCCATAGGCGCATCTACTTTTTTCATGCCCGTAAGATGCTCGACACCTATAAGCATATATATAGAAGCAAATAGGGTATTAATTACAAAATAACCTATTAGAATCAAGCCCAGAAACCGTGGCCAAGGCATAGATACAAGAGAATGGAAAAAATTAATCCGTTCTAGAAAAGGAACATTCGTTTTCCGAACATTAAACGTACCGTCTTTATTGAGTGTACGATACACTCCAGACGTTTCTTTTACTCCGAGTCCAAGATCATTATATTTTTTCTTGGTATATTTTTCAGTAGTCTTTTTAGGACCCATGTGCTGATTTTATTTATAGTATGAAGGTATAAAAAGTATATAACATTGCCATTCAGAAACAATCAACGTTTTACATAAAATATAAAGAGGTTACTTTTTAGTGACCTCTTTTTTTATACGCTTTCGCGAAAGCGTATACAACACAGTATAAAAATGGTTAAAGTCCTTGTGAATTTGGAGATCCATCGAAAAAAAATAAAATCACAACAACGCCTAGGTATTTTTGAAGCATCAATTTTTAAAACGAATCTTTATGAGAATGCCTTTTTCAGAATTTATAACCAGTGGTGATTTAAAATTTATCATAGCCTTTTTCATTTTTAGCGGATGGGCAATTGTTCACTTTTTTAAGAAAGTAAAAGCAAGACAACAGCAGGACGACACGCATCAGATTCTACATCACAATTCCAAAATTAACCATGCCGCATTTTGGATTCTTATACTAAGTGTATTATCGCTATTGCTAGGACTCATGCATAGCTTTTATTTTATAGGAAAAACAGGAGGAATAGCCCCAGGATTAATCTTTCAAGGAGTTTCATATGCATTAATTACACCTGTATTAGGAATTTGTCTCTTTATATGTTGTAAAACCCTAAAAGGAACCTTTAATGAAAGCTCCTCTAAATAATACGAAGATGAACGTAGTATATGCACTATTACTTGCGATGGCTATTGGCAATCTAAGTAACGCACAGACGACTACCTCTAAGGGAGATAGTTTACGAAAAGACGGGAAACTAGAAGCTGCTATAAAAGCCTATACAAAAGATTATCAAGCAGCAAAAGAATGGAAAGTTGGGTATAACCTAGCCTGCGCCTATGCTTTGACATTTCAAAAGGATAGTGCATTTCATTATCTTGATATAGTTCTAGAACATGATACTTCATTATGGCCCCTCGCAGATGCCGATTTATATGCGCTAATTGATGATCCTCGTTGGTCTAGCATAGAGAATGATCAAATACAGCGATATCAAGAAAATCACGGTGTGTTAAAACAACCAGAATACTCAAAACAATTACTACAGATTATTCTAAAAGATCAAGCTTTAGATTATTATATAGACCAAGCAAAATCTCATTTTATGAAAGAAGGAAGTGCGCCTCAGTGGTATTACCCTATAGGGGCTTATAAGCAAGAAATTGTAAAAGAAAACTATGAGGGCATGCTTCAGTTATTAGATGCCTATGGTTGGCCAAAATATACAACGGTAGGAGAATTGGCAGCAGATGCCCCTTTACTAGTCATCAATCATCATGAAGATGACGCTGTTAGGAAAAAATATTTAGAAAAAATCAAGCAATCCTGTTTGGACGGAGAAGGGAGTTGTATGGAATATGCTAAAATCCATGATCGAATATTAGTAAATGAAAACCAACCACAACTGTACGGAATGCAGTTTCGGTATACTGAAACACGTACTTTAGAACCTTTTCCTATTGTAGCTCCTGAATATGTAGACCAGCGTAGAGAAGCTATAGGACTAGAATCTTTGTCGGTATATCTAAAAAGAAAAATTAACTATGATTGGACTATAGTTCAGAAGAAACGTTAATATATTTTATTGGCATCTCCAAAAGGGGTAATACACCTAGACTGGCTTGCCTTAAGATAGTTTACTCATTAGAGGTAGGTAATACATAACTTTTACTACTTCCATTCATTAAGTCTATTACTTACCTCTATAAAATCTTTTTTCTTCATCCATTTTTGATCGATTAAATAGACCTCCTCATTTTTCGTGTAAATTTCAATTAACTTTCCTTGAGGATTAGAAATAACTTCTACTTTATCGATGTCTTCAAAAGAAATTTTGATGTGCTTTTTACGAGGTATAGGTAATTCAATAGCATGAGAACTTATTTGTAAATCACTGGTTCCTAAATTTATATAAAATGTATAGATGCATAGGCATCCTATACTTCCAAATAAAAGTGTAAGAACTCCAAAAATGATAGATATCCATAGTTCTTGAAGCTCTATCATACTTGCAAAAAGTATACTACATGCTATACCAATAACTCCTATTAAGACTATAGATAGTGGTTGTTTATAGGTATATTTTTTAATCAAAATAATTTAATCTTCTGGTAACGCGTCAAATTCTCTGCGTTTGCTTTCAAACCAAGCCTGCATAGCATCTGGAGAACTCATAAGAGCCTTCATATCATCCATTGCTTTTAGGTGTGCTTCATCTTCTGCTTCAAACATGGCTGTGCCATGTTGTTTACTCATAGCCGCAATCTCTTCAAATGTATTGGCTTGAAAAGCCATACTGCAAGCACCCCCTAATTGTTTGCAAGTCATTGTTTTCATGTGGATGGTTATTTATAATTAATCAGTACTAAATAAAGCAGCTATTTTTTATAATTTATATTTGAATAACAATTGTATTAGCTGCCATATCGCCTATACGTTTATTCATTTTATTACTTGACGCAACTATCATTCCTAGTAAAAAAATATAATCTATAAATCCCAAAATATAACGTGTTATAGAAGCTGTTATATCAATAAGTTCATAATGATCTGTTACTACTTTTATATTCAACATTCGTTTTCCTAAGGTTTGTCCCCAGATTCCTTCACTAATGGGCCATAGGAAAAAACCTATAAGCATCATTGCTAATGCAGGTATTCCTGTAAGTTCAAATCCAATTCCTTCTATGGGTTCACCGAAAAAAAATCCAAGCAGGATACCTATGAAGCAAAAAATGCAAAGATCAACTAAAAAAGCAATAATACGTGTTCTTTTATGAGCAATTTGGAATTCATTCTCAGGGGTATATTCTATGACGTTATCATGCATGTTATATAGTATGTTGGTTAGGGATTCACATTATATAAGAGGCAAAATTAAATGAATTGTTACAAATCTTGTAGGGTCAAATGCCCCTTTAATTCATTATAATTGGTGATTTTTAGGGGCATTCCCCCATATTTTTGATTTTAATGTGCTTGTAAGTCGTTTATAGTTTCTAATATTTTTAGTTTAAATAACGTATCATAATTTTAATGTCTTATTTTCTATGATATCATATCCTAAATACCCTTTACGTGTTTCTAGTTCTACAGTATTATAAAACTCCATCATTTTGTAATATTGATAAGAGAAAACTAATTCCTTAATTTTTTTCTGATAACGTATACGTATAAGAGGCTGTCGTTTACTTCTATTATGTTTATTACCTGGCATAGAGGATCTATCTACAATCTCATACGTTTCTGTTACAGTAGTAGTATCACCTATGTAATAATTAGTAAACATAAATAATGAACATACAATAAAACCGACTCCAAAAAAGTAATGCATTGCCCCATAGATATGAGACATGATTAGTCCGTAATTATAGGTTTTTATATAATTTTTTATATCTATTACATGAAAAATAATTGCAGTTACTATTATAATTTTGAACAGTATAGATAGATCAATAACAGTCTTTCTATAAATAGTTATTTGCCATATCATTAATATATTTCCAAGGAAAAAAATAATTGGATAAAGTATTTTTCGCTGCTTTTTGGTCATTTAATAGTATAGCTTTTGACTATAAGTACTAAAAAAGGTTTATACGTTACTAATTTCTTTACTAAAAATATTTTCAATTCTTCATAGTTACTAATGCTTATAGTTGTACCGTCTTTATTGACAAGATTCTTAACCTGATCTGGTAATTCCTTATACTTCCCGACAATAGGTTCTATAGCGGGTAAAAACTTTACAGGATGTGCTGTTTCTAAAAATACCCCAAAGGCTTTGGGATGCTCTTTTAAGTAGGCTTTTAATCCTAAATACCCTACAGCTCCATGTGGGTCTAATATGTATTGATGTTTTTCATATACGTCTCGTACAGCAGCTCGCGTGACGTTATCACAGTATGAATATGAGGTCAGCTTTCGCGAAAGCGTACTCAGATCATTTTCAAATAATTGTAACACGCGTACAAAATTACTGGGATCACTTACATCCATGGCATTGCTTATCGTAGGAACCGTAGTTGAAGGCGCATATACTCCCGATTCCATAAAACGCGGTATCGTCGTATTGCTATTTACTGCGGCAACAAATTGCTGAACGGGCATTCCCATATGATGAGCCATCATACCTGCACAGATATTTCCAAAATTACCGCTAGGCACTGAAAAAACTAAAGGTTTCCTTTTCTTTTTGAGTTCTTTATACGCAAAGAGATAATAGAGTAACTGTGGTAACCACCTAGCTACATTGATACTATTGGCAGATGTGAGTTGGCGGTGATCTGTAATTTCTTGATCGAGAAACGCACGCTTTACCATGGCTTGACAATCGTCAAAAGTACCCTCCACTTCAAAAGCCGTAATATTTTCTCCTAGCGTTGTTAATTGCTTTTCTTGAATAGCACTTACTTTTCCAGAAGGGTAAAGAATCACAACTTTAATACCAGGCACTTTGTAAAATCCGCGAGCTACAGCACCACCCGTATCTCCACTTGTGGCAACTAATACTGTAACCTCTTCTGTTTGATTACGTTGTTTTAAAAAATGGCCAAGACAACGTGCCATAAATCGCGCACCTACATCTTTAAATGCCATCGTCGGACCGTGAAAAAGTTCTAAAGTAGCCACTTGGTTTTCAATGGCTACAATAGGGAAATCAAAAGACAATACATCTGTAACGATCTCTCGTAAAGAAGCATCATCTATGGTATCACCCACAAAAGGTTTCATAGCGATACACGCAATTTCTTCTATAGATAAATGTTCGATAGTATCCCAAAAGGATGCGGGTAATCGCGGAATCTCTTCTGGAAAATACAATCCTTTATCGGGTGCAATGCCTCGTATCACGGCTTCGTCAAAAGTAACGATAGGTGCCTGTTTGTTTAAACTGTAGTAGTTCATAGTTATTATTGTATCACTTGACATCCTGTGCCACTTATCTGGCTGGAGTAGGTATCTACGTTTAAATGTTGTTGTTTATAATAGGTTTTACTCGCATGTAGGTAGCTTTCTATATTCGCTTTCGCGAAAGCGAACGCAAAAAGACTAGGACCACTTCCAGAAATTCCAAATGCCATACATCCATGTTCTTTAGACACTGTTTTAATCGCGTCAAAATGCGGAATCAATTGTTTGCGATGAGGTTCTACCAAAACATCTTGAACGCTTTCCACAAATAACTGCTTATCCCATTCGTATAAACTCGCTACAAAACCCGCTAGGCGTTGTGCTTGTGTAATGGCATCTTTTAAAGGCACTTCTTTTGGGAGAATGGCTCGTGCATCTTTCGTAGCAATCTTAATATGCGGATGCAAAATTCCTACATATACCGTTTCCATAGGAGGGAGCGAAATCACACGTAACGGATCATATCCAGTAATAAGGGTAGTACCGCCATAAATACAAGGTGCTACATTATCTGCATGTTCATTTCCACTAGCAAGCGCTTCTCCCTTCATGGCATATCGAGTCAGCTCTAGGTTAGATAATGGAGTATCTAGTAATTGATTAATACCATAAACAGCACCCGCTGCACTGGCTGCACTACTACCAATTCCACTGCCAGAACGTATTTTTTTATGAATTTCTATTTCGACGCCAAAATCTGCTTCAATACCTTCCAACATGGCATTGCCTGCAACGCCAGCTACATTATTATGTGCTTCCATCGGAAGTTCTTCGCCTGTAATCAGGGTAATCGTAACGCCAGGAGTGGTTACTTTACGAAATACCATTTCATCTCCAATACCTTCTAATGCAAAACCTAAGGTGTCAAAACCACAGTTGACATTTGCGACGGTGGCTGGACAAAATATCCTAACTTCATCTCTGTGAAGGTGGAGTTCTTTTTCATTTTCTTTCATAATAACCCTTATTGTTGTCTCAATCTTATAATATCAGAGAAAAGTCCACTTGCGGTGACATCACCGCCAGCTCCAGCACCTTTAATTATTAATGGCTGATCTGGATATCGTTCTGTGTAGAAAAGTACAATATTATCTTTTCCTTCCAATTGATAGAACGGACTTTCTGCCGAAACCGACTGCAAGCCTACACTCGCCTTATTCCCTTCTAATTGGGCTACGTATTTTAATCGATGTCCTTTTGAAGTCGCATCGCTTACTAATTTTTCAAAATGAGATGCATCTTCTTTTAAGGTTTCAAAAAAGTGAGGAACATCGGTACTTTCTAGATTATTCTGTGTTAAGAAAGGTGTGTTAGTAATGTCTTCAAGCTCCAATTCTAATCCAGCTTCTCGGGCAAGAATTAATATTTTACGAGCCACATCGACACCACTTAAATCAATACGCGGGTCGGGTTCTGTATATCCTTCTGCTTTTGCTTGTTGTACGACATCGTGAAAACTATCGCCCGACTTAAAATTATTAAATACAAAATTAAGACTCCCAGAAAGTACTGCCTGAATCTTAGTGATTCGATCACCTGATGCGATAAGATTTTTAAGCGTATCTATAATTGGAAGTCCTGCACCTACATTGGTTTCAAACATAAATGAGGCATTGTATTTTTTACTTAAACGTTTTAATAAACGGTAGTTTTCCATTTCGCTCGCACAGGCAATTTTATTACAGGCTACAACTGCAATACTTTTACGGAGATAATGCGCATAACTCATGGCAACTTCTTCATTGGCGGTGATATCTACAAATACGGAGTTGCGTATGTTGAGGTTTTGTACGCTTTCGCGAAAGCGTATACCGTCAGCTTTTTCACCAGCTGCAAGTTGTGATTCCCACGTAGAAAGGTCAATGCCTTCTTCATGGAAAATCATGGTTCTGCTATTTGAAATCCCGATCACACGGAGATTCAGTTTGAGATTCTCTAAAAGATATTGCTGCTGTTGCTTGATTTGTGCCATGAGTCGTCCGCCTACATTTCCTACCCCCATAATAAATAGGTTGAGTTGCTGGCGTTGATCTTCAAAGAAACGTTCGTGTAAACTATTAAGGGCTTTCTTTACATCTTTGTCTGCAATTACCGCCGAAATATTTTTTTCACTAGCGCCTTGTGCGATCGCTCTGATATTGACATTGTTCTTTCCAAGCGTGCGAAACATTTTACCAGAGATTCCCTGATGGCTTTTCATCTTTTCACCTACCAACGCAATAATAGCTAGACCTTCTTCGACGATCACAGGATCTATTTTATGTATTGCTATCTCATAGGCAAAGGTCGTTTCTATAGCTACTTTTGCTTGGTGTGCATCTTCTTGTGCTACCCCTATACAAATACTATGCTCACTCGAAGCTTGAGTGATCAAAATCACATTGATATCTGCAGTTGATAAGGTTTCAAAAAGACGTTTTGATGTCCCTGAAATACCTACCATACCTGCACCTTCCAGCGTTAGTAAAGCAATATCATTGATATGACTAATCCCTTTTATTGGATTGTTTTTTCCATTAGTTTCATTAGAAATACAGGTGCCTTCGGCTTCAGGGTCAAATGTATTTTTGATGTACAGCGGAATATTTTTTTGCATCACAGGAGCAATAGTGGGTGGGTAGAGTACTTTGGCACCAAAATGTGATAGTTCCATAGCTTCATGATAAGAAATATGCGCAATAGGTTGCGCTTGTTTTACAAGCTTTGGATTGGCACTATACATCCCACTTACATCCGTCCATATTTCGACAGCCGTTACGTTTAAGGCAGCGGCAATAATCGCTGCTGTAAAATCGGATCCGCCACGCCCTAAAGTACTAGTTTCTCCAGTTTCTGATCGTGCAATAAAACCGGGTAAGATGGTAATCGTTGCTTTTGAGTCTTTAAAATACGCTTGTATAGCAGTATGTGTTTGCTCGTAATGAACAGCCGCTTTTGTATGTGCTGTATCTGTAATGATAAGATCACGGGTATCTTTATGCTGAGCAGGGATGTTTTGTTCTTGAAATGCTGCTGTAATCAACATAGAAGAAGTACGTTCACCAAAAGACGTAAGCTTATCAATGGTTTTAGGAGATAATTCATGAATTAAGAAAATACCTTTTAATAAGGCTTCTAGGTCATTCATGAGTGTCTCTACATGTGCAAAGGTTTCTTTATCTTGTGTTAGTACTTTCGTATAGCTAAGATGGGTGTCTTTTATTTCCTGAAATAATATAGTGTAGGTTGTATCATTTTGTGCTGCAAGGTGTCCTGCTTCGAGTAACTTATTGGTGATGCCACCTACTGCCGAAACGACTACAGCGACCTTTTCTTTTTGAGCACGTTCTTTTACAACGGCAATGACTTTTTGTATGTTTTCAGGACTTCCGACGGAAGTGCCTCCAAATTTGAGTATTCTCATGATAATGCCCACATGATGGGTGGTTTTGTATCAATATTATTTGATAGTATAGTGTATTATTAATTTTATGAGTGTGATTCCGATAAACGGATATAGCAATGGATGATATGAATGACTATAACCCCAAAGGGGTAATTGTACCAAATGTAGAAATGGTAATCGAAGAAATAAGGATGTAATTTGTTGTCTTCATATACAGTACAATAGTTTAAAAGTACTCTTTTTAGGTTATAGCACAAGTGTAACTACTGATTTTTATGGAATTAAAAATTATAGCTCTTTATTTTATGAGATGTGTAAATGAAGACAGGTTTTATTACACTTTTTAAAATATTGTTAGGCTACTAAGGTGTATGATGTTTACAAATACTTCTGTAGATGTTCTTTAAAATAGGTAGCACTATCGGTGGCGCTCTGAATAGAGTTTTGTGCAAAATTACCGCCTTGTTCTATATAATAATATTCTAACCCAGAAGCAACTGGATCGGGAAGGAGTTTTGTATAATCTATGGAGCCATTTCCTAATTCTGTATAGTCTCTGGTTTTGGTATCCATATCTTTAATATGCCACATGGTGTATCGTCCAGGTTGTTTTTCAACGAGTTCTTTTGGCGTATATTTTGATGAATGCATCACCCAATACATATCCATTTGTAACTTCACTAAAGAGGCATCTGTTTCGGAAAGAATAATATCATAGCCATTTTGACCATTATGATCGTCAAATTCATAACCGTGATTATGATAGGCAAATCCAAGACCTGCCGCTTTTACTTGTTCTCCAATGATGTTTAGTTTTTTAGACATGATTTTAAAGTTGTCTAGTGTACGTTGCTCTGGAGCAATCCAAGGCCATGTGATATAGGCACTGTTTAATGTCTTGGCTCCTTGAATACATTGATCTACAAAACGAATTAAAACATCTTCGGGAGCATTTAGAAATTCTGAAAACCCATAATGACCACTAGATATGGTGAGTCCTAAATCATCTATGATCATTTTAAAATCTGTGGCTGTATATCCGTAATACATGCCTTTTTTAGCATCAAAACCATAGATTTCAAAATCTTGATACCCTAGCTTCTTAAGAAGTTTTAAGGTATCGATAGGATCTTTTGCCATTTCATCTCTAATAGAGTATAACTGGTACCCTAATTTGTAGTTGGAAGTGGGTTGCATATCTAGACAAGAGATAGGAAGTAGGGAAGCTGCTCCTAGGATTCCCATAGACTCAATAAAGGTTCTTCTGTTCATGGGTATGAAGATAGGAATATGTGATTAAATATATTGTTTTAATACATTGTATTTGGATTGGCTGATTGTTTAGGGATTTGCTGAATAGCATCCCAGTGTTCACAGATTTTTCCGTATGTATCAAATCGAAAAAAATCCATGGTCACATATTGATCATTGTCAGGCCATGTTTGGTGTGTATGTAAGGCAACAAGATCACCTTCTGCGATACAACGAACAAACGCAATAGACTTATCAGGATACTCTTGTTGCATGCGTTCAAAATAGTCTATAAAACCTTGTGTACCATCAGCTACATCAGGATTGTGTTGGATGTATTCTTTTCCAATATATCGATCTACCGCTTCTTTTGGTTTGCCTTCATAGGCCATTTTATAAAAGGCAATAGCGTTTTGTTTGTTTTGTTCGAGGTTCATCTGCGGTACTATTTATTTTTTAATATTAAATATAAAGATATATGTTGTATTCGCTTTCGCGAACTTGCCTACCGGCAGGCAGGAGCGTATACAACCAAAAAAACAGAACAAATAAAGAAATACTAATTTTTAATTCGCATCACATCTTGTCCCGTTGTTCCTTTAATAATTTCAGTGAATTCCTTTTCTGCAGGTTCTAATGGAGGAATAGCAAATGATAAATCGGGTATTTCTTCAGCAACATGATCTACTAAAATCATTCGTATTTCCATAAGCCCATTTAAAGATTTATTAATTTGAGTAGGGTAGGAGTTTGTATGTTTTAAAATATCATAGAAATATTCAAACTGATGATCCTTAAATAATTCAGGGTCAATATTTAGAAACGTGTTATTATAGAAATAGGTTTCTTGTGCTGTACCGTCCCAATCTAGTACAATAGATGTACATTCTTTTCCAGCGATCATGGTAATTGTATCATTTTTAGTGAAGGTTGGTTTTTCAAATTCTATTTTTGTTGCTGCATATTTTTTGGCATCTTGAATCAATACATAATCAACTCCATCATCGATGGTATGAATTTTCTGTTGATTAGAAGTATAGACAATTCTCTTTTTCTCTTCTGAATTAATAACCTTCTCATAGTTCCCATTTTTAATATGTACTACAAGTGTATCAAAGTAATCTTCAGACTTTTTTAATGTTTCTAAGAGTTGTTCTTTAGACACAGGAAATGAAGTATCTGTTTTAATCTCATACTCAATTTTATAGGTTAATGTGCCTTCAAAGGATTGTGCATAGATCGTTGTGGTAATTACACACAGTAGTAGTGTTACTATTTTCTTCATAGTGGCTAACATCTTGTTAGTCATTTGATTTTAATTTTCTGGATAACGAATCACTTGCTTTTAAATATCTAGATCTAGCCATTTCTTCTTTCCACTTTTTAGAAATATAGGGATTTACCTGTAAACGAGAATCTACTTTTTGAAAGGTCGGATTGATTCTCCACATGGCTTGTTCTGACCAATTGGTATTGATATAACTAAAGGCTTTAATCACATCTTTGTTATCATTAATGGTTTTGAAAAACGGCACAAACCATTGTTGCCACGCTCGTTTAGCGATAATGTCTTTTTTAAGATCGGTGTCAAAAAACAAGTTGTCTGTTTGTAGAGTAGGACTGGCTTCTGCAATAAATACAGGTTTGTTATGTTTTCTAGCAAACGTGAGCATTTCGGTATCGGGATTTCCAAAGTAGGAGTAGGCACACCAATCTACCAGATCATCACCTGGATACCAGTCTTTTAATGTTTCTTGGTCAGATCCCGTCCCTTTAGATTGCCAAACAAAAGCAACATTGGTTACTTTCATTTCTGAAAATAAGGTATGAATACGTTGCCAGGCTTTTAGATACTGCTTTCGGTTATAATGATTCCAATCATGCCCATCAAACTCATACCCTATTCGTAAAAAGACAGGACGTTTGCTCGCTTTAATCCAGTTACCTAATTCTTTTATATATGCATCATGTTGTCCTTTGCCAATTTTCTTTTCGTGATTTACAATAGAAAGTCCTATAGAAATCATGGTATTTTTATACGTAGGATCATCCAAGTAGCATTGTGCACAACAATCTCCAGCACCCCAGTTAGCTTTAGTTTGTAAACCATCCAGACCTCTGTTATAATAACCAAAAGATTCATCGCTAGGGGAGATATTCGTATAGACTGTAATTCCTGCTGGAGTATCAAAAAAATCGGTATAGCCATTTGTGTAGGTGTCTAGACCGCCAGTAGCTTCCAGATCTTGTCCAATAAAAACCAAACAGCTTCCATCTGCAGGTTCAAATTTGGCAGGTGTTTGTGTATAGCCTATCACAGAGATGAGAAAGAAAATGCTTGAGTATAGACATATATGATTCATTCGTTATAAATATATTAAAAAAGCGCATCATCTTAGGGATGTGCGCTTTTTTAAAAATGAGCTAGATTGCTATGTATCGTGTGACCTTAGAATACTAAATCAACGACTAAGTCAAACTCGTCATAGATGGCTTTGTCTTTTAGTCCGTCAAAAAAACTTGTAGATCCGTATCGTACATCAAATTTTGTGCGATCTATTTTTAAGGAAGCTGTAGCTTTATTTCCGTAGACAGATAGGTCTAGTGTGATAACTTCAGTATGTCCTTTAATAGTGATGTTTCCTGTCACTTCATAAGAGTTTTTTCCAGTAGCGTTCACTTTCGTGAAAACTAACGATGCTGTTGGGAATTTCTCAACGCCGAAGAAATCATCCGATTTTAAGTGACCTTCTAGTTTCCCTTTATATTCCCCTTCCAAATCGGTATTAGCAATAGAACGCATGTCTATCATAAATGATCCTCCAGTTAATTTGGAATCATTGAATATTAAACTTCCATTTTTTATAGCAATGGTCCCCTCATGCGATCCTGTTACTTTATATCCTTTCCAAACAACACTGCTTTCTGCTGCTTTTACTTCTTTTTTAGTTTCTTCTGGTGTCGTAAATGATAATGTAAACAATGCTACAAGTACGATGCTTGCTATATTTTTAATTGAATTTTTCATGATGTTTTATTTTTAGTGTATTGTGTATTGTGTATTGTGTATTGTATATTGTATTTTGGGATCGTTGTGTTATGATCCGTAGTAGAATTTTTCTTTGATTATTTTTCCATCTTGCCAATCCTGAACGGCTACTTGCGTATAGTTTTTTACCCCCCAATCTTTATGAGTGTAATCAAAGTGCCATTCTACCATGGTGGTATTTTCTCCAATAGTAACTTTTAGAGGCGTTGCTCCTCTAAACTCTGTAATAGCTCCAAAGAAATCTTCTTCACGTTGTCTGTTAGCTGCTTTTCCTTCAATGATAGGATTGTCATTTTCTTGCATTACAACATCTTCGTGGTAGAATTGGTCAAAAGCTTCTAAAGCTTTTCCTTCTAAGATCATGTCGTTAATAGTGCTGATTTTTTCTAATAATGTGTTCATCTTTTTTAGTTTTAAATGATTATGGTACAAATGTCCAAAACATTCAAAACGTGTAAAATGAAGTAGATTATGAAATGATGTTAAACTAGATTAACATTTATTGATCTTGAATCAATTGGCTTTTAATTTTACTTAAAAACTCTTTGGTAATCCCTAAATACGAAGCGATCATGTATTGAGGAACCCGTTGTTCTATTTTAGGGTAGGTATTCTTAAAAGTGAGATATTGTTCTTTCGCCGAAAGGCTAAAATTTCTAACAACCCTTTTTTGTGAAGCCACAAAAGCACGTTCTGTAATTTTTCTGAAAAGACGTTCTAATTTAGGAATTTCTTTATATAATATTTCCAGATGATCATACGAAAATTGAATAAGTTGTGTATTCTCTAAACATTGAATATTAAAGTCGGCAGGCGTTTGTGTGATAAAACTTCCTAAATCAGAACTCCACCAATCTTCTACAGAAAACATAATGATATGTTCTTGTCCTTCTTCATCCACATAAAACATTTTTGTACATCCAGAAATAATAAAATTAATCGTCTTACAAATATCACCCTGTTGTACGATGTATTGATTTTTGAGATACCTTCTATCAGTAATTTTTGAAAGTAGTATCTCCTCTTCCTCAGCAGTTAAGTCAACGTGCTTTTTGATATACTCTAAAATTGGTTGAGGATTTGTCATAGGTTTAGTTTATGATCATTAGTTTTTTAAAGTAAACTACCATTTTAAGAGGTTGCTTTAGAATAGATGTTTGTTTTATCACCATTTAGATGGTATCCAATGTCAAAATAATTCCACCCGTATTTTTCATAAAAATCAATTAGATCAGTACAAAGGTATAACATATCATATCCTTTTTTATAGGATTCATTGAGGCCGTGTGCTAATAGTTTTTTGGCAATTCCTTGATTTCTATACTTTTTATCTACATATAAACATGCAAACCAAGGCATGAGATCCTGCCTACTGATGAGGTCATTAGTTAATAAAGCATAAGAACCTATGATGGTGTTATTTTCTATCATAAGATAAAACTTGGGTAATGCATTATCAATAGATAGCGAATTTTCAATACAGTTTTTGTAGAAGTCAAAGTTGGATTTACTTCCCCATTGTTTCCAGAAATAGACAATGCCTTTTTCTAAAAAAATACAATCCTTAGTAATTAATTCTATATTCATTTTTTATATTGAATATGTAATGCGATGCTATCTTCACATACAAAAGAATAAATATATTATTTTAGAATGATTAGATGTGTATAAAGGTATAAAAATAGAAAAAGGCTGTAGGTGTATATGAGTGAAGAGCAAACTAAAAGAAAAATAAAGAAACCATGGCCTACAAAAGATGCTATGGAACAAATCTATGATATGAATTTGTGGGGTGGGGAAGTAGCGTATTACTCTGGAGAAGGATCACATCATCCAGATATTGTACAGCCTTATATACACGCCGTTATTTCTTTTCTTACCTCTTTTGAAAGGCCTCTTACGGTATGTGATTTAGGCTGTGGTGATTTTAATATTGGAAAAGAGTTAGTACCCTATACTAAGAAATATATTGCAGTAGATATTGTACCCAATCTTATTGCGCGGAATAAAAAAACGTATAGCGCAGCGAATTTAGAATTTCATTGTTTGGATATTGCTCAGGATGATTTACCTGCAGGAGATTGCGCTATTGTGCGGCAAGTAGTACAACATCTATCCAATGCTGAGGTACAATGTATTCTTGATAAACTGAAGGTTTATAAATATGTACTCTTTACAGAACATCTTCCTGAAGGAGATTTTACTCCAAATAAAGATATTATTTCTGGGCAAGGTACCCGATTAAAAAAGCAAAGTGGAGTAGATGTGCTAGCATCACCATTTCATTTTAAAGTAAAAGATGTAAAAGAGTTAGTCACTGTTGTTTTGCCTGATTGTAATGGGATTATTGTCACAAATTTATATACCCTTTTTTAAGCTTTAACGCTACGCTCTCCCTTTTGGTCGTGAACCTGCCTACCGGCAAGAGGTCTCTCAAGTTCGCTTTCGCGAAAGCGAATACAGCATTTTAACCATATATAAGTTTTCCAAACGTATCTAAAAAGGGATCAGTATTCATCACAGTATAGTAAAAAATACCGCCTAACCACCCGTGGAAAAGCCCTAATACATATACATTACGTTTTTTTAAATACACATAACCATAAAATATAGCAAGAATAAACGTAGCTATAATAAGCCACCAAAATGGATAATGTACTCCAGCAAACATAAACGCTGCAATTAAAATGATAATTGGTTTACTAAGCTTAGGGATTTTTAAGTCACTCAAATTACCTGCTAAAAGTGCGATGAGTAAAAATTGTTGAATTGTACCCCAAATAGGGTAGCTTATCAAAATAGGAATGATGTGCCATGTCAAGTTGATGGTTCCCTGAATACTGCCAATAATAACCATAACAAGTATTCCAATAATTCCAAACGGCAATACTATTTTTAAAACCTCTTTAAAGTTGTCTTTTCTAAATCCCCAATCTTTAAAAATGTCTGGAGTGACTCTCCATCGATATAAGATATAGAGTATCCAAAAAAGAGAAGCTCCAGTAACATAGGGAAATCTCCACTCTAAATAATCCATGAAAGCAAACTTTCCAATAGCTGTTAGAAAGACTGCTATAATTTCTAATGTTTTTCTTGATATCATTGACCGCTAGATTTTAATACTATACATAACTTTATACAGTATAATGTGTTATATGTCTTTGATTTATGATATATGTTACTATTTTCAAGAGATAAATAAAATGATGAAAGATGCGATGTAGATTGTTTCTATACCGCATCTTTATTGGTGCTGCCAAAGGGTTTACTACTCCGAGGCTTGCCTCGAAATTAAAATTCAGTTTCGTATAACTACCTCGTGGGCTTGCTCCGAGATAGTTTACTATTTACTTGTCTATACATATAGTCTGTTTGCTATTAAACACCTTCAACCATTAAACGTGTATCTGGTAAACGTTTTAGAGACGTAATTTCCAAATCTGGTTTTGCCATACGACTTATTACTTTGATAGCTGCTGCAATAGCACCTTCTTGCCAACCTAGTAAGGATGAGATTTGATCTCCTACAATAAAGAAACATGAGATACTATGCATTCCGCTCTTTTCATCATAAATACCCGTTCCTTGAGAAATAGCATTATATTGTTTTGCAGTATACTCAGATTTTCCTATTGCTTGCCAATAGGTCTAACCTCCTTTAATGTATGGCATATTTTGCCAAGCAATTGCTATACCATCATGTAATCCCTCTCCAAACTTCTCGTTAAATTTCTTAGCATTTTCTCGTGCATAATGCACTCTTTTCTTTATAGGCATTTCTCCCCCATTTGTGAGCGATTTTATCAAAATTATAAGTGCCGGTTAGTACACCTTTTTGATCTTGATACGCTGTAGATGGATATCATTATCTGTCTAAGAAATTATTATTTCCCCCAATTGATAGGTATTTGCACCCATTTTTGATTCCATTCTCTGATCCATAGTTCAGGGATTCCTTCTTTTCGATCGTGCTGGAATTCTATAGTGATAGATAGCTGCTCTTGGCTTGCTAATGAGAAATAATTTTTTTCATAAAACACAGGTAATATCCTTGTGTCTTCACCTGTTTTACTTGGTTTCCTTACTTGCAAACGATTCCAAAAAGAGAGTTGATTATTATTGTTTTTAAATGTTGTTTGCAGTGTATAATTGCCTTGGGTTGTTTTTTGACCTTTTGCAGTATAAGTTAGTGATGCTGTACTGTAGGAATCCAACGGTTGATAGTCTCCACTTTTACTCAACCAATAAAAATTCCGAGACATTGTTTTCTGTCCGTTTACTAATTTTAAAATAACAAAGTATAGATCAGGGTCTAATGAAGTAAGTAGATCGTTAATGGCTAAAGTTGCAATTTTAGTAGTACTAGTTTTACACACGGTATTGGTGCCATCTTCCGTTTTTACAGGAATTGTTTTTGATGCAATGCTACCTTTTACATCATAAATTTCCCAGTGAAGATTGAGGTTTTTATACTCATGGATTGTTTGGTTTACAACATGCACGTCATAACTAGTTGCTGTAGGATAATTTTCTAGATTTAGTTGTACGTGTATTGGTTCGCAAGCGGTTTTTACTCCCCAAAAACCTCCGTTTTGTTCTAAAAACCAATCGTATAACTTCGCTCTTACACCTGTCCAACAACCTTGAGATTTCCAAATAATTAATCCAGTATACCATTCCTTCATATGCAATAAATAACCTTCCCATAGTTCTTTATAATGTAGGTGATTAGCAAGTTGTGCGCGTTCACAATAAGCCTCGATATCTTTTGGGGTTCCATATGTGTAGATTTGATCACTAGGCTTTTGCACATTATGATCAATCATATACTGACTATATTTTAATTGTTTCCAACTTTCATTTACGATGGGATGGTTTTTGCCTGTGTTCTTAAAGACTGCATATTCTTCAGGAACGGAGGTTAAATTTTCTGCTCGAATCATTCTTTGAATACTTTCTACCGTAGGGATTCCTAAAGACCCTATTTCTGGATTGAACGAATTGGTATATCCGTCAGGCAACCATTTAAAATAATTGTTCAGTTCTAAAATCCCATATGGTCCGTCTGTACCAGGGTATCCATTTCCATTTATATCTAAAGAATTATGAACTAACAGTCGGGTAGTATCATATAAAGCCTCTTCTTTTTCTCCTATATAGCTTTCTAATTCTGTAAGTAAAGATGTAGGAGGTTTTGATTCATTAGCGGCACACCAAAACAGTAAGCTTGTATGATTTCTTAACATCTGTATGGTATCTATAGCGCATTGGGTAAATGTAGTTTTATAGTTTTCTGGTATTTCAGGATCTTCATATATAAATTCACTAGAAAACCAGAATTCTTGCATCACCATAATTCCTAATTCATCACAAGCTTCATAAAATTCTGGACGCTCAATATGTCCACCTCCCCAAACGCGAATTAAGTTTAAATTCATTTCTTTGTGCATACGGACTTCATTTTTATAACGCGTTGCATTATTTCTAAATAAGGTATCCATTCCCATCCAATTTCCACCACGAATCATGACAGGTAATCCATTTACAAGAAACTGACGACTATTTCTTGTCTTCTCGCCAGTTGTATCATTTGGAACTGCAACTTTGACCAATTCGTTTGAAAACTCTCGCATTCCGATGTTCATGGTATGTTGATCTGAAAGCGATGTATCATTCATTTCTTTTGCTGTACTAGCATATATATTAAGCTCGTATAACTCAGGCTTGTTTTCTGGGTTTATGGGGTCAGTTCCATGTGGCCACCACAAACGGGCATTGGGTATTTCAAGAGGAGGAAAGTCAACTAGTAGTGTTTTTCCAGCACTAACCGTTACTGATTTCTGATGTGTTTTCCCATCCAATTCATAGCTTATAAATCCTGTTTGTTGCTCGTTAGTTGGATTATATACTTGTGTCTGAATAGTGACTATAGCTGTCGTTCCTTTAATTTTTGTTGTTACTTTAGGATGTTTGATCACTAATGTTTTGGTGGTAGTAAGTGATACCTGATCCCAAATTCCTGTACTTCTATCTGGAATAGAAATGGTCCAATCCCAACCTACCGTATGGCGCATGGTGACACATTCTCCAATATTTGGTACACTAAGAACACCTCCATTATTTGCTAAAGTTGGTTTTCCAGGCGTAGATGGTGGTTCAACTCGAACGGCAATTCTATATACACCGTCTTTACTTGGACAATCAGTAATATCAAATGAATTTCGTAAAAACATACCTTGTAAGTGGGTTCCTTTTTGAACTCCATTTACAAATACATCTGCAGTATAATTAAGACCTCTAAAATTCAACCAAAGACGTTGATTTGACGCTACATTTTTTAAAGAAAATTCTGCGTAATACCAATAGGTGTAAAATTCAATTCCTTTGTCAAATACATCGGGTATAAATTGCTGATTGGTGTCAAAAAAAGGATCGAAGAAATCAGTATGTACAGTTTTACCTTCTTTTACTAGCTGTTCTTGGTTTAGTATATTGGTTTTTAGCCATTTTTTATCCCTTAATACAGCGTTTAAGACAGTGCCAGGGACAGTAGCAGGCATACTTTTTTCGGAATCAATTCCATGTAATGAATATGCAATCCCTTGTTTTTTGATTGCTACTGCTTTTTCTGTTTCAGAAGAAGTAATGATATCTTTTACGAGTTGCCAAGGTATAATTTCAGAATTTAAAAGTTGTGGCTGACCTATTTTGGGTTGAACTCGTATAATAGAATTTGACATAAAGGATTTTTAGGATGGTTTTTTTTAAAGGATTTTGAAAGTACACTAAATAAAATGCCCAACCTAAGAAAAGAAGAAATGTATTTATAAGTATACTAGAAAAGTGCCTATAATATTTTGGAATGTGAATTTAAAATATTGATTTTAAGAATTTTGAATATTTTGAATATTTTGAGTGTTTAGGTGAAAGATATTTAGTCGCTAGTTTTATAGCTGCAATGAATCGTTGATATGTTCTAATTGTTATGTTATACGCTTTCGCGAAAGCGTATAGAAAACAACTCCCAGAGAGCTCCAAAAAAGTAGTATTTTTACAACAAAGAGATCGTAGCGATTTTCTAATCTATAAAAGAAATAATACTCCATGAAAATATTCAGTAGAAAACAGATATACGAAGCAGATCAGATAACCGTAAAAAAGGAAAACCTTCCTTCTATCAATTTGATGGAACGTGCAGGAGGGTATATCTACGAGTGGGTACACGAACGTTTAAAAGGAGGACAAGTACCTATTAAAGTATTCTGTGGGATTGGAAATAATGGAGGTGATGGGATGGTACTTGCACGATACCTTATCGAAAATAATTATAATGTTACGACCTATTTAGTAAATTATAATACGAAGCGTGTTCCTGATTTTCTAGAAGCCTATAGTCGTTTAAAATCGGCTACTAAAAATTGGCCCATAGTGATTAATGAAGGAGACGAACTCCCTGTAATTAGTCCGCAGGATATTGTCGTAGATGCTATTTTTGGAATAGGTCTCAATCGGGTTGTCCAAGATTGGGTAAAAGCACTTTTTACAGCGATTAATGCATCCAATGCGTATGTATTGAGTATTGATATCCCTTCTGGAATGTATATGGATATGGCACCTCAAGAAGGAGATGTGATCATCCAACCCCGATTTACATTGAGTTTTCAAGCGCCAAAATTACCTTTCTTTTTACCAATGACGGCACCGATCATGCAGGCATGGGATATCTTAGATATTGGATTGGATCCAGAATATTTAGCAACAACTCCTACAGATGTTGAACTGATAGGAAAACAAGAAGTCATTCAGATGTATCGTAGTCGTGGTCAGTTTGGACATAAAGGGATGTATGGCCATAGTTTACTGATAGGAGGGAGTTATGGAAAAATGGGGGCCATTGTACTCGCTAGTAAAGCGGCCATGCGAGCTGGAAGTGGTATGGTGACTGCTTATGTACCACAAATAGGCGTGCCTATTTTACAAACGGCTATTCCAGAAGTGATGACCGAAACGGATAACTTTAATGGAAAGGTTTTTGAAGAAATTGATTTCCAAACAGATGCTAATGCCATTGGAATTGGTCCAGGCATGGGTACCGATCCTAAAACGGCTAAAGCCATGGAAGCATTTCTAAAAGCGCAAAAAAATCCAATAGTCATAGATGCTGATGCGATTAATATCATTGCAGCCAATCCAGCACTTTTAGCAGAAGTACCAGCACTTTCTATAGTAACACCTCATATGGGGGAACTAGCACGTTTAATAGGGACTTGGGAAGACGACTTTGATCGTTTAGAAAAAACAGCCAAGTTTGCTAAAAAACACGATATCGCCATTGTTATGAAAGGGGCACATACTATTACTACCTACGATATGAAGTTATATATTAATGATTCTGGAAACCCAGGACTGGCAACCGCAGGAAGCGGAGATGTTTTAACGGGTGTGATTACAGGACTATTAGCACAAGGATATCATCCTATGGAAGCTGCATTGATGGGCGTATATTTTCATGGTAGAGCTGCTGATATTGCGATTAATCAATATGGAATTGAAGGCTTAATGGCTAGTGATGTCACCGAATTTTTAGGAAGAGCTTATATGGATTTATTTGCCAAGCCAGAACAACCGCCACAACAACAGGAAGGATAGATTGCTTATAGCGACAAATCATTTAGCTTTCTAATTCTATATTAGAAATAAATACCAAGTACTGAATATTAGAATTAAAAAGAGGTATATAATCTATTATAATACAAACTTTGTAATGGCCTAAACGCACTTTGCGTCAAAAACGAAATGAGTGAAAGGTTAAGCAAAATAGTATATTCACTTGGTTTCTAAGATAAAGTTTACTTTCTCTTTTAATACATAAAACCCTTCTGTTGAAATAGTTTTATTTTGCGCTGTAACGAATAAAGTTTTTAGTAAAGTACGTTTGAGCCTAGCATTTTTTGGTTCGTTTTTTTGGCAATGAAAAAAATGAACAAAGTAAATAGATATTACACTGTAATGAAACTTTAATTCCTACTACTTAGTCCTCAAATAAATCTTTTATGCAAAATCTACTAAAATCTATTTTTATTTCTGTTTTCCCAATATTCGCATTATATGTGGCGGGTAAGTATAATTTGGAAATTATACAGAATGAGCCAAAATTAGGAGCTGTAGGTCTTATGATCATTGCGATATCTGTTGTTGTATTTTTCATAGGTTTATTTGTAATGCCACGTGCTCGTACTGGTAGATTTCTAGTTTTATATACAGTAACCATTACGATTGGGCTTGTATTAACTATTGTAGGTAGGACTACTTTTGAACTTAGAGAATATGTGTATGTATCACTATTAATAGTAGGGTGGTGGTTATATCTTGTATGGTATTCGGTGTTTCGAAATCGAGATACATCTGTTGTCCAAGTAGGAAATACACTTCCCGAGTTTACACTAGAAAACAATCAAAAAGCGCTGGTGTCTTCTACTTCGTTTATAGGCAAGCCTTCCATTTTTTTATTCTATAGAGGTAATTGGTGTCCGTTGTGTATGGCACAAATTCAGGAGATTGTAGATCAATATAAAACCCTTGAAGAGAAAGGAGTACATATGGTTTTTGTAAGTCCGCAGCCTCATGGGTTTTCAGAAAAACTAGCAAAGAAACATGGCTTACAGTTTCAATTTTTAACGGACGTTAAGAATGCTGCTGCCAAGCAACTTAAGATTACTTCTAAGAATGGGATTCCGTTTGGATTTCAAGTATTAGGGTATGATAGTGATACTGTATTACCAACTGTAATTATTACGGATAAAGAGGGGGTTATTCAATTTGCAGATGTCACCGATAATTATCGTGTACGTCCAGAACCCGATTTCTTTTTGGAGTATGTCTAAGTACTAAGAAGTATTAATAACAAGTAAATTATTCTTAACTTGTCATTCTATACAAATCAACCAAAAAGAATTAACTCTATATAAAATTTCGCGAATCTGCCTTTGCCGGCAGTCAGGAGCGTATAAATGATTAGTAGATAAGTAGTGTATTACACTATTTTGAATGAAGGCGGTTACGATATTCTTGGTTACTAATCAAAGGGTAACCGCCTTGCTAATCAAAATATTTATTTTTATGCTATACTAACAATGTTATTGCATGTATAGCTTTTGAGTATAAGTATTTTATTTAAAAAGGAAGCGGTTACTATATCAATTGTGATATATGCTATGTTCCTAATCATGCAACCGCTTTCCTTATAAATTGTTTTTATTGAATAGTTACATCAAATGTAACTTCTACATCCGTATCTCCTCCAGCATCTGCAAGACCATTATTTGGTTTTGTTGGCTCATGACGAAGTGTTACTGTAAAGTTGCCATTACTAGCTTCTCCTGTAGTTAATGTAAATAAAATTCCTAATGGATTACCATTAGAATCTTGGTCATTATATACTGTAGTAATATTAAGACCATCTGCAGGTGTATAGAATACTTGGTGTTCATCTGCCTCTTCTGCAACTTCTAACGTAATATTTTCTGCAGGACTTTCTGTTTCATTTAGAAAAGTAACGACACCTGTATATGTTGTATTTGCAAATAGATCTCCTTCTATTGTAATTACTGGAGCTTCAGGTCCGTCACCATCACTATCTACACTTTGTAAAGTAGTTGTGAAGCCTACGTCATTAGCAAGTTGAACTCTTACTGTTGTGATAACCTCTTCTTCATTAATAACTTCTGGCGTGTTATCATCGTCACTAGAACAAGAAATTGCGATAATTCCTGCTACCAATGCAATCATAAAGGTCTTCATAGATTTAATAGTTTTCATAATAATTGTTTTTAATTTAATTGTTTTTAATTTAATTGTTTACTTGATTTGATTTAATAATTTATTTTGAGTTGTAGACTCACATTTCTACCAAGGTCATCGGCAAAAAAGCGTTGTCTGTTTAAGTAATTACGATATGAAGTGTCAAAAAGATTGGTAACCGCTAGTGCTACTTGCAGTGTAGATTTATTATTAACTACAAAATCAAGTTGACCTCTTAGATTAATTAAATGATAGGCATCAGGAGGCGTACTTACATCTACTAATACATTGCTATCGGTTTCGACAATAAAAATTTCAAAATTAGTATCTGGAAATTCATTTTGTCTAAAGGCATAATAACTCTCAACAGATACTTTTAAATTATGCCATTTTTCTTTTGTATACGTAATACGGTTTGTTGTGTTTACAGGAGGAATATTGATGATTGGTAAATCCAGTGTTGTATCCTGTCCTTTAACAACAGATAGTTGATTGTTAATACTAATATGCTCGCTTACGCGAAATTGATTATCAATGTCTACCCCTAAAAGTCGTGCATCAGTCTGACGGTATTCCCAGACGGGGAAATTACCACGTAATGTTTGCTGACTTCCGGTAGGTTCTATCAAGATAAAGTCTGAAATAAAATTAGCAAATGGAGCTACCGTAAATGACCAATTTTTATGCTTTCGCGAAAGCGCAACAGATACCTTATTAGAGGTTTCTTTATCAAACCTAATGTCTCCTAATTCAATACGAGCGGCACTTTGATGTAAGCCATCACTAAATAATTCTGATGGATTAGGGGCTCTATTGGAAAGCGCATAGTTTGCTGTTAGACTATATAAATCATTAAAATCATACCCTATACCAGCAGTAGCCGATATATTATGAAAGGTAAATTCTGGATTTGTTAAAATCTGAGTTCCTAAATCTTCCACTACTAATTCTGGGAATAAGACATCATATCCTCTGGCTTCCCAAAAGGTAGTACGGTAAAATTTTTGTGCATCTATAAAATTATAGTCATAGCGTAGCCCTCCTTCAATAGTCCAAGTATCAAATGTCTTAGATCCTAAGGCATAGACTCCAAAATCAATACGATCATAATCTGGTATTAATCTTCGAACACCCGTAAGCGGATTCGGGAAATTTGTTTGTGAACGTCCTATAATTCCTGCTTTGGCATCTATCGTATTATCTGCGGTATATTCAAAATCTAAAGATGCGCTATGGGTGCTTAATTCTAAATCAATAGCTGGACGTACATCTTCACTATCACGTCTGATATCAAATTCCAAGCGATTGTTTTGCTGATAATCATATTGAAAACTAAACTTCCCAATATTATCAAAACGCTTATAAGCATTTAGTTTTGCCACTTGATGCTTTATTTCTTGTTTGGGTGCATCTATTTCATAGGTAAAATCTTCTGTAAATGCTGGAACACCTGTATTAGTAATTGCATTTGCAAGATCGGCAGCACTTCCTACATGAGAGGCACGTAAAATCCCTAATTCATTATTGTAAATAGAATAGCTAGCTTCAATTCCATACGAATACTTATTAACTCCAATACGAATTGCAGCATCGCGTTCAAAAGCGCCAGTATTGCTTAGTATATAATCAGGCGCTTCAAAGTCCCCAAAGCGCTTTAGAGTTCCTTGTACGCTAGCATACCATCCTGAATTATAAGATTTAGTAAGCGTAGTTGTTACACTACCACCACGTCCATTAGTAACGCCTGTAAGAAGGGTTTCTCCATACAAACTATCAGAAATAGGAATACGCTTTGGATTGACAATAATGGTTCCTCCTACGGCGTCTCCACCATATTGTAAGCCCGCAGCTCCTTTGATAACAGAAATACTTCCTGCATTATTTAAATCAACATTAGGAGCATGTTCAACACCCCACTCCTGATCTTGTAATCGAGTTCCTTCAGTAATTAAAACCACACGACTACTATGTAATCCTTGTATCACAGGTTTTACAACTGTATTTCCCGTATTTAAAGAAGAGACACCACTTAACTGATTTAAAGCATCTCCTAAAGAGCCAGCACTGTTGGCTTGGATGTCTTCATTTGATAGTTGTGATTCAATAGCTGTTTTCCCTCCATTTTTACGGGCTTCTCCAGAAATAGAAACTTCCCCTAGTTCTTCTAAGTGATGTTCCATATTGATACTACGCTCCGTATCTCCATTAATTGTAACGTTAATGGTTTGCGTATTACATAATGGATGAGATACACGTAATGTGTAGGTTGCACCATTACATAAATTACTAAAAGAGAACTTCCCTTTAGCATCTGTTTTTATGGTGTTCCCTAGCTCCTCTATGCTGAGAGTTGCATCAACAAGAGTTTCCTGATCGTGTAAATCAATAACATAACCTGTGAGAGTGTTTGTACAGCTTTGTGCTATACTAATAGCACTGTACATTACTGCACAGAGCATAATAAAAAGTTTCATGAATAAAAAATTTGTTAATCTAAAGCGTAATGTAGCGTATTATTAACATGAGGGAGGACCTCTAGATTCTGTAGTACGATATATAGATAGATATACCGTTTGTGTATGAATAGTTTTTTCAAAAATATCCTGATAAGGGACAAATATGATGTCTTTTGTGAAATTAAAAATGCCGTTGTCTTGAAGTGTAACATCACAAAGACAGCAATCTAACTTCTTTTCGTGTACATGCGTATCTGATTTATTCTCACAACGATCACTATGGTCATGTCCTTCTGCACTATGCGCAAAATTAACTGCCGTTGGCAGTAATAAGAAGAACATAAGGGCAATTGCCGATATATTTTTTATAATATGTGAACGAAATGTACGCAAGCTTACTTTTTAAATAAAAAACCAAACCCCATTCTTGAGGCCATTTTGATCGCAAAGTTCTTAAAAAAATTGTATTGACCAAATATCCAGCCAAAGATCACTAATAAAACTTGATAAATTGGGAAAATTAACACAATTCTAACAGGCCAATAAACCCATCCATTGGTAGTTTCTCTTGCTAGTCCTATTAATTCCATAATAGGGTCAGAAACTTTCCCAGCAGTAGATCCCGTAACAGCAAAGACTAAAAACATAGCGATAAGTTGCCATCGTTGCTTAACACCCCAACGTTTATATAGTTTTTTAAATAGCCAAAAAGTGATTTTTAATAAAATGAAAGCAACAAATAGGGTACATACACTAATGGCCACGAGCGTATAGGTTTCATTTTGAATAGCAAAAGATTTAATAATTCCTTTTGCGATGAGGTATGCTGAAAAAAAAGTGGCAATCAAACCAAGAATAATATGGATGAATTGCCAATTTTGAGTTATTTCCCAACGATTTTTGATGTTCTGTATCACAGAACAAAAATACGACTATCGTAGCTTTTGCTTATAACGTCTTTCAAAAAAGTTGAACCAATTATGTAATAAATAATTTACTTCGTAACCATAATCGATGCCTCGTTCATAATTTATTTGCTGTAAGTAAATATTAGGATCAAATCGAGAGCTCTCCAATACACGGTTATTATATTCTATTACCCGCATTAAATTTCTATTTTCCAAATAGGGTTGCACATAATATCCTCTTGGTTGTTGTGTGACTAACCAATTATTAAATCCAGGTTCTATGATAATAATTTCAAATTCTAAACTATCATTTGCTATGCGTACCGTATCTGAAGCATTTCCAGCAGTATTTGCAATATCATTTTTAGTATTGGTGGTAGCACATCCTATAATAAAGGTGGCTAGGAGTAAAGTGTAAACGATCTTTTTCATAATTATAATCTTAAATGTACTGATTTTAGTTCAAAACTTGTGTTAATGTAAAGCAGTATCATTACTGCTCTTTGTCGTTAACAAATCTATAGCACTTACATGATTGTTGAAATGATAAATGAGGGAATAGGCAGTTTGGGTGAGGGGATTGGGTTTTTATATAAAAAAATCACTCAAGAGTATGTCATAAAATCTTGAGTGAGTAAATATGTTTTTAAAAAAATGATAGCTAGTTTTGACTTTCAAGCCACTGTTGTGCTTCTTGAGTATACCACCATGGAGAGAAATTATCTGCATCAACAACTTTCTTATAGAAGTAGGTGGTACTATCTATATTGTTTTTAGTTTGGTAATAGTTGGCCATATAATAATTTGCATATGGATTGTGAGTATCTATAGAAAGTAGTTGTGAACCTATCTTTTTATATTCCGTATCAAATGCAGTGAATTCAGGTTCTTCACGCATACTAGCAATCGTTTTATGAAATTGTAAATTGAAAAGTATTGTGAGATTACTACTTGTCTCATTCATTGGGAATAGCTTAAAATACTCCTTTAAAATAGCTTTGCTATTATCCCCACTACGACTATCAAACCTTGTCATATAGGCTTCGGCAGATGCTTGCGCAATTAATTTTTGACGGTAAAACTCTTTTTTAGCCCCTTTTATCTTGTCTTTTAATGATGCTAATGAATTTGCATTTTCAAAAAGCGGCATATTATTAAAGTGATACACATAGTTTTTAAGAAAACTCATTGCAAATAATGAAGTAGTGATATCACCATTAATCAAACGAGCAGGATCGCTCATCAAGTTATTATTTGCTGCTATAATAAAAGTGAGGTTTTTACTTGGAACTTTAAGTAATAAACTAGAGTAGCAATCATATTGACCATAGCCCCAAATTAATTGTTCGCCTAAAAACTCTTGTGTGAAAATACCAAGACCATATGGGGAGTCATTCGCAAAAGGAGTCATTATTTTTTCTTTTGATGCCTTAGATATAAGAGTATTACTATCTAGTGCATCACTTAATACTCCTAGATCATGAACCGTAGACGTTATTCCTGCAGATGCAGAGAATCCATAATCTATAAACCCACCTCTTGTCTCTTTTAGAAAAAAACCATCTTTCATATCACCTCCTAAAAAGTAGGGAGCTGCTATTTTTCTGTTTTCAGAATTAATTTGTAGAGAGTCTTTTAATAGGTAGGTATTCGTAAGTTGAAGCTTATTGATGATTCTTTTCTGAATAGCATCTTCAAAGGGATATCCAGCTGCTTTCTCAATGATAGGTGTTAAGATTCCAAAGCGACTACTGTAATAAAAATGTTTGCCTACTTCTCCTTGGGATGTATGAGAGAGAATATGTTTTATTTTAATAGTCTCAGGAACTCCCATGTCTGGTAGATACTTATTAATAGGATCATCTAGTGATAGTTTTCTTTCCTCTTCTAATTGCATGATTACAATTCCAGAAAATATTTTTGTTAGGGATGCCATAGGAATTGTTGTTGTTTTATCTAATGCGATACTATCTGTTATAGTAGCATATCCTAAATACCCTTCATGAATTGTTGTATCTCCTTTTTTAATTAAAATGGCGAGTCCAGGAATTTGAAAATATTCTTTTAAGTGATTTATTTCTGAAGTGAATGTATCGGTAGAAGTAGTAACAAACACTTCTTTTTTTTCTTCTTCTTTACAACTATTTAAAAGAAGAGTAAAAAGTAGGATGAGTGTGATTTGTGATTTCATTGATTGATGTTTGTAGATGCAATTTTACCAAATAAATGTGTAATAGTTAATGATGACTTATTGGATTACGTCTCATAGTTCGAAATTGAGACATTATGATACAAAAAAAGTCACATACTACCGCAGTAGCATGTGACTTTAAAATAATAGATTAAGTTACGTACGATTTATTTTCCGAAGAGACCTCCTAATAATCCGCCAAGACCTCCTTGTTTTTTACTGCCTCCTAACACCATACCAGCTACATCATCTAAGATGCTTCCATCTCCATCTGCATCTAATAATGATGAAATTAAGCTTTGGTTTTCTTTAGGTTGTCCACCTAACATACCACCTAGTAATGCATTCATTCCGTTAGCATCACTAACGCCTGCTTGTTTTGTTTGTTTTCCAAGTACTCCCATTAAAATTGGAGCAGCTACTTTAAGAATCTGACCTACAGATCCAGCATCCATTCCTGATTTTTGACTTAAGGCGTTTTCTACAGTAGGACGATTTCCTCCTAAGAGATGTCCTAAAATTCCTTCCCCGTCTTTTTGAACACTCTCATCTACACCTCCTTGAAAAAGACCACCTAAATTATCTAATATACTACCATCATGTTTTCCAGATAATGCTCCCATTAATCCTGCTGCTCCATCTGGTGTTTGTACATTTTTCTTCATGGCACCCATAAGTACTGGCATTGCCATACTTAATAGATTACCTGTATCACTTTCTGATTGACCTGTTGACCCACTCACTCCGCTAATAATCTGCTTTCCCATTGGGCTATTTAATAAGTCTAGTAATCCTGACATCCTTTTATTGTTTTAAGTTATTAATAGTTTCAATTTACGAAATATTTAAGGGAAGATGCGTTTAAAATTTTTAAAATGCATTTTATCGGTAAAAAACACCCTTTTGTCGATGTGAATATATTTTACATCTACCGTTTTTTAATTAAATATCTAAAAATAAATGTGTTATATTTTGTTGTTATTGTAGTTTTGCAATGATTACGACCTTATCATCACTATTTTTAAATAAGATTTCGTCAGTAGCGTTTTTATAGACTTGTGTCGTTTCTTTAAGTGTATTTAATAACAACTTTTCTATCTTACTGATTTTAGGACAATATTTTTTAGTAGCTCCTACACCTGAAAAAGATATGGTATTATCTTTATATGTATAATCTCCAAAATACGAATTACATCCTGTGTTTCCAGATATTTTACTAGTTTCTTCATTAAAGGTAATAGACATATTTGTTGAAGAAACGTTGTTTTCTATAAGTTTTATTATTGTATAAGTTTCATTTTTAAGTATAGATTTTTTAGTATCTGTTTTTGCGCTATTACAAGCAGAAAAAAATAATATTGTACTAAAAAGAAGGTATACAGTTTTCATAATTCTTGGATTTAAAAAACGGGTGTTAAAATAACACCCGTTTCATTTATATATAACTATAAGAAATTGATTTTTATTTCTTGATTAGCTTTTCAGTAAAGCGTGTATTGTTCACAGTATCTTCTATTGTAATAAAATAGATTCCTGGAGTTAATTTCTCAGTAGATAATTCAGTAGTACCTGTTGATAATGTTCCTTTTTGGATTTGTTGTCCAACTATATTTACAATAGCGTAGTTAACTTCAGGCGTGATTGTAGACATTGTTATATTTAAAACATTAGCTACAGGGTTAGGATATAATGAAAAATTATCACTAAACACATCACCTACAGATAGAGGTTCACCAATAGCTGCTTGTGTGATTTCGCTATCGCCAAATTCACCACCAGAAAATATAACAGTTTCATCGTCTATAGTTAATTCATACGATCCATTTCCAAATTGACAACAAATACCATCTCCAAATGCATCAAAAATTTCAAACTCATAACATTCGTTAGGATCTACATCAAAATCATAGGTAAATGTGGTATTATCATCAGTTGTTTGCTGATAAGGTCCAAAACTTGCGATTATTGTCCCATCAATATTTCTAAACTCCCAAGAAGTTTCTTCAGCATAATCATCAGTTGTAAGCTCTAAGTGAACTTGAGTGGTAATTAATTCTGCTTCAACATTTATTTCTCCTGTTGCGGAGTTATTATCAGCATTTTGATCAGCATCACCATTGATAGATACCAAAGTAACATTTACCTCGTGCATACCAGTACTAAAATCAATAGGATCTAAAGTAATGTCTTCTGATTCAAACTGTCCAAGCGTACCAGTAAACTCTATAGTTTCCTCGTTACCTCCATCTAGATTCCAAGTTAGTGTTGCAGAAGTGATATCTTGAGAGCCTTGATTATTAAGTGTAATTATAGGAGCAGTAGTTGTGTTTCCACACTCTAATTCTGGAATTGCTACACTCACTGTTCCATCAAATTCAAATGTCTCAAGAACTGGGAAACTATCTAAAACATCTGGATCAGTTTCAGTTGGATCTAACCAATCACGTAGCCTTGTCGCAGCCGTAGGACCGTCCCAAGAAATACCAAAACGTCCATAAAAATCTAATGCATTATTATCATTTGTACCTGAACAAGCAGCGCCTCCTCCAAATAACTGACCAATAATTCTTCCATTTTGATCAAATAATGGAGAACCTGAAGAACCACCCTCAGTAACACCTAGTTCCCAGCCACCTCCGGCACTTGTAATTTCCCAAGTCTCAGCCTCATCTTGAGGACCACCTCCAGCATCATGTATCGCTTTAATTGCAGGAGTATCATCTCTACACACTTTCATGACATCTCCACTTGGGTGGTGAATACCTACTTGAAACTCTGGAAAATTATCTGTTTTATCCCAACCAGCCCAAACTCTATCCCAATCTTCAGGGATATCACTATTAATTTCAACTAGGCAAAAATCAGAATCAGCATTTCTAGCTCTTAACGTACCTCCACTAATCGTCATATCTTCGGGACCTGCTTCACTATTATCAGTACTTGCACATACAGGCGTAGGACTGATCCATCCGAAACGGAAAGACCAAGCTGCAGGATTACTGAAACAATGATTTGCCGTTAAGAAATACGGAGTGCCATCATTAGAGGTATTATTAATTAGTGCACCACTACAAAATCCATTACCTCCTGAAAGAAGAATACCTATAGATTTCTTATTATGATTTTTAAAGAGTTCCCAATCATCTCCTATAGAACAATCTACATCTAGATTACAATCTCCAGAATCGTTTAATGCTTTCGTAGTATTATTTGCAAATGCTCCAGAACTTCTATATCCATGTGTTGCTTTTGCAATATGTAATTTTCCTTGCCCTTGAACAGCAAGAGGTTCAAAATATTCTATCCATACTTTTTCTCCTTTGACTAACCAAGTTCCTAAGATGCCACTTTCTTGATTCTGAACAGCTGTATAAGCTCCTAATAAGTCTTTTCTGTCATCACTATATAAATAAACAGAAGCACCTTCTGGCATGTAAAATTCATCAAAAATAAAGTTTAATGATATTGCACCAGGCGATTCAATAGCAATTCTCCATACACGATCCCCATTTTCTAGGGTATCCCATGTTCCATCTTGTAAGCCATAATCTACGCTATGCATATATCCAAAACGCCAAGGTTTAGGGTTATCCCTGTCTTGTTCATTTATTGCATCTTCCGCTTTAATAGATTCTAAATCAAAACTGGGTAAAATCTTTGATTTAGCTTTCGAGCTTTCGAGGTTTTTCCAACTCTTGGGTACTCCTTCATTTGTAACTTGTCCAATGCTGATGTTAGCAACACAAATTGCAAAACATACTAGTAGTAGTTTTTTCATTGTAAGTAAATTTTTGTTAGTTTTTTTGGTTTGTGTAGTAAGATAAATGTTAATTTAGTCTTAAAAACTTATCAAAAATAGTGAATCTTTAACAAAAAATTATATAATCAATAAAAAATAAAAGCAGATGCCTTTAGAGTGTACACTCTAAAGGCATTTGCTTTTGATGATATTGTAAATAATGATCTACTTGACTAAGATCTCAATAATCTGATCTGCTAGTTCTGTACCAATACGATCTTGTGCTTGTTGTGTCGCAGCACCTATATGCGGTGTTAATGATACTCTAGGATTCATAAGTACTTGTATTGCTGGCTTTGGTTCATTTTCAAAAACATCTAATGCAGCAAAAGCTAATTTTCTTTTATCCAAAGCATCGATAAGGGCTACTTCATCTATAACGCCTCCTCGAGCAGCATTTACAAGACCTGCGTTATTTTTCATAAGCGCTAGTTCACCTTTTCCAATGACATATTCCTTTTGAGCAGGCACATGTAATGTGATAAAGTCAGCTTGCTTTAAGATATCTTCTTTTGCAATCGTTTCAATGGTAAACGAAGCTTTCTGTCCATCAAAAAATGAAAGATCAATTGTTGCCTTTTCCATAAATGGATCACTAGCAATCACGTTCATACCACAACCAATCGCAATTTTTGCAACCTCTTGCCCGATACGTCCAAATCCAATAATACCTAATGTTTTTCCTCTAAGTTCAGTTCCCTTTGCGTATGCTTTCTTAAGATCCTTAAATTTAGAATCTCCATCTAATGGCATATCTCTATTGGCTGCATATAAAAAGCGAACACTTCCATATAAATGCGCAAATACCAATTCTGCTACCGATGCAGACGAAGCTGCTGGTGTATTAATTACGTGTAATCCTTTTTCACGTGCATAGGCAACATCTATATTATCCATACCAACACCCCCACGTCCTATAATCTTAAGACTTGGGCATGCATCAATCACTTCTTTACGAACTGTTGTTGCACTACGTACTAATACGACATCAATCTGTTCTGAGTTGATATAGTTAGCAAGTTGTTCTTGGGCAACTTTTGTTGTAATTACTTCAAATCCGGCTTTTTCTAGTGCATCAATTCCTGTTTGAGAAACACCATCGTTTGCTAATACTTTCATAGTAATGCCCGCGTAGACGGGTAGTTTTTAATTCCCATGAAGATGGGAATCTTATTCATTTTTATTAATTAAGCGTCTCGCTTTACGCTTTACGTTCTAATTCGCTCATCACATCTACCAATGTTCCAACACTTTCTAACGTTAAGGCATTGTACATAGACGCTCTATATCCTCCAACACTTCGGTGTCCGTTCAGACCATTAATACCTGCTTCTTTCCACATCGCATCAAAAGTCTCTTTTAGATCTCCATCTGTAAGTGAGAACGTCGCATTCATAGAAGAACGATCTTCTTTAGCCGCAAATCCTGTGAATAAAGGATTCAATTCTATTTCAGAATAAAGTAACGTTGCTTTACGATCGTTTACTTCTTCGATAGCGCTTATACCGCCTTTCGCTTTAAGCCATCTCATCGTAAGCATAGATACATATACCGCATAGACAGAAGGCGTATTAAACATACTTCCTTTACTGATATGTGTTTTATAATCTAACATACTTGGAATTGCGCGTGTTACTTTTCCTAAAATATCTTCACGTATCACTACCAGAGTTGTTCCTGCAGGTCCCATATTTTTCTGTGCCCCAGCATAAATCATATCAAATTTTGAAAAGTCTAGCTTTCGCGAAAATATATCACTACTCATATCACATATCAACGGACAATCTACTTCAGGGAAGTTTTTGATTTGCGTTCCGAATATGGTATTATTACTTGTAAGGTGTAAATAATCAAGTCCTTCTGGTAATACAAATCCCTTAGGAATGTATTTATAGTTAGCATCTTTACTAGACGCTACTTCGATTACTTCACCAAAAAGTTTTGCTTCTTTAATTGATTTATCACTCCAAGTACCTGTATTTAAATACCCCGCTTTAGTTTGTAATAAGTTGTATGCCGTCATTAAAAACTGCATACTTGCGCCTCCTTGTAAGAATAATGCTTTATACCCCAATCCTTCTAAGCCTAGTAATTCTAAGGCAAGATTACGAGCTTCATCCATCACATCAACAAAATCTTTGCTACGATGTGAAATCTCTAAAATGGATAATCCAGAGTTATTAAAATCTAAAATAGCTTGAGAGGCTTCTTGAAAAACCTCTTGTGGTAAAATACAAGGTCCTGCGCTAAAATTATGCTTCTTCATAGGGTATGTTTTATCCCATTGTGGGTTTAATTGCTCGATGTTACACATCGATTTTTATACGATACTCCCTTTTTATAGGAGAAATATTTAAAGTACAAAGATGCCTAAATAGATAGAAAAACGTGTTATGAATATGATAATTTATGCACTATTTTTTTAACAAAAATGCAATAGTATCTACCCCATCGGCATAGTCGTATAATTGTGGTTTTTGTGTATGTCCAAATTTTATAGTCTCTATATCAAGTCCTTCTCCTACAATACACTGTATAGCATCGGTATGCTCTTGTAAGGTTGTATACAGATTTTCTATAGCATCATAACGCTCGTAAAACAAGGTAGCAATAGGCGATCCAAAACTAGGATCTTCTTTCAGCATGAGAAACCCATTTTCTAGCAAGTCAAAAAGACTCATTAAATACACCGCTTTATTATAATCGTAATTATTGGCATATTTTGCCTGATTGATAATGTCTTTCCAAGCATAAATCGCATTAAAAAAGGCATCAAAATTATAGTCTTTTGGGACATACAACTTAGATACATTACGACACCCTAATCCATAATAACGAAAGATATCTTCTGCCAGGGCTTCTAATTGTTCTGATGTTTCATTTCCAGTAAGTACCGCTACCGAGTTTCGATTTTTACGAATGATATTCGGTTTTTTTCCAAAATAATAGTCAAAATAACGCGCTGTATTATCACTTCCTGTCGCAATCACGGCATCATATGCAGGTAATTTATCTTCTGTAAAAGTGATTTTTCCTTTAAATGCTGGATTTATATATTCCAGATATTTCGCTAAAAAGGGGAGGAGGTGTTTGTCATTACTCGACTGTTTAACTATGACATTATGCCCTGTAATGAGTACCGATAAGAAATCATGAAAACCAACAAGCGGAATATTTCCTGCCATGATGACGGCTATGGTTTTTGAGGTATACGCTTTATCGCTGCGCCCTTCCTCTGGTTGTGAATCTCCTAAATTCGATTTCGCGAAAGCGGACTCATACGCAGCCATCCATTGTGTGAGGTGCTCTTCTGTAAGTGATGCTGCCCATCCTTCTATGGCATATAAAATATTTTCTTGGGTAAACCAACCATTGTATTCACCTGCCAATTTGATTTGATGCTGTAGTCCATCAAAGAAAAGATCGTTATGAGCAATGCCTTCTTTTTGTGATATTTCAGTTCTAGAAAATTGAGATAAAAAATCTCCAAGTTGAACAAAAGCGTTAATTCTTTCTAGTAATTTCATAAGTGCTTGTCTAATCTATGGCTAGGCATTATTTTTGTGCAAAGTTATTGAAAAAAGAACCTATGGCAATTATCATCACAGACGAATGTATTAATTGTGGCGCATGCGAACCAGAATGCCCAAATACAGCAATTTATGAAGGAGCAGATGACTGGCGTTATTCTGATGGAACAAGTTTAACTGGCGATGTCGTATTACCGAATGGTAAAGCTGTCAATGCAGACGATGCGCAAGAACCAGTAAGCGACGAGATCTATTATATCATCCCAGACAAGTGTACAGAATGTAAAGGATTTCACGAAGAGCCTCAATGTGCGGCTGTATGTCCAGTAGATTGTTGTGTTCCTGACGAAGATCATGTAGAAACCGAAGAAGTACTTCTAGGAAAACAAGCCTTCATGCATCCTGAAGAGTAAAAAATAATTTATTTATAAAGAAAAACACCTCCATTTGGAGGTGTTTTTTGTTTTACGAGTATGTATCTATCTGAATACGTCACTCTGAATTTATTTCAGAGTCTCCATAGAATTGTATTCAATTATGAGATACTTAATTTAAATTCTACATGGAGTTTTTTCGTTAGATACTACATAGAAAAAGATATTAAGTGCGATTCATTATAATTTTGCATAAACATCTCGACTGTGCTCGATGAGACTAGATTAAATAATTTATCAGGTCGAGCGCAGTCGAGACCTATATACTACTCAATAAAAAAACACCTCTATTTGGAGACGCTTTTTTGATTTTACATTTTTTAGTTGATAAGTAAGTTAAATAGCGTTCTTTTTCCTCAGTATAACAAGGCTTTACCGTTAAAAATTTTTGAAGCCTTGGAAAAAATTTAGGTGAAGTTTTGTGGTTTTTCGCTTTAAGCGAAAAAATACCTTGGAAATCGAAGATTCATGAGTTCAAATATTTAAAATAGAAATCATACGAATAAAAAGTGTCTTTTCTTTTGGTTCGTTTTCTTTGGACAAGCAAAGAAAATGAACAGAAAATACTTAAATAGAAAAAACGCCTCCAAATAGAGGCGCTTTTTATTTCAAACTAATTTCATCATCAATCCTGAATGAGTCCTTGTCCTTCTATCCAAGGAGCTCCTGCTTTTTTCAAGTCACTTTCAAGTGCTGGGAGCGTTGTCGTTACCATAGGAGTCAATTTTGCTTTTACACTTTTTAGTTGGCTTTGTACTCTACGTAATAATCCTTTGTGCTCATCAGTTGGACCATAGGTATTTCCTAATGCTCTCCAACCTAATGAATTTCCATCACTAGCAGTTGGGTTATTTCGTTCACCAATTTCACCTTTTACAGGATTTCCGTGCAATTCTTTATCAATATCTAATAAAGCATTTTTAGCGTCATGTAAACGAGTATATAAATCATTAGAGGGTGAAGTAGCTTTGCTCAATGCACGTAACATCGCATCTACCTTTTGTTGACTTTTAGATAAGGCAATATTAGTAGCGGTTAAATCTTGTTGAAACGCAAAGGTCGCTTCTCTAAAACTATCTATTTCTTGATACGATTTTCTAGGTAACGTACTTTCCATTAGTGGTACTACCTGAAATGTTTCAGGTCCTTGTAATACGGTTTGTGTACCATTCATTTGTTTTACTAAGGTTACGGTATAGCTTCCAGGCGTGACCATAATACCTGGACCTCTAAAGCCACGACGACCTCTTGGTGCTTGTAAACGTTCTCCACTTTTATTAGGATAGGATAAGTTCCAATTCACACGATTAAAGCCTTTTTTGTTGGTTCCTTTTACCGTATTGATTACGTTACCATTTGCATCTTTAACCACTAAAAGAATGGAAGGCTTATCTTGTCTGTTTTCTTCTTCAAGCGCATCCCAACCTGGAAATTTTGCATTCCCTTTCTTTTCTTGTTCTTTTCTTAGGTCTTTAATAGACTTCAGTTTATTAGGCATATAATAAGTGAAATTAGCTCCAAATGGTGGGTTTTTAGCAATCCACTCAGCATCACCTTGACTTCCTACACGATTGTGCTGTCGGTACCAATGTGCTGTTTTTACAGGAAACAAGGTTGCTTCTGTGTTGTTCATGTTTGCATTGAAATTACGTAAAGGTGTAATATCATCCAAAATGAAGATTCCTCTAGCAAATGAGCCTGCTACTAAATCATTTTCACGTCTTTGAATGGTAATATCTCGAATCGGAATGTTAGGCATACCCCCTTTTAACTTCGTCCAGTTACCTCCACCATTGTTAGTGAAGTATACACCAAACTCAGTAGCAGCAAATAGTAAATCTTTCTTTACATGATCTTGTACCAATCGCCAGATGAGTAGTTTTTCAGGAAGATCTCCATTGATGAGTTTCCAACTTTTTCCTTTATCTGTACTCTTGATAATATACGGTTTGTAATCTCCATATTTATGATTGTCTAAGGCAGCATACACGACATTGGCATCAAAAAGATCAGCGCGAACGTCATTTACAAAAGGCGTTTCTGGCACTCCTTTGATGTTATTTAATGTAAATTTCTTCCAACTAGCACCGCCATTTTCTGTCACTTGAATTAAGCCGTCATCGGTACCTGCATATAAGAGTCCTTCTTGTTTTGGTGATTCCGCTAAAGAAGTAATGGTATTGTAATTGGACATTGCAAACACATCCCATGCATTGTCCCAACTTTGTGATTTGTCATAATATGGAAAAGTAACACGCTCTTGATTTAAAGTTAAATCTCCAGAAATAGGCTCCCAACCATCGCCTCTGTTTTCAGATTTCCAAACACGTTGCGAAGCAAAATAGAGTCTTTTTGGATTATGCGAACTCACAAGAATTGGTGCGTCCCAATTAAAACGCTCATACGGATCGCCTTCTCTTGCTTGTGGTTGGATAAAAACGGTTTCTCTGGTTGTATGATCAATTCTCCATAGAGCTCCTTGTTGGAATTCTCCATAACTAATGTTAGGATTTCCAGGCTCTGTAGCAGTTTGTGCCCCATCGGCTCCTAAGGTTTTCCACCAATCGGCGCTAGCAATTCCATCTGAACTAATCGTTCTCGAAGGACCTGCATGAGATCCGTTGTCTTGAGTTCCTCCATATACATTATAGAAGGGGAGGGCATCATCTACAGCAATTTTAAAGTATTGGGTAATCGGTAAGTTGCGTACGTATTTCCAACTATTGGTATTGTCAAAGCTTTCATATAATCCACCATCGGTTCCAATAAGTAAGTAATTAGGATCTGATTTTTTAAAGACTAAAGCATGACTATCACTATGTTGATTGGATCGCTTCATGTTGGTGAACGTCTTCCCATGATCGGTAGAGATCAATGCGGAATTATTCATCATATAGAGCGTTCCTTCTTGGTGAGGAGACGCAATGAGCTCTTGGTAATAATGAGGTCCTGTACCACCTCCAACAGCATTAGATTGCTTGGTCCACGTTGTACCTCCGTTTTTAGTCATAAAGACACCTCCTTTTCTTCGATCTAATTCGATAGCCGCGTATACCACGTCAGAATTAAATGGAGACATAGCGAGTCCTATTTTACCTAGGTTGGATTTCGGAATGCCGCTTTTAAGCGGTTTCCAAGTTTCCCCACCATCGGTACTTTTATGCAATCCAGATCCTGGTCCGCCACCTAAATAGCCTGCTACGGTACGATGTCTCTGCCATGTAGCTGCATAGAGTACATCAGAATTTGTTGGGTCTATAAGTAAATCAGTAGCGCCTACCCATGCGTCATCTCCTAAGGTACGTTTCCAAGTGGTACCGCCATCCGTTGTTTTATAGACTCCGCGATCACCGCCTTTACTCCAAAGCGGTCCTTGAGAAGCCACCCATATAATGTCTGAGTTTTCTGGATGTATAATGATTTTAGAAAGATGCTCTGAGTTTTTCAGTCCCATGTTCTTCCATGATTTTCCATCATTATGACTTACATATATTCCATCTCCAAAGCCTGCATGGCGTCCGCCTACATTTTCACCTGAGCCTACCCAGATGGTACTTGGATTGTTAGGATCGATGGTAATACAACCCATGGAGTAGACTTTTTCATTATCAAATAACGATTTCCAAGTCGTTCCGGCATTGGTTGTTTTCCAGATACCTCCAGAGCCAACAGCCACATACCAGACATTTTCATTTTCAGGATGAATGGCAATATCTGCAATTCTTCCAGACGTCATGGCAGGACCAATGTTTCTAAATGCTAAGCCGCTAAACGGATTTTTAGGTTTTTCTTGTGCATGGAGTGTCATGCTAATCGCACATAAGAATAGCACGAGATAGTTGAAAGCAATCTTCATTTTTTTGGTTTGGTTTTAGTGATTATTCTATGAGATCATCTAAAACTTTTAAGGTTGTCATCCTGAACTTGATTCAGGATCCCATTATGTGAATCATACCTGTGAGATTCTGAAATGAATTCAGAATGACGTCGTAAAGACTTTTAAAAACAATCTCATAACTCCTAAAATTACAAAAATGAGAAGAAGGCTTTTGTTAATAGGGCTGAATTTTAACGAAGTTTTGGTATTTGATACATGGAGTTATACATAGTCTGTTCATTTTAAAGTAAAATAGATATGGACTTTTCCTGTGTACGCTTTCGCGAAAGCGTATACAGTGACATTTTGCGAACTTGCCTCGCCGGCAGGTAGGAGCGTATACAGTGACATTTTTTCTAGGCGCCTTATATAAAAATAGAGTAACACTCTAAATTAGAGTGTTACTCTATTTTTGTCAAACAGCACTTGCTTATGCAGCCTGTGAGATTCTGAAATAAATTCAGAATGACGTATATAACTTACTTACTCTTTCTAAGATAAATGCTTCCTTGGCTAGCATCTAGTTTCATTTTGGTTTTTCCTCCATTTAGTTCCAGTCTCATTCTTTTTCCATCAAATTCGGTGAGATCTTCATTTAAAACCTTAAAATCAATATCACTTAAAATACGATTTCCAGTGGCATCTAGTTGTACATTGGCATTTTGAGGTAATGTCATATCGATGTACCCATCGTTACTGATAAGAGAATATAAATTTGTGGGTGATACTTTGTCAAAAACCACTTTGATATTTCCTCCTATGGTGTTTGCAATTACAGGACCACTCACATCGGTTAGGTTGATAGAACGGTAGGATGTAGAAATCTCAGCTTCTCCTTTAAAATCTGATAATTCCCAAGCGTTCGAGTTGGAGGTGATAAAAAAGGTATTTGAATTGGTCTTCTTGCATCCTTCTGTATTCCATAATAGTTTTACCGAGTTGGGAATGAGTATTTCATATTTGTTATTAAAATTAACAGCGTTTATAACTCCATAATTTTCAAAGAGATCAGAGCTACTTCCATGATAGTCTTTGATAATTAACTCTCCTGGGTTTTCTGTAATGTCTAAATATAGATTATCAGCTGGATTGTTTGATTTATTTCCTAAGGGTGTTAGACCTTCTTCCAGTTCTTTATTATCGTCTGTATTGAAAAAAGTTTTATATCTAAATATGACAGAGTCTGATGATTTAGGTGTCTTTAATTTTTCGCCAAAACGGTTGTAATAGGCATAGTTTGCATTACTATTAAGACTTTTAATGATGACTTCATCACCGTCATACCCGCTAATTGTCATGTTTGCGGTTGAGCATATTTTTAAGGTTCCTTTTGTAAACGTGATGCGTTTTTGATTTTTTTGTGCGTATCCTGTCCCTATGATGAAAAGGAAGGTAACTAATGTGATTATATGTTTCATTTTGTTCGTTTTTATTAGTGAAACCCACTATTGAAAAGTCCGAAGGACGAATTCAATAGTGTATGTTGAACTAATCCCGCTTTTTAGCGGGATCTTATTTCAAGATCTCGATCTTGGTTTTACTTCTTTTATTGATTTAACATGGCCAATGAGGCAGATGCGTTCCCTTTTACTAAGGGTAAGGATTCTTTGTTTTCTATAATTTTTTTAAGTGGTTCTTTGGCTCGTTGCTCTCTTAAAATGGAAACCGATTTTATAAGCTTTAACTGTACTAAGGGTTCTTTCTCTGTTTCCAAAGCTTCAATAAGGTTGTTTCGTACCATTTGATTATTTGGAAACTTTAAAAGAGCATCAATCACAGCAAGTTTTGAATTACTATCGGAATCTTCTTTTAGAATTTTAAAAAAGGCATGGAGTATTTTTTCATCTTCTTCTTGGTTTTGATACTGATCTTCGATGTCATAGATGGCTTGTAAACGCGTACTATTGGTTTGATCTTCGCCTAAAGCAAGCACCAGATTGTCTCTAATTTCTAGGTGTTCTTTTTTGTTTTCATTATAGAGGTATCCGAGTGCAACAACGAGTACCAGACTTGCTGCCATAGACACATATCGAATCATTTGTATTCGTTTAGAACGCGTTGATGTATGTAACTCTTTTTTCAATCTCGCTTCAAAATCTAGCGTTGCATTGTCAGGCATTTGCTGATCATCAAATGCTTTTTTATGCTTCTTTATAAAATCTTCTACACTCATAGGACTACATTTTTTTGAAATTGCTGTATTAAAAGGTTTTTTCCTCGTCTGTACTGGTTACGTACGGTACTTTCATTTAAGCCTAATTGCTCGGCGATTTCTCTGTGCGAATAGTCTTCGATGAGGTACAGGACCAAAATGATTCGGTATTTGTCTTTTAATGCATGAATTACTTTTTTAATTTGTTCTACTTTTAAAGACGTCTCTTCAAAGGTATCTGTGTCTTCTTCTTCCTCTTCTTGAAGCTCCACCGAGTCTTGTAATCCATCTAATTTCTTTTTCTTTCGTAAGAAATCTAAAGAACAATTGATTACAATACGTTTTAACCAGGGCCCTAGGTGACGGTTGTCTTCAAGTTTTGAAATATTCTGGAACGCTTTGATAAAAGCATCATGCACGGTGTCTTGTGCATCTTGTTGGCTTTTTACAATTCTAAAACTCACATTGTACAGCATATCTTTATAGTTTTGATAGATCTGCATTTGTGCTTTTAGGTTATTGTTTTTACATGCTTCTATGAGTTCTAATTGTTCCAAAAATCGGTTTTGATGTGTTGTTAGTGAAACTCAGTATTGAGAAGTCTGTAAGACGCACTCAATAGTGTAAGTTAAACTAATCCCGCTGTTTGCTGAACTTGTTTCAGCATCTAGCGGGGTTTTGATTTAATGCCTTTACACTATAATAACGCAACTTTTTTAAAAGTGTCGCAAAAAAGTTTTGGGTACCGATTAAAGTTATGGAAATGTGGGGAGATTGGTTTTAGTTTATGCCATGTTATGAATAAAAAAATAATAGAATCGAATATTTAGTTACATTCTTCATCTTTAAGGCAAAACATAAGGGCTACAATTATTTTTAATATGCTGGAGTGATTTTAATATGATATTTATATCTAGAGACTCTCCTCTGAAAATTAAAGTATTATTAAATGAATTATATCCTCGATGAGAATTATTTAGTCCTGCTCCAAAGTAAGAATGCATTTATGGATTCATTGCTAAATCTTGATAGACTGCTGATGATTGATTCGTAAACCAAGTTCCAATTCGTTCATCATAATGTTCAAAATGATTACGAAATTTACGATCAGAAAGCGGATCGTTCTTATCTATATTAAGTAATTTTCGTAATCTCTCTCCTCGAACCTTATACTTTGAATGAGGCTAAAGAATCTTTGAGACATTTGCTGTAGCTATTAGAAATAATTGAATTGAAGACCAAACTTCTATTTGATCAGAATTACCATCTGTTGATTCGGATTGAAGACGTTCAAATGCTCTAAATGCAATTTTAATCTGTAGATTAATTTCACCTATAAAAACCATTTCTTCTAACATTTTCATATCATTTAATTTAAAATTAAGGATATAAATTTATAAGTATAATGCGCAATATATTTGCGTAGATTACGATATTATGATTTTATTTATAAAATTCTTAGCTAAATATTTTAACACTTAGTATTTTAAAAATATTAATTTAAATATTGTGTTTTTTTGTTTTTGATACTGTTTTAAACGTGTTTGTGTATGATTCCGTTGAATTATATAGGAATTAAAGTTAGCAAATAATTCATGTGTAGAAAATTCCTCCGGAATGTTTGTAAGTCAGCATTGACCAAGAAATTAATTATATACAGCATTGACAATATTTTAATATTTAATATAGCCTATTGTTGTTGCACCACCAAAAGTTCCTTTTTCAAAGCTAACATAACCAGGCCTTTCAATGTTACTATTTATTGATTTATTATAATAAACACCTAAAATACTTTGCAATAATCTTTGAATACCAATATGGAATTTGTTTTCTAAATCAATTAACACATATTTTGCATTTTCATCCTTATCAGAATCTTCTTTTCTGAATTTAAAAAACATGCATAAATCTAAAATTGTTAATTCATTAATCATTAATTCAAAATCCTTCTTTTCATATTTTTTTTTAATTTTTTTGAAGATTGTTGTTTTATAGTTTTTTGATTTGCCAAAGTCATAAGTAAAGCTTAGTAAGCAGAGAAAAGGAATTCTATTATTATTGATTTTACAAAGTTTAGCGTTTTTTGATAGTGACTCTAACTCTGGTTCTATATCTCTATATCTTAAAGTTTTTTTTACAGAAATGATTGCAATCACACCATCTGGAGGCACTACACAGAATTCTTCAAATCTTTCATAAATAGGAAACTGTGCTGTATCATAAACTATTATATCAATTTGAGAAGAATGTTCATCATATTCGTTTTCGACTCTTTCAAGATCGCTCATTCCTGTTTTAGTAGAAGGTTTGAGTATAAAACCTGAAAGAGCCTCTAGGTTTTTTGGGAGATGTTTATTAAGAAAATCACGTATTAAAGATTCTACAAACCTACCTTCCTCAGATGAATGAGCGGATCCTTTAGTATCTCCTTTAGGTAATAACTTCTCAATTGATTTGTATCGTTGATAAATTGACTTTGCCTCAATTTCGAAAAATTCTCTTACTCTTTTACCTTTTTCATTCATCATTAAATTATTAACTTAATTGAGTAAATATCTTATTGGCTTTAGTACTAAGATCATGAGGTAGATAACCATTTTGGGATAAATCACTATAAAAGCTAACATTTAGGGCACTAGAAATTTTCAACTTACTAAACTCATCTTTTTTGTCATTTGGAATTATTACTAAAAATGAATTTTTAATACTTATTGGGACTTTACTATGGCATTCAATACTTGTTAACCTATAGTCTAATTCATCATTTTTTTCTAGTTGATTATATGCTTCAATAAGTAAATGATTGATTTCATTATTATTTGTAATTAATGAAGGCATTTTATGTTCGATATATTCAAGATTTGAGCTATATATTGAGTTAATCCAATTTTCAGGAGTTGACTTTTTCAAATCAAAAGCAAACTTTTCTTTCAGTTTTTTAGAATTAAGATTTGTAGCTCTAAATCTTCCTGCAAGTATAGCCCCTGTATCAAAAGGGAAATAACGATTGCATTTATCCAATAATCGATTGTTAAAGAATATTATTACTGGAGAATTTTCGTTCCAATTATAATCTTTTTTTGATGGCTTATATGCAAGTCTTCCAAAATTTAGATATATAAGTTCTTCCTTAAAAAATCTACAAGGCTTTGGTAACAAAAATTCATCTATTGCTATTTTTCTGAAATTTTCCCAAGGTGTTACATGAGTTAATGGAAGATTCATAATTATATAGGTTTAAGTTAATGTTGCCTAACGGTCTAGTGTATAAAAGTAGTACTAAAAAAGATGTTAACTTTTCGTGTTTTGCACAAGCTGAGTTTTTAAATTTTTCTTATTATTTTTATCAATATGCCAAATTAAAAAAAAATACATACCTGCCCTATCTTTTATTAAACAACTACTAGCTATGAGCGTTGTTGTGCATAGTGATTTACAGTTCTAAATACATTTGCTTATCAAAATCATTACTTTTATATAAATCCTTTATACTCGATTCAATTTCATTAGCAGAAAGACTATACTGATATTTGTCGTATTTAGATTTGGTCAATTCTAGTTGCGTAAGAGGACTCAATTCCTTGTCGCTTATTTCTCCGATTTTATCTATTAAATATTTTTTAGTGTTGGCTGAAAATTCAATTTGGTATATTTTTTTTAAGTAAAATGCCCTTAAAATATTAGCCTCTGTAGTGGGGTTTAGATTTTTATAAATAGGAGATTTTTGAAGTATATCTAATTTTTTTTCAAGATTGAAGTTTTTATAGTTATGAATGTTCATATTTAAGGTATGAAGATTAACTACTAGTGAATCGTAATTATAAAAACATCCCTTGGCTATACTTTTTAATTTGTCATTTTCATTTAATTTGACAAGTTCATTTTTGAAAGCCCAATTGTTTTCAATACTCCACATATCAACATCTATTTGTGCAAAATGTAATTTTATACCCTTATGTCGATTTATTGAAAACTCAACATTTGCACTTTGTATTATTTCTAATAATTTCTCATTATCTAAATCTACAATAATATCTATATCTCTTGATGGTTTTGAATTTAGAAAATCTCTTAGATAACCACCAACTATATATGCACTACCATAAACAAAAATATCATACATAAGAAATTTAAACCTTGGATTAGAATTTAATTCTAATCCAAAATGTAATTTGAATTTCCTTTTTAATTCGTTATAGTCCAATTACCTATATTTTAATTCCTTTCAATTCTTGAAACAATCTAATTGCATATGTGTCTGTCATACCACTTATAAAGTCAACGATTAATTGAAGTTTTTTGTATTCTGTATTTGAATAATTCTCAATATCTTCATAAACTTTTTTATGACTTGATGATATGATTTTATATAAACGAGCTTCTAAATTATTACCGTTTGCTTGAAAAGAATCACTTCTAGATGCTTTGACAAAAATATCTAAAAGGCCATATATTGCTTCCCATCCTGCAATTTCCTTTTTCAGAATTGATTTATCATCAAAGACTTTATATTGTAGTTTTTTATATGCCCTTCTAATGTCTTTAGCTTCAGAAATATCGATTATTTCGTCTTCCAACTTCCCTTGCATTATATCATCATAGTTGTCTTTGAAACATTTTACAATGCCTTCTATCATAATTTTTTGTGTAGAAATTCGAAATTTTTGAATTATTATTGAAGTATCTACGTTTGGTTTTTTCGAATAGGCAGACTTTAGATACTCTAAATTTTTTAAAACAACATCCTTATTTCTATCTAAGTTTTTGCTGAAAATATCTTCAATATCTTTTATCCCAATTATTCCCAACTTAATACCATCTTCAATATCTGCTGCGCTATAAGCTATATCATCTGCCGCTTCTAAAAGGTATACAACGGGATGTCTTCTATTACCTAATTTTAAATAGTCATTTATCTTTTTGTAAGTTTCTGTTTCTGTAACGAAGTAACCAAATTTCTTTTTAGCTATTTCTGTAGTGGGTTTTTTGTTACCATCAACCGAATTTGATGGATATTTTATTATTGATGCTAAACTAGAGTAGTTTAGATTATACCCAAACTCATCTCCAAAATAATAAAGTTTAGAGAGTATTCTTAATGTTTGAACATTTCCATCAAAATTTTCAAAATCTGCTTTTTCTAACTCACTAAGAGTTGTTTTGTTAGTTGCAAAATAATTTTTAAAAAATGATTTTATTGCTTCTTCTCCAAAATGTCCAAAAGGTGGATTTCCTAAATCATGCACTAAACCAGCAACCCGAAGTAATGAACTTAAATTCCCTTTTAACTCAAGTTCTAATTCCTTTTCTTTAAGTAAATAATTTTCAATACTTTGTCCAATTGAGCTTGCTAAATAAGACACCTCAAGTGAATGCGTTAACCTTGTCCTTATGTAATCACTTTGTTCTAGTGGAAAGACTTGAGTTTTATCTTGAAGTCGTCGAATTGGCGCACTTGAAATAAGTCGTCCATAATCATTTTCAAAGGTGTTTCTACCATCACTCTCAATAGTTTTGGATTTGGTTCTGAACCTTTTTTCTTCAAGTATTAATTTCCACTTTTTTTTGTAACTCATATATTTCTTGGTATTATGTATAACATACATTTATAAATAATTTCTTTTGTATGCTTACGTTCAAATATAGTATTATAATTAATAGTTAGATACTTTTTATACTTAGATGTCGTCCTTTGATAGGTTTAGGGTGACACTTCGTATATCTTTTCGTGCTTCAATAACCTTAATATACATTTTTTCGCGAAAGCGAGTTTTAAAAAGAGAATATAGAATATAGAGAAGAGAGCCTATACTAGTGTGTTTTGGGTTTTTGTAGGTGTTCGCTCCCCTTCGTCTGAATCTCGTGCCTCGATTCATCCACCTCCCCTCAGAAAGGGGAGGAGCTTTTGTTTTGTTGTTTTATTAGTGAAACACCTATTTTGTAAAGTCTGTAAGACGCATACAAAATAGATAGTTGAACTAACCCCGCTTTTTCAGCGGGGCCTTGGTTTAATATCTCAACCTTTGGGTCAATTCCTTTTATCGGGTCTAAGGCTTGCCTTGAGGTTTTATTCCTTTTCTTTTTTCTTGCCTAAGGAGATTTTGTAATCATCTACGTTGCCTTTGATTTTTAGGTTGAGGTATCTGATTCTTTTGGTGGTGTCTATGGCTACAATGGCATCTTCTTGTTCTGGGTTTACAAGGGTGTCTCTTTTGCCTTTAAATAGTTTTTGCCAAGCGGCTTTTCGGGCAGCTTTCCAAGGAATACGTAAGTAATAATCAATATTTTGATCGCTGTCATGGGTGCCTGATAATTCCATATGACCTATGGTAGATTCGATGGTCATCATGGGAATATTGATGGTTCCTTTCTGTATGTCTATGCTGTTTTGAAGGGTGTCAAATCGAATGTTTTGGAGGTTTTTATCACCCATATAATCGGAAAGTGCCAACATAGGGTCGTAATTTTTTAATCGGCCGTTTAATACTTTTACGTCCATTTCTAGGGTAGACTGATCCAAGTCTGGCGTCATATCTGGGTATACACGTACCTTTCCTTTGATTCTGGAGGTGAGCTTGCCTTGTAAGTTTTCGGATACGAGATGATCTTGTCCAAAGTTTTCAAACTTGAATAGGAGTTTATCCAAATCGACATTGGTCATTACTAAATCGGGTTGCATATAGATATGCTTAGGTTCGCTTCCATTAAAGTAACCACTTAATCGGATGTTTCCTCCAGCAGCATCCATATTTAGGGTATCTATATAGATGTAATGATTTGGTGTGGTGCGTATATCGGCTTTGATCTGTTGAAGATCGATTCTATGGTATATAAAATGTCCGATATCTGCTTTGAATTGCATGTCTGTAAATGGCAATTCATAGAGATTGAAAGCTTCTGCATGTTCTTTTACATCTGCTGTTTTTGAAACGGCTACTTCTGTGGGTGTGGGTGCATTTTCTTCAAAATTAAACAGCGCATCAAAATCAATATAATTTGCGTTTAATTCGAGGTAATTATCTCTTTTCTTTATCTGTGGATCTTCTCCCAAATAATAATTGAGATCGAAATTAAAATTGGTGGTTCCTATTTCGCCATGAAAGTCTTTGATGACAATATGATCATCTTCATAATGAATATTTCCTCTAAAATTTTCAAAGGGTAGAGGATGTACTTTCATTTTTGTATCTAACTTATCCAAGCCTAGATCGATGGAATGTAACACAGAATCTTTATAATGCATACTAGAAGAAACATGTAATGCCAGATTATCAAACTCTTCATGTCTGTAGTCTTCTGGAACATAATTTTCTCCTTTATAGGAAAAGATATCTTCGAGCCTTAATTTTTCAGAGGATAGGTTGAGATCTAAATAGACATCTCCTTGAAGTTCGGGTTGCATCCAAAACGAATAATCGTGTATGAGTCCATCTACATGAAAGTCACTATCATCTATATAACCCGTAAAGTCTATAATTTCTAAGTCTTTGGTATCTATAAATATATCGGCATTAAAATCATGTAGTGTATGCGGATAGTGCTTCAAGTCGGCATAGAGGCTATCGATAAAGAATTCGCCTCTTGGTAAATAGGTAGATTCTGTAAAATCTTTCGCGGAAGCGTTAAAAGAAAGCCCTAAACTTAACTCTTTTATTTGTTCATCAACCCCAGTTTGGATCGTGTCTTGTTTTGAAAAGCCTGTGAGTTCGGCGAGGTCTAAGTACTTGGAAGTGATATCTAAATGGGCTTTTACAGGAATAGAGGTATGATGTACAATGGCGGGTAAATCTGAGAGAAAACCATTAATCGATAGATCTGAATTGCCCATCAAGAGTTCAAATTGTTTGAGTGTGGCTTCTTTACCATTCATGACGAGATGTACATTCAAACTATCCAAGGGAACCGGAAGTTCTTTGGCATCTAGACTCAGATCTTTTACAATCAACTCTGAGAAGTAAGCCTGATTGAGTTTTTGTAATGCTTTTTCGGGGTGGTCAACATCAATAATATCGTGAAAGTTCATTTTCAGCGAAACGGCTCCCGAGGCATTTTGGACTTGCTCTAGTTCGAAAAAGTCGGCTATAAAATCGAGATTGAAATTGGAGTCGATTTGCATTTCCACTTCTGGAGATTCAAAATTCTTGATAAAAATAGAACCTTGAAATTCACCTTTTTCCAACGATGCCGTCATATCGGTGAGTGAAAATTCCATGGTACTGGCATCTCTATTCTCTCCATTAGTGAAATGGCCATTAAAGCCCATATTGTCTATTTTCTTATTTCTTTCTGTATTTTCTAGAAAGGCTTTTCCTGCTCCAAAATTGGCATTGATAGCGGGTCTGTTTCCTTTGTTTGCAGCCCCTTTGATATTCGCATTAAAATAGATTTTACCCGCATTGTTGTATTTTTCTAATACAGGAATAACATCTGCCGGTGCAAAGGCTATAAACATATCAAAATTGGTCTTTGTTCCTTTTATAGAAAGGTCAAGGTCTACATCATTTTTGGTGTCTATCGTACCTTCTAAATCAAAATCACCATTTTCCATCGAAATACTTGAAGGTTGTATTTCAAGAATACCGGTATGCTCATTAAATGTGAGGTCTGTATTAATTTCAAAATGCTTCTGACGAAAAAAGGTAGTATCGCTATCTTTGATGACATTTAATTCAAAATAGGTATCTATGTGGCCAGCGATGATACTATCTTTTCGGCTAAAACCACCGGTACCTGCGTATACAAATTTTTCTACATCAGTATTGGTCGCTTCATCTAGCGTATGAATATCTAGATTTTTAAACGTGATCTTTTTTAGGTGAATATTGGTTGTAGGGGTTTCTGTATCTGAGGTACTCGCTAAGGAGTTTTGAATATTGGTAGTATTGTTTTCGTGAATGACAATATTAAACACGCCTTCTTCTAATAATACAGATTGAATATCATAGTTTTTATTGACAATATCCCATAGGTTAAAACCTACGTAGATGTCTTTTACATCCATGATGATGGGTGCATTGGCTTCTTTTGTTTCAAGAATCTGTACATCATATACTTTGATAGAAATGTGTGGAAAGTTGCCAAAAAGGGATAATTCACTTTCTCCTACATTAATTTGACCTTTGTGTTCTTTGTTGAGTTTTGCAATTTCCCCTTTGATAATATCAGATTGATTACTCTGAATATAGAGTATGAGGCTTCCTGTCAGTACAATAGGAACTGTAATGAGTGCTATTAAAATTCGTTTCCAGAATTTTTTAATCTTCAAAAGGAGTGGTCTTTAGCGTTAGTCTTTAAAAGTAACGAATTCGCATGAAAAAATGTTATATACAAATGTGATTTAGTTTATGATTAACAACATTGTGTTGTTTTAAGAATAGAATATAGAGACTAGACGTATTATGTTTTGGCTTTTAGTATATACATCATTGTATTTCTAATGTCTGGTCGAGCGCAGTCGAGACCTTATTACTGAAAGCTAATTAGGTTTACCTGAGCTCTCGACTGCGCTCGAGGTGACAGTTAGATGGGTAATGTATTCATAGAAACTACGTACTAGATCAAAATAGAGTACTACTCTAATTTAGAATACTACTCTATTTTGAAGTAATCTTTGGATACGTTTCTATATACGCTTTCGCGAAAGCGAATACAAGAATCACACACGTAGGGAGAATGAAATGGTAAAGCGTACTGACAAAGATACTCTATCACATGATATTGTTTTGATGGCTTATATAGCATGGTTTTGTAGTACATTCAGAAGGATCATATTTGCTTGTTTACTAGAGATTATCTCTTTATAATACACCTGATTTATTTATATTTAAGAAAAAATAACCGCCATGAAAAAAATACTCTTTGCATTTTTAATAGGAACTGTTTCGTTACAAGCACAAGTAAAAGCCTTAGTTGGGGGGACGCTTATCGATGGATATGGATCTACACCCATAAAAAATAGTGTGATTCTTATAGAAGGTGAAAATATAAAAGCTGTAGGTACTGTAGCCACGTTAAAGGTTCCTGAAGGTGCCGAGGTTATTTCTACCGAAGGGATGTCTGTACTTCCAGGATTATGGGATATGCACGTACATACCATGATTAATGGGCATGCTGATTATGCGTATTGGGATAAAACCTACTTACCCTTATTAGAAAATACAATTATGCCTGCTTCTGCTGAACAATTACTGATGGCGGGAGTAACGAGTGCACGAGATCTTGGAGCGCCATTAGAAGAAAGTATTTCGATACGGGATCGTATTAATAATGGAGAGATTCCAGGAGCTACTTTATATGTGTCGGGACCTTTTATTCAGAAGAAACCGTACCCTGGCACAGAAGCTTTTCGATGGGGTGTAAACGGACCTGATGATGCGCGTAAAAAAGTAAAACGCCTTGCCGATGCTGGTGTGGATTGTGTCAAACTAATAGATCAAGATCAGATGACCACAGCCGAGCTTCAAGCGGTAGTAGATGAAGCACATAAACATAATTTGAAAGTGGTCGCGCACGGGCATCGTCCTATGGAGATTATAGCAGGTTTAAAAGCTGGTGCCGATTGTTTTGAGCATACAGGACTTTCTTCAGCACCTAGCTATCCTGATGATGTCATGGATGCGATTAAAGCGCGTACGGCACAGATGAATTTAGGTCCTTTATTTTGGTGTCCAACCGTAGAAGGATTATATAATTATGAGTATGTACGTGATCATGGAGAACATTTGGATAATGATTCTTGGCATCGCGGTCTTCACGATACGATTGTAACCGATATAAAGAATAGTTTTAAGCATAAGGACCGATTGCCGTATTTTCAGTTAACACCGGTACGCAAACCTACCTTAGAAACTAAGATTAACCAGCTGTTGGAGGCGGGTGTTGTACTTATGATAGGAACAGATAGTGGGATTCCTATGAAGTTCCATAGCCAGTCTACGTGGAACGAACTTGATGTTTGGGTAAATGAATTTGGAATTGATCCTATGTATGCAATACGTGGTGCTACCTATTGGCCTTCTTTATGGATGGGTGTTGCCGATGAGGTAGGTACTGTTACCGAAGGTAAAAAAGCCGATATCATTGCTGTAAAAGGAGATGTTTTACGCCATATTAGTTTACTTCAAAATGTAGATATCGTGATTAAACATGGGAAGCAGTATAAGTAATTTCTATTTTCCCTCATCCCAGCCTTCTCCTTCAGGGAGAAGGGGCCTATGTGTTTTCAAAGTTGTTTTCTCTTTTTGGGGCAAGATTAAATTGAAGATAATGTGACTTTTTATTCATACATCCCTCATCCAAGCCTTCTCCCTCTGGGAGAAGGGGTTTCTTGATATTTTCTTATCTGTATTTTCTTTTAAGGGATTTCCTCTCTATGGGAGAGGAGTAAGGTGAGGGTAAATTATAATAATCTTTCGAGTTTTAATTCGATCACTTCTTCTTTTCCAGATGCTTTTTTCAGCACTAGTTGTATGGTTTGACCTTCTTTTTTTAAGAGTTCTCTGTAGGACTTTAAGTCGACATGTGATACATTATTTATGGAGTGTATTTCATCACCACTTTGAATTCCTTTTTGTGCAGCTTCCGTACCTTGAATGACATCGCCTATGACTATTTTTTGATCAGATTTCTTAATCGTAAAACCGACCAGTGGGATATCAAATGCATCTTTATAGTATACACTCGGTTTTAGGTATAGTTTCTTTTTCTTATAATCTAATATCATATCAAAACGATTGATAATATCTGCTCCCAGAATACCTGCAAAGTCTGTTCGAGAGCTTACCCCTTGTTTAGATTGTGAAAGACTTACAGGGACTCCTGAAAAGGTATTTCCTAATAGTGACACCTCTTTGGTTAATCCTACTATTGAGGTTGTAGTTGCTGTGAGTCCTCTAGATGAAATGGTAATGGATGTATCAAATTTATCTTTTAATTGGTGTTTTTTTACAAATGGCGTATTAAAAAGAATTCCCAAATTGGCACCACTATCAAAAAGGAAATCTCCTGAGATGGTCGTGCCATCTTTAAAAGCGCAATCTAACGTTACCATCGGTATGGCATTACTCATTCTTATTTTGTGAGCTGTATACCCAGTTATGTCATTTATATCTTTGGTATTATTATAGAGATGTAATTTCTTATTTGCAAAATCAAACTCTGTTACATACCTACGAATCACATCATATCCTATAATGCCATCTATTTGAATTCCTGAGCGATTACTTAATTCTTGTAAATCAACGAGTACAATATTTAGTTTATCAAAATCTAAATTTTCAATACGAATCGTTCTATCTAAGGCAATTTCATATTCTTGAGACCCTGATGCTCCTGTGGCGTATTGCTTTGTATCTGCTTTTATGCCTAAACGAGTGGCTGCTGTTTTATCCATAACAGCTGTAGATGCCCCAGTATCAAAAACAAAGGTTAAGGACTCATTTTTTTCAGGTACTTCTACAGGAATATATACGAGACCTTCCTTTTCAAATGGAATACTTGCAACTTGGCTTGTTGCTATTATTGTACTGCTTATGAATAATACGAGCAAAAAATAATACCTCATGGACGTGTTTTTTTCAAAAATAACCAAGGAGAAGGGAAATAATGGTTAACGAATGTTAACATATTCTATTTATTTAGCGGTCAATTTTAGAAGTATAAAAAAGTTTTACTTAAATTACAGGGACTTACAACCCATTAGATTAATGCGCTATACATATTTACTATGTACTTTTCTTATAGGTCTCTGTGGCTTTGCTAATGGGCAAGCCCAAGATAGTATTATGATAGACTCTATGTATAAAGAAGTGGAGCGTGCTTATCACAAGTTTGATCAATTTGATTACGGAGAAGCAATCAAAATTTCTGATAAGGTTATTGAGTATGCAACCAAAACGAATAATGATCACTTAAAAGCCAAGGCTTATAATGTGATTGGAAATTCGTATTACAATACAGGGAATATTACATTATGTCTAGATTATTTATCTAAGTCTAGGGACTATTTTCTCAAATCTGACGATATAGGAAATGTGATAAAAACAATAAGCGATATTGGTGTAACATATCGTGAATTAGATAGTATTGCAAAATCAAACACTTATTTTAAAGAAGCGATTGCACTAGGAAGAACATCTCAAAATAAAGATGAGATTATCTATCCGTTATATAATTATGCTCGGTACTTGAGCAATGTAGAAAAGGCATATGATAGTGCGTTAACCTATTATACCGAAGCGTATGAGTTATCTAAAGAATCAACACTTGTCAAAGGACGATCTATTATAGGGTATTTATATATGCGATTGAGTGATGTCTACTATGAAAAAGGAGACATTAATAATTACAACTTCTATTTTGATGAGAGTATTACTTATGCAAAAGAATATAACTTTTATGGCATTTTAGCTACGTTATATAGAACTCAATCTAAACGTCATTATGAGAATAATGATTATAAAGATGCGTTTCTCGCATTGAGAGAATACACCCAAGTAGCAGATACCATATACACATTTAGGGAATTGGAGGTTGCTAAAGAGGTAGAAACTAAATTTCGTAATAAAGAGAATGAAGAAAAACTCTCTATTGTTAATCAAGAAAAAGAAGAACAAGCTATTGCTTTTAAGAAAACTCGAGTGTCTAACATTATATTTATTATTGTTAGCATTATTTTACTTTTAAGTGTTTATGGCATTTTCAAAAAAAACAAACAACTCAAAATAGCAAAAGAAGAGGCAGAATACTTATCTAATGTAAAGAGTAAGTTTTATTCAGAAATTAGTCATGAGCTACGAACTCCTTTATATGCCGTGATAGAGCTATCTAGGCTGTTATTAAAAGAAAATGTAAATAGTAGTCATAAAGAATACCTAGAGTCACTTAATTTTTCAGGAAACCATTTATTATCACTTATTAATAATGTCCTTCAACTAAACAAAGTTGAATCGGGCAAAATGAATGTTGAGTTTTTAGAGTTTAAACCAAAGGTTTTAATTTTAGATATTGTAGAAAGCTTAGAGTATGCTATACGTGATAGTAATAATAAAGTACAATTAGCATATGATCCAACAATCCCAGAAGTACTTATAGGAGATTCTTTAAAGCTCTCACAAATACTCATTAATCTGGTTTCTAATTCGATCAAATTTACGAGTAATGGAACGATCATGATACGCGTTAAGTTACTTGAAGAAATAGGAGAAGAAGTTACGGTGTATTTTGCGATAGAAGATAATGGGATAGGTATTTCTAAAGAAGGGCAAATAAAGATCTTTGAAGAATTTTACCAAGAACGTTCTAAAACTGAAAAGTCATTTAAAGGAACAGGCTTAGGGCTCTCTATCGTAAAAAGAACATTATTAGCTATGGATAGTGATATTCATATAGATAGTGTAGAAGGAGAAGGTGCAACCTTTAGTTTTGAATTGACATTCTCTAAGAGTACCAAAGCAATTATAAAAGATGAAGATCTCAAATACTTAACAAAAGACTTACAACATAAGAAGGTCTTGGTTGTAGATGATAATAAAATCAATTTATTGGTAACAAGGAAGATTTTAGATCAATACAATATAACGTCTCAAGTAGTAGACTCTGGTGAAAATGCGATAGCACTTATAAAGGAAATGAAGTTTGATTGTATTTTAATGGATATCCATATGCCAGAACTTGATGGCTATGAGACCACAAAAATCATTCGAGAAAATGGAGATAATACTCCTATTATAGCCTTAACTGCTACTTCTACAGAAGAGATAGAAGGAAAGATTAATAAAGAACTCATGGATGGATATATCTTAAAACCTTTTGTGACGGCAGATTTTATTGAAAAAATCTATAAGGCTATCGTTAAAAAGGAACGTGTCAGTTAGATTATTTAGGCCTAGCATTAAACATTCCGACATGTAAGAAGGTGCCTATTTTTCTTGCCCTATTTTTAAGTGTGGCTGCTTTTTCTCCTACAAATAAATCGTCTATGGTTTGTATCCAGTGATTGATCCAAATACCAAAATGTTGCTCGTTGACGGTATATCCTTCGGCGGCATCTACTTGTTGATGTTTTTCTAATGGATTGCCTGTAAACTTTTTCTTAAAAAAGAGTTGTGCTTCCCAAAAATCAGTGAGGTGTTCTAGGTGTTCCTCCCAATGATGGATATGCCGCTCAAAGATAGGAGCGAGGTATACATCTTTTCGTATCCGACTGTAAAAGGTGGTGACGAGAAGGTGAATATCTTTTCTTTTTGTGATTTCTTTTTTCATAAGAGATCACAAGATAGTGACTCTACACATATACAATTTTAAATATTTACAAATTATATTTTTTGTTGAGTACGCTTTAACACTATGGCATTCTTTGGCCGTAAATTTTCTAAGTACGCTTTCGCGAAAGCGTACCCAGAAAAATATTAATTCAATGATGTTTGCAATACGCCTACATTTCCTTTTTGATTAATAGTCGTAGCTTTTACTTTTAACGGTTTTGTAGTATCCGTGATTGGTAATGTGATTAAAGCTTCTCCATTTTCATTGGTATTTATGGATGGATTCCAATATAATACAGTAGCATTTTTACGATCTTTTTTAGAAAGTGTTTCTTGATATTTTTCAAATGTAATTGCGGGTTCATATCCTTGAAAATCAAGTTGTGCTTTTTTTCTAGGGATATAGGTGTCTTCTGCAAAACGTGTGTATACAGCAATCACACCTCCAGCACCTCTAGAACCATAGATAGCAGCTTCTGGACCTATTAATACTTCAATACGTTGAATATCTGAATAATTTACAACATCTTGAAGATCATTTAAACTTGATCTTGGCGCCGTAGTGAGCGCACCACCCCCAAATGTATTACCTGTATTTATGCGACTTCTACGCATCACAGGAATACCATCTACGACAAATAAAATGGGTCCTGGCGCTCGGGGAATAGATACTGAAGGATATAATTCACCAAGACCAGTAACGATAACTCCAGGTACTTGAGCAAGTAATAGTCCTGTACTTTTAGGACGGTCATAGTCTTGGTATACTATTCTGTGTTTAGGCGGTTTTACGCCATATACTGATGGTTTTTCTTTTGGAGGCGCTTCTTTTGTTTTTCTCCCTGTTAATGGTACTTCATTTAAAACAAGTGTTCCTGTGGTGTCCAAAGGTTGTACAGCAAGTGCTTTTTGCTCCTGAGATGCATTCGTTTTCTGTTTTGAGCCTGTTTTAGCTAGCTTTATTCTTGCTTTTTCTTTTTTAGGGTCTTTATAAAAAGCATCTTCAATACGCTCTAATTGCACCAATCTGGATTCTGTATCATCTCCTTTTGTTCTACATAGAAGCGTTGTTTCTCCATCAATATGAATATTATCTACGCGTAAAATTCCATTAGCATCGGTAGTAGTTTCTTCAATAGAAATACCGTTTTCATTGGTAAACATAACTTGTATAGGCGTATTGACTAATAGTTTATTATTGAAATCATACGCATAGCCTTTCACATGGAGCCCTTTTTGAATAGGATACTTTATCGTATTAATGGTCATTGAACTTTCATTGTGTGTATCGCTTTCTGCTTTCTGAGAAATGAGTACAAACATATCTTGTAAAAAACGTCTGTTTCTTTCTGTTGCATTGTCAAGTTGCTCAGGAAGGGAAGCAAATAGATCGGCTTCTTCAAATCTAGTTGTGTTCGTATCTTCCGAAATGATACTAAGTGCTACCTCTGTTTTTACAGGTTTATTTTTTTGGTCTGTCACTTTTATTTTATAGGTTACTTCAGTATCGGTAGATGTTACTTGGTCCATTGTAATTTGTAAAGGTTGTCCATCTATCCAAATAGGTCTTTTGGCTAGTGAGTTTCCTTCTAAGTCAACAAGCTGTAGTTCTAAGATGCCTCTTGGTATTTTTTCCTTATCAAGTTTTATATCGGCACTATTTTTTGTGAAGTTAATTTTCTTTTCAAAATAAGGTACACCACGTAATGTGCCTATAAGTTTAAGAGGTGTTTTTTGAGCTTTTTCAGAACGAACTACTTGTATACTAGCCATGGAAGCTTCTATGTTATTAATGCGTAGCATATGTCCTTGATCTTCACTCTCTGGTAATGGATACGTAGTACCATTTTCTAATTTTAGAAAATAACGTTCATTACTTTTTGGTTCTAGAAATGCAATTCCCGAACCCTCACTATAATCTCTTACTTTAAGAATCTCTGTATTTTGACTATCTACGATGGTACCAATAGTCCCATCGTTGCCTATGAGGTTTGGAGGTATCTGAAATGCTATTTTATTTTTATACCCTTGTAAAAAGGTTCCTCCTTCAGGAAGAATGGTTATCGTATTTGTTAGAGATGTATCAGAAGTAGCAGGATCTCCAATGAGAATTTGCTTCTTCGCATAAGGTGTGTCACTGTAATTTTTCATCCACTGTGTGTATGCTTTTACAGTGTAATTACCTTCCTTTACTCGTTTAGGCAGAATGATATTTCCAGTGACCATTCCGTCTACGATTTCATGAAATTGTGTTTTTACAGTAGTTCCATTGGTGTCTTGTAATTCAATATGTAACACACGGCTATTGCTATATCTATTTTGTTGAGGTCCCGTTAAAAGATATGCTTTGAAAAAGAGATGATCATTGTTTATTTGCTCATTAGCTAACTGTAATACAACATGCTCTCTCATAATATACAATGAGTCTTTTACAGAAATTTGTTCAATGATGGGAACTTCTGAATTGTACGGACCTCTTTGTGTTATATTTTGAGAAAAACCGGTAAAATTAAAAAATAGAGAAATAGAGAAATAAAGAAAAACGTGGAAAGTAAAGTGTTAGTTTTCATCATAGCGAGTACTTTTAAACGTTAAAATTCTAACATAAATATACTGCTCAAGTGTAATATTGACACGTCAATTTAGATTGATTTAACACAATTAACAAAGGCTTATATGTTTTGTTTACCATATATCCATTATATAGAGGTGAATTCCTATTTTCTCTTCAACAGTTAGTAATGAATCTCTTAGTGCTATTGTTCGTATACCAATAGCAGCTCTAGGATTATTTGTCTTAGACACGTTTTCTGGAGAAGGTGGTCTTATAATTCCATAATTTGGTTTTGAATCATCATTTAAGGATGTCAAGTACCAATCATCTATAATGGCAAACTGATACGGCGAAAGTTGTCCTTTTTGAATAGCTTCTTTAAGTACTGGAATTAAAGTTGTGTACAATGTGTCATTTCGATTATATGTAGTAGATATAGAATTATGATGACTAATGATTGTAGATGTCCAATATCCTTTACCCACTAGTTGTTCCCCAGGATATCCATAGGTCGCCATGATATCCATAAGTTTGGCTATTTGTTGCTCACTGTGTGGTGCAAATTTGTTTTCGGCATACCGAGTCTGTGCTTTTTCGCTAAATCTAAACAATGCCTTGAGCGCTTTCCACTGATCTTTAGCATACATTTTTTTGACTTGCGCCTGTACTTCTTTATTGAGTGTACGCTCGTGTATGGACGTAAGCGAATCGTATTTTTTCTTGATTATTTTCCAATCTTCTTTTGAAAGGTATTTTTTTAAAAGTGTATGTTTTTTAATAGATGTCAAAGACCATCCTGCTTGTATGCCTAATTCGATATAGGAAAGTGTTTTCTCTTTGTTTTTTGTATAAGCAGCCAACTGACTTGCTATTTTATAGTCTCTTAAAAATATGAAGTCATAGGTTTTAAATAATTGCTCATATATGAAGAGCGCATCACTATAGTTTTCATCAACAATATGTTGTTCTGTTTTTAATACGTTTTGATGATAGATGGTATAGTCAGTAGTAGATTGCCCCAATGAGAGCGCAATTGCAAAGAAGTATACTGTAAAGAATACGAGTTGCTTTTTAGTCACGAGATTGATTTTAGTTAGATTCTAAAGTAACTTTTAAAGAAGATAGAAAAATCAATATTTTGTTAATTAGTTGAATTTTAACTCCCAGCAATTGGAGAATTAAAGATACCAACGGCGAGTTCTGCCCATAGCAAAAGAAATAAGATGATGAGAATAATATAAAGCAGTGTTTTGTATGTACGGTTTTGTATTTTCAAAATGATACCTTCTATCATACTTCCAAATCCTAATAATACTATACCTGCGATTACAAAATCAGCTAATGCCCAACGGACTTCTGGTGTAAACTGCATCGCAATAAACGGAATGAGTAAAATCATTCCTATGATAGTAAGTATGCATATTCTTCTTTTGTTTTTGGCTTGCATGATTTGTTATGATCATTTTTTAGAAAAAGGTTCAAGTTTTTTTCTAATCTCTTTAGCTTCATCATATGTGATTCTCATTTTTTCTACGTGAAATGAAACGTATTGATCTGGTTCTTTTATTTGTAGGGTTTCATTTATCCCATTATAAGATACAGATGAGACTTCGTTAAATACATATTCATTAACTACGTTGTTTCGTAAAATAAGTACCACTCTTTTATTCGTTAGGATTAAATAGTCATGTTTCTTCCTTATAATAAAGTATAATAGTGTGGCTAATGTATTTGTATTTGAGATTAAAAATTCCCACGTAGTATCTTTAGAAGTTTTTTTTAAAAGAATTACACCTGCTTCTTTTTTTAATAGGCGTTGTATGTTTTTAGATAGTGACATTAGTTAATTTACTGTGGGTGTTCTTCTTTGTCCGCTTTCGCGAAAGCGTAAACAGATTTTTTAATTAATATATGATAAGTACCTCCTGAAGATACTAGATAATATCTCTAACCTTAATGAATAATCATGTTTAAATACGCTTATTTAGGATCTATTTTCCCAGTCTGATTTTATTTTATTCGTTTTTAATAAATAAGGAATTAGTACAATGAACTCTAGTCTTATATTTAAAATTGAATCCCCGCTTTCAGACAAGAATGGTAAGACTATTATTATAAAAGTACACAAAATAATACCGAGAATTGTATCTACAATGGCAAGACCAACAGTCCATTTTTTTCAGTCCACAGTCCAAAAGATACAGTTCCTTTAAGAGAAAATACTATAATTATAATAAAATCACCCGTTGTGCATTTAGAAAAAATAGCGTGGGTTTAGATGCTATATTTTCATTCTTTTCCTCAAATCCTAAAGGATGGAATGAAAATTTCTACTATTCACCCTTTAGGGTAGGGGAAAAAGTAGTAGAAATAGAATCAAATGCACAACGGGTTAAGCCCATTAACTGTTAAGGCATTTGTAGCTTCTAAACCGTACAGGGCAAGAGAAACATCAAAACCAAGAATTCCAAGCAATAAACAAATGGGCGCAAAAAAACCAAATATCATAAAGAACCACAGAAATACTTTTATCCAAATAGGTAGTAGGTCTCTTCTTCTTTCTGTATTAGGTAAAGTATCTTGATTTAAAATTTCTTTATTCATTTATTTTTGTTTGTGAGGTAACACTATACCTTTTTTACAATGATATTAATTCCTTAATGTAATAATACATGCTAAATACATAAAATGAATTGATGTTTTTATAAAATATTAGATAAAAATCTATGATTTATAATATATGTGTTTTCTTTTTAATAGTTTATAATATCGATTAAATACGTGTATAGCCGATTAAATGCATATAATATTAATATAACGTACTTGTTTTATAAATAAAATCTATATTTAGAGCTCCCTAAATTATGAATGTTTATTATGAAGTTCTTGCACAAAACATTGTTTTTGATTGTTATACTCTTCAGCCTATTTTCTTTTAGTCAAGAGCAAAATAAAGCTGTTGATGTCTCTTTAAATTCTATCATAGATAAGTTACCTGAAATTTCAATAGATTCTACTGCAGCCGAGATAACAACGCATGTTGATGCAATGATAGATTGGATGACAGGAGAACACTATAATCTTAACTATGCCCCGATTTTAATTTATAGTGAAAAAGGATTATCACTAGCTGAAAAAAGTGAAAATAAAGCACATATTCATAAAGTCAGGTCAGTTATTGGGAACACATTACTAGCTGTTAAGGATACCATAAGGGCTAAGAAACTATTTTTAAAATCATTAAACGAAGCAAAAAAGGCGAAGGATAGTTCACTTATTTTAAAATCCAAAGGGAATCTTGCAAACCTCTATTATTCTATGGAAGGTTATCAAAGTAAAACGATAAGCTCCTACCTAGAAAGTATTGAAATTGCATCCCGTTTAAAAGATACCACGCGCTTATTTATTTTACATCATAACTTATCAAGAGCATATAATGAAGCAAAAGATGCAAAGAATAGTGCGTATCATATTGATAAAACAGGAATCTATCTAAACTTATTGAATAACCCTCCCCATTTTAAAGCGAGTCATCTTCATAATAAAGGAAGAATGCTACTTCTATTAAATAAACCAGAAGAAGCTATCAAAAACTTCAAACAAACAATAGCTCTTTCTCCAGCTAATGAATTCAAAGAAGCTCTAATAGAAGGCTACACAGGTTATAAAGAAGCTTTAGCAATGAAAGGAGATTATAAAGGAGTGTATGAGGTTAATAAAAAATTAGAAGTATATGAAATAGAAAAAAATAAAGATGATGACAGAAATATCATTGAATCTGCAACAGCAAAATTAAATGCAGAACGTTTTAAAGATCAAATCAAATCAAAAGAGTTAGAAAAAAAATTATTAGAAGAACAAGCCGAGAGTAAGACCTTATTAATTTGTGTTATTCTGGCTATTTTAATTTTAGTTTCTATCATTTTTATTCAGACGTATATTTCCAATTTTAAACGCAAACGATTAATAACAGATCTTAAGAATAAAAATGTAGAATATTTAGCTGCAAAAAAACAAAGTGAAGAACTCACTAAGGTAAAATCAAAGTTTTTTGCAACAGTGAGTCATGAGTTACGAACTCCGCTGTATGGTGTTGTAGGGCTGAGCTCTATTTTATTAGAAAATAATGATTTGAAGAAACACGAGAAAGACTTGAAATCATTAAAGTTTTCTGCAAATTATCTATTAGCTCTAGTAAACGACTTATTACATATTAATAAAATTGAGAATACTAGTTTTAAAGAAGAAAAAACAACGTTTGATATTAAAGAACTTTCATCTACCATAGCTTCTTCTTTTGAATACGTAAGACTACAAAATCAAAACGAAATTAAAATTCAGATTCAAGAAGATGTTCCTACATTCTTGCACGGCAATTCTGTAAGACTATCTCAAATTTTAATGAATTTAATAGGGAATGCCTTCAAATTTACTGAGAGAGGTGAAATTATATTAGCTATTAAGAATATAAAGAAAACTACCGAAACTGCTACGATTCAATTTATAGTTAGTGACACAGGACCAGGTATCGAAAACCATAAATTAAATCAGATTTTTGATGAGTTTACGCAAATAGATTCTATGTCTTCTAAATATCAAGGTACTGGTTTAGGATTGCCTATTGTTAAAAAACTAGTAGAGCAAGCTGGCGGTGAAATTAGAGTAGAAAGTGAATTAGGAAAAGGAACAACGTTTATATTTAATCTAGATATTGCTATTTCTAATGAATTAGATACGACTACACCTGCTCCTATTTTAAATTTCAAACAATTAGCTAAGAAACAAATTCTAATTGTAGAAGATAATAGGATAAATCAAATCGTTACTAAAAAGATTCTTGAAAATGAAGATGTGATATGTACGATTGCACAAAATGGGGAAGAAGCAGTAACTCTTGTAAAAGAAAACGCATTTGACTTAGTTTTAATGGATATTAATATGCCTGTTAAAAATGGTTTTGATGCGACTGTGGAGATTCGACAATTTAATACGTCTATTCCTATTATTGCTTTAACAGCTGTTGAGATAGAGGGGCAAAAATCCCAAATCTTTAGCTCAGGTATGAATGATATCATTCTAAAGCCTTATGATATTGATACGTTTAAAAAAATAATTGTCTACAACCTATCAGTACACCTCAAAGATGAATTGCGAAAGCTAGCTTAGTTGTAGATTATTTTTGAACGTATGAATAGCATACTTATAGATCATAATAGAAGATAAGACTACATTTAGTATCCAGAGAGGAATACCTACAAGGAGTAATTGTCTTGCACTATTGTTAACTTCTGTAAACTCATTAAATTCTGACAGTAACGCTCCCAAGAAATAAAGAGTAACGAGAAAGTATAGAGTTCCAAGTATGAGACCTAATATTTTATTTTTAAATATAATTTGAAGAATTAAAATACCAATGATTCCAAGAAAAAGTGGGTTTATAGAAAAAGGAGGGGTATATCCCGCTAATAAGATTAAAATAATTAAAAGATATTCAGGTAATTTTAAAACGATTGATTTCATGTTATTTTTTTCTATCCCTTTATATTAAACAGTATATGATATGATTTCGTATTTATTCGGAAAGATTAAATTGCCATGAAATACCATACCTGTCTTGACACCATCCGAATTTTTCACCAAAACCGTAATCACCAGTTTCATAATTTTCAAGCGGAACCATTATTTGGCCTCCATTTGACACGATTTTTTCAAATAAAGTATCTATCTCCTCCTCAGAACTACACGTAACAAATAGCGATACTCCTGGCGAAAATGACCATGCATGATTGTAATTGCTTTCAGAAACCATATATGCAGTACCATTTAATGTAAAAACACCATATTTAATAAGCTCTGGTGTTCCTCCAGCTTCTCCTTCTTGATAGTTTACGATGCTTTTAATTTCTGAATTAGGAAAGATAGAAGTATAAAAATCTATAGCTTCCTTAGCCTTTCCGCATTGTTCACCTACAAATGTTAGAAATGTGGTTGTTTTCATTTTCTGAAAGTTTGAGTTCAATCTTAAAATTACTAATTATATTATGAATACTCATCTTGAAAGTTAGTATAAGTAATTAAGAGAATTGATTGGTTTTTCATTATAGATAATCACGATGGAACTTATGACTCTTTTTTCTTTACGATATCTCTTACAAACACGCCAACCATCACCACCATAAACAAGGCAAATGGGAGGGAAGTGATGATCAATAATTTTTGCAATGCAACCAAGACACTAATTTCTGGACGGGCATTGCCCAATACAATCATGGCAATAGCAAATAGCGCAATTCCTACAGACCAGATCAAACGATGTCTGCGTTTAGGCGTTGGATTTCCTTTATCAGTAAACATGCTCAATACAAATACCGCCGAGTCTACCGAAGTGACTAAAAAACTAATCAGTAAAACCATTGTAATCACATTGAGTACACTCGCAAATGGATAACTTTCAAAAAACACAAAAATGGAAGAAAATACATTGCCAAATTCGTTGTTATATGTTCCCCAATTCTCTATGAGTGTAAAGGCACTATCTCCAAAAACACTAAACCAAAAAAAAGTCCCCATGGCCGGAATGATCAAGACACCCAGTAACAATTCTCTAATCGTTCTTCCACGAGAAATACGCGCAATAAAAATGCCTGTAAACGGAGCCCAAGCGAGCCAAAATGCCCAATAGTAATACGTCCAATCTGTTAAAAAAGCTTCCCCAGGATTATACGATCCAATCGCAAGACTAAGTGGGATAAAATCTTTTATATAAAGGGTAACCGCTTTCGCGAAAGCGGACACAACCGCTACCATATCACTTTGCACAAACACATAGATGAGAATGGCTAAGGTGATCCATATATTAAGCGTAGAAATACGTTTGATGCCTTTATGCATCCCTTTCCAAACCGATAGAAAGGCAAGAATAGCAATACATATCGTAATACCAATAGTCGTCCAAAGACCAAAGTTCCCTTGCGTAATATGATTGAGACCTCCATTAATTTGTGTGGTTCCTAACCCTATAGCACCTACAAGCCCAAAAACAGTCGTAACTGTTGCTAGAATATCAATACCATGTGTCGGTAGTTTATGGGTAGTGATGCTTTGTATCGAAGCACTAATAAGCGCAGATCGTTTTTTGGTAAATAGATAATACCCAATAATCAACGCAAAGAGGCCATAAAATGCCCATGCGGTAAATCCCCATTGATAAAAAGTATATTCTAAGGCTATAATTTCTGGTGAAGCACCCGTCTGTATCGGTGGGTGTTGTTGCATAAAGACAGGCTCTTGTACCGCTCGTAAGAGAATGCCTGCACCCATACCAGCACTATATAACATGGCGATCCATGACCAACGTGAGAACTCAGGCACATCTTCAGGACTCCCTAATTTCTGTTTCCCGAAAGGGGAGAGGGCTAATCCTACAATGAAGAGTACGCAGAATAATCCTAAATAGAGATAGAAATGACCAAACCATTTACGAACCCATAAGGAAGCATTTTCAATACTATTGTAAAACCCTGTAGTATTTACAAATACAAAGCCTGCAAACAAGAGTAAAAGCCCTATAGAAATAGTGAGTACAGGGTATTTTTTGATGTGTTCAAAAAGTTTCAGTGGGTGTTGATTTTGCGATCGAGGAACTAAGGTACTTAAAATATGTTTTTATTCCCGCGAAGTCGGGAATCTCCTTCTATTTTCACAATCAAAAAAAGGGACACCGTATCGATGTCCCTTTTGTATATACTAAATAAACAGCTTACTGCTTTACTGCTTTTAATTCAGTTTCGTTACCGTCTTTGTCTAATAACTTTACTTCATCAAATCCCATTTTTTGGAACTGTGCATATTGTGTCGCAGCATCACCAACAACGAGATACGCCATTTTTGACTCATCAAGATATTTGTTTGCTAACGCTTTGTGTTGCTCTAATGTCATATTACGTACGGTAGCTTCTTCTCCTTCTATATAATCTGGAGCTAAGCCATAAGCACTCATCTCTTGTAGCATACCTAATAATGCACCTTGTGTTTCAAAACGACGCGCATTCGACTTAATTAAGGCATTCTTAGTAAACTCAAGATCTTCTGCAGTGATTCCTTCTTTATAACGAGCAATCTCGTCTTTAAAGATTTGTACAGACTCTCCAGTTGTATTGGTACGTACACTAGAAGAAGCCGTAAATGTTCCAGGAATCTTTGTTCCACTAAAACCAGTACGAGCGCCATATGTATACCCTTTTTCTTCACGAAGAATTCTATTTACAACGCCATTAAAAGCGCCTCCTAAATTATAATTCATGACTTCGGCAGGGTAAAAATCTTTATCTGTACGCGCAAGTCCTATATTTCCGATACTAATTACAGATTGTTTTGCATTTGGTACATCTACAAATAATAAAGATGATTTACCTCTTTGTGAAGGAATCTCATAAGTAGGCATTGTCACTTCTTTTGCTGCCCATTTTGATTCAAGATCTTTCAATGCATTTAACGCAGTCTCTTTCTTAATTTTTCCTACAATATGAAATCTACTTACTGATGGAGAGAAATTTGTATTATAAAATGCTTTTAAATCATTCATTGTGATTGCATTTACAGATGCTTCAGTACCGCTAGATGGGTATGAGAAAATATGATCATCTCCATACAATGTTTTTGTATATACTCTGTTTGCAATAACATTTGGATTAGCATTAGAACGCTTAATTCCATTTACGGTAGCTATTTTGATACGTCCAAATTCTTCTTCATCCCAACGTGGTTCTAATAGAATTTCTTCAATAAGATCCATCGTAGCTTCAAAATTACGTGTAAGTGTATTTCCTTGTACTACAATAGATTCACGTCCTGTAAACATTCGGATACTCGCACCAAGACTTTGAATAGCTTTTTCTAACTCTGCAGGTGTTTTAGTAGCCGTTCCTTCCATCAAGATATCTGTCATAAGGTTTGCTACCCCATTTTTATCTTTACTGTCTAGTAAATGACCTCCTTCAATAACAAGGTTAAAATTAACCGTAGGTATTTCATTTTGTTCAATACCATATACTTTCATTCCATTAGCTAATTCTGTTGTCCAGCTATCAGGAATGTTAAGTGCAGGAGCAGGTCCTTGTGAAGGCTCTACAGAGCGATCAAAATTTGAAGGTGTTTTTACAACTTCAGTTGCTGCATCTTTTACTTCTTTAGTTACATTTTCTGTAATAGCTTCCTCTACAATAGGTGCTTTTTTAGAATTTTCAACAATCAAGTCTAATTGTCCTTTAGGTACAAAACTGGTTAATACATACGGCTTGTCTTTAATGTATTTGTTATATACACGCATGATATCTGCCTCGGTTACTTTTTTGATATTCTCAATATCTTGCTCGATAAAACTAGGCTCTCCTGCAAATACATTGTATTGTGCCATTTGGAATGATTTACCTAATACACTACTGATGCCATTATAGAAATCTGTTTCTAAACTTGCCTTGATACGATCTACATCCCCTTCAGGAATACCATTAGTTTCAAAACGTTGCATTGCTTCAAAAATTCCAGTCTCTACGTCGTCAAGATCTTTTCCTGCACTCGCAGTTACGATAATATGAAATTCTCCAGCTAATTCTTGCGAATTGTTATATGCAAATGCATTTGACGTTAATTCCTTCTCTTTTGTGAGCACTTCATAAATAGGTGCTTCTTTTCCGTCAGAAAGGATTTCTGCTAGAAAATCTAATGCATACGCATCATCAGTATATTGCTCAAGTGTTGGCCAAACCATATGTAATTGTGGCGCTTGCGCGAAATTATCTTCGTGGTACAATTTCTTTGTTTCAGCAAGTGTAACACGTTGTGGCTTTAGTTTAGGAACGTCTTGTCCTTTTTTGATTTCGCCAAAATACTTCTCAATCATTGCTTTTGCTTCTTCTGTTTCGAAGTCTCCAGCAAGTACTAACGTTGCATTGTTAGGACCGTAGTATTTTGCGTAAAATTCTTTTACATCATCGATAGTTGCATTCTGAAGATCTACTAACTCTCCAATGACTTGCCAATTATAAGGATGACCTTCTGGGTAGATATTTTTATCTAACACCCAGTTTGTATGTCCGTAAGGGTTATTATCTACACGCTGACGCTTTTCATTTTGAACAACCTCTTGTTGATTGTAAAATGCAGATTCTGTTACCGTGTTAATAAGGTATCCCATACGGTCACTTTCTAACCACATCACCATTTCCATAGCATTATTTGGAACAACTTCATAATAGATAGTACCATCTTTCCAAGTACCTCCATTAAGTGTACCTCCAGCATCTTGTATCTTTTTAAAGAACTGATCTTGTGGTACATTTTCAGACTCTTGAAATAACATATGTTCAAAAAGATGCGCAAATCCTGTACGTCCTGTTTTTTCACGATTAGATCCTACACCATATTGGATCGCTAAAGAAACAATAGGATCACTTTTATCTTGATGTAAAATGACATCAAGTCCATTTTCTAGTTCATATTTTTCATAATCTACAGAAAGAGAAGCGCTATCTTCGGCATTACTACCATTAGAGCTACTTTCATCTGTACAAGCAATAAAAAAACCAGAGCATATGAGACCCATAAACGCTAGTCGTAAAGATTTTTGTAAAGTCATTTTTTTTTATTTATTAAGAAGCCTACAAGGTACGATACTCTCTTTGTGTATAAAAGGGGTTTTGTGTTAAAGAATTTAACGTTTGTAAGGGGTTACAGGCATTTTTTGAAAGAATTAATGATGCCTTATTTACTTTTCGCGAAAGCGTAAAAAATCAAAAAGATTCTTAACCTATATATGATATTTTAAACTTGTCAAATTGTTATATGTCTGATAACTAATGTGTTAATTTTTTGCTTAATTATAATAATAAAACATAAAATTGAGTTATATGTTTGTAATATAGAGTATTAACTATAAATTTTTATTAATATGCTAAATGATATTTTAAAAATCAGCAGAATTAAAGAATTAGAAAAAGAAGAACAAGAAACTATTAATGGAGCTTCCCTTCCTTGCTATGCTTGTTTTTGTTATCTTAATACAAACCCTAGGTGTTGTTGTGTTAATTAAGAAGTTTAAAAGCGAGTTACGACTCGCTTTTCTTTTTTCATTACTTTAGTATAATGAAACAATTAATAGTTGTAGGTATTACTTTAATTATATTATACATTGTTATAAGTATATTATTATATTATTTACAAGACTATTTCTTATTTAAACCAGAAAAACTACCTGCTGATTTTCAATTCTTTTATGAAAATCAAGAAGTAGATGAATATACCATAGAGACAAGAGACGGTGCACAACTGAATGGACTCCATTTTAAGGTTAAAAAACCTAAGGGCGTTGTGTTGTATCTCAAAGGAAATTCTAAAAGCATTAAAGGATGGGGAAAATTTGCCGTAGATTTTACGCGTAATGGCTATGATGTTGTGATGATGGATTACCGAGGTTTTGGAAAAAGTACAGGACGTCGTAATCAGAAAGCATTGAAAAGAGATCTACAAGTAATTTATAATAAATTAAAAGAACACGTAGATGAAAAACATATTATCCTCTATGGACGTAGTTTGGGATCTGGACTTGCTACCAAAATTGCCTCTGTAAATAATCCGAGGATGCTTATTCTTGATGCTCCCTATTATAGTCTTACCAAAGTAACGGCACGCTATGCGCCGTTTATGCCTCTGTCTTTATTGATTAAATATCCGTTACCTACCTACAAGTGGCTTAAATATGTACAATGTCCTATCCATATTATTCATGGTACCGATGATAAATTGATTCCCTATAAAACGAGTGTGAAACTTTCTAAAGTGAAACCTAAGTTAACTAAAATGTACACCATCATTGGGGGCGGGCATAAAAACCTCAATAACTTTGAGAGTTATCATAAAATGCTTACCGAAATTCTTAATTCTACACCAAAAGAAATCGATTTGGAAGGCTCTAGCTTCAACGTAATTCATAATACAAAGCGTAAGAATGCGTAGGTAGTATAGATACAACACCTTTTATTTTCTATACTAATAAATCATGTTATTACATCATTTAGTGTAGACTACTTTTCTTGAAACATTACTAATAAAATCTGTTGTGCATTTTGACAAAACAACTGTGATAGTATCCTATCAATCTTCATTATTTCCCTCAAATCCTAAAGGAAGTACTAAAGATTTCTTCGATTCACCCTTCAGGGAGGGGAAAAATCAAGAAATCTATTCAAAATGCACAACGGGTTAACAAAATTATATAAATCATCAATTAAATATTAAATAGTAATTGATCTATAAGTATTCTATTTTAATTAGTTACAAATTTAAATAGCCTTCTAATAGTAAGTTTTTGTGGGGACACTTTTTACTTTATCGATATTCATGAAAACTGGAATAGTTTCTTTGTAAATCCATATAAATGAATCTACATTTAAATCATACAAAACTAGTTTGTTAGACAGATTCTTTGACTGTCTTAAACTGATCAGAGGAATGTGTCATTTAAAATAGATAAATAATGTTAAAAAAGATTTCAAATGTAAAAGGTGCTCAAAAGTTGAGCAAAAAAGAACAGTTGTCAGTAGGTGGAGGTATGGGATTAACAACCTGTAACTCTGATGCAGATTGTGCAGGTGTATTTCCCGTAGGTTGCATCTTTGCCTGTGTACAGAGCGTAGGTTTATGCGTTTTTGACGTGTTAGCATGTGATGGATTTGGAGGATAATTTTAAAACAGTATGTAAATAAAACCACACACAGTTTATATACTGTATCAGATTAAGAAACACCTAAGTTTATGCTCTTATATACTTAGGTGTTTTTTTTATTCCTATTAAAAACAGTTACTTTGTCTCATTATAAACCTATGCAATGAAGCGTACACTAAAAAGAGGAGCAATCCTCCTGTTTATTTTGGGAAATCTTTATGGAATTTTATGTGGCGGATTATACTTTTTTCAAGAGAGTATGCTTTTTCATCCCGAACAATTACCCAAAGACTATGTTTTTGAATTTGATGTTCCTTTTGAAGAAATATACCAAGAAGGAGAAGGAGGAGTGCAACTTCACGGACTCCATTTTCCTGTAGCAAATGCTAAAGGTGTTATTCTTTATTTTCATGGAAATGCAGGTAGTGTGCGTCGTTGGGGGGAGATTACGCAGTTTTTCAGTCAAAAAGGATATTCAGTAATTGTAATGGATTATCGTAATTATGGGAAAAGTGATGCGAGCATAACTACTTCAAATCCAGAACAAGCCTTGTATGATGATAGTGAGGTTTGGTACGCTTTCGCGAAAGCGAACTATCCCGAATCCCAAATTCATGTATATGGGAGAAGCTTAGGGACCACTTTCGCTACCTATGTAGCAAGTAAACATACCCCTAAAAACCTTACGTTAGAAACACCGTTTTATAGTATCGAAGATGAGGCACGTTCGCGTTTTAGATGGCTTCCTGTAAAACGATTATTAAAATACAGGATGCCTACATATGAATTTGTAGATGCTGTTTCTTGCCCTATTACTGTTTTTCACGGTACTGATGATGCCGTAGTTGCTTATGAACATGGGCAGAAGTTATTTGAAAAAATAGCAACATCGTCTAAAGAATTTATAACCGTTCCTAGTGGAGGTCACAATGATCTTGTGACATTTCCAGAGTATACAACGGCAATAGATCGCGTTCTTAAAAAAGAAAAATAATTGTAACAATTATATAGGATACGCTTCTAAGAGGTAGTAGTCCTTTTTAGATAGCTTCCTTATGTTTAAGAAAACACTTCGTATTCTTTTAAAACTGTACCTAAGTACTTGGGGCATATTTTTGCTATTCTATTGTATAGGCATATGGAGAGCTAAGGTTTCTTTTGTAGAAGCCATCAAAATGCTAGGCGTATTTGTACCTACATCACGATTTCTTATTGGATTCCATATATTCTTTTTACTCGTTTATGTACTATTTGTTATCATACGATATGCAGTACGGGGATTTAAAAAAAGAGGATGGACGTTAGCACTTAAACGATTTAGCTTCTCACTTGTGATCCCAATTTTTGTGATCTATATAAGTATTAAAGGGATTATCTCTTTTAATAGTACTGAGTTCTTTAATTATGATTGGGATTATAGTATAGAAAATACATCTGAGAAAGCGACAAATCGCTACGAAATAGATGGAAAACATAGAGGGATGAGTGTTTTCTGGTCGTATGATCAAGAAGATGTGCAGAAAGCAACAAAAGACCTTATAAAAGATAATATTGAGTGGGCTACTGTGATTCCGTTTATAGATCAGAAAAATGAAACCACAAATAAAATAGAAGGTAAGGTAATTCCCGACGTTTGGTCTCGTCGGGATTCTGTAACGATGAAACATATTAGAAGACTACAAGAAAAGGAAATCAGCGTACATTTAAAACCGCATATTTGGTTACGTGAAGGGTGGCGTTCTAATATTCAACTTTCTCAGGAAGATTGGGATATATGGTTTAAGAGTTATGAGGAGCGCATGTTACAATATGCCCGTATGGCAGCAAAAATGGACGTCCCTTTATTTTGTATAGGTACAGAATTACGAACAGCCATTCAGCATCAACCTGATGTGTGGATTCCATTTATAAAAAAGATTAAAGAAATATATACTGGACAGTTGACGTATGCTTCCAATTGGGACGACCCTATAGAACGTATTCCGTTTTGGAAGGAACTCGATTATATAGGCGTACAAGCATATTTTCCTTTAACAACCAATAGAAATCCTGATTTAGAAACGATTAAAGCAGGTTGGGATACACATATAACAGCCTTAAAGAAAGCATCATCACAGTATGATATGCCAATTTTATTTACAGAAATTGGGTATCGAAGTGATGATGCAGCAACGATTGCTCCTTGGGAATGGGGCGCAGTAACAGGAGCGCTCACCAAGAAAAAATCTGATCAAACCCAACAACGTGCCTATGAAGCGATGTTTCAAAAATTATGGAATGAACCTTGGTTTGCAGGATGCTATATTTGGCAATGGCATACTCGAACAACTGCTGAAGGAGCAAAAACCAATGTAGACTTTACACCGCGTTTTAAACCTGCCGAAAATACCATTGCAAAATGGTACGGAACAGTAGGAGAAAAAACAATAAATCCAAAATGATGGTATTTTGGTTCTTCCCTTGTATCTTTGCACGCTGAAAAAGGAGTGGTGTTTTAAACCGCTTTCGCGAACTTGCCGGCAGGCAGGCAGGAGCGTATCTATACATAATCATTTGAAGTATCTATTATGAAAGCAGGAATCGTAGGATTACCGAATGTTGGGAAATCAACATTATTTAATTGTTTATCTAATGCTAAAGCACAAAGCGCCAATTTTCCGTTTTGTACCATCGAGCCTAATATAGGTGTTGTAAATGTACCAGACCCACGTCTTGAGAAATTAGAAGAACTTGTAAATCCAGAACGCGTAGTACCAGCAACGGTAGAGATTGTTGATATTGCAGGATTGGTAAAAGGAGCAAGTAAAGGAGAAGGATTAGGAAATCAGTTTTTAGGAAACATCCGTGAGACCGACGCAATTCTTCACGTATTGCGTTGTTTTGATAATGATAACATTGTACACGTAGATGGAAGTGTAGATCCCATACGCGATAAAGAAACAATTGATATTGAGTTACAATTAAAAGATCTTGATACGGTAGATAAGAAAATAGATAAAGTAAAACGCGCCGCGAGAACTGGAAATAAAGAAGCACAAGCAGAAGAAGCTGTGTTACTTAAATTAAAAGAAGGTTTAGAAGGCGGTATTTCTGTACGCGCTATAGATATAGATGAAGATGCACGTGAAGAATATGTAAAACCATTACAGTTTATTACAGATAAACCAGTAATGTATGTATGTAATGTAGATGAAAACAGTGCTGTAGATGGAAATGCATATGTAGATAAAGTACGTGAGACTGTAAAAGATGAACATGCAGAAGTATTAGTACTCGCTGTAGGTACAGAGGCAGATATTACAGAGCTAGATGACTATGAAGAGCGTCAGATGTTTTTAGCTGATATTGGTCTTGATGAACCAGGAAGTGCAAAATTGATACGTAGTGCGTATAAGTTATTAAATCAACAAACCTATTTTACAGCAGGGGTAAAAGAAGTACGTGCATGGACGATTAATATTGGTTCTACAGCACCGCAAGCCGCTGGTGTTATTCACACCGATTTTGAAAAAGGATTTATTCGTGCTGAGGTTATTAAATATAATGACTTTGTGGAGTACGGAAGTGAAGCTAAAGTAAAAGAAGCTGGAAAATTAGGTGTAGAAGGAAAAGGGTATATCGTAGCCGATGGCGATGTGATGCATTTCCTTTTTAACGTATAATTCAGTTTCCTTCTATACCTAATTGCTAGGGTGGTTATTCCATAAAATTTGTATTTGCGAAGCACAAATTTTATGGAATTTTCCGTTTTATTCCTTTTGAGGCTATATCGTAGCCGATGGCGATGTGATGCATTTCCTTTTTAACGTATAATTCAGTTTCCTTCTATACCTAATTGCTAG